>NZ_DJJN01000006.1:200021-1409702 GCF_002434165.1 Pantoea sp. UBA6567 | reverse complement strand
TGCCGCCTTGCTGCAACCTGAATTATTTCGGGGAATACGCGCGTACAGGCTGCAGCTGCACTGGCTGCGCGCCTTCACCCCGGTCACTTACTGATGTAAGCTCCCGGGGATTCATTTGCTTGCCGCCTTGCTGCAACCTGCCACCTCATCTGCTAAGGCAGTTCGGGCGGTTGCCACTCTTCTACCTCAATCAGCACCAGCAGTGCGGCGTCGCCGCCGAACATTTTAGGTGCCTGGTGAAACGCCATCACATGCGGGTGCTGCGCCAGCCATAGCGGCGTCTGCTGTTTAAGAATATGTTTTCCGTGGCCGGTCATGACGCTGGCGCAAAAAATATGTTCGCGGCGGCAGGCGGCGATGAGCGCGCCCAGCTCCTGCTTCGCCTGCATCTGCGTCAGCCCGTGCAGGTCGAGAAAAATTTCCGGCGTGTAGTCACCGCGACGCAGCTTCTTCAGTTCATAGTGGCTGACGTCAGCACGGACATAGCGCACCGGCCCGTCGCTGGAGAGCAGCGGCTGAAACTCATCGGAAAAATAGTGGCTGTTGTCAGCCTGTTCGGAAAGCAGACGTTTCAGCGGGACTTCCCGGGTTTTAACCGCAGGTTTATGTACGATAGTGTCCTGTTTCAGCTTACGCGTCCCGATCATTAACTGACGAAACAGCGCCTGATCGTCGTCGTTCAGCGGCGTCTTTTTACTCATGGCGGGAAAATTCTTTCAACGTTGCAGTTTACCGGGCTGTTACCTTACCGCTAAGCGCTGACAAATGTCAGCTTTTTCGCCTCGCTGCGCTGAATTCTGGCCCGCTTCATGGCAAACTATCGGCCGATTGATTTTATGGCCTGCGGAGGGCTACGTGGACAAGATTTTCGTCGATGAGGCAGTAAACGAACTGCACACTATTCAGGATATGTTGCGCTGGGCCGTCAGCCGTTTTTCAGCGGCTGGCATCTGGTACGGTCACGGCACGGATAATCCCTGGGACGAAGCGGTCCAGCTGGTTCTGCCCACTCTGTGGCTGCCGCTCGATATTCCTGAAGATATGCGCAATGCGCGCCTGACCGCCAGTGAACGGCACCGTATCGTTGAGCGGGTGATCCGCCGCGTGAATGAACGTATTCCGGTCGCTTACCTGACCAACAAAGCCTGGTTCTGCGGACATGAGTTCTACGTAGACGAACGGGTGCTGGTTCCGCGCTCACCCATTGGCGAGCTGATTGAAAACCGCTTTGCGGGTCTGATCCCCGGCCAGCCACAGCATATTCTGGATATGTGTACCGGCAGCGGCTGCATCGCTATCGCCTGCGCCTATGCCTTTCCTGAAGCGGAAGTGGATGCGGTCGATATCTCCCACGACGCGCTGGCGGTGGCGGAACAAAACATTGAAGAGCATGGCCTGCTGCATCACGTCACGCCGATTCGCGCCGATCTGTTCCGCAACCTGCCACCGGTAAAATATGACCTGATCGTCACCAACCCGCCGTACGTGGATGCGGAAGATATGGGCGATCTGCCTGGCGAATATCATCATGAACCGGAACTTGGCCTGGCGGCTGGCAGCGATGGCCTGAAGCTGGTACGCCGCATTCTCGCCTGTGCGCCTGACTATCTCAGCGAGCAGGGCGTGCTGATTTGCGAAGTCGGCAACAGCATGGTGCATATGATTGAGCAATATCCTGACGTGCCTTTCACCTGGCTGGAGTTTGATAACGGCGGCGACGGCGTCTTTATGCTGACGCGCGATCAGATCGTGGCGGCGCAGCACCATTTCTCCTTTTTTAAAGATTAATTTGCGGCGCGCCTGAGCGCCCGCACTATGGCAACAAGGAGCCATCATGGCCGGAAACAGCATTGGACAACTTTTTCGCGTTACTACGTTTGGCGAGTCGCACGGTCTTGCGCTGGGCTGCATCGTTGACGGCGTGCCGCCCGGTATTCCGCTGACTGAAGCCGATATCCAGCACGATCTCGATCGCCGCCGTCCCGGCACCTCGCGCTATACCACCCAGCGTCGCGAGCCGGATCAGGTGAAAATTTTGTCTGGTGTGTTTGAAGGGGTCACTACCGGCACCTCTATCGGCCTGTTAATCGAGAACACCGATCAGCGTTCGCAGGATTACGGCGCGATTAAAGATCTGTTCCGGCCCGGCCACGCAGATTACACCTATGAGCAGAAGTATGGTTTGCGCGATTATCGCGGAGGCGGACGCTCCTCAGCACGCGAAACCGCTATGCGCGTGGCCGCCGGTGCCATCGCCAAAAAATATCTGCAGCAGCAGCACGGTATCGTAGTGCGTGGCTATCTGGCGCAGATTGGCGACGTCGCCTGTGAGCTGAAAGACTGGAGCATCGTTGAAGAGAATCCGTTTTTCTGTCCGGACGCCAGCAAGCTGGAGGCGCTGGATACGCTGATGCGCGCCCTGAAGAAAGAGGGCGATTCTATCGGCGCGAAAGTGACCGTGATGGCGGAAAACGTGCCACCGGGCCTCGGTGAGCCGGTGTTCGATCGCCTCGATGCCGATCTGGCGCATGCGCTGATGAGCATCAACGCCGTTAAAGGCGTAGAGATTGGCGATGGCTTTGCCGTCGTTAACCAGCGCGGCAGCGAGCATCGCGACGAAATCCGCGCCAGCGGCTTTCAGAGCAATCACGCCGGCGGCATCCTCGGCGGCATCAGCAGCGGGCAGACCATCAGCGCCAACCTGGCGATGAAACCGACCTCCAGCATTACCGTACCGGGTAACACCATTACCCGCACGGGGGAGGAGGTGGAGATGATCACCAAAGGGCGTCACGATCCCTGCGTCGGCATTCGCGCCGTGCCCATTGCCGAAGCGATGATGGCGATTGTGCTGATGGATCACCTGTTACGCCAGCGCGGGCAAAACGCTGACGTTAACAGCAGCGTACCGCGCTGGTGAGCCTGATGATGCGCCGCGCTCTGCTCACTTTCGCCGCGCTGCTGGGTAGCGCGGCCGCCGTTGCCGCCACGCCGTGGCAGCAGATCCAGCACCCGGTTTCCGGGGCGCCGCAGTCGATTGGCGGCTTCGCCAATGGCTGTATCATTGGCGCACAGGCGCTGCCGCTTGATGCACCGGCCTATCAGGTCATGCGTCAGGACCAGCGCCGCTACTATGGTCATCCCGATCTGATCGCCTTTATTGAGCGCCTCAGCACCCGCACCCGTCAGCTTCATCTGGGGCAGGTGCTGATTGGCGATATGGGAATGGCGGCGGGTGGACGTTTCAGCAGCGGCCACGCCAGTCATCAGACCGGACTGGATGTGGATATCTGGCTGCAGCTGCCAAAAACCCGCTGGAGCGCACAGCAGTTGCTGAAGCCGCAGCCGCTGGATCTGGTGGCGCCGGATGATAAACAGGTGATCGCCCGTCACTGGCAGCCGCAGATTGATAGCCTGATCAAGCTGGCCGCGAAAGACAGCGACGTCGCGCGAATTTTTGTGAATCCGGCGATCAAAAAACAGCTTTGCGCCGATGCCGGCAGCGATCGCGAGTGGCTGCATAAAGTTCGCCCGTGGTTTGCGCATCGGGCGCATATGCATGTGCGCCTGCGCTGTCCGGCCGGCAGCCTGGAGTGTGAAGATCAGGCGCCACCGCCGCCGGGCGACGGCTGCGGTGCAGAGCTTGAGAGCTGGTTCCTGCCGAAAAAGCCCGGCAGCACGCCGCCGGTAAAAAAAGCCCCGCCGCCGCTGCCGCCATCCTGCCAGGCGCTGCTGGATAACCACCGGCTCTGAGTACCTCTCCCGGCGCGCAACGGCTATTGCCCCGCGCCGGGCTTGTCTGCTACCTGCTGCGAGAAGTGAAATGGACCTTTTTATCGTCAGCCCGCTTATCCTTGGCGTACTGTTTTTTGTTGCCATACTGGCCGCTTTTATCGACTCCATTGCCGGCGGCGGTGGACTGCTGACCGTTCCTTCGCTGCTGGCGGCCGGGCTGTCACCGGCACAGGCGCTGGCGACCAACAAGCTGCAGTCGGTTGGCGGCTCTTTCTCCGCCAGCCTCTATTTTGTCCGCCGTGGCGCCGTAAACCTGCGTGACCAGCGGCTGAACATCGCGATGACGTTTCTCGGCGCGGTCGGCGGCACGCTGCTGATCCAGCATATTCAGGCGGATATTCTGCGTCAGATCCTGCCGCTGCTGCTTATCGCCATCGGACTCTGGTTCCTGCTGATGCCGCGTCTGGGAGAGGTGGATCGCGAGCATCGTCTGCAGGGCGTGGCGTTTGCGCTGGTGGGCGGCGGCTGTGTGGGCTTCTATGATGGCTTCTTCGGTCCGGGAGCCGGCTCCTTCTATGCGCTCGCCTTTGTCACGCTTTGCGGTTTCAATCTCGCCAAAGCGACGGCGCATGCTAAGGTGCTGAATTTCACCTCCAACTTCGCCAGCCTGCTGTTCTTTATGTTTGGCGGCAAACTGGTGTGGGGAACCGGCGTAGTGATGCTGCTCGGCGCATTTATCGGGGCGCGGCTGGGTGCGCGGCTGGTGCTGAGCCGTGGCCAGCGGCTGATCCGCCCGATGGTTGTGACCGTTTCTGCGGTCATGAGCGCCAAACTGCTGTGGGACAGCCACGGGGCTGAGCTACTGGCCTGGTTTGCCGCAGGATAAACCGACTCGTCAAATCGTGCCGCCGGTGCGACAATGGCGCCAGATGATTAACTGACAGATGACTATGCCGACAGAACACCACTATCAGCAGCTGATCGACATCTTCGACGGCTGCTTTGCTGAGACTTTTAAGACACGTCTAATTAAAGGCGATGATGAACCGATTTATCTTCCGGCAGATGCGGAATCACCCTGGCACCGCGTAGTTTTTGCCCATGGATTTTACGCCAGCGCGCTGCATGAAATTTCGCACTGGTGTATTGCGGGCGACGCGCGTCGGCAGCAGGTTGATTTTGGCTACTGGTACTGCCCCGACGGGCGTGATGCGCAGACGCAGAGCCAGTTTGAAGCGGTTGAAGTAAAACCGCAGGCGCTGGAGTGGCTATTCTGCGTTGCGGCGGACTTCCCCTTTAATGTCAGCTGTGACAATCTCGAAGGCGATTGTGAACCCGATCGCATTGCGTTTCAGCGCCGGGTCCATGCCCAGGTGATGCACTATCTGGAGCAGGGGATCCCGGCTCGCCCGGCACAGTTTATTGCGGCGCTGAACCGCTATTATGGTACGCCAGCGCTCACTGCAGCGCAGTTTCCGTGGCCGGAAATGCTTTAATTCGCCTGCTTAAAATGAAAGGAATGAGAGATGATCGTAGAATTTGAGTCCCGCATTCTGGCGCTGATTGACGATATGGTCGATCACGCCAGTGATGATGAGCTGTTTGCCAGCGGTTATCTGCGCGGCCATCTGACGCTGGCGGTTGCGGAAATTGAGCAGAGCGGCGAACACACGCCGGAAGCGCTGCAGATTGTCGTCTCCCGGAGCCTGCAGAATGCTATCGCCGCCGGTGAACTCTCGCCACGCGATCAGGCGCTGGTGGTCGGCATGTGGGATAACCTGTTTAGTCAGGCACGTCAGACCGCCTGATGCGCGGGGCGACTTTTCGCCCCGGCTCTCAGCGCCCCGCCTTTTTTCCCTTCAGCAATTTACGCACCCAGTAGCGGTTCGGATTCAGCGCCGCCAGCGTTGCGGCATCGAGCGGCTGCGGCTCACCGCTCATTTGTGCCGCCAGCACTTCAGCTGCCAGCGGCGCGCTGCAGAGCCCGCGCGATCCCAGCGCCCCCAGCACGAACAGCCCGTGATAGTGCGGGGCTTCAGCAATCTTCTCCCCGCGGGCGCGCTGTCCCGGCAGGTCAGCATACTGCGCCAGCGTGGCAGCGTAGTCTGGCAGGCCGCCGCTCATGGGCAGATGATCGCGCGTGGCGCAGCGCACGCCAGTCCGCGCCTCGTTATCACTGAGATCAACCTGCTGCGGCCAGGCGGCCTGCGGCAGGCACGCCATCAGACGCTGACGGTTGCTCTGCTGATCATCGGCACGAAAAGCGGTCGCGGTGTCACCGCGATGATAGCTGGCGCCGATGCAGTGGGTGCCAAACGTCGGGCTGACGGGTGTCAGATAACCATCGTAACAGAGCACGCTCTGCAGGTTTGCCAGCGCGGCTGATGAGGGCGCATGGCTTACCTGGCCTGCGACCGGGTAGACCGGCAGATCCTGGCTCTGTTCCAGCGTCCGCAGCGCATGCCCGTTGGCCAGTACGACATTCTGATGCTGCACATCAGCCCGGTCGGAAAAGTGCAGCGTCCAGCCGTTTTCATGCGGCGTCAGCTGCGTAACCCGGTGCAGCCAGTGCTGGTGCAGACCCTGCGTCTGCGCCTGATCCAGCAGGTTGCTGGTAAGCTGGGAAGGGGAGATCCATCCGCCACGCGGATAGCAGATGCCGCCCATACCCAGCGCAACGCCCGCCAGCTGCTCCGCCTCGGCCGGTGAGACGCCGTAAGCGATCTCCGCCGGCAGCGCCAGGGCCAGCATCTGCGCAATCTTATCGGCGCTTTTTTCATCCCACGCCAGCTGCAGCACTCCGCACCAGCTCTGTTCAGCACGCTCCGGCAGGCTATCGTAAAGACGACGCGCGAAGCTGAAAGCGGCGGGGAAAAACTGCGCCAGCGCGGGATCGTGCTGGTTCAGTAAGGGGTAGAGCGCTGCCTGACGGTTGCCGGATGCACCCAGTGCCGGGGCCTCATCGGCGCAGTAGAGCGTCACGCGCCAGCCGCGGCGCAGTAATGCCAGCGCCAGCAGCGCACTGGCGACGCCGCCGCCAATGATGGCGACATCCTGGCCCGCTGCTGCAGGCCGCGCATACCACGGCTGCACGGCTGGCAGCGGCACCGCATGCGCCAGCGTGCCGGTCAGCATTTCGCGCTTATGCGCAAAGCCTTTACGTTTACTGATGGTAAATCCCGCTTCCTGCAGGCCACGCCTGACAAAACCCGCAGCGGTAAAGGTCGCCAGCGTTCCTCCGGCACGTGCCAGCCGTGCCAGAGCGCTGAACAGCGCCGGGGTCCACATATCCGGATTTTTAGACGGCGCAAAGCCGTCCAGGAACCAGGCGTCAACCTGACCCTGCAGGCTCTCATCAAACTCTGATATCAGCGTATTAATGTCGCCAAACCAGAGATCAAGCGTAACCCGTCCACCGTCAAACAGCAGCCGCTGACAGCCGGGCAGCGCCGATGGCCACTGCTGCTGCAGCTGCGTTGCCCACGGCGCCAGCTCCGGCCAGCGCGCCTGCGCGGCAGCGAGATCGGCCTGCGTTAGCGGATACTTTTCACAGCTGATAAAGTGCAGCCGCTGCAGCGCCGCAGCAGGCTGCTGCGCGCGAAACTGATCGAACGCCTGCCATAACGTGAGAAAGTTCAGACCGGTGCCAAAGCCGCTCTCCGCCACAATAAACAGATCGCGCGTATGCGTGCTGAAACGCTGCGGCAGCTGATTACCGCCGAGAAACACATAGCGGGTCTCTTCCAGTCCATTATCGTTAGAGAAGTAGACATCATCGAACGCTCGGGAAACAGGTGTACCCTGATCGTTCCAGGTTAATTGCGCGTGTTCAACCGGGGATAATTTCACGGGAAAGGCTCATTTTTCAGGCAGTGGCGCGATTTTAGCGAGTGGCGTCACATGACGCAAATTTACAAAAGGAAATGGCTGATCGGACTTGTTCGGCGTACAACTGTACGCTAGAGTGCACGTCAATCCAAAAAGATGTGGAATGAGGACTATTGAATGAAACGTGCAGTGATTACTGGCCTGGGTATCGTTTCCAGCATTGGTAATAACCAGCAGGAAGTGCTGGCTTCTCTGCGTGAAGGCCGTTCCGGTATCACTTTCTCTGAAGAGATGAAAGAAGCCGGTATGCGCAGCCACGTGTGGGGCAACGTCAAACTGGATACCAACGGGCTCATCGATCGCAAAATCGTGCGTTTCATGAGTGATGCCTCTATTTACGCCTATCTTTCTATGGCGGAAGCGGTCAAAGATTCAGGCCTGACTGACGAGCAGTATCAGAACAATCCGCGCGTGGGGCTGATCGCCGGTTCCGGCGGTGGTTCACCGCGCTATCAGGTGTTCGGTGCTGACGCTATGCGCGGTCCGCGCGGCCTGAAAGGCGTGGGTCCTTATGTAGTGACCAAAGCCATGGCCTCAGGTGTATCTGCCTGCCTCGCGACCCCGTTTAAAATTCATGGCGTGAACTACTCCATCAGCTCCGCCTGTGCCACCTCAGCACACTGCATCGGCAACGCCGTTGAGCAGATTCAGCTGGGCAAACAGGATGTGGTCTTTGCCGGTGGCGGTGAAGAGCTGACCTGGGAAATGTCCTGCGAGTTTGACGCGATGGGCGCACTTTCGACCAAATATAACGATGCGCCTGAGAAAGCCTCGCGCACCTATGATGCTAACCGTGACGGTTTTGTTATCGCCGGCGGCGGTGGCATGGTTGTGGTTGAAGAGCTGGAGCATGCGCTGGCACGTGGTGCGCATATCTATGCTGAGATTGTTGGCTATGGCGCAACGTCTGATGGCGCTGACATGGTTGCACCGTCAGGTGAAGGCGCGGTGCGCTGCATGAAGATGGCGATGCAGGGCCTCGATGCACCGATCGACTATCTGAACACGCATGGCACCTCCACGCCGGTTGGCGATGTGAAAGAGCTGGGCGCAATCCGTGAAGTGTTTGGTGACAACACCCCGTACATTTCAGCGACCAAAGCCATGACCGGTCACTCCCTGGGTGCAGCGGGCGTGCAGGAAGCGATCTACACCCTGCTGATGCTGGAGCACAGCTTTATCGCGCCGAGCATCAACATCGACGATCTGGACGAGGCCGCAGCAGGGATGAACATCGTGACGCAGCCAACGGAAAAAGCGCTGACCACGGTCATGTCCAACAGCTTCGGCTTTGGCGGCACCAACGCCACGCTGACCATGCGTAAATATCAGGGCTAAATCTGCCCGCGTCCCGTCGCCCCCTGACGGGATATCACAGGCTGTCGCTATGGCAGCCTTGCTTTCTCTGCTCAGCCTGAGCCGTTTTGACAACCCCGCTTTGACCTGCATACACTCCTGTTTTACCTTCCCGTAATTTCCCTGCGCTATCGTCGCTGACAAGGAGTGCGCAAACATGACCGCTCACGCTAACGCGTCCGTATTGCCGCTCGCCTGTACCTCGTTTGCCGTGTTTCTCAGCTATCTGACCGCCGGACTGGCACTGCCGGTGATCCCGCTGTATGTGCATCAGGAACTGGGCATGAGTAACCTGATGGTGGGCATTGCAACCGGCAGTCAGTTTATTGCCACCCTGCTGACGCGCGGTTTTGCCGGCCGGCGTGCGGATCAGCAGGGAGCACGCGCTACTACCCGCTACGGTATGCTGACGATTGCGCTGACAGGGGCTGCCTATGCCGCCGCCGTGCTGCTGCCGGTCGCACCCGGCGTGCGCTTTATGCTGCTGATAGTGGCGCGTCTGCTGCTGGGGGTAGGGGAAAGCCTGCTGCTGACCGGTAACCTGACCTGGGGGCTGGGGCTGGCGGGGGCCAGGCGCTCTGGTCTGGTCATGTCCTGGAACGGAATGGCGATTTATGGCGCGCTGGCGGCAGGCGCTCCGCTGGGAGTGCTGATGTATCAGCATGGCGGGCTGCTGGCTATCAGCGGTGCGGCGCTGCTGCTGCCGCTGCTGGCTCTGCTGGTTAACGGCTGGATCCGTGCGGTGCCGGTTGCCGGCGGTACGCGGCCGTCGCTGTGGAGCGTTATCAGCGCCATTTTTTCACCGGGGCTGGTGCTGGCGCTGCAGGGCGCCGGTTTCGCCGTAATCGGCACCTTTACCTCGCTCTATTTTGCTGCTCAGGCGTGGGGACACGCCGGCTTTGCGCTCACCGCCTTTGGCTGCGCTTTTACCGGGGTGCGGATCCTCTTTGGTCATCTGCCGGATCGCTATGGCGGGAGCCGGGTCGCGCTGGTGTCACTGCTGGTGGAAGCGCTGGGTCTGCTGCTGCTTGCCGTTGCCACCTCAGGCTGGCTGGCGCTGGCGGGGGCGGCCCTCACTGGCTGTGGCTGCTCGCTGATCTTTCCGGCGCTGGGGGTTGAAGTGGTGCGTCGCGTCGCGCCGCAGATACGCGGTACTGCCCTGGGCGCTTTCTCTGCCTTTCAGGATATCGCCTATGGGATCAGCGGCCCGCTAACCGGACTGCTGGCGACGGCGTCTGGCTATGGCGCCGTCTATCTGGCGGGCGCGCTCTGTGCCGTGGCCGGTTCCGTTATCACCTGGTGCTGCGTGCTTCGCGCGCCAGCAGCATAACCAGCTTATCGCAGGCGCTGGCGATCTCAGCCGGCGTCAGCGCTGCAAAGCCGAGCAGCCAGCCGGGCTGCGGTGCAGCTGTATGGCAGAGCGGTGAGAGAGGCGGCAGCAGCAGACCCGCTGCCGCTGCCCGCTGTGTCAGCGCTTCCTCATTGCCCTGCAGCAGCGAGACGGCCAGTTGCAGACCACCGTTTGCCGGAAGCGGGCGCAGCCACGGCTGCATACGGCTATGAATCTCTTCCAGAAGCCGGTCGCGCCGGTAGTGATAGAGCTGCCGCATCAGCCGCAAATGGCTGGCAAAATGGCCCTGCTGCAGAAATTCAGCGGTGATAGCCTGCGGCAGCAGCGCGCTATGCCCATCCAGCACGCTGCGCGCCCGGCCCAGCGGCTCAGTCAGCTGCGGCGGTACCACCATCCACGCCAGGCGCAGGGAGGGAAACAGGGTTTTGGAAAAGGTCCCCAGCGAGATGACCCTGCTGTCGTGCGTCATGCCCTGCAGCGCCGGAGCAGGCCGATCACCGTAATGAAATTCGCTGTCGTAATCGTCCTCAATCAGCCAGCTGTTATGCTGCTGCGCCCACGCCAGCCACTGCAGCCGCCGTGCCAGACTCATCGCTATACCGGTTGGATAGTGATGCCCGGGCGTCAGGTAAACCAGCCGGGCGCGACCGGAGAGCGGGATCGCGCCGTTTTCATCCAGCGGCATCGCCCGGCAGTGCGCGCCTGCGGCAAGAAAGGCGTTACGTGCCCCCGGATAGCCAGGATCCTCCAGCCAGACTTCATCGTCCGGATCCAGCAGCAGCAGCGCCAGCAGCTGCAGCGCCTGCTGCGAGCTGGTCAGGATGATGACCTGTTCCGGACGACAGCGCATACCGCGCGACAGGCTCAGATACTCCGAGACCGCCTCGCGCAGCGGCAGGTAGCCGAGCGGATCGCCGTAGCCCATTACGCGGCTGCCGAGCCGGCGCTGCACGTTGCTGCTGATGCGCCGCCACTGCGTATGCGGGAAAGCCCGTAAATCGGGCGATCCGGCGGCAAACGCGGCGGGGAAGGGCGGATCCTGACAGCCGCCGGTCGCCAGCAGCTGCAGGCCACGCTGCGAGAAGTGCGGTGCCCGGCGGGTTGACGGCGTATCTGGCGGCGGAGCCAGCGTAATCGCGACAAAAGTACCGCGTCCGGTGTGGCGCTGCAGATAACCTTCGCTTTCCAGCTGCGCGTAGGCCGCTTCCGCGGTTACGCGCGCGACTGACAGCTCTGCGGCCAGCTGACGGCTGGAGGGAAGCTTCTCACCGTGGCGCAGCTGGCCGCTGACGATTGCCTGCCGCAGGGCGCGGCAGAGGCGCTCGCGTCGTCCACCCTGCGCCTGCTGCTGAAAAAGCGTAGCCAGTTCCTGATACATAATGGTCTTATTACTCTGACAGAAAGGGTCTCATTGCGGAGACCAATTTGCCGTAAAGTGGGTGCACATCGCAACAGGAGAAGAGTATGTCCGCTGTCTTACACTATCCCGCCGCCCGTGCGGAAGAGAGTTACGCCTATCTGCAGCAGAAGCTGAGTTATTACACCGATGCCTGGGATCTGGCAGAGGATCTGGCACGCGGCGAGGCTGCCATTGTTGTTTTTGATGCCCGCAGCCCTGAACACTATGCTGCAGGACATATCTGCGGCGCGCATTCGTTTCCTCACCGTACCATCAGCGCACACAGCACGGCGGCGCTCGATCGCAGCAAGGTCTATATCACCTACTGTGACGGCATTGGCTGCAATGGCTCAACCAAAGCGGCACTAAAACTGGCAGCGCTGGGATTTCAGGTTAAGGAGCTTATTGGCGGGCTGGATTTCTGGAAGCGCGACGGGCATCCGCTGACGTGGGGAACCGACGCGGGAGAGTGGCCACAGCACGGTGCTGCGGCCGGGTGCGGCTGCTGACTCAGGCCAGCAGCCAGAGCAGAAACAGCACCACCGCTACTGCGATTATCAGCGACAGCGCCGGGCGCTGCGCCAGCGGGCGCGGCAGGATCTCTGTAAACGGTGCCCAGATAGGTTGTGGCTGGCGCACGCTGTCCGTCAGCGGCAGCGTTTCACCGCGCTCAGCCCGGCGGCTGAAAAGCTGATTCAGCAGATCCTGACACTGCGCGGCGGTCAGCACGGTTTGCGGCGTCGCCTGAAAACGCTGCTGGCTATAATCCTGCAGCAGCTGCTGTTCATCACGATTCAGCGGCTGCTTCAGCGAGCTTTCCAGCAGCTGCAGCGTGGGTGCGCTGTGCTGCCCCAGCGTCTGGCGCACCTGCAGATACTGCGTCAGCAGCGGGAAGTGCCGCGACGGCACCGGATCGCCGCTTTTAAGATTCACCAGCTTCAGCGCGTCGGTCAGCAGTTTTACCGGCGATTCGCCGGTCGTGGCCGCCAGCCGCGTCACCTGCTGGTTCAGCGCCTGCTGCTCTGCCGGCAGCAGCGTGCGATCGGTACTGCGGCTCTGCTGCGGCTGCGGGATCGCCATCTGGCCGTTCTGCAGCATGGTCAGCACCTGACGCAGCTGATCCTGGCTCAGCGCACTCAGCACCGTCTGGTTAAACTGCTGGCGGATAAAGTCGCTTACCGCCTGACGGTTATTGCCCTGCGGCAGCTTATCCTGCAGCTGCTGAAGCAGCTGGCGCGTGGCGTGACTGTCCTGCACCTGACTCAGGCGACGATTAAGGTGCTGCTCGGCAGCCGGAAAATGGCGCGACTGAAAGTCAGCATCGCTCTTCACGCCCACTTCATGGCGTACGCCCGCCCACAGCTCAGGCGCTTTCAGAGTGCTGAGAGACATAATGCGTACAATGAGCCGTTCCAGCGTGGTGCGCTGCGCCGGAGAGAGAGGCTGTTCGCCAGCCGGACCGCCGGGGCGGGCCGGGCCGGAAACACCGGTAAGCGCAGAACGATCGCCCGCGGGCACACCGGGACCGCTGAGAGGTTGCATGGCGGAATCCTTGAAAAACGAGTCAGATCCGGGTGCGCCGGAAAAAGAGGGGCATATGATAGCAAAAGCCCCCGGGAAATCCACGGGGGCTGGTATCAGAAAAGCGAGAAGATGCGGATTTATTCCGCCTCTGCCGCTCTGAAGCGGCTGCGACGCCAGCGTTTCCAGACGAATGGCACCACCAGGACTGCGACCGCCAGCACCAGCAGCACTTTGCAGATGAGACTCTCCCACAGAATAGGCAGGTTGCCGTTACTGATTGAGAGCGCACGGCGCAGGTTCTGCTCCAGCATTTCCCCCAGCACAAAGCCGAGGATCAGCGGCGACATCGGGAAATCCATCTTGCGCAGGATATAGCCAAAGATGCCTAATCCCACCATCAGCAGCAGGTCGAAGGTTGTGCTGTGCACCGCATACACGCCGACGGCGGAAATGGCGGCGATCGCAGGTACCAGGAACCAGAGCGGGATGGTCAGCATACGGGCAAAGATATTGATCATCGGGATATTCATGATCAGCAGCATCACGTTGCCGATCAGCAGTGCGGCAATCAGGCCCCAGACAATGTCAGGCTGTTCGATAAACATCGCCGGACCCGGCGTAATGTTATAAAGCGTCAGCGCGCCTACCATCACCGCCGTGGTACCGGAACCCGGAATGCCCAGCGTCAGCATCGGAATAAATGAGCCACACGCCGAGGCATTATTTGCTGCTTCCGGTGCTGCCACGCCGCGAATATCCCCCTTGCCGAACTGGTTACTGCCGCTAATCTTCTTCTCCGTCATATAGGCGATAGCGCTGGCGATAGTGGCACCCGCACCCGGCAGCACGCCAACGAAAAAGCCCAGAAAGGAGGAGCGCAGCGTGGCGCCGGTTGCCTGGGCCGCTTCTTTCATATTGAACATCATGCGGCCGCTGGCGCGTGCGACTTTCTTGCCCCCGCTGGTGGACTCCAGCATCAGCAAAATTTCGCTGACCGAGAACAGGCCAATCACCACCACCACAAACTGAATGCCGTCGGAAAGGTGAATGCTGTCGAAGGTAAAACGATAAACACCGGTATTCGCATCGACGCCCACGGTAGCCATGCTCAGACCGATCAGGGCGGCCAGGAACGATTTCAGCGGGTTGTGGCTCATCATGCTGCCGAGGCAGGCGATGGCAAACACCATCAGGGCAAAATATTCCGCCGGACCAAATGCCAGCGACCAGTTCGCCAGAATCGGGGCAAACAGAATGATGCCGATGATGGCGATGGTGGAGCCAACAAACGAGCTAACGGCGGAGATAGAGAGCGCTACGCCCGCTTTACCCTGCTGCGCCATCGGATAGCCATCCAGTGCGGTCATGATAGCACCTGCGTCACCCGGCACATTCAGCAGAATTGAAGAGATACGTCCGCCATATTCACAGCCGATATAGACAGTAGCCAGCAGGATCAGCGCTGATTCAGCCGGCAGGTGCAGAGCAAACGCCAGTGGCATCAGGATCGCCACGCCGTTAATCGGGCCCAGCCCCGGCAGTAAGCCGACAATGGTGCCGATAAAGCAGCCGATCAGGGCGATCATCAGGTTCTCCGGCGTCATAGCGACGGCGAAGCCCTGCATCAGAAAAGACCAGGTATCCATTATTGACTCCTGTTAACTCAGCCAGCTGCCCATCGGCAGCGTTACGTCAAGCAGCCGGTCGAAGGCGTAAAACAGCGCCACGCCCATCACCACGCCAGAGATCGCCGCCGCCCACCAGCGCGCACCAAACAGCAGGCCGATACCAAAGGTCAGCAGGGTCGTGCAGAGCGGAAAGCCCAGATGTTCGAACTGCCAGCCATACGCCATCAGCAGAATGCACAGGACAATCAGTTTTTTAAACGTGGTGGCTGAGGGCCACTGTATGACATCAGGCTTGCGCAGCAGCATCATGACGGCGCAGATCGCCATCAGCCCGAGCAGCAGCAGCGGGAAAGGGCGCGGACCGACCGGCTCATAGCTATATTCACTCTGGATCTGCCAGCCGATAAACAGGCCGGCAATACAGAGCGCCAGCCAGATGGCGGCAAAAATACGATCGCTCATTATCGCCTCCGCTATTTCGCCAGCCCGAACGATTTCGCTTTTTCACGATAGTCAGCGACCTGTTTTTTCACGTAAGCATCCAGCTCGCTGCCAAACATGTTGAATTCAAACAGGCCGCGCGCGTCGCGCTGCTGCTGAAACTCTTTGGTGGCAACCAGTTTTTTAAACGAATCTTCCCACCACTGGTACTCCGCATCGCTGACTTTAGGACCCAGGTAATAACCCCGGATCACCGGCCATTCAACGTTAAAGCCCTGCTCTTTAGCGGTGGGGATATCGGCCAGATTTCCCGGCAGACGTTTGTCGCTCATCACCGCCAGCACGCGCATTTTGCCGCCCTGCAGGTGTGGCACCATTTCACTCATATCACCGGATACCACCTGAATATGGTTGCCAAGCAGCGCGGTCACCGGCTCGCCGCCACCTTCAAAGGCGACATAGCGCATTTTGCGCGGATCGATACCGGCTTCACGCGCCAGCAGCGCGGTTTTCATCCAGTCCTGACTGCCGATGGAGGCGCCGGCGCCTACGACGACTTTATTAGGATCGTTTTTCATCGCCTCCATCAGCTCGCCCAGCGTTTTCCACGGCGCGTCGGCGCGTACCGCCACCATGCCGTAGTCAGTGCCGACGGCGGCCAGCCACTTCACGTCGTCCACGGAATAGCGGCCAAATTTGCCCTGTGACAGATTAAGCAGCGACCCGCCGGAGAAGGCTACCAGCGTACCCGCTTCGGCCGGGCGCTGCGCAATGATGGCGTTATAGGCCACTGCGCCGACGCCGCCTGGCATGTAGGTTACGCGCATGGGCGAGGTGAGCTGGCCGGTCTCCTGCATGGAGACCTGGATCAGCTTACAGGTCAGGTCAAAACCGCCGCCGGGTTTGGCCGGGGCGATACACTCGGTGCGCTGTGGTACCTCTGCCAGCGCAGAGGTTACTGAAAAAGCCAGCAGGGATGAGGCGAGGACGAGAAGGCCTGTTTTTTTCATGGTTCGCTCCAGTCATTCTTCCAGATTGTGATTGCTACCGAACATTTTCGGTTGCTGAATTGTTAAAGGAGCAACCTTTCATTTACCTTTCAGCTATCAGCAAAAATGACAGGATGTGATATGCGTCTCTTACTGGTGGAAGACACCACTGAACTGGCCTCATGGCTGCAAAAGGCGCTCACGCAAAAAGGATTTGCCGTCGACTGGGTCGCCGACGGGCTGGCCGCCGATCATATATTGCAGAGTGAGGACTACGCGCTGGTGGTGCTTGATGTATCGCTGCCGCGGCTGGATGGCCTGACGGTACTGGCGCGGCTGCGCAAACGCGGACAGAACGTGCCGGTGCTGCTGCTGACGGCGCAAAGTACCCTGGCGCAGCGGGTGCAGGGCTTAAACGGCGGCGCCGATGACTATCTGACCAAGCCGTTTGAGCTGGATGAGCTGGATGCGCGACTGCGCGCGCTGCTGCGCCGCAGCCACGGCCAGACGGCGCAGACCCAGCGGCTCGGACAGCTGGAGCGCGACAGCGAAGGCTATTTCCTGCTGAATCATAAGCCGCTGTCGCTGACGCCGCGCGAATCGAGCGTGCTCTCCACGCTGATGCAGCGGCCGGGACGACCGGTATCGCGCCAGCATCTTTATGAGCAGACGTTTACGCTGGCCGACGACGCCAGTCCGGAGAGCATTGAGCTCTATGTGCATCGGGTGCGTAAAAAGCTCTCCGGCAGCGATGTGGCGATTGTGACGCTGCGCGGGCTCGGCTACAGCCTGGAGCAGCAGCCGTGCGGCTGATGCACTCGCTGCGTGGTGAGCTGCTGCTGTGGCTGGGCGCACCGCTGCTGCTGCTGTGGGCGCTGTCGGTTTATACCCATTATCAGAGCGCGCTGCAGGCAGCGAATCAGGCTTATGACCGCTCACTGCTGGCGTCAGCGCGCACCGTGGCGGAAAGGCTGGTGGTACGCCAGCGCCATCTGGAAGTGGATGTGCCCTGGGTAGTGCTGGACAGTTTTGAGCGTAATATGAACGACCAGCTCTTCTATCAGGTTATTTCCCCGCAGGGAAATACGCTCTCCGGCTATCCCGATCTGCCGCTGCTGCCGCGTAACGCGCCGCTCTCTGAGGCTTACCCGGCGCTGGTGCACTTTTATGACGCGCACTACCGCAGGCAGCCGATTCGCGTGGCGGCGCTATGGCAGCCGGTGAATGAAGAGGGGGTAGAAGGCATGGCGCTGGTGCTGGTGGCGGAAACGCTGAACTCCCGGCACGCCTTTGCCGACAGCCTGCTGCGTACGGCGCTGATCAGCCAGAGTTTCCTGGTGCTGATCACGCTGCTGCTGGCGGGGATGCTGCTGCGCCGGGTGCTGCGGCCGCTGCGCCGGCTGTCGCGGATTATGCTGCGCCGTGCGCCAGGAGAGCTGACGCCCTTGCCGTCGCTGGTACCCTGGTCAGAACTGCAGCCGCTGATTGTGGCATTTAACCGGCATCTGGAGCGGCTGCGCGGGCTGCTGGCGCGGCAGGAGCGCTTCAGCGCCGATGTGTCGCACCAGCTGCGTACGCCGCTGACCATTTTGAAAACCCAGGTCAGCGTGGCGCTCAGCAGTGACGATCCGCAGCAGTGGCGTGAGAGCCTGCAGGGCATGCGCCACACGCTGAACGATACCGTAGAGCTGACTGACCGGCTGCTGCAGCTGGCGCAGATCAAGGCGCGCCACGGCGAAGATAAACCCTTTACCCGCGTTGATCTCAGTCAGATTGTGCAGCAGGCGTGCCTGAGCGGCTATACCGCCGCGCGGCACAAGCAGATTGATTTAGGTTTCGAGGGCGAAGAGGCGTGTCGCGTACAGGGAGACGCGCTGCTGCTGGCTGAACTGTGCGCCAACCTGCTGGATAATGCGATTAAATATACGCCGGCGCAGGGAACGGTAACGGCACGGCTGCAGGGGCATCAGCTGGAGATTGAAGACAGCGGCCCCGGTATAGACGCTGCGCAGCAGCAGCAGGCGCTCCAGCCGTTTGCACGTCTCGATCCCAGCGGGCAGCCTGGTGCGGGTATCGGGCTGGCGCTGGTGAAAGATATCTGCGCCTGGCACGGCGCGCGGCTGCGTCTCGATCGCAGCCCGCAGCTGGGCGGACTGCGGGTCACCGTCAGCTTTCCCTGATGGCCGGCTGGCGCAGCGGCGTCTTCAGCCGCTGCGCCAGGATCACGCCGGTAAGCGTAATACCGCCGCCAATCCAGTGATAGCTGTGCAGCTGCTCATGCAGAAACAGCACCGCAATAAGCGCTGTAAATACCGGCACCACGTTCATAAAGATACTGGTGGTGCTGGCACCCAGCCGCTGCACGCCAAGGATCCACAAAAAGGGCGCCACGATCGAGGCAAACAGCCCGGCAAACAGCACCAGCGGCAGGTTCTGCTGCGTCAGCGCGACCTCCGGCGCGAGCAGAAAGCCCGGCAGCAGCAGCACAACACCGAAGAAAATCTGCACATAGAGGCTCTGCCAGGTGGGGAGCGGGATCGCCCAGCGTTTGGTCAGCACGCCATAGAGCGCATAAGAGGTGGAGGCCGCCAGCATCATCACTTCGCCATTGCCGGGACGCTGCGCCAGCAGCTGAGCCGGGTTGCCGCCGCTGACCAGCCAGACCAGACCGATAAACGAGAGAATACCGCCCAGCAGAATACCGCGCGTGGGAGCCAGACGCAGCACCAGCAGGCTGAGCAGAATCGTCAGCAGCGGAATGGTGGCGCCCAGTATGCCCATCATCACCGCCGACACGCTATGCGCCGCATAGTAGGCAAGGCTCTGATAGAGCACCATGCCAAGCAGCCCCAGCAGCAGCAGCTGGCCGAGGTGGCCTTTTATGGTGCGCCGGTGCCGCCATACGCCGGGCAGGCAGAACGGTGTCAGCACCAGCAGCGCCAGCAGCCAGCGATAAAATGAGATAGCGGCGGGATCGATAGCGTCAGCCGAAAGTTTGCTGACGATGGTGTTGACTGACCAGATCAGCACCGCAATGAGCGGGAACAGCAGATTCATAACAGGCTCCGTAAAAAAGTGCCGCCAGCATACGTTTGACCGGTTTAAAACAGATAGTTAAAATCGGACAATATTTGTTAATGACCGGACAGAATGACTATTCAGGTTGCCTATTGCCCGCCCGCTGACGCACCGCGCATTTTTATGCGTTACGAACAGACGCATGCGCGCACCGAATATCTGCCGCATCAGCATGCGTGGGGCCAGGCGATTTTTGTTACCCGCCACGTGCTGGAGCTGGACATTGAAGGCGAGCGCCTGCTGGCCCCGGCTGAGATGCCGGTATGGATCCCTCCCGGCCAGCGACACAGCAGCTATAACCACTGTCAGGCACAGTTTCGTACCCTGAATCTGGCAGCCGAACTGTGTCACGGCCTGCCGGCGCGCGCCTGCCTGCTGACGGCGGATGCGATAACGCATGCGATTATGAATGAGTTCGCGCAGCGCGCGCTGGCGCAGCCGCAGAGCGAGGCGGAGTGGCGCCTGTGTGATGTGCTGCTGGATCGCCTGCGCCAGGCACCCGCGCATACCAGCTATCTGCCCGCCTCAGATGATAAGTTTCTTGCGCCGGTACTGCGTGCGCTGGAGGCCAATCCCGGCGATAACACCACGCTGGCGCAGTGGGCGCAGCGCGTGTTTACTACAGAACGTACGCTGGCGCGGCGCTGCCAGCAGCAGCTGAAAATGTCCTTTAGCGAGTGGCGGCAGCGGCTGCGTTTTCTGCGCACGCTTGCGCTGCTGGAGCAGGGCAAGAGCGTGCAGGCTATCGCTCATGAACTCGGCTATAGCTCCGCCTCGGCGCTGATTGTCATGTTTCAGCAGCAGGCGGGCACCTCCCCGGAACGCTATCGCAGCCGGTTAGGCTAACAGCCGCCTTTGTGGCACACTAGCCGGCGTTCATTTCCCGCAGACAGGACCACCGCCGTGAAAATTCTCGTTGATGAAAACATGCCCTATGCCCGTGAACTCTTCAGCCGCACCGGTGAGGTGGTTGCCGTACCGGGCCGTCCGCTGCCTGAAGCGGAGCTGCGCGATGCCAGCGCGCTGATGGTGCGCTCGGTCACCCCGGTCAATGCGGCGCTGCTGGCGGACACGCCGGTAAAATTTGTCGGCACTGCCACCGCGGGCACCGATCACGTGGATCAGGCCTCGCTACAGGCAGCCGGCATCGGCTTCTCTGCCGCACCAGGCTGCAACGCTATCGCCGTGGTGGAATATGTCTTCTCTGCGCTGCTGCTGCTGGCTGAACGTGACGGCTTTGCGCTGCGCGATCGCACCGTGGGCATCGTGGGCGTGGGTAACGTCGGCAGCCGTCTGCAGGCGCGACTGGAAGCCTGGGGCGTTAAAACGCTGCTGTGCGATCCGCCCCGTGCCGATCGTGGCGATACCGGACCGTTTCATACGCTGGAAACGCTGGTGGCACAGGCGGATATCCTGACTTTTCATACGCCGCTCAACAAAGAGGGGCGCTATAAAAGCTGGCACCTGGCGGATGCGGCGCTGCTGATGGCGCTGCGGCCCGATACCATTCTGATTAACGCCTGCCGCGGTCCGGTGGTTGACAACGCTGCGCTGCTGGAAGTGCTGAAAATGCGTGGCGATCTGCGCGTGGTACTGGATGTATGGGAGCCGGAACCCGATCTCAGTCTCGATTTGCTGGCGCGCGTGGATATCGCTACCGCCCATATCGCAGGCTACACGCTGGAGGGTAAAGCGCGTGGCACGACGCAGGTCTTTGAAGCCTGGAGCGCGTTTATCGGCCAGCCGCAGCAGGTGGCGCTGGAGAGTCTGCTGCCGCCGCCGGAGTTCAGCAGCATCACGCTGCACGGTGAACTCGATCAGGCAACGCTGAAACGACTGGCACACCTAGTGTATGATGTGCGCCGCGACGACGCGCCGCTGCGTAAAGCAGCAGACCAGCCGGGCGAGTTTGACCGGCTGCGCCGGCAGTACGAAGAGCGCCGTGAGTGGTCTTCGCTGCAGGTGATCTGCGACAACGCTGCCAGCGCCAGCATGCTGAAGCAGCTGGGCTTTCGCGTCAGCCTGCAGGGGCAGCCATCCTCTCTCCCGGAATGATGCGCCACGGCGCACAGCGGGAACGAATCTGAATTATGAGGCGGTATCATTACCGCCTTCTGTTTTTATGTCATTGTCTGGAGTAAACCAACATGTCTGACGGCTGGAATATTGCGCTACTGGGCGCAACAGGCGCCACAGGAAACGCTGTACTGGAACTGCTGGCTGAACGCCAGTTCCCGGTTGGTGAGATCCATCTGCTGGCAAGCGAAAACAGCGCGGGTGAAACACTGCGTTTTGCCGGCCGTTCGGTGCGCGTACAGGATGCGGCTGAGTTCGACTGGACCCAGGCGCAGCTGGCGTTTTTCACTGCCGGTCGCGAGGCGTCAGCCCGCTACGCAGAAGAGGCGGCGAGCCAGGGATGCCTGGTGATCGACAGCAGCGATCTGTTCGCGCTGGAGCCGGATGTGCCGCTGGTGGTACCGGATGTGAACCCGCAGGTACTGGCGGACTACCGTAACCGTAATATCATCAGCGTGGCAGATGCGCTGGTAAGCCAGCTGTTATGCGCCATCAAGCCACTGGTTGAAACCGCCGGGCTGAGCCGCATTCAGGTAACAAACCTGCTGTCAGTATCCAGCCAGGGCAAAGCTGCCGTGGATGGACTGGCAGGCGAGAGTGCGCGCCTGCTGAATGGCATTCCGCCTGACGAACACTATTTTGGCCGTCAGCTGGCATTTAACCTGCTGCCGCAGCAGGCAGACAGCAGCGGCAGCGTGGCAAGTGAACGTCGCGTCGTGGAGCAGGTGCGTAAAGTGCTGCAGGATGAGGGACTGCCGATTGCCGTCAGCAGCGTGCAGGCGCCGGTGTTTTACGGTAATGCGCAAATCGTTTATCTGGAAAATCTGCGTCCGCTCTCTGCCGAAGAGGCACGTGATGAACTGGCGCGTGCGGAAGATATCAGCCTGAGCGAAGAGGGGGATTACCCGACGCAGGTTGGTGATGCCTCCGGTAATGAAGTGCTGAGCATTGGCAGCCTGCGCAACGACTACGGCATTCCGGAGCTGCTGCAGTTCTGGTCGGTGGCGGATAACGTACGCTTTGGCGGCGCGCTGATGGCAGTGAAAACAGCGGAGAAGCTGGTGCAGGAGTATTTCTACTGATGCAGGCGGAGGCGACAACCCTGAAGCTGGCGCTGGGCATTGAGTATGACGGCAGCCGCTACTATGGCTGGCAGCGGCAAAATGAAGTACGCAGCGTGCAGGAGAAGCTGGAGAAAGCGCTGGCGAAAGTAGCGAACCATGACGTCAGCGTGTTTTGCGCCGGGCGGACAGACGCAGGCGTACACGGCACCGGTCAGGTAGTGCATTTTGAAACCACTTCCCGGCGCGCTGACAGCGCCTGGACGCTGGGGGTCAATGCCAATCTGCCGGATGATATCGCCGTACGCTGGGTAAAAGCGGTGCCGGAGAGCTTTCACGCGCGCTTCAGCGCGACCGCGCGACGCTACCGCTATGTGATTTATAATCAGCGGCTGCGCCCGGCTATTCTCGGCAACGGGCTGACGCACTACTACCATCCGCTGGACGCAGAGAAAATGCAGCGTGCCGGTCAGCATCTGCTGGGTGAAAATGACTTCACCTCGTTTCGTGCCGTTCAGTGCCAGTCGCGTACGCCATGGCGTAACGTGATCCATCTGAACGTCATACGGCAGGGGGCATTTGTCATTGTCGATATCAAAGCGAACGCCTTCGTGCACCATATGGTGCGTAACATCGTCGGCAGCCTGATAGAGGTTGGCAATGGCAATCAGCCGGAGAGCTGGATAGCGGATCTGCTGGCGGCAAAAGATCGCACGCTGGCAGCGGCAACCGCGAAAGCGGAAGGGTTATACCTGGTGGCGGTGGATTACCCGTCCCATTTTGCGTTACCACAGCCTGCGCCGGGACCACTGTTCCTCGCAGATTAATTTTTAACCGTAGGGTGTCAGGGAGTTAGCTGGTATGGAGTTTATCCATTTTGTTGTCGATTTTATTCTGCACATTGATGTGCACCTGGCCGAACTGGTGGCGCAGTATGGCATCTGGATCTACGCCATCCTGTTCCTGATCCTGTTTTGCGAGACCGGTCTGGTGGTGACGCCATTCCTGCCGGGTGATTCGCTGCTGTTTGTGGCAGGCGCGCTTGCTGCCTTACCGGGCAACGACTTAAACGTGCACCTGATGGTCACGCTGCTGGTTATCGCTGCTATTCTCGGCGATGCGGTGAACTACACCATTGGCCGCCTGTTTGGTGAGAAGCTATTCAGTAATCCGCAGTCTAAAATCTTCCGCCGCAGCTATCTCGATAAAACCCATGCGTTCTACGATCGCCACGGCGGTAAAACCATTATACTTGCGCGCTTTGTGCCAATCGTGCGAACCTTTGCCCCCTTCGTGGCGGGTATGGGACATATGTCCTATCGCCACTTTGCGCTCTTCAACGTTACGGGCGCGCTGTTGTGGGTACTGCTGTTCTCCTATGCCGGCTATCTGTTTGGCGATCTGCCGGTGGTGCAGGAGAACCTCAAGCTGCTGATTGTCGGCATTATCGTGGTATCGATACTGCCGGGCGTGATTGAAGTATGGCGTCATCGCCGTCAGGCGCGTCAGCAGAAATCGCAGTAAGCCCGTCACCAGATTTTTATCCACAGCGTGAACAGGTTGTGGTTTAATGAGCGACATTTACGGCCTGCTGAAGGTGATTTCAGCAGTAACGAAAAGACTGGACCAGGTCAGCATTAAACAGAAAGGTCATCAATGAGCTGGATTGAACGCATACTGAATAAAAGCACCACGACGCCTACGCGCAAAGCCAGCATCCCGGAAGGGGTGTGGACCAAGTGCGACAGCTGTGGTCAGGTGCTCTACCGCGCCGAGCTGGAGCGCAACCTTGAGGTCTGCCCGAAGTGCGACCACCACATGCGTATGCACGCGCGCGAGCGTCTGCATAGCCTGATGGATGAAGGGTCGATGGTTGAGCTGGGAAGCGAGCTGGAGCCAAAAGATCTGCTCAAGTTCCGCGACTCCAAAAAGTATAAGGATCGTCTGGTAGCGGCCCAGAAAGACACCGGCGAAAAAGATGCGCTGATCGTCATGAAAGGCCAGCTGCACGGCATGCCGGTTGTGGCGGCGGCGTTTGAGTTTGCCTTTATGGGCGGCTCGATGGGCTCAGTCGTGGGCGCGCGCTTTGTGCGTGCCGTAGAGCAGGCGCTGGAAGATAACTGCCCGCTGATCTGCTTCTCGGCCAGCGGCGGTGCACGTATGCAGGAAGCGCTGCAGTCGCTGATGCAGATGGCAAAAACCAGTGCGGCCCTGGCGAAAATGCAGGAGCGCGGTCTGCCTTATATCTCCGTGCTGACTGACCCCACCATGGGTGGCGTTTCTGCCAGCTTTGCGATGCTGGGCGATCTCAACGTGGCGGAGCCAAAAGCGCTGATCGGTTTTGCCGGTCCACGCGTGATTGAGCAGACGGTACGTGAAAAGCTGCCGCCGGGCTTCCAGCGCAGTGAGTTCCTGATTGAAAAAGGCGCGATCGACATGATCATCCGTCGTCCGGAAATGCGCTTTAAGCTGGCCAGCCTGCTGGCAAAAATGATGAACCTGCCGGCTCCGCAGCTGGATGGCGAGCCACCGGTGGTGGTGGAACCAGAAAGCAACGACGCCTGACAGGCAACCGAAAGGCGCAGCGATGCGCCTTTTTACTTTCATTCCGTACATCCCATTATTCAGTGAGCAGCCGTGCCGGTTCCTGCCTGTTGATAGCCATCAGCCGCGCGCAGGCCTCTCTTTCCGCCGCTGCGCTGAACGATGAGCTGTACTACGCAACAGACGGGACTCATGAACACGCATCAGCCTCCTCAGGGCACGTCGCCGCTGGCCACGTGGCTTCACTATCTTGAGCATCTTCACTCACAGGCGATTGAACTGGGTCTGGATCGTATTCAGCGCGTTGCCGCGCAGCTTGACCTGCTGAAACCCGCTCCCTTTATCTTTACCGTCGCCGGCACCAACGGCAAAGGCACCACCTGCCGCACGCTGGAAACGCTACTGATGGCAGCAGGCTACCGTACGGGCGTCTACAGTTCGCCGCATCTGGTGCGCTACACCGAGCGCGTACGCGTGCAGGGTGCGGAGCTGCCGGAGGCGCAGCACAGCGCCAGCTTTGCTGAAATCGAGGCGGGGCGTGGTGATACCTCGCTCACCTATTTTGAATTTGGCACGCTCTCTGCGCTTAATCTGTTCCGCCAGGCGAATCTTGACGTGGTGATCCTCGAAGTCGGACTGGGTGGCCGTCTTGATGCCACCAATATTGTTGCCAGTGATGTGGCGGTGATCACCAGTATCGCACTCGATCACACGGACTGGCTTGGCCCCGACCGCGAGAGTATCGGGCGGGAAAAAGCGGGTATTTTCCGCGCCGGTAAACCTGCCGTAGTGGGCGAAGCGGAGATGCCGGCAAGCATCGCTGCGGTGGCAGCAGAGACCGGTGCCGTGCTGCATCAGGTCAATCGCGACTGGCAGTGGCAGGGCGGTAGTGATAGCTGGATGCTGCAGGATGCGCAGGGTGAGCTGCGCGATCTGCCGCTGCCGCAGGTGCCGCTGCCTAATGCGGCCACGGCGCTGGCTGCGTTACGCGCGTCGGGTCTGCAGGTGCCTGACGCCATTATCCGCGCGCATCTGCCGCAGGCGGTACTGGCAGGGCGTTTCCAGACCATAAGCCATGCGCCGCAGGTGATTCTGGACGTCGCGCACAACCCGCACGCGGCTGCCTGGCTGGCGTCGCGTCTGGCAGCGCTGCCCGCGGGCGGAACGGTTCATGCGGTAGCGGGTATGCTGCACGACAAAGATATTGCCGGTACGCTCGCTGCGCTGGCGCCGCAGGTGACGCACTGGTACTGCGCGCCGCTGGCGGGTCCGCGTGGCGCATCGGCAGAGGAGCTGCTTGCGCATCTGGAGAGCGGTACGGCGTATACCAGCGTTGATGCGGCGTGGCGGGCGGCGCGTGCGCAGGCCAGCCGGCAGGATGTGATTCTGGTGTGTGGGTCATTTCACACCGTAGCACAGGTTATGGAATCGATGGCAGCGGAGAACGGCAGTGGCGAGTAAGTTTCAAAATCGGTTAGTGGGCACGGTGATCCTGGTGGCGATTGGTGTCATTGTGCTGCCGGGCCTGCTGGACGGTAAGAAAAAGCATTATAAGGAAGAGTTTGCAGCGATTCCGCTGGTGCCAAAACCTGACGATCAGCAGGATAGCGAAATGGTGCCGCCGGTCACGCAGCCGCTGCCGTCGCAGCCGCCGGAAGGTGCCGGTGCTGCGCAGCAGTCAGCGACCACTCAGGCCACGCAAAATCCGGCCGTCAGCGGCAGCGCGCAGCCGGTGCAGAACAGCCAGCCGAGCGTAGTCACGCCACCGGCGGTGCATCAGCAGACGCAGCCCAGAACCCAGCAGAAACCGGCTGAGCAGACGAAACCTAAAACCACCGAGCAGAGCAGGCCGAAGCCGGCAGAGCAACCGAAGCCGAAGCCGGTGGAGACGCCAAAACCCGCAGAGCAGCCAAAAGCAGCGGAGCAGAGCAAGCCGGCAGAAACGCAGAAGCCAGCCAGCGCCCCGGCCGGGCAGGCGTATGTGGTACAGCTTGGCGCACTGAAGAACGCTGCGAAAGTGGACGAGATTGTGGCGAAGCTGCGGCTCTCTGGCTACCGCGCCTTTACTGTGCCGTCATCGCCGGTGCAGGGGCAAATCACCCGTATCTACGTCGGACCTGACGCCTCTAAAGCGAAGCTGCAAAGTTCGCTGAGCGAGCTGCAGAGCGTTTCCGGACTGGGCGGCGTGGTGAAACCCTATAGCGTGCGCTGACAGGCTGATAAGCCACGCCGATAGCAGTAACAGGCGTGGCTTATAGCGCGTAAATGCCGGGTTAAAGCAGGTAATTAATTTTAAAATCAGCTAGTTAAATATTGCTGATAGTAACGGGCGAAGGAATTATTTTTCCTCGCCCTTTTTCATCACCGCGAACGGGAAAAGGCTACGCAAACGTTTTCTTTTTCTGTTAGAATGCGCCCCGAACTGGATGCAGGGGTGCGAAGCACTGTACTGGAAGCGTTCATGATCTGGATTGATTACGTCATTATTGCGGTAGTTGGTTTTTCGGCTCTGGTCAGCCTGATTCGCGGGTTTGTCCGGGAAGCCTTATCTCTTGTTACCTGGGGATGCGCGTTTTTTGTCGCCAGTCATTACTACGCCTACCTGGCAGTCTGGTTTACAGGTTTTAACGACGAACTGGTTCGCAACGGCATCGCAATTGCGGTGTTATTCGTTGCCACCCTGATTGTGGGTGCCATCGTGAACTATGTGATCGGCTCGCTGGTTGAGAAAACCGGCTTGTCGGGAACCGACAGGGTGTTGGGGGTCTGTTTCGGGGCGTTGCGTGGCGTGCTGATTGTTTCCGCCATTCTTTTCTTCCTTGATACATTCACCGGCTTTTCAAAAAGCCCGGACTGGCAACAGTCTCAGCTCATTCCCCAGTTCAGTTATATCATCAGGTGGTTTTTTGATTACCTGAAAAGCACGTCAAGTTTTTTACCCCGGTGACACCATCGGGAGTGCGGCTAATGAGGAAATGACAATATGTGCGGTATTGTTGGTATCACCGGTTTTATGCCAGTAAACCAGTCGATCTATGACGCGTTAACGGTGCTGCAGCACCGCGGACAGGATGCCGCCGGCATTTGTACTATTGATGCGCTGAACTGCTTCCGTCTGCGCAAAGCAAATGGTCTGGTCAGCGACGTGTTTGAAGCGCGCCACATGCAGCGTTTGCAGGGCAATATCGGTATCGGCCACGTGCGTTACCCTACCGCCGGCAGCTCCAGCGCCTCTGAAGCGCAGCCATTTTACGTTAACTCTCCTTACGGTATTACGCTGGCGCATAACGGCAATCTCACCAATGCGCATGAGCTGCGCAAACAGCTGTTTGAGACCGGTCGCCGTCACGTTAATACCACCTCCGATTCAGAGATCCTGCTCAACATTTTTGCGCAGGAGCTGGATCGCTTTCAGCACTATCCGCTCGATGCGGAAACCATTTTTGCCGCGGTAGCGGCAGTGCATCAGCAGGTGCGTGGCGCTTATGCCGTGGTGGCGATGATTATCGGACACGGTATGGTGGCGTTTCGCGATCCGAACGGGATTCGTCCACTGGTGCTCGGCAAGCGCGACATGCAGGATGGCCGCACAGAGTATATGGTTGCCTCGGAGAGCGTGGCGCTGGATACGCTGGGATTTGAGTTCATTCGTGACGTTGCGCCGGGTGAAGCGGTCTATATCACTGAACAGGGCCAGCTTTCGACCCGCCAGTGTGCAGAGGACCCGAAAAGTAATCCCTGCCTGTTTGAATATGTCTATTTTGCCCGCCCGGACTCTTTCCTGGATAAGATTTCCGTCTATAGCGCGCGCGTGCGCATGGGCACCAAGCTCGGGGAAAAAATTGCCCGGGAGTGGGAAGATCTCGATATCGACGTGGTGATTCCGATTCCGGAAACCTCGACCGATACCGCGCTGGAGATTGCGCGCATCCTGAACAAGCCCTACCGTCAGGGATTTGTGAAAAACCGCTATGTGGGCCGCACCTTTATCATGCCGGGCCAGCATCTGCGCCGCAGCGCCGTTCGCCGTAAGCTCAACGCCAACCGTGCAGAGTTCCGCGATAAAAATGTGCTGCTGGTGGATGACTCTATCGTGCGCGGTACGACCTCTGAACAGATTATCGAGATGGCGCGCGAGGCGGGTGCTAAACGGGTTTATCTCGCGTCGGCTGCACCGGAGATCCGCTTTCCAAACGTCTATGGCATCGACATGCCAAGCGCTACCGAGCTGATTGCCCATGGCCGTGAGGTGGAGGAGATCCGCAAGCTGATTAAGGCGGATGCGCTGATCTTCCAGGATCTGAACGATCTGATCGAAGCGGTACGCGAAGAGAATCCGGACATTGAGCAGTTTGAGTGCTCCGTCTTCAACGGCGTTTACGTCACTAAGGATGTGGATCAGCAATACCTCGAGTATCTGCAGTCGCTGCGTAACGACGACGCCAAAGCGCTGCAGCGTCAGAACGAAGTGGAAGGGCTGGAGATCCATAACGAAGGCTGATTGAGCTTTTATCCGGCACTCCCGCGGGGCAGGCGAAAGTCTGCCCCGTCTGTTTTGCGCTTTTTCACCGGGCGCCAGCGCATTTTTGCCTGTGGCAGGCTATCATTGCCGATTCTGAACAGAGTAAGGCAGAGTTATGAAACGTCTCATCGTGGGTCTTTCCGGCGCCAGCGGCGCAATTTACGGCGTGCGGCTGCTGCAGGTGCTGCAATCGGTGCCGGAAGTGGAAACCCATCTGGTGATGAGCCCGGCAGCGCGCCAGACGCTGGCGCTGGAAACTGACTACAGCGTGCGGGATGTGCAGGCGCTTGCCAGCGTGGTGCATGACGTGCGGGATATCGGGGCAAGCATCTCTTCCGGCTCATTTAAAACGCTGGGTATGGTGATCCTGCCGTGCTCAATGAAAACGCTCTCCGGCATTGTACACAGCTACAGCGACAGCCTGCTGACGCGCGCCGCTGACGTCGTGCTGAAAGAGCAGCGCCGCCTGGTGCTCTGCGTACGCGAAACCCCGCTGCACGTCGGTCATCTGCGTATGATGACCACGGCGGCTGAACTGGGCGCGATGATCATGCCGCCGGTGCCGGCTTTCTATCACCGGCCGCAGCGTATTGAGGATTTGGTCGACCAGACGGTTAATCGCGTGGTGGATCAGTTTGATATCACGCTACCGGAAGATCTGTTCATGCGCTGGAATGGCGCATAAACGTTGCGCGCTGCACAATGGATGTGCAAATTCGCGGTGTCGATCACTCTTCGTGCATAATCTGCACTAAAAGTTAGCAAACTCGCTTTTTCTTCTGCATCCCGCTGTTATATTCCCTTCATAACGAACTCTCTGCGTCCCGTTACGACGCTCTCGTTAGCGCGCCTGCATGCTGCATCGCCAGCTCTGAGACCTGGCATGAAAACTGCAATCCATTCAGCGCAAAACACACATCACACCACATAACAATAAGCACGTCACTTGAGGGTAAACTATGAAAAAGCGAGTTCTGGCTCTCTCCCTGCTGCTGGCAATGACCGGCACCGCCAGCGTTTTTGCCGCAGTACCGCAGTCGCTGCGTATCGGGACCGATCCAACTTACCCGCCGTTTGAGTCAAAAAATGCCCAGGGCCAGCTGGTGGGGTTTGATATCGACCTTGCCAATGAGATTTGCAAACGCATTCAGGCCAAATGTACCTATGTGGAAAGTGATTTCGATGCGCTTATTCCGTCGCTGAAAGCGAAAAAAATTGATGCCATTATTTCGTCGCTCTCTATCACCGAAAAGCGTCAGGAGGAGATTGGCTTCTCGGAAAAACTCTATGCGGCTAACGCCCGTCTGGTGGCGGCAAAAGGCTCTCCGCTGCAGCCAACGATTGAATCGCTGAAGGGCAAAAATATCGGTCTGCTGCAGGGTACCACGCAGGAAACCTATGCGAATCAATACTGGCGGCCGAAGGGCGTTACCGTGACGCCTTATGCAAATCAGGATCTGGTCTATCAGGACCTGAACGCCGGACGCATTGATGCCGCTTTCCAGGATGAAGTGCAGGCGAGCGAAGGCTTTCTGAAGCAGCCGGTAGGCAAAAACTATGCGTTTGCTGGCCCGGCGGTGAAAGATGACAAAATCTTTGGTGTAGGCACCGGCATGGGCCTGCGCAAAGATGACAGCGATCTTAAAGCCGCCATCGATAAGGCGTTTAATGAGATGCGCAAAGATGGCACCTACGACAAGATTGCGAAAAAATATTTCGATTTCAACGTCTACGGTGACTGATCGACCTGTTTCCTGATACTGCGGGTTGAGTGACAGGAACCGGGGCCATAACTATTCACTCCGGGCGCTTACTTATGTAAACTCCCGGGGTTCATACGCTTGCCGCTATCCTTCCGTGATTCATATCCCTGGTCAGGACTGTCCGCTATTTCCCGGGCAGCGTGTGTTATTTTCCTCTCACGACAGGATCGAAATCATGTTGTACGGCTATTCTGAAGTCATTCTCAAAGGCACGCTGGTGACGCTGGAGCTGGCGCTGAGCGCCGTGCTGCTGGCGGTTATCCTCGGCCTGCTCGGGGCGGGTGCCAAACTGTCGCGCAGCCGGCCGCTGGCCATCATTGCGGAGGGGTACACCACCCTGATCCGCGGCGTGCCCGATCTGGTGCTGATGCTGCTGATCTTTTACGGGCTGCAGATTGCGCTCAACGCGGTAACTGACGCGCTGGGCCTGGCGCAGTTTGATATCGACCCGATGGTGGCCGGTATCATTACCCTCGGGTTTATCTACGGCGCCTATTTTACTGAAACCTTTCGCGGCGCGTTTCTGGCGGTGCCGAAGGGACAGATTGAAGCCGCTACCGCCTTTGGTTTTACCGGCTCGCAGACGTTCCGGCGCATTCTGTTTCCGGCCATGATGCGTTTTGCGCTGCCCGGCATCGGAAACAACTGGCAGGTGATCCTCAAGGCTACCGCACTGGTGTCGCTGCTGGGGCTGGAGGATGTGGTCAAAGCGACGCAGCTGGCGGGCAAGAGTACCTGGCAGCCGTTCTACTTTGCCATTGTGGCAGGGGTGATCTATCTGGTGTTTACCACGCTTTCTAATGGCGTGCTGTGGTGGCTTGAGCGCCGCTACTCGGTCGGGGTAAAAAGGGCAGAATTATGATTGAGATTATTCAGGAGTACTGGAAACAACTGCTCTGGACCGATGGCTATCGCTTCACCGGCGTGGCGATCACGCTGTGGCTGCTTATTCTTTCTGTTGTGCTCGGCGGCTGTCTGGCTGTGATCCTGGCCATCGCCCGCGTATCACCCAACCGGTTTATCTCAACCCCGGTCTGGCTGTTTACCTATGTGTTTCGCGGCACGCCGCTCTACGTCCAGCTGCTGGTGTTCTACTCCGGCATGTATACGCTGGAAGTGGTGAAAGGATCTGAGCTGCTGAACGCCTTTTTTCGCAGCGGTCTGAACTGTACGCTGCTGGCATTTACGCTGAATACCTGCGCCTACACCACTGAAATCTTTGCGGGCGCCATCCGCGCCGTGCCACATGGCGAAATTGAAGCGGCGCGCGCCTACGGTTTTTCAACCGTAAAGCTTTACCGCTGCATCATTTTGCCCTCCGCGCTGCGTACCGCGCTGCCCGCATACAGCAATGAAGTGATCCTGATGCTGCACTCCACCGCGCTGGCGTTTACTGCGACCGTGCCGGATCTGCTGAAAATCGCGCGTGATATTAACTCGGCCACCTATCAGCCGTTTACCGCGTTTGGGCTCGCTGCCGTGCTCTATCTGATTATCTCTTATGTGCTGATTAGCCTGTTCCGCCTTGCGGAGCGCCGCTTTCTGGCACATGTGAAACCCTCTTCGTCGCACTGAGTATCACTATGGCTGAAAATAAATTACAGGTTGCCGAACTGCACAAACGTTACGGTGAACATGAAGTTCTGAAAGGCGTCTCACTGCGCGCCAATGCCGGCGATGTGATTAGCATCATTGGCTCTTCCGGCTCCGGGAAAAGTACGTTTTTACGCTGCATTAACTTCCTCGAAAAGCCGAGCGAAGGGGCTATCGCCGTTAATAACGAACAGATTGCGCTGGTGCGCGATACCGACGGCCAGCTGAAAGTGGCGAACAAGGAGCAGCTGCGCTCGCTGCGCACGCGCCTCACCATGGTGTTTCAGCACTTCAACCTCTGGAGTCATATGACGGTGCTGGATAACGTGACGGAAGCACCCATTCAGGTGCTCGGTCTGAGCAAGGCGGAAGCGCGCGAACGGGCGATCAAATATCTGGATAAAGTCGGGATTGATGCGCGCGCGCGGGCAAAATATCCGGTACATCTCTCTGGCGGCCAGCAGCAGCGCGTCTCCATTGCCCGTGCGCTGGCAATGGAACCGGAAGTGCTGCTGTTTGATGAACCGACCTCAGCGCTCGATCCCGAGCTGGTAGGCGAAGTCCTGCGTATTATGCAGAAGCTGGCGGAAGAGGGAAAAACCATGGTCGTGGTCACGCACGAGATGGAATTTGCCCGCCACGTCTCAAACCATGTGATTTTCCTGCATCAGGGAAAAATTGAGGAAGAGGGGACGCCCGATGAGCTGTTTGGCAATCCAAAGAGTCCGCGCCTGCAGCAGTTCCTGAAAGGCTCGTTAAAATAGGCTGCTGAGCCGTAGCGGCGCAATTCATGGCGCGCTTGTTTGCCATTTTGCGATTAACCCGGCGCGATAAATCGCGCCGCTACGTATTGCAGAAGCGTTTTAATCACTCGCCAAGCAACTTCAGCGCCGTGTCTTCGTCGGTCACTAGCCCGGAGATCCACCCACCCAATAGCGCGGCGCGAATGGCCGGATATTTCCGTGCGCTGCCGGCAAAGCCGATAATCTTCCGCTGCGTCTGGCTCTCCAGCAGCACGCTGGTGAGCAGCGCATCGGTTTCGCCCCACACCCGCTCGCCCTGCTGATTAAAGAAATGGCCAAGCATCTCACCCACCACGCCACGCGTGTTAAGCTCTCTGACCTGCACATCGGTAATAAAGCCTTCGGCATTTAGCGGACAGCCCGGCTGCACTTCACCAATGCCAACAAACGCAACGTCTGCCTGCAGGGCGCGCTGCGTCACGCGCTGATAGACCTGATGCTGCACCCACATGGTTTTGTCTTCTGGCGTGTCGGCATAGAGCGGCGCGGGGATAAAAAAATATTTGCCCTGCATTTTCTCAGCCATCTTTAGCGGCACGTCGTAACGCGTACCGGAATCATCGCGCGCAATCGCACCAATCATCGACACGCACTGATGCTGTGGTCGTTCAATCCACGGCAGCGCGTCGATCATCGAACGCAGCGTTTTGCCGGATCCAATGCCGAACACCTGCGGCTGCTCCTCGCTGATAAACTGGCTCATCACTGAGGCCCCTTCAACGGCCAGCATCTGCTGAATAGCGTCATCCTCCAGACGGGCAGAAGGCACCACCCGACACAGCTCAAGACCAAATTTCGTCTGCACCTCGTGCGCCAGTTGCAGACAGTGGGTAACCGGATGATCGATTTTGACGCTGACCATGCCCATTTCCCGTGCGCTGGACACCAGCCGCTGCGCCACCTGACGCGATAAGCCGAGCGCGCGCGCAATCTCCTGCTGTGTTACGCCAGCGACGTAATACATCCATGCCGCTCGCGCCGCCAGCTCCTGTTTTTTCTCTTCTCTGCTCATCACGCGCTTCCGTCGAAAACTGAAGCGTCAGTTTATCGCGGAATCAGACGCAAGCGCTAATCGGGCAAAAGCCCTAAATGAGAGCAAATGTATTAATTGTGATGCATCTCGCAGAACCAAATGTTAGCCGCCGACTATGCTACGTCGCATCGGGCAAATGCCCTTCGCAGTGGCAAAAGTTTACTTTGAGGCGATTATGACAACGAATTTGGTATGGATGCACATCGGTGCAGGCTCCTTCCACCGTGCCCATCAGGCGTGGTATCTGCACAAGCTACGTGAGCAGGGTGATGAGAGCTGGAGCATTGCGCTGGGCAACATCCGCAATGATGCAGCAGCACTGCTTAATCAGCTGCAGGCGCAGAACGGTGAATATGTGCTGGAGACCGTCACGCCAGAGGGCGAACGCGCGTATGAAACCATCACCTCGCTGCGCAAAATCCTGCCGTGGGACAGTGACATCAGTGCGCTGGTCGCCCAGGGCGCAGAGGCGCATACCCGCGTGATCAGCTTCACCGTGACCGAAGCCGGTTACTACCTGACGCCAGAGCATGAGCTAGACCTGGCGCAGCCGGACGTACAGGCCGATATTCACGGTGAAATCCGCACGCTGTACGGCGCGCTAACGCGGATTCTGCAGCAGCGTATGGCCAGCGGCGGCGCGGCGGTTACGCTGCTGAGCTGCGATAACCTGCGCCACAACGGAGAGCGTTTCCGCCACGGCTTTCTCTCGTTCCTGGCGGCGAAAGGCGATATGGCGCTGGCGGCCTGGGTGCGTGATAACACCACGTCGCCTGACACCATGGTAGACCGCATCACACCGCGCCCGACATCCGATGTGGCGGAACGCGTCAGGGCCGCTACCGGTAAGGAGGATGGCGCGGCCGTGATGGCTGAATCCTTCATTCAATGGGTAATCGAAGACAATTTCATCGCCGGTCGCCCGGCGCTGGAGAGAGTGGGCGTTGAGCTGGTGGACACGGTGTTACCGTGGGAAGAGGCGAAAATACGCATTCTCAACGCCACGCACGCGGCGATTGCCTGGGCGGGCACGCTTACCGGACTGAACTACATTGACGACAGCACGCGCCAGCCGGCGATTTATCAGCTGGCGCACGACTACATCACTCAGGATGTTATTCCGTCGCTCACGCCGAGCCCGCTCGATCTCGCCGATTACCGCGATGTGGTACTGGCGCGCTTCAGTAATCCGTACATTAAAGACACCAACCAGCGCGTCGGCGCGGATGGCCTGTCAAAAATCCCTGGCATGGTAACGCCGACGCTGCGTGAGACCTGGCAGCGCGGCGTGGAGCCCGCCGCCACGGCGGTATTGCCGGCGCTGTTCTTCCTGTTTCTGCAGCGCTGGGCCGCTGACGATCTGCCTTATACCTATCAGGATGGCGCGTTGCAGGCAGAGGCATTGCATCAGCAATTTGCGGCCGCCGATGCGCTGGACGTGTTTATCCGCGACAAAGCGCTGTTTGCTGAACTGGCGGATGATGCGGCATTTCACACGCTAATGCACCGTACGGTGGCGGATCTGCAGCGCTGGCTGAAACAGCCTGAACAGATGCTGGCAGCGGTATAAGGAGCGTGTGATGTATCTCGGCATTGATATTGGCACCTCCGAACTCAAAGCGCTGATCGTCAACGCGCAGGGCGACATTGTGGCTTCCAGCCATGCCACTCTTAGCGTGCAGCGTCCACATTCGCACTGGGCTGAGCAGGATCCGGAAAGCTGGTGGCAGGCGTGCGAACAGGTGCTGGCCGCACTGCGACAACAGGTGCCGGATGCCTGGCACGCCATCCGCGCCATTGGTCTCTCCGGCCAGATGCACGGCGCAGTGCTGCTGGATGCCGACGGCCAGGTATTGCGCCCGTGCATACTGTGGAACGACACGCGCAGCGCCGCCGAGTGCGAGACGCTGCGCACCCGACATCCGCAGATGATGCACATCAGCGGCAACATGATCATGCCGGGCTTTACCGCCCCCAAACTGCACTGGGTGGCTGAGCATGAACCCGCGATCTTCCGGCGCATCGCGAAAGTGCTGCTGCCGAAAGATTATCTGCGCTGGCGGCTCACCGGAGCATTCGTCAGCGAGCCGTCCGATGCGGCGGGCACGCTGTGGCTGGATGTGGCACAGCGCGACTGGTCAGATGAACTGCTGGCGATAAGCGGACTGACGCGCGCGCAACTGCCCACGCTGGTGGAGGGAAGTGCAGTCAGCGGCACGCTGCGTGAAGATGTTGCCCGCGCCTGGGGCTTGTCCGCCACGGTGAGCGTGGCAGGCGGCGGCGGTGATAACGCGGCCTCTGCGGTAGGCGTTGGCGCGGTTAATCCCGGCGATGCGTTTATCTCACTCGGCACATCCGGCGTGATCTTCGTGGTTAACGACCGTCTGCAGGCCGATCCACAATCTGGCGTGCACGCTTTTTGCCACGCGCTGCCGGGGCGCTGGCATCAGATGAGCGTGATGCTAAGTGCTGCCAGCTGTCTGCGCTGGCTGTGCCAGCTGTTATCGGTGAGCGAGAACCAGCTAATGGCAGAGATGGCAGAACTGAGCGCGGAGCAGTGCCGCCGCGCACCGCTGTTTTTGCCCTATCTCTCGGGTGAACGCACACCGCACAACGATCCTGATGCCTCAGGCGCCTTCTTCAATCTGCGCCACGAAACGCCGCGTGCGCTGCTGGGCTATGCGGTGATTGAAGGCGTAGCGTTTGGCCTGGCGGACGGACTGGCGGTGCTGGGCGATGCGCAGCGACAAATTACCCAGTGCAGCCTGACCGGCGGCGGCGCGCGCAGCACGCTGTGGGCACAGCTGATTGCGGATGTGCTGCAGCTGCCGATCGTCACTCATCCAGCCAGCGCCTCGGGCGCTCTTGGGGCCGCGCGTCTGGCCTGGCTCAGTGCCGGCGGCAACGAGCAGCAGGTATGCCTGAAACCGCCGGTTCAGGCGCGTTACCAGCCCGATGCGGCGCGCGGTGCGGTGCTGCAGCAGCGCCTGCGCCTGTTCCGCGAACTCTACGCTCAACAACAGCAGGCACGCGCGCTGCTGCCTGCCTGACGGCTTACTGAACAGAGGAAGATGGTGATGCAAGCGAACGATTACTGGTTTGGCTTACCGAAAAAAATGTTCCGGGGCTTCCTCGCGATTGCCATCTTTATGGCGGGCGACGGCTTCGAAATGGCGTTTCTCTCCCGCCATATTACTGACATGGGCTTCACGCCGGGCCAGTCGGCGCTGGTGTTTACCTTTTACGGACTGGCGGCGGCGCTGGCGGCCTGGGCTTCCGGCGTGGTTGCGGAGTTGATTACCCCGCAACGTGCAATGCTGATTGGCTTTGTGCTGTGGATAGTGATGCACACGCTGTTTATATCGCTCGGTCTTGGCCTGCGCAATTATCCGCTGATGGTGCTGTTTTACGGCATTCGCGGGCTGGCTTATCCGCTGTTCATCTACTCCTTCATGATGATGCTGGTGCAGGTACTGCCGCGCGAGAAACTGGCTGCCGCCACCGGATGGTTCTGGGCGATGTATTCGGTCGGCATTGGCGTGGTTGGCAGCTATCTGCCCAGCCTGACTATCCCGATGCTGGGTGAAACCGGCACGCTGTGGCTGGCGATTGGCTGGGTAGCGGCGGGCGGCGTACTGGCCTTTTTCAGCCTGCGCAATGTGCCGGTGGACCGTTCGCGCGTGAATCTGCCGCTGCGTGACAAAATGACCGAAATGTCACGCGCAGTGACCATTCTGTTCACCAACCAGCACGTGTTTTACGCCTGTCTGATTCGCATCATCAATACGCTATCGTTGTTTGGTTTTGCGATTATCATGCCGCTGCTGTTTGTTGATCGTCTCGGCTTTACCATCTCTGAATGGTTGCAGATTTGGGCAGTGTTCTTTTTTGTCACCATTTTCACCAACATCTTCTGGGGCATCATCGGCGAGAAAATTGGCTGGATCCGCCAGGTGCGCTGGTATGGCTGCCTCGGTATGGCGATCTCCAGCCTGGCGTTTTACTACCTGCCGCTGTATGCCGGCCACAATTTCTGGGTCGCGCTGATTCCGGCGGTGATGCTGGGGATTTTTGTCGCGGCATTTGTGCCAATGACCGCCGTGTTCCCGACGCTTGAACCGCATCATAAAGGCGCAGCCGTTTCGATTTACAATCTGTCGGCAGGCCTCAGCAACTTTGTGGCACCGGCGATTGCTTCAGTTATGTTGCCGTTCTTCGATATCGTCGGCGTGGTATGGGCGTATACCGGGCTGTATGTGTTTGCCGGCGTGCTGACGTTTATTATTCGCGTGCCGCAACCGGGACACACCCGGGAAGCATCCGCAGTGAAATCGCGTATCGCGCAGCAGCGCAGTTGAGCCTGTACGAAAAAGTGCACTATTTGAATATCCGCAGGTTATTGCCTCAGCTAAGCGGCACGTTAAATCTGCAGGCTTCGCTTGAACTCAGCGTACTGGCTGTCAGGCTTAGCCGTGTCAACCGCGAAATAACCCGGAGGAAAGATGTCGCGCTTTGCAGAGTAAGTGGTGGTGATCACCGGAGCCGGCATGGGTGCCGCAGCGGCAATATGGGCGCGTCGATATGCTGGTTAACAACGCCGTTTGCCCTGGCTTTGCTCTCACCGATCTTACCGAAGAGATAAAAAGAGATGAGGCGCTGCATTAACGCTTCTATGATCGCATTCTGCAGCGCCGCGCCGGTGAGCCGTAAGATACCGCTAGCGCAACTGCTTTTATCGCCAGCGATGACGCGCGTTATATCACCGGCGTTAACCTGCCGGTCGACGGAGGTCTGACGGCGTCGAATAGCCAGCCGAAGCAGGCCTGAGCCGCTTCGATGGTTATGGACGGGGCGGTGATCCCGCCACATCCTGCAGCGCCTGCTGTAAATCGTACCAGCGAAAGGTAAAGCCGGACGCCTCCAGCCGTTTGGGCAGCACATGCTGACCGCCCAGCACCAGCACTGCTGATTCACCCATCATCAGTTTGATGGCGGCCGCCGGCGTGCGCATAAAAGCGGGCCGGTGCATGACCTGTCCCAGCGTCGCGGCAAACTGTTCGTTACGCACCGGATAGGGGGCAACCATGTTGAACGGACCGCGCAGCGACGGGTGATCCATCAGCCAGATGATGGCATCGATCATGTCATCAATATGGATCCACGGCAGATACTGTTTGCCGCTGCCAATCGGCCCGCCCACGCCAAGACGAAAAGGCAGTTTCATCTTTTCCAGCGCACCGCCCTCACGCGCCAGCACAACGCCGGTACGCAGCAGGCAGACCCGGGTTTGCTCGCTCTCGGCCTTGAGCGCCAGCTGTTCCCAGCGCGCGCACAGCGTATGGGTAAATTCATCCTGACCGGGATCCTCTTCGGTCACAATGACCTCGCCGCTGTCGCCATAGAAGCCAGTGGCTGAACCGGAGATTAGAAACGCGGGAGGAGTACTGCTGGCGTGGATCAGTGAAACCAGCTGTTCAGTGATTTGCCAGCGGCTTTCGCACAGCTGCTGCTTCTGGCTGGCGCTCCAGCGCTTATCAGCGATAGGTTCGCCAGCCAGATTTATAATGCCCTCTATGCCATTAAGGTCGGACTGCTGATCGAGTCCGGACCAGAGCCTGACGCGCTCATCGAGTTTTTCCCGCGCGGCTGCCACGTCACGCGTCACTACATTCACCTGATGCCCGAGCTGCAGCAGTCGCGGGATCAGGTGGCGGCCAATCAACCCGGTGCCGCCGGTAATCAGTAATTGCATCGTGAGCCTCCCTGTAAATTATTATCTGCTCAGCATTGAGCATAGAAGAGAAGCGGAGAGTGAGTGTGACAGCGCCTGCAGCGTGAGGGAAAAAGCGGCCCTGAGGCTGCCGGAGAGGCAAAGATCCGACCAGCAGATTATTGCCTTAGGTGAAAAAAGCCGGTAAAGATGTGGCACCCCGGCTGCTTATGCTGAGGCTGGCGGGATCGGGCAAAGCACGCTAAGCGCTTGCGACAGTGATAAGAACGCTTTACCTTACGCGCATTCTGATAAAGCAATAAAAAAACCGACGCGTGCCGCGCACGCTGAAACGTCAAAAGGGTTACGGATGGTGGATCAAACGGCAGATGACGCTATTGAGTGGGTGGATATCGTCAGCGAAGAGAACGAAGTGATTGCGCAGGCCAGCCGGGCACAGATGCGGGCACAGTGTCTGCGCCATCGCGCCACCTATATCGTGGTTCATGATGGTATGGGCAAGATCCTGGTACAGCGTCGCACAGAAACCAAAGATTTCATGCCCGGTATGCTGGATGCCACCGCGGGTGGCGTGGTGCAGAGCGGTGAAGAGATGCTCGAATCTGCACGGCGCGAAGCGGAAGAGGAGCTGGGGATCGCGGCAGTACCCTTCGCTGAACACGGCAAATTCTACTTTGAAGATCAGCACTGCCGCGTCTGGGGCGGGCTGTTCAGCTGTGTTTCTCACGGTCCGTTTGCGATGCAGGAGAGTGAAGTTGATGAGATTTTCTGGATGACGCCAGAAGAGATCACGGCGCGCTGCGATGAGTTTACCGACGATTCACTGAAAGCGCTCTCGCTGTGGCTGAGCCGTAATAGCGATGCAGCACGCAGCAAGCAGAACAGCGAAAGCTGACCGCTGCATCTGCACGACGCGAAAAAAAAGCATGCGCCTGGCGCATGCTTTTTTTATACCTGAGCAGGGGAGGAGAGCTTATCCTTCCGCCTGCTGCGACTGAATGGCCGTCAGGGCGATGGTGTAGACGATATCATCGACCAGCGCGCCGCGTGACAGGTCATTGACCGGTTTACGCATGCCCTGCAGCATCGGGCCGATAGAGATCAGATCGGCAGAGCGCTGCACCGCTTTGTACGTAGTGTTACCGGTATTGAGATCCGGGAAGATAAAGACCGTGGCGCGTCCGGCAACCGCCGAATCAGGCGCTTTGGACCTGGCAACATCTTCCATAATGGCCGCGTCATATTGCAGCGGACCATCAATAACCAGATCGGGGCGCTTCTCCTGCGCAATGCGGGTGGCTTCGCGCACTTTCTCAACGTCGCTGCCCGCACCGGAGTTGCCGGTTGAGTAAGAGATCATCGCTACGCGCGGATCGATACCAAAGGCGCTGGCGGAATCTGCAGACTGAATCGCGATTTCAGCCAGCTGCTCCGGGTTAGGATCGGGGTTGATGGCGCAGTCGCCGTAAACCAGTACCTGTTCCGGCAGCAGCATAAAGAACACGGATGAAACCAGCGAGCTGCCGGGCGCAGTTTTGATCAGCTGCAGCGGCGGACGAATGGTATTGGCAGTGGTGTGCACCGCGCCAGAGACCAGGCCATCCACTTCTCCGCTCTCCAGCATCATGGTACCCAGCACCACATTGTCTTCCAGCTGCTCCTCCGCCACGACTTCCGTCATGCCTTTGCTTTTGCGCAGCTCAACCAGGCGCGGCACATAGTTTCCGCGCACAACTTTCGGATCGACAATCTCAATGCCGGTGCCCAGCTCCACGCCCTGAGCCGCCGCCACGCGCTGGATCTCATCCGAATCCCCCAGCAGGACGCAGGTGGCAATGCCGCGTTCGGCGCAGATTGCCGCCGCTTTAACCGTGCGCGGTTCGTCGCCTTCCGGCAGGACAATGCGTTTGCCCGCTTTACGTGCAAGTTCGGTCAACTGATAGCGGAAAGCAGGAGGCGACAGGCGACGACTGCGTTCGGAAGTGGCGGTCAGCGACTCAATCCAGTCGGCGTTGATAAAGCCGGCAACATACTCCTGCACTTTTTCAATACGCTGCGTATCGTCAGCCGGTACTTCCAGGTTGAAGCTCTGCAGGCTCAGCGACGTCTGCCAGGTGTTGGTTTTCACCATAAACACCGGCAGGCCGGTCTGGAAAGCGCGCTCGCACAGACGGGCAATAGGCGCTTCGATCTGATAGCCGCCGGTCAGCAGAATGGCACCAATTTCAATACCGTTCATCGCTGCCAGACAGGCAGCAACCAGTACGTCAGGGCGATCGGCCGAGGTCACCAGCAGTGAGCCGGGACGGAAATGCTCCAGCATGTGCGGGATGCTGCGTGCGCAGAAGGTCACAGATTTAACGCGGCGCGTCTCGATTTCACCTTCGTTGATGATTTCCGCGTTGAGGTGGCGGCACATATCGATAGCGCGCGTGGCGATCAGGTCAAAGCTCCATGGCACACAGCCCAGCACCGGCAACGGGCTGTTAGCAAACAGCTGTTTCGGATCGATGTTGGCTACGCTGGCTTTAGAGGAGTCATCAAAAATCTCTGACAGATCGGGACGGGTACGACCCTGCTCATCAACCGGGGCATTCAGCTTGTTGATGATAACGCCTGTGATGTTTTTGTTTTTACTGCCGCCAAAGCTGCTCTGGCTTAGCTCAATACGCTCTTTTAACTGAGCCGGCGAGTCATTGCCCAGCGCCATCACAAAAACAATCTCTGCGTTCAGCGTTTTGGCGATCTCGTAGTTGAGCGCCGAAGCGAACTGATGCTTACGTGTCGGCACCAGACCTTCGACCAGCACCACCTCTGCTTCTCTGGCCGTAGCGTGGTAGTTGGCAATGATCTCTTCCATCAGTACATCCTGCTGGTTTGAACCCAGCAGTGACTCAACGCGTGACATCTGCAGCGGTTCAGCGGCAGGAATAGCGGAGTTCTTACGAATAATGGTGGTCGTCTGGTCCGGTCGGTCACCACCGGCGCGCGGCTGAGCAATGGGCTTGAAAACACTCAGGCGCACGCCTTTGCGTTCCATTGCGCGGATCACGCCAAGGCTGACGCTGGTCAGGCCGACGCTGGTGCCGGTGGGGATAAGCATAATTGTACGTGACACGTTAAAAACCTCGCGGTGTTACAGGGTGTCAAAATCGCTCCGTCAGCCTGAGCTGACGGAGAAGAAAGGGATCAGGCCGTCAGACGCGCGGCATCCTGCGCAATCACCAGCTCTTCATTGGTCGGGATGACGAGTGCAGGGCGGGTACCCTCTTTATTGATAAAACCGGATTTGCCAAAGCGGGCAGCCAGATTGCGCTCGTGATCAAGGTCAAAGCCCAGCAGACCCAGTTTGCCCAGGGCCAGTTCGCGTACCAGAGCCGCATTTTCGCCAATACCGCCGGTAAAGATGACTGCATCCAGGCGACCATCCATCAGCGCCGTATAGCTGCCGATATATTTGGCCAGCCGGTGGCAGAAAACATCCATCGCACGCTTTGCATCATCTTTAGTCGCATAGTTATCTTCAACGTAGCGGCAGTCGCTGGTTACTTCCGTCAGGCCCAGCAGCCCTGACTCTTTGGTCAGCAGCTTGTTGATCGCATCAACGCTCATACCCAGTGCATCGTGCAGGAAGAAAACAATGGCCGGATCGATGTCACCGCTGCGGGTGCCCATGACTAAACCTTCAAGTGGCGTCAGGCCCATTGAGGTATCAACGCACTGGCCGTTACGAATAGCAGACACGGAGCCGCCGTTACCAAGGTGACAGGTGATAATGTTCAGCTCGCTGACTGGCTTGTTCAGCATTTTTGCCGCTTCCTGCGTCACATAATAGTGGCTGGTGCCGTGAGCGCCGTAGCGGCGTACGCCATGCTCGCGATAGAGATGATAAGGCAGGGCGTAGAGATACGATTCTTCAGGCATCGTCTGATGGAAAGCCGTATCAAAAACCGCCACATTCTTATCAGAGAGATGCGGGAAATTTTTCATCGCCTCATCAATGCCGATTAAATGCGCCGGATTGTGCAGCGGTGCAAAAGAAGAGGCATCTTTAATGCCCTGAATGACCGCCTCATCAATGATGACGGACTGGGTCAGTCGCTCACCGCCATGTACGATACGGTGGCCGATTGCAGCGATTTGTGCCGAAAGCTCTGGTTTTTGTGCCAGAATAGATTTAACGATGAAGTTCAGCGCTTCGCTGTGGGCTGCGCCTGCACCCAATGGTGCTTCCTGCTTGCTGCCTTCCAGCTTCCATTTAATCCGCGCTTCCGGCAGGTGGAAACATTCAGCCAGTCCCGACAGGTACTCATCGCCGGTAGCTGGATTGAGGATAGCAAATTTAAGAGAAGAACTGCCGCAGTTCAGAACCAGTACTAACTTCGTCGACATGGAAGTACCTATTTGTTAAATAGTGGCTAAAAATAACGCAATCAGACTAACAGCGTAGCCCATGAGAGCGGGGCGATTTATGATTAACATCATGCGCCAGCTAAAAAGAAAACGACACGCAAAAAAATTCGGTAATTTTACGCAAATTTTTGAAAGCGCTGTAGCAATACCTGGCTCTGGCTGTGCTTTAATCAGGCGGCAGCTTCCGGTAATGTTACTGAAAACGGCGTCAGAATACCCACTGTCACCTGCAAAAACAAAATGTTTTGAAGGATGTCACGTAAAGTTGTGTAGTTACAAATTTATTTTAAATAATGCAGTATTAGTTGAGGTGCATAATGGCGAATGACGCAGGTAATCCGGGCTGGTTTGGCTTATTTCAGCGCGGACAACACTACATGAAAACCTGGCCTGCGGATAAACGTCTGGCGCCAGTGTTTCCGGAAAACCGGGTCGTTACGGCGACCCGCTTTGCCATCCGTTTTATGCCGCCGCTGGCCGTATTTACCCTGACGTGGCAGATAGCGCTGGGCGGGCAGCTGGGGCCAGCCATCGCCACCGCGCTGTTTGCCTGCAGCCTGCCGATGCAGGGATTGTGGTGGCTGGGTAAACGAGCCGGTACGCCGCTGCCGCCTGCGCTGCTGCAGTGGTTTAACGAAGTCCGCAGCAAACTGGAAGAGGCGGGGCAGGCGATTGCACCGGTAGAGGGAAAGCCCACCTATCAGGCGCTGGCTGATGTACTTAAACGGGCGTTCAGACAGCTGGATCGCACCTTTCTGGACGATCTTTAATTCTGCACAATCGGATAAGGAGCAGCAGGTGAATTTTAAAGGATTTCTGTTTGACCTGGATGGCACGCTGGTGGATTCACTGCCGGCAGTAAACCGCTGCTGGACGCAGTGGGGCGAGCGTCATGCGCTCAGCGCTGAGGTGGTACTCGATTATATTCACGGCAAACCCGCTATCGATTCACTGCGCCATTTCATGCGCGGCGAGAGTGAGGCCGCCATCCAGGCGGAATTTCACTGGCTGGAGCAGCAGGAAGCCCGGGATACGCAGGGCATACGGGAGATAGCCGGCGCGCGCGCGCTGCTGACGCAGCTTAATGAGCAGAACATCCCCTGGGCGATTGTCACCTCCGGTTCGGTGCCGGTAGCCCACGCCAGGCATCGCGCAGCTGAGCTCCCTTTGCCAGCGGTGTTTATTACGGCTAACGATATCCGGCGCGGCAAGCCCGATCCGGAACCCTATTTACTGGGTGCTGAGCGTCTGGGCCTGCATCCGTCTGAATGTGTGGTGGTAGAAGATGCGCCCGCAGGTATTGCGGCAGGCCTTGCGGCCGGCAGCGCAGTGATCGCCATCGATCCAGCGGCAGATACGCCTGGTCTGAACCAGGTTCTGTTTAATCTGCCCGATCTGAGCACGCTGAAAATTACGCAGAACGACACCGGCGCCTTTTCGCTGAGCCTGCGCGCCTGAATGATACCCGCTCGCTCAGAGCGGGGTCTCCTGTGAAATCTCATCAAGCGACAGAGTAAAGCTCGGGACGAACACCTCCACAAAATAATCCATTTCAGGTGAACGCCGCTCGGTCAGGGTCTTCTCCAGCCGTGTTTTAGCCAGTGAAAATTCATGGTTGCCGGCAGAGAGCTCCTCAAGGCATTTCAGATAGGCGCAGAGAGCGTCAGCCTGTTTCACCACAGCCTGTTCGGCCGCGCTATAGTGGTGTTCATCAATCAGCGGCCGATACGCTTCCTGCAATTCGGGCGGCAGCATTTCAATCAGCTTTTGCTGGGCAATTTTCTCAATCTTTTTGTATTCATGCGCAATTTGCGCGTTGTAATACTTAACCGGCGTTGGCAGATCGCCGGTCAGCACTTCACTGGCATCATGATAGAGCGCCAGCATTGCAATACGATCGGGATTGAGTTCACCTGCAAATTTCAGATTTTTGATCACTGCCAGCGCATGCGCCACCATCGCGACCTGCAGGCTGTGTTCAGAGACATTTTCTGTACGCACATTGCGCATCAGCGGCCAGCGATTGATGAGTTTCAGGCGGGAGAGGTGAGCGAAAAAGTGGCTTTGAGTCATTACAGCATCCTGTCAGCACAGCGGGGAGGAAACCCCTCCCCGGAATGCATACAGTATATACCTGACTGCAGCCAGGTACATGACAGGTTAAGCGCCTGGCTGGCTGCAGCAGAAGGTGACTTACTGCCGGTAACCCTGCAGAAAACGTCCAAACTTGCCGATCGCCATCTCCAGATCGTCTACCCGCGGCAGAGTAACAATGCGCACGTGATCCGGATGTGGCCAGTTAAAGGCGGAGCCCTGTACCAGCAGCACTTTTTCCTGCAGCAGGAAGTCGAGCACCATCTTCTGATCGTCATAAATATTAAATTTTTTCGGATCGATACGCGGGAACATGTAAAGCGCGCCCTGCGGTTTAACGCAGCTTACGCCGGGAATATCGTTAATCAGCTCCCAGGCGCGCTGGCGCTGCTCGTAGAGCCGTCCGCCAGGGGCGATAAACTCGCTGATGCTCTGGTAGCCTCCCAGCGCGGTCTGAATCGCATGCTGAGCGGGCACGTTGGCACACAGGCGCATAGAGGCGAGCATTTCCAGGCCTTCAATATAGCCTTTGGCGTGCTTTTTCGGCCCGTTTAGCACCATCCAGCCCTGACGAAAACCGGCCACGCGATAGGTTTTAGACAAACCGTTAAAGGTCACCGTCAGAAGATCGGGTGCCAGCGCCGCAATGGAGTGATGCTGCGCATCGTCGTAGAGGATTTTGTCATAGATTTCATCAGCAAAGATGATCAGGTTATGCTGACGCGCTATTTCTACCACCTCCAGCAGCAGCTCTTTACTGTAAACCGCGCCGGTCGGGTTATTGGGGTTGATAATCACAATTCCACGCGTGCGCGGTGTGATTTTGCTACGGATATCATCCAGATCCGGAAACCAGCCGGCTGACTCATCGCATCGGTAATGGACAGCTTTGCCGCTGGAGAGTGAAACGGCTGCCGTCCACAGTGGGTAATCCGGTGCCGGCACCAGCATCTCATCGCCGCTATTGAGCAGCGCCTGCATCGCCTGCACGATCAGCTCTGATACCCCATTGCCGATATAGATATCTTCAACGGTAACGTCGCGCATATCACGCGCCTGATAGTGCTGCATAATGGCTTTACGAGCAGAGTAGAGCCCCTTGGAGTCGCAGTATCCCTGCGCACCAGGCAGATTACGTATAACGTCGACCAGAATTTCATCAGGTGCTTCAAAACCAAACGGCGCTGGGTTGCCAATATTGAGCTTGAGAACCTTGTTGCCTTCTTCTTCAAGTCGCTTTGCTTCTTTTAGTACCGGTCCGCGAATGTCGTAACAGACATTTTCCAGCTTACCGGATTTATCAATTTGGAAATTCATCGTTGCCGCCTTTTCGGGCAGAGTCCTTTAACCCGCCACCCAGTTAAAACCTGCCCAATTTACTCCTCTCCCGATAACAAAAGAAGGGTGGCAGCGGCTTTTGGCGTGATTGAGACAGATTCCCGGTGTGGGTAGCGTAATTATGGTGATATGCCGGTTAAATTGGTTTTTATGACTGCCTGTGGTTAATTTACAAGACTATTATTTTGGTAAATAGCGATGCGATTTGCCTGTAACGGCTACGCCAGCTGCCCCTCTGTCATAAGAAAACCGGGTTATGCTTTCCATACTAATGATTAGCTGCGCAATGAAATAGTTAAGCGTACCTTGCTAAATGATGCTGTTTTATTCAGCTGACGTTAACTCATGCATGGCGCAGCGGCAATATCTGCATTCTTATGCGCAGTCTCAGCATAGAAATTGCGCGAATAGCAACGGGTACGATCGCAATACTGGCGGGCAATGAGCGTTTTTCTGTAACTTTATCGCTCCAAATAAGTTTACAAACCAAGTGGTCAGAATTTAACCCTGGCGTTGCCGGAGGGGCTAAACGGGCTTATTAAGCAAAAAATTTGATGTTTTGCACGAAAACATTTCCCTTTAAAGCGTAAAAATGATTAAGTATAATTTATTATTTGAAGCACTTTATGGCTTCGTTTCGACATAACAACGTGTTATCTCTTTTTTTGCTCTGCAACCTTTTATGCAGGCAACCAGGCAACTACACAGCTTCCAGCACCGGTACGACTCTTGTCTTTGGCCCTGAAGTTGTTCTGTCTCTAATGACGCCGCCTCTCTGCTGCCAGAGAACGTACGCTCGTCATTACCCGCCTGAACTCGGTTTTAAGACGATCTCCTCTGGAGATTGTCAGTAAGCACCATTGCCACTTATCTCTTTGATTTTGTGGCAATACACCAGGGTAGTAGTTCTAAAAATCTTATAAAGTGAAGAAAAAAATCATGACTAATGCAAATCGTCCGATACTGAATCTCGACCTCGATCTGCTGCGTACATTTGTTGCTGTTGCAGACCTGAATACGTTTGCAGCGGCGGCGGCGGCCGTGTGCAGAACCCAGTCAGCGGTAAGCCAGCAGATGCAACGTCTGGAGCAACTGGTAGGTAAAGAGCTGTTTGCCCGACATGGACGTAACAAACTTCTGACGGAGCACGGTATCCAGCTGCTTGGCTATGCCAGGAAAATCCTGCGTTTTAACGACGAAGCCTGCACCTCACTCATGTACAGCAATATTCAGGGCGTTCTGACTATCGGAGCCTCTGATGACACGTCAGATACCATTCTGCCTTTCCTGCTGAACCGGGTGACGTCAGTCTATCCAAAGCTCGCCATCGATGTACGTGTAAAACGTAACCCGTTTATGATGGAGATGCTGAACCAGGGAGAAGTCGATCTGGTTGTGACCACGTCCAGCCCGGGTAACTTCACGCATCAGGTACTGCGTACTTCACCAACGCTCTGGTACTGTGCCGCTGACTATATTTTCCAGCGCGGCGAAGCGATTCCTCTGGTACTGCTGGATGAACCAAGCCCGTATCGCGATATGGCGATAGACCATCTGAACGAAGCGGGTATTCCATGGCGTATCTCTTACGTGGCATCAACGCTGGCAGCAGTGCGCGCGGCCGTTAAAGCCGGTCTGGGCGTAACGGCACGTCCGGTTGAAATGATGAGTCCTGAGTTGCGCGTAATGGGCGCAGCCGAAGGTTTGCCAGTGTTACCGGATACGCAATACCTGCTGTGCCGTAACGCTGACAGCGATAATGAACTGGCGCTGGCCATTTTCAACGCCATGCAATCGACGAACGATCCTTACAATCTCAGTGCAAATCCGGATAGCTCACTGCTGCTGGATGATGAAGAGTAAGCCGTAGCGACACTGCAGTAATACGCGCGTTACGCGCTGTATAATTGCTATAAAAAAGCCTTAGTCGGTGTAACTGCGACTAAGGCTTTTTTTTGCCTGTTATCCGGGGCCAGATACGCATTTTTATGGCCGATAATTATCAGGCTTTCCGAAAAACGAGCAGTTGTTTCAATTCCCGTCATTTTAGAAATTTTTTATCAAAAAATGCCTTCTTTGCACTAACCGATCCTGCCATATGCGCTGCTTTTTAGAGCTAAAAGCGCAGAAGTGTGTTCTGGATCAAAAAAATAACCCTGTCAGGGAGAGGGAAATCTGCGGAAGACCTGTCAAAATGTGAGTGTTAAACGCACGATCCATGCATGTAAAACCCCGCTACACTGAAATTAACCGCACAAACTGAAGCGATTTAGCTGGCGCTGATGAGGGTATATGTTAATAATATGATGCGGGTGTAAAATAATGTTTGGATACTTTTGTCAAAGTTGACAAAAGGTTATAGAAAGGAGTAAAAAACCCCATAAAATTGCTGCCTAATCAGGAAAGACAGCAACGTTTATAAGGTTTTTATCCTTCCCTTGAATCGATGTGGTGTGTTTGCTGCAACAGTGCAGGATGCCATCGCCACTTTTGATGAGTAAGCAAAGCGTATGTCAACAACCACCGAAGTCATCGCTCATCACTGGGCGTTTATTGTATTTATTGTGATCGCATTTGGCCTTTGTGCCTTTATGTTAACCGGCGGCTGGCTGCTTGGTGGACGTGCTAAAGCGCGTTACAAAAACACCCCGTTTGAGTCTGGTATTGAATCGGTTGGCGATACCCACATCCGCCTCTCTGCAAAATTCTATCTGGTTGCCATGTTTTTCGTTATTTTCGACGTGGAAGCCCTCTATTTATACGCCTGGTCGACCTCCATTCGCGAAAGCGGCTGGGTCGGCTTTGTCGAAGCCGCAATTTTCATTTTGGTGCTCCTGGCAGGCCTGGTTTATCTGGTTCGCATCGGCGCGCTGGATTGGGCTCCTGCGCGTCGTCGCGTAGTGGTCAAATCAAGCCCGGTCAGCCACAGTCACACCAACCCTCATAAGCAGTAAAAGCGAGGCAATAAGATGGACTACACGCTGACACGCGTAGACCCGAACGGCGGGGATGGCGATCGCTATCCTCTGCAGAAACAGGAGATTGTTACCGATCCTCTGGAACAGCACGTTCACCGTAGCGTTTATATGGGCAAGCTGGAACACGCTCTGCATGACATGGTGAACTGGGGTCGTAAGAACTCTCTCTGGCCCTATAACTTTGGCCTCTCCTGCTGCTACGTAGAAATGACCACGTCATTTACTGCGGTGCATGACGTGGCACGCTTTGGCGCTGAAGTTATGCGCGCCTCGCCGCGCCAGGCTGACTTTATGGTTATTGCCGGTACGCCTTTTACCAAAATGGCACCCGTTATTCAGCGTTTGTACGATCAGATGCTGGAACCTAAATGGGTGATCTCTATGGGTGCCTGCGCTAACTCAGGCGGGATGTATGACATCTATTCTGTCGTACAGGGTGTGGATAAATTTCTGCCGGTGGATGTTTACATTCCGGGCTGCCCGCCGCGTCCGGAAGCCTATATGCAGGCGCTGCTGCTGCTGCGTGAGTCGATCGGTAAAGAGCGCCGTCCACTCTCATGGGTAGTCGGTGACCAGGGTGTATATCGCGCCAACATGCAGTCTGAACGTGAAAGGAAACGTGGCGAGCGCATTGCCGTCACTAACCTGAGAACCCCGGACGAAGTGTAAGTATCCCGTACACGGATGGAGTAACGGCCACAGCAGAAAATGACAACGTAGTGTGTGCCGCCATCCTGACGCCTTCTTTTGAGTGCCTGATAACAGGCCGGAATGGTGAGTAACGTATGACAGATTTGACCACGCAAGATCTCGCTCAGCCAGCATGGCAAACCCGTGAGCACCTGGATGACCCGGTGATCGGCGAGCTGCGTAATCGTTTTGGGCCGGACGCCTTTACTGTTCAGGCAACCCGCACCGGCATTCCTGTAGTCTGGGTAAAGCGCGAACAGCTGCTGGAAATTGTAACGTTTCTGCGCAAGCTGCCTAAGCCCTATGTCATGCTGTATGACCTGCATGGCTTTGATGAGCGTTTACGTACCCACCGCGCAGGCCTGCCTGCTGCGGATTTTTCCGTTTTCTATCATCTGCTTTCTATTGAACGTAACCGCGACATTATGCTCAAGGTGGCGTTATCTGAAAACGATCTGAATGTGCCAACCATCACCACTATCTTCGCCAACGCCAACTGGTATGAGCGCGAGACCTGGGAGATGTTTGGCATTACGTTCCAGGGGCATCCTCATCTGACGCGCATTATGATGCCGCAGACCTGGGAAGGGCACCCGCTGCGTAAAGATTATCCGGCGCGCGCGACTGAGTTCGATCCCTTTACGCTGACTAAGCAGAAAGAAGATCTGGAAATGGAGTCGCTGACGTTCAAACCAGAAGAGTGGGGCATGAAACGCAGCACGGCCAATGAGGACTTTATGTTCCTTAACCTTGGCCCGAACCACCCCTCTGCGCACGGTGCTTTCCGTATCATCCTGCAGCTCGACGGTGAAGAGATTGTCGACTGCGTACCTGACGTTGGCTATCACCATCGCGGTGCCGAGAAGATGGGCGAGCGGCAGTCCTGGCACAGCTATATCCCCTATACCGATCGTATCGAGTATCTGGGCGGCTGTGTTAATGAAATGCCTTACGTACTCGCCGTAGAGAAACTGGCCGGGATCACGGTACCAGACCGCGTTAACGTCATTCGCGTGATGCTCTCTGAGCTGTTCCGTATCAACAGCCACCTGCTCTACATCTCAACCTTTATTCAGGACGTTGGCGCAATGACGCCGGTGTTCTTTGCGTTTACCGATCGTCAGAAAATTTATGATGTCGTGGAAGCGATTACCGGTTTCCGCATGCATCCCGCCTGGTTCCGTATCGGTGGTGTGGCGCACGATCTGCCGAAAGGCTGGGAGCGTCTGCTGCGTGAGTTCCTCGACTGGATGCCAAAACGCCTGAAAGAGTATGACAAAGCGGCACTGCGCAACACCGTGCTGATGGGACGCTCACAGGGCGTAGCCGCTTACAATATGGATGAAGCGCTGGCGTGGGGCACAACCGGTGCGGGTCTGCGTGCAACCGGTCTCGACTTTGACGTGCGTAAGTGGCGTCCTTATTCAGGCTACGAAAACTTCGATTTTGAAATTCCGGTTGGCGCAGGCATCAGCGATGCTTACACCCGCGTACAGCTGAAAATGGAAGAGATGTGGCAGTCGCTGCGTATTCTGGAGCAGTGCCTGAACAACATGCCGGAAGGACCGTTCAAAGCGGACCATCCGCTGACCACGCCGCCGCCGAAAGAGCGTACGCTGCAGCACATTGAAACCCTGATCACCCACTTCCTGCAGGTCTCCTGGGGACCGGTGATGCCCGCCAATGAATCGTTCCAGATGATTGAGGCGACGAAAGGGATCAACAGCTACTACCTGACCAGCGACGGCAGCACCATGAGCTACCGCACCCGCGTGCGCACGCCAAGCTTCCCGCACCTGCAGCAGATCCCGTCAGTGATCCGCGGCAGCCTGGTATCCGATCTCATCGTCTACCTCGGTAGTATCGATTTTGTTATGTCAGACGTGGACCGCTAATTATGCACGATCAAAAAATTGCCATTCAAACCATCGACCCGAATGAGGTCTTTGTGCTGAGCGAGGCCGAGCACCACGCTATTGAGCATGAAAAACATCACTACGAGGATGCGCGCGCAGCCTCAATTGAAGCGCTGAAGATCGTGCAAAAACAGCGGGGCTGGGTGCCGGATGGCGCTATTCACGCAATTGCTAATGTGCTGGGTATTCCGGCCAGCGATGTCGAAGGCGTGGCAACGTTCTACAGCCAGATTTACCGTACGCCGGTTGGCCGTCACGTGATCCGCTACTGCGACAGCGTGGTGTGCCACATTACCGGTTATCAGGGCATTCAGGCAGCACTGGAACAGAATCTTCATATTAAACCCGGCCAGACAACGGCAGACGGCCGCTTTACGCTGCTGCCTACCTGCTGCCTCGGCAACTGCGATAAGGGGCCGACCATGATGGTGAATGACGATACGCACGTTCACCTGACGCCGGAAGGTATCGCCTCGCTACTGGAGCAGTATCAATGATGAAACCCATTATTCGTGCTGCGGAAACGCATCCGCTGACCTGGCGTCTGCGCGACGACAAACAGCCGGTCTGGCTGGAAGAGTACCGCAGCAAAAATGGCTACGCTGGCGCCGAAAAAGCGCTGAACGGCATGAGCCAGGATGAAATCGTTACGGCGGTCAAAGACTCTGGCCTGAAAGGGCGCGGCGGTGCGGGCTTCAGCACCGGCCTGAAGTGGAGTCTGATGCCAAAAGATGAGTCCATGAATATCCGTTATCTGCTGTGTAACGCGGATGAGATGGAGCCAGGCACCTATAAAGACCGCCTGCTGATGGAGCAGCTGCCACATCAGCTGGTGGAAGGCATGCTGATCAGTGCTTTCGCGCTAAAAGCTTATCGCGGCTACATCTTCCTGCGCGGTGAATATGTTGAAGCAGCAGAGAACCTGCGTCGCGCCATCGCCGAAGCTACAGAAGCGGGCTATCTCGGTAAAAATATTCTCGGCACCGGTTTTGATTTTGAACTGTTTGTTCACACCGGCGCGGGCCGCTATATCTGCGGTGAAGAGACGGCGCTGATCAACTCGCTGGAAGGGCGTCGTGCTAACCCGCGCTCAAAGCCACCGTTCCCGGCCAGCGCCGGCGTCTGGGGCAAGCCAACCTGCGTTAACAACGTTGAGACCCTCTCCAACGTGCCAGCTATCTTCCTGAACGGCGTGGAGTGGTACAAAGGGCTGTCTAAAAGTGAAGATGCCGGCACCAAAATGATGGGCTTCTCCGGCCGCGTTAAAAACCCTGGCGTCTGGGAACTGCCGTTTGGCATCACCGCCCGCGAGATTCTGGAAGATTATGCCGGCGGTATGCGCGATGGCCTGAAGTTTAAGGCGTGGCAGCCAGGCGGTGCCGGAACCGATTTTCTGACCGACCAGCATCTCGATCTGCCAATGGAGTTTGCCAGCATCGGTAAAGCGGGCAGCCGTCTGGGTACGGCGCTGGCGATGGCGGTAGATCACGAGATCAATATGGTGTCGCTGGTGCGTAACCTGGAAGAGTTTTTTGCCCGTGAGTCGTGCGGATGGTGTACGCCGTGCCGCGACGGCCTGCCGTGGAGCGTCAAGATCCTGCGCGCGCTGGAGCAGAAGCAGGGGCAGCCGGGTGATATCGAAACGCTGCTGCAGCTTTGCCGTCAGCTGGGCCCGGGTAAAACCTTCTGTGCGCATGCACCAGGCGCGGTTGAGCCTCTGCAGAGCGCAATTAAATATTTCCGTGAAGAGTTTGAAGCCGGCATTGCGCCGCAGGTGTTTGGCAATACCCGTTCTATCGGCGGTATTCAGCCTAACCTGCTGAAAACGCGCTGGTAAGCAGACCACCGTAGACGGAAGGCGCCAGACGCCAGTCCGGCTGAAAAGCGGGATAACAGAATTTGATGTTTAACGCTCGTCCCCGGACGAGCCTTACGGAAGCATGTTCACTATGGCTACAATCCATGTAGACGGTAAAGAATATGATGTGAACGGAGCGGACAACCTGCTACAGGCGTGTCTCTCTCTGGGCCTTGATATTCCCTATTTTTGCTGGCATCCGGCGCTCGGCAGCGTAGGCGCCTGCCGCCAGTGTGCGGTGAAGCAATTCCAGAATGCCGAAGATACCCGCGGCCGCCTCGTTATGTCCTGCATGACACCGGCATCGGATGGCACTTTTATCTCTATTGATGATGGCGAAGCGAAAGAGTTTCGTGAAAGCGTCGTAGAGTGGCTGATGACGAACCATCCGCACGACTGCCCGGTCTGCGAAGAGGGCGGTAACTGTCATCTGCAGGATATGACGGTAATGACGGGCCACAGCTTCCGTCGTTATCGCTTTACCAAGCGCACGCACCAGAATCAGGATCTTGGTCCGTTTATCTCCCATGAGATGAACCGCTGTATCGCCTGCTATCGCTGCGTTCGCTATTACAAAGATTATGCTGACGGCAAAGATCTGGGCGTCTATGGCGCACACGATAACGTCTACTTTGGTCGTCCGGAAGATGGCACGCTGGAGAGCGAATTTTCAGGTAACCTGGTTGAGATCTGCCCGACTGGCGTGTTTACCGATAAAACGCACTCTGAGCGCTATAACCGTAAATGGGATATGCAGTTTGCGCCCAGCATCTGCCAGCAGTGCAGCGTCGGCTGTAACACCAGTCCCGGCGAGCGCTATGGCGAGCTGCGTCGTATTGAAAACCGTTATAACGGTACGGTAAACCACTACTTCCTCTGCGATCGCGGTCGTTTTGGCTATGGCTATGTCAACCGCAAAGATCGCCCGCGTCACCCGCATCAACTGCGCGGCAGCGATACGATTACGCTGAACGCAGAGCAGGCGGTTAACGCTGCGGCTGACATGCTGCGCCAGGCGAAACGCGTGATCGGTATCGGCTCACCCCGCGCCAGCATCGAGAGCAACTTTGCCCTGCGTGAGCTGGTGGGTGCCGGCAACTTCTCAACCGGCATGCCAGCAGGAGAGCAGGCGCGCGTTGAACTGATGCTGAACGTGCTGCAGAACAGCGGTATCTATACGCCTTCACTGCGCGAAATGGAAAGTTACGATGCCGTGCTGGTGCTGGGCGAAGATCTGACGCAGGTGGGCGCGCGCGTCGCGCTGTCAGTGCGCCAGGCCGTAAAAGGCAAAGCACGCGAGATGGCAGCCGCGCAGAAAGTTGCAGACTGGCAGATCGCCGCCATCCTGAATATCGGTCAGCATGCGAAACATCCGCTGTTTGTCACTAACGTCGATGAAACCCGTCTGGATGATATCGCGGCGTGGAGCTATCGCGCCCCGGTAGAAGATCAGGCGCGCCTCGGGTTTGCCATCGCCAGCGCGCTGGATGAGAGCGCACCCGCGGTGAGTGATATCGACAAGTCACTCAGCAGCAAAATTGATGTGGTAGTGCAGGCGCTGGCAGGGGCGAAAAAGCCGCTGATTATCTCCGGCACCCACTCCGGCACGACCGCGATGATTGAGGCGGCTGCAAACGTGGCGAAAGCGCTGAAAGCCCGCGGTGCCGACGTAGGGATCACCCTGCTGGCCGGCGCGGCTAATAGCATGGGCCTGGGCATGATGGGCGGTCACTCGCTGGATGCGGCGCTGGATCAGCTGACAAACGGCGAAGCGGATGCGCTGGTAGTGCTGGAGAACGATCTCTATCGCCACGCGCCGAAAGCCCGCGTCGACGCTGCGCTACAGAAGGCGTCAGGCGTGATTGTGGTTGACCACCAGCGGACCGCCACGCTGGAGAAAGCCGGTATGGTGCTCTCCGCGGCCAGCTTCGCTGAAAGTGATGGCACCTCAATCAACCATGAAGGTCGCGCGCAGCGCTTCTTCCAGGTTTACGATCCCGCTTACTATGACAACAGCATTGTGATGCTGGAAAGCTGGCGCTGGCTGCATTCGCTGCACAGCGCGCTGGAGAGCCGTCATATCGACTGGACGCAGCTGGATCACGTGATTGATGCGGCGATTATTGCGCTGCCACAGCTGAAAGGCATCAAAGATGCGGCACCGGATGCCAGCTTCCGCATTCGCGGTCAGAAGCTGGCGCGTTCACCGCATCGCGCCAGCGGTCGTACTGCCGCCCGCGCCAATATCAGCGTACATGAGCCACGTCAGCCGCAGGATAAAGACACTATGTTTGCCTTCTCAATGGAAGGGAACAACCAGCCTGAAGCACCGCGCTCGCAGATCCCCTTTGCCTGGGCGCCGGGCTGGAACTCACCGCAGGCGTGGAACAAATTCCAGGATGAAGTTGGCGGCAAACTGCGGAATGGCGATCCGGGTGTCCGGCTGTTTGAAGCGGGCGAAGGCTCACTGCCGTGGTTTAGCAACGTGCCGGAGCGGTTTGCCAGCGGCAGCCATTTCCGCGTTGCGCCTTACTACCGGCTGTTTGGCAGTGAAGAGATGACGCAGCGCTCTCCGACGTTCCAGAAGCGTATGGTGCCGGCTGAGCTGGTGATTAACCCAACGGATGCAGAGAAGCTTGGCGTCAATCACGGCGCTGCCGCAGAGCTGGTTTGCGCCGGCGAAACACTGCGCCTGCCGGTACGCTTCTCCGCTTTCCTGCAGCCGGGTCAGATTGGTCTGCCGCTCGGCATGCCGGGTGTGCCGCCGTTCCTTGCGCATGCGCAAATTGATCAACTGCAGGAGGCTGCGCAATGAGCTGGCTGACATCGGACGTTATCGACATCATTCTGCAGGTGGTTAAGGCGATTGTAATTTTGCTGGTCGTGGTAGCCTGCGGGGCGTTCATGAGCTTTGCCGAGCGTCGTTTGCTCGGCTTATGGCAGAACCGCTACGGACCTAACCGTGTCGGCTGGGGCGGTTCACTCCAGCTGGCGGCGGATATGATCAAAATGTTCTTTAAAGAGGACTGGGTACCGCCGTTTACCGACCGCTTCATCTTTACTCTGGCACCGGTTATTGCTTTTGTATCGCTGCTGCTGGCCTTTGCGATTGTACCCGTTTCACCCACCTGGATGGTCACGGATCTGAACATCGGTCTGCTGTTCTTCCTGATGATGGCGGGTCTGGCCGTCTACGCCGTGCTGTTTGCCGGCTGGTCGAGTAACAACAAATACTCGCTGCTGGGTGCGATGCGTGCCTCTGCGCAGACGCTGAGCTATGAGGTGTTTCTTGGCCTGTCGCTGATGGGCGTAGTGGCGCAGGCGGGATCGTTTAACCTGAATGCGATTGTTGAAAACCAGACGCACCTCTGGAACATCATTCCGCAGTTCTTTGGCTTTGTGACCTTCTGTATTGCCGGGGTAGCAGTGTGTCACCGTCATCCGTTTGACCAGCCGGAAGCGGAACAGGAGCTGGCTGACGGTTACCATATTGAATATGCCGGTATGAAGTTCGGTCTGTTCTTTGTGGGTGAATATGTCGCCATTACCACGGTTTCCGCGCTGATTGTCACGCTGTTCTTTGGCGGCTGGCATGGACCTTTCCTGCCGCCATTCATCTGGTTCGCCCTGAAAACGGCGTTCTTCATGGTGATGTTTATCCTGATCCGTGCTGCGCTGCCGCGTCCACGCTATGACCAGGTGCTGTCGTTCGGCTGGAAAGTTTGTCTGCCGTTGACGCTGTTGAACCTGCTGGCGACCGCCGCAGTGATTCTGTACAACGCGCAGTAAGGGGTATTGAGATGACATTAAAAGATATTGTCGTTGGCTTCGGCACGACAGTGCGCAGTATCTGGATGATCGGCATGCACGCCTTTGCCAAACGCGAAACGCAGATGTATCCGGAAGAGCCGGTCTATCTGCCGCCGCGCTATCGTGGTCGCATTGTGCTGACGCGCGATCCTGACGGTGAAGAGCGCTGCGTTGCCTGTAACCTCTGCGCAGTAGCCTGCCCGGTCGGCTGTATCTCGCTGCAGAAAGCAGAGACGCAGGATGGCCGCTGGTATCCGGAATTCTTTCGCATCAACTTTTCACGCTGCATTTTTTGTGGCCTGTGTGAAGAAGCCTGTCCGACCACTGCGATTCAGCTGACCCCTGATTTTGAGCTGGGTGAGTTTAAGCGTCAGGACCTGGTGTATGAGAAGCAGGATCTACTGATCTCGGGACCCGGCAAATACCCGGAATACAACTTCTATCGTATGGCGGGTATGGCGATCGACGGAAAAGAGAAGGGCGACGCGGAAAACGAAGCCAAACCGATCGACGTCAAAGGGTTACTACCTTAAGGAGCCAGGTATGGAATTTGCGTTTTATCTTTGCGGACTGGTAGCGGTGCTGACGACGCTGCGCGTTATCACGCATACGAACCCGGTACACGCGCTGCTGTACCTGATTGTTTCGCTGCTGTCGATTGCCGGCGCGTTTTTTGCCATGGGTGCCTACTTTGCAGGCGCGCTGGAAATTATCGTATACGCCGGTGCCATTATGGTGCTGTTTGTGTTTGTGGTGATGATGCTTAATCTCGGCAAGCAGCAGCAGGAGCAGGAACGCGAGTGGCTTAAGCCCTCGCTCTGGGTGGGACCCGGCATCGTTTCAGCGCTGCTGCTGGTGGTGATGGTTTACGCTATTCTCACCGCCACCGATCAGGGTATTGATGGCACGGTTATCGATGCAAAAGCGGTCGGTATCAGCCTGTTTGGCCCGTATGTTCTGGCAGTTGAGCTGGCTTCAATGCTGCTGCTGGCAGGCCTGGTGGTGGCCTTCCATATCGGTCGCGACGATCGTCACGCTGAAGTGATGAGCCATCGCGTCACGGATGCGGCATCCAATAAGGAGGGACAGGCATGATCCCATTACAACATGGCCTGATTCTGGCTGCGGTGCTCTTTGTTCTCGGCCTGACCTCGCTGGTGCTGCGCCGTAATCTGCTCTTTATGCTGATTGGTCTGGAGATCATGATCAACGCCGCAGCGCTGGCGCTGGTGGTAGCGGGCAGCTATTGGGGACAGGCAGATGGTCAGGTGATGTATATCCTGGCAATCAGCCTTGCGGCAGCGGAAGCGAGTATTGGCCTGGCTCTGCTGCTGCAGCTCTATCGTCGTCGTCAGACGCTGAACATTGACACAGTGAGCGAGATGCGCGGATGAATCTTCTCTATTTAACTGTACTGTTTCCGCTAATTGGCTTTTTGCTGTTAGCGTTTTCCCGGGGCCGCTGGTCGGAGAACCTGTCAGCCGCTGTCGGAATGGGGTCGGTCGGTCTTTCAGCCCTGACCACGCTCTATGCGGGCGTGGAGTTTTTCAGTCAGGGGCAACAGCCGTTTACGCAGGCATTGTGGACCTGGATGCAGGTTGGCAACTTTGACATTAAAGTGAACCTGGTGCTGGATGGCCTGTCGCTGACCATGCTCTCTGTCGTCACCGGCGTCGGCTTCTTTATCCATATGTTCGCCTCCTGGTATATGCGTGGTGAAGAGGGCTATTCGCGCTTCTTCGCCTATACCAACCTGTTTATCGCCAGCATGGTAGTACTGGTTCTGGCTGATAACCTGATGCTGATGTACCTCGGCTGGGAAGGGGTAGGGCTCTGCTCCTATCTGCTGATCGGCTTCTACTACAGCAATCCGGACAACGGCAAAGCGGCCATGAAAGCCTTTATCATCACCCGCGTGGGCGATGTGTTCCTGGCCTTTGCGCTGTTTATTCTCTACAACGAACTCGGCACGCTGAACTTCCGCGAGCTGATGGCGCTGGCACCGGCACACTTTGCCGCCGACAACAGCATGCTGCAGTGGGCGACCCTGATGCTGCTGGGTGGCGCGGTAGGTAAATCGGCTCAGCTGCCGCTGCAGACCTGGCTGGCGGATGCGATGGCGGGTCCGACGCCGGTTTCAGCGCTGATCCATGCGGCAACCATGGTAACGGCGGGCGTCTATCTGATCGCCCGTACCCACGGCCTGTTCCTGCTGACGCCTGACGTTCTGCACCTGGTGGGCATTGTCGGGGCTATCACGCTGGTACTGGCGGGCTTTGCTGCGCTGGTTCAGACCGATATCAAGCGCGTCCTGGCTTACTCAACCATGAGTCAGATTGGCTACATGTTTCTGGCGCTGGGCGTGCAGGCGTGGGATGCGGCGATTTTCCATCTGATGACGCACGCATTCTTTAAAGCGCTGCTGTTCCTCTCGTCTGGCTCCGTTATTCTGGCGTGCCATCATGAGCAGAACATCTTCAAAATGGGTGGCCTGCGCAAGAGCATTCCGCTGGTTTATGCCTGCTTCCTGGTGGGCGGTGCCGCGCTGGCTGCGCTGCCGCTTATTACCGCAGGCTTCTACAGTAAAGATGAGATCCTGTTTGGTGCGCTGGCTAATGGTCACATCAATCTGATGGTTGCCGGTCTGGTCGGGGCATTCCTTACCTCTATCTATACCTTCCGCATGATCTTTATCGTGTTCCACGGCGAAGAGAAGATCCACGCGCATGCCGGTAAAGGCATTACCCATCATCTGCCGCTGATTGTGCTGCTGATTCTCTCCACCTTCATTGGCGCGCTGATAACGCCTCCGCTGGCAGGCGTACTACCGGAAAATGAATTTGGTGAAAACGGCAAAATGGCACTGGAGATCGCCTCAGGCTTGGTCGCTGTCAGCGGTATTCTGATTGCTGCTGCACTCTGGCTGGGCAAGCGTCAGCTGGTGACCCGCGTAGCCAACAGCGCACCGGGCCGCTTCTTCGGCACCTGGTGGTTTGCCGCGTGGGGCTTTGACTGGCTGTATGACAAAGTCTTTGTCAAACCCTATCTCGGTATCGCCTGGCTGCTGCAGCGCGATCCGCTGAACTCACTGATGAACCTGCCTGCGCTGCTGTCGCGTATTGGTAATAAAGGTCTGGTTGTCAGCGAGAACGGGTATCTGCGCTGGTATGTTGCCTCCATGAGTGTGGGTGCCGTTGTGGTGCTTGCCCTGATGCTGGTGATGTAAAGATTGATGGGCTTGGAAGAGAAGATGACAGAAACTGCTTCTCTTCCTGATAGCGAATGTGAAAATTGCCTGAATGACGAAGCGTAATCGGCGCAGCCCGTTTCGTTATCGCCAGCGCACAGCAACCGGAGCGTACTGATGTACGTAAGGATTGCAGGCACTGCCGGAAACGAAACGGGCAAGCAGGATAGCTCGAAACCAGGTTAAAAAAAGGGAAGTATGCCGTGCTATTACCTTGGCTAATAATAATACCTTTCGTCGGGGGCCTGCTCTGCTGGCTGGCTGAACGGCTTGGCGCAAAAGTACCACGCTGGATCGCCCTGATCACCATGGGGCTCACGCTGGCGCTTGGCCTGCAGCTGTGGCTGCAGGGGGGCTATTCGCTGACGCAGGCCAGCGGTCTGCCGCAGTGGCAATCAAGCTTTGATGTTGCGTGGATCCCGCGCTTTGGTATTCGCTTCCACCTGGCAATTGATGGTTTGTCACTGCTGATGGTGGTACTGACCGGTCTGCTGGGCCTGATGGCAGTCCTCTGCTCATGGAACGAGATTGAGAAGTATCAGGGCTTTTTCCACCTCAACCTGATGTGGATCCTGGGCGGCGTTATCGGCGTATTCCTTGCCATCGACATGTTCCTGTTCTTCTTCTTCTGGGAGATGATGCTGGTGCCGATGTATTTCCTCATCGCGCTCTGGGGACATAAAGCGTCGGATGGTAAAACCCGTATCACGGCGGCGACCAAGTTCTTTATTTACACCCAGGCGTCTGGTCTGGTGATGCTGATTGCGATTCTGGCGCTGGTGTTTGTGCACTACAATGCGACCGGCGTCTGGACCTTCAGCTATGAAGAACTGCTGAAAACGCCGATGTCACGCAATGTCGAATGGCTGCTGATGCTGGGCTTCTTCATCGCCTTTGCGGTGAAAATGCCGGTGGTGCCGCTTCATGGCTGGCTGCCCGATGCACACAGTCAGGCGCCGACTGCCGGCTCCGTCGATCTGGCCGGTATTCTGCTGAAAACAGCAGCCTATGGTCTGCTGCGCTTTAGCCTGCCGCTGTTTCCGAACGCTTCAGCTGAATTTGCACCGATTGCGATGTGGCTTGGCATTATCGGCATCTTCTATGGTGCCTGGATGGCGTTCTCGCAGACCGATATTAAACGTCTGATCGCCTATACCTCGATTTCGCACATGGGCTTTGTGCTGATCGCGATCTATACCGGCAGCCAGCTGGCCTTCCAGGGCGCGGTTATCCAGATGATTGCTCACGGTCTTTCAGCCGCGGCACTGTTTATTCTGTGCGGCCAGCTGTATGAACGTCTGCATACCCGCGATATGCGTCAGATGGGCGGTCTGTGGTCGCGAATCAAATGGATCCCGGGTCTGTCACTCTTTTTTGCGGTAGCGAATCTCGGCATGCCGGGGACCGGCAACTTTGTGGGCGAATTCATGATCCTGACCGGCAGCTTCCAGGTCGTGCCTGTGATTATCGTGATTGCCACCTTTGGGCTGGTGTTCGCCTCGGTCTACTCGCTGATCATGATGCAGCGTGCTTACTATGGCGAAGCGAAATCGAAAGAGCCGCTGCCGGGCATGTCAGTACGCGAATTTGCCACCATCGGCGTGCTGGTCGTGCTGCTGGTGCTGCTGGGTGTCTACCCGCAGCCGATTCTCGATACGTCCCATGCTGCGATGAGTAATATTCAGCAGTGGTTTACCGCTTCAATTTCAACTACAAGGCCGTAATTCGCCATGACAATAACTCCTCAACAATTGATCGCGCTACTGCCGCTGTTGATCGTCGGACTGACGGTGGTGGTGGTGATGCTGTCCATTGCGTGGCGACGCAACCACTTCGTTAATGCCACGCTGACCGTTATTGGCCTGAACCTTGCGCTGGTGTCGCTGTGGTTTGTTGGTCAGGCGGGCGCAATGGATGTCACGCCGCTGCTGCGCGTTGACGGCTACTCCATGTTTTATACCGCGCTGGTGATGCTGGCGAGTCTGGCGACCTGTACGTTCGCCTATCCCTGGCTGGCGGGCTTCCCGGATAACAAGGATGAGTTTTACCTGCTGGTGCTGATTGCCGCGCTGGGTGGCGTGGTGCTGGCAAGTGCCAACCATCTCGCCGCGCTGTTTATCGGTATTGAGCTGCTCTCCCTGCCGCTGTTTGGCCTGATTGGCTACGCCTTCCGGCAGAAACGTTCGCTGGAAGCGGCGCTGAAATACACCATTCTTTCTGCGGCCGCCTCGTCGTTTCTGCTGTTTGGTATTGCGCTGGTCTACGCCGATTCCGGCAGCCTGAGCTTTGTTCAGCTGGGTAACAGCCTGACCGACAGCATGATCCAGCAGCCGCTGCTGCTGGTGGGACTGGGAATGATGATTATCGGCCTGGGCTTTAAGCTGTCGCTGGTGCCGTTTCACCTCTGGACGCCGGACGTTTACCAGGGCGCGCCTGCACCGGTATCGACCTTCCTGGCAACCGCCAGCAAGATCGCTATCTTTGGTGTCATTATGCGCCTGTTTATGTACGCGCCGCTGACCGACAGCGAAGCGGTACGCAACGTGCTGGGGATTATCGCCTTTGTCTCTATCCTGGTGGGTAACCTGATGGCGATTTCGCAGAGCAACATTAAGCGTCTGCTCGGCTACTCCTCTATCGCTCATCTCGGCTATCTGCTGGTCGCGCTGATTGCGGTGAAAACGCATCAGCTGTCGCTGGAAACGGCTGGCGTCTACCTGGCGGGTTATCTGTTCAGCAGCCTGGGTGCGTTTGGCGTGGTCAGCCTGATGTCCAGCCCGTATCGCGGTCCGGATGCTGACTCGCTCTATTCCTATCGCGGCCTGTTCTGGCATCGTCCGGTACTCTCAGCGGTCATGACGGTGATGATGCTGTCGCTGGCGGGTATTCCGATGACGCTGGGCTTTATCGGTAAGTTTTACGTTATCGCATCCGGTGTGAATGCGCATCTCTGGTGGCTGACTGCTGCAGTCGTTGCCGGCAGCGCCATCGGCCTGTACTACTATCTGCGCGTAACGGTGAGCCTCTATCTCACCCCGCCAGAGCTGCATACGCGTGATACGCCTGCTAACTGGGCGTTTACCGCGGGTGGTGTGGTTGTCCTGATCTCCGCCATTCTGGTGCTGCTGCTGGGTGTTTATCCGCAGCCGCTCATCAGGCTGGTGCAGATGGCGCAACCGCTGATGTAACGATGCATTCTGCTGACGAAAATCAGGCCTCCGGGCCTGATTTTTTTTATCTGTATCGATGGCCGCTACCATCATGGTGTTACTTCGGCCGGCGTAGTAGTCTCAGAATATTGTCATTTGAAGAGGAGGATATCTGTGGAAATAGCATGGCTTGATTGCCACCACCAGGAACTGACGGCACAGCAACTCTATACGCTGCTGGCGCTGCGTAACCGGGTTTTTATTGTGGAGCAGCAGTGCCCCTATCAGGATCTGGATGGCCAGGATCTGGCTGCAGAAAACCGTCATATCCTCGGTTTTCTTGAAGGGAAGCTGCTGGCCTGCGCGCGCATACTGACACCCGCGCAGCCGGATAAGGCAGTCGTTGTGGGGCGGGTGATTGTCTCTGAAGAGGCGCGCGGGCTGAAGCTGGGCTACCGGCTGATGGAACAGGTGCTGAACAGCTGTGAAACGCACTGGCCCGGGCAGGCAATTTATCTGTCGGCGCAGGCGCACCTTGAGGGGTTTTATGGCCGGCTCGGTTTTCAGGCGGTCACTGCTGTTTACCTTGAAGATGAGATTCCGCATATCGGCATGCAGAAAATATAACGGCGAGGGAAGCCTCGCCGTTATCGTTATCAGCCCGGCGTCATCTGCCGGTCATCGGTATATTTACGCTGATCGGGCGGTGGCGGAAAATACTGGTAGAGCCAGGTTTCGCTCAGCGTCTCATCTTTGGTGCGCAGGAACAGGCGCATCTCCACAGGCGTGGTCGCATCGCTGTTCGGATACCAGTCAAACAGAATGCGATAACCGTTAATCGGTTCAACGTAGAGGATCTCTACCTGTTTGAACGTGCCTGATGAAACGGTAATGACCGGCTCAATGCCCCTGGCAGCGGCTGCTTTCAGGTCGCCATCAATGAAATCTACGGCAAAGCGGCGGCACCAGGTCTCCGGGAAATGTTCACCCGGCGCCCAGCCTTCGGGAAAACCGCCAATGCCGGTACGGGTCGCATCCACGCGCGCCAGATCGCTGCGCACCGGCGGCAGCTGGCTCCAGTAGAGCTTATAGCCAAAGTTCAGCTCGCTGCCCGCCTGAATCGGCTCCTCTGGCTGCCAGAAGCAGACCACGTTATCCAGCGTTTCCCCGGTGGTAGGGATCTCCATCAGATTAATCGCGCCTTTACCCCATTTGCCGGTTGGCTCGACCCACAGGCTCGGGCGTTTGTCGTACCAGCCAATCACATCCTGATAATTTTTAAAGTCGTGATCCAGCTGCAGCAGACCAAAGCCGCGCGGGTTTTCATCTTTATAGGCGTTGAACTGCAGGCGCTGCGGGTTATTAAGCGGACGGGCGATCCATTCACCGCTGCCGCTCCACATCGCCAGGCGATCGGAGTCATGGATCTGCGGATGGTAGGTGTTGCACATGCGGCGTTCGTTGGTACCGCAGCTGAACATACTGGTCATCGGCGCAATGCCGAGCTGACGAATCGCTTTACGTGTATAGAGGTGGTTTTCCACTTCCATCACCACGCGTTTCTCTTCACAGTGAATGGTGAATTTGTAGGCACCGGTCAGGCTGGCACCATCCAGCAGGGCATACACGACAAAGGTAGTGTCGTCTGCTTTTGGCGTTTCAAACCAGAACGCGGTGAAATCAGGAAACTCCTCCTGACCGTTGCTGAACGTGTTAACAGCAACGCCGCGGGCGGAGAGGCCATACTGATAGGTTTCATCCACGGCGCGGAAGTAGCTGGCCCCGAGGAAAGAGACGATATCACGCCGCGCCAGCTCCGGCTTTTTAAACGCGCGGAAACCGGCAAAGCCGAGATCGTTTTTACCCGCCAGCTGCTGCGTGTCGACGCCGGCGTCATGATACTTAAACAGCTCCGGGCGAAAGTGGATTTCCCGTGCTTCGCGGCTGGCCGCATCAACAGAGAACATGCGGATACGCCGTTTAAATCCCATGCCGACGTGGAAAAACTGCACGTCCAGCTCGCGATCGGCGACGTTGTTCCACAGCGAGTGCTGAGCGTCATACTGAATTTCGTTGTACGCTTGCGGCGTAAGGGTCGCCAGCGTGTCAGGCAGCGCACCGGGCGCACCGCCCCAGGGCTTTTTCGCCAGCGCGGCGGCCTTCTGTTTCAATACATCAAAATCGAAGCGCACGGCTTTGCCGTCGGCGATGCCGTCATCGGCCCATGCAGATTGCGCAAACAGCGAGGAGAGCCCGGTCATGCCACTCAGGGCTGACAGAGCGACGGACGCTTTCACAAATTTTCTACGATTCATGCCGGAATTCTAATCCTTAGCTGCTCGGGTGTATTGTGTCTGTTTCCAGACGGTTAGCGTCGGGCTACAGGGGGTTACGACAGTGGCGCAATCAAAAAATTCACTCGCCGGAAAATTTATCAGATTAATCAAATAAACGAAGCAGATTCTCTGTCGCTCAGGGGGATCCGGCCTGTTTTTACAAAGCCGTCACGTTTTTACGGAGCGCACAGACGCAATTTCGGCCAGCAAAGTTATGATTTATGGCTATAGTTAATCGACACGTTATGAACACGGAGGAACCGCATAATGTCATCTTCAGACCAATTTGATAACCGTTATGAATCAGGTATTGACGACGATCTGGCGCTGTTAACTGAAACGCTTGAAGAAGTGCTGCGCGCGTCCGGCGATCCGGCCGATCAGAAGTATATTGAACTCAAACAAAAAGCTGAGCAGGCGCTGGAAGATGTGAAGAGCCGCGTCAGTCAGGCTTCGGACAGCTACTACTATCGTGCCAAACAGGCGGCCTATCGTGCCGATGATTACGTGCATGAAAAACCGTGGCAGGGCGTGGGTATTGGCGCCGCTGCAGGCCTGTTTGTAGGTTTACTGCTGGCCCGTCGTTAATACGCTGCCGGGCGCGCGCAACGCTGCGCCCGGCTTCGCCTGCCATACTTTCTTCGCTATTTACGATCTCTTTCCCGATTTCCCTTCCTGATGATTGTGTTTACCTCGCCTGCTTTCTACAGTAAAGCGTAACCAGGACAAGGAGAATGCAACGTGATACGTGTTGAGATGCTCGCCACGGGCGATGAAGTGCTGCATGGACAAATTGTGGATACCAACGCCGCCTGGCTGGCGGACGTGCTGTTTCAGCATGGCCTGCCGATGACCAGCCGCATGACCGTGGGTGATGCGCTGCCGTCGCTGATTGATGCATTACAGAGCCGTAGCCAGGTGGCAGATGTGCTGATTGTTAACGGGGGACTGGGGCCGACCTCTGATGATTTGAGCGCGCAGGCCGCCGCGGCCGCCAGCGGTTGCGAGCTGGTGCTGCAGACAGAATGGCTGGCAAAAATGGAAGCCTGGTTTGCCAGTCGCGGTCGCGTGATGGCCGCCAGCAATCGCAAACAGGCTGAAATCCCGGCTAACGCCACGCTTATCGATAACCCTGTGGGTACCGCCTGTGGTTTCGCACTCCAGCTCAACCGCTGCTTAATTTTCTTTACGCCGGGCGTGCCGTCAGAATTCAAAGTGATGGTGGAGCAAGAGATTATTCCGCGCCTGAAAGCACGTTTTACCCTGCCTGAACCCCCGCTCTGCCTGCGCCTGACGACCTTTGGTCGCGGCGAGAGTGATATTGCGGCTGAGCTGGAGCCGCTGGCGCTGCCCGAAGGGGTCGTAATGGGTTACCGCTCTTCAATGCCGATTATCGAAATCAAGCTTACCGGGCCTGCCAGTGCGCGCGTGGCGATGGAGCAGGTCTGGCAGCAGGTAAAGCTGCTGCTGGCCGAATGTACGATTTTCGAAGGCACCGAAGGGCTGCCCGCGCTGCTGGCGCGTGAGCTGCAGCAGCGTAAGTTTTACCTCGCCACCAGTGAGCAGTATACCGCGGGCTTTCTGCACTGGCAGCTGGCCGCTGCGGACGTGCCGCTAAGCGCTGGCGAGATCCTGGCGCCGCAGGCAGAAACACTTGAAGCACAGGTTGAGCGGACACGCATGCTGGCGGCAGAGCAGGGCAGCGCTCTGGCGCTCTCTGTCAGTGAACTGGCCGAAGGAGAAATTGCGATTGCGCTGCAGACGCCTGAAGCGGGCTGGGGCCAGCGGGTGAAGTTTTCACACGGCCGCCATAATCAGGAAACCCGGCAGAAAGTGGTGGCGATGATGGCAATGAACATGCTGCGTCGCTGGCTGCACGGCAGCGAAGTTTCAACCGGACACGGCTGGATCGACATCCTGGAAACGGTAAAGCACTGATTGCGTCTGTGGGCATACCGGATACGTCAGTGCGTAACCGGTATCGATTGCAAAGAGAGCCTGGTTGCGGAAGTGACGGTGATTTGCCGCACCGGCATAAACCCCTCCCTGGGGCCTGACGCCGCGCCATCCATGGCGCGGAGGCTGCTGCAAATCACCGTCGCTTCCGCGCCCTGTGACTTCTGCATAGCTGTCAGATAACTCGCTCTTACAGCCGCACAGAAGCACAGGGGAAGAGGGGGCGTTGAATTGAGCCGGACGTCACGCGGCAGGGACGCCGCGTGCCGAGGCCCGCAGGGAGCGGGTGTTGCCGTTCCGGGCGTGTTCAGCGCCCCCTCTGACCAGAGTGGCTTTCTTGTCGCATGAACGATGTGAAAGAAAACAGACGGGGGTGGTTACAGCTCAATCTCAATCTCGCCGCGCGCTTTACAGCAGCAGGGCAAGATTTCACCCTGCTGAATAAAAGCCAGCGGGGTTTCAGCGTAATCGACTTCGCCCCGTACCAGGCGCATACGGCAGGAGCCGCAGTAGCCTTCACGGCACTGAAACTCCACGCAGAGATTATGTGCCTCAAGCGTGGTCAGCAGATTAGGATGTTCATCTGCGCACTCCAGGCGGGAGCCTGAACTGCGCAGGATAACAACAGCGCGGCTCATGCTCAGAGCTGGAAATCGTTGAAGTCGTCTTCGCCTACTTCGGAGTCGATCTGACCCACCAGATAGGAGCTAACTTCTACTTCCTGCGGTGCTACCTGCACGTTATCAGACACCAGCCAGGAGTTGATCCATGGAATCGGGTTGGAGCGGGTCTGGAAGGGCAGATCGAGACCCACCGCCTGCATACGGATATTAGTGATGTACTCAATGTACTGGCACAGAATATCTTTGTTCAGACCAATCATTGAGCCGCCGCTGAACAGATACTCTGCCCACTCTTTCTCCTGCAGTGCCGCCTTCTTAAACAGCTCGAAGCACTCTTCACGGCACTCGGCAGCAATCTCTTTCATCTCCGGATCGTCTTCACCGCTGCGCAGCAGGTTCAGCATATGCTGGGTGCCGGTCAGGTGCAGCGCTTCATCGCGCGCAATCAGCTTGATGATTTTGGCGTTGCCTTCCATCAGTTCACGTTCGGCAAAAGCGAATGAGCAGGCGAAGCTGACGTAAAAGCGAATCGCTTCCAGCGCGTTAACGCTCATCAGACAGATATAGAGCTGCTTTTTCAGCGCACGCAGGCTGACGGTGACTGATTTACCGGCAACCTGATGCGTGCCTTCGCCCAGCAGATGCCAGTAGTTGGTCATCTCAATCAGATCGTCGTAGTACTTTGAGATATCCTGCGCGCGCGCCAGAATCTGCTCGTTGGTGACGATATCATCAAACACCAGCGACGGATCGTTGACGATGTTGCGGATAATATGGGTGTAAGAGCGTGAGTGAATGGTCTCAGAAAACGCCCAGGTTTCAATCCAGGTTTCCAGCTCCGGGATAGAGATCAGCGGCAGCAGCGCGACGTTCGGGCTGCGGCCCTGGATAGAGTCGAGCAGCGTCTGATACTTCAGGTTGCTGATGAAGATATGCTTTTCGTGATCCGGCAGCGCCTGGTAGTCGATACGATCGCGTGAGACGTCGACCTCTTCCGGACGCCAGAAGAAAGAGAGCTGCTTCTCAATCAGCTTTTCAAAAATGTCATATTTCTGCTGATCGAAACGCGCCACGTTCACGGACTGGCCGAAGAACATCGGCTCTTTCAGCTGATCGTTTTTATTCTGTGAAAAAGTAGTATAAGCCATGACTAAGTCCAAAAAGTGAAGCGGGCTGGCAGCGCCAGCCCTGACATAAGTACGCGTCGCCGGTCAGATTTTGCAGGCGCCGCTTTCGCAGCCATCGTCCTGAATTGACGGGGCCAGATCGTCCTGTGCATCTTCTGCGCCATCGCGGGTGTTTTGATAGTAGAGCGTCTTCACACCAAACTTATAGGCGGTAAGCAGATCTTTCAGCAGCTGTTTCATCGGTACTTTACCGTTGGCAAAGCGGCCCGGATCGTAGTTCGTGTTTGAGGAGATCGCCTGATCGATAAACTTCTGCATCACGCCGACCAGCTGCAGATAACCATCATTAGAAGGCATTTCCCACAGCAGCTCATACTGATCTTTCAGACGCTCATACTCCGGTACCACCTGACGCAGGATGCCATCTTTAGACGCTTTAATACTGATGTGGCCGCGCGGCGGTTCAATACCGTTAGTGGCGTTAGAGATCTGCGAAGAGGTCTCTGACGGCATCAGGGCAGAGAGCGTGGAGTTACGCAGGCCGTGCGTGGTGATCGATTCACGCAGCGCTTCCCAGTCGAGATGCAGCGGCTCATTGCAGACGGCGTCCAGATCCTTTTTATAGGTATCAATCGGCAGAATACCCTGTGAATAGGTCGTCTCTTTAAACCACGGGCAGGCGCCTTGCTCTTTTGCCAGCTCATTTGATGCTTTCAGCAGATAGTACTGAATAGCCTCAAAGGTTTTGTGCGTCAGATTGTTGGCGCTGCCGTCAGAGTAGCGTACGCCGTGCTTCGCCAGGTAGTAAGCGTAGTTAATGACGCCAATACCCAGCGTACGGCGACCCATGGCACCACGCTGTGCTGCCGGAATCGGATAGTCCTGATAATCAAGCAGCGCATCGAGCGCGCGAACCGCCAGCACCGCCAGCTCTTCGAGGTCGTCGAGGCTGTTGATGGCACCGAGGTTGAAGGCGGAAAGCGTACAGAGCGCAATTTCGCCGTTCTCATCATTCACATCCTCAAGCGGCTTGGTTGGCAGCGCAATCTCAAGGCAGAGGTTAGACTGACGCACTGGCGCAATCGCCGGGTCAAACGGGCTGTGGGTATTGCAGTGATCGACGTTCTGGATGTAGATACGACCGGTTGAGGCGCGCTCCTGCATCATCAGCGAGAAGAGATCGACCGCTTTTACGCGCTGCTTACGGATGCTCTCATCTTTCTCATATTTGGTGTAGAGACGTTCAAACTCCTCCTGATCGGCGAAGAACGCATCATACAGACCCGGGACATCTGACGGGCTGAACAGGGTGATATCTTCGCCTTTCAGCAGGCGGGTATACATCAGCTTGTTGATCTGAACGCCGTAGTCCATGTGGCGCACGCGGTTACCTTCCACGCCACGGTTATTTTTCAGCACCAGCAGGCTTTCCACTTCCAGATGCCACATCGGGTAGAACAGCGTCGCTGCACCGCCGCGCACGCCGCCCTGAGAGCACGATTTCACCGCCGTCTGGAAATGCTTATAGAACGGGATACAGCCGGTATGAAACGCTTCGCCGCCGCGGATCGGGCTGCCCAGCGCACGAATACGGCCTGCGTTAATACCGATGCCGGCGCGCTGTGACACATATTTCACGATAGCGCTGGAGGTGGCGTTGATAGAGTCCAGGCTGTCGCCGCACTCAATCAGGACGCAGGAGCTGAACTGACGGGTCGGGGTGCGCACGCCAGACATGATTGGCGTTGGCAGCGAGATCTTGAAGGTGGAGATCGCGTCATAAAAGCGCTTGATGTAGCTCATGCGCGTATCGCGTGGATAGTTTGAGAACAGGCAGGCTGCGACCAGGATATACAGGAACTGCGCGCTCTCATAGATCTCACCGCTGACGCGGTTCTGCACCAGATATTTTCCTTCCAGCTGCTTAACCGCAGCGTAAGAGAAGTTCATATCGCGCCAGTGATCGATGTAGCTGTCCATCAGCTCAAACTCTTCGGTGCTGTAATCTTCCAGCAGGTGGCGGTCATATTTGCCCAGCTCCACCATTTTCACGACCTGATCGTAAAGCTTCGGTGGCTCAAACTGGCCATAGGCTTTTTTACGCAGATGGAAGATAGCCAGACGTGCTGCCAGATACTGGTAATCTGGCGCATCGCGCGAAATCAGATCGGCTGCGGCTTTGATGATGGTTTCATGGATATCAGAGGTTCTGATGCCATCATAAAACTGAATGTGGGAGCGCAGTTCAACCTGAGAAACTGAAACATTGTTCAGTCCTTCAGCCGCCCAGTCGAGTACACGGTGAATTTTATCGAGATCAATGCGTTCCTGACGGCCATCGCGTTTGGTGACGAGCAGACTTTGGTTCATGTCGCGTGTTTACCTGTCCATGAAATAGGAAATTATCCCCTAACTATTCACAAGGTCTATGCACAAGCCGCTCGCTGTGAGTAAGCCTGTGGATAAACACTATATATAGGGGGTTCGGGAAGTTTTACTAACTATATGGTGAGTATTTTAGTCAGCATTCTTTGCTTAACAAGAGTTGATTTTTGGCAAAGAATCAGTCCTGGTAGCCGGGAAAAATCCTGGATCCGCGTGGCATAAGGCCTGGGTTAGCTGTCAACGGCTTCATACTTTTTTTTAATAGTATGACTGAGCGCGTAAATCTCAATCAAAGGCGCGGAACCCGTCATTAAGGCAGAGACGAAACGGAGAAGATCGGCTAGCGGGGATGAAGAAGAGAGGCGCGCTCCGCAGAGCGGGCCTCTGTTATCAGCGTGTTTCGCCTGCGGCATCAGCCTGAGCGTGGGTATGAATCATATAGTTCACGTCCACACCCGGTCCGAGACGGAACTTGTTGGTCAGCGGATTATAGTGCAGGCCAATCATGTGGCGTTCGCGCAGTGTGGTTTCGTCTACCCAGTCCAGTAATTCAGCCGGGCGGATAAACTTTTTGGCGTCATGCGTACCGCGCGGCAGCATGCGCAGCACATATTCGGCGCCGAAGATTGCCAGCAGCCAGGCTTTAGGATTGCGGTTTATCGTGGAGAAAAAGACCTCACCACCTGGTTTTACCAGACGGGCGCAGGCCATAACAACCGAGCGCGGATCGGGTACGTGCTCCAGCATCTCCATGCAGGTCACTACGTCATACTGGCCAGCATGGCTGTTCGCATGATCCTCTACCGTCTGCTGAATATAATCGACGCTGACGCCGTTCTCTTCAGCATGCAGACGCGCGACTGCCAGCGGTTCCGCGCCCATATCCAGCCCGGTTACGTCTGCGCCTTCACGCGCCATGCTCTCTGCCAGAATGCCGCCGCCGCAGCCGACATCGAGCACTTTTTTACCAAACAGGCCGTTGCTGTGCTGCGCAATCCAGCCCAGACGCAGCGGGTTAATACGGTGCAGCGGCTTAAATTCACCCTCCAGATCCCACCAGCGCGAAGCGACCGCTTCAAACTTGGCAATCTCGCTGTGATCGACGTTCTGACGGCTTTCCTGCGGTTGTTCACTCATTGAATAACGACTCCTGGCAAAATATCTTCTGAGTATAAACGCTTAAACGTCAGGTGGCATCTCTCAGCGTGAACGAAAAGCGCCAGAAAACCCCGCTTTACGTTCACCGTACGTAAGCAATGTGATATACTTTCGCACCTTTAAAATCCGGGATTAAGTAGAGGGATAGCGGCTCCATGAGCGACCTTGCGAGAGAAATTACACCGGTCAATATCGAAGAAGAGCTGAAAAACTCCTACCTCGATTACGCCATGTCGGTCATTGTTGGCCGAGCCTTACCCGATGTCCGTGATGGCCTGAAGCCGGTGCATCGCCGCGTGCTTTACGCCATGAGCGAACTGGGTAACGACTGGAATAAAGCCTATAAGAAATCTGCCCGTGTGGTAGGTGACGTTATCGGTAAGTATCACCCGCACGGTGACTCTGCTGTATACGAAAGTATTGTCCGTATGGCCCAGCCGTTCTCCCTGCGCTATATGTTGGTTGACGGTCAGGGTAACTTCGGTTCCGTTGATGGCGACTCCGCCGCAGCGATGCGTTATACCGAAGTCCGTATGGCGAAGATCTCCTCTGAGCTTCTGGCCGATCTGGAAAAAGAGACGGTCGACTTTGTGCCAAACTACGACGGCACCGAGCAGATCCCGGAAGTGCTGCCAACCAAAATTCCTAACCTGCTGGTAAACGGCTCCTCCGGTATCGCCGTGGGAATGGCAACTAACATTCCGCCGCATAACCTGACTGAAGTGATCAACGGCTGCCTCGCCTTTATCGATGATGAAAACATCAGCGTAGAAGGGCTGATGGAGCACATCACCGGTCCGGACTTCCCGACCGCAGCCTTTATCAATGGCCGTCGTGGTATTGAAGAGGCCTATCGTACCGGGCGCGGTAAAATCTACATTCGCGCGCGTGGCGAAATCGAAACCGATGCCAAAACCGGTCGCGAAACCATTATTGTCAATGAGATCCCGTATCAGGTTAACAAAGCGCGCCTGATTGAAAAAATTGCCGAGCTGGTTAAAGAGAAGCGCGTTGAAGGGATCAGCGGGCTGCGCGATGAGTCTGATAAAGACGGTATGCGCATTGTCATTGAAGTCAAACGCGACGCCGTGGGTGAAGTGGTTCTGAACAACCTCTATTCGCTGACGCAGCTGCAGGTCTCTTTCGGCATCAACATGGTGGCTCTGCATCAGGGTCAGCCGAAGATCATGCCGCTGAAAGATATCATCGAAGCCTTTGTGCGCCACCGTCGCGAAGTGGTGACGCGTCGCACCATCTTCGAACTGCGCAAAGCGCGCGATCGTGCCCATATCCTTGAAGGTCTGGCGATTGCGCTGGCGAATATCGATCCGATTATCGAGCAGATCCGTCGCGCGCCGACGCCAGCAGAAGCGAAGGGCGCTCTGCTGGCACAGGCGTGGGATCTCGGCAATGTTGCCGCCATGCTTGAGCGTGCCGGCGATGACGCTGCGCGGCCGGAGTGGCTGGAGCCTGAATTTGGTATTCGCGATGGCCGCTACTATCTTACCGAGCAGCAGGCTCAGGCGATTCTGGATCTGCGTCTGCAGAAACTGACCGGCCTTGAGCATGAGAAACTGCTTGATGAGTACAAAGAGCTGCTGGAGCAGATTGCCGGGCTGATTCACATTCTGCAGAGTGCTGACCGCCTGATGGAAGTGATCCGCGAAGAGCTGGAAGCGATGCGCGATCAGTTTGGCGATGCGCGCCGTACTGAGATCACCGCCAACAGCGCGGATATCAATATCGAAGATCTGATCAACCAGGAAGATGTGGTCGTCACCCTGTCGCATCAGGGCTACGTTAAGTATCAGCCGCTGTCAGATTATGAAGCGCAGCGCCGCGGCGGCAAGGGTAAATCAGCCGCACGTATCAAAGAAGAGGACTTCATTGATCGCCTGCTGGTGGCTAATACCCACGACACGATTCTCTGCTTCTCCAGCCGGGGTCGTCTCTACTGGATGAAGGTTTATCAGCTGCCGGAAGCGAGCCGTGGCGCACGCGGGCGTCCTATCGTCAACCTGCTGCCGTTGGAAGCTAACGAGCGCATTACCGCTATTCTGCCGGTGCGTGAGTATACCGAAGGCTTCAATATTTTTATGGCGACGGCCAGCGGCACGGTGAAGAAAACCGCGCTGCAGGAGTTCAGTCGTCCGCGCAGCGCCGGCATTATCGCCATCAACCTGCGTGAAGATGATGAGCTGATTGGCGTAGCGCTGACCAACGGCAATGATGAAGCGATGCTCTTCTCCGCTGGCGGTAAAGTCGTGCGCTTTGCTGAGAGTGCAGTGCGTGCCATGGGGCGTTCAGCCTCAGGCGTGCGCGGTATCAGGCTGGCAGAGAACGATAAAGTGGTGTCGCTGATTGTGCCGCGCGAAGAGGGCGCGATCCTCACCGTTACGCAGAATGGTTACGGTAAGCGTACGGCTAACAGCGAGTATCCGACGAAATCACGTGCCACTCAGGGCGTTATCTCGATCAAAGTTACCGAGCGTAACGGACCGGTTATCGGTGCGGTACAGGTGGTAGATGGCGATCAGATTATGATGATCACCGATGCCGGCACGCTGGTACGCACCCGCGTATCGGAAGTCAGCGTGGTCGGCCGTAACACGCAGGGCGTGATCCTGATCCGCACCGCGGAAGATGAGAACGTGGTTGGCCTGCAGCGCGTGGCGGAGCCGGTTGAAGAAGAGGAGCTGGATGCCATCGACGGCAGCGTGGCGGAAGGCGAAGAGGATATCGCGCCGGAAGTCGACAGCGATGACGAGGCACCGGACGCAGAAGACGACGCATAATCGTCTGATGCACCTTATCAGCGGCAGGTCAGGGCAACCGACCTGCCGTTTTATTATCTGAGTTTTCGCCCCGCACCTCTGCACCAACTGGCTTTTTCGCAGCGATAAAGCTAGTGTATGTGCACCTTTTTGGGTCCTGTTAACCGTTACCGCCAGTGAGCCTCTCTTGAAATATCTCGTCTCCTTTCGCACCACGCTTCGTATCTCGCGCTATCTTTTCCGGGCGCTGGCGCTGCTGCTCTGGTCGCTGGGTGCATTGTTGACCACCTTCTACATCATCAATGTGCTGCATGAAAAAGAGAACGGAATACGCCAGGAGTTTGCGACGAACTATGGTAAAGCAGAGTGGTACGTCCGGCACTCGGCTGACGTCATGCGGGAACTGAAGTACATCACGGAAAATCGTCTTAGCAGCAGCGCTAACGGGCTGGACATGCTCAACGCCATGCCCGCCGGTAAAAGCACGCTGCCGCAGTTTACGCCGCTCTTTTCCGACGGTGACTGCACCTCAATGAGCAACACCTGGCGCAACTCGCTCGACTCGCTCAGCTACTATATCAACTACTGGAAAAGCAATTTTGCTGCGGCCTATGAGCTGAATCGCGTGTTTTTTATCGGCGGTGAGAGTCAGTGCCTGGCTGATTTTACCATCGGCAGCAGCAATCCGTTAGACCGGGAACGCAGCATGAAGGCGCTGCGCGAACATGTGCTGCACTATCGCAACAGCAATGAGGAAGATCGGCGCAATCCGATGTACTGGATCACCGACAGCACGCAGCCCGGAAGCGGCAACTTCTATATGGTCGTCCCGGTTTACGTCGCCAACAAACTTCAGGCGCTGCTGGGCGTTGAGCAGAATATCCGGCTGGATGAATTTGTTCAGCCCGGCGGACTGCCGCTGGTGGCGACCATTACCGATGAAAATTACCGCCCGCTGCTGAGCAGCCGCCGCAGCGGACCCGGTTACGCGCTGGACGATCTGCCCGATGAAAGCACCTGGTTTGGCTACCTCGACAACTACCGCCAGCTGGTGCTGAAAAAGCCGCTGCCGCCGTCAGATCTGAATATCATCTGGTCTCTGCCCACGTCGGTAATGGTGGATCAGCTGCGGCTGCTGCTGCTTAACGCGCTGCTGCTTAACATCTTCAGTGCGATTGTGCTTTTTACTCTGGCGTGGATATTTGAGCGCCGCATGTTCCTGCCGGCGGAAGATAACGCGCACCGGCTGGAGGAGCATGAGCAGTTCAACCGGAAAATTGTCGCGTCGGCACCGGTAGGGATTTGCATTCTGCGCACCAGCGATGGCACCAATATTCTGAGCAACGAACTGGCGCACAACTATCTTACGCTGCTGACGCAGGAGGATCGCCAGCGGCTTAATGAAATTATCAGCGGCCAGCAGGTGAATTTTGTTGATGTGCTGACCGGCAGCAATACCAACCTGCAGATCAGCTTTGTGCATTCGCGCTACCGCAATGAAAATGTGGCCATCTGCGTGCTGGTTGATGTCTCATCCCGCGTACGTATGGAGCAGTCGCTGCAGGAGATGGCGCACGCCGCTGAACAGGCGAGCCAGTCGAAATCGATGTTCCTCGCAACCGTCAGTCATGAACTGCGCACGCCACTTTACGGCATCATCGGTAACCTCGATCTGCTGCAGACCAAAAGCCTGCCCAAAGGGGTGGAATCGCTGGTTACCGCCATGAACAACTCCTCCAGCCTGCTGCTGAAAATTATCAGCGATATTCTCGACTTCTCGAAGATAGAGTCAGAGCAGCTGAAAATTGAGCCGCGTCCTTTCTCACCGCGCGAAGTGATTAACCATATCACCAGCAACTATTTATCGCTGGTGGTGCGCAAGCGTCTTACGCTCTATGTCTTTATGGAAAACAACGTGCCGCTGGCGCTGGATGGCGATCCGCTGCGGCTGCAGCAGGTGATCTCCAACCTGCTTAATAACGCCATCAAATTTACCCATACCGGCTGCATTATTCTGCACGCCTACGTTAAAGAGGGCTATCTTGCCTTCCGCGTGCGCGATACCGGGGTCGGCATTCCTGCCAGAGAGGTGACGCGGCTGTTCGATCCTTTCTTCCAGGTTGGCTCCGGCGTGCAGCGCAACTTTCAGGGCACCGGGCTGGGACTCGCAATCTGCGAAAAACTGATCAACATGATGGATGGCGATATTGAGGTTGATTCTGAACCGGGAATGGGCAGCCAGTTTATCGTGCGTATTCCGATCTACGCCGGGCAGCAGCCGGCGCCGCCGCTGCTGGATGGCCTGCAGGAGAAAGCGATCTGGCTTGACCTGCGCAACGACTATCTCGCTGCGTTTCTGCTGCGCCTGCTGCAGCAGCAGGGACTGAAAGCGGCAGCCTGGCAGGGACAGGCAGAAAGCGATGATGTGGTGATAAGCGATCACGACGATTCACTGGCGCAGGCGGTGCGCGCGCGCATTCTGATCTGCGGTGAGCATATCGATATGCCGCAGGAGCGCTCGCCGGGCGTCTGGGTGCAGAGCAGCGCAACGCTGCACGACCTGCCGCTGCTGCTGGGTCGTATCTATCGCATCACGATTGACAGCGATACCACCACGCCGCTGCCGCCGCCTGCAGCAGAGAATGCGAGCAGCAATGAAGATATTATGATTCTGATTGTGGATGATCATCCCATCAACCGTATGCTGCTGTCGGAGCAGCTCGGTACGCTGGGCTATCAGACCAAAACGGCGCAGGATGGCGTTGATGCGCTTAACGTGCTGAGTCGCAATCATATCGACATCGTACTGAGCGACGTAAACATGCCGAATATGGATGGTTATCGCCTGACGCAGCGGCTGCGCCAGCTGGGGCACGTGTTCCCGGTGATTGGCGTAACGGCGAACGCGCTGGCGGAAGAGAAGCAGCGCTGTATGGATGCCGGTATGGATAACTGCCTGTCGAAACCGGTGACGCTGGATGAGCTGAAAGTCACTCTGGCGCGCTACGCTGCCCGCGTGCGTACCGGTCGTCAGGCGTAGGGCAGGGGATTAAACGAACGGGCGGCCTGCGGGCCGCCTGCAAAGATTAATCTTTGTCGATCTGCGTGGCGCTGACCGAGGAGAGGTAGTTCAGCAGTGCGATATCGTTATCCACACCCAGCTTCATCATGGCTGATTTCTTCTGGCTGCTGATGGTTTTGATACTGCGGTTCAGCTTCTTGGCAATCTCAGTGACGAGGAAACCTTCAGCAAAGAGACGCAGTACTTCACTCTCTTTCGGCGACAGACGCTTGTCACCGTAACCACCTGCGCTGATCTTCTCCAGCAGTTTGGCAACGCTTTCCGGCGTATATTTTTTGCCTTTCTGCAGTGCGGCCAGCGCTTTTGGCAGATCGGTCGGAGCGCCCTGTTTCAGCACAATCCCTTCAATATCGAGATCCAGAACGGCACTCAGGATCGCCGGATTGTTATTCATGGTCAGAACAATGATCGAAAGATCGGGATAGTGACGCTTGATGTATTTGATCAGGGTAATGCCGTCGCCATACTTCTCGCCAGGCATTGAGAGATCGGTGATCAGAACATTCGCGTCCAGCTTGGAGAGGCTGTTGATCAGTGCTGTGGAGTCTTCAAACTCACCTACTACGTTAACCCATTCAATCTGTTCCAGAGACTTACGGATACCAAACAGAACAATGGGATGGTCGTCGGCAATAATTACGTTCAGGTTATTCATCTTATTGGTTACCTTGCTGCAGCAGTTGATTGACATAGGCGTCAATTTCACTGGTGGTATTTTTAATGGTTAAATCGTCGCACATTTTAATGTGCTGTTCTAACGCTTCACAAAGCTGTTTACCCGGCAGCAAATTGAGCATGGCAAAAACGCCTTTCAGGCGATGCGCTGTCTGAGCAAGAGAAGGATAGTCGCTATCCGACGCTTCAGTATACAGTCTCCTGACATCAGGCGGTACTGTCTCGGTAAACAGCTGGAAATAGCCGCCGCTTAACAGCGGTGTGCCAGCCTCATTTTCTTCACTCTCCTCCATCAAATCACTGGCCAGCTGCTTTTCAATCAGGGCCAGCAGTGCGTCAAGCAGGGCGTTGCTGAGGTTATAATTCACGCGATACTGTCTGTCGTTCAGGGCGTGATGCCCCAGCTCATCGCCCGCCAGCAGTAATGCCCAGCCGCTGAGACGTTCAGGGTCGTCCGTGATCAGGACGTCATGCTCCTGACCCGAGAGCCGTTCATCTGAGGTCAGGCACTTAGCGCCCCAGTTCTCCAGATGACGACAGACGATTTTCTGTACATCCTCCACTGCTATATCGACCAGAGCGGTCACGCCCTCCAGTAATTTTTCTTCCTGCTCCTCCAGCAGCAGCTGCAGCGTCAGCGGCAGCTGGATGTTATAGCGCGTGCCGATATCAGGTTTAGCGATAATGTCTAACTGGCCGCCCATCTGCTTGCAGAGCTGTTTACAGAGGAAAAAGGCCATTCCGGAGGCCTGACCAAAACGATCCTGCGACGTCTCACCAAGATAGGGGAAATCGGCGTTGGTCAGTTCATCCGCCGTTAGCCCGGAACCGGTATCGACCAGCTGCAGCTGCAGCACATCAGGCTTGTTCGCTGGCGTTTTCACTTCCAGCGTGATTTTTCCCCATTGCGTGGTGGTGAGCGCATAATGCATCAGGGTGGTCAGCACCTTACGCAGCGCGCGGCGATCGCCGCTGCGCATTTCATCATTCGCCAGCTGGTTGTTCACCACCAGCGTCAGGCCCTTGCGTCGCAGCAGCGGCAGGCTCTCCAGCGCAATCTCATCCAGCAGATCCTGCAGATTAAACGGGCTGGTTTCCGGCGACCAGTCATGCGCTTCCAGCCGGTTCAGCAGCACGATATCATCGACCAGGCGGGCCAGCCGCTGGCTCTCATCCAGCAGATCCAGCACGCTCTCATCGTCACTGCGCTGGCTGAGCTGCACCAGCCGCGTCACCATATCCTGCAGCGGGCGGTTCAGCGCATGGCCAAGCTGCTGCATCAGCTGCTGGCGCATCTGGTGATTGCGGTCCAGTACCTGCTGTGCTTTCTGCAGCTTCTTATTAACCAGCAGTTCGCGATCCTGATCGCGCATCATAAACAGCTGCGTGTGCGGCGACAGCACGCTGCGTGCGTGACGGATCTCATAGACTTCGTTATTGATAGTCGCCTGCAGCACGCCCTGATGCTGATCGGACATATTGATAATCTTCTGCAGGTTCAGGTGCGGCAGCAGGTGATCGGCAATCTTATTACTTAGCAGGGTGCGGTTAGTGGCGAAGTCATACACCAGCAGCCCGACCGGCAGGCTGGCGACGATCTCTTCGTTCAGCATACGCAGCGAATCGAGCTCTGCGCTCTGATTCTCATTCGGGCGCAGCGCCTGCTGACGCAGCAGGGTCACGCCGGCAATCGACAGCAGGAAGAGCAACAGGTTGATAAGCAGCGGCCACATCAGGTTATGCAGCATATCAAGCGCAAGGCTAACCAGCGGTACGCGATAAACCAGCTGCAGCGGCGTGCTGGGCAGCGAGGCAGCGATCTCCAGATCCGGGTTAACCAGCGTAACGCTGGTCGTGCCGTCGCTGCCGTCATCAGTGCTGCTGCCCGGGGTCGCATCCTGACGCAGCTGGAAATTCTCCAGCGGCAGGTTCTGCGGCACCAGATCGTTAACCGGCAGATCGAAAGCCACCACCGTTGCCAGATGACCCGGCTGGTTAAAGGTGGTGCGCAGCGTAAAGTAGTGATCGTTCTGCCAGGTAAAATGACGCAGTGGAGAGAAGCTCTCGCGCTCATCCAGGGCGTTAGCCTGCTGCAGCATCTCAGCCCGGCGGCTGTCGACCAGCGTATTTAGCGCGCTCTCTTTGTAGCGCGTTGCCATATCTTTCAGCGGCAGGGTAGAGATCATGATCAGGCTATTATCCTGACCGTTCAGAAAATACATCGACCACGCCGGGTTTTCCGCACCCCATAAAGTATCGAGATAGCCGGACATACGCATAGTCATATCCAGCGTGCTGCCGTCGTGCGAACCGAAAATCAGCGCTTCCGTTTTGCGGCGCGTTTTTTCCAGATAGTAAACATCCGGGCGCAGCCGGGTCTCCTGCAGCGTGCTGTTTGGCGCAGAGCCGGCCGCACTGGTGGCGAGATTTTCGTAAATCTGCCAGGTGGCGAAGCGGTAAGCGTCGATGCGTTTTTGCATATCACGCGCCAGGTCAGCCATGGCATAACGCTTTTCGGCAATCCAGGCGCTGACGCTATTGTGCACCACGGCGCCCAGCGCCAGCAGCAGCACCAGGTTAAACACGACAACAAAACGCGTAACGTTACCGGAAGTCAGTGGAAATTTATAAAGCATAGTGAGTCTCAGGATCCTGCAATCAACGCGTAACCCGGCGTGCGCTGGCGGCGACAGCCAGCAGCATCAGAGCAATCAGCAGGAATGCACCGCTTAGTGTGAGCCACTGGGAAATAAAGCCGATTAACGCCGGGCCTGAGAGAATACCCGCATAGCCTAACGTTGTCATGGCCGATATCGCCAGGTTGACAGGCATGGCCTGCTGGTTACCGGCGGCATTAAACAGCATCGGCACTGTATTCGCCAGCCCGAATCCGACCAGCAGAAACGCCAGCAGTGCGGTTTGCGGCCAGGGGACCAGCACGGCCAGCGTCATACCTGCACTGGCTGCCAGCGCGCCGGTAAGCATGACGTGATAGCGGCCAAAGCGCTGAATGATTTTGTCGCCGGTCAGCCGGCCAATCGTCATGGCAACCGAAAACACCGCATAGCCCAGTCCGGCATAGGCTACGCTGAGGCCCGGGCTCTGCAGCAGGAGCAGGGCGCTCCAGTCGAGCACGGCACCCTCGGCGAGGAACAGAATAAAGCAGAGGCAGCCGAGAAAAGCGACCCAGCCACGCGGGATCACCAGCCAGGGTTCATCAGCCTGACGCAGCCGCTCGCTCATCAGGGTTGGCAGACTGCAGCAGAGCAGCACGGCGATCAGCACCATCATAATCGCGATGGCCTGCAGCGGCGTCAGCCCGGCACCCAGCAGCAGACTCACCGCACCGGCGCCGATAATGCCGCCGAGGCTGAAGAAGCCGTGAAAGCCTGACATCATCGGCTTGCCCGCCGCTTTTTCCACGTGAACCGCCTGCACGTTCATCGCCACATCCAGCATGCCGAGTCCGGCGCCGAATAGCATCAGCGTAAACGCCATCGCCCAGAGATGATCCAGCGTGGCAAGCAGCGGCAACACCGCCAGAATCAGCAGCGCAGAGCAGGTCATAATCCGGCGGCAGCCAAAACGACCAATCAGCGCCCCCGTCACCGGCATAGCGGCCAGCGAACCGATGCCCAGACATAGTAAAAGCCCGCCGAGGGAGGCTCCGCTCAGCTGCAGACGCTGGCTGGCGTAAGGCACAAGCGGCGCCCAGGCAGACATACTCAACCCGGCGATAAGGAAAACAGTGCGCGTGCCGAAATTAACACGCTGATGCAGTTTGGCTGGCTGTGCGGCGTCCAGTGCAGTCATAGTCGTTATTTTGATCCGCTGTTAAAGCGTCGAAGTTTAGCATCAAAGCAGGCGGTGCAGCGGAATTAACGCGCAATTTGCGTTGCCTGCTGCTGCACAGGAATCGGACATCTTACCGATATTTGCCCGGGCCAGAATTTTTTCCAGATATTTCCTGGTACTGCCTGACAGATATTAAGTGACATAACGCAAATTAAGTCAGGTGATTGATGACATATACTGATGCAATCAGCGAAAGATCACTGGCTGACTATGGTTTTCGCTGGTTGCGCGTTTTACAGCCATTTTCCGGATTTTTGCCACCAGACAGCAGCCGGTAAAGCGCGCTAAGATAAAGCAGGCCACCGCTGAAGGGGCCGCTTATAGCAAGATCGCCACGCACGCCAGCCCGGCCGGGAGCGCGCATTTAACGTCATACCTTTAACCTTGTTACCTGCGGGTAACCCGTTTTCATCAGGTGAAACGGGCCATGCTGTTATGGCCTGTATGGCGCACCGATCTGCCTGAAACATTAATACAGGTAATCACTGGTGCAATGCATACTCCGTAACGAGGTTACCTATGTTTTCAGGCCAATCCACTTCATCGTTTGCGTCGTTATTTACCTCTGGCGCTGAACGTGTCAGCCCGATTATGACCAGCCGGCAGCACCGCGATACCACGCCACCGGCCGCGCTACATCCCTATGAACCGCTGGCGCAGGATGGCGTGATCGCCGCCTGGGAGAGCAATCGCGCCATTCACCTGCGCGGACGCGCGGAGCAGGAGCCAGGCGCAACGGTCACGCTCAGCTTTAATGGCGAAAGCTGGCACAGCACGGTCAACCACTGGGGCTACTGGCATGCAACCATGCCGCCTTCGATATTACAGGGTCTTGCGGATGGCAACTACAGCCTGACGCTGACCATCAGCGATAAAGCGGGTAACAGCACCGCCACCGAAGTCGGGTTTGGCGTCTATGTGGATAAAACGCTCCGTCCGGAGATCAGCGTGGCGCCCGTGAGTGGTGATAACGCGATTAGCGTAGCGGAGGGCATTTACGGCGTGGAGGTGAGCGGACTGGCGACGCATATGCCGCTTAACAGCCATGTCACGCTGACGCTGGGAAACAGAAGCACCACTGCTCTCGTTGATGAGCACGGCGCATGGCAGGCAACGTTTACGCCGGAGGATCTGCACGCGCTGCCGGATGGCGTTTATCAGCTGCAGGTCAGCGCCCGCGATCCGAATGGCAAAACCAGCACGGTACAGCATGAGCTGACGCTGGTAACCCATCCGGAGAGCCTGCCGCATATCAGCTTTGACAGCGTTACCGCTGACAACGTCATTAACTTTGCTGAGAGCCAGCAGGATCTGATGCTGAGCGGTACGCTCTCGGCGCTGACTCCGGGCCAGAAGCTGGAGCTCTGCGTCGGGGATAACGTTTATCACGCCGCGATTGATGCACAGGGTCACTGGCAGGCGATCGTTCCTGCCGGCGAGGTCAGCAGCTTTATTTCGCTCGGTGAAGTCCGCGTTTACGCGCTCGACGCCGCCGGCAACAGCACCGACACCACGCTGGAGCTGAATGTCGTGACGACGTTGCCGGACATCTACTGTGAAATGAATATTGGCGGCGATACCTTCCTTAACGCACAGGAAGCGCAGCAGCCGCTGAGCTTTTATCTTGAGGGTGTCAACCAGCTTACGCTCAACGGTAAGGCCTATACGCCAGTCAATGGCATGGTAACGCTCAGCGTGGCCGACCTGCAGGCGCTGCCGGATGGACCGGTCAGCGCTATGGCCGAACGCTGGGACAGCTACGGTAATCACGACAGCCAGACGCTCAGCGATCTGTTCACCGTGGCGGTTCACCAGCTGCCATCGCTGACCCTGCAGCAGCCGTTTGGCGATGGCGTCATCGCGCCCGGCGACATGGATCACTGGCACCTTATTCAGGGTAGCTCTGACCATCTGACGCAGGGAAGCCTGGTCACCGTCACGCTGGGCGATCGGCACTACAGCGCCGCAGTGGATGAGAGCGGAGAGTGGTCGCTGACCATTCTGGCGGGTCAGCTGGCGACGCTGGAGCCGGGCAGCTATCAGATGAGCGTCAGCGCGCAGGATAAAGCGGGCAATCTGGCCAGCGCTGTCCGGACGGTAACGGTAGAGGACGCCGGCAGCACAGATTTCAGCGCGACCACTATCGATTCTCTGCTGGCGCACTACGGTGCCGGAGAGGCCATACCGGATGCCGCAGCGGCGGGGAGTGAGCCTGACCACCACTACGGCAGCAGCGATGCTGCCTGGACGCTGGCCGATCATCTGCAGCAGCAGCCGGTAGCGGCACTGATATAAATTATCTGCGCCACACGCAGGACATCACTCTTTTCTAAAAGGCGACCCAGGGATGCGTTCACCCTTGCATACGCGCGACGAAGCGATTGCCGCGCTAAACCGGGCTGCGGCCGCGCTGGGGATCGCCACCGATCGCCGTCGCCTGCAGCTTCAGTGGCTGGCCGCGGCGTCACCGCAGGCGCAGCTGACAGATCTGGCGCAGCATATGGGGCTGACGCTGCAGTTTGTCAGCGCCCGCAGGCTGCGCTGGCGGCAGGCCGTAATGCCGCTGCTGCTGCGCCTTAACGACGGCACGCTGGCGCTTGCAGAAGCGGCAGATGATGAGGGGAGGGTGCATTACTGGCTGAGCGCAGGCGGTGACGGCCTGCGCTCAGCTCCGCTGAGTGACCTGCTGGCACAGGCGCAGCCGGAAGTAGGCGTGATTACGCTGGCGACCCGCGCACGGGATGCGCGCATGGATGAGTTTGTTCGTCCCTGGCAGCCACACTGGTTATGGCAGCATTTTCGGCCAATGAAGCGACGCCTGGTGGAAATCAGTCTCGCCTCGCTGGTCAGCAATATGCTGGCGCTGGCGGGGATCCTGTTCTCAATGCAGGTGTACGATCGGGTGATACCAGCCCGGTCACAACCCACGCTATGGGTGCTGTTTGGCGGAGTGATGCTGGCGGCGCTGATGGAATATCTGATCCGGCTGGCGCGTACCCGGGTTGCTGACGGCATGGGAAAGCGGATCGATCTGGCTCTCTCTGCGCAACTCTTTGCCCGCGCACTGCGCATCCGCAATGAGGCGCGGCCGCGCTCCACCGGGGCTTTTATTGCTCAGCTGCGTGAGGTTGAGCAGGTACGTGAATTACTGACCTCTACGACGGTAAGTGCCGCAGCGGATATCCCTTTTGTGGTGCTGTTTCTGGTGATTTTATCCGCGATTGGCGGCTGGCTGGTGCTGGTGCCGCTGCTGGCGATCCCGCTGATCGTGATCCCGGGGCTGCTGGTACAGATCCCGATGGCGCGGCTGGCTAAAGAGGGCCAGCGCGAAAGTGCTCTGCGGCAGGCGCTGCTGGTGGAGACGCTGGAAGGGGTAGAGGATATCAAGGCGCTGCAGGCTGAGGCCGGGTTTCAGCGGCAGTGGGAACAGACCCACGAAGTCAGCGCCACGCTCGCCAGCCAGCAGCGGCTGTGGGGCGCGCGTCTTACCGGCTGGGCGGGCAGCGTGCAGCAGCTGACCTACGCGGGGATGCTGGTCGCCGGGGTCTATCTGATCCTGAACAATCAGATCACGACCGGTACGCTGGTGGCCAGCAGCCTGCTCTCCGCGCGTACGCTCGCTCCCCTGATGCAGCTGACGCTGGTATTTTCGCGCTGGCAGCATGCGCGCAGCGCCATGACCGGACTTAATGAACTGCTTAAAAAGCCGGTTGATCAGCCGCAGAGCGGCGTGCCGGCTTATGCGGCGGTGCTCCGCGGACACTATGAGCTGCAGCAGGTGCGCTATCACTATGATGAAAGCAGCCTGCGTGCGGTTGCTATCGGGAGCCTGACAATCCGTCCCGGTGAGCGCATCGCGATTGTCGGCGGAGCGGGAGCCGGTAAATCGACCCTGCTGAAAATCCTGGCCGGGCAGGCGCTGCCCGACAGCGGGCGCATCATAATCGATGGCGTCAGCATGCAGCAGCTCGATCCGGCAGATTTGCGGCGGCAGCTCGGCTGGCTGTCGCAGGATTCGCGCCTGTTTTTCGGTACGCTGCGGCAGAACCTGCTGCTGGGCAATCCGCACGCCACTGAACAGGAGATGCTGCAGGCGCTGCGCATAAGCGGTGCGTTATCGCTGCTGCAGCAGGATGCTGCCGCGCTTGACCGCCTCATTCATGAAGGAGGGCGCGGGCTGTCTGGCGGCCAGCGACAGATGATTCTGCTCAGCAGAATGGTGCTGCGTCAGCCACAGATCGTGCTGCTGGATGAGCCGACGGCGGCGCTTGATGAACCGCTGGAGGCGCAGGTGATCCGTCAGCTGGCGCAGTGGCTGCCGGGGCGTACCCTGGTGCTGGTCACGCATCGTCCGGCGCTGCTGGGGCTGGTCGATCGCATCATTGTGATGAAGAACGGCGAGATTGTGGCTGATGGCCCGCGCGATGCCATTCTGCAGCGCAGCGCTTCACGGACGGAGGTAGCAGATGAACAGAGATAACGAGGCGGCGTCGTCGCGCATTATCTGGCTCTGCGCGCTCACGCTATTGCTGCTGCTGATCTGGGCGCACGTTGCCGTGCTGGATGAGGTGACAACAGGCAGCGGCAAGGTCACGCCCTCCAGCCGGGCGCAGATTATCGATAATCTGGATGGCGGGATCCTCAAACAGCTCAGCGTGCGCGAAGGCGATATTGTCCGTAAGGGGGAGCTGCTGGCCACGCTCGATCCCGCCCGCTACCAGTCCAGCTACGGGGAAGCGAGCGCCAGGGTGCGGACACTGCGGGCGACAGCAGAGCGGCTGGATGCTGAGCTCAGCGATCGTCCCCTGCAGTTCAGCGCGGATATTCGCCGTTACCCGCAGCTGGTCGCCCGTGAAACTCAGCTCTATGAGTCGCGCCGGCAAAACCTGACGACAACGCTGCAAAACCTTCAGCAGTCGCTAAAGCTCGTACAGGCGGAACTCAATCTGACTGAACCGCTGGTGGCGCGCGGTGCGGCAGGTAAAGTTGAAGCGCTGCGGCTGCGGCGCCAGGTCAGCGATCTGCAGGGAAAAATCGACGAGGTGCATAATGACTACGCTGTGCGAACGCATGAGGAGCAGGTCAAAAACAGCGCAGAGCTGGATGCGCAGCTGCAGGTTGCGGCAGGCAGAGAAGATCAGCTGACGCGCACCGCGCTGCTGTCACCGGTGTATGGCATCGTCAAAGCTATCGCTATTACCACGCCGGGCGGTGTGGTAGAGCCGGGCGGTAAACTGATGGAGATTGTCCCGCTGGAGGATCGGCTGCTGATCGAGACACGCGTTGCGCCACGCGATATCGCCTGGATCCGGGCCGGGTTGCCCGCAACGGTCAAAATTACCGCGTACGATACCGCGATTTATGGCGATCTGCCGGGCATCGTCGAGAGCGTTTCTCCGGATACGCTGCAGGATAGCGACCTGCGCGAGCCACCCTATTTTCGGGTCTATGTGCGGACACAGACGGCAACGCTTACCAGCCGGCGCGGTCAGCGCTTTCCTGTGCTGCCGGGTATGCTGGCAGATGTGGAGATAAAAACCGGACAAAAATCGGTGCTGGATTATCTGCTCAAGCCGCTGAATAAAGCGGCCGAAGCGCTGCGCGAGCGCTGAATGCATTATTATATTGGCGGGGAAATAGCGCAGATAAAAAAATGCCGGACAAATATGTCCGGCGGGAATCAGGGTAAAACACTCATTCGGGATGAATGAAGATAATAATAAAATAAATGATGATAGCGTGGATAATTGTAGAGGCTGGCAGCAACAAAGTTTTATCATTCAGTGCGGCATTAAATTAATTTAGCTATTTGAATGTAAAGGAATTTAATCCGGTTTGTTTATTCGTGCTTTATTTTTTGTCAATATGTGCTGATTATTAGTTCCGCGATATTTACATCTGGCAATAAATTTGTAATCAAATGAAACACTTTCGGAAATTTAGTATCATTTTCGTGATAGATTATTGCCTGCTATAAAACAACAATGAATTGCCGGCTGAATTTTTAACATTCAGTTTGCAGTGGCATAACTATAAAGGCACATAACCGAGGGTAAATAAATGAATCGTCGCGTTCTCTCCCTGATGATCCCGGCGCTGCTGGTGGCGGGTTCAGCAAGCGCAGCCGAAATCTATAATAAAGATGGCAACAAACTCGACCTCTACGGCAAAGTAGATGGTCTGCACTACTTCTCTGACAACGACGGCTCAGACGGTGACCAGTCTTACCTGCGCTTTGGTTTTAAAGGTGAAACTCAGGTGACCGATCAGCTGACGGGTTACGGTCAGTGGGAATACCAGGCCGCGCTGAACACGGCTGAAAGCGAAGGCACTAAAGACAGCTATACCCGCGTCGGCTTTGCCGGTCTGCGTTTTGGTGACGCTGGCTCTTTCGATTACGGTCGCAACTACGGCATTGCGTATGATATTGGCGCATGGACTGACGTTCTGCCGGAGTTTGGTGGCGATACCTATGGCGCGGACAACTTTATGTTCCAGCGCGGTAACGGTATGGCAACCTACCGCAATAATAATTTCTTTGGTCTGGTGGATGGCTGGAACGTGGCCGTTCAGTACCAGGGCAAAAATGATAACCCGACTGAATCCACCTCTGGCCGTGATGTGCTGGGCGAAAACGGCGACGGCTGGGGTCTGAGCACCACCTATGATCTGGGTAATGGTCTGGCACTGGGCGGTGCTATGTTCCAGTCCGATCGCACCAATAACCAGAATGCCGCAGGCGTACTGGGCCAGGGCGATAAAGCGGAAGCCTATACCGGCGGCCTGAAATATGACGCAAACAATATCTATCTGGCTGCGATGTATACCCGCTCTTACAACGCGACGCGTTTTGGCTCAGTTGATTCTGACGCTTTCGGTTATGCGAACAAAGCGGACAACTGGGAAGTGGTTGCGCAGTATCAGTTTGACTTCGGTCTGCGTCCGTCGCTGGCTTACGTCAATTCACGCGGTAAAGATATTGAAGGTTATGGCAGCCAGAACCTGAAAAAATATATCGACGTGGGCGCGACCTATTACTTCAATAAAAACATGTCGACCTATGTGGATTACCAGATCAATCTGCTGGATGACAACAACTTTACCAACAATGCCGGTATCAACACCGATGACATTGTGGCGCTGGGCCTGGTTTACCAGTTCTGAGCCTCTGGCGCGCGGCCCGGCGGGCTGCGCGCCACCTTTCCTGCCCGCTTCTTATCTGCAGCACCCGCCTCAGGCAGGCACAGCATCTGAACTACTGCACACTGCGCCAGCGCCGGGCTTTTGCCGCCGGACGCGGTTCAGCCTGCACTGCCGCAGCCGGCTGGCTGCCCTCCAGCGCAATACCTGCCAGGGTGAAAGCAGAAAAGCTCAGCCACCGCTGCCACTTTTCACTCTGCGTTTTTGACATCGCCATGCTGCACCTCGCTGAGAATAAACCTGCTCTCAACAATGCAGCATTTATGCCATGCTGCCGCTCTCAGCGTCACATGCTTCAGGCGGGGTTTGTTACACTGCGTCAGCCCTGAAGCAGTGCAGAGTGGGTAATAATGGTGCAGTACTTAACGTCGACGTGCGCTATAGCTCTCCAGTGAACGCTGACGCGCGTGCTGCCAGCTGCGATAACTGCCGTACAGGAACAGCGCGGCGGAGAGGGCGGCGATTAATACATACATCATCTGTGCTCCTTAAAGGTGGTATGCCTGGGGGTAAAGCCTGCAGCATGACCGGCGTTAATTCAATGAGATTTAGCGTAAATTACCCGCAGTTTATGCTTTGTAATACGCTGTATTTCCGTGTAACAGATGAGGAACCGATGCATTTCCGGAATATTTTGTTGACTGCTCTGATCGTGACCGGGCTGACAGCCTGCGACCGCGCACCGCAACGTGAACCCCTGGTCCTGCAGGGAAAAACCATGGGCACCGTATGGCGGGTTACGCTCGCCGGCGTTGATCCGCAGCGTAAAGAGGCGCTGCAGCAGGCGATTCAGCAGCAGCTCGATCGCGACGACGGTGAAATCTCTACCTGGAAAACCACCTCAGTGCTGTCGCGCTTCAACCAGTATCAGGGGACAGAGCCGCAGCCCGTTAGCGCGGATATGGCGGATATTGTGACTCTCTCACTGCGCATTGGTGCCAAAACCGCAGGTGCCATGGATATCACGGCAGGCAGACTGGTGAACTTATGGGGGTTCGGACCCGTCGGGCAGCCGGCGCATCAGCCTGATGTGGCAGCGATCGCGGCGGCCAGAGCTGAAACCGGCCTCTCGCATCTGCGGGTGATCCAGAACGTAAGCGGGCAGTGGCTGCAGAAAGATCTGCCGGGGCTGTATGTGGATCTCTCAACCGTGGGCGAGGGCTACGCCACCGATCATCTGGCGCGGCTGATGGAGCAGCAGGGAATAACCAACTATCTGGTGTCGGTCGGCGGAGCCGTGCTCAGCCGCGGTCGCAATGCCGGCCAGCAGCCGTGGCGGGTGGCGGTTCAGAAACCCACCGATCGCGAAAACGCGGTCGAGGCGCGCGTTGACCTGCAGGGGCACGGTATCAGCACCTCCGGCAGCTATCGCAACTATTATGAACTGGACGGGAAACGCATTTCACACGTCATCGATCCCGCAACCGGACGGCCCGTTCAGCATAAGCTGGTTTCTGCTACGGTGATTGCCACCACGGCGCTGGAAGCGGATGGCTGGGATACCGGCCTGATGGTGCTGGGCACCGAGCGCGCAAAAGCGCTGGCGCTGAAAGAGCATCTGGCCGTTTATCTGATCACCAAAGAGGGCGACGGCTTCAGCCACTGGATGTCGCCCGGCTTTAAAACATTTCTTATCGATAAATCGTAACCGGAGGTCGTCATGCTGGATCTGTTTAGCGATGAAGCACCGTGGCAGGAACCACTGGCAGAAGGCGCGGTCATTCTGCGCCGCCGCGCCCGCGATGATGCACCTGCGCTGCTGGCAGCGATTGAAACCGTTGCGGCGCAGCATCCGTTTACGCACCGCATCACGCCGGGAGGCTATCGTATGTCCGTGGCGATGACCAACTGCGGCGATGTTGGCTGGTTCAGCGACGCGCGCGGCTATCGCTACAGCGAACAGGATGTCAGCAACGGCCAGCGCTGGCCCGCAATGCCGCCGCTGTTTCGTCAGCTGGCGCAGCAGTGCGCGCAGGAAGCGGGGTTTAGCCACTTTACGCCAGACGCCTGCCTGATCAACCGCTATACGCCCGGGGCAAAAATGTCGCTGCATCAGGACAAAGATGAGCGCGATCTGCATCAGCCGATCGTCTCCGTTTCGCTGGGGCTGCCGGCGGTATTCCAGTTTGGTGGTTTTGCGCGCGGTGATGCCACCCGGCGCGTGCTGCTGGAGCACGGCGATATCGTGGTGTGGGGCGGGCCGTCGCGGCTGCGCTATCACGGTATTTTGCCGCTTAAACCAGGCGTGCACCCTGCGGCGGGGGCCGTCCGCTACAATCTCACCTTCCGCCGGGCAAACTGACGTAACAGGGAATGAGAATTATTCTTGCTATCATCTGACGGGTCATTAAACTGCAGGCAGCATTTTTTGACCTTTGGAACAGATTGATGGCATTGCTTCAGGTGGTTTTTCGTCAGTATTGCTGGCCGTTTACCGGCGTTCTTTTTCTTACCCTGCTGAGTGCCGCACTCGGTATCGGCCTGATCGCTTATATCAATAATGAGCTGATTGTGGCGATCAATAGCGATGTAACGGTGCTGCCGGTGTTTCTCGGTCAGCTGTTTCTGCTGATGGCGGTCACGCTCGCTTCGCAGCTGGCGCTGACGCAGCTGGGGCACCATTTTGTCTGGCGGCTGCGGGGCGAGTTCATCAAGCGTATCCTCGATACTAACGTTGAGCGCATCGAACAGCTGGGCAGCGCTCAGCTGCTGGCCGGACTGACCAGCGACGTGCGGGCCATCACCATCGCTTTTGTCCGGCTGCCGGAGCTGATTCAGGGCATTATCATCACGCTGGGATCGGCGATTTACCTTGCCTGGCTCTCGCCGGAAATGCTGCTGGTCACTATGCTGTGGCTGGTGATCACGCTGGTGGGCGGCTGGCTGCTGGTTTCGCGCGTCTACCAGCATATGGCAAAGCTGCGCGATATCGAAGATGATCTCTATCGCGATTTCCAGACCATTATTGAGGGGCGCAAAGAGCTGCAGCTTAACCGCGATCGGGCGCGTCTGATCTACGATACGGTTTATCAGACGAATGCGGGTCGCTATCGCCATCATATTGTGCGCGCCGACACCTTCCATCTCAGCGCCGTTAACTGGTCTAACATCATGATGCTGGGCGGCATCGGTATCGTGTTCTTTATGGCAAACGGTCTCGGCTGGGCCAACACGGCCGTAGCGGCCACCTATTCGCTGACGCTGCTGTTCCTGCGCACGCCGCTGATCTCAGCCGTCGGCGCGCTGCCCACGCTGCTCAGCGCCCAGGTCGCGTTTCGCAAACTCAACCGCTTCGATCTGGCGCCTTATGAGCCTGCCTTCAGCGCCCCGGCACCGGCCAGCGCATGGCAGACGCTGGAGCTGCGCGACGTCTGCTTTCACTATGGCGAACAGGGCTTTGCGGTGGGGCCGATCAATCTGACGCTGCGACGCGGCGAACTGCTGTTCCTTATTGGCGGCAACGGCAGCGGGAAATCCACGCTGGCGATGCTGCTGACCGGCCTCTATCAGCCGCACGCCGGCAGCCTGCTGCTGGATGGTAAAGAGATAAGCAGTCAGCAATCCGATCTGTGGCGGCAGCACTTTTCAGCGGTATTTACCGACGTGCACCTGTTTGACCGCCTGATTGGCCGCGGCGGCGAACCGGCCGATCCGGCACTGGTTCAGCGCTGGCTGGAGCGGCTGAAAATGAGCGAGAAACTGCAGCTGGATGGCAACCGGGTGCTGAATCTGCAGCTGTCGAAAGGGCAGAGCAAGCGCCTGGCGCTGCTGCTGGCGGCCGCGGAAGAGCGGGATATTTTGCTGCTGGATGAATGGGCCGCCGACCAGGACCCTCATTTCCGCCGGATTTTCTACCGCGAGCTGCTGCCCTGGCTGCAGGCGTCAGGCAAAACGGTGTTTGCTATCAGCCATGACGATCACTACTTTACCCATGCCGACAGGCTGCTGGAGATGCGCAACGGACAGCTGGTGGAACTCAGCGGCCGCGAGCGCGATCTGGCCACGCTCGATGCGGTGGAGCGAACGGATACCGGTCGTTAACGTCAGCGGGTAACACTCATCATAACCGGCCATCAGGCCGGTCATGGCACACAGGCGGCATGCGGCAGCGTCAGTGATTGGGCGGGATGGCAAAGCTTTTCAGCTGAACAACAAAGTGCTGATGGCCGCGGGTGATGCGGGCGCCACGATCGCACCAGTGAGTCGCCAGACGAAAGAAGTCGTCGCTGCCGATATCATAGGCCAGCTCTACTTTGCTGATGCCTGAATGCAGAAGCTCCTCTGCATCCTGCAGGCTTTTTGCTTTGATGACCATAATCGATTTCCCATCAAATAAATGAGAGCATCAGAGTAGAGGATCTTCATGACACTTTTGTTGCGCTTTGATGAAAGCCTGTTCCGGAAGAGGCAAAGTGTGATCGCGATCGGGTGCAGCAGCAACGCGCTGAAAGCCTGAGAATTTCCGGAATAACGGTATCGGCCGGTACTGTGCGATAAGCAGGCATGCCAGCTCTGACAGGCATAAAAAAAGCAGCCATAAAGGCTGCTTTTTTCGGGATTATTTGGTCGGCACGAGAGGATTTGAACCTCCGACCCCTGACACCCCATGACAGTGCGCTACCAGGCTGCGCTACGTGCCGAACGTGGAAAACCATACTACTGATTCCCCAGCCGATTGCAAGATGCGTCAGCGTTAACTGCCTCATATTTAATCAGTTTGCCGTGAAGCGCTTCTCTTCCGTCAGCACCTGCAGCAGCAGCGCCAGCTGCGGCTTATGATCCTTCAGCTCACGACCGCTGGCGTCCCACGCGGTATAACTGCCGCTGTTATTCAGCACCAGCGTCACCGATGGCGTGGTGATCACCAGTTTGCCATCTTCACTGCTGGCTACCCAGTTATGGCTGCGCTGGGCGGCGAACAGATCTTCACCCTGCGAATAGCTGACCGGGCTGGTGCGCACGTGCAGCAGACGCTGCATGAGCGTTGTCATCACATCCTGTTGATCGGTCAGGCGATCGATAGTCTGCGCTGGCGTATTAGGCCAGTGCACCACCAGCGGGATCTGCAGCATCGCGCGGTTGCCCGGGTTATCGCTGTTATTAAAGGTCACCGCACGCTGAGCAGTGATCACCACCACCGTATTTTTCAGCAGGTCGCGCTGCTGCAGCGTGGTCAGTACCGCAGCGATCTGCTCATCCACGCTGCCCGCCTGGCGCAGATAGCTGCGCTGACGCGCCTTCGTGCTGTCGCCGCTGGCGCTTATCCCGTTCAGCGCGACCCAGGAGAACCACGGAGAGCGGCTGTTTTTCTGACCATTGAGCCAGTTCTGCCACTGCGTGACGGTCTGGCTGTTAGGCTGCGAGGTCGCTTCCGGCAGCGTATAGTCCGCCAGCAGCGCCTGCCGGTAGAGCGGCTGATTAAACCCATCAGAGGAGAACAGGCCAAACTGGTAGCCCTGCGCGTTCAGCGCGTTCAGCAGCGCCGACGGCGTGCGCGATGCCAGCACGCCATCCATATAGCTGGAAGAGATGCCGTAAAACAGGCCAAACACCCCTTTTTCAGGCTGCACCCCGGCGCTGTAGTGCCGGGTAAAGCGCACGTTCTCAGCGGCAAACTGCTTCAGCGACGGCAGTGCGCTGTCCAGCGTGGCGTTATTTACGCCATCGACCGTCAGCACCAGCAGGTTATGACCTGTTCCGCCGTCACGGAAGGTGATATCGCTTAACGGATACTGGACCGACAGCGCTTCAGGATCGCCCTGCTGCACCAGACGGCGCTGATACTCCTGCGCATCCAGCAGCCCGTGACGCTCCAGGAAGCGGCGCGCGGTCATCGGATAGGAGAGCGGCAGATTGGCGCGCTGCATGGTGACAGGACGATAGAAATTGGCATCGGCCCAGATATAGAGCAGATGACTGGCAAAAAAGGCGCTGATAAACAGCGCGGCGAGCGGCTTGCCAAATGAGCGTCGGTTAAGACTGCGCAGCTTCTGCCAGCTCCAGGTGGCAAACAGCATCTCCACCAGAAAAATGCCCGGCACGCTGATAAACATCAGCTGCCAGTCACGCGCCATCTCGCTTTGATCGGGGTTAACCACCAGCTCCCAGACCACCGGATTAAGGTGCAGGTGGAAGCGGTTAAACACGGCGCCATCCACCATAATGAGCGTCAGCCCGGCGGTGGCAACAATCGCGGAGAGTACCCGCAGCAGACGCTGCGACATCACCACAAAGGTAAGCGGGAAAATAATCAGCAGATAGGCGGCAAAAACGATAAAGCTGAAATGGCCAATCCAGCTGGTAAAGGCGTAAATCCGGCCCGCCAGTGAGGAGGGCCAGTCAGCGACCAACAGGTAGCGGCTGCCGAGAGCCAGCGCAAACAGAATATTAAACAGCGCGAACCAGTGCCCCCAGCTAATCATCTGGGAGACTTTTTCACGGTAGCGCTGCCGGTTGGTTACCATATATAGGAGTCAGATCTGCAAATTAATGAGCGTTATCATCGCGCACGGAAGACTGCAACGCTTCCGCGAATGACCGGGCCAGGCTACGGCGCTGGGCTGGTGCGATGTCTGTGTTAATCAAATTGGTGACCATGTTTCCCAGAACCATCAGGGAAAGATCGAGAGGCGCTTTATCTTTTTCAAGAATCTGCGCCAGCTGTGCGAGAAGCTGCTCAACGCGCTCGTCGCTATAACGGGATGATTGTGGCATATCGTCGACTAATCAAGTGTGAAAAGGCGGTATAGTACCGTAACCATGCGATTTTTTCCGCACTTTTATCGCAAGCAAAGCGATCGGTTTGCGTACGCAGTTGAAAGCGACGGCGGGCAGTGATTGAATACGCGCCTGAGTTTAAAGGAGAGTCTATCATGAGTCTGGATATTGACCAGATTGCCCTGCATCAGTTAATCAAACGCGACGAGAATCAGCTGGAGCTGGTACTGCGGGATACGCTGCTGCCGGTAACGCAGGCGGTAAGCAGTATGGCCGAAGAGCTGCATCGCGTGTACAGCGCCAAAAGCAAAGCCTATGGCCTGTTCAATGAAGATAGCGAGCTGGCCGACGCGCTGCGCAACTGTCGTCGCGGGCAGGATGACTTCCTGGCGTTCAGCCGGGCTGCCACCGGACGCCTGCGCGATGAGCTGAGCAAATATCCGTTTGCTGACGGTGGCGTGGTGCTGTTTATGCACTACCGCTATCTGGCGGTAGAGTATCTGCTGGTTGCGGTGCTGAACAGCCAGTCGAGCATGCGCGTTAACGAACAGCTGGATATCAGCAGTACGCACTATCTCGATATCAATCACGCTGATATCGTCGCGCGTATCGATCTAACCGAGTGGGAAACCAGCCCGGAGTCAACGCGCTATCTGACTTTTCTGCGGGGTCGCGTCGGACGTAAAGTCGCTGACTTTTTCATGGATTTCCTCGGGGCCAGCGTCGGTCTCGACACCAAAGCGCAGAACCGCGGCCTGCTGCAGGCGGTCGATGATTACTGTGCTGAGTCAAATCTCGATAAGAACGAACGGCAGAACTACCGTCAGCAGGTCTACAGCTACTGTAACGAACAGCTGCAGGCGGGAGAGGAGATTGCGCTGGACGATCTCTCGCAGGAGCTGCCTCCGCTGGGGGAGAAAAGCTTTCAGGCGTTTACGCAGGAGCAGGGCTATGAGCTGGAGGAGCACTTTCCGGCCGACCGCAGCACGCTGCGCCAGCTGACAAAATTCTCCGGCAGCGGTGGCGGATTAACGCTTAATTTTGACGCACTGCTGCTTGGCGAGCGTATCTTCTGGGATCCGGCAACCGATACCCTGACCATCAAAGGCACGCCGCCTAACCTGCGCGATCAGCTACAGCGCCGCACCGGCGGGAAGTAAATTGCAGGCATAAAAAAACGCCGCAGAGGCGGCGTTTTTTCCGATTTCGTCTGCGATTACGCGCGAACGAAGTCGATGTGGTGCAGTTTTGGCTTGAACGGGTGACGCTGAACAGCCTGAACTTTAACTTTCGTTTCTTTACCGTCAACAACCAGCGTCAGCACATCGGTGTAGAACTCAGGCTTAACCTGCATGTTCATCACGGCGTCGTGATCCAGTTCGATAGAAACTGCAGCTTCATTTCCGCCATAGATGATAGCCGGGAACTTGTTAGCTGTGCGCAGGCGGCGGCTCGCACCCTTACCCTGCTCTTTACGTACTTCTGCGTTGATAGTGAACATCATTATTTCTCTTCAATAATTCCTGCTACAGGCGACCCAGCAACAGGACGGTTATTCAAACGCTTGTGCGGATGCAAAAGCGGGCGGGATTATAGCCGGATCGGGGCAGGGGGGCAAATGATTCTGCCATCTAGCGCAGCTCATTGGCGCGGCGGAAGCGCCCCTGGTAATCAAACACTTTCTCCCGCACCTGCCAGAACTGTCCCCGGGCACGCGCCACCACAAAGTCAGGATGCCGCAGCAGCGGCTGCAGCGCGACCACGTCGGCCGCCTGCTGCCAGCCCAGCTCTACGCCAGGCGCGCGCTGGTGCGGGCGCATAAACAGCTGCTCAAATGCTTTTCGCTGCGCGGGCGTCTGCAGCCGGAAGCGTTCGCTGACGTCGCTGCCATCTTCATCGTAATAGGTCGCTTTCAGCCATTCGCCCTTGTCATCACGGCCATGCGCGAGCGTCATGCCGCTGCAGCGCAGCACCCGCGCATCTTTCAGCTTCAGCGCCGCTTTCAGCATATCATCGGGGTCGACCAGAATTTTGTCGCACTGCTGGCAGCGCCGTGCGGCGATATCATTTTCAGCGCCGCAGTCAGGGCAGCTTTTAAAGCGAAAGCGGAAATCGCACTGCTCACGACCGCCCTCATCATCCTCCAGGATACCCTGACAGCGACGACCAAAGTGCTCAATCACATGCCCGTCTTCGGTGGCTTTTCCCCAGAAGGTATTCGCAAAGCCGCAGGCAGGGCAGAACACCTGCACCGGCTGGTTATCACTGGCGCCTTTTGGCGCACCCACTTCCGGCGTAAAGAGATCGTGCGGGTTACCGGCGTAGTCGAGGATCAGGCAGTCGCGTTTATCCGGAGCCAGGCGCAGTCCGCGTCCGACTATCTGCTGATAGAGGCTGACGGATTCAGTCGGGCGCAGAATCGCGATTAAATCCACGTGCGGTGCGTCGAAGCCGGTGGTCAGTACCGCCACGTTAACCAGAAACTTCAGCTGCTGCGCTTTGAACTGCTGAATTAGCCGGTCACGCTCTTTCACCGCGGTTTCTGCCGATACCAGCGCGCTGTTCTCCGGCAGCAGCGACAGAATTTCGCGCGCATGTTCAACCGTGGCGGCGAAGATCATTACGCCGCGCCGATCGTCGGCAAACTCAACGATCTGGCGGATAATCTGCGGCGTGACGCGCTGCTGCTGTTTCAGCTCACGGTTGAGATCCGCTTCGCTGAAGAGGCCGCTGTTCTGCGGCACCAGCCGGCTGAAGTCATACTGTACCACCGGCATATCAAGACGTTCCGGTGGCACCAGAAAACCGTGTTTAATCATGTAGCGTAGCGGCAGCTCATAGATGCAGTCGCGAAACAGCGCTTTTTCATCGCCGCGTACCATGCCGTGGTAGTGGAATTGATAGATCCAGCCTTTGCCCAGCCGGAACGGCGTGGCGGTCAGCCCCAGCAGGCGCAGCTGTGGATTATGCTGGCGCAGGTGGCTGAAAAGCTGCTGATACTGGCTCTCCTCATTGTCGCTGATGCGATGACACTCATCGACAATCACCAGTGAAAAGGCGCTGTCGAAGCGGTCAAGGTTGCGCGCCACGGACTGTACGCTGCCAAATACCACTTTGCCTTCGCTCTGCCTGCGCTGCAGCCCGGCCGCAAAAATATCCGCTTCCAGCCCGTAAGCCTGATACTTGCTGTGGTTCTGCTCGACCAGCTCTTTGACGTGCGCCAGCACCAGCACCCGGCCACGCGCCAGCCGTGCCAGTTCAGCAATGACCAGGCTCTTACCGGCACCGGTGGGCAGCACAATCATCGCCGGCGTGGTATGGCGCCGGAAGTGGGCAACGGTTGCATCAACCGCTTCCTGTTGATAGGGACGAAGTGTAAAGGCCATCAGCATAAACTTTTTTCTGGATCAGAGGCGTATTATGCCATGTAAGCGGATGAAACGCAGGATCGGCACTATTAGCAGGCAAAGCTTCAGGCTATACTGCCCGCACTTTTTTAACGGTTATCCTGGCGGACGTATTCTGCGCACTGGCACCGTTTCAGTTTTTCCCCCGCAGTAACAGGCAAAAGCGAATTCATGCGACTCGACAAATTCATATCTCAGCAACTGGAAGTTAGCCGTGCTATCGCTGGCCGCGAAATTCGCGCCAGAAAGATCACCATCAATGGCGAAATTGTGCGCGATACCGCGTACAAAGTGATGCCGGAAGATGATATTGCCTACGATGGCAACCCGCTGGTGGTACAGCAGGGGCCACGCTACTTTATGCTGAACAAGCCGCAGGGCTATGTCTGCTCCACAGACGATCCCGATCATCCCACTATCCTCTATTTTATTGAGGAGCCGTCAGCCTATAAGCTGCACGCCGCCGGCCGACTCGATATCGATACTACCGGTCTGGTGCTGCTGACGGATGATGGCCAGTGGTCGCATCGCATCACTTCACCCCGTCATCATTTAGAAAAAACCTATCTGGTTGAGGTGGAAGCGCCGCTCGATCCGGCACTGGTGGAGACGTTTGCTGCCGGTATCCAGCTGCACAATGAGAAGACGCTGACCAGGCCAGCCCGACTGGAGATCCTCGATGAAAAAGCGGCGCGACTGACAATCGGCGAAGGGCGCTATCATCAGGTTAAGCGCATGTTTGCCGCGATGGGGAACCATGTGGTTGCGCTCCATCGTGAAAGTATCGGCTCGATTGTGCTGGATGAGGCGCTGGAAGAGGGGGAATATCGCGAACTGACCCCCGAAGAGGTTGACAGCATCGGTCTGCCAGACGAACTGAAACAGCACAAATAACGGAGTACAAGGTGCGCAAGGAGAAAAACTCCCCGGCAGGATTAGTGGTGATTCTGGGATTGCTGGCGATGCTGATGCCGCTCTCCATTGATATGTATCTGCCCGCTATGCCGCAGATTGCCCGCGAATTTGCCGTCTCCGCAGGCAGCGTGCAGATGACGCTGAACCTCTACATCCTGGGCTTCGCTATCGGGCAGCTGGTGTATGGTCCGCTGGCGGACAGCTATGGCCGCAAGCCGGTCATCGTGCTGGGTACGCTAATTTTCGCCTGTGCCGCCGCCGCCTGCGCACTCTCCGGCTCTATCGATCAGCTGATCCTGATGCGCTTTTTGCACGGTCTCTCTGCCGCTGCCGCCAGCGTGGTGATCAACGCCCTGATGCGCGACAGTTATTCAAAAGAGGACTTCTCGCGCATGATGTCCTTTGTGCTACTGATCACCACAATCGCGCCGCTGGTGGCCCCGGTGCTGGGCGGCTGGCTGCTGCTTATCTGGAGCTGGCACGCTATTTTCTGGGCGCTGGCGATTGCGGCACTGATCACGACCGTGCTGGTGGTGACACAGGTGCGTGAGACCCTGAAGCCGGAGCAGCGTCAGCGCTTTCATCTGCGTACGATGCTGGGCAATTTTGTGGCGCTGGTACGGCATAAGCGGGTGTTCGGCTATATGCTGGCCAGCGGCTTCTCGTTTGCCGGCTTATTTGCGTTTCTCAACGCTGGTCCCTTTGTTTATATCGAGGTCAACCACGTATCGCCGCAGGATTTTGGCTACTACTTCGGCCTGAATATCATCTTTCTTTTTGTGATGACGCTGATTAACAGCCGCGCGGTGCGCCGTTTTGGTCCGCTGAAGATGTTTCGCCTGGGGCTGACCATTCAGTTTGCTATGGGCATCTGGCTGCTGATTGTCAGCGCGCTGCAGCTCGGCTTTCTGCCGCTGGTGCTGGGCGTGGCGATGTTTATCGGCTGCGTTTCTATTGTCTCCTCTAACGCCATGGCAATTGTACTCGATGAGTTTCCGCACATGGCGGGGACCGCCTCGTCGCTGGCAGGCACGCTGCGCTTTGGCGTCGGTGGTCTGGTGGGCGCGCTGCTGTCGCTGGTCAGTATGAACAGCGCATGGCCAATGGTAGCAACCATCGCGCTGTGCGCCACCCTTTCCATTATCCTGTTCAGCTACGCTGCCCGCCCGCGTAAAACCACCTGATTCCCGCAGGAGCCGCAAAAATTCGGCCCCTGCGTATATGCGGTGCTCCATTCCCTGCAGGGGCCGCATTCATGCGGCCCTGGCGTATTCATGCGCGCCCGGCATATTTCCCCTCTCAGGCAAAAAAAGAGAACCATGCTCGCTAAACGCCAGCCATTCGTTATGCTTAATGTTTCCGTGATGTGAAAATTTTTAGACAAAAAAGTAACGCTAATGCGTATAAACTGGTTGTCTGCATCTGGCGATCGCGGTACACATAAGCTTAACTGCGAGAATGCTCGCAAATAACGTATTTTTTCTATGATTTTGTATTTAAAACGCGAATGTCATCACTGACATCCGTTTTTTGATTTGAGGTGGGATTTCCGGCTGCGGGCACAGGGTTCAGGCCGGAAACAGGATTAACATCTTTGGGGAACACCATGCTGCAGCTCTCTGTTGTGCATCGTCTGCCACAGCTTTATCGCTGGTCTGCAGATCAGTTAGGCGAAATTGAACTTCTGGAAACCACCAGCGGCATTAACGATGAAGATCTGGTTGCGTTGAGATTACTGAGCCATGAAGGCACGCTGGCGCTGGATATTCTGCAGCAGCTGCGCGAAACGCTGGCGCAGATTCAGGTGGAGTGCAAAATTGCCCGTTGTGAAGGGCACCCCTGCCTGTTGATCCAGCGAATTAACGAAAGTGCTGCAAGCTGCTGCCTGAAAAATCAGGGCGTGGCCATTGCAGAAGATTTTAACGGACGCTGATCCCCGCCCCTCATTTGCTCATTTGCGCCGAGGCCAGCAGCTGGCGTGTATAAGCTGCCGCTGGCGCAGTGAACAGCACCGCGCTTTTTCCCTGTTCAACCACCTCTCCCTGCCGCAGAACCACCAGCTGATGACAGAGCGCGCGCACTACCTGCATATCATGGCTGATAAAAATATAGGTCAGCTGACGATCCGCCTGCAGGCGTCGCAGCAGCGTCAGGATCTGCTGCTGAACCGGACGATCCAGTGAGGAGGTCGGCTCATCAAGTATCAGCAGCTGTGGCTCAAGGATCAGCGCACGTGCAATCGCAATACGCTGCCGCTGCCCGCCGGAAAATGCTGCCGGATAGCGGCTGCGGCTGTCGGGATCGAGCCCGGTTTCCTGCATAACGGCAATAACGCGGGCATCCTGCTGCGCTGCGCTAAGCTCCGGCCGGTGTACCGCCAGACCTTCAGCAATAATCTGCTGCACCGTCATGCGCGGATTGAGCGAGGAGTGGGGATCCTGAAAAACGACCTGAATGCGCTGGCGCAGCGGCAGCAGCTCTCTGGCCGTCAGCTGATGCAGCGGCTGGCCGGCAAACCAGATCTCACCGCGTGCGGCGATAAGACGCAGCAGGGCCAGCCCCGTGCTGCTTTTGCCGGAGCCTGATTCACCTACCAGACCCAGGCTCTCGCCCTGATGCAGCGAAAAACTCAGCTGCTTAAGTATCTGCTTCTCCTCTGTTTTGCGCCTGAACCAGCCGCGTCGCAGCGGAAAACTTACCTGCAGATTGCGGACCTGAAGCAGCAGCGGTGTCGCTTTCAGCGGTACCGGTTCACCGGTGGGTTCAGCGGCAAGCAGTTCGCGCGTATAGGGGTGCCGGGGCTGCCGGAACAGCGCGGCGCAGCGATTCTGCTCCATCACGCGTCCGGCACGCATCACGGTAACGCTGTGTGCCAGCTGACGCACGATAGCGAGGTTATGGGTAATAAACAGCATGCCCATATTCAGCTCGCGCTGCAGTTCGCGCAGCAGCTGTAAAATCTGCTGCTGCACGGTCACATCCAGTGCCGTGGTGGGCTCATCGGCAATCAGCAGCTGCGGCTGCGTCAGCAGCGCCATGGCGATCATGACGCGCTGGCGCTCGCCTCCGGAGAGCTGATGAGGAAAATCGCGCAGGCGGCTCACCGGCTGCCGGATACCGACGCGATCGAGGCAGGCAACGATCTCGCCGCGTGCCGCTTCACGCCGCATGCCCCGGTGCAGCGCCAGCACTTCGTTCAGCTGTTTTTCAATCGTATGCAGCGGATTGAGCGACACCATCGGCTCCTGAAAAATCATCGCCATACGGTTGCCACGCAGGCCGCGCAGCGTGCGTTCGCTGGCTTGCAGCAGATCCTGACCCTGAAACAGAATTTCGCCCTGCGGATAACTTACCGCGGGCTGCGGCAGCAGGCGCATCACCGACTGAGCGGTCACGCTTTTCCCGCAGCCCGACTCTCCGACCAGCGCCAGCGTCTCGCCCGCCGCAAGGCGCAGTGAAACATCATGTACGACCCGCTGTTGCTGAAAAGCCACCGCAAGATGATTAATGGTTAACAGATCCACTCAGCCTCCCCGCGCCGGATCAAATGCATCGCGTACCGCCTCGCCGATAAAAATCAGCAGCGACAGCAGCAGCGCCAGCGCAATAAAACCGGACAGCCCGAGCCACGGTGCCTGCAGATTATTTTTGCCCTGCAGCAGCAGCTCGCCCAGTGAAGGCGCACCCACCGGCAAACCGAAACCGAGAAAATCGAGCGAGGTCAGGGTGGTAATGGCGCCGCACAAAATAAAGGGCAGCCAGGTCAGGGTCGCTACCAGCGCATTGGGCAGAATGTGGCGCAGCATAATACGGCTGTCGCTGACGCCAAGCGCACGGGCGGCACGCACATAATCGAAATTACGCGTGCGCAGAAACTCGGCCCGCACCACGCCGGCCAGACTCATCCAGCCAAACAGCACCGCCAGCAGCAGCAGCCACCAGAAGCCAGGCTGGATCACGCTGGAAAGCAGGATCAGCATAAACAGCGTTGGCATGCCAGACCAGACTTCAATCAGCCGCTGGCCGGCTAAGTCGATGCGGCCGCCAAAATAGCCCTGCAGCGCCCCGGTAATAATACCGATAACGCTGGAGAAGAGCGTCAGCAGCAGGCCAAATAGCAGAGAGACGCGGGTGCCATAGAGCAGGCGCGCCAGCACATCGCCCCCGCTGGCATCGGTGCCCAGCCAGTTTTGCGCCGACGGAGGCGAAGGGAAGGGCGAACGGGTCGCAAAGTTGATTGTGCTGTCGCTAAAGCGAATCGGGGCCCAGAGTGCCCAGCCCTGCTGCGCAATCCGCTGCTGCAGCCACGGATCCTGATAGTCGGCGGCGGTAGCAAATACGCCGCCGTAATCCTGTTCACTGTAATCAACCAGCAGCGGCACATACCAGCGCTGCTGGTAGCGCACCAGCAGCGGTTTTTCATTCGCCAGCAGCTCAGCGGCCAGTGACAACAGGAAAATTAGCAGAAAAAGCCACAGCGACCAGTAACCCCGGCGGTTGTGACAGAAACGCTGCCAGCGCTGGCGATGCACCGCAGAGAGAGCCATCAGCGCGCCTCAAAATCGATGCGTGGATCGACCAGCGTGTAGGTTAAATCGCTCACAATATTCATCAGCAGGCCAATCAGCGTAAAGATGTAGAGCGTGCCAAACATCACCGGATAGTCACGCTGGATAGTGGCATCATAGCCCAGCAGCCCGAGGCCATTCAGAGAAAACATAACTTCGATTAGCACCGAACTGGTAAAAAACAGGCTGATGAACGTGGCCGGAAAGCCGGCGATCACCAGCAGCATGGCGTTACGAAACACGTGACCATAAAGGATACGTTTTTCATCCAGGCCTTTGGCGCGCGCGGTCATGACATACTGCTTGCGGATTTCATCCAGAAACGCATTTTTTGTCAGCATGGTAAGCGTGGCAAATCCGCCGATAACCGTGGCCAGCACCGGCAGCGCAATGTGCCAGAAGTAGTCGAGGGCTTTGCCATACCACGGCAGCGAGGCAAACTGCGGAGAGGTAAGACCGCGCAGCGGAAACCAGTCGAAATAGCTGCCGCCGGCAAACAGCACGATCAACATGATGGCAAAAATAAAGGCCGGAATAGCGTAGCCAATAATAATCAGCAGGCTGCTCAGGCCGTCGAAACGGCTGCCGTGATGCACCGCTTTCCGGATCCCGAGCGGAATGGAGACCAGATAGATAATCAGGGTGCTCCAGAGTCCCAGGCTGACAGAAACCGGCAGGCTCTCTTTGATCAGCTGCAGCACCGGGGCGCTGCGAAACAGGCTATCGCCAAAGTCAAAGCGCAGATAGTTCCACAGCATCTCGCCATAGCGCTGCAGCAGCGGCTTATCAAAGCCGTATCGCCGGGTGATCTCAGCAATCACTTCCGGATCGAGGCCGCGTGCACCGCGATACTGATTGTCACCCGGATTGTCGCGCAGCGACGCACCGCGCGCGCTGCTGTCGCTGCTGCCCGGCAGCCCGGTGGTATAGCCAAACTGAATAGTGGCCAGCGCCTGATCGACCGGGCCGCCAGGTGCTAACTGCACAATAAAAAAATTCAGCGTGATAATCGCCCAGAGGGTCGGGATCACCAGCAATACTCTGCGCAGCAGATAAGCACCCAAGCCAGCCTCCCTAACGTCGATCGGCCGGCAGCCGCCCGGCTTTATTGACATCGTACCACCAGTTTTCCAGCCCGGTTGCGAAAGCGGGCCGGACGGCGGGATAAGCATATTTATTCCAGTAAGCCAGGCGCTGCTCAGCGCTAAACCACATCGGTATCATATACGCCTGCCAGAGCAGAATGCGATCCAGCGCCTGACCCAGCGGCAGCAGCGCCTGCTCATCGCCCTGGTGCGCCACAATCTCTTTGATAAAGTGATCGACCACGGGATCTTTAACGCGCGCGCTGTTCCACGATGAGTCGATATACTCTGACTGCCAGTTCACGCGCAGGCTGGCAGCAGGCCACGGCGCAGCCGGATAGAGCGTCTGAATCATATCGTAGTCGCCTTCGCGCAGCCGGCGCAGAAACTGTGAGTTGTCGACCTGGCGCAGGGTGGCCGTGATGCCCAGCCGGGCCAGACTGTGCTGCCAGGGCAGCGCCCACTCATTCTGCGCGCCGCTGCGCAGCAGGATCTCAAACCGGAACGGTTCACCGCTCTGGCGATTGACCAGCTTCCGGTTGCGGATCTCCCAGCCCGCCTCTTCCAGCAGCTGCATCGCCCGCAGCAAATTAGCCCGGTTATAGCCGCTGCCATCCGAGCGCGGTGGCGTATAGATTTCACTGAAGAGGGCAGGCGGCAGCTGCGCTTTCCACGGCGCCAGCAGCTGCAGCTGTGCCGCGTCGGGATAGCCGGCAGCCGCATATTCTGTGTTCTGAAAATAGCTGCCGGGGCGGCGCCACGCGTGGTAAAACAACGCCTTATTCATCCACTCAAAATCAAAGGCCAGCGTTAACGCCGCGCGTACCCGGCGATCGGCAAACAGCGTTTTTTGATTATTAAAGGCGAGCCAGCGGGTATCCGTAGCGGCGTCCTGAGGCGTGGTCAGTTTTACGATTGTCTGTTCTGCAAATGGCCCGCCCTTATACTGCGTCGCCCACTTTTTTCCCGACAGCTCTTCGCGCAAATCGTAAGCGCCCGCCCTGAAAGCTTCAAAAGCGACGTTGTCATCGAGATAGTAGTCGTAGCGCAGCGTATCCAGATTAAAGCGTCCGCGATTGACCGGCAGATCGGCGGCCCAGTAATCCTTTACCCGACTGTACTGCACAAACTGGCCCGCCTTATAGGCAGAGATCCGGTAGGGGCCGCTGGAGAGCGGCGGGTAGCCAAGCGGCTCATTAAATTTGCGGCTCTGCCAGAACGCTTGCGGCAGCACGGGCAGCGTCAGCCAGCTCAGGATGCGATCTTTATCCGGTCGCGGTGGCGTGATGCGCACCGTAAGGCGATTGAGTGCGGTGACTTCCGTGCCGCGGAACGCGACGCGAAACTGCGGAACGCCTTCGCGCATCAGCTTCTGAAAAGTAAAGGCCACATCGCGGGCGGTGATAGGCGTGCCATCCTGAAAGCGGGCGTGTGGATTGAGGGTAACCTCCATCCAGCGGTAATCCTGAGGATAGCGTGCCACTTCAGCAATCAGCGGATAGTAGCTGGCGGGCTCATCATCTGAGGTGGTAAACAGCGAATCGTAGAGTGTCTCTGTGCCGGCGGCCGGATTTCCGCGTGAAGCAAAGCGGTTGAAGTTATCAAACGTACCGACCACCGCCAGCGTCATGCTGCCGCCTTTCGGGGCAGCGGGATCGGCATAAGCGTAGTGGGTAAAGTTGACCGCGTAGCGCGGCACCCCCAGCTTTGCAAACGCATAGCCTTCACGTACCGGCTCAGCGCGCAGCGGCGTCAGCACGCAGCAGAGCAGCAGAGTTATCAGACGCAGCATAAGTGAAATACTCTCCCGAATAGTCTGTGCTTCAGATCGGCCGGTAAGCGTGTTAAGCCACCTTACCCGAAACGCGGAAAGTTTTGATAGTAGCTGATCAACTTTTCCGGCCGCAGCGGCCGGCTGAACAGGTAGCCCTGCAAATGCGTCACGCCGCGGCTGACCAGCCAGCTGGCCTGTTCGTGCGTCTCCACGCCCTCCGCCACCGTTTTGAGATTGAGCTTCTTAGCCAGCAGCAGCACGGCGTCCAGCACCGGCGAGGTCAGCGTCTCGGTGCCGATACTCTGAACAAATCCCCGATCTATCTTCAGATAATCAAACGGATACTTTTCCAGATAGATCAGCGCGCTGTGTCCGGTGCCAAAATCATCGATGGCAATGCTGAACTGGTTAGCGCGCAGCCAGGCAAACACCTCTCCGGCGTTGGCTTCTTTCACCATGGTGCGCTCGGTGATCTCAAACACATAGCTGAAGTGGTCCGCAGGCATTGCGGCAATCCACGTCTGAACGTCGTGACGAAAGCTGTCGGCGGCAAGGTGCAGCGGGGAGAGGTTCAGGCTCAGACGCGTACCGCGCGGCAGCTGCTGGCTCAGGCTATGCGCATCGCGCGCGACCAGGCAAAACAGATGCCGGGTGAGCGGAATAATCAGGTTCTGCGCTTCGGCATAGCTGATGAACACATCGGGCGGGATCGTGCCCTCTATGGGATGCGCCCAGCGCAGCAGCGCTTCTACGCCGTAGGGTTGACCGTTATGCGCCATGATTAACGGCTGATATTCAACGTAGAACTGCCCGCGCCGGATTGCCAGCATGATCTCGCGCGCCGGGCGCTGGTGGCGGTTAAGCAGCACGCCGGTCAGACAGCCGATCATCAGCGCAAACAGGACGCCGGTCAGCAGCGTCATTTGATAGTCGCGCGTTGCCAGCGTGCTGCCATAGAGAACAAAGCGGATATCACTCTGCGGCAGCGTAAGGGCGGTCAGTCCGGCTGGCAGGTCGCGGCGCGGAATAGCGTGGCTGACGTCGCTCTTCAGCGCATTGTTGCCAATAACCAGCGCCATGCCGGTGATTTCAGGGTGATAAGAGGCGAGCAGCTGGTAGGGCGCAAGAGAGAGATTTACCGTTGTCAGGATGCCGCTCTCTGCGCCGCCGGGATACTTGAGCCACAGCGCCAGCGCCGGACGCGACGGCAGCAGCGGGGTGCCCGGCAGCAGCCGTATATCGCGATCGCTCTCCAGCTCGGTGGCGGGTGAAATCTCACTAACAGGCAGCCTGAAGGCGCCGGTGGCCGATGAGCACCAGGCGAGGCCGTCCCGCACCAGCAGAATCGCGCGGATATTATCTGCAAAGGCGGCACGCGAGGTGAGTTCACGGCTGACGCTGTTGCAATCCAGCATCGTATACTGCTGCAGCGGACGCAGCGTGTCGGTCAGCGTTGCGAGCATCTGCTGCAGGTCGTCCGCGCTGTGCTGCAGCAGCAGTTCATGCTGCTGCTGGCGTTTATGCCAGGTCAGCGTAAGCAGTATAGTGATAAAAAGAGTAAACGAAACCATGCCTGCCAGCGCACTCTTCCGGAACAGACGGCGCATGTGCGTAGCGTGCGGTTTCAGCGTCCGCGACAGTGGCATGGTGTCAATGTTCCTGATATTGCCATGTGAGTAAACCGTCTGAGGCTGCACCGGAGAGGCTGTGAGAATATAACGAGGATGCCAGGAAAGTCTTGTTATATTTCTGATTACCAACCGGATTTCAGCGGAGTAGATATCCGCAATAAAAAAACGCTGCCGGGGCAGCGTTTCTGTTTTCTCTGGCTGAGAGAATCATCGGAGAGAGGGGTTAGCTTTGATTTTTAGCCAGAACCCGTCGTGCTTCGCGGTAGCGCGTCTTCCAGTAGCTGTCATTGAGATTTGAAATCATGACGCCGCTGCTGGTAGAAGCGTGGACAAAGTTATCATTGCCCAGATAAATGCCGACGTGTCGCCCGGTTGAGCCGGCGCGGAACAGCACTAAATCACCCGGACGCAGTTTACCGCGTGAAATGCCTTTGCCCGTATCCTGCTGCTCATAGGTTGAGCGGGGCAGTTCCAGACCAAACTGGTCGCGAAAGGTGCGCTGAACAAAAGCAGAACAGTCGATGCCACGTTTGGTGTCACCGCCTAAGCGATAGCGAACACCTTTCCAGTCGCTGTACTGTTCCATGATGCGGGACTTGATGTCCACATTCTGCACCATTTGTTCAAATTCGTCCTGAGACGCCTGAAGTAAAAAACCATTGTGGTTGTTAACTTCATGATTCTCGTTTTTCGCATTCTGGCCGTTATGGCTGCTGCTACATGCTGATAAAAGTGTTGCTAATGCTACCGCGGGAATGATCCGCCTGAGGTATCTCAGAATTGGTTGAGACTTGACCATTATACGTGTGTTCCTTCGATGTCCTTACGACAGAATGTCGCCAGCCAGATGACAAAACGGGTTGAGATTAATAAGTACAGCGGTCTAAGACAAATCCTTAATTACTAAAATGTGTTAATGCACACATTTTTCGCTCAGTTTGCCACCACATTTTATGCTGCACCAGGGTAATCGAGCTTGAGGTTAACTGATTACAGACCCCGTGGCGAGTGGTTTTATATAAATTTCTATAGGTTTTTTTGATGTAAATTAAAACATTCACTGAACGGCTACTTTATCACCAATCGGGCGTAATTAATGCGCAAATAAGCGGCGGCTTAAGCAGGTAATTCCGGCGTTAGCGCTGATTTTCAGCGGGTTCTGACTGGACAGGGGATAATAAGAGAAAATGTTAAGGCTTGTTTGCCATCATGTTTTCTTTTGATGGCAAACTGTTAGGTTGCTAATAGTTTTTTTAAACATTCGATAAGCGCAGGCGGGTCACTTTTTGCTCTCCGGTTACCTGCGCTAAACAATTACCCGCGTGGCTTATATTTGCCAGGCAGCGTGCGATATAGCCACGCCACCAGTTTGTCGCTGGCCGGCGTTAATAACCACCAGCTCAGTCCAACTAATATTACCGACAGCGAACCCACGGCAATATCGGTAAACCAGTGGGCGCCGGCCATTATGCGCGGCAGGGCAAACAGCACCACAATCAGCACGCCGGTTAAAAATGCCCGGAAGCCGAAATAGCGCCACATAAAGCAGGCAAAAATAATCAGCATCATGCCGTGGTCGCCAGGAAAACTGTCGCGCGAGGCATCCTTTGCCGGAATACCGGTGAGTTCACTGACGCGATGGACGTTATCAAAAAACAGCGTCGGGCTGGCGTGTTTCACCGGCAGCAGATGTCCCAGCTGGTTAAGTAAAACTGCCGTCAGCAGCATAGTTATCCCGATAGCCAGCATACGACGACGGCCTTCAGGCGTTTCGCGTCGCCAGAAGGCGAGGTAGAGCAGCCCCATCGCCAGCAGTGAAACCGCATCAAAACCGCGATAGTTGGTAATCGCCACCAGGACGGCAAATGCGTGGTGATCGACCATCAGATCGTTGAAGCTGAAAAAGATCCCTTTATCGATAGTGAACCAGAAACCGTGATTGGCTGGCAGATACCACGAGAGAAATAGCATCACACCCAGCGCATTAAGCAGCAGGATGGTGACAAGACGTGTTGCGCGCATAAAAAGTAACACCCAAAAAGTGAAATAACGGGCAAACCTATCGCAATTAATTTAAACGAATCTTCAACAGCGAGGTCTGCAGAGCATTCCAGTCGGCTGGCTGATGATGGATCAGTTCAATACGGCTGTCGGGAGGCGCGACCGGACGGGTTTCAATAAACAGATCGTCCCCCTGTCGGTTAACGTTCACCAGGCCATCTGGCGTACGCAGCACGCCTTTTACCCGATCGACCGGCGCACGTCGCGCCCATTCCAGCAGTGGAATGGTATCAAACTGCGTCTCTTCATCGAAAATCCAGCCACACGAAGCATAGCCCTGACCTTCATTTAACGCACGCCGCCAGCGCGCCTGACCCTCCAGTTTCAGCGCCGCCAGTCCCTGCGGGCGGGTGCTGTGAGCGTGGTGGAGTGCGTCCGGAACCGGGCGATCGTGTTGTGCAGGGTGTGTCAGCAGCGCCGGGTCTATTTTCCCCCAGGCTGTCTCTGTCAGCAGGCGATCGCCCAGATTGTCCCGCTGCCAGTCCGCCAGACGCTGGCGATCTTCCGGCTGCCAGCGATCGCTTTTACTGGCGACGATAATGTCAGCGGCAGTGAGCTGATCGCGAAAATTTTCGTTTGCGGCCACGCGCGCATCAGCAAGCTGACGCGGATCGAGCAGCGTCAGCGTCGCATCCACCGTTATCCATGGCTGATAGACGGCGGCGCGCAGCATATTAAGTAACTGTTTGGGATGGCCAAGGCCGGTGGGTTCGATAATCAGACGATCGGGCCTCGCCTGTTTCAGCAGCATATTAAGCCCGACCTGCAGCGGCAGACCGTTAACGCAGCACATGCAGCCGCCGGGGATCTCTTTTAGTTCAGCGCCGCGGTTGGCCAGCAGGGCGCCGTCTATACCGACTTCGCCAAACTCATTGACCAGAATAGCCCATTTTTCATCGGCCGGTTTATGCGCAAGCAGATGCAGCAGCGTGGTGGTTTTACCGCTGCCGAGAAAGCCGGTAATGAGGTTGACGCGCGTCATAGTTTCTCCCTGTGGCCTGCTGCTGTCTGGCAGGCAGTGAACTGAGCGCGCGGCCGGTAACGCGGGCCGCGCCGGATGTTGTTATAGTATAACAACCTGCCGGGCGCGGACAACGCAGCGATCAGTCAGCGCGGCTCATATAGCGTCGTTCAGCTACGTGAATGCGAATACGGTCGCCGTTGCTGAGGTATTCAGGCACCTGCACCGAGAGGCCGGTACTCATCACCGCGGGTTTGGTGCGCGCGCTGGCAGAGGCGCCTTTGATGCCGGGCGTGGTATCAGCAATCACCATATCCACCGTCTGCGGCAGCTCCAGCGCCAGTACCTGGCCCTCCATCGTCAGCACCTGCATACCGGGAATACCGCCCTCCGGGATAAACAGCAGCTCTTCGGCAATCTGCTCCTGCTTAAAGTTGTAGGGCGTGTAATCTTCATCATCCATAAAGACATATTCGTCGCCGTCGATATAAGAGAAGGTCACCGGGCGACGGCTCAGCTGAATGGCATCGATAATATCGTCGCCTTTAAACCGCTCTTCGACCTTGAGGCCGGTACGCACATCGGTAAACCGCATTTTATAGAGCGTGGCTGCACCGCGTGCGCTGGGACTCTGCACATCAATATCCTTCACCAGCAACAGCTTGCCGTTCCAGGTCACGGCCATTCCTTTTTTAATTTCGTTTGCCTTAGGCATGATGTTATTTACTCAGAAAAGAGAGGTGCGCGTCACGTTACGCGCGCGACCGGAAACAGGCAAGTAAGGCCCTGTAAAATTGTTATCTGCACATAGCTTTCAGCAGGCGGGGCTGCTATTGTCGCCGCGAAATCTCTGCCGGAGCGCTTCATGTTATGCCGCGACCAGTGCGGTGCCTGCTGCACCGCGCCCTCAATTTCTTCGCCTATTCCGGGTATGCCTCATGGCAAGCCCGCCAATACGCCCTGCGTTCAGCTGGATGCGCAGCAGCGCTGCCAGCTGTTTGGTTCGCCGCTGCGTCCGGCCGTCTGTGCTGGCCTGCAGCCTGGACCGGAAATGTGTGGCAGCAGCCGGGATGACGCAATGATTTATCTGCTGCAGCTTGAGGCAGAGACGGCACCCTGAAAAGCTGTAAGCCTGCTGAAAATCTGCCCCACCCGCCGCCTTTACTTTCAGCAAACTCATCAGCTGAGGCGTGCGAAAAATCTTAATTTCCCGATGAAGTGTGCGTAGCGTCAAAGATCTGTTCTTTGGTTTACGCATTTTCTTGCCTCGAAGAGCCGCCTGTACCATATTCCCTGAAACGTTTCAGCGTTGTAGTTGCGGCTAAGTGGCTGTGATGCAGCGTGTTTTTTCGCCATTAAGCTGAAACGATTCAATTCAGCAAGCGAGGAGAGATATGTTCCAGCTCGAAGTTCAGGCCATCCATACCGGCGCCACGGCACAGACAAAAGAAGACGCTATTCGTCAGGTTGCCGCCGCGCTGACCGCAGCAGGCAACGTTGCTGAAGGCTATGTCAGCGGCATGCTGGCTCGCGAACAGCAGACCAGCACCTTTCTCGGCAACGGCATCGCTATTCCACACGGCACCACCGACACCCGTGACCTGGTGCTGAAAACCGGCGTACAGGTTTTTCAGTTTCCCCAGGGCGTAGAGTGGGGCGAAGGGCAGATTGCCTATGTGGCTATCGGCATCGCCGCTAAATCAGATGAGCATCTGGCGCTGCTGCGTCAGCTGACGCATGTGTTAAGCGATGACAGCGTGGCAGAGCAGCTAAAAACGGCCTCTGCTGAGGATCTGCGTGCGCTGCTGATGGGTGAGAAGCAGGGAGCTGAATTTACCTTTGATACCTCGCTGATTGCGGTGGATGTCGCGGCGAGCGATCTGATCACGCTGCAGGCGCTGAATGCCGGTCGTCTGCAGGCGGCAGGCGCGGTTGACGCCGCATTTATCACCGACGTTATCTCCCGCACGCCGCTGAGTCTGGGGCAGGGGATCTGGCTGAACGACAGCGCGCAGGGTAACCTGGGCAGCGCTGTCGCGGTAAGCCGCCCGGCGGTGCCGTTTGACCGGCAGGGCGAGCGCGTGGCGCTGCTGCTGACGGTTGCCGCAGTGGATGAGCGTCCGCTGGAGGTGCTGGGCTACCTGAGTAACCTGCTGCAGAACAATAAAGCTGAACGTCTGCTGAAAGCGGATGCAGCCGGCGTACTGGCGCTGCTCACCAGCGAAGTGGATGAAGCCGCTGAAGTGCTGACCGCAGAATTTACCATTCGCAATGAGCATGGCCTGCATGCGCGTCCGGGAACGGCGCTGGTCAGCGTTATCAAGCAGTTTAACAGTGATGTCACGGTTACCAACCTTGACGGCAGCGGTAAGCCCGCTAACGGCCGCAGCCTGATGAAAGTGGTGGCGCTGGGCGTGAAGAAAGGCCATCGCCTGCGCTTTACCGCCAGCGGTGATGATGCGCCGCAGGCGATGCAGGCTATCGAAGAGGCCATTAATTCCGGTCTGGGCGAGGGGGCAGCATGAGCCGTCGCGTCGCCACCATTACGCTGAACCCGGCGTATGACCTGGTTGGCTTTACGCCGGAGATAGAGCGCGGTGAAGTCAATCTGGTCAAAACCACCGGCCTGCATGCAGCAGGCAAAGGGATCAACGTTGCCAAAGTACTCAAAGATCTCGGCATCGACGTCACCGTCGGCGGCTTTCTTGGCCGGGAAAATCAGGATGGCTTCCAGCAGCTGTTCAGCGAGCTGGGAATAGCCAATCGCTTTCAGGTCGTGCAGGGGCGTACCCGCATCAACGTAAAGCTTACAGAGAAAGATGGCGAGGTAACCGACCTCAACTTCTCCGGCTTTGAAGTAACCGCGCAGGACTGGGAGCGCTTTACCGCAGATTCACTCACCTGGCTCGGCCAGTTCGATATGGTCTGCGTCAGCGGCAGCCTGCCGGGCGGCGTGACGCCAGAGGCGTTTACCCGCTGGATGAGCGATCTGCGTACGCTCTGTCCGTGCATCATTTTTGACAGTAGCCGTGATGCGCTGGTTGCGGGTCTGAAAGCCGCCCCGTGGCTGGTTAAACCAAACCGGCGCGAGCTGGAGATCTGGGCTAACCGCAAGCTGCCTGAATTGCAGGATGTGATTAACGCGGCGCATGAACTGCGCGAGCAGGGCATTGCTCACGTGGTGATCTCGCTCGGCGCAGAAGGTGCACTCTGGGTCAACGCATCTGGCGAATGGCTGGCAAAACCGCCGGTCTGTGAGGTTGTCAGCACGGTCGGTGCCGGTGACTCCATGGTCGGCGGCCTGATTTATGGCCTGCTGATGCGTGAATCCAGCGAACATACGCTGCGACTGGCTACCGCCGTGGCGGCAATGGCTGTCAGCCAGAGCAACGTCGGCGTAGCCGATCGTACCCGGTTGGCCGCGATGATGGCGCGCGTCGACTTACAACCCGTTAACTAACAGCAGGAGAGCGATGATAATGAAAACGCTGCTGATAAAAGATTCTTCACTGGGACTGGCCTCCGCACATCTGGCTATCGAACGTCTGCGTGCTGCAGCAGCACAGGCCGGACTGGAGCTGGTCAGCGCTGCCGCTGAAGCCGAACTGATTCTGGTTGCCGGCGACAATATTCCGGAAGATACGCAGCTGACGGGCAAATCCGTAGCGCGCGTTGATGTGCAGCAGGCGCTGCGCGATCCTCAGGCGGCGATAGCACAGGCGCAGGCAAACGCGCAGCGCTGGCAGCCCGCAACCGCACCGGCAGCCGGGGCTGCCGCAGCACCGGTTACGGCCAGCGCGCAAAAGCGCATTGTCGCCGTGACCGCCTGTCCGACCGGCGTCGCACACACCTTTATGGCGGCAGAAGCGATTGACGCGGAAGCGAAAAAACGCGGCTGGTGGGTAAAAGTCGAAACCCGTGGTTCCGTTGGCGCGGGCAACCCGATCACTCCGGAAGAGGTGGCCGCCGCCGATCTGGTGATCGTGGCAGCGGATATCGATGTGGACCTGGCGAAATTTGCCGGCAAGCCGATGTACCGCACCTCCACCGGCCTGGCGCTGAAGAAAACGGCGCAGGAGCTGGATAAAGCGCAGGCGGAGGCGAAAGTTTATCAGCCCTCCGGCAGCCAGAGCGCCAGCGCACAGGGCGACAGCAAAGAGAAAGCGGGCGCCTACCGTCACCTGCTGACCGGTGTCTCCTACATGCTGCCGATGGTGGTTGCAGGCGGCCTGAGCATTGCGCTGTCGTTTGCGTTCGGGATCACCGCGTTTAAAGAGCCGGGCACGCTGGCAGCAGCGCTGATGCAGATCGGCGGCGGCAGCGCATTTGCGCTGATGGTGCCGGTACTGGCAGGCTTTATTGCATTCTCCATCGCCGATCGTCCTGGCCTGACGCCTGGCCTGATTGGCGGCATGATTGCCACCAGCATCAATGCCGGTTTCCTGGGTGGTATTATCGCCGGCTTTATCGCCGGTTATGCGGCGAAGTTCCTGAGCAGCAAAGTGAAGCTGCCACAGAGTATGGAAGCCCTGAAGCCCATTCTCATTATTCCGCTGGTTGCGAGCCTGATCACCGGCCTGCTGATGATCTACGTGGTGGGTAAACCGGTTGCCGGTATCATGAGCGGCCTGACCAGCTGGCTGGCCAACATGGGCACCGCAAACGCCGTGCTGCTGGGCGCCATTCTTGGCGGTATGATGTGTACCGATATGGGCGGTCCGGTCAACAAAGTGGCCTACGCGTTTGGCGTCGGGCTGCTGAGTTCGCAAACCTATGCGCCGATGGCCGCGATTATGGCTGCGGGCATGGTGCCACCGCTGGCGATGGGTCTGGCGACGCTGGTTGCACGCCGCAAGTTCAATAAAGGGCAGCAGGAGGGCGGCAAAGCGGCGCTGGTGCTGGGTCTCTGCTTTATCTCTGAAGGGGCCATTCCGTTTGCGGCGCGCGATCCGATGCGCGTGCTGCCGTGCTGCATCATTGGCGGAGCCGTGACCGGCGCCATCTCAATGGCGATTGGCGCGAAGCTGATGGCACCTCACGGCGGTCTGTTTGTGCTGCTGATCCCGGGTGCGATTACGCCGGTGCTGGGCTATCTGCTGGCGATTATCATCGGTACCGCGATTGCCGGTCTCGGTTACGCCGTGCTGAAGCGTCCGGAAGAGGAGCTGGCGAAAGCTGCATAATCCGACGGACATAAAAAAAGGGAGCTAAGGCTCCCTTTTTTATTGTCCGCTATCCGGCGTGCTGCTCAGCTTTAAGCCAGGCGATCTCATCTTTCCAGATATCGGGATTGATGGTTTCCAGGATCAGCGGAATGTTATCGAAGCGCGCATCTTTCATCAGCCAGCTGAACACGGTTTTGCCGATGTTGCCTTCACCCAGACTGTGATGGCGATCGACGCGGCTGCCAAGGGCACTTTTAGCATCGTTCAGATGCATACCGCGCAGATAGTTAAAGCCCACCACGCGCTCAAATTCGGCAAAGGTAGCGACACAGTCAGCTTCGGTGCGCAGATCGTATCCGCCGGCGAAGGTGTGACAGGTATCAAGACAGACCCCCACGCGCGATTTATCCTCGACGTGCGCAATAATGGTCGCAAGATGCTCAAAGCGATAGCCGAGGTTACTGCCCTGGCCGGCGGTATTTTCAATCACCGCGACGACATTTTGCGTTTTATCCAGCGTGATGTTGATCGATTCGGCGATGCGCTTCAGGCACGTCTCTTCATCAAGCTGCTGCAGATGGCTGCCGGGGTGGAAGTTCAGCAGCGTCAGGCCAAGCTGGTCAGCGCGCTGCATCTCATCCAGAAACGCGGCGCGTGATTTCTCCAGCGCTTCGGCCTCCGGGTGACCCAGGTTGATCAAAAAGCTATCGTGCGGCAGGATTTGCGCGGAAGAGTAGTTATACCGCGCGCAGGCGCTTTTGAACGCGTCAATGGTCTGCGCAGAGAGCGGTGCGGCTTTCCACTGACGCTGATTTTTTGTAAAGAGCGCAAAGGCGGTGGCCTCCAGCTCATGGGCGCGGATCACTGCCTGATCCACGCCGCCGGATGCGCTGACGTGTGCACCGATATATTTCATGCCGCTCTCCTGTATGGGCGTTAACTAAAGCAAGGCGCACATAATAGCGGAAGCGGCTATGCCATGAAATGTTGCACCAGCAAATTCAGCGCGCCGCCGCCGACGATGAGCCAGCAGAACATCATCAGCCCCAGCAGCAGCGGTTTTGCGCCCGCCTGTTTCAGCGCGGAGAAGCGCGTGGTCAGACCCAGCGCTGCCATCGCCATCGCCAGCAGCAGGTTGGCCAGCTGGTTCAGCGCGCTAACCACTCCGGCTGGCAGCAGCTGCAGTGAATTCACCAGCGCGACCGCGATAAACAGCAGTGCAAACCACGGAAAACTGCGTGCAGACGTTGCCGTGCGCGGGCCGCGCTGCCGGAGCCAGCTGCCCAGCAGCAGCAGGAAAGGGGCCAGCATCATGACGCGCAGCATCTTGGTGATCACCGCCATATTCTCTGCTTCAGCGCCTATGGCGTGCCCGGCGGCTACTACCTGCGCCACCTCATGCAGCGTGGAGCCGGTAAAGATGCCAAACTGCGCGGCACTGACAGCGGGCAGCAGTGCAAACAGCGCGGGATAAAGCAGGATGCCGGCGGTACCAAACAGCACCACGGTTGCCACCGCCACCGCCACTTTCGAGGCGTCAGCTTTGACCACGGGTTCCGTCGCCAGCACCGCCGCCGCACCGCAGATGCTGCTGCCGGCACCAATCAGCCACACCGTCTCGCGATCCATCTTTAGCAGCCGGATGCCAGCCAGGCAGGTAAGCAGGAACGTTGTGCCGATAATCAGCGTATCGATAATCACGCCGCGCAGGCCGACGCCGGCTATCTGCTGAACGGTGATGCGAAAACCAAAAAGAATAATGCCAAGGCGCAGCAGGCGCTGTTTTGCCAGCAGCACACCGCTGTCGCAGTGGCTGGCGATACGCGGGTAAAAAGTATTGCCGGCAATAATGCCGCCAACGATCGCCAGCGTCAGCGCGCCCAGACCGACGTGAGACAGCCACGGCAGCGAGGTAAGCCAGGCGGCGCAGCCTGCCAGCGCCGCCGTTAGTGCCAGACCCGCCACCACCCGGCAGGGCGGGAGCACCGGTTTTATTATGCTAAATTCAGCCATTAACCACCTCCTGAGTATGGCAATAGCCTGCGCCTCTCTGATATAAAAGTGAAATTGATAATATCTTTATAATCGACCGGAATAAGTGATAAGGAGAAAGGCTATGTTTGTGCGTCTGCGCCGCTGGGCAAAGCTGATTAAGCGGGATGTCCTGACGCTGTGGTTTGCCTGTCGCGACCCGCGTACGGCATGGTGGTTCAAACTGATGGCGTTTGGGCTGGTAGCCTATGCGCTCAGCCCGATTGACCTTATTCCGGACTTCATCCCGATTATTGGTCTGCTGGATGATGCCATCATTGTACCGCTTGGCGTGATTATTCTGCTGCGCCTGCTGCCGCGCGATATTCGTATCAGCAGCGCTGAACGCGCGGAAGTACAGCGCGCGCGCGGAGTAAAAATTGTCAGTCGCGCCGGATTTGGCCTGATCCTGCTGATCTGGATCGGCATTATCGTCTGGCTGATACAGCGCTATATGGCCTGAGGAGCAAGCATGCATATTACGCTACGCCAGATTGAAGTGTTTACTGAGGTGCTGAAGAGCGGTTCCACCACCCAGGCCTCGCAGGTGCTGTCACTGTCGCAGTCGGCGGTGAGCGCGGCGCTGGCGGATCTCGAAAACCAGCTGGGAGTACAGCTGTTCGATCGCGTAGGCAAGCGGCTGGTGCTGAATGAGCATGGGCGGCTGCTCTATCCGCGCGCCGTCGGGCTACTGGAGCAGGCGGGTGAAATTGAGCAGCTCTTCCGGGAAGATAGCGGGGCGATCCGGCTGTTTGCCAGCAGTACCATCGGTAACTATTTGCTGCCGGGCATGATTGCCGCCTACCGGCGCGATTTTCCCGCACTTCCGCTGGAGCTGAGCGTCGGCAACAGTCAGGATGCGATTCAGGCCGTTGCAGATTTTCGCGTGGATATCGGCCTGATCGAGGGACCGTGTCACGAGCCGGATATCATCAGCACGCCGTGGCTGGAAGATGAGCTGGTGGTGTTTGCAGCACCCGACTCGGCGCTGCTGCAGCAGCCGGTGACGCTGGTAAGCCTGGCGGCGGCACCGTGGATCCTGCGTGAACGCGGCTCCGGTACGCGTGAAATTGTTGATTACCAGCTGCTGTCGCATCTGCCGCAGTTTCAGCTGGGTATGGAACTGGGTAACTCCGAAGCGATCAAACATGCGGTACGGCACGGCATGGGCATCAGCTGCCTGTCGCGCCGGGTCATTGCCGACCTGCTGGAAGCGGGCACGCTGGCAGAAGTGGCGGTTCCGCTGCCGCGCCTGACGCGCACGCTCTACCGCATTCACCACCGGCAAAAACATCTCTCAAACGCGCTCAACCGCTTTCTTGCCTACTGCTGTGAATAGCCGGCGGCGGCGGGTGCTGCTAATAATCGCCCGCCGATCATGAAGGTAACTAATAACCCGAGGTGAATGCTATACAGCGCAGGGTTAGCTGCTACAATCGCGCCTTATTTTTATCCGGCATAGCGTTTACACATGCATAATGACTCAAAAACAACACAACAACCTGGGCTGCGCCGTGAATTAAAAGCGCGCCACCTCACTATGATCGCCATCGGCGGCTCCATTGGTACCGGCCTGTTTGTCGCTTCCGGCGCCACCATTTCACAGGCCGGACCCGGCGGCGCGCTGCTCTCCTATGCCCTGATTGGGCTGATGGTCTACTTTCTGATGACCAGCCTCGGCGAACTGGCTGCCTTTATGCCGGTTTCCGGCTCCTTTGCCACCTATGGCGCAAAATATGTTGAAGAGGGCTTTGGCTTCGCGCTGGGCTGGAACTACTGGTACAACTGGGCGGTGACCATTGCTGTTGATCTGGTCGCCTCGCAGCTGGTGATGAACTACTGGTTCCCCGATACGCCAGGCTGGATCTGGAGCGCCACTTTTCTCTGCCTGATGTTCCTGATTAACTTTATCTCGGTTAAAGGTTTTGGCGAAACAGAGTACTGGTTCTCGCTGATTAAAGTCGCCACCGTCGTTATTTTTATCGTGGTGGGGATTCTGATGATCACCGGTATTATGCGCGGTGCAGAACATGCAGGCTGGCACAACTGGACCGTGGGCGATGCGCCTTTTGCCGGCGGGTTTTCTGCAATGATCGGCGTGGCGATGATTGTCGGTTTCTCCTTTCAGGGCACCGAGCTTATCGGCATCGCCGCCGGTGAATCTGAAGATCCGGCCAAAAATATTCCGCGCGCGGTGCGGCAGGTTTTCTGGCGTATTCTGCTGTTTTATGTGTTTGCGATTCTGATCATCAGCCTGATCCTGCCCTATACCGATCCGCAGTTGCTGCATAATGACGTGACCGATATCAGCGTCAGCCCGTTTACGCTGGTGTTCCAGAATGCCGGTCTGCTCTCAGCGGCGGCGATCATGAACGCAGTCATCCTGACGTCGGTGCTTTCAGCGGGTAACTCCGGTATGTACGCCTCAACGCGCATGCTGTTTAATCTCGCCCGTGAGGGCAAAGCGCCGCGCATCTTTGCAAAACTCTCCAGAGGCGGCGTGCCGCGCAATGCGCTGATTGCGACGACCGTAGTAGCTGGTCTCTGCTTCCTGACGTCAAAGTTTGGTAATCAGGAAGTTTACCTGTGGCTGCTTAATACCTCAGGTATGACCGGTTTTATCGCCTGGCTGGGCATTGCCATCAGCCACTATCGTTTCCGTCGCGGCTATGAAGCGCAGGGGCGCGATCTGGCCGATTTACCTTACCGCTCCGGCTTTTTCCCACTGGGTCCTGTCTTCGCCTTTGTGCTCTGCCTGATTATTACGCTGGGGCAGAACTATCAGGCGTTCCTCGCCGACACCATCGACTGGTACGGCGTGGCGGCAACTTATATTGGTATCCCGCTATTTCTGATTATCTGGATGGGCTACCGGCTGACACGCGGCAGCCGCGTAGTGAAATATAGCGAGATGGAGTTCCCGGTTTTTAAACAGTAAAACCTGGCGTGGCGGCATTCCAATCCAGACGTAGGGGGCGCATTTTTGCGCCTTTGGTTTCAGGCGATTCACCCAACCCAGGGCGGCATTAATGCCGCCCCTGTGATTGCACGATACGCAGGGGACGCATTCATGCGTCCCGGATTTCAAACGATACACCCGGACCAGGGCGGCATCAATGCCGCCCCTACGCATTTATGCGTCCCTGGCATATTGATGCATCCCTGCCGGTTTGAGCTTTGTTACAGAGATATAATTGATAATTATTATCACCTGCTCTATTGTGTCAGCCGTTATGATTACGGCTATACAGGTAGACTCATGCGTACGACGGATTCCGTGCTGATAGCGGAACACCCCCCTGAAGCTGACACCCTGACACGTTATCGTCAGGTGCTGCGTCAGCGACTGCTGCTGACTGGCGTACTGGTTGTTGCTATTCTCGCCTCGGTTATTCTCGATTTCACCCTTGGCCCGGCCGGGCTTACGCTGGAAACGCTCGGGCAGACCTTGCTGCATCCGGCCGCGATGGATGCCGGTACCCGCGTCATCGTCTGGGATATCCGTCTGCCCTATGCGCTGATGGCCGTGGTTGTCGGGCTGGCGCTGGGACTGGCGGGTGCCGAGATGCAAACCATTCTGAACAACCCGCTGGCGAGTCCCTTTACGCTGGGCGTCTCTTCCGCTGCAGCCTTTGGTGCCGCGCTGGCAATTATCCTCGGCGTCGGTTTTCCCGGCCTCTCCGATCAGTGGTTTATCTCCGCTAACGCCTTTGTGTTTGCGCTGTTTGCCGCGCTGATGCTGGATGGCATTACGCGCTGGAGCAAAGTCTCGACCTCCGGCGTGGTGCTGTTTGGTATTGCGCTGGTATTTACCTTCAACGCCCTGGTTTCCATGATGCAGTTTATCGCCAGCGAAGATACGCTGCAGGGACTGGTGTTCTGGACCATGGGTAGCCTGGCGCGCGCATCGTGGGAGAAGCTGGGCGTGCTGAGCGCTGCGTTTGCGCTGCTGGTACCGTTTTCCATGCTCAGCAGCTGGAAGCTGACCGCACTGCGGCTGGGGGAAGATCGCGCCATTAGTTTTGGTATCGACGTGCGCCGTCTGCGACTGGCAACGCTGTTACGCATCAGCATTCTCTCGGCGCTGGCAGTAGCCTTTGTCGGCCCGATTGGCTTTATCGGCCTCGTCGCCCCGCATATCGCCCGCATGATGTTTGGCGAAGATCATCGTTACTATCTGCCCGCCAGCGCGCTGGTGGGCGCATTGGTGCTGTCGCTGGCCTCAGTTGCGTCGAAAAACCTGATCCCGGGCGTGATTATTCCGGTGGGGATCGTGACCTCGCTGGTCGGCGTTCCCTTCTTTCTGAGTATTATTCTGCGTCACCGGGGGAGCGTGTAATGGATTCAGGCTTACGTATTGAGCAGTTCAGCGCCGGTTACCCTAAGCGTCAGGTGATCGACAATCTGGACGTTGCCACGCTGCCGCGCGGCAAAATCACCGTGCTGCTTGGCCCGAACGGCTGCGGTAAATCCACGCTGCTGCGCGCGCTGGCGGGCCTGGGTAAAGGCGAGGGCGCACTCTGGCTGAACGGCGTTGATTTAATGGCGCAGCCCTTCACGCAGCGAGCAAAGCGGGTGGTCTACCTGCCGCAGACGCTGCCGGCCGGGGTTCATCTGCACGTACTGGAATCGATTATCGTGGCGCAGCGCGCCTCGGGCGGCCTCCATAGTGCGGACAGTGAAGCAGAAATTATGGCGCTGCTTGAGCAGCTGGGTATCGCTCATCTGGCGATGCGCTACCTCGATCAGCTCTCAGGCGGGCAGAAACAGCTGGTAGGTCTGGCGCAGTCGCTGATCCGCCGGCCGGAGCTGCTGCTGCTGGATGAACCGCTGAGCGCGCTGGATCTCAACTATCAGTTTCACGTGATGGATCTGGTACGACGCGAAACCCGGCTGCGCAATATGGTCACGGTGGTGGTGGTGCACGATATCAATATTGCGCTGCGGCATGCTGACCACGCGCTAATGCTGAAGCAGGGCCGGCGTCTGGCGGATGGCATACCCGCAGAGGTGATTACGCCGCAGACGCTGGCGCAGGTGTATGGCGTGCGCGGCCGGATTGAGCACTGCTCGCATGGCATGCCGCAGGTAATGATTGACGGGCTGGTGGCAGAGTCGCTGATGTAGCTATATCTGCAATGCCAAATCTATAGTGTGATGGCTTGCCTGCCCACTGCTCGATCGGCCAGCCTGTCTCCTTCACCGGTATCAACACCTGTCAGGCCCCTTCGCCCTTTTAGCCCTGCAGTTAAGCGACAGGTTCACCATGAATGGCTATGAGGCCATGCAGGGGGCATGACCTCTTAAGGCCAGAGATATGCCAGCATGGCGTGAGAGGGACTTAACCTGCACGATTTTTTCATTTCAAAATATCGATGAGAGCTTATCAATATTAAGCTTTTTAAGCGCTGAATGTCGCTGAGAATAAAACGTTTTAATGCTGCAGCTCCAGTCAAGCTTCCTGGTTTTCGTTAGCAGCGTTGTCTTTAATGCTTCAAATTCCCTTGGCGTAATGATTTTTTTATTGCTGCTGCATTTATACAAATTGCCCATAGCGGCAGAGTAAATATTACCATTGTCAAATATAATGATTTTGCTGGAGCGGTAAGCCAGGCTGATAGCTAAAGGCATCATATCTCTGGACACCAGCAGTAAGATGATTTCATCAGCCCGCTCATTCTCTTCGCAAAAGCAGATGAAATCTTTTAGTGATGCTTTGTTAAGCAGGAAAACCGATGCTTTACTAAAATGAAAAAGAAAGCGCTCTTGCAGATAAAGTTCGCTAAATCCCCTCTCCAGAAAGTAGTTTTCTTTTTGAATTAAATTAACATCCATATTACATCCCGTTAACAGTATGGTTGATTTTATTTCCATTCTTTTGCTTTTAGCCGTAGCATATAATTCCCAAGGCCATAGGATCGGGAATTCTTATGAAAACAGGTGTAAAAGCAACTACAGTCAGAGATATCGAAAATTGCTATAGCAAAATAATGCAAAGCGAGAATTTTCATGCGGCTTTGATGACGCATGCAAATATGATCTGTAAAGAGTTCGCATCCAATAAGATGTTCTATAAATACATTTTCAAAAATAACAGGTTTCTTGCATCCGTGATTATCACATGTGTCTTCTTTAAAAAAGAGAAGCCTTGTCTGAATGATATAAAGTATCAGTGCATCAGAACCAATATGATCAGTCCTAATACTGTCTCTTCTCTGCTATTACTGTTAAAAACGGGTAGCTATATATCCACCAGAAAAGACACTATTGATAAGAGAAAAACGCATTTTTCAATTACTGACCGGGGATTGAAGTCAGCGATGTCGTTAACAAAGACGGTGGCTATTCCATTAGATGAAATGGGTATAACGGATTTCAAAGTCAATAACTTCTCAGTAGAGAATATGCAAAGCTTCTTTAAAAGATACTATGACATATTTCATCACGATATCCATCTTATTAATATTGCTGACAAAGCTGATATTTTTATCAACAAAGACTCCGGTCATATGATTATGACTCATCTATATCTTCACGGAACTACCGCACAAGACTGCGGTGAGGCATTAACCATCATCAGCCTGGCGAAGCGCTGCGGCGTATCACGCTCGCATCTTCGTAACATCATATTAGAAGCGAAAGAAAATTCCCTGGTGGACTACGATCCGAAATCAGGCCGCATACACATTCTGGAGTCTTATAATGCGATGTATCATAAATACATGGCGTATTATTTTTCTTTTGTCCTTTATGCCGCTGAGAATTTCAAAGATTAGTTGCTCTTCCTTTCTGCATTGCGGTAACACTGGTAATGCAGAAAGAGTAAGTAATCCTCCTGGCTTTGTAAATGTTAATGATTAGACCCAAAAAAAAACACCTGATCTGGACAGGTGACTTCCCCTGAACGCAAAGAGCTGAATGAAAGATCGCATTTAGCAAGCATTCTTTCTTAGCAAGCAAGGCACGATACTAAAAGCGTTGCATTTCGGCGATAATGCCGAACTATGATTGTAACTAATTGTTTTTGATCAATAATATGCAATGATAGTTGTCATGATAGACCCATCTGCTTTTGTGATTCAAATTTTTAATTCATAATAGCTAATGTAAATGATCAACGGTGATTATTATTACACAGGTAAACCGATCATTGTTTCTTAACTGAATCATTAAAGAAAACGTATTTTGCTATCCTGGTTAGCTGTTTATTCGAAATGCGAGTTAGGATTTTTCTCAATACCGGTCAGTATGCCTGGATACATATAGGAATATAATAAAATAGGATGATTTAAATAATCTTATTACCTGGTTTTTAATTTTACATAAACGTGCTCTGAACGGGCTGAAGCAGATATAAATTCTGTCTCTGCCGTTATGTCATTTTTTTATTTCAATTTATTCCGCTGCTTTTTTTTCAGGTTTACCGGGTTAGCTCGTAACTCTACTCTCTGGCTTCCCTGGTCAGGGATTGATAGTTAGGGCGATAGCTGTTTTTCGGCAGCATTCGGTTATCTTGAGACGAGGTATAATTATGAAAAAAACGACACTTATTGCTGTGCTGGCGGCTGCCGGCATGTGCCCGGCCGTATTTGCTGCCGATGGCACAATAAATTTCACCGGGAGTATCCGCGATACAGCCTGCACCGTTAATACCAGCTCTGCTACGCAGACCGTCAATCTGGGCACTGTAGCCGCCAGCTCTTTTGGCGCAGCCGGTACGCAGGCCTCGGCAACGCGTTTTACCATTAACCTTACCAGCTGTCCGACAGCGGTGACGTCAGCCAGCATCCGCTTTGACGGTCCGCTGGCGAGCGGCAACTCCAGCCTGCTCGGCCTGACGTCCGGAACCGGCGTGGCTACCGGCGTTGGTATCGGTATCTATGAACAGAACAGCACCACGCTGATTCCTGTCGGGCAGGCATCTGCGCCTGTCACGCTCTCTTCTACCGGCACCAATGCCCTTAATTTCATCGCCAAATATGTGTCAACTGCTGCCACCGTTGGCGCAGGTACGGCGAATGCGGCTGCCACGTTTACCGTTGCCTATAACTGATAATGCGAGCCGCTTGCGGCTCCTTCTCTTCAGGGAAGACTTCATGATTCGTTTTTGTATTCTATTGATAGTGCTGATCAATCCACTGATGAGCCTGGCAGGGGTTGAGATAGGGGGTTCACGGCTCATTTATGAGGGGAATGCGCGGCAGGCTGCGCTGAGCATCAGTAATCCGGATGATTATCCCTACCTGATTCAGGCATGGGTAGATAAAGATCCTACACAACGTCACAGTGACAACACGTTTATTGCCACGCCGCCCCTGTTCCGGCTGGAGCCGCATACGCAAAATTCTGTCCGCATTGTCTATACCGGCGCGGCGCTGCCTGCCGATCGGGAATCTCTGTACTGGCTGAGCATTAAGTCCGTGCCGGGCACGCCGAAAGAGGAGACCAATCGCCTGTTAATCACCGTAAAAAGCGTCTTCAAACTCTTTTACCGGCCGGCAGGGTTACCAGGCGATGCGGCGACAGCGTTTGAAAAAATCACTTTTCGTCGTCAGGGCGACCGTATTTACGCTTCTAATCCCACACCGTTTTATATCTCCTTTTATGAACTGAAAATGGGCAACGCTAAGCTGAAATCGCTGCCTGTGCTCAGTCCATTATCAGAGCAGGCTATCGATTTTCCGCCGGGAACCGCAGGCACGCTATCCTGGCGGGCGATTAATGATTACGGCGGTATTACCGACGTCAGAACTGCAAAAATCTGATTAAGGCCTGACCATCAATGCGGACGACGCTTTTTACCCGCCAGTCAGGCCGGTCGGCGTCAGCGATGACAGGCTTCATGCTGGCAGCGCTGATGAGCCCTCCCGGATCTGCAACAGATTATTTTGATCCTGCCGCGCTCGAGCTGCGCGGGCAGGTGAGTGCTATCGACCTCTCGGCACTGGAACAGCCCGGCGGTCAGATCCCCGGACGATATCGGACGGAAATCTATCTGAACAGCCGCTATATGGCTGAAAGAATACTAAATTTCACGCTGGGTGAGCGTGGACTTATCCCGGAGATCACTAAAGAAGATCTGCTTTCCTGGGGCGTGCGCAGCCAGGCGACACCGGCATTTTCAGCGATGAGCAAGGGATCACTCCGCCAGCCGATCGATCGCGTCCTGCCCGACGGCCAGCTTAGCTATGACTTTGCTCAGCGGCGTCTGGATATCAGCATTCCTCAGGCGTTTATGCAGCAGAGTGTGCAGGGAGCGGTCTCCCCTGAAGAGTGGGATGACGGGCTGCCTGCTGCCTTTGTGAATTACGCCTACAGCGGTGCCAGCAGCCGCAGCGACGCTCGTCAGGGAACGGTTCAGAATAATTATCTGAATCTGCGCAGTGGCGTAAACCTGGGAGCATGGCGTCTCAGAAACTATTCATCCTGGTCTGATAACGGGCGCTCGCGCCAGTGGAACAGCATCAATACTTACCTGCAGCATGACGTTAAATCACTTAACGCGCAGTTTGTGGCGGGCGACAGCTATAGCCCGGCAGGCGTGTTCGATAGCGTCGCTTTTCGCGGCGTGCAGCTCTACTCTGATGACAATATGCTGCCGGAAAGCCGGCGTGGATTTGCCCCGGTCATTCGCGGCATCGCGCAGAGTAATGCGCGCGTTACCATTCGCCAGGATGGAAACATCATCTATCAGGCTTATGTTCCACCAGGACCTTTTGCAATTACCGATCTCTATCCTGTCTCCTCAGGCGGCGATCTCAGCGTCTCAATTCGCGAAGCAGATGGCACAGTGCGTCAGTTTGTTCAGGCATTCTCAGCAGTGCCGCTGATGCTGCGTGAAGGTCAGGCTAAATATGCACTGACGGCGGGTAAGTATCGGGTGGTTGCCGCTGATAATGCCGCCCGGTATGAACCACTCTTTTTGCAGACAACCGGGAGCTATGGTCTGACGAATGCCAGCACGCTCTACGGCGGAATAATTCTGTCCGGCGATTATATGAGCAGTAGTCTGGGATCGGCTAAAGGGCTGGGTTATCTGGGTTCGGTCTCGATAGACGGAACCTGGGCGCATGCGCAGTCAGGTGAGATCGAAAAACAGGGGGCATCGTTCCGTTTTCAGTATGCCAAAGATTTTACCGCCAGCGGAACCACGTTTAATCTGGCCGGCTATCGCTACTCAACATCCGGCTATATGAATTTTAATGAGGCAAATGGCTATTACAATACGCCCCCGCTTAATGCCAGCAATGATGAGCTGATTGGTTCAAAGCAGGCGCAACGCGTCTGGACGGAGTGGCGCAATCGCCACAATAAACGCAGCCGGGCCGAGCTAAACATCAATCAGAGGCTGGGCGATTTTGGCAGTCTCTATCTGTCTGCTTATCAGCAACAATACTGGGGCATAAGCGGCCGGGAAAATACGTTTAATCTCGGCTACAGCATCAGCCACAATGCGGTGAGCTATACGCTTAACTACATGCGTTCGTCCTCGCCCTGGCTAAGCCAGCAGAATAACGTGTTTTCGCTGGCCGTTCAGATTCCGTTTGAACGCTTTATGCCGAAAAGCTGGCTTAACGTCTCAGCCAGCCAGACAAACAGTAGTGGATTGATGGCATCAGCCGGTATTGCGGGCGTGGCGCTGGCGGATAACACGCTTAGCTATAACATTCAGCAGGGTTATGCCAGCCGGGGAACCGGCGGGTCGGGCAGCACAACCCTCGACTATAAAGGTTCTTCCGGTGAATATCTGGCGGGCTATAACGTAACCCGCCAGACGCGACAGCTTAATTATGGCGTCATGGGGGGGATCCTGGTTCACCCCTGGGGCCTTACTCTATCGCAGCCCTTAGGCGATACGATGGCGCTGGTAAGGGCAGACAAAGCGGCAAATGTGAAGGTAGAAAATAGCACTGGTGTTTATACCGATAGCCGGGGTTATGCCGTGGTGCCCTATCTCTCTCCCTACCAGCGAAACATCATCAAACTAGATTCCGGCACGCTGGCCGACGACATCGATCTTACTGCAGATACCCGTCGTGTTGTGCCAGGACAGGGCGCGCTGGTTCTGGCAGATTTCCCGACAGCGGCGGGGCAGAAAATAATGCTGACGCTGAATTCAGAAAAAACTATTCCTTATGGCGCGTCGGCCACGGTAACCAGCGGCAGCCAGACATCATCAGGTATCGTAGACGATCGTCATCAGGTTTATCTGAGCGGCGTGCCGTCGCGCGGCACGGTAAAGGTGGTCTGGCAGCACGACGGATGTCAGGCCGATTACGTCCTTCCCGGCGACAAGCCGGTTATACAACTTATTAGCCTGCAATGCCGGTAAAGGATTAACCATGCGAAAAATTCTGCTGCTTATTATTCTGGCTCTGCCCGGTGCCTTTACGGTGCAAACGGCTTACGCCTGGAACTGTTCCGTTGCGACAGCGACAAGCGTTATCACGCCGCCAACGCTGGTGGTACAGAGAGATCTACCGGTTGGCGCCATGATCGGAAGCGTGCTGACCTCAGATATGGCGGGAAGATTTAGCTGTTCAGATACGCCTGCGCCGGCGCTGACCTATCAGGAGTTTGGCATCAAGAGTCATGGCAAAAATGTCACGATTATTGACGGACGCAATATCTACAGTACCGGTATTGCAGGCATTGGCTACGCATTCGGCGGGCTGTCCGGGAATAACTGTGCCGGCACGTCAGGGTGGGTGGATAGTGTCTGGGGACCGAACGTTCAGCAGCTCTGCAAAAGCAGTGGCCTGCTGGCCAGTCAGCCGATGACGGGGCAGGCGCTGGTGCAGTTCTATAAGACGGCGCAAACCACCGGCAGCGGTAGCGTCGGCGCGCAGCTGATTGGCTCATTTATCCTGCGCAACAATCAGTCAGCCTGGATGTGGCCGGAGGCATATATCAACCTCGGTGCATTGACGGTAACGACGGTGGCCTGTTCGGTAACCAATAGCGCGCTTTCGGTCACAATGGGTACGGTGCAGAAGCGGGCCTTCAGGGGCGCGGGCACCGGACCGGGCGACAGTTTTACCCGCACGCTGACCATTCCGCTGAACTGCAATGCAGGTACGCGGGTAAACGTGCAGATCGATGGCAGCGTTCAGGATGCGGCAAATGGCGTACTCAATCTGACCGGCGGAACTGGCAGTGCAACAGGAGTGGGCATTCAGCTGCTCTACAACAATGTACCGTTAACGCTGCAAAAGCCAATTAACACCGGCAGTGCGGACACAGCCGGAACGTTCAGTATCCCGCTGCAGGCGCGCTATTATCAGACCGGAAGTGATATTACGCCCGGTACAGCAAATGCCACCGCCACCTTTACAATTACCTATCAGTAATGGTGCGACGCCTGCCGGGAAGGTCTAATCGCAGTGAACCGGTCAGAGATAAGCGGAAGGGGCAGCTGATAGCCAGCGCGGGCTGAGAAGCCCGCGGCTGGCAAAGGACTATACCAGCAGATGTTTCGCGTGAAAGCGCAGGTGATCTTCCACAAAAGTGGCGATAAAGAAGTAGCTGTGGTCGTAACCCGGCTGAATGCGCAGCTCCAGCGGGAATCCCTGTTCGCGCGCAATCGCCTCAAGGCGCTCCGGACGCAGCTGGTCCGCGAGAAACTGATCGCCGTCGCCCTGATCGATCAGCAGCGGCAGACGCTGCTCCGCCTCCTGCATCAGCAGGCAACTGTCCCATTCCCGCCACGCCTGGCGGTCGTCGCCGAGATAGGCAGTAAACGCCTTTTGCCCCCAGGGGACGTCGCAGGGATTCACAATCGGTGCAAAGGCTGAAGCGGAAGCAAAGCGTCCGCCGAGGCGCAGTGCCAGTACCAGCGCACCGTGTCCTCCCATTGAGTGGCCCATAATCGACTGCCGATCGCTCAGCTTGAAGTTATCCGCCAGCAGCGCCGGCAGCTCCTCGCTGAGGTAGTCAAACATACGATAGTGCGCCGCCCACGGCTGCTGCGTTGCGTTGAGATAGAAGCCGGCGCCCTGGCCGAGATCGTAACTCTCATCGTTAGCCACCGCGTCCCCGCGCGGGCTGGTGTCCGGCATAATCAGCACCAGACCCAGCTCTGCGGCCACACGCTGCGCGCCCGCTTTGGTGGTGAAATTTTCGTCGCTGCAGGTCAGTCCGGCGAGAAACCAGACCGCAGGCGGCGGCGTATCAGCTTTGGGCGGCGGTAAAAAAATGCTGAACGTCATCGGGCAGTTCAGCACCGATGACTGATGTCGCCAGCGTTGTTGCCAGCCGCCAAAGATGCGGTGTTCTTCCAGCAGTTCCAGCGTGGATGCCATAACGCCTCCGGTTATTTGTTGAAGTGCACCACAGAGCGAATCGATTTCCCTTCGTGCATCAGATCAAAGGCGTCGTTGATCTCATCCAGCGCCATGGTATGGGTGATGAAATCGTTCAGCGCAAACTTGCCATCCAGATAATCCTGCACGATACCCGGCAGCTGGCTGCGGCCTTTCACGCCGCCAAACGCGGAACCCCGCCAGACGCGGCCCGTGACCAGCTGGAACGGGCGGGTGGAGATCTCTTCACCGGCACCGGCCACGCCGATGATGACCGACTCACCCCAGCCTTTATGACAGCACTCCAGCGCCGAACGCATGACGTTGACGTTACCGATACACTCAAATGAGAAATCGACGCCGCCATCGGTCAGCTCAACGATGACATCCTGAATAGGCTTATCGTAATCTTTCGGGTTGATCAGGTCGGTGGCACCCAGCTTGCGGGCCAAATCAAATTTGCTGGTATTGATATCGATAGCGATAATGCGGCCCGCTTTTGCCATCTGCGCACCGATGATCGCCGAGAGGCCAATACCGCCGAGACCAAAAATTGCCACGGTGTCGCCCGCTTTAACTTTAGCGGTATTCATCACCGCGCCCATGCCGGTGGTCACGCCGCAGCCCAGCAGGCACACCTCTTCCAGCGGAGCTTCTTTACTGATTTTCGCCAGCGAGATTTCCGGTACAACGGTGTACTCGGAAAAAGTAGAGGTGCCCATATAGTGGAAAATAGGCTGGCCATCTTTAAAGAAGCGCGTAGTGCCATCCGGCATCAGTCCCTTGCCCTGGGTGGCGCGGATCGCCTGGCAGAGGTTGGTTTTGCCGGAGAGACAGAACTTACATTTGCCGCACTCCGGAGTGTAGAGCGGGATAACGTGATCGCCCACGGCGACGCTGGTAACGCCTTCGCCCACCGCTTCCACCACGCCGCCACCTTCATGACCGAGAATGGCCGGGAAAACGCCTTCCGGATCTTTGCCGGAGAGCGTATAGGCGTCGGTATGGCAAACGCCGGTAGCAACGATGCGTACTAACACTTCGCCTTTCTGCGGCGGCATCAAATCCACTTCTTCGATTTTCAGCGGCTCGCCAGGTGCCCAGGCAACGGCGGCACGGGTTTTAATCATGTTCATGCAATCCCTCTTGCGGTAGATGCGGGCCAGTGGCCCTGGTGGTCATTACTTATTTCAGCAGCGTCTGCTCGCTGTCCGGCAGCGGATGCAGCAGGCCGTCGTGCTGTGGCCGGTCATCAAACATATCAATAATCAGGTATTTCAGCGCCTCGACGTTTGGCGTAAACGCATCGCGTCGCCACATCAGCCAGGTAGCGGTATCGCGATAGAGCGGCGGCAGCGCGTGCTCCTGTACCCGCTCGCGCGCCGGCATCTGCGCCAGCACGGAGGCGGGCAGCATTGCCACGCCGCCGCCGCCCGCCACGCAGGCAACCATCGCGTGATAGGACTGGATCTCCATGACGTTGCGCGGTGCGCTCTGGCTGTCGCGGTACCAGCTCTCCAGCCGGGTGCGGTAGGAGCAGCTGTTGCCAAAGGCAAACAGCGTATCCTGCTGGGTATCGCGTGCGCTGAGGATCGGCGGATGTTCAGGGCTGGAGATCAGCACCATCTCTTCGCTGAAGGCGATACAGCCGTTCAGGTCATCATAGGGAGCCGGACCATCAACCAGCGCCGCCGCCAGCGTGCCGGCGCGCACTTTGTCGATGATATCGCCCGATGTGCCGGTCACCAGGGAGAGCGCCACCGCCGGGTAGCGCTGATGATAGGCGGCCAGCAGCGCCGGCAGGCGGGTAGCTGCCGTGCTCTCCATTGAACCAAAAGCAAAATTGCCGCCTGGCTCACCGGCGCGGGCGATATTCAGCGCTTCATCGCTCAGCGCCAGAATACGGCGGGCGTAGTTGAGAAAATTATGCCCCATCGGTGACAGACGCATGCGCTGCTTCTCGCGGATAAACAGGTCAACCCCGATCTCCTCTTCCAGCTGGCGCAGGCGCGTAGTGAGATTAGAGGGCACGCGATGCAGCTGTTCAGCGGCACGCGCCAGAGAACCGGTATCGGCTACACAACAGAACATTCGCAGCTGAACTAAATCCATCTTCTCATCCCGTAAACAACAAGTGCAATGTTATTCATATTTTGTGAGTCTAAACTGCCCGCCGGCGGCTGGCAAGTGCGTTATTGCCGCTTTTGCAGTTTAGCCAGGCGCGCTGCTGATAAGTGTAGTGATAGCGACAGCAACAGCCGCTTTTTTGCGCTTTTTGGTGCCGCGCACGCGCACGTGCTGATTGCCAATCAGATTGATTACTGGATTAAGCCTGCGTTGTGTTTCACAATACGCGCTCAGAATTTCCCCCGCGGGCTATGTTCCGCGGGCGCATCACCTGCCGGAGAATGAGAACGATGAGCACCTTAAGTCAGGAAGCCGCCCTGGTTCATGAAGCGCTGCTGGCGCGCGGTCTGGAAACGCCGTTACGCGCCCCGGTGCGCGAAATGGATAGCGAAACGCGCAAGCGTGAAATTGCCGGTCACATGACGCAAATCATGCAGCTGCTGAATCTGGACCTGGAAGATGACAGCCTGATGGAGACGCCGCATCGCATCGCAAAAATGTATGTGGATGAGATTTTCTCAGGTCTCGATTACGCCAACTTCCCGAAAATCACCGTTATCGAAAACAAAATGAAAGTGGACGAGATGGTGACGGTGCGTGACATCACGCTGACCAGCACCTGCGAACACCATTTTGTGATCATCGATGGCAAGGCGACGGTGGCCTACATTCCCAAAGACAAAGTGATTGGCCTGTCGAAAATCAACCGCATCGTGCAGTTTTTCGCCCAGCGCCCGCAGGTGCAGGAGCGGCTGACGCAGCAGGTGCTGGTCGCGCTGCAGACGCTGCTTGGGACGACTAACGTGGCGGTGTCGATTGATGCAGTTCATTACTGCGTAAAAGCGCGCGGCGTGAAAGATGCGACCAGCGCAACCACGACCACGTCGCTGGGCGGGCTGTTTAAATCGAGCCAGAATACGCGTCAGGAGTTCCTGCGCGCGGTACGTCATATCTGATCCCCAGGCGGCCCCGGTGCCGCCTTTTTTGATGGCTGAGGGCCGCAATGCAACGCTACCAGGCGCTGGATTTTATTCGCGGATGCGCGGTTCTGGGCATTTTGCTGCTCAATATTACCGGCTTTGGCCTGCCGTCAGCCGCCTATCTTAATCCCGCCTGGCAGGGCAGCGTTACGCCGCAGGATGCCTGGACCTGGGCGATACTGGACGGGCTGGCGCAGCTGAAATTCCTCACGCTGTTTGCACTGCTGTTTGGCGCCGGACTGGCGCTGCAGATCCCCCGCGGTAAGCGCTGGATCAGCACGCGCCTGACGCTGCTGGTGCTGCTCGGGTTTATCCACGGCGTCTTCTTCTGGGAAGGGGATATTCTCCTCGACTATGGGCTTATCGGCCTGATTATCTGGCGTCTGCTGCGTGAAGTGCCCTCTGAGCGTGCGCTGTTTCAGACCGGCGTGCTGCTCTATCTGGTCGGCTGTGCGGTGCTGCTTATCTTCGGAGCGATCTCCGGCAATCAGAGCAGCAGCGGCTGGCAGCCGGGTGCCGCTGTGCTGGAGTATGAAAGTTACTGGAAGCTGGTGGGCGGCTGGGAAGCGGTACGCAACCGGCTCGATCTGCTCGCATCGGGCCTGATGGCGCTGGCATCCCAGTATGGCTGGCAGCTGGCGGGGCTGATGCTGATGGGTGCCGCGCTGCTGCGCTGCGGCTGGCTGACCGGTGAGTTCAGCCTGCAGCACTACCGGCGCGCCGCACTGCTGCTGCTGACGACCGGCTGGCTAATCGCGGTGCCGGGTATCGTTGCGCAGTGGCAGCTGCAGTGGGCGCAGCGCTGGACCAGCTTTTATCTGCAGGTGCCGCGCGATCTCGCCTCGCCTTTTATCAGCCTCGGCTATGCGGCGCTCTGTCTCGGCTTCTGGCCTGCGCTCGCGCGTAACCGGCTATGCAACCTGATTCAGGGAGTGGGGCGCATGGCGCTGAGCAACTATCTGTTACAGACGCTAATCTGTACCACGCTTTTCTACCGGTTTGATCTCTTCCTGCACTTTAACCGGTTACAGCTGCTGGCGCTGGTGCCCGTTATCTGGGTAGTCAATCTTCTCTTCTCAGCGCTCTGGCTGCGCTATTTTCGTCAGGGGCCGCTGGAGTGGCTGTGGCGCTGGCTGACGCAGCGTCTCTCTGCAACCGGCACCGCAGTGCCGCCTGTCAGATAATGACCTGCATCACAAAGATCGCATAAAGCAATGTAACCGTTTTCATTGATGTGAGCTGTTTCACGTAGCTGAAGTCTGCGGCCTGACACTATAGCGCTATTACGCGCCCGTCGCGTCTTTCAGCCTTTGTGGAACCGCTGCATGATAACGATTCGTGATGTCGCCCGACTGGCGGGAGTTTCTGTTGCCACCGTGTCGCGCGTGCTCAATAACAGCAGTGCCGTCACCTCTGATACCCGCGACGCCGTGCTGCAGGCGGTGGAATCGCTGGGCTATCGTCCGAACGCCAACGCACAGGCGCTCGCCACCCAGGTCAGCGACACGATTGGTGTCGTTGTCATGGATGTCTCCGATCCCTTTTTTGGCGCGCTGGTGAAAGCGGTGGATACCGTGGCGCAGCGGGTGCATAAGCATGTTCTCATCAGTAATTCCTGGCATCAGGAAGATAAAGAGCGGCACGCCATTGAGGTGCTGATCCGTCAGCGCTGCAATGCGCTGGTGGTACATGCGAAAACGCTTTCAGACGCTGAACTCACGCAGTTTATGGATCAGGTGCCGGGCATGGTGCTGGTTAACCGGGTGATCCGCGGCTACGAGCATCGCTGCGTCTGTCTCGACAATGTAACCGGTGCGCAGGTTGCCACCCGCATGCTGCTGCAGCAGGGGCATCAGCGTATCGGCTATCTCAGCTCCAGCCACCCGATTGAAGATGTGGCTCAGCGCCGCGATGGCTGGCTGCAGGCGCTGTCAGAGCAGGGTATCCAGCCGGCAGAGGCGTGGATCGCCCATGCTGAACCCGATATGCAGGGCGGTGAAGCCGCGATGGTGGAGCTGCTCGGGCGCAATTTGCATCTGACCGCCGTGTTTTCCTATAACGATGGCATGGCGGCTGGCGCCCTGACGGCGCTGAAAGATAACGGCATTCAGGTGCCGCAGCATTTTTCTGTCATCGGTTTTGATGACATTCCTATTTCCCGTTACACCGATCCCCAGCTGACAACCGTACGCTATCCCATTGTTTCTATGGCAAAACTGGCAACAGAGCTGGCGCTGAAAGGCGCAGCCGGTGAGCTGGATCCTCAGGCATCGCACTGCTTCATGCCTACGCTGGTGCGGCGTCACTCAGTGGCCCAGCGACAAATTGTGGAGTCGATCACTAATCCAGGCGATAGCGCCATGTAACCGTTTCCAATATGTGATTACATTCACAGTTAATTACCAGACCGCTCACTATGATGGCAGCGTCTTACCGGACTGAAACATCATGAAACGCCGGGTCACGCCTCTCCGGACAGGTTTCAGTAGCCGATTGAAATGGTTCACAACACTCTTCAGGAAGCGGTTACGTACAGGGAAGTCAGGATAGGGAGAGCGGTCCGGCCAATGCCTGCGCCTGCTCCAGAATGATAGCGTTTCAACCGACTGCGTTCGCTGCCCGCAGGCAGCAGGGCGCAATGAAATACCCTGCATAATTAAAACCGGAGATACCATGAATAAGAAGGTTTTCACGCTCACAGCACTGGTTGCCAGCATGATGTTTGGTGCAACTGCACACGCCGCCGATACCCGCATTGGCGTGACCATTTACAAATATGATGACAACTTCATGTCAATGGTGCGTAAGGATATCGAGAAAGAGGCGAAAACGCTGGGCGGCATTCAGCTGCTGATGAATGACTCGCAGAATGACCAGTCCAAACAGAACGATCAGATTGACGTGCTGATGGCCAAGGGCGTGAAAGCGCTGGCAATTAACCTGGTAGATCCGGCAGCGGCAGCGGTAGTCATCGACAAAGCAAAAGCCAATGACGTACCAATTGTGTTCTTCAACAAAGAGCCGAACGCCAAAGTGCTGGCCAGCTATCCGAAAGCCTATTATGTCGGTACAGACTCAAAAGAGTCAGGTATCAAACAGGGCGAGCTGATTGAGAAGCACTGGAAATCGACGCCAGCCTGGGATCTGAACAAAGATGGACAGATTCAGTTTGTCCTGCTGAAAGGCGAGCCAGGCCACCCGGATGCTGAAGCGCGTACCAAATATGTTATCGACACCCTGAACAAAGATGGCATCAAGACGCAGCAGCTGGCGATGGATACCGCAATGTGGGATACCGCTCAGGCGAAAGATAAAGTCGATGCGTGGCTCTCCGGTCCGAACGCTAACAAAATTGAAGTGATCATTGCCAACAATGATGCAATGGCAATGGGCGCGGTTGAAGCGCTGAAAGCACACAACAAATCAAGCATTCCGGTGTTTGGTGTTGATGCGCTGCCAGAAGCGCTGGCGCTGGTGAAATCGGGTGCGATGGCGGGTACCGTGCTGAACGATGCGGAAAACCAGGCGAAAGCCACGCTGGATATCGCGAAGAACCTGGCAGATGGCAAAGAGCCAACCGCGGGCACTAACTTCAAGATGGAAGATAAAGTGGTTCGCGTGCCTTATGTCGCCGTAGATAAAGAGAACCTCTCTCAGTTTGCGAAGTAATCTATTCCGGGCGCGGCAATTTGCCGCGCCTTATTGCATCTGCATACGCTTTTTTTAGCCAGGTAAATTATGGCCAGTGAGAATCCGACCACACAGCGTGAATATCTGCTGGAGATGACGAATGTCTCGAAATCATTTCCAGGGGTGAAAGCCTTAGATAATGTGAATTTGAAAGTGCGGCCGCACTCCGTCCATGCCTTAATGGGTGAAAACGGCGCCGGAAAATCGACATTGTTAAAGTGCTTATTTGGCATCTATAAAAAAGATACGGGGAGTATTCTTTTTCAGGGCCAGGAGATTGACTATAAAAGCTCCAAAGAAGCGCTGGAAAATGGCGTCTCAATGGTGCATCAGGAATTAAACCTCGTGCTGCAGCGCAGCGTGATGGATAATATGTGGCTGGGTCGCTACCCGCGTAAAGGGCCATTTGTCGATCAGGACAAAATGTATCGCGATACCAAAGCGATCTTTGATGAACTCGATATTGATATCGATCCGCGCGATAAAGTGGCAAATCTTTCTGTATCGCAGATGCAGATGATTGAAATTGCCAAAGCGTTCTCCTATGATGCCAAAATTGTCATTATGGATGAACCGACCTCTTCGCTGACGGAAAAAGAAGTTAACCACCTGTTTACTATTATTCGTAAACTAAAAGATCGCGGCTGCGGTATTGTCTATATCTCGCATAAGATGGAAGAGATCTTTCAGCTGTGCGACGAGATCACCATTCTGCGCGACGGACAGTGGATCGCCACTCAGTCGCTGGAAGGGCTGGATATGGATAAGATCATCGCCATGATGGTGGGCCGTTCGCTTAATCAGCGCTTTCCGGATAAGAGCAACGTGCCGGGCGAGGTGATTCTGGAGGTCCGCAACCTCACTTCACTGCGTCAGCCCTCGATTCGCGATATCTCATTTGACCTGCATAAAGGGGAGATCCTCGGTATCGCCGGGCTGGTGGGTGCCAAGCGTACCGATATCGTTGAGACGCTGTTTGGCATTCGCGAGAAGTCGGGCGGAACTATCCGGCTGCACGGCAAAGCGATCAACAACCACAGTGCAAACGAAGCGATTAACCACGGTTTTGCGCTGGTGACAGAAGAGCGTCGCTCCACCGGGATCTACGCCTATCTCGATATCGGCTTTAACTCGCTTATCTCCAATATTAAAAAATATAAATCCAGTATCGGCCTGCTTGATAATAAGCGTATGAAGAGCGATACCCAGTGGGTTATTGACTCGATGCGGGTAAAAACGCCAGGTCACCATACGCAGATTGGCTCGCTTTCAGGCGGTAACCAGCAGAAGGTCATTATTGGCCGCTGGCTGCTGACCCAGCCGGAAATATTAATGCTTGATGAACCTACGCGCGGTATTGACGTAGGGGCTAAATTTGAAATTTATCAGCTGATTTCAGAACTGGCCAAAAAAGAGAAGGGCATTATTATTATCTCCTCAGAAATGCCAGAGCTGCTGGGTATAACCGATCGTATTCTGGTAATGAGTAACGGTCAGGTAGCCGGTATTGTCGATACAAAAACGACCTCGCAGAATGAAATCCTGCGTTTAGCGTCATTACACCTTTAATGAAGCAAGGGCTTTAAAATGAAAGCGACTACTAAAAAGAATGCGCTAACCTGGTTAAAAGAGGGCGGTATTTACGTCGTCCTGTTTGTTCTGCTGGCGATTATTATTTTCCAGGATCCGACGTTTTTAAGTTTAATGAACCTGAGTAACATCCTGACGCAATCGTCGGTGCGTATTATTATCGCGCTGGGCGTGGCCGGGCTGATTGTGACTCAGGGTACTGACCTCTCCGCCGGGCGGCAGGTTGGCCTGGCGGCGGTAGTGGCGGCGACGCTGCTGCAGTCGATGGATAACGCGAACAAGGTTTTCCCGCATCTGGAAACCATGCCGATTCCGCTGGTTATTCTGGTAGTGTGCATTATCGGCGGCGTGATTGGCCTGGTAAACGGCGTGATCATCGCATACCTCAAGGTAACGCCGTTTATTACCACGCTGGGTACGATGATCATCGTGTATGGTATTAACTCCCTCTACTACGATTTTGTCGGTGCCTCGCCGATCGCCGGCTTTGACGCGGGCTTCTCCACCTTTACCCAGGGTTTCCTGCGCTTTGGTGACTTTAAGCTCTCGTTTATCACCTTTTACGCCATTATCGCTATCGTGTTTGTCTGGATCCTGTGGAATAAAACCCGCTTCGGTAAAAACATTTTTGCGATTGGCGGTAACCCGGAAGCGGCAAAAGTTTCAGGCGTTAACGTGCCGTTCAACCTGATTCTGGTCTATGCCCTGTCAGGTGTGTTCTATGCGTTTGGCGGTCTGCTGGAAGCGGGCCGTATTGGTAGCGCCACCAACAACCTCGGCTTTATGTATGAGCTGGATGCGATTGCCGCCTGCGTGGTGGGCGGCGTCTCCTTCGCCGGCGGTGTGGGTACGGTCGCAGGCGTCGTGACCGGGGTAATTATCTTTACCGTAATCAACTACGGCCTGACTTACATCGGCGTGAACCCTTACTGGCAATACATCATCAAGGGCGGCATCATTATCTTCGCCGTGGCGCTGGATTCACTGAAATACTCGCGCAAGAAATAAGCGTGAAGTAACGGAAAAAGGCTGCGCTGGCGCAGCCTTTTTTTATGGCTGCCGGCCGCAGCAAAGGCTACTTACGCAGCTTCTCTTCCAGCTCCAGCAGCTGTTCAGGCGTGACCGCCGGATAGCTCTGCGCATCTTCCGGCACCGTATGCACTGCCGGAATCGGCACCAGCGGTCCGAGAAAACGCGGCTCGCGCTTCATCAGATAGAGATCGGCCATCGCGCCCAGCCGGGCACCGACTTCGCGCGCGCGCACCGACAGCATATTTTTCGGCGAGGGTACGGCATAGCACTGTGCCTGAATGCCAAGGTGCAGCGCAATGTAGAGCGCCCGCTCGCAGTGAAAGCGCTGAGTGATAATAATGAAGTCGTTGGTGTCAAACACCTTGCGCGTGCGCACAATGGAGTCGAGCGTGCGAAAACCGGCATAATCCAGCACGATATCGGCTGGATCGACGCCAGCTTTAATCAGATCGCGTCGCATGGTGGCGGGCTCGTTATAGCTCTGCTGGGCGTTGTCGCCGCTCAACAGCAGGTAGTTAACTTTGCCGCTGTTATAAGCGTTGAGCGCGCCCTGCATGCGATAGAGGTAATACTGATTAATGACGCCGGCACGATAATATTTCGCGGTGCCCAGTACCACGCCAACCTGACGATGCGGCAGCGAGGCGACATCTTCATAGATAAACGGCGCGGTTTTCCAGCTGATCCAGCGATCAAGGCCGAGCGCGGTCGCCACCATCGCTAAGATGATGATGATCAGAGCAAAGAAAACGCGTTTCAGCATGCGCGCGGCAACTCAACAGGCAGGATCCAGGGTGCTTCAAGGCTACTTGAGCCGGGGCGGCTAAGCAAGCTCACCCCGGCTGGCTGATGTTTTTTTCGGCAGTGCCGGATCGAAATCCGGCGCTGAGGCGATCAGATAGAGGTACGGCGGTAGTGGCGATACTGCGGCAGCCAGAAGTTGTTGTGAACCGCTTTAGAGAGCACATCCTCCGACGTTACCACGGCAACGCCAGCCAGCTGTGCCGCTTTGCCCACTTCCATCGCAATCAGTTTAGAGACGCCCTGAATATCTTTGATCTCCGGCAGGACCGGACCTTCACCGTCGTTAACCAGCGGCGAGCAGTCAGCCAGCGCGCGGCTGGCGGTCATCAGCATGGAATCGGTCACGCGCGTTGCGCCCGCGGCAATCACGCCGAGTCCGATGCCCGGGAAGATATAGGAGTTGTTGCACTGGGCAATCGGATAGGTTTTGCCTTTCCAGGTCACCGGTGAGAACGGGCTGCCGGTGGCAACCAGCGCGGCACCGTCGGTCCAGGCGATGATATCCGCCGGCGTCGCTTCCACGCGTGACGTCGGGTTAGAGAGCGGCATCACGATAGGGCGTTTGCAGTGCTTATGCATCTCGCGAATGATCTCTTCGGTAAACAGGCCTGGCTGGCCCGATACGCCGATCAGAATATCGGGCTGCGCGTTGCGCACCACATCCAGCAGCGAAATCGTGTCGCTGGTGACGTCCCAGGCTTTCAGATTGTCACTTTTCTGCACCAGCCTGCTCTGGAAGTCGAGCAGGTTTGGCAGCTTGTCGGTGAGCAGACCAAAGCGGTCAACCATCATGACGCGCGAACGCGCTTCATCATCGCTCAGTCCTTCAGATTTCATCTGCGCAACGATCTGTTCAGCGATACCACAGCCTGCAGAACCGGCGCCGAGGAAGACCACTTTCTGCTCGCACAGGCGGCTGCCTGCGGCGCGGCTGGCGGCAATCAGGGTACCAACGGTAACGGCTGCGGTGCCCTGAATATCGTCGTTGAAGCAGCAGATTTCATCGCGATAGCGCTGCAGCAGCGGCATAGCGTTTTTCTGTGCAAAATCTTCGAACTGCAGCAGGACGTTTGGCCAGCGACGTTTCACCGCCTGAATAAATTCATTCACAAACGACTCATACTCTTCGCCGCTAATGCGCGGATGACGCCAGCCCATATAGAGCGGGTCGTTGAGCAGCTGCGGGTTATTGGTTCCGACATCCAGCACCACCGGCAGGGTATAAGCCGGACTGATGCCGCCGCAGGCGGTATAGAGCGACAGTTTACCAATCGGAATACCCATGCCGCCGATGCCGAGGTCGCCCAGGCCCAGAATGCGCTCGCCATCCGTGACCACAATAACCTTCACATTCTGCTTGGTGGCGTTCTGCAGCATGTCTTCGATGCGATCGCGATTGTTGTAGGAGATAAATACGCCGCGCGCGCGACGGTAAATTTCGGAGAAGTGCTCGCATGCCGCGCCCACGGTCGGGGTGTAGATAATCGGCATCATCTCTTCCAGATGATTATCCAGCAGGCGGTAGAACAGGGTTTCGTTGGTATCCTGGATATTGCGCAGATAGACGTGCTTGTCGTTGTTGTTTTTGAAATCCAGGAACTGACGCCAGGCGCGTTCCGCCTGCTCTTCAATAGTCTCAACCGCATCCGGCAGCAGGCCATTAAGATTAAATTCGTTTCGCTCTTCCAGAGAGAAGGCGCTGCCTTTATTCAGCAGCGGAAATTCCAGCAGAATCGGACCCGCATAGGGGATATAGAGCGGGCGTTTACTTTCGTACTCGAGTTCCATGCAATGTTTGCTCCGGTTGCAGTGTTTGCTGACGTATCGCTACGAAAAGGTCACGCCAGATCTGATTATTGTGAAGGTCTGGCGCCCGATCCTATGAAAATTCCGGCAGATGTACAGCTTTTGTTAACAGCAGGTCACAAAAGCGGTAAAAGGATCACTAAACGGATGTTTTTGAAACTAAAGTAATCGTCAGCTCACGGCAGCCGAGCGCGGCCAGCGTCGCCCGCGTGGCGTCCGCCTGCGTCAGCGTACCCTCTGCAGACTCGGCCAGCGCCGCGCGGCGAATAGTTTCCAGCGGTTCATGATGCATATTCATCAGGATCAGCGCGGCCTGCAGCGGCGGCAGGCTCGGGTTGAAGGCGGCATTCTCCGCATAGCGGCCGCTGTAAATGGCGCCGCTGTGGCTCTCCAGTGCCACGCCGCTGTAGCTGAAGCTATAAGGCGCGTGGCTCTGGCTGGCAGCCCGGATTGCCGCCTGCTGCAGCGCATCGCCGGCAGGAGCAAAGGCATGGTCAACCGGCGTCATCAGCCGTTCGGTAATATTGAGGTCGGCAGGACCAAATGCATCGGGCAGGTAGTGGGCCAGCGTGTTCACGTCACGGCCCGGCAGACTGATACGGATCGCCGTACCGCTGTTCAGCTCATTCATAAACTGACGGCAGTGGCCACACGGCGTGTAGTTTACGGTGATGGCCGCCAGCGCCGTTTCACCGCGCAGCCAGGCGTGGGTAATCGCGCTCTGCTCAGCGTGTACCGTCTGCTGCATCGTGGCGCCGCGAAACTCCATATTTGCCCCAAAATACCAGTGGCCGCTGACGCCACGCGCGATAGCGCCAACGTTAAAGCGCGAGAGCGGCGCAACCGCACAGCAGGCGGCGAGCGGCAGGAGCGCCAGCGCCAGCGCATCCTCTTCCAGTCCGGTGACCTGCTGCAGCTGTATCAACTCGTCAGGGCGGAGCACGCCGTGAAAATCGGGCGCGTCCAGCAGCGGCTGCAGCGCCTGCTGCAGGGCAGCCGGCAGGTCGGAGAAAGCGGAAGAGAATCGTGGGTGCATGGTGTCAGGCCTCATTAACTCATCAGCGGCGGGGCGCCGCCTGCTGAGTTATATGTGATCCATGTCGCTATGACAATGCAAGCTCATTGAGTTGTTTCAACTTTGCGAGATCTCTCGCAAACTTTCAGCCAAACCACGCCAGCAGCAGCGGAAAGATAAACGGTGCCAGTAAAGAGGTAATGATGCCGCAGATCACCAGCGCCAGTGAACTGAACGCCCCTTCCTGATAGTCGATTTCCGCCGCGCGCGCCGTGCCCAGCGCATGTGACGCGTTGCCAATCGCCAGGCCGCGCGATGCTTTGCTGCGAATGCGCAGGAGGTTCAGCAGCATGTGCCCGAATACGGCACCAAATACGCCCGCGATCAGCACGCAGATAGCGCTGATGGCCGGAATACCGTGCAGTGAGGCAGAGACCGCCATCGCAATCGGGGTGGTGACTGACTTGGGCAGGAGCGTCGCGGCGATCTCCGGTGTGGCGCCCAGCCACAGCGCCATCGCCGTGCCGGATACCATGGCGGTCAGGCTGCCAATAAAGCAGACGCTGATGATGGTTTTCCAGCGTGCGCGGATCTGATGCATCTGCTCATAAAGCGGCAGCGCTAAGGCCACGACCGCCGGTTGCAGCAGCTGATTCAGCAGTGCGCTGCCGGCAAAATAGCGCGTATAGGGGGTATGCGTGAGCAGCAGCAGCGGGATAATGATGGCCATAGCTACCAGCAGCGGATTAATCAGCGAGATTTTGAGCTTTGCCGCCAGTCGGCGCGCCACAAAATAAGCAGCCAGCGTCAGCGGCAGGGACCACCAGGCGTCACTCATGCGGCTGCTCCGGTTTCGGGCGCTGCAGGCGTTCAGCGCTAAAACCTACCACCACCAGCACCATCAGCGTACTGGTGAGGCAGGAGACCACGATCGGCCCAAACTGCGCGGAAAGTACATCGGTATAGCTGATGACGCCGACGCTTATCGGTACAAACAGCAGCGCCATATAGCGGATCAGCAGATGGCAGCCGGGCTTTACCCAGCGGACCGGCAGAATTTGCAGCCCCAGTAGTAAAAACAGCAGCAGCATACCGATAATACTGCCGGGAATAGTAAAGGGAAGCAGGGCGGCGAGCGCGATACCGGCATAGAGCGCGGCATAGATAATCATAAAGGCGCGCAGATAGCGCCAGCAGGCAGTTAACACGTCAGACATCTCCGGCTTCGGTCATCTGTTTTACATCATACGCATTACGCGCTTAGCGTGCCAGACGTCACAAAAGCCGGCGCTGAACCAGAAACTCATAAAAAGGGCGCCCGGGTCCTCTGCGGTTTGCAGACGATGCCCGGAGCCGCAGTCAGAAGCGATAGCTGACGCTGATGGCCGCCTGAGTATCAGACCAGCCGTTATCACCCACCTGCTGACCAATAGTGCCTTTCAGGCCGAGACCACCGCCCAGCGCACCGTCCACGCCCACGCGCGCTTCGGCAATATTGCGACTGCCCTGTTGTGAGACCACTACATCATCCATGCGCACCGCGTATTCACGACTGTTGTGGATCCAGTTGGCTTCGGTGAACAGGCTGAAGCGGCGGTCGTTGCGATCGTCCTGCGCAGCATGGCTCTTCATAAAGGCTTTAACCCCCAGGCTGCTGCTGACGTTATCCTGACCGCTGCCTTGCACCAGTGTGCCGTTGCGCTCGGTATGGTCATCAGCCTTAATACCGGACCAGCCGATGCGCGCCTGCGGCTGCAGATAGAAAGCACGACGCTCGCTCTGCGCCAGCGGAATGACATAGCCGGAAGAGAGCGAGGCATTAAGCCCTTTTGAGCGATAAGATTCACCCGCTTCATCCTCACCCTCTACCTGATTGTTAAACCAGCTGTACTGCAGTGTGCTGTCTGCCCACAGGCCTTTTTCATCGGTCCCTTTGGCAAACCAGGTACCATATATACCAGTGGTATAGCCATTGATCTGGCCGCGGGCGCGGTAGCCTGTGATCCCGGATGCAGTACTGCTTTTGCTGTTGCCATAGCCCGCCATCAGGCCGACGCGGGCAGTGTCAGTAGCGGCAATATCGCCGCCGAGCAGGGTCACTACGCTGTTGGCTCGGGTACGTAGCTGGCCGTCACCGGCGTGCTGACGATTATGATCGCCGGAGACGTGCAGCCAGAGTGACGTGTACTGCTGTTCGCCGGTCAGCGGATCAAGGTACCAGGTGCCCTGACGATCGCTCATACGGGTATCGAACAGCGTGGATGCAGTGGCGAGGTTAGCAGCATAAGCGCCGCCTTCCGGGCGCAGTACTGCCACGCTTTCCCCGCCGCCGTTATTACCGCTACTGCCGTTATCACCGCCGCCGCCGTTATCACCGCCGCTGCCGTTATCACCGCCGCTGCCGTTATCACCGCCGCTGCCGTTGTCACCGCCGTCACCGCCACCGCCGCCGATAATCGGCAGGCCCGTTTCCAGATTAACGCGATTGGTCAGATACCAGTTTTTATTACCGCGCAGCAGGCGGTATTCATAGGCGCCCGCTACAATGCGTCCCTGCTGACGGAACGCGCTGCTGTCGGCGCTGCCCTGCACTTCAATCAGCTCAATGCCGTTATAGGTTTGCGCGCCGCGTCCGCCAAGGTTATTCACGACGATATTGGTGGTACCGCTGGCATCGCCGGTGACCACCAGCCGATCGGTACGGGCATTGTCATCATCAAGCTCGGTGCCGAATATCAGAGTGCCGTCGTTACCGGTGTAGTTGCCATCGACAGTAAGGACATTACCGGCAGCGGCGCCGGCAAGCCGGATAGTACCGGCATTGGTGGTGTCGCCCAGCGTCTGACGGTAGCCGTTCAGATCCATTTCACCGTTGCTGCCAATATTCCAGGTGGAGGCTGTGCTAAAGGTATTGTCTGCACCTGCCCGCAGAGTCCCCCCCGTTACGGTAGTGCTCCCTGAGTAGCTATTGAGGCCAGAGAGTGTCGTTACCCCGGATGTCACCACGACATCCCCTGCACCGGTTACAGGCGAAGCAAAATTATAATTCGCATTGGTGTGGTTAAAATTCACCAGCGCGCGCGAGGTGGGTGAGGAGGCGAGCGTAATCTCCCTGGCATTGACGCGCCCGGCGCTATCAGCAACATAACCATTAATGTTGCCGACAGAGAGCATTGAGGGCGCAGTGGTGCTATTACCGCTTATCAAAAGGCTATCAGCTGCCAGCGTAGCCCCGCTCTGTACCAGTACTATGCCGGTACTCGCCAGCTGTCTGGCCACCGTTAGCGTGGTGCCATTGCCGTTCAGTAACAGGTTACCGCTATTACTTACGCTGCCTGTCAACGCGGTTGCGTCGTTCAGAATTTGTAATGTTCGAAGGTTAGTAAGCTGATTAGTGACCCGCAGAGCAGTATTATTACCACTGACGCTAAACACCGGGCCATTATTATATACCGTACCAGCTGTAACACTGGCACCGTCGGTAAACCGAATCTGACCGTTATTATTACTGAGCGTATCAGCACTGAGCGTTGCGCCTGACGCAACGGCCACCGTTCCCCGGTTAACCAGCCCGTTTAACACATTCAGTGTGACACCACGCCCGGTAACGGTCAGTGCGCCGCGGCCATCATAGCCATTCGCGATATTAACCCGGGTGCCGGCAGTCGCACCCTGAACAATAACCTTACCGCCATTATTCGTTATTGATCCAATCTGCTGGCTGTAACCATTGGTATCCAGCGTGCCTTTAGAGCGAATTTCAAATGTGGCATTCTGACCCAGTGCATTCGGCGCGCCAGCAAGCAGCGTCGCATAGTTTTGTGTCCAGCCATTATCGATCAGGTAGGAGCCTGAGAAGTTACCGCTCTTTGCCAGCGTAGTGGTACCTTCTCTGACATAAATTTCTCCCTCTCCTGCTGTATTACTGAGAAGGCTGGCTTTAAAAATATAGTTATTACTGTTGTGTACAAAGAAGATATCTGATCTATCCGCCAGCGTCAGAGATGAAGCAGAGACTGCCCCGGGCGCGATAGCATTTCCAGTGACATTACTATTGCCAATCACCAGAGTGGACGCCGGGCGCAGTAAAACGCTGTTTGCACTTAGCGCTGCACCGTCGCTGACGCCAATCGACGCATTGGTATCTGTTGTCAGCGTGCCGAGCGTTGCGCGCGTACCGGCTCCGGACAGTACCAGATCTCCTTCACCTGCAAACCTCAGACTGTTAGCCGTAAGCTGGCTGCCGCTGGTGATAAACATACCGCCAACGCCAGGCAATGTTTCAGTTGCAGTTATGTCGTTGCGGGCATCAATCCAGTCAGCACCGTTAGCGGGCGGGGATGACGTAGTGCCCGTAACGTTACCCTGATAGGTAATGGTGGCAAATACGGTGCCTGAGCCAGATAATGCTCCGGCTATAGCGAGCGCCAGCGCAGAGGGGTTAAACAGTTTGTGGCTCATGATTCCGGGTCCTGTAATGTTGGTACATTATGAGTTGCGGCCTGAGCCGGTGTGTCTTGCTACGAGAATTAACGCTGCTGGTGGGAAAGCTAAAAGTATAGCAGGCAATAAATTAGCTAAAGCGCTGCATCATTTTAAAATAAAAACAGCATTTTGAGATGGGATTATTATTTTTTGCACATACAGCTAAGTTTTTTGTATAAAGGATGCTTGGTTTTCGGTACGACAGATATATATTTACTCTGCTTTTAAGGCAGATAATTAGTATGTCATAATAAAACAGAATAGTTATATGATTTGATCTCCAGAAATAATCTTGTATTTGCAAGGCAGTTCACAGGTTTATGCTATAACTGGCGTTAGCGCTAAAAGGGTGTTCTGAGGTTGCGTTGCAAAAATCGATTATCTGGCTGTATCGCGTTGTCTGAATAATGGCACTAAAAAAAGCCCTCTCAAAGGAGAGGGCTGAAAGGCGATTACTTAACCGGCATGCCGGGCTGTGCGCCGCTGTCCACCGAGAGCACAAACAGATCGCTGCCGCCAGAGCCGGCTGAGAGCACCATCCCTTCCGATACGCCAAAGCGCATCTTACGCGGTGCCAGGTTGGCCACGATAATGGTCATCTTGCCCACCAGTACCGAAGGATCGGGGTAGGCAGCACGAATGCCGGAGAAGATCTGACGCTTCTCACCGCCGAGATCGAGCTGCAGGCGCAGCAGCTTGTCTGAACCCTCAACCAGTTCCGCCTGCTCAATCAGCGCCACGCGCATATCGACTTTGGCGAAATCATCAATGGTGATGGTGTCGCCAATCGGCGCGTCAGCGAGCGGGCCGCTTACGGCAGGCTGACTGGCTGCCGCCGCATCCTCTTTCGATGCCTCAATCAGCGCCTCCACTTTTGCCATCTCAATGCGGCCATAGAGCGCTTTGAACGGTGCCACGCTGTGATTCAGCAGCGGCTGCGCGATGCCATCCCAGCTCAGTTCGCTCTGCAGAAACGCCTCAGCACGCTCGCTCAGCGACGGCAGTACCGGCTTCAGCCAGGTCATCAGCACGCGGAACAGGTTGATGCCCATTGAGCAGATCGCCTGCAGATCAGCGTCGCGGCCTTCCTGTTTCGCCACCACCCACGGTGCCTGCTCATCAACATAGCGGTTCGCCAGATCGGCCAGCGTCATGATCTCACGGATAGCGCGGTTATATTCACGGTTCGCCCACGCCTCGCCAATCTTCTCTGATGCGGCCACAAAGGTCTGATACAGCGCCGGATCGGCGAGTTCAGCGGCCAGCTCGCCGTTAAAGCGTTTGGTGATAAAACCAGCGTTGCGCGAAGCCAGGTTAACGACTTTGTTCACTACGTCAGCGTTAACGCGCTGCACGAAATCTTCCAGATTCAGGTCGATATCATCAATGCGCGAAGAGAGCTTGGCCGCGTAGTAGTAGCGCAGGCTGTCGGCATCAAGATGCTTCAGCCAGGTGCTGGCTTTGATAAAGGTGCCGCGCGATTTTGACATCTTCGCGCCGTTTACCGTGACATAGCCATGCACAAACAGGTTGGTCGGCTTGCGGAAACCGCTGCCTTCCAGCATTGCCGGCCAGAACAGGCTGTGGAAATAGACGATATCTTTACCGATAAAGTGATAAAGCTCGGTCGCGGAATCTTTCTGCCAGAATTCGCTGAAGTCGATATCGCCGCGCTTGTCGCACAGGTTCCTGAACGAGCCCATGTAGCCGATTGGCGCATCCAGCCAGACGTAGAAATATTTGCCCGGCGCGTCCGGGATCTCAAAGCCAAAGTAGGGCGCATCGCGGGAGATATCCCACTGCTGCAGTCCCGACTCAAACCACTCCTGCATCTTATTGGCGACCTGCTCCTGCAGCGCGCCGGAACGCGTCCACGCCTGCAGCATCTCGCTGAACGCCGGCAGATCAAAGAAGAAGTGCTCGGAGTCACGCAGTACCGGCGTAGCACCGGATACCACCGACTTTGGCTCAATCAGCTCGGTCGGGCTGTAGGTGGCGCTGCACACTTCGCAGTTATCGCCATACTGATCGGCCGCTTTACATTTCGGGCAGGTGCCTTTCACAAAGCGATCGGGCAGGAACATCCCTTTTTCCGGATCGTAGAGCTGCGAAATGGTGCGCTTCTTAATAAAGCCATTTTCATTCAGGCGCGTGTAGATCACCTCAGCCAGCTGACGATTCTCATCGGCATGCGTTGAGTGATAGTTGTCATAGCTGATATTAAAGCCGGCGAAGTCAGTTTCATGCTCCTGCTTCATATCGGCGATCATCTGCTCCGGCGTAACGCCCAGCTGCTGTGCTTTCAGCATAATCGGCGTGCCGTGCGCATCGTCTGCGCAGATGAAGTAAACCTGGTTGCCACGCATTCGCTGGTAACGGACCCATACATCAGCCTGGATGTGTTCCAGCATGTGACCAAGATGGATAGAGCCGTTTGCGTACGGCAGGGCGCACGTTACCAGTAATTTTTTAGCGACTTGAGTCATGATTTGCGTAGCTTTCCGTTAATGAAAAATCGGGGTTAGATGTTAACCGAAGCACCCTCTGGCGTAAACACAGGAGGCGCGTCGCGCTCTTTTTCGCGCTGCTCTGATATGATTGACCTTATACCGCTACATTCTGGCGTCATGATGAAATAAGGAGAGGGGATGAGCACACAATCCCGGGATTATCATTCACCTGAAGCGTTGCGTGCCGTGGTCAGCGGCGTGCTGAGCGCATTTACGCACCCCACGCTGCAGCAGAATCTCACTACGCTGAAAGCGCTGCGGCACGTGGCGCTGCTGGATGAAAAACTGCATATCGAGCTGGTTATGCCGTTTATCTGGCGCAGCGCGTTTGAGGATCTCAAAGCGCAGGTCAGCGCGGAGCTGCTGCGGCTGACGCAGGCGCGCGCCATCGACTGGCGTCTGCGTCACGATATCGCCACCCTGAAGCGGGTAAAAAATCAGCCGGGCGTGAACGGCGTGAAAAATATCATTGCGGTCAGCTCCGGCAAAGGCGGCGTCGGCAAGTCGAGTACGGCGGTTAACATGGCGCTGGCGCTGGCCGCCGAAGGGGCGCGCGTGGGGCTGCTGGATGCGGATATTTACGGTCCCTCCATTCCGAATATGCTGGGAACGGAAGCGGAGCGTCCGACATCGCCTGACGGCACGCACATGGCACCGATTATGGCGCACGGGCTCGCGACCAACTCAATTGGCTATCTGGTTACGGACGATAATGCGATGGTGTGGCGCGGACCGATGGCGAGCAAGGCGCTGCTGCAGCTGCTCAACGAGACGCTGTGGCCCGACCTCGACTATCTGGTTCTCGATATGCCGCCCGGCACCGGCGATATCCAGCTGACGCTGGCGCAGAGCGTACCCGTCACCGGCGCCGTGGTGGTGACCACCCCGCAGGATATCGCGCTGCTGGACGCGCGCAAAGGCATCGTGATGTTTGAAAAAGTAGCGGTGCCGGTGCTGGGAGTGGTGGAGAACATGAGCATGCATATCTGCAGTGAGTGTGGCCATCATGAGCCTGTTTTCGGCACCGGCGGGGCTGAGCGGCTGGTGCAGGATTACCACACCCGCCTGCTGGCACAGCTGCCGCTGCATATTCACCTGCGGGAGGATCTGGATGACGGGACGCCTACGGTGATCCGCCGGCCAGAGAGCGACTTTACCGCCCTCTATCGCCAGCTGGCGGGGCGCGTAGCCGCTCAGCTTTACTGGCAGGGTGAGGTGATCCCGGGCGATATCGCCTTCCGGGCGATGTAGCTCACGCCGTTTCGCTGGCGCGTCCCGCCAGCGGATAGTGCATCAGCACATAGGTACCCTGTTCGCCTTCGCCGCTGGCGACGCGCTGCCAGCCGTGATGCTGGTAGAACGCCAGCGCGGCCCGGTTCGCAGCCAGACATTTCAGCGCGCCGGTTGAGGTAAAGCGTGCTGTAACCTGCTGCAGCAGCGCGCTGCCCACACCCTGACCCTGATACGCCGGGTCAACATAGAGGCTGTGCAGAAAATTGTCGTTATCGAGAATGCCGGCAAAACCCGCGCGTTCGCCGCCGATCTCCGCTACCAGCACCGTTTCACCCAGGATCACCGCATCAAAATCCTCCAGCTGCCACGCATCACCGTTAAGCCACGTCCAGCTGTGCCGGCGCGCGGCGAGAAACAGCGTGCGCAGAAACGGGCGATCGCTCTCCTGAAAAGGTCGGATATTCACGTGCGGGGTCTCCTGAATCGCAAGCATCGCTTATGGCACGCGGTCATGCGTGCCAGCCTGTAAAAAAAATAGCAGTTTAGCCGCATTCTGAGAAAGCCTGTTATCGCCGCCGCTTTTCTGTGTAGAATGCCGCGGCAAGCCGCACCGGATCTGGTCTCGCTGCATTGATAGCTTTTGTTTATCTGATTGATAACGTCTGCGTATTAGCACCTGGCCTGAAAAAACTGTAGCCTGCATCACATCTTTTTAACGGAGGTCACTATGTCAATCATTAACACCAAAATTAAACCGTTCAAAAACGCAGCGTTCAAAAACGGCGAATTCATCGACGTAACCGAGAAAGACGTTGAAGGTAAATGGAGTGTTTTCTTCTTCTACCCGGCTGACTTCACCTTCGTATGCCCGACCGAACTGGGTGACGTTGCAGACCACTACGAAGAGTTCCAGAAACTGGGCGTAGATATCTACTCCGTTTCTACTGACACGCACTTTACCCACAAAGCCTGGCACGGTTCTTCCGAGACCATCGGTAAGATTCAGTATGCCATGATCGGCGATCCAACCGGCGCGCTGACCCGCAACTTTGAAATTATGCGTGAGGCAGAAGGTCTGGCCGATCGCGGTACGTTCATCGTTGACCCGGAAGGCATCATCCAGGCGATCGAAATCACTGCTGAAGGTATTGGCCGCGATGCCTCTGACCTGCTGCGTAAAGTGAAAGCTGCACAGTACGTGGCTTCTCACCCAGGCGAAGTTTGCCCGGCTAAATGGAAAGAGGGCGACGCCACGCTGGCTCCGTCACTGGACCTGGTCGGTAAAATCTAAGTTACCTGACGCCATTCGGTCTCTTTTTTATCGGGTGCTGCGGCACCCGATTTTCTTCACAGGAACTCACTATGCTCGACACCAATTTAAAAACCCAGCTTAAGGCTTACCTTGAGAAACTAACGAAACCGGTTGAGTTGATTGCTACCCTGGATGAGGGCACCAAATCTGCTGAGATCCGTACGCTGTTAGCAGATATTGCCGCGCTCTCTGACAAAGTCAGCTTCCGTGAAGAGAACGATCGTCCGGTACGCAAACCGTCGTTTCTGATCACCAACCCAGGCAGCCAGAGCGGTCCGCGCTTTGCCGGCTCGCCGATGGGTCATGAATTTACGTCACTGGTGCTGGCGCTACTCCAGACCGGTGGACACCCCTCTAAAGAGGCGCAGAGTCTGCTGGATCAGGTGATGTCACTTGATACCGATCTGCACTTTGAAACCTACTACTCGCTCTCCTGCCATAACTGCCCGGATGTGGTGCAGGCGCTGAACCTGATGGCGGTACTGAATCCGCGTATCAGCCACACCGCCATTGATGGTGGCGTGTTCCAGAATGAAATTACCGAGCGCAACGTCATGGGCGTGCCGGCCGTCTATCTGAACGGCAAAGAGTTTGGACAGGGCCGCATGAGCCTGGCCGAAATCGTCGGAAAAGTTGATACCAACGCTGACAAGCGTGCGGCAGAAGAGCTGAATAAGCGTGATGCTTATGAAGTCCTGATTATCGGCAGCGGTCCGGCAGGCGCCGCAGCGGCTATCTACTCCGCGCGTAAAGGTATTCGCACCGGCCTGATGGGCGAGCGTTTTGGTGGTCAGGTACTGGATACGGTAGATATTGAAAACTACATCTCTGTACCAAAAACAGAAGGGGCGAAGCTGGCGGGTTCACTGCGCGCGCACGTCGATGATTACGCGGTAGATGTGATTGACACACAGAGCGCTATTAAACTGATTCCCGCCGCGCAGGAAGGGGGATTGCACGCCATTGAAACCGCTTCCGGCGCGGTGCTGAAATCACGCAGCATCATCATCGCCACCGGCGCGCGCTGGCGCAACATGGGCGTACCGGGCGAAGATCAGTATCGCACCAAAGGCGTGACCTATTGCCCGCACTGCGACGGCCCGCTGTTTAAAGGCAAGCGTACCGCGGTTATCGGCGGCGGTAACTCCGGCGTGGAAGCGGCCATCGATCTGGCCGGTATTGTTGAGCACGTTACGCTGCTGGAGTTTGCCGGCGAAATGCGCGCTGACAAAGTGCTGCAGGATAAACTGCGCAGCCTGAAAAACGTCGACGTGATCCTTAACGCCCAGACCACCGAAGTTAAAGGCGACGGCAGCAAAGTCACCGGGCTGGCGTATCTGGATCGCACCACCCAGACCACGCACGAGCTGGCGCTGAGCGGCATCTTTGTTCAGATTGGTCTGCTGCCTAATACCGGCTTCCTTGAAGGCGCAGTAGAGCGCAACCGCATGGGTGAAGTGATTATCGATGCGAAGTGCGAAACCAGCCTGAAAGGCGTATTTGCCGCCGGCGACTGCACCACGGTGCCGTATAAGCAGATTATCATCGCCAGCGGCGAGGGCGCTAAAGCGTCACTCAGCGCCTTTGATTATCTGATCCGCACCCAGCCAGCACAGTAAATCTCGCTGTCCGGCCCGCGCCCCGCACCTTGCTGCGGGGCTTTTTTTTGCGCTAAATCAGCCGAGCCAGCGGCGCGCTTCGCTATCGCTGAGGTCGCGGTAGTAGAGCTTATGCAGCTGCACACCACAGCTGCGACAGCGCGCGGTGATAAAGGTAGCCTGACAGTAACGTCCGGCAGGATTCAGGACGCCGTGGCGGCTGATGGTAATCTGATGCCAGCGGTGAGCGTGCGGAATAAGATGGCGCAGCAGGTTAAGCATGGTGATATCCGGCAGGGTGATCCGGCAGCAGATTAAGCATGCTGCCGCGTTGTCGCGGCTTGCGCTGTATCAATAAACCGGTCACTCCAGCGGTCTGTCTGCTTCTGCTACCGCGCAGATCAAGCTTTCTGCTCTCTGCGGCTTGCTTCGTGCGATCGCTTCCCCTAAGCTGCCGGTGTGTCGTAACAGACACCATGACTCGGGGTGCCCTTCTTTGTGAAGGCTGAGAAATACCCGTATTACCTGATCTGGATAATGCCAGCGTAGGGAAGTCAGATGCCTGCGCGCATTCGCCTTCCTGTACGCCTGACAGGAGCGCTATGATGACCCACCCTTCCTCTGTTTTACCGCGCGGCTTGCCCCGTATAAATGCCCTGACCATTGCCGGCACCGATCCCAGCGGCGGCGCGGGCATTCAGGCCGATCTCAAAACCTTTTCTGCGCTCAGCGCCTACGGCACCAGCGTTATTACCGCGCTGGTGGCGCAAAACACCTGTGGCGTACAGTCGGTCTGTTACATTTCACCGGCGTTTGTCGCCGCCCAGCTGGATTCGGTGCTGAGCGATATCCGTATCGATACGGCAAAAATCGGCATGCTGGCAGAGAGCGCTATTGTGGCGGTGGTGGCAGAGAAACTGGCGCGTGCGCGGCTGCCGTTTGTGGTGCTGGATACGGTAATGATTGCCAAAAGCGGCGATGCGCTGCTGGCGCCAGAGGCGGTGGCGGCGATGCGTGAGCGACTGCTGCCGCAGGTTTCGCTGATCACGCCTAATCTGCCGGAAGCCGCGGCGCTGCTGGAAACAACACCTGCCCGCGATGAGCGCACCATGCAGCAGCAGGGGGAGGGGCTGCTCGATCTCGGCTGTGCCGCGGTGCTGATGAAAGGGGGACATCTGGAGGATGCGGAAAGCCCGGACTGGCTGATTACCCGCAGCGGACGTTTCCGCTTTACGGCCCCGCGCGTAGCGACGCGCCATACTCACGGCACCGGCTGTACCCTCTCGGCGGCGCTGGCAGCGCTGCGGCCGCGTCATGAGAGCTGGGCTGATACGGTGACGGCGGCAAAAGGCTGGCTGCAGCAGGCGCTACTGCAGGCCGATTCGCTGGAGGCAGGAAAGGGCATCGGGCCGGTGCACCACTTTCATCACTGGTGGTAGGGCGGATAACACGCAGGCATAAAAAAAGCAGCCTTACAGGCTGCTTTTTTTAAGAATCTGGCTCCTCTGACTGGACTCGAACCAGTGACATACGGATTAACAGTCCGCCGTTCTACCGACTGAACTACAGAGGAATTGTGTGGAACGGGGCGCATAATATCGGGCAGCCTGCTGCGTGTCAAAGCCCTTTTGCAAAATTTTTACTGACTGCTGAATAAACCGCCACTGCCTGACTTAATGTGAGGAATATCACCAAAGTACTGCAAAATTACAGCGGGATTTGTTGATTTTGTCGTGTGCTCCACATCAATGATCACAGATATTTCATTTCGCCATTGTGGCGCTAAAAAATGAAACATATATTCCGCGAAACCTCCTCCACTTTTCACGGGTGCAGCATGAACAGAGTCAGAATCGGAATGATCGGCAGCGGATATATCGGGCGGTGTCACGCTATCGCCTATGCGCAGGCGCCCACGGTGTTTGCCCTGAAAGGTGAGATCGTGCGGGAGATGCTGGCTGAAGTCGATCCGGCACTGGCGGCAAAGCAGGCGGCCACGTTTGGCTTCGCCCGCTCCACCGGCGACTGGCGCGAGCTGGTCAGCGATCCGCAGATCGACGTTGTCGATATCTGCGCGCCCAACTTCCTGCATAAAGAGATGGCGCTGGAGGCGATCCGCCACGGCAAACATGTCTACTCGGAAAAGCCGCTGTCGCTGAGCGTGGCGGATGCAGAGGAGATGGTGCAGGCGGCAGAGCGGGCGGGTGTAAAAACGCTGGTGGGTTTTAATTACATGAAAAATCCGACCAGCCAGCTGGCGCGGGAGATCATAGCGCGCGGCGAGATTGGTGAAGTGGTGCACTTTTACGGCACGCATAATGAAGATTACCTCGCCAGCCCGCAGACGCCGCTGGACTGGCACTGTCAGAAAAAACTGGCAGGGCTGGGCGCACTCGGCGATCTGGCCGCGCACATCGTCAATATGGCGCACTATCTGGTGGGCGACATTGAGGAGGTCAGTGGCGACATGATGACGGTAATCGCGCAGCGCCCCGACCCTAAAAATCCTGCGCGTCTGCTGCCGGTAGAGAATGAGGATCAGGCCAGCGCGCTGCTGCGCTTCAGCAATGGCGCGCACGGCGTGATTGAGACTTCACGTATTGCCTGTGGCAGCAAGATGGGGCTGACCTATGTGGTCACCGGCACCCGGGGTACGCTGCGCTATACCCAGGAGCGTATGGCCGAGCTGGCGCTCTATATCCACGACGAACCAGCCGGACGGCAGGGCTTTAAAACACTGCTCACCGGACCGGCGCATCCCGACTACGCCAGCTTCTGCGTCTCCGCCGGGCACGGTATCGGGTTTAACGATCAGAAAACCGTGGAGATCCGCGATCTGATCAACGGCATTGCGGCAGGCGATCGCATGTGGCCAGACTTTGCCGAAGGGTTACAGGTACAGAAAGTGCTGGAAGCCATCGCAGTTTCGGCGGCTGAGCGGCGCTGGATGAAGGTGTAACGCGGGAGGTTAAGCCGTTTGCCGGGCAAACCACCGGGTGCGTATCAAAGCGCACCCGGCGATGCCTGCGCCGTCAGGCCAGCAGCGCGCACTGGGGCGGCAGGCGACAGCTGAGCGCGCCTGGCAGCACGTCGATAGTAAACTCGCTGCCGCTCAGCGGCTCACCGTCCAGATTAAACGTCATCTCATGCGGCGAACGAATAGTCAGCGAGTTGAGCTGAGCCGACACAATATTGGGGTTCTCATCATCGCGCGTCAGCGAATGCAGCAGCGTTGGCAGTAGCTCCTGCGCGGTAACGATGCTGAGGTTAAGCTGACCATCGTTGATCAGCGCATCGGGGCAGAGGCGCTGTCCGCCACCCGCCTGGCGACCGTTACCGATACCGATTACCAGCGCATCACCCTGCCAGCTGAAGCCAGGCCCGCTGATTTCACAGCTGTCAGGTTTCAGCGCATCCACGCGCATCAGGCCGTGAATAAAGTAGGAGACGCCACCCAGCGCGGATTTCAGTTTCTCCGGCGTTTCGGTGGTAATACGCGTACCAAAGCCGCCGGTCGCCATATTGATAAAGTAGCGGTCGCCATTCACCCGCGCCAGATCGATAGCGGTGGCTTTGCCCACCACGGCAAGGCGCAGCGCCGGCTCCATCTCCGCCGGAATGCCCACGCTGGTGGCAAAATCGTTGGCGGTGCCGAGCGGCAGAATGCCGAGTACCGGACGTGAGGCCTCGGGTATAGCGGCCAGCGCGGTGGCAATCTCATTTATGGTGCCGTCGCCGCCGCCTGCAACAACGGTTTCCGCCTGCAGAGCAACCGCTTCCTGTACATAGCGATCGCCATCACCTTTTTCCCAGGTGACGCGCACGGCCAGATTAAAGCCCTCTTCGCGCAGCCTATTAACGGCCGCGCGCAGATCTTCATTGCCGGCGCCTTTTCCATTCAGGATCAGCAGCGTGAGCGGTGTAGTGTGCATCTTCAGTTCCTTGAAACGTGAGACAGGGATGTGGTTATAGCATAGCTGCGGCGGGAACTTTATCGGCAGGCGCTGAAAAAAGAAAACCCGCGCGGGGGAGCCGGGCGGGTAAATGAGGTGGTTCCTGGTCGTGCACGCTGGATATTGTTACTCATTAGCAGCAGGCGGGATTCTAAAGCGCGGCGCTGTAACCGTCTGTGATCCTGTTCTAACTTCGCCGCCTTTTTTTCATTTTGTGCGATTTTTGCCGTGCGGATCGCTGGTAGTATTGCCTTCAGTGAGGTTGCGCAGCAGCAGCGCAAAGCGGAGATCCACCTCTGCCGGCACCGGGATCCAGACCCGATGACCGTCGCCAGGAGCGACGGTGACCGCCTCGCCGCGATCGTTTTCCATCGCCTCCAGCGTGCAGGTCAGGTTGCCCTGCGGCGTCATGATCTCTGCCACATCGCCCTGCAGGAATTTGTTTTTCACCGCAATCTGCGCCCGGTCGCCGCGCCGCTCGCCGGTAAATTCGCCCACAAACTGCTGACGTTCAGAAACGGAAAAGCCCTGCTCATAGTTCTGGTAGCTGTCGTGGGTGTGACGCCGCAGGAAACCCTCGGTATAGCCACGATGCGCCAGACCTTCCAGCGTGGCGAGCAGTGAGGTATCAAAAGGTTTACCCGCTGCGGCGTCGTCAATCGCACGGCGATAGACCTGTGCGGTGCGCGCGCAGTAGTAGAACGATTTGGTACGCCCTTCAATTTTCAGCGAATGAATGCCCATTGCGCTCAGCCGTTCCACATGCGCCACCGCACGCAAATCTTTTGAGTTCATGATGTAGGTACCGTGCTCATCTTCAAACGCGCTCATCACCTCGCCCGGTTTCATCTTCTCTTCCAGCAGAAACAACCGGTCGGTTGGCGCGTTGTGGCCGGGCACGGGAGCCTGCTGCTCTGCCGGTTCATGGATACCGGTAATATTGCCGACCTCATCCTGCTGGCCTTCTGAGACCTTATACGACCAGCGGCAGGCGTTGGTACAGGTGCCCTGGTTTGGATCGCGCTTGTTGAGATAGCCGGAGAGCAGGCAGCGACCAGAGTAGGCCATGCAGAGCGCGCCGTGGACAAAAATCTCCAGCTCCATCTCCGGCACCTGCGTGCGGATCTCCGCAATCTCCTCCAGCGACAGCTCGCGTGACAGAATGACGCGCGTCAGCCCCATCTGCTGCCAGAATTTCACCGTGGCCCAGTTGACGGCGTTGGCCTGCACGGAAAGGTGGATCGGCATCGCCGGAAACGCCTCGCGCACCAGCATAATCAGTCCCGGATCGGACATGATCAGCGCGTCGGGCTGCATCGCCACCACCGGTGTAAGGTCGCGAATAAAGGTTTTCAGTTTGGCGTTATGCGGCGCGATATTGACCACCACATAGAACTTTTTACCCAGCGCGTGCGCTTCGGCGATCCCCTGTGCCAGATTGTCATGCGTAAATTCATTATTGCGGACGCGCAGACTATAGCGCGGCTGGCCGGCATAAACGGCGTCAGCGCCGTAGGCAAAGGCGTAGCGCATATTTTTCAGCGTTCCCGCCGGGGAGAGCAGTTCAGGTTTAAACATGGAAGACTCACTGATGTCAGGTCAGCTGACCATCGCGGATGGCCATAGCAGAAGCCGCGGCGTGCGGCTCTGCAAAAGAGGCGGAAATTGTAGGCAGGGTGCGGAGTGAAGTAAATTGATCGGGATCAATAACAGGCTATGCCAGCCGGCACATATCCGCTTCCCAGCGATAGCCAATGCCATATACCGCACGAATAAACGGCTGATCGGCATCCAGCGCCTCAAGCTTGCGGCGCAGATTCTTGATATGGCTGTCTATGGTACGGTCAGTTACCACGCGGTAATCATCATAAAGCTGATTGAGCAGCTGCTCGCGGGAAAAGACTTTGCCTGGCTCCAGCGACAATGTTTTCAGCAGGCGGAACTCCGCCGGCGTCAGCTCCAGCGGCGCAGTACGCCAGCTGGCCTGAAAGCGGCCCTCATCAATCAGCAGCAGCGACGCCTGCTGCGTCTCTTCCGGCGATTTACGCGCGCGGCGCAGAATGGTTTTCACCCGCGCCACCACTTCGCGCGGGCTGAATGGCTTACAGATATAGTCATCCGCGCCGGTTTCCAGCCCCAGCAGGCGATCAATCTCTTCGGTACGGGCGGTGACCATAATAATCGGCAGATCGGAGTGGCGGCGTATCTCGCGGCACAGCGTCATGCCGTCGCAGCCTGGCAGCATCAGATCGAGCAGCATCAGCGCTGGCGTAGTGTGCTGCAGCCAGGCCTGTACCTCGCCGCCATTGGCAATATGGTGCGTGCGGTAGTTTGACGCCTGCAGATAATCGATCATCAGCTGCGCCAGTTTGGGTTCATCTTCAACAACAAGAATTAGTGGATCGCTATTTTCCGGGCTCATACGGGCTTTCTACTGGGGAACATAGGGCAAGTTTAGCCTGATTTGCACGCCACCTAAATCAGAGTGCTCCGCAGAAATCGTGCCGCCGTGCGCCTCGACGATATTTTTACAGATAGCCAGTCCCAGGCCGGACCCTCCGCTGGCACGATTGCGGGAGTTTTCCGCACGGAAAAAACGCTCAAACAGCTGCGCCCGCTGCGCCGCCGCTACGCCGGGCGCGCTGTCATCAATACAGAGCAGCCACTGATTCTCCTGCTGCCGCATGGTGATGCGGACTTCGCCGCCGGGATGGGTATAGCGCAGGCTGTTTTCCAGCAGATTCGTAAACAGCTGCATCAGGCGGTCAGGATCGCCAAAGCTGCTGGCTTCAGCAGGCAGCTGCAGCTGCAGCGTCAGCTGGTGCGTGCGATAGCGTCCGGCAAAGCTGCCGGCGATCACCTCCAGCAGGTTAACCAGATCCAGCGGCTGTTTGCGGTAGGCGAGGGCGCCCGCATCGGAGAGCGAAAGCTGATGCAGGTCATCCACCAGCTTGGTCAGTACCACCACTTCACTCTGCAGCGAACTTATCGCCTCGGGCGTGACCTGCCGGACGCCATCCTGAATCGCTTCCAGCTCACCACGCAGGATCGCCAGCGGCGTGCGCAGCTCATGGGAGATATCCGCCATGAACGCGCGGCGATTACTCTCATTTTTCTCCAGCGACTGCGCCAGCTGATTAAAGTCGCGCGCCAGCTGACCGATTTCATCACCGCTATCCACCTCAACCCGGGTAGCAAATTTTCCCGCAGCCAGCTGATGGGTGCCCTCTACCAGCCGTTTAACCGGCGCCAGCAGGCCGCGTGCCAGCAGCCAGGTGACCAGCGCCGCCAGCAGAGTGGAGAGTGTGACGATCATCCAGTTGGTCTGGCGCTGCTGCCGGTCAAAATTGATGTCGGTGCTGCGCGTCAGGTTTTCCGCCGGAGAGGCAATTACCCAGCCGACAATTTTACCGCTGCTGGTGGTGATGTTACGCCGCGGTCCTTTTGGCGGAATCGGCGCGCGCGGGCCTGACAGCACCTTATATTGCTGATCGATGATCCAGAACTGCGTGCGCCAGCCGTGCGGCGGCAGCGGATTGTGGCTGCCTGGGTTCTGCTCCAGCGAGCGCAGAATGGTGAAGATCAGCCGATCGTTCTGGCGCAGAAAATCCCAGCTGCCGTGCTGCTCATACTGATCTGCCAGCGCATCACTCAGCAGTGTCAGCCGCTGTTCGTTGCCTTTTTTGATGTAGTCAACAAAGCCATGCTCAAAGCTGAGCCGTACGCCCCAGTGCATCGTGATGATGACCAGCATGCAGGTACCAAAAATCGCCATAAAGAGTTTGGCGCCAATGCCGGGCCGGAAACGCGCCATCACTTTTTACTCCTGGTTCTGAGATCAACATTTTTACTGAGTGCTTCCGGTACCCGCCAGAACACCAGCGCCGGCAGGGCGATGACGACCACCATACAGAGCCAGGTCCAGGCAAACGCCTGCTGCGCCATGTCGCTGCCCGCGGCAGCCTGCTGGCCAAAAGCGCCGAGCAGCAGACCCGCCAGCGTGACGCCGATACTCATCGACAATTGCATAATCATCGACAGTAAGCTGTTGCCGCCGGAGGCGAGATCGTCCGGCAGATCTTTCAGCGTCAGGGTATTCATAGCGGAAAAGCGCAGGGCATTGACCATGCCGAGCAGCAGTAATACCAGCGGCAGGAGCCAGATCCAGCCAGCCAGCGCGACCACGGCAAACAGCGCCACCACCAGCGCCAGCGCGAGCGTGCTTCCCACCAGTACGCGGCGATAGCCAAACAGGTTAACAATGCGCACCACCACCCGCTTGATGCCCATATTTCCCAGCACCATCGGGATCATCATTAACCCGGCGTGAAACGGCGTAAAACCCAGACCTACCTGCAGAAATACCGGCGTCATAAACGGCAGCATGCCGCTGCCGATGCGCCCGGTAAAGCTGCCCAGCAGACCAATCGAATAGAGGCGGTTATCAAACAGTCGCAGGCTGAACAGCGCGTTGTCATTGTGGCGGCCGTGCATCAGATAAAACAGCAGCGACAGCACGCCCGCCAGAATCAGGAAGCCGGGCAGCAGCGCGCCATTGCCGCCGCCATCCAGCGCCAGCGTCAGCGCCGCCATGCCGGCCGCCAGCAGCAGAAAACCGGCAAAATCAAACCGGCGCGTCTGCATGGTGTAGTTCGGCATCAGCATCAGCGTGGCGACAGCGCCAATAATGCCGACCGGAATATTGATAAGGAAAATCCAGTGCCAGCTGGCGTACTCAACCAGCACGCCGCCGAGGGCCGGACCGAGCAGCGGGCCAATCTGGCCCGGCAGGGTAACAAAGGTCATGGCGGACATATATTGCTCACGCGGCACAATTTTCATGACCGTTAAGCGGCCCACCGGCACCATCATTGCACCACCGATACCCTGAACCACGCGCGCCACAACCAGCTGATTAAGCGTGGCAGCCAGCGCGCAGAACAGCGATCCGACGCTGAACAGCACAATCGCGCTGAAAAAGATGTTACGCACGCCAAAACGGTCAGCCAGCCAGCCGCTCAGCGGCAGCATCACCGCAACCGTCAGAACGTAAGAGACGATAACGGAATGCATATGCAGCGGGCTGACGCCAAGATCGCGCGCCATGGAAGGCAGCGCGGTATTGACAATGGTGGTATCCAGCGTTTGCATAAAAAAGCCAAACGCCACAATCCACAGCTGCCAGCGTACCGTGGTGGCAGGTTTGTTCATCTTCTCTCCTCCAGCATAAGGCGCGTTTGTTTACCCCGGGGTGCATTAATGCAGCAATCGTCCCCGCAGGGGCGCCATTAATGGTGCCCTGGTTTCGTACGTGTTGATTGCCCGGGGCGCATTAATGCGCCCCCTACGAAATTCGGGTGGTTGCTGGCTCTGTGACGGCTTTGCGGCGGCGTAATTTATCCATCAGCAGATAGACCACCGGCGTGGTGTAGAGCGTCAGCAGCTGGCTTACCACCAGGCCGCCGGCGATGGTGATGCCCAGCGGCTGCCGCAGTTCAGCACCGTCGCCGCTGGTCAGCACCAGTGGCAGGGCGCCAAACAGCGCGGCCAGCGTGGTCATCAGAATCGGGCGAAAACGCAGCTGACACGCCTGGAAAATCGCCTCGCGCGGGCTCAGCTGCTGCTGTCGTTCCGCCTCCAGCGCAAAGTCGACCATCATGATGGCGTTCTTTTTCACAATCCCTATCAGCAGCAAAATGCCAATCAGCGCAATCAGGCTGAACGGCGTATCAAACAATTTAAGCGCCAGCAGCGCGCCGGTTCCGGCCGACGGCAGCGTCGACAGAATCGTGAGCGGATGCACATAGCTCTCATACAGAATGCCCAGCACGATATAGACCGCTGCGATGGCTGCCAGCATCAGCCAGAGCTGGCTGGACTGCGACTGCTGAAACACCTGCGCGGTACCGGCAAAGCTGCCGCGCACGCTGGAGGGCACCCCCAGCACCGTCATGGCGCGATCGATCGCCGCGGAGGCCTGCGACAGAGAGACGCCTTCCGGCAAATTAAACGAAATGGTTGTCGCTGCAGAAAGCCCCTCATGGTTGACGGAGAGCGGTGCGTTAGCGGGCTGCCAGTGGGCAAAACCGCTCAGCGGAATCGCTTTGCCGTCGCTGCTGACCACAAACATCTGGTCGAGCGCGCTGATATCCTGGGTATAGCGCGGATCCACCTCCATCACCACTTTGTACTGATTCAGCGGCTGATAAATGGTTGAGATCTGACGCTGGCCAAAGGCGTTGTTCAGCAGATCGTTGGCGGCTGAAACGTCTATGCCGAGGCGCGCCATGCTTTCACGATCGTATGTAATAGCCATTTCGCTGCCTTTATCCTGCTGGTCGGAGTTAACGTCAGTGAGCTGCGGCAGGGCAGAGAAGGCCTTACGGATTTTGGGTTCCCACTCACGCAGATCGGCAAGGTTATCCGACAGCAGGCTGTACTGATAGCTGGCGTTCGACTCCCGTCCGCCGACGCGAATATCCTGTACGGCGTTGAGATAGAGGCTGGCCCCCGGCTCCTTAGCCAGTTTGGTGCGCAGGCGGGCGATCACCTGCTGGGCGCTTTCGCTGCGCTCAGAGAGAGGCTTCAGCGCCACAAACATCAGGCCGCTGTTGGTGCCGAGGCCGCCGGTAAAGCCGGTGACATTATCCACCGCCGGATCCATTTTGATGATATTCATAAAATCTTCCAGCTTGCCGCGCATCGCCTGAAACGAGATGCTCTGATCGGCAGACAGAAAACCGCTCAGGCGACCGGTATCCTGTTCCGGCATAAAGGTTTTGGGTATCGTAATAAACAGCCAGACGGTCATCGCTACCGTGCCGCCCAGCAGCAGCAGTACCCAGATGGCGTGGCGTAACACCCAGCGCAGCGAGCGGGCATAGCCATCCTGCGTCCGCTGCAGCAGCCGGCTGAACAGCCCGGGCGCGGCAGGCTGTGCCGGTTGCGGCTTCAGCAGATACGCGCACATCATCGGCGTCAGCGTGACGGAGATAAACAGCGAGATCAGAATCGCCACCGACAGCGTAATGGCAAATTCCGAAAAGAAGCGTCCGATAATGCCGCCAATCATCAGCAGCGGCAGAAACACCGCAATCAGCGACAGGCTCATCGACAGCACGGTAAAGCCCACTTCGCGGACGCCGGTCAGCGCCGCCTGCAGCGGCTTCATGCCAGCCTCAACGTGGCGGGCGATATTCTCCAGCACCACAATCGCATCATCCACCACAAACCCGGTGGCGATGGTTAGCGCCATCAGCGACAGGTTGTTAAGACTGAAGCCGCACAGATACATGGCAGCAAAGGTGCCAATCAGTGAGACCGGCACCGCCGCAGCAGGAATGAGCGTGGCCCGGCCGTCGCGCAGGAACAGAAACACCACCAGAATCACCAGCACCACGGCAATCACCAGCGACTGCTCGACTTCATGCAGCGAAGCGCGGATAGTCGGTGAGCGATCCTGGGCAATCTGCAGATCGATCGCCGCCGGAATGAAATCGTGCAGCACCGGCAGCTCAGCGCGAATGCGATCCACGGTATCGATAATATTGGCGTCCGGCGACTTACGGATCACCAGCAGCACCGCCGGCTTGCCGTTGGTCATCCCGGCGTTACGCACATCCTGCACCGAATCCTGCACGCTGGCGACATCGCTCAGGCGAACCGCCGCACCGTTGTTATAGTGCACCACCAGCGGCTGATAGGCGCTGGCGCTCTGCAGTTCATCATTGGTACGCAGCTGCCAGCGCTGCTGGCGATCGTCGATTGCGCCCTGCGGTCGCCGCTGGTTAGCGTTGCTGATGGCGCTGCGTACCGCATCCAGCGACACGCCCTGATTAAACAGCGCCTGCGGATTGAGATCGACGCGCACGGCGGGCAGCGAACTGCCGCCTACCGTGACGTCGCCGACGCCCTCAATCTGCGACAGTTTTTGCGCCAGCTGCGTCGAAGCGTAATCATAGAGTTGACCCGGATTATAGTCGTCCGAGGTCACCGTAAGGATCATAATCGGCGCATCCGAGGGGTTCGCTTTTCGATAAGAAGGCCGGCTCGGCATGCCCGACGGCAGCAGGCTCTGCGCCGCATTAATCGCGGCCTGCACATCGCGCGCGGCACCGTTAATATCGCGGTCAAAATCAAACACCAGAATGATGCGCGTGCTGCCCAGTGAGTTCGTCGAGGTCATTTCACTGACGCCGGCAATGCGCCCCAGCGAGCGCTCCAGCGGCGTGGCCACCGAGGCGGCCATGGTTTCCGGTGAGGCACCCGGCAGCGAGGCCGAAATCATAATCACCGGAAAGTCGAGCTGCGGTAGCGGGGCGACCGGCAGCAGACGAAAACCAAGCATCCCCGCCAGCGCAATCGCCAGCGTCAGCAGGATGGTGGCGACCGGGCGGTGAATGAAGAGGGCAAAAAACTTCACGACTGCGCCTCCGGACGACCGAAGCGCCTGCGGGTAGCGTGCGCCAGGCGATCAAACAGCAGATAGATGACCGGCGTGGTAAACAGCGTCAGGATCTGGCTGAGGATCAGGCCGCCCACCATGGCGATGCCGAGCGGATGGCGCAGCTCAGCGCCGACGCCGGTGCTGAGCATCAGCGGCAGCGCGCCCAGCAGCGCCGCCAGCGTGGTCATCAGGATCGGGCGAAAGCGCAGCAGGCAGGCCTGATAGATAGCGTCACGCGGCGCCATGCCCTGTTCACGCTCCGCCGCCAGCGCAAAGTCAATCATCATAATGGCGTTTTTCTTTACAATACCGATCAGCAGAATGATGCCGATAATGGCGATGATATCGAGTTCGTTACCGCTCAGCATCAGCGCCAGCAGCGCGCCGACGCCCGCGGTGGGCAGGGTAGAGAGAATGGTAATCGGATGAATAAAACTCTCATACAGCACGCCAAGAACGATATACATTGCGACCACGGCCGCCACAATCAGCCAGACGGTGCTGCTCAGCGCGGCTTCAAACGCCAGCGTACTGCCCTGGAACTGCGTGACGATATCCGCCGGCATACCCAGCGCCCCTTCTGCGGCGGTAATGGCCTGCAGCGCTTCCTCAAGTGAATAGCCATCGGCCACGTCAAAAGAGAAGGTTGCGGACGGGAACTGATCGAGATGATTAATACTGAGAGCGGTATGCCGCTCCTCTGTGCTGGCGATAGCGCTGAGCGGTACGCTGCCGCCGTCGCTGCTTTTAAGCCGGATCCCCTCCAGGCTCGCCAGTCCCGGCGTCTGCGCATTATGCTGCTCCAGCACCACGCGATACTGGTTTGCCTGCGTGTAAATCGTTGAGATCAGCCGCTGACCAAACGCGTTATACAGCGCATTATCGACGTCAGCCATGGTGATCCCGAGCCGGCTGGCGCTGTCGCGGTCGACGCGCACATACGCTTCCAGCCCCTGATCCTGCCAGTCGCTGCTGACGTTGCGCAGCTGCGGTGCCTTTTCCAGCTGGCCGATCAGCGCCGGGACCCAGCTGCTCAGGGCGTCAAGCGAGCCAGACTGCAGCGTAAACTGATAGGGGGTACGGCTGCTCTGCGTCTCAATGGTGAGATCCTGCACCGGCTGCAGCCAGAGCGAGACGCCCGGGATCTGCGCCACCGCCTGCTGCAGCCGCGCCTGCACCACCGGAATGCGGTCGTCGCGCTCATCCAGCGGCTTGAGGTTGATCTGCAGCCGGGCGCTGTTAAGCGCAGGATTGGTGCCATCCACCCCGACAAAAGAGGTCAGACTTTCAACCGCCGGATCCTTCATCACCACGGAGGCGACATCGCGCGTGCGCTGCGCCATGCTGGCGTAAGAGACCGACTGCGGCGCCTGCAGGGTGCCCTGAATAATGCCGTTATCCTGCTGCGGAAAGAAGCCTTTCGGGATCATCACCCACAGCAGCACCGTCATCAGCAGCGTGCCGAGCGCCACGCTGAGCGTCAGCCACGGATGCTGCAGCACGCGCGTCAGTCCACGCCCGTAACCGGCAATGACCCGCTCAAACAGCGCCTCGCTGGCGCGTGAGAAGCGGTTCTGCCGGCGCAGTGACTCTGCGCTCAGCATGCGTGCGCACATCATCGGCGTCAGCGTCAGCGACACCACGGCTGAGATCAGAATGGCGATAGCCAGCGTGACGGCGAACTCACGAAACAGCCGGCCAATCACATCGCCCATAAACAGCAGCGGGATCAGCACCGCAATCAGCGAAAAGGTGAGCGAGATAATGGTAAAACCGATCTCTCCCGCCCCTTTCAGCGCGGCGGTGAGCGGCTTCTCGCCTTTCTCGATATAGCGTGAAATATTCTCGATCACCACAATGGCGTCATCCACCACAAAGCCGGTGGCGATAGTCAGCGCCATCAGCGTGAGGTTGTTGATCGAGAAGCCCATAAAATAGATGGCGGCAAACGTACCAATCAGCGAAAGCGGTACCGCCACGGCAGGAATGATCGTAGCCGGTACGTTGCGCAGAAACAGGTAGATGATCATGACCACGAGCGCCATGGCCAGCATCAGCTCATGCTGCGTATCAGATACCGAGGCGCGAATATTGGTCGTGCGATCGGTCAGCAGTTTCATGTCGACCGATTTGGGCAGCGTGGCGGTAAGCGATGGCAGCAGCGCCCGGATATTATCAGCGGTGTCGATAATATTGGCGCCGGGCTGACGCTGGACGTTCAGCACAATCGCCTGCTGGCGGTTAGCCCAGGCGCCCAGCCAGCTGTTCTCTGCGCCCGATTCAACGGTCGCAACGTCGCCCAGTCGCACCGGCGCGCCGTTGCTGTAGCTGATAATCAGGCGACGGTAATCCTCAGCCGATGTCATCTGATCGTTTGCTGACAGCGTGATAGATCGCGCCGGGCCATCAAGGCTGCCTTTCGCTGAGTTGACGTTGGCGTTGCTGATAGCCGTGCGCACATCTTCGCTGGTCAGTCCTAACGCTGCCAGCGCCTGCGCATTCATTTTGACCCGCACCGCCGGACGCTGTCCACCGGAAAGGGTAACCAGGCCTACGCCGGAGACCTGCGCAATCTTCTGCGCCACGCGCGTTTCCACCATATCCTGCACCTGCGTCAGCGGCAGGCTGGTCGTGGTGACCGCCAGCGTCATGATAGGCGGATCGGCCGGGTTGACTTTGCTGTAGGCGGGCGGATTGGGCAGATCGCCAGGCAGCAGGTTAGTGGCGGAGTTAATCGCCGCCTGAACCTCCTGCTCCGCCACATCCAGCGCCAGCGACAGCTGAAACTGCAGCGTGATCACCGAGGCGCCGCCGGAACTTTGCGACGCCATCTGTTTCAGCCCGGACATCTGGCCAAACTGGCGTTCCAGCGGTGCGGTAATCGACGAGGTGACCACATCCGGACTGGCTCCGGGATAGAGCGTGACAACCTGAATAGTGGGGTAGTCCACTTCCGGCAGGGCGGAGACCGGCAGAAAGCGGTAGCCAAGCAGGCCCGCCAGCAGAATCGCAATCATCAGCAGCGTGGTGGCGACCGGGCGTAAAATGAACTGACGTGACGGACCGCCGCCAGCGTCAGGAGGCAGCACCTGCATTATTGACGCTCTCCCCGGGCTGGCTGCGCGGCACGCGTGGTCTCTGTTGCCGTACTCTGCGGCGCCACGACGTCAACCGTTGCGCCGTCAGTGAGGCGATCGATGCCGTCGGTAATGACCCGCTCGCCCGCCTCCAGTCCGGCCCTGATCACCACTTTCTGGCTATCCTGCAGGCCGGCGGTGACGCGTTTCTTGCTGACCTTATTCTCGCTGTTAACCACCCAGACAAAGTGGCCCTCATTGCTCATCTGCAGCGCGGCGGTGGGAATAGTCACGGCGTTCTGCAGCGTATCCGCTTTCAGCCGTGCGTTAACAAACTGGTTGGGAAACAGGGTGTCATCTTCATTGCTGAAGCGTGCTTTCAGCTTAATGGTGCCGGTAGTGGTATCGATCTGGTTGTCCAGACTCAGCAGCGTGCCCTGCGTCAGCAGCGTGGTGTTGCTGCGATCCCAGGCCTCTACCACCAGCGGCTGACCGCTTTTCTGCGCTTTCAGGATCTGGCTGATATAGCTCTCCGCCACGCTGAATACCACATCAATCGGATGCGTCTGGGTGATCACGACCAGGCCATCGGTGTCGCCGGTGGTAATGTAGTTGCCGATGTCGACCTTGCGTAACCCGATACGTCCGGCAATCGGCGCGGTGATGCGGCTGTAGGTCAGATTCAGCTGCGCGCTCGCGACGTTGCCCTCATCCGCTTTAATGGTGCCCAGCGTTTCGCTCACCAGCGCGCGCTGGGTGTCGAGATCCTGCTGCGATACCAGGGACGTTTTCGACAGCTTCTCATAGCGGCTGAGATCGCGGCGGGCATTCGCCAGCGTGGCCTGATCCCGGGCCAGCTGGCCCTGCGCCTGCGTGAGAGCAACCTGATACGGGCGCGGATCGATCTCAGCCAGCAGCGTGCCGGCAGCCACCTGCTCGCCTTCTGTAAAGTGCAGCGCCATCAGCTGCCCCTCAACACGGCTGCGCACCGTAACCGTATTTGCAGCGGTGACGGTGCCGAGGCCGTTCAGATAGTAGGGCACGCTTTGCAGTTCAGCCGTTGCCGCCTGTACCGGCGCGGCTGGCCGGTTTGCTCCACCGCGCTTCTCTTTAGCCTGCGCCGGCTGTGCTGGCGTGGCGCGCGAGTGCCAGGCGTAATAACCGCCAGCCGCTACCGCCAGCGCGATAAGAATTAACAGACCTGTTTTGGTTCGACTCTTCATTACTCTGCGTGCTCTCCAGCCATGTCGCTTTCCTGATACGCTTGCCCGACATCCGGACAGCGCAAACGAAAATAAGTGTAGCCGCCTGCGCCAGGCGAAAATTGAAGGAATTAAGAATATCTGCTCAGCGCGGCGTAAAGGATTTCCCGGTTCTGACACTATTCTGGCATGAATAGACCCCGGTGCGACTTTTTCATTTGCTACGCTTAAAGACAAACCTATCTCGTTTAACCAGGGAGAGCGCAATGAAACAACCTGCAACCCGTCAGCTGGGCGACAGCGGTATTACCGTTCCGCGCCTGACTTTTGGTGGTAACGTTTTTGGCTGGACAGTCGATGAGAAGACCTCCTTTTCACTGCTGGATGCGCTGGTCGAAAATGGCCTGTTTTTTATCGATACCGCGGATGTCTATTCCCGCTGGGTGCCGGGCAATCAGGGAGGTGAATCGGAAGCGATCATCGGCAAATGGTTAAAGCAGAGCGGCAAACGCGATCGCATCGTGCTGGCGACTAAAGTCGGCATGGAGCTGTCGCCGGAAAAAACCGGGCTGAAGCCTGCGTATATCCGCCAGGCGATAGAGGATTCCCTGCGCCGGCTGCAGACGGATGTGATCGATCTCTATCAGGCGCATCGCGATGATGAGCAGACGCCGCTGGCAGATACCCTGAAAGCGTTTGATTCCCTGATCAAAGAGGGCAAGGTACGCGCTATCGGCGCCTCAAATTACTCCGCAGCGCGTCTGCAGGAGGCGCTGGATGTCAGCAGCAAAGAGGGGCTGGCGCGCTATGAAACGCTGCAGCCGGAATATAACCTTTACGATCGCGAAGGGTATGAGAACGGCCTGGAGCAGGTGGCGGTGAAAAACGGTCTTGGCGTGATCAACTACTACTCGCTGGCGAGCGGCTTTCTCAGCGGCAAATATAAAAAGCCGCAGGATGCGGGTAAAAGCCCGCGCGGTCAGGCGATAGTGGAAAAATATCTCAATGAGCGCGGCAGCCGCATTATTGAGGCGCTGGAGGATATCGCTGCCTCACACGATGCGTCAGCCACGCAGGTGGCGCTGGCGTGGCAGATTGCGCGTCCCAGCATTACCGCGCCGATTGTCAGCGCAACATCGCTGGCGCAGCTGGATGAGCTGGTAAAAGCCACCCAGCTGGAGCTGAGCAAACAGGAAATTGAGGAGCTGGCGCGCGCCAGTCACCTCTGATCCCGCCCGGGGTGCTGCGGCACCCCGTATATTGATACAGAGCAATCAATAGTCACTGTCACACTTTGAATGTTTAAATCTTAGATATTCATCACAAATGCGCTAATCCACTGACTGAGCAGGCGTAAATCCACACGAAATTGCAAAACCCTGCTGCTGCCCGGCACTATCCTCTGCGCGGTTTTCCTTATAACTTTGCAGAAGATAACAACGATGAAAAAAATTTTTGCTTTGCACCCGCTGCCGCAACTGGCTGCGGGCACGCTGATGCTGGCTATGTTCAGTTCTGCCGCCGTCGCGGCAGATGCATTCAGCTACGATTCGCCCTGGATGCTGGGTGACTGGAACGGCAGCCGCACGCAGCTGGAGAGTGCCGGCGTGAAGTTTGACGTAAATTACACCATGGAGAGCGCCGCTAATCTCGGCGGCGGAGCAGACAGCCACACCTCAATGCGCTATAGCGATCAGTGGGCGTTTGGTGCGAATTTCGATCTGCAAAAGCTGCTCGACTGGCAGGATGCGCAGTTCCAGGTCACCGTCACTAATCGCGACGGGCGCAACATCTCCGATCAGGTAGCCGATCGCCGCACCGGCATGCTCTCCTCCGTGCAGGAGGTCTATGGCCGCGGCCAGACGTGGCGTCTGACACAGTTCTGGCTGAGCAAGGGGCTGTTTGACAACCGGGTTAATCTCAAGGCCGGACGGGTCACCGTGGGTGAAGATTTTGACAGCCTCGACAGCAGGTTTCAGAACCTTGCCTTTGGCAGCGGTCAGGCAGGCAACTGGCGCGGCGACCGCTGGTTTAACTGGCCGGTTTCACAGTGGGGCGGACGCCTGAAAGCGAATATCACGCCCGAACTCTTCTTCCAGGTCGGCTTTTACAACCAGAATCGCGCCAACTACGATCGCGGCGACGGTTTCCGCCTGGATACCCGTCATTCAGAAGGCAATCTGGTGCCGGTCGAGCTGGGCTGGAAACCGACCCTGGGCGCAGCGGGGCTGCCGGGCAACTATCGACTCGGCTATTACTACTCATCCGTAAACGGGGATAATTACGGCAGCTGGCGGGATGGGGGCTATCAGCGTCAGGATCACGCTTATGGCGGCTACCTGCTGCTGCAGCAGCAGCTGACCGCGCAGGGCGGAGACGCCAGCCGCGGACTGGGGGTAACGGTGCAGGCGGTCATGAACGATCGTAAGACGTCGAAAACCGATAATTATCAGTCCATCAGTTTTACCTGGAAGGGGCCGCTTGATGCGCGTCCGCAGGATGAAATCGGTATTGGTGCCGCGCGTATTCACGTTAACAGCGCCTACAGCCGCGCCCTGCGCCAGCAGAACGCAGCCAGTGGTGAAACGCGCTTTGACAGCCCGGCTTATCTGCCGCTGCAGGCGGGATCGGAATACAACTATGAGATTTACTACAATGCGCAGCTGGCGAAGTGGCTGCAGCTGCGGCCTAACCTGCAGTATGTCGTGGCGCCGGGCGCGGTCGGAGAGGTGAAAGATGCCTTTGTCGGCGGCATCTCAGCCAATATCAACTTCTGACGGGCAGGGAGGAGGCGCAGGCTGCGCCTCCTGTTACGATCCGCTAGCGGAACATCACCTCTGCCCAGCGCGCCAGTCCGGCGGTCACCGAACCAAAGTCGTCGCCGCCGGCAATCGGGGTATCGGGCAGCGCCTGCTGCAGCGCCGCACGCAGCAGCGGCGAGCGTGCGCTGCCGCCAGTAAGATAGATCACGTCCGGTCGGGTCTCGCTGGTGGTCAGCGCCAGCTGTACCTGCTCCAGCATCCGCTCCAGCGGCTGGCTGATCGCCTCTTCCAGCTGCGCCGCGCTGATCTTCGCCTGCAGCGACTGCGCAATAAACGCCAGCGACGCATCCGTTTCCGCCTGCGCTGAGAGCGCAATTTTGCTCTCTTCAGCCGCGCGCACCAGCCGGTAGCTTAGCTTCTGCTGCCATACTTTGAGCAGATGTGCCACGCGGTTTCCCTCTTCTGCATCGCGCACCAGATCCTGCAGCAGCTTGCCGCAGGCGGCGGAGTAGAACTCGCTCTGTGCCGGAACGTCGTTAATTGCGACGGCGTTCCACCACGGCAGGGCGGGGAGCGCCGTGCCCTTGCGGGTGCTGCCGCCCAGACCCAGCAGCGGCATCAGCGTTTTAAACGCCAGCATGATATCGAGATCGTTACCGCCGACGCGGCAGCCGCTGTGCCCCAGCAGGCTGGCGTGGCGGTCAGCTTTCTGGCGCCACTCCGGCCCCATCAGCAGCATGGAGCAGTCGGTGGTGCCGCCGCCGATATCGACCACCAGCACGCGCGTCTCTTTGTCCAGCGTGGCTTCAAAGTCCAGCCCGGCGGCCACCGGCTCAAACTGAAACTCAACGTCACGAAAGCCGGCGCGCTGTGCCGCACGCAGCAGGATCCCCTGCGCCTGCTGGTTGGCATCGTCACCGCCCAGCCCCTGAAAGTTGACCGGGCGACCGATAACCGCCTGGTTGATCTGCTGCCCGAGCTGCGCTTCACCCTGCTGTCGGATATGCAGCATCATGGCGCACACCAGATCTTCAAAAAATGCGATCTGCTGCGGCTTCAGGCCAGAGGCGCCCAAAAAGGATTTCGGTGATTTGACGAACCAGACATCTTCCGGCTCTGTCATATATTGCTGCAGCGCGGTCAGGCCAAACTGCACGCTGCCAGGGGTTATCTCGATATCTTCTTCGCGGTTGTAGCGCAGCGCGCGCTGCAGCAGGGCGGTGTTTTCGCTCGCGGGCGTGGGCACCTGATGGTGGCGATGCAGCCATTCGCTGATCGCCTCGCGCACCGGGGCGCAGATCATCGAGGGCAGCAGCGGCTGGTCATTTTCCAGCGCCAGCATCCGCGGCGTGCCGTTATCGCTTACTGCAATAGCGCAGTTCGCTGTGCCGTAGTCAAAACCGATATACATCTTATGCCCCATGCCAGAAAAAAAGGGGGCGACTTTAGCGCAGGCTGGTCATGCTGGCAATATGCAGTGCTTTATCTCTCTGCATCCTGATAAACCTGATACTGACCGCGCCCGGCATGTTTGGCGCTGTAGCAGGCGACATCGGCCTGCGACATCACCACATTGCTGAGGCAGTTGCGCGCATCAATCTGCGTGATGCCGGCGCTGGCACCCACCTGGTAAGGGTGCGCTTTCCAGTAAAATGTATAGCCATTGACGACATCCACGATGTCCTGCACCAGATCGCGGATCTGATCGACCTCGCAGTGCGGCAGCAGGATGCCAAACTCATCGCCGCCGAGGCGCGCCAGCATATCGCTGCTGCGCAGCTGCTGCTGCATCAGCACCGCCAGCTCGCGCAGCAGCGCGTCCCCCGCCGCATGGCCGGCGGTATCGTTGACCGCTTTAAATTTATCCAGGTCGATAAACACCAGCACATGCGGCGTGCCGGTGACGGCCGCATCATTCACCAGCCGTTTCAGCCGATCTTCAAAGCTGGGCCGGTTAGGCAGCTGCGTCAGCATGTCGTGTGACGCGCTATAGCTCAGACGCTTCATGATCTGGCGCGATTCGCTGACATCCTGAATGACCATCACCACCCCAATGGTGCTGCCGGCCAGGGTTTTCAGCGGCGTAATACTGTAGTGGATCTCTATCTGCGCGCCTGCCAGCGTATGCAGCACCAGCCCCTCATCCAGCGCCGGAGAGATTTTTTCATCCGGCAGCGTACAGAGCAGCAGATTGTCGATGCGCGGGCCGTCAGCGCCGCGCGTGATATTCAGCAGCTCGCCAAGGGGCGTGCCGGCCGCCTGCTCCTGCGGCCAGCCGCTCAGGCTTTCAGCAACCGGGTTCATAAAGGTCACGCACATCTCATCGTCGGTGCTGATCACCGCTTCGCCAATCGAATCCAGGGTGATCGCCATACGCTCTTTTTCCTGGAACAGCGCGTCATTAAGGGTACGCAGTGAGGTGATATCCTGGCAGATCCCGAGTATGCGCTCGATCTGTCCATCCTGGCTCAGGATACGATTCGCTTCTGAGCGAATAAACTGTACGCCGTGCGGCAGGTTGAGACGATACTCAAGATGAAAGGCCGAGCGGCGCTCAATCGCCTGCTGCACAATCAGCGCCAGGCTTTCGCGCTCGGCAGGATCGACCAGATGCAGCCAGAGGTCATACGTGGGTTTCTGCTGCGGATCCAGTGCAAACAGCTCATACATGCGCTTGTCCCAGAGCATCTCCCCGGTTTTCAGGTTCCACTCCCAGACGCCGATGCCGCCCGCTTCATTGGCCAGCGTAATGCGCTCCATCAGCTGGCGGTTGCGCTGCTCGCTCTGCCGCAGCTCGGAGATATCGACAATCTGCGCGATAAAATAGAGCGGCTGCTGCTGCGCGTCGCGCACCATAGAGACGGTCAGACGCGACCAGACGATCTCGCCATCTTTGCGAAAATAGCGCTTTTCAAAGGTATAGGACATCAGGTCGCCCGCCAGCAGACGCTCCATCAGCTGCAGATCGCTGTGCAGATCGTCCGGATGGGTGATCTCCTGGAAAGTCAGCTGCGTCAGTTCATAGGCGCGATAACCCAGCGTACGGCAAAGTGACTGGTTCACCTGCTGCCACTTTCCGTTGGTGCCGACCAGCGCCATACCGATAGCAGAGTACTCCATCGCATTGCGGAAGCGCGCTTCACTCTCGGTGATATGGTTTTTCTCGCGCCGGAAGGCGTCCATGATCAGCGCCATGACATGGCTGGGCAGCAGCACCAGCAGAAAGGGCAGCCAGGCAGAGACCAGACCGGGCGAAGCGCCACTCTGTACCGGGTTGACCCAGTCCAGCGCCAGCAGCAGCGAAATGAAACTGGCATTAATAAAGCAGAGCAGGAACGCTTCAAATTTTGGCAGCCGGACCGCACACCAGAACAGGATCACCACGATAAAGGTAAACGGCCACGGCAGAAAGCGCAGGGAGAGATAGCTGGCGAGCAGGGTAACCAGCAGCGTCAGCAGGGTCTCCAGCTGGCGGCCCGGCGCGATCAGTTCACGCAGCGGCTTAGCGGGCCACAGCAGTACCACCGGACCAAACGCCAGCACGCCGATCACTTCCGAAATCACCCAGGTGGAGAAGAAGGGGAGCAGCGCCTGCTTATCCACCTGCAGCAGCCAGAGCGCAATCAGCCCGCCCAGCAGGGGAGCCAGCAGGCCGGCGCAGAGCGCAAAGCGGATCCAGTCGGGCAGGGCGTTCAGCGGCGCGCGGCGGTTCAGCAGCAGACGCAGCATGCCGCCGGCCAGCAGCGCCTGTATCAGATTCAGAAGGGCAAATTTAGCATTGCTGAGCGCGGGACCAATAACCAGCAGATTTGCCAGCGCGGTGCCCGCGACGCAGCCCGCCAGCAGCAGCGGAATATGTTTTAGCGGCGCGCGGAAAACGACGCCGGTCATCAGCGCCGTTGAGTACCACAGCGGCGAAATACGACCGCTGACCACAATCAGCTCCAGACAAAACAGCGTAAGCAGAAAAGCCAGTATGCTCAGCGTAACGGCAGCCAGCCAGCGGCCTGGCGATTTATCCTGCGCGGTGACTATCTCAACAATCATGTACCAGTCCAGCAGCGCGCAACCCGGTATGGGGAAAATACGCCAGTCAGTTTCTGCCCTGCATGCTAGCACATTCAGACAGGATCTTTACGCTGAATTGGCTTAAGTCATGGCGCTGTCAGCGAAAAAGGTCGGCACGCTTAAACGGTTTTTCCAGTCCGGCGAGCTTGACCGACAGACGCTCCAGGAACTGCTGCGTGGTGGCGACGCGCCCGTGACCCATCAGCAGCAGCGGCACCAGGAAGGCGACGCCAACCTGCAGGGCGCTAAAGCCTTTCAATACCGTGCGGCGCTGGCTGATGAGAAACGCGCTGCTCAGGGTAAAACCGAGCAGCAGGCCCGCCAGCACTTCACTGACGGAGTGCGCATGAATAACCAGGCGGGAGAAACCCACCATCAGCGGGATCGCATACCCGATGGCGATCGTCACGGCGCGCCAGAAAGTGGACCAGCGCCCGGAGATCAGCCACATCATTACCGGCCAGAGCGTGGAGGACATCGCGCTGTGGCCGCTGAAGCCGGTGAAGTTAAAGCGTGCGCTGCCGATGCCAAAGCCAAGAAACATAATTTTAGACAGGCTGACCAGCAGCCCGGCGAGACCAAACGCCAGCAGCCAGTACCAGACGGTACGCTGACTGCTGCTTTTCCACGGCAGCACCAGGGCGATGATCACCGCGGTGGGGATCAGCAGCATGCTGTCGCCAAAATAGGTCAGTGTTCTCCAGCTCATATTTTTCCTTGCAGGGCTAACGGGCGACCCGCACAAACCGGGCGCGGGCAGCCCGACAGTCTATCGGTTCAGCGGCTGCCTGCCAAAAGGAGATTTTCTGAAAAAGGGCGCCGCCGCATTTACTCTGGCGTCAAACCGGCGAAATACCTATAATTGCCGCCACCAAACCCTCTCATTTGGCCCGTTGCTGCTTCGGCAGAGGCGTGCTCCCAGTTATCAGGTCTCAAAAAAGTATGACTGACAAGTCCCATCAGTGCGTGATCGTTGGCATCGCAGGTGCATCTGCATCCGGAAAAAGCCTTATTGCCAGCACGCTCTTTCGTGAAATCCGTGACCAGGTCGGTGACGAGCATATCGGTGTGATCCCCGAAGATGCCTACTATAAAGATCAAAGCCACCTCACCATGGAAGAGAGGGTAAAAACCAACTATGACCATCCGAGCGCGATGGATCACGATCTGCTGCTGCAGCATCTGCGTGCGATCAAGTCAGGACAGGATATCGATCTGCCGGTTTACAGCTACGTTGAACATACCCGCACCAGCGAAAGCATTCATCTGAAGCCAAAAAAAGTGATTATCCTTGAGGGCATTCTGCTGCTCACTGACGCGCGCCTGCGTCAGGAGATGAACTTCTCTATTTTTGTCGACACCCCGCTGGATATCTGTCTGATGCGCCGCATGAAGCGCGACGTGAATGAACGCGGTCGCTCTATGGATTCCGTCATGAATCAGTATCAGAAAACGGTCCGTCCGATGTTCCTGCAGTTTATCGAGCCTTCCAAACAGTACGCCGACATTATTGTGCCGCGCGGCGGTAAGAACCGTATCGCTATCGATATTCTCAAAGCGAAAATTAATCAGTATCTTTAATACGCTGTTTCGGCATGGATCGAATGCGTCAGGGCTGTCACCGTGCTGGCGGCCTTTCGCTACACTTTAATTAGGGAGTTACTGCGATGAGATTATGCGATCGCGATATTGAAGCCTGGCTTGACAGCGGCAAGCTGGCCATTGAGCCGCGTCCGCCGGTGGAACGCATTAACGGCGCCACGGTAGATGTGCGGCTGGGTAACGGGTTTCGTACCTTCAGCGGCCATACTGCCGCCTTTATCGATCTGAGCGGACCCAAGCAGGCGGTAAGCGCCGCGCTGGATCGGGTGATGAGTGACGAGATTGTATTACCGGATGGCGAAGCGTTTTTCCTGCATCCGGGTGAGCTGGCGCTGGCGGTGACGCTGGAGTCGGTGACCATTCCGGACGATCTGGTTGGCTGGCTGGATGGACGTTCTTCCCTGGCACGACTAGGGTTAATGGTTCACGTTACGGCACACCGCATCGATCCGGGCTGGCAGGGGCGTATCGTGCTGGAGTTTTACAACTCCGGCAAGCTGCCGCTGGCGCTGCGTCCCGGTATGCTGATTGGAGCGCTGAGCTTTGAACCGCTGTCGGGCCCGGCCGCACGTCCCTATAACCGGCGTGAAGATGCAAAATATCGCGGTCAGCAGGGTGCTGACGCCAGCCGTATCGATAAAGATTAATCGCTGTACCCGCGCCCGGGCAGGGCTGACGAGGCGCGGATCATCACATTGAGGATGCAATGAGAAGATTGATAACCACGCTGGCCATCCTGTTAGTGGTAGTGGTGGCAGGGATGGCCGCACTGGTACTACTGGTTAACCCCAATGACTTTCGCGCCTACATGGTAAAACAGGTAGAGCAGCGCAGTGGTTATCAGCTGGTCACGGGCAGCGATTTGCGCTGGCACGTCTGGCCTCAGCTCAGCATTCTTTCCGGACGTATGAGCCTCACCGCACCCGGTGCCAGCCAGCCGCTGGTGACCGCCGAAAATATGCGGCTGGACGTCGACCTCTGGCCGCTGCTCACGCATCAGCTCAGCGTCAGTCAGGTAATGCTGAAAAACGCGATTATCCGCGCCACGCCGGAGAGCGCGCCGCAGAAGCCTGGCGGCGCCCCCATCGGCCCTGGCGACAGCGAGCCGGCATTAGCCGCCTCACAGAGCTGGAGCCTGGCAATTGCGAAACTGCGCGTGGCTGACAGCCTGCTTATCTGGCAGCAGCCGGGCGGGGAAGAGTACAACTTCCGCAATCTTAATCTGAGCCTGGATCAGGACAGCCGCAAACAGAACCACATTGAGCTGAGCACGCGCCTGTCGCGTAACCAGCGCAATCTCAGCGTTAATCTGCAGGGCGAGATGGATGTCTCACGCTATCCGCATCAGGTCAGCGGCGAGCTGGCGCAGCTTGATTATGCGCTGGATGGCGCGAACCTGCCGGTACAGGGCATTAAAGGCGCGCTGAGCGGAAAAGCGATATGGAACGCCGATAAACAGCAGTTCTCGCTGGCCGATTTGCAGCTTACCGCCAATGACAGTACGCTGCAGGGCAGCGCGGAAGGACGCATTGCGATGCCGCAGCAGCTGCGCCTGGCGCTGCATGCAACCTCGCTGAACATCGATAACCTCGCCGTCAGTACCCCGGTCAGCAGCGGCAGCGGGACCGTGCAGGCCGCGCCGGTGCAGCCGCCGGTCATTGCGGAACCGGTACTGCGCAATAACGCCGATTCACCGCTCAATACGCTCAATCTGCAGCTTGCCCTGAAGGCGGACCAGAGCCAGTGGCGCGGGCTGACGCTCAGTAACCTGCAGATCGACGCCAGCAATCAGCAGGGTCTGATGACGCTTAGCCGGTTACAGGGCCGGCTGGGTGACGGTCATTTCTCGCTGCCGGGTCAGATTGATATCCGGCAACCGGTTACCCGGGCTGCGTTTCAGCCTGAACTGGAGAATATTGCGATTGCCCCTCTGCTGAAAGCGCTGGCGCTGCCCGCTGCGCTTGAGGGGACGCTATCGCTGCAGGGTAAGGTGAGTGGAGCCGGGCTGAGTGTAGAAGAGGCGAAGCAGAACTGGCAGGGCAGTGCCGATCTGGAGGCCACCAATCTGCAGCTTACGCAGCTTAATCTGCAACAGATGGTACGCCGCGCCGTCGCGCGCGCCAGTAGTGAGGTCACCAACGATCAGCCTGATAGCCAGGGCATACAGCAGCTGGCGGGCCATATCAGCCTGCAGCAGGGAAAAGTAGCGTTTACCGATCTGCAGGGCGGCAGCAGCCAGCTGGCACTTCAGACGCGCGGAACCGTTGACGTTGTGCAACAGCAGCTGGATGTCACCATCAATATGATGCTGCGCGGCTGGAAAGGGGACGAGCGTCTGGCAAAAGTCCTGAATCAGCAGCCCATTCCGCTCCGTATGTATGGTCGCTGGGACAAACTGCAATATTCGCTGCCGATAGATGATGTTGTGCGCCAGCAGCTGCAGAGCGAAGCGAAATCGCGTCTTAATCAGTGGCTTGACCGCCATCCGTCAGGAGCGCATTAACACGACAGGGGCGCATAAATATGGCAGGGGCGCATTAATGCGCCCCCTGCGGTTTACAGGGGTGCCGTTTACGGTGCCCGGATGCCGCACCGCTGGGGCGTCGCTACGGTGCTTCTGATAAAGGATGCGGCATAATTTCCACTTTCTGTACCCGATGATTCTCCACCTGCAGCGCGCGCAGCAGGTAATCTCCTATCCGCAGCTCTTCACCCTCTTCGGGGACATGCTGCAGCGTGTCCATCAGCAGGCCGGCCAGCGTGTGATAATCGCGTTTATCATTTACCGGCAGCGCGACATAGAGCGCCAGATCGTCCAATGGCATATGCCCGTTTGCGATCCAGCCTCCCTGCGGGCCGGGTTCAATATCGTAGCGCGCATCCAGCTCCTCTCCTTCATTAGGCAGATTACCGGCGATAGTCTCCATCACGTCGCTCAGCGTCACCACGCCTTCGACGGAGCCAAACTCATCGACAATAAAGGCAAAATGCGTGCGCGCCTGGCGAAACTGCTCCAGCGCCTGCAGCAGCGTTACCCGTTCCGGAAACACCAGCGGCTGACGGATCAGCGCGCGCAGATCAAGGGAATCACTGTGCAGCGACTGATGCAGCAGATCGATAACGTGCACCACCCCCAGCGGATCGCAGCCATTTTCCGTCACCAGAATACGCGTGTGCTGATTGCGATCGAGCTTCGCCATAATCTCTTCAGGCGCTTCACTTAAATCAACCGATTCCACATCGTGCCGGGAGGTCATAATGGTGTTGATCTGCCGCTGCGCCAGCCCCAGCACCCGGGCGATCATCAGCCGCTCCTGACGATTAAACAGAGCGCCTTCATCGCTATGGCTCAGCAGCGAGGCCGTATCCGCATCCAGTTCAGCACGCTGCGCCTCTCCGCGCAGAATGCGCAGGACCGCTTCGGCCGTGCGCTGGCGTAGCGGACGGCCGGCTGACAAAAAGCGGCGGCGATTAAAGCTCGCCAGCTGATTGAGCATTTCAATCAGAATAGAGAAACCGATAGCGGCGTAGAGATACCCTTTGGGAATAACAAAGCCAAACCCCTCTGCAACCAGGCTGAAGCCAATCATCAGCAGAAAGCTCAGGCAGAGGATCACAATCGTGGGATGACTATTCACAAAACGCGTCAGCGGCTTGCTGGCGAGCAGCATAAGCAGAATAGCGATGGTGACCGCAGCCATCATTACCGGCAGCTCATTGACCATGCCCACTGCTGTGATGACAGCGTCGAGGGAGAAAATAGCATCCAGCACCACGATCTGCGCCACCACCGGCCAGAATTTAGCGCCGTTCTTATTTTGACCACACTCATCGTCACCCCCTTCGAGTCGCGCATTTAGCTCAGTGGTCGCTTTATAGAGCAGGAAAATACCGCCCAGCAGCAGCAGCAGATCGCGTGCGCTGAAGCTATGCTGCCAGAGGGTGAGCAGAGGCTGTGTCAGCGTGACCAGCCATGAAAGCGAGGCCAGCAGCCCGAGGCGGGTCAGCAGCGCCAGCATCAGGCCAATCACGCGCGCCCGGTCGCGCAGCAGCGGCGGCAGCTTTTCGACCAGAATGGCAATAAACACCAGGTTATCAATGCCCAGCACCAGCTCCAGAATGATTAGCGTTACTAATCCCGCCCAGAGCGACGGATCAACGATCCACTCCCACATACTCATGTCACCGTAATGTCTCAAAATGGGTTTAATCTGATGATAGTGAATGGCCGGAAACAGGGCAAAACCCTGCCGACCCTGCTGGTATAAGGTTATACGTGTCAATCGGGAAAATGTTCAGAGTGCAGCAGGCAAAATAAGCAAAATGTATGGATTAAGAATGCAGGAGGAGGGGCGTCGCGAACAATTAATTGTTATGCCAGGTGGTGAGGTTTGCCGCGTACATTTTACCAATCGTATATCCGAATAATTCTGAATTTTCACCGCTGATTGCGCGGCAGATGTGGCGTCATTACTAATGGCTGGTAGTCTTTTTCCTAAAATAGCACAGGGGGCACGGGCCCTACTTGTAAACAAGCCAGTAATAACTAGTATAGCAACGTGTCAGTAAATGTCTGCGCCAATCTGGTTAATAGCGCAGGGTAATGCATTTTAAAGTTGTGAATTGTGAACCTGCACGATCCTGCCAGGAGTTATCCTGGAAAAATGGTTAAAAAAGCGCAAAACAGGATGAGCAGGCGGTATTGGCAGCGACAGCCAGGGGCGGTAGCGTGCCTGAACCGGCTTAAACAGGAAATGAACTGTCTGGTGTAGCGGCAATGGAACTCAGACTAATCCGTTGGTATTTATCACAATTTTCTGGCGAAAAGCAATAGAGAATTGACCTAAATACCGGGGAGTTCGCCGCAGTTTGCTCAACAGGCTCCGACTGAGTATCGCTCATTTATTACACAGGCCTGTAGCGTTAGGGATTAGGGAAATAAAATAAAAGAGTTAAATATGCGCGATAACGAATTTACATATAAAAGTCTTCTGACCAAATTTTTACTGGCGTGCTCAGATTTAATTTGTTTTAACGCGGCGTTGTTTATTGCACTCGCCCTGATTAATTCATTATCTGACTCGCCACTGGCTGATATCTCTGAAAAAGATCTCAATTTAAAAATTGCTACTCACATCTGTCTGTCAATTATCTGTACGGGCTGGTTCTGGGTTCGTCTGCGCCATTACACTTACCGCAAACCTTTCTGGTTTGAGCTGAAAGAGATATTTCGTACCGTGTTTATTTTCTCGGTTATCGATTTGTCTATTTCTGCATTATCGCAGTGGCAGATGTCGCGTTTTGTCTGGGTACTCACCTGGATTCTGGCGCTGATCCTGATCCCGGTGGCGCGTGCCGTTTCCAAACGGGTACTGAACCATTTTGGTATGTGGAAAAAGCAGACCATCATCATTGGCAGCAGCCGTAACGCACAGGAAGCCTGGCAGGCGCTGCAGAGTGAAGAGGTGATGGGCTTTGACGTTATCGCCTTCTTTGATGTCGACGGCAGCTGTCCGCAGGCCAGCATTTCCGGCGTACCTGTGCTGCATAACGAAGCTGAGCTCTGGCAGTTAACCAACAGCGAAACGCAGTTTATCGTTGCGGTTGAGTCTGAGCAGAGTCAGCATCGCGATCTGTGGCTGAAAAACCTGGCTATGCACAATTGCCGTTCAGTCTCCGTTATTCCGACGCTGCGTGGTGTACCGCTCTATGGTACGGATATGGCCTATATCTTCAGCCACGAAGTGATGATTCTGCGTGTAAACAATAACCTGGCGAAGCGTACCTCGCGCTTCCTCAAGCGCGCGTTCGATATCGTTGGTGCGCTCGGTATTATCGTGGCGCTGTCGCCGGCGCTGCTGGTCCTCGGCTTTATGGTTGGCCGCGATGGCGGACCGCCGATTTACGGTCACGAACGCGTCGGTATGAACGGACGTAAGTTTAAATGCCTGAAGTTCCGCTCAATGGTGATTAACTCCAAAGAAGTGCTGGAGGAGGTGCTGCGCACCGATCCGGTTGCGCGAGCGGAGTGGGATAAAGATTTCAAACTGAAAAACGACCCGCGTATTACCAAAGTCGGCCATTTCATCCGTAAAACCAGTCTGGATGAGCTGCCGCAGCTGTGGAACGTGGTGCGTGGTGACATGAGCCTTGTCGGGCCGCGTCCGGTGATTGAAGATGAACTCTGCCGTTATGCCGGGGATGTAGATTACTACCTGATGGCGAAGCCAGGCATGACGGGATTGTGGCAGGTCAGCGGTCGTAACGACGTTGACTACGAAACACGCGTCTATTTCGACTCGTGGTATGTCAAAAACTGGTCGCTGTGGAATGACATCGCGATTCTGTTTAAGACAGTCGGCGTAGTGCTTAAGCGCGACGGCGCATATTGATAGACAGCGAAGGCGGGGGAGGGTATCTCTCTCGCTGAATAACTGCCGGTGCTGGGAGTCTTGTTATCTGAACACTGCCATTATCGAGCCTGATTAAAGCGGAGAGGTTGTTGAGCTGCACTGTTCCGCTTTAATTGATGTCGTCCGGGGGCACGGTGACAACATAAAAACCAAGGGAGCAATGATAATGACCCACAGTTTCAGTGTTTAACCCGTTAAATTAAATTTTTGTAAGACGCTTACACAGCGGCGTTTTCGCCTCTATCAATCATTAACTGATAGCGAATAACCAGATGATAATGAAAACTAAATTGATACCTTTACTGGTATCCGCAACTTTTCTCTCCGGGTGCACCATTGAACCAGGTTCGCACCTTACGACCAGCGGAAAAGATGTCATTGAGCAACAGGATAGCAACTTTGACATCGATAAATACGTAAACGTCTTCCCGATGACTCCTCGTCTGGTTGAACAGATGCGTCCTAAGCCACTGGTTGCACAGGCTAACCCACAGCTGCAGAACGAGATTCAGAGCTACGAATACCGCATCGGCGTGGGCGACGTGCTGAATGTCACCGTCTGGGATCACCCGGAGCTGACGACCCCGGCCGGCCAGTATCGCAGCGCCAGCGACACCGGCAACTGGGTACAGGCTGACGGCACGATTTTCTATCCGTACATCGGCAAGGTACGCGTTGCGGGTCGCACCGTAACGGAAGTGCGTGCGGAGATTGCGCGTCGTCTGGCGCAGTACATTGAAAGCCCGCAGGTAGATGTCAACCTGGCGGCTTTCCGCTCGCAGAAAGCGTATATCACCGGGTCGGTGACCACATCTGGTCAGCAGCCGATTACCAACGTGCCGCTTACCGTTCTGGATGCGGTCAACGCCGCGGGCGGCCTGGCCGCTGATGCTGACTGGCGCAACGTCGTGCTGACGCACAACGGCCGCGAGCAGCGTATTTCGCTGCAGGCGCTGATGCAAAATGGCGACCTCAGCCAGAACCATCTGCTCTATCCGGGCGACATTCTTTACGTTCCGCGTAATGACGACCTGAAAGTCTTTGTGATGGGTGAAGTGCGTCAGCAGGCTACGCTGAAGATGGATCGCAGCGGCATGACGCTGGCAGAAGCACTGGGCAACGCGCAGGGTATGGATCAGACCACCTCTGATGCAACCGGCGTGTTCGTTATCCGTCCGATTCGCGGCGCGAACCGCACCAAAATCGCCAACATCTATCAGTTGAATACCAAGGATGCGGCGTCAATGGTGATGGGTACGGAGTTCCAGCTGGAACCGTATGACATCGTCTACGTCACCGCGACACCGATTACCCGCTGGAACCGCGTTATCTCCGGACTGCTGCCGACCATCGTAGGTATCGACGATGCAAGCTCGTCAGCGCTGCGCTTCCGCAACTGGTCGAACTAAGGTTTTACCATGATTAAGTCAGTGTTAGTGGTCTGTGTGGGTAACATCTGCCGTTCGCCAACCGCCGAGCGGCTGCTGAAGCGTGCACTGCCGCAAACGCGCGTGGCCTCGGCGGGCCTGGGTGCCCTGGAAGGGTACCCGGCCGATAAGATGGCCAGTGAGGTTGCCGCTGAACATGGCCTCTCGCTCGACGGACATCAGGCGCAGCAGTTAACGGCAGAGATGTGCCGTGACTTCGACCTGATTCTGGTGATGGAGAAGCGCCACATTGAGCAGGTCAACCGCATCGATCCCGCCGCGCGCGGAAAAACGATGCTGCTGGGGCACTGGCTTAATCAACAGGAAATTGCGGACCCGTACCGAAAGAGCCGTGAGGCCTTCGACGCTGTGTACGGGTTACTGGACAACGCAACCCAGAAATGGGTCAACGTATTAAGCCGATAGTTGGGATTATCCATGAATATTAAAAACAAGGTCATGACCGCGCCAAAAGAAGATTCGAATGGATGGGATCTGGCGCATCTTGTGGGACAGCTGGTTGATCACCGCTGGATCATTGTTGCCGTTACCGCCTTCTTTATGCTGGTGGCAACGCTCTACACACTGTTTGCGACGCCAATCTATAGCGCAGACGCTATGGTTCAGGTTGAGCAGAAGAACACCGCTTCGGTGCTGAACGACCTGACCGACGTTCTGCCAGCCATGCCGGCATCCGATACCGAGATTCAGATCCTTGAATCCCGTATGGTTATCGGTAAAACCGTTCAGGACCTGGGCCTAGACAGCGTGGTGCAGCAGCACTACTTCCCGGTTATCGGTAAAGGCCTGTCGCGCCTGATGGGTAACAAGCCGGGTCAGATCGCTATCTCACGCCTGGAAATCCCGCGCAGCATCGATAAGCGTACCGTTGAGCTGGAAGTAACCGGTGCAGATACCTATACCGTAAGCAGCGACGGCGACGAGCTGTTCAAGGGCCGCGTGGGTCAGCTGGAGCAGCATGGCGAAGTCACTATGCTGGTCAGCGGTATTCAGGCGGATGAAGGCACGACCTTCAGCGTCACGAAACTGACCGACCTGCAGGCGATTAAAACCGTTCTGGGCGCGCTGACCGTAGCCGATAAAGGCAAAAGCACCGGCGTACTGGGCCTTGAGTATCGTGATGAAGATCCGGAGCAGGCGAGTCGTGTCCTGAACCAGATCGTCAACAACTACCTGCTGCAGAACGTTGAGCGTAAATCTGAACAGGCGGAAAAGAGCCTGCAGTTCCTGCGCAATCAGCTGCCTCAGGTGCGCGCCAAGCTGGATGATGCGGAAGATAAGCTGAACACCTTCCGTCGTCAGAACGCGTCAGTGGATATGTCGCTGGAAGCCAAATCCGCTCTGGATACCTCTGTCAGCGTGCAGAGCCAGCTGAACGAGCTGACCTTCCGTGAAGCGGAAGTATCGCAGCTGTTCACCAAAGATCACCCGACCTACCGCGCGCTGCTGGATAAACGCAAAACGCTGGAAGCGGAGCAGGCTCAGCTGAACAAGCGCATCTCCTCGATGCCGCAGACGCAGCAGGAGATCCTGCGACTGACGCGTGACGTACAGTCCGGTCAGGAGATCTACATGCAGCTGCTGAACCGTCAGCAGGAGCTGGGGATCAGCAAGGCGAGCACCGTAGGTGATGTGCGTATCATCGATAACGCTGAAACGGCCGGTAGCCCGGTTGCACCGAAGAAAACGCTGATTGTACTGGCTGGTCTGATTCTCGGTCTGGTGCTCTCGGTTGGTCTGGTGCTGCTGAAAGCGCTGTTCCATCACGGTATCGACAATCCTGAGCAGCTGGAAGAGCTGGGCATGAACGTCTACGCCAGCGTCCCGCTCTCTGAGTGGCAGCGCAAGAAAGATACCGAAGCCCTGGCGCGTCGTGGTCACAAAGAGAAGAGCGATCCGCACAATACGCTGCTGGCGCTGGGTAACCCGACTGACCTCTCCATCGAAGCGATTCGCAGCCTGCGTACCAGCCTGCACTTTGCGATGATGGAAGCGAAGAACAACATCCTGATGATCACCGGCGCCAGCCCGGGCATTGGTAAAACCTTTGTCTGTGCCAACCTGGCAACCCTGGTTGCCAAAGCGGGTCAGCGCGTACTGTTTATCGATGGTGATATGCGTCGCGGCTATACCCATGAGCTGCTGGGTGCGGATAACAAGCAGGGCCTCTCTAACGTCCTTTCCGGCAAGACTGAGTTCTCTCCGGCGATGATTCAGCGCGGCGTCTACGGCTTTGATTTCCTGCCACGCGGTCAGGTGCCACCTAACCCGTCTGAACTGCTGATGCATCGTCGTATGGGTGAGCTGCTGGAGTGGGCGAGCAAGAACTATGATCTGGTGCTGATCGATACCCCACCAATTCTGGCGGTTACCGATGCATCTATCATCGGTAAGCTGGCTGGAACGTCGCTGATGGTTGCGCGCTTTGAGACTAACACCACCAAAGAACTGGATGTCAGCTACAAGCGCTTTGCGCAGAACGGCATCGAGATCAAGGGTGTGATCCTCAACGCCGTGGTACGTAAAGCGTCAAACGCCTACGGTTATGGCTACGACTACTACAACTACGAGTACGGCAAAGAAGCCAAAAGCTAAATAACACCTTCACGGGGCGGTTTATCCGCCCCGTTTTTATGGTGAAGAATAGCGGCTTACCGCAGGGCAGGGGCTTTTCAGCCTCACCCTCTTTTTGGTGCGTTTTGCACCGCAAAACAGACACACAGCACAATCTTTGGTATTTCCGTAATGGTACGCGGCATCCTCAGAAGAAAGAGTAATAACGGTATGATTTTTCGGAATAAAACCGATTTCTTTCCATGGCCTGCTCGCGCTACCGTTGGATCTGGAACAGCTGTTTAAGAGGTGCTGGCAATGCAGGACATTCGCTTCTCAATCGTTATTCCGGCGTATAACGCGTCGAAATCGATTATCACCACGCTCGACTGCGTTAAAGCGCAAAGCTATCGTAATTTTGAAGTCATCATTGTGGATGACAAATCAGCTGATGCGGCCGAGCTGGCGCAGGTGGTGCAGGGTGAGCGCTATCAGGAGCTGACAATTAAGCTGGAGCTCTCTGAGGTCAAACTCAACGGCGCCGGCGCCCGTAACAAAGGTATTGAACTGGCTGAAGGCGACTTTATCAGCTTCCTCGATGCGGATGATGAGTGGCACCCGAATAAACTTGCAGAGGTACGCGACACCATTGCGCGTCTGGAAGCGCAGGGGCGGTCACGCTACGTCATTTTCAGCCAGGTCAATATCCACCAGGATGGCCACTTTCTGAAAGTGATGCCGATGCAGGCGCCGGGCAAAAATGAGACCGTCGCTGAATATCTGTTTGGCTGCTACGGCTTTATCCAGACCAGTACCATCGTGCTGAAGCGCGAGGATGCGCTGAAAATCCAGTTCGATACGCGCTACATCCGCCATCAGGATTACGATTTCTGTATCCGCGCCGATCGCATGGGCTATGAGTTTGTGATGATTGCCAGACCGCTGGCGACCTATCACCTGGTGACCAAATTTGGCTCCAAGCATAAAGGGGAGTCGGTGAAATATTCCTACTTCTGGCTGGATAGCATGAAGCCTCATCTGACCACGCGAGACGTCCACACCTATAAGGCATTCAAACTGCCGCTGCGCTACAAGATGGACGGTAAGTCGCTGCAGGCGAGCCTGAGCTTTGCCCGCTACTTTTTCCTGACCAACCGCGACAACCGCGCCTACTTTATGAATCGCCTGAAAGATAAGGTGAAATCGCGGTTTGGCGGCAGAAAAGCGGTCTCCTGACACATATTCACTTGCTCCCTGCGCGGGAGCAATTTTTTTGGTTCCTGACACTCCGGGCAATAAAAATGACAAATCATGTTGGCACCATCGGTATTGTGATGCCGATGTATAACGCACGTAAAACGGTACTGCGCGCGGTAGAGTCGATTGTTAAACAGACCTACAGCGACTGGCATCTCTATCTGGTTAACGACACCTCCACGGATGACTCTCTGGCCCTGGTGCGTGAGCACTGCCAGGATCCGCGCATTACTATCCTCAGCAATGAGGTTAATCAGGGCGCAGCAGAAACGCGCAACGTCGGACTGCGTGCTGCCAGCGAAGAGATCATCGCCTTTCTCGACAGCGATGATGAGTGGCACACTGAGAAACTGGCTGAGCAGGCTGCCGCCATTGCCGCCGGTGATGACTTCGTTATCACCCACTACCACTATAAAACGCAGAGCGCCGAACACGACATCACCTGGGGCAAACCTTACCTGCAGCAGGATAATTTCGTGAAGAAGCAGTATCGCGTCTGCTTTTCATCCGTCTGTTTCCGTCGTCCGCCGCAGGGGATCTTCTTCCAGCGTAAAGGGCACGAAGACTTCCTGTTCCTGTACGAACTCTTCTCCCGCTACAAACAGGCGCGGGTGATCCGCAAAACGCTGGTGAACTATTACGAGCTGGGAGATTCGCTGTCGCGCAACAAAAACAAGGCGGCGAAATGGCATCTGGAATTATTAAGAATTATCTACAAAAACAACCCATTAAAAGTCTATTACTATTACACCTGGTATATGGTGAATGGCGTCCTTTTCGCCCTGAAGCATCGCTGAAATCCGCATGTTTGCGTGCAGTCATGCAGCCAGTAGGGGTTTTACGTTCACTATTTTTGAGGTGGAAAGCGTTAAATGAAAAAAGTCGTTTTGGTGATCAAAGATGCCTACTCCTATGCGGGCACCGAGAACATCTGTAACTTCATGTCAGAGTGCCTCGGTGAAGAGCACGCCGTCACTGTTTATTCCCTTGAGGGCCATGGCGAAACCTTTTACCCCTTTACGCAGGTAAAAGAGATCGTCAGTTTTGAAGGCCACAGCAACCCGATCAAAAGTGCCGTAACACGCATCCACCAGGAAGGTTTCGACAGCGTTTTTCTCATCAGTATGGGCCGTCTGAGCGTCATGTTTGCGTTCTGGAACCTGATGATGCTGAAGAAAAAAACCTTTAAGGCCTACGCCTGCGAGCATATCGCTATCAACTCCTTCAGCAAGCCGATCAAACTCATGAAGTGGCTGCTGCTGCGCTACTACGATCGCGTGATTGTCCTGACGGATAAAGATCAGCAGGTCTTCAGCCGCTGGCATATCCGCAGCCAGCAGATCCCCAATCCGGTGGTGTACAAAGGCTTTGAACGGCGTCAGCGCAGCCGCCAGGCGCTGGCAGTCGGGCGGCTTGATCACCAGAAAGGGTTCGATCTGCTGCTGGATATCTGGGCAGATTTCAGTAAGAAGCATCCGGAGTGGACGCTGGCGATTGCCGGCGATGGCGAGCTGCGCCAGCAGCTGCATGAGCAGGCGGCCGCACTCGGCATTACCAATAGCGTCAACTTTGTCGGCAAGGTCAGCAACATCAATGACTACTACCGCGACAGCGATATGGCGCTGATGACGTCCCGCTATGAAGGGCTGCCGCTGGTGCTGCTGGAGGCGAAATCCTGGTCCCTGCCGGTGGTGGCCTATGACTGCCCGACCGGCCCGCAGGAGATCATCAACCACGGCGCAGATGGTTTCCTGGTGCCGATGAACGATAAAGCCGCTTTTCTGGCGCGGATGGAGCAGCTTGCCAGCGATGACGCCCTGTTCTTTGCCATGAGCGATAAGACAAAAGAGACCGCACTCAAGTTTGACGGTAATCAGATCAAACAGAGCTGGCTGGCGCTGGTATAAGCGTCACGCCTTTTTATGCCTGCCGGGACACACTGACTTTGACCACGGGATTATCAGCATGAAAAGAAGAGAAGTGTTGCAGGCAGCCGCCTCCTCCATTGTCACCGCGCTTTCCGTAAGCGCGTTTTCCAGCTATGCGGCGAAAAGCGGCCAGCCCGCGCTGAAGCCGGTCGATCCGGCCAGCGTGCCGCAGGGCGATGTGCCCATCCTTACGCCGGAAAATGTCTACACCATGCCGCCGCAGTTCTGGCAGAACTTTGAAGGCAGGCTGTGGATCGGTAAAGCGGGCAGCGACGCCAGCCAGAAAGGCAATCAGATACCGGTGTACCTGCGCGACGCCAGCGGTAAAGTCGCGCAAATCACTCAGCCAATCGCGCTGAACAAAGGCAATTTTGCGCAGTTTATTCATGATAACGCTGCGCTGATTGCCAGTCCGGCGCACTCCATGGCGGTGGAAGACAGCGAAGGAAACACGCTCTTCTCCATCACCGATGTCTCACGCCCCGGCCAGAATAATTTCAGCCAGCGTCTGGCCCAGCCAAACGGCTATCAGCTGATTGGCGAGATCCCCTCCGTTGAGGAGCTGCGTAAAACCCGCCCGCTGTTTGCCGGCGCCAAGATCAAGCTCAAGAGCTGGCATGAAGGGCTGGAAGTGGGTGGCGGTGAATTTGTCGGGACGTACGGCGACGCGCGCGATGATGATGGCGTCATCTTCAGCGGCAGCGGTTTTTACTGGCGGCGTGTGGTGGAAGATTTTAACCGCCTGACGCTGTTTGAATTCGGCGCTATCGCCGACGGCAAAACGGATGCGGCGCCGGCCATCAAAGCGATGTATCAGTGGTCGCTCGATAACAGTCAGCCAATCTGCGTGCAGTTTCCGGCCGGTAAGTTCTTTGTCACCGGCTGTGACTTCGGCGAGGAGGAGCAACGCTTTTTCCGCATCTCCGGCGCGATGGTTAACTTCGGCTATTTTCCGGCGACCACGCTGGTCTCTGATGGACGCTCCGACTTTGTGTTTAAAGTCAAAGCGCGCTGGACTGAGATCTCCAACCTCAACTTCAACGGCCAGAATGACAAGCGGCCCAACCGGCAGGGACTGTTCAGCAACACCTGCCCGGGCGGTCAGTTCTTTCGCGGTGCCTGCCTGCGCTTTAACCGCGTGGGCGGCACCTCAATCAGCCTGCTTGATACGCTCGACTGCAAAATTGACCAGTGGTATGCCGATACCTGTACCGGTGATGTGATCAAAGCGGGCTGGTCAGGTCAGAAAGCGGGCGCCTGGGATCACAGCACGGCGATAGAGCTCTCTAACTTTAACGCCCAGCGCTGTACCGGCGGGATGGTGCTGAACCTGCCGCGCTGCAGTCAGTCGATTATTCATAATGGCTGGATTGAGCACAGCGAGCATCCTGGCGATATCTCTAACGGACAGTGGATTATCGACGCGCTGAGCCTGGAAGATTGCAAAAACCCGCTTAATGCGCGCAACTCACGCCTCAATATGCGCCAGACCAATCTGCAGTCAGGCAGCTGGATCGACAACTCGCTGCAGGGTGAGCGCTGGCTGAGCATCTGGGAGATGGGCTCTACCCGCGTGGAGTCTTATGGCGTCGCCATCGACGGCAGCCTTAAATATAACTACATCACCTCGCGCTTCCGCCTGAGTAATAACACCAACCAGGCGACGTGGTTTGAGCTGGGCAATTTCTACTCGCCGGACGTGGGCGATAGCTGGGAAATTGAGCTGTTTGGCCAGTCACAGTTCAGCCCCGGCACCGATAATGCGCCGATGATGGAGGTGACCGGCGGCAAGCAGACTGGCGGACGGGCGGTGATCCAGCTGCAGCGCAAAACGCAGAAAGCGGAGGCGAGCTGGTCAGCCGAAGGCAGCTCCCCGGTGCTGGAGGTGCGGCTGGTGGCACGCTCTGACACCGATACCAAAGTCTGGGTCAGGCTGGCAGGCTGGACGCCGGCCACCGTGGTGCTGATAAAAAGCACCGCCAAAGATCGCTTTATGACCGGACGCTGTGCGCGCGTTGACGCCACGATGGTCAAAGGTACGCCAGGCAACGGCAGCCAGCAGGCGCCGCAGCGCTTTAGTCTGCATAACGGTAAAGCGGGCATCGGTGGCAATGAGCAGGGCGATCTGCTGATGGCGTCACGCGAGCTGAAACCGGAGCAGGTGGATACGCGTCAGCCAAAAGGGTTTGTGTCGGTAGTGATCAACGGCGAGCAGGTTGCGATGCCCTATTTTGCGCTTAAGGGATAAATAAACGCTGCAGGGGGCACATTGATGCGCCCCTGAAATCACGTAAAAAGCTTTAGGTTAGATAACAGGCAGTTGGCATCACTTTTCGGGCGTTGTCCCATTGCAGTTTTTTTTGCCAGAGTTCACTTTGCTGCTCAGGACAGGAGCGGCGGCTTGTAAGAATTACAAAAAATACATCTGGAGTTTGTATGAGGATTTTATTGGCGGGTAATCATACCTGCGGGAATGGCGGTGATGGCGCAATTTTGCACGGGATGACTGACTTACTGCAGGCAGCGTACGCAGAGCAGGATAGCGATCCGGCCCGCTGTTATCAGCAGCAGAAAACGCCCCGGAGCCTGATGGCTCGCGTAAAGCGTAAGAGCGTGCTGGCTGACGACGGCACTGTAAAACTGAACGTAAATATCGCGGTCGCGCAGGCGCGTGAAACAGGCAACCGCATCACCGAAGAACTTCTGACTGTACTGGGGTAAGTGATGAAGTTAACCTTTTTCACCATGCGTTTTCCGGTTGCCTCTGAGACGTTTGTCCTCAACCAGGTAACTCACTTTATTGATGCCGGCTATGACGTTGAAATCATCTCGGTGTTTCCGGGTGACATGATCAACCGTCACGCCGCGTTCGACGACTATAACCTGGCGGCAAAAACACACTATCTGCTGCCGGAAGAGAAGGTATCGAACCTCGACAAGCTCACGCAGCGTATCGGCCTGATGCTGCCGAAGATTGCCAGACCGGCGCTGATCAAATCGCTCAACGTGGGCCGCTACGGCGCACAGGCGAAGAAGCTGCTGCTGCCGGCGATTGTCGCTAACGCGAAACAGACCTTTACCGCCGATGTCTTTCTGGTGCATTTCGGCTACGCCGGCGCGCTGGCTAACAAGCTGCGCGAACTGGGCGTGCTGAAAGGCAAGCAGGCAACCGTATTCCACGGTGCAGATATCTCACGTCGCCATATTCTGGAAGAGCACAAGCAGGATTACGTCAATCTGTTTAAGCAGAGCGAGCTGATGCTGCCTATCAGTCACCTGTGGGAGAACAAGCTGATTGAGATGGGCTGTCCGCGCGAAAAAGTGCATGTAACGCGGATGGGCATCGAACCGGAGAAATTCAACTTCCGGCCGCGCGAAGCGTTTCACCAGCCGCTGCGCATCGTCTCTGTGGCGCGCCTGACCGAGAAAAAAGGGCTGGACGTTGCCGTCAAAGCCAGTGAAATTCTGCGCGACAAAGGCGGCCAGTTTGAATTCACCATTATCGGCAATGGCGAGCAGGAAGGGATGATGCGCGAACATATCGCCCGTGCCGGCCTGAAAGAGATGGTCAGCATGCCGGGCTTTAAGCCGCAGGAGGAGATCCGCCAGGCGCTCAACGACGCTGACATTTTTCTCCTGCCCTCAAAAACGGCCGCCGACGGCGATATGGAAGGGATCCCCGTGGCGCTGATGGAAGCCATGGCGGTAGGGCTGCCGGTGGTATCCACCTACCACAGCGGCATCCCGGAGCTGATCCAGAACAACGTCAGCGGCTGGCTGGTCTCTGAGAACGATGCTGATGAGCTGGCTGCCACGCTGCTGCGTCTGTCACGCGGGGACATCGATGTGGCACCGGTCGTCGCGGCCGCGCGTCATAAAGTGGAAACAGAGTTTAACCAGCACATTGCCTACGGGGAACTGGCGAAAATCCTGGAGCAGATGGTGTAAGCAGAACAGAAGCCCGGGCAGGCTATCGGCAGGATCATATGGGTGACGATGCCAGGCACCTGCGCGCTGGCTCAGAATCCAACCGGCAGGGGCGCTCTTCACGACGCCCCTGTTTATTGTCTGACCATACTCTGCACGTCGTATCATTCTGAAAAACGCCGGTCTCAACCCCATGCCCGAATGTTATTTACGTCACGCTTTTGACCGGCTTTAGCGCTTGAATTTGCCCGAAAAATTACCGCTGCTCACCGCCTGAAATAACTAATTTTTGATGCTGTGACAGAGAGTTAGTGTCGGCTTTTCAGATAAAGATTATACTTGCCCGAGCGGCCATTCCTGCATAATCGATGCATGTCTACACTTCATAAAATGGAACAAATATGACCAAGCTTAAAGCAGTAATCCCGGTTGCGGGCCTCGGTATGCATATGCTCCCTGCGACTAAAGCCATTCCAAAAGAGATGCTGCCTATCGTCGACAAACCAATGATCCAGTATATCGTTGACGAGTGCGTGGCGGCAGGCATCAAGGAGATTGTGCTGGTCACCCATGCTTCCAAAAATGCGGTGGAAAACCACTTCGATACAACCTACGAACTGGAAGCTCTGCTGGAAGCGCGCGTTAAGCGCCAGCTGCTGAGCGAAGTGCAGTCCATCTGCCCGCCGGGCGTCACCATCATGAACGTCCGTCAGGCCGATCCGCTGGGTCTGGGTCACTCCGTACTTTGTGCGCGTCCGATGATTGGCGACAACCCGTTTGTAGTTGTGCTGCCAGACGTACTGCTGGATGACTCTACTGCCGATCACCTGCGCTACAACCTGGCCGCCATGGTCGCGCGTTTTGAAGAGACCGGCCGCAGCCAGGTGCTGGCAAAACATATGCCGAATGAAGATCTCTCTGAGTATGGCGTGCTGACCACTGAGCAGCCTATCGACAACCCGGGCGATATCAGTACGATCACCAGCATCGTTGAAAAGCCGGAGCATGCCGCTGAGCTGAACTCTGATCTGACGGCAGTGGGTCGCTATGTTCTTTCTGCGGACATCTGGGCTGAGCTTGAGAAAACCGAGCCAGGCGCATGGGGTCGTATTCAGCTGACTGACGCCATCGCGTCGCTGAGCAAGAGCAAACCGGTTGATGCGCAGCTGCTGACCGGTACCAGCTTCGACTGCGGCCGTAAACTCGGCTACATGCAGGCGTTTGTCTCTTACGGTCTGCGCAACAACGCTCAGGGCCGCGACTTCCGCGAAGCGATTCACAAGATTCTGGATAAGTAAGCATTTCCATACCGCGCAGCCTGCGCGGTTTCCAAGGAGTAGACATGGCTATTTTGGTAACGGGCGGGGCAGGGTATATCGGATCCCATACGGTACTGGCGCTGCTGGAGCGCGGTGACGATGTGGTGGTTCTGGATAACCTTTGCAATGCATCACGCGAAGCGATTAACCGCGTTGAAAAACTGGCCGGTAAAAAAGCAGTGTTCGTCGAAGGCGATATTCGCGACCGCGCCTGCCTGCGCGATCTGTTTGCCAGCCACAGCATCTCTGCGGTGATCCACTTCGCTGCGCTGAAAGCCGTCGGGGAATCCACGCGCAAGCCGCTGGAATACTATGAAAACAACGTAGCCGGCACCGTGGTTCTGCTGGAAGAGATGCGTGACGCGGGCGTCTGGAACTTTATCTTCAGTTCATCAGCCACCGTATATGGCGCTGACGCCCCGGTTCCTTATGTGGAAACCACGCCGATTGGCGGCACCACCAGTCCTTATGGCACTTCCAAGCTGATGACCGAATTCGTGATGCGCGATTTCGCTAAAGCGGAACCCAAATTTAAAGCCATCGCGCTGCGCTACTTTAATCCGGTAGGCGCGCATGAGTCTGGCGAGATTGGCGAAGACCCGACCGGCATCCCGAACAACCTGCTGCCCTACATTGCGCAGGTGGCGATTGGCCGCCTCGACAAGCTCGGCGTGTTTGGTAACGACTACGAAACGCCAGATGGCACTGCACAGCGCGACTATATTCATGTTGTCGATCTGGCAGAAGGGCACCTGAAAGCGCTGGATCACCTCAGCAAGGTTGAAGGCTATAAAGCCTATAACCTCGGCGGCGGCGTCGGCTTCTCCGTGCTGGAGATGATCAAAGCGTTTGAAGCGGCTTCCGGTAAAGCGATCCCGTTTGAGTTCAAACCGCGCCGCGACGGCGACCTGCCCGCCTTCTGGGCCGATGCAACGCTGGCGAACAATGAACTCGACTGGCGCGTCACGCGCGGTATCGACGCGATGATGCGGGATACGTGGAACTGGCAGTCGAAGAATCCGAATGGTTATAATCTGTGAAGCCTTAACTATTATCTTGAGCAACTTATGTGCTAATGTTGCTGAGCATTAAAACAGCGCGAAAGAAAAAATTGGCTTCTGGAAACAGAAGCCTTTTTTTCTTATTGGAATTAGTTAAACTTAACTATTAGCCTCGGAAACTGATTATAGAAGAGTGCTGCAACACCTGCACGAGAATTGGTTGTTATATAAACAAGCAGCGATTACCCCATAACAGCTGTGTTAACCTGTTGATAATGGGCATGGTTAATTATTGTGCGGTGGTCGGGCAAGGTACGAAAATTTGAACTCTTTGGCATGTGGTTGCCGTAAGCCAGGGGCGGTAGCATGGCAACGAGTCTCCACTACCAGAAGTATATCCAGATCATGCCTCATTTTGCTTGTCAAGCAATACCGAAAAAATTGCACACCTTAAATTGAGTGCAGGAAAGAAGTTATAATGAATAAAAGAATATTGAATATCTCGTTACGAGGAGTAACATTAGCAAGCAGATTTTTGTTTATATTTTTTCTGGCGAAGTATCTTGCTCCGAAAGATCTTGGCTTATATGGTATATTCACAGCAACTGTAGGCTATGCTCTATATTTCGTTGGCCTCGATTTCTATGTTTATACCACAAGGGAAATACTCAAAAGCGAAAAATCGCAATGGGGTGCTTTTCTTAAAAATCAGGCGTTTGTTTCATTTTTACTCTATATATTGCTATTAATATTTCTGTTTTTTACTACTGTGGCCGAAAAAATAACGCCTGCTCAGGCTTCCTGGTTTCTGTTGATTCTTATATTAGAGCATCTCAATCAGGAAATATCACGTTTACTGGTCGCTATAAGTAAGCAGACCACTGCGAGCTTACTACTTTTTATAAGGCAAGGGTTATGGGCAATAGTAGTAGTTATACTCATGGCTACTAAAGTTGTTCCCGGAACACTTAACGAAATATTTATTTTCTGGTCCGTTTCTGGTTTGTTATCTTTAGTTTTAGGGTTTTCTTCATTAAAGAAAGCTAATATGGGTGGCTGGGGAAATAAAATAGATTATCCATGGATAATCAAAGGAATTAAAATAAGCGGCTTATTCCTTATAGCTACTCTCGCCTTAAGAGGACTACAAACAGTCGATCGTTACTGGATGCAATATTTAAACGATCTGGAAGTAGTGGGTGCTTATGTGTTATTTATAGGGATGGCCAGCACACTAATGACTTTTCTTGATGCAGGAGTATTTTCGTTTAGCTATCCAGCACTCATAAAGTTAAAAAACGATGGGAACAAAATTGCATTTGATAATCACTTAAAAAAAATGTCCGTAATAACAGTTGTTGTTACTTTCGCATTTGTGATTATTAGTATTTTATTAATGCCATTCCTCCTTAAATGGACCGGAAAGCCTATATTTGAAAAGTATATATTCGTTTATCATATTTTATTAGTGGCTACAGTGCTGAATGCTTTTGGAATGATATTCCATTATGCTCTTTATGCGATTGGAAAAGATAAAGCCATAATTGTAAGTCACATAACTTCATTATTGGTGTTTTTTATAACAGTTATTATTCTACAAGATCATTATAAAATTATTGCTGTGCCAGCAGGTATAACTGCTGCCTTCGCTTTTATTCTTGTGTTTAAATCAGTGGCTTTTTATTGCTCAAAGAAAGTATTGAAAGACAGCTAAATATGCAACAATATTGTATAAACAATATTGAGTGTTCAAATTTTTATGAATCGGGCTCATCATGATTAGATATGGTCAACAAGATATTACGCAGGCTGACATTGACGCAGTAGTTGAGGTGTTAAATTCTGTTAATTTAACACAAGGTCCTGCGATTACTCGCTTTGAAAATGCAGTTGCACATCATTGTAATGTTAAGCATGCACTTGCGGTAAATAGCGCTACTTCAGCATTACATATTGCGTGTTTGGCATTAGGGTTGGGTAAAGATGACTGGTTATGGACAACGCCAAATACGTTTGTTGCTTCAGCTAACTGCGCGCTCTATTGTGGAGCGCGAGTAGACTTTGTTGATATTGATCCTAAAACATATAATCTTTGCCCGATTAAGCTTGAACAAAAACTCATTGCGGCAGAGAAAAAAGGTTGTCTTCCAAAAATTGTTATCCCGGTTCACCTTTGCGGTCAGCCTTGTGATATGGAAGCAATTTACAAGCTATCTCAAGAGTTTGGTTTCAAAGTTATAGAAGATGCTTCACATGCAATTGGAGGCAAATATAGAAATGAGCCGATCGGAAATTGCAAATTTAGCGATATTACAGTCTTTAGTTTCCATCCGGTGAAAATTATCACTACTGCTGAAGGTGGTATGGCAGTAACTAATAGCGATGAATTAGCTACCAGCATGGGACTTTTGAGAAGTCATGGTATCACTCGTGAACCAGATTTGATGACCAAAACTATGGATGGCCCGTGGTACTATCAGCAAGTGGCGCTAGGCTTTAACTATAGAATGACAGATATTCAGGCTGCTTTAGGCGCTAGCCAGATGGAAAGACTGGAACAATACGTCGCCAGGAGACATGAAATTGCAGAAAGATACAATGAACTGCTCTCAGAACTTCCTCTGACACTTCCATGGCAGCATCCTGATAGTTATTCAGGATTACACTTATATGTAATCAGACTTCAGCTTGATAAAATAAAAGCTACGCATCTGGATGTTTTTAATTATCTCAGAAGCAAAGATATTATCGTAAATCTGCATTATATACCTGTACATACACAGCCATACTATAAGGAAATGGGATTTAAAGCTGGAGATTTTCCGGAAGCAGAAAAATATTATACTGAAGCCATCAGTATACCTATGTTTCCTACCCTTACCACTGAACAACAAGATGAAGTCGTTCAGTGTTTGAAAGAAGCACTGCAGCAATGAATATTGCCATTATTCCGGCGCGTGGCGGTAGCAAACGAATTCCCAGAAAGAATATACGTGAATTCGCTGGCCAGCCTATGATCGCGCATTCAATACAGACAGCGCTGAAAAGTAATATTTTTGATCGCATCATTGTCTCAACTGACGATGATGAAATTGCGCAGGTAGCCCTAAATACTGGTGCGCAGGTTCCTTTCAAAAGGCCAGCACACCTTTCAGATGACTTCACCGGAACAGTACCGGTGATCGCGCATGCAGTGGCATGGATGACTGAGAATATAGCGCCTGTAACAAACGCCTGCTGCATTTATGCAACTGCACCTTTTGTTATTCCGGAAGACTTAATTATTGGTCATCAGTTACTGGTAGACCATAATGCAGACTATGCTTTTTCCGTTACTGAATACGCTTTTCCTATTCAGAGGGCCTTAAAGAAAAAAGCGGATGGCAAACTAGAGATGTTCTTTCCAGAATTCTATAATACGCGGTCGCAGGATCTGGAAGAAGGACTACATGATGCCGGTCAATTCTACTGGGGCAGCGCAGAGGCCTGGCTGAGCCAGAAGCCTATATTTTCCAGTGACTCTATCCCTGTGATGTTGCCCCGGACGCGCGTTCAGGATATTGATACATATAGTGACTGGGAAAGAGCTGAGCAGCTTTATTATCTGTTAAAAAGGTAGTGCAATGCTTACAGGAAAAAAAATTCTTATTCGTGCAGATGCATCGCTGCTTATAGGCACGGGTCATGTAATGCGTTGTCTTACTCTGGCCGATCAACTAAAAAAGCGAGGAGCAGAATGCTATTTTGCAACCCGCCTGCATGATGGTCATCTTCAGGACAAAATCCTTGAGCGCGGTCACTTATGCCTTCCGCTTAAAAAGCCGCATGATAGAAAAGCAAAAACCGCCAGTTACGCAGACTGGCTTGGTTGTACACAGTTGCAGGATGCACATGAAGTTCTCAGCCTGCTGAATGATCTGAATATTGATTTATGCGTAGTAGATCATTATGGTCTGGCTTCAGACTGGGAAAGCTATCTTAAAGAAAAAGTAGGAAAAATTATCGTCATTGATGATCTGGCAAATCGTATACATCAATGTGATATCCTGATAGATCAAAATGCTGGCAGAACCATTGAAGATTACAAGGCATTGGCACCTGAATCATGCCGGTTTTTGCTGGGTGCAGAATATGCTTTATTGCGCGATGAATTTTCTGCATTAAGAGACTCAAGCCTTAATCGTAAAAAAAATAATGAATTAAAATCAATCACGATTTCCATGGGCGGGATAGACGCAGCTAATGCTACGGAAGATGTTTTGAAAGCACTGAGAAAGAGTAAACTTCCAGACTCTTGTTGTATCAATGTCGTTGTCGGCAGTAATTTCCCCTGGATGGACGAAATAAATAAAAGCATTGAAAATTATCCCTGGAAAACAACTTTGTTAATTGATACCCGCGAAATGGGGAAAATATTGAGTGAAACTGACCTTGCGATTGGCGCGGCTGGGTCTTCAGCCTGGGAACGCTGTGCTCTCGGTGTACCTTCTGTCATGATAGTTGTTGCAGAAAACCAGAAGGTTATAGCTGAAAGTCTTGAGAAATTAAACGCAGCATGGATAATAAATTCTCAACAAGATATTTTGGCGCTATTACCTGAGTATATCAGCAATTTCGTGAATGATGCTGAGCTTTTAAGCACAATGTCATCCAACAGTTCGTTAGTTACTGATGGACAAGGTGCAGCGCGTATAGCTTACCTGATGGAGAATCTTATATGATCGATGCTGATCTAAAGATAAACAATTCGATTAGGTTGCTGCGTGAAGACGATCTGGATCTCATACTAAAATGGCGTAATCATGATTCAATCCGCTCATTTATGTTTAACAAAGAAATAATAAAAAAAGTCGATCATGTACGGTGGTTTGAGTCCTTAGCAACGAGGAAGGACAGGTTTGCTTTTATTTTTTCAGTTAATGAAGAAGTAAAAGGATTTGCGCAGATAAGCGTGATAGAGAGTGGAGTTGCAGAATGGGGGTTTTATGTAGATCCTTATGCTCAACCTGGTCTGGGGAAATACCTCGCATATAATATAATTGAGTATTTATTTGATGAGATGAATGTCAGGAAAATAGCTGGACGTGTTATTGACTTCAATAAGCGTTCTATTTCGTTGCATGAGAAATTTGGCTTTACAACTGAAGGTGTTCTGCGACAAGAGCACTTTAATGATAACAAATATCATGATGTTATTTGTTTCGGGCTTTTGAAAAATGAGTGGACAGGAAAAGGTAAATAAGATGAATAAATATATCACCATTGCTGGACGCCAGATTGGTCAGGATTTCCCGCCCTACGTCATTGCTGAACTCTCTGCCAATCATAATGGTAAAATTGAGAACGCTCTTAAGCTAATTGAAGAAGCGAAAATCGCAGGTGCTGATGCAATTAAACTGCAAACTTATACTGCTGATACTATTACTCTTAACTCAGATAGCGAAGACTTTCAGATTAAAGGCGGATTGTGGGATGGCAAAACGCTCTATAACCTCTATAAAGAAGCAGCAATGCCATGGGAGTGGCATAAAACGTTATTTGAAAAAGCTGCTGAAGTAGGTATCACGATTTTTAGTTCACCTTTTGATTCTACAGCAGTTGACCTGCTTGAAGAGCTTAATGCACCTGCTTATAAGATTGCTTCTTTTGAAGCTATTGATCTCCCTTTGATTCGCTATGTCGCCAGCACTGGTAAACCCATGATTATTTCTACCGGAATGGCAGATGCTGAAGAGATTCAGGAAGCTATCAGTGCAGCCCGATCTGCTGGTTGTAAAGAGCTGGCCATTTTACATTGTGTGAGTGGCTATCCTGCACCTGCAGAGGATTATAATCTGCGAACTATCAGTGATATGATTCAGCAGCATAATCTTGTAACCGGTTTATCGGATCATACGCTCGATAATACTACCGCTATTACAAGTATCGCTTTGGGCGCGGCCGTAGTAGAAAAACACTTTACGCTTAACCGTTCTGGCGGTGGACCAGATGATAGCTTTTCACTTGAGCCCGCCGAAATGCAGCAGCTTTGCCGTGGAGTGAAGACTGCGTGGTCTGCTTTAGGAAATGTTGATTATGGCCGCAAATCTAGCGAACAGGGTAATGTACAGTTCCGTCGTTCACTCTATTTCGTCAAGGATTTGAAAAAAGGCGATGTAATTACTGCTGATGCAGTACGCAGCGTTCGCCCAGGCTTTGGATTACCACCGAAGTTTTTAGAAGAGATCATTGGGCAGAAACTAAGCCAGGATGCAAAAATGAACACTCCGGTTACTGTAAATTCGATAGTTGGATTCAACAAGCAATGAACGTATTAATTTTATCTAATGGCGCGCCTAACTATCATCACTTCTTCAATCATTTAGGTAGATTACTACAGCAAGATGGTGCTGTTGTATCGTTTGCTGTAGACAGTGAACTATCCAAAGACAATAATAATTTGGAAGCAACAAAATGTAAGGTTTTTGAGTTTTCTTCATACTTTCGTGAGCATGAATTAAATCCTTCGTTATTAGAAAAATATAACAATTATAATTTGAATGCCATGCTGCTTTCAGACTTTGAAAGGGCAGAAATATACCAAGTATGGGGTAAGAAAGATAAAAATTATTTGCCCAGGCTTTTGAGTGCACTTATATCGTTTTATGAGTTTATATTCCAAGAGCAAAAAACTGATTATGTGCTTTATGAAAATGTTTCTAACACTTTTTCTCATGTTGCCTGGGCTGTTGCAAAAGAAAACAACATTCAATATATAGGGGTAGGTGGATCAAGGATTCCTGGACGTTTTTCATTAAGCTCAGATCCTTTAAACGACAATAGGCCCAAACACTTTTTCAAGCGAATAAGAAATAAATCTATTGCTGTACCAGACGAAGTTTCGCAGTGGGCGATTAACTATTTGGATAATATAGAAAATGTCGTGCCTGATTATATGAAAATAAACGGGTTAGACAAGGTTGATATTTCCAAAAGATATCTTAAAAAAGATAAGTATGAAACCCTTAGACGAGTGCTCGCTCATATAAATGATGATGAATACCACAGTTTCCAGTCTGGAAATCCTGTAAAAACCTACCTTAATCTTTTTATAAGAAATGTCAGGCGCAAAATTAAAACGATTAGGTTGCGCGATTATTATGATAAAAGTAATGTCCAGGATGATAGGTTCTTACTTTATCCAATGCATTTCCATCCGGAATCTTCCACATCAATTTTGTCTGGCACATATTTAAACGAGTATGAGGTCATTAAAAATATAGCTTTCAACCTTCCTCAGGGATGCAAGTTATATGTGAAAGATCATGTAAGTGCCTGGGGTTATCCATCGCTAAAATTTTATAACGACTTAAAAAAGCTGCCAAATGTCAACGTTTTGGGCCCCAATGAGAATACTAAACAGCTCATTAAATATTCTGCTGGTGTTATCACACTAACCAGCACTGTCGGTTATGAAGCACTGCTGTTAGGGAAAAAGGTTTTTTTATTCGGTCGCGTATTTTACGAAGATCATAAAAATGTGATAAAAATTAATTCCGCGCATAAGTTGTTTGATATTTTAAACGCCGCACCTGTTAATGAGCCCATAGATAAACAGTATAATCTTGAATTTGTCGCTGCATGTTATCTGGCAACCTATCCAGGTTCACTTAATCTTATGCTTAGCGGACAAGCTGCAATGGCTAAAGCGGAAGAAATATATAATCGCGTGCTTAAGCAGATCCTTTTCTCTTACATAGATGCTGTAGATAACGAAAATATATGGCTATAAGACGATCTGATCTTTGTTTTACATTCTTGCTGCCAGTAGTGTTTTTTATTCTTGGTTATGCCGAGTATCTTAACAGTGAAAGAAATACACAGTTATTAGAATATCTGGTAGTCCCAATCTCATTAATTGCTATTGTTTACTATTACTACAAGTATTATCCTGCATTTTTGTTTACCAGCGCTATGCCATTTTATTATTATATCGGAATGTGCATAAGTTTGCTGCTGGTTAATAATGGCGTGCATATGATTGAAGTAGACCAGTATGGATCGCCTAATGGTTCTGTTTTAATAATGCTAGCTTATTTTTTTTATTCAATTGGTATTTCCAATACGGTTTTTTCAACTGTAATAAAAAAAGGTTCACGTACTACTCTACCCAAAATATCAATAAAATTAGCTGAAAATTTTATCGTATTAATTATCTCTTCTGTAATTATGCTAGGTTTTGCGATTATGCTTTTTTATTCAGGCCCTGTATTGAAAGGCATGAATCGGGTCTTATTTTGGCAGAATATGGAACCAAGCGGTTTATCATTTTACCCTACCTTGTTGCTTCAGTCTTTTTATTTTGCAGGGTACTTATATTTATCTAGGTGTTATGATAGAAACCGTAGCATACTTGCTAACTTAATGCTTTTAAGTTATATATTTTTGGCCATATTTGTTCTGGGTGAAAAATTTAGCGCTTTTATAATTTACTTTACTATTTTTTGTTTTTTGCTGCCTAGCTTTACAAAAAACTTAAGAATAAAAAAGAAAACATTCTTTTTGCTTTTTTTGTGCTTCTTATCATTGATGCTAATTATTGTATTATCCTATCTTGCGCAAGGTTATGATAGTGAATTCATTTTCGCTCGCGTTGCTTTGCAAGGACAGGTGTTGTGGAGTGTGATTAATTTTGACTTTCCTCTTTTAGTTACTGATAATTCATGCCTATTTAATTGCGCGGGATATAATGGCATAAGCGACTATATCTCTTTCAAGTATTTGCCAATTAATACATACTTACACTACAGTGCAACTAGTACTAAGTTATCTGGCTTTGCACCCGCGGCCCAATTTTTGACCATGGGCTTATTACCAACACTTATTCTGCAAACTTTAGTATTTGCACTGCTTGGCTATTTACAGGCAAAAACGGTAATATATAATAGAGAGAGGAATTTTTTTGTTGGGTTTCTCCTTTTCAAAATATCGTTCTCACTCTTCCTTATCTGGCATGCCGTTATGTTTACCGCCATTAAAGGAATGCTGTTCACTGCAGGTATTCTTCTTATTTATGCATTAGTAGCTAAAGCAAACAAAAGCTATAAAGAGAGGAACTGTGAACCCAAATAAAGTGCTTCTCAACGCCAGTAATCTTCACGTTGGTGGGGGCGTGCAGGTTGCGACTTCAGTAATCGGTGAGCTAACTCTGATGGACGGCTTACCTGATCAACTTGCAATTTGGGCTTCTGATGAAGTTGACCAGAATCTTAGATCGTTGGGTTATGATCTTACTGTTCTGCCTCATTATAGTGTAGTTAATAGCTATGGCCTAAAGGCTTTAAATAATGAGTTTCAGAAAAAGTTAAATTCGTTTAGCAAAATATTTACGATATTCGGTCCGTTATATACTTTTTCTAAAAAATTTGTAAATATTACAGGATTTGCTCAACCCTGGATTATTTATCCGAACAATAAAATTTATGCTGACATGCATTTCATACATAAAATTAAGACCAGGGCTAAGTTTTCTCTTCAACAATTCTTTTTTCAGCGCGCCGATAATCTGGTTGTTGAGCTTGAACACGTTGCACGTCGATTAGTCGATAAAAAAATATCTGCTCCGCAAAATGTTTCTGTGGTAAATAATTGTCTCAGTTCGGTATTTTTACAGGCTGAACGCTGGAAAGAAGTTAACTATAACTTCTCAAAGGATAAAATAAAAATTGGATTTGTGGGTAGAAATTATCCGCATAAAAACACAAAAATATTTCCTCAGATTCGAGATGTTTTAAAATCTGAATATAATATTGATTCTGATTTTTATGTAACTTTTAGTCCGGAGGAGTGGGGTGCGTGTGATCAAAAATTTAAATCTGATATCTGTAATGTAGGTGTCTTAAAAGTAGATCAATGCCCAGCTTTTTACCGGAATATGGATGCAGTTATTTTCCCCAGCCTGCTCGAATGTTTTTCAGCAACGCCATTAGAAGCCATGGTTATGGAAAGGCCCTTATTTGCATCGGATATGCCTTTTAATCATGACATATGCAATGAACATGCAATTTATTTTGATCCGCTTAACCCTTGCGATGCAGCTGGTAAAATCGCGAGCTACTTTCAAAACAGTGAGAGTGATGCAAAATCTGCTTTTATGCTTGTTAGTGCCAGGAAGAGAGCACTAGAATTCAGTCATGCTAATAAGCGTGCTTCAATATATTTGCAATCTTTAATTTCGAAGATTTAATCAGGAGATAATAATGTTTAAAGATAAAACCCTTCTTATTACCGGCGGTACAGGTTCATTCGGAAATGCAGTATTAAAGCGTTTTCTTGATACTGATATCGGCGAAATTCGCATTTTTAGTCGCGATGAAAAGAAGCAAGATGATATGCGCAAAAAATATAACAGCGCTAAGCTCAAGTTTTATCTTGGAGATGTACGCGATGAAAACAGCATTGCCGCTGCAATGCGTGGGGTTGATTACGTATTCCACGCCGCGGCGTTAAAACAGGTACCTTCCTGTGAGTTTCATCCTATGCAGGCAGTGCGCACCAACGTTCTTGGTACTGAAAATGTACTGAACTGTGCTATCGCCGCAGGCGTAAAACGTGTCGTTTGCCTCAGCACAGATAAAGCAGTTTACCCAATCAACGCGATGGGCATCAGTAAAGCGATGATGGAAAAGGTTATGGTTGCGGCCAGTCGTAATCTCGAAGGTACTGGCACCGTTATCTGTGGCACCCGCTATGGTAACGTAATGGCATCACGCGGTTCTGTTATTCCGCTATTTGTTCAGCAGGTACAGCAGGGCAAAACCATTACTATTACTGAGCCCAGCATGACGCGTTTTATGATGACCCTTGCGGATGCGGTTGATCTTGTGCTGTATGCATTCGAACATGGTAATAACGGTGATATTTTCGTCCAGAAAGCGCCGGCAGCTACTGTTGACACCCTCACCCAGGCAATCCTGAAAGTGATGAATAAGCCTGAGCATCAGATCAGCGTCATCGGTTCCCGTCACGGTGAAAAGCTGTATGAATCTCTGCTCAGCAAAGAAGAACGTGCCTGCGCTGAAGATATGGGGGATTACTTCCGCGTTCCCGCTGATACACGCGATTTGAATTATGCAAAATTTGTTGAAGAGGGCGAAAAGAAATTAACTGATGCGCTGTGTGGAGAGGAGTATAACTCACATAATACTGAGCGTCTTGATGTTGAAGGTATGATACGCCTGCTGATGAAACTTGAATTTATGCATAAAATCGCTAAAGGCGAGCATGCGGATCCGGAGGAATAAGCAGTGAATGTCCTGATTACAGGTTCTGAAGGTTTTATCGGCAAAAATCTCAATTTATATCTTAAGCGATTCCCTGATATAACCGTTCATACGTTCAACCGCAAGCAAGATGAGCATGAGCTATCAGCCCTGTTACAGGATATGGATTTTGTGTTTCATCTGGCGGGCGTTAATCGTCCGCAAAATCCTGCTGATTTCACTACTGATAACATCGGTCTTACCGAAGTTATTTATCAGGCAATTGCTGAAGTCATAAAAAAAACGGGTCGTAAAATTCCGGTTTTGTTTAGTTCATCTATCCATGCTCAGGCAGAAACTGACTATGGCCGCTCTAAGCGTGCCGCAGAAGATCGACTTGCTTCTTTGTTCGATGAATTTAACAATCCGGTTTATATTTGCAGATTGCCCGGAGTGTTTGGAAAGTGGGCCAGGCCAAATTATAATTCTGTCGTAGCAACATTTTGCCACAATATTGCTAATGAAAAGCCAGTGCAGGTAGATGACCCGGAAAAAGCGATCAGGCTGGTTTATATCGATGATGTTATGGCATCTTTTGTCAGGGTTATGGATGGTAACATTAATGACGCAAGCAGCTCTGTTTTCCTGGAAGTAAAACCTGAATTTAACATCAGGTTAGGTGATATTATCAGCGCATTGGAAAATTTTAAACATAGCCGGCAAAGCCTGGTCAACGAACGGGTAGGTACTGGTTTTACCAGAGCATTGTACTCTACCTATATTAGCTATCTGCCGGTCAATCAGTTTTCCTACCCCATAAAGTCACATTCTGACAGCCGCGGAACATTTGTTGAAGCATTCAAAAGTCATGATTCTGGACAGGTTTCTTACTTTACTGCTCACCCGGGCATTACGCGCGGCGGTCACTATCATCACACCAAAACTGAAAAGTTTCTGGTGCTAAGCGGTAAAGCCCGATTTAAGTTCCGGCACATGATAACTGATGAATATCATGAAGTGATTACCAGTGATGCTGAGCCGGTCATCATTGAGACTATCCCCGGCTGGGCACATGACGTCACAAATATTGGCAGCGAAATCCTGATCGCCATGGTCTGGGCTAATGAAATCTTTGATCCTGAACAGCCTGATACTTTCTCATCGCCTTTATAAAGATCATTATGAAAAAACTTAAAATTGTTTCAGTTGTAGGAACGCGTCCGGAAATTATCCGCCTGTCGCGCGTGCTGGATAAACTTGACCAGTATTGTGAGCATATTCTGGTTCACACCGGTCAGAACTACGATTATGAGCTTAACGAAGTCTTTTTTAACGACCTCAATGTACGTAAGCCGGACTTCTTTCTGGATGCTGCAGGAAAAAATGCGGCAGAAACGATTGGTCAGGTGATTATCAAGATTGACCAGGTATTTGCCGAAGTACAGCCGGAAGCGATGCTGGTTTTAGGAGATACCAACTCCTGCATCTCTGCTATCGCGGCTAAACGTCGTAAAATCCCTATTTTCCATATGGAAGCGGGCAACCGCTGCTTTGATCAGCGGGTACCTGAAGAAACCAACCGCCGCATCGTTGACCATACCGCAGATGTCAATCTCACCTACAGTGATATTGCGCGTGAGTATCTGCTGGCTGAAGGCCTGCCGGCAGATCGGGTGATCAAAACCGGTAGTCCGATGTATGAAGTTTTAACGCACTATATGCCGCAGATTGATGGCTCTGATGTGCTTGAGCGTCTGCAGCTTCAGGCTAATCAGTTCTTTGTCATCAGTGCGCACCGGGAAGAGAACGTCGATTCGCCGAAGCAGCTGGCTAAGCTGGCGGATATTCTGAATACCATTGCTGAGAAGTATCAGCTGCCGGTTATCGTCTCTACGCACCCGCGTACCCGTAACCGTATAGAAGCCAACGGCATTGTGTTCCACGAAAAAATCCAGCTGCTGAAACCTCTCGGATTCCACGATTATAACCACCTGCAGAAACATGCCCGTGCCGTGCTTTCTGACAGCGGAACCATCACTGAAGAGTCCTCAATCATGAACTTCCCGGCGCTGAATATTCGCGAAGCGCATGAACGTCCGGAAGGGTTTGAAGAAGCTTCGGTCATGATGACAGGTCTGGAGCGCGATCGTGTGCTGCAGGCGCTTGCCGTGCTTGAGACTCAGCCGCGCGGCGAAGAGCGTTTGCTGCGTCAGGTCTATGACTACAGCATGCCAAACGTTTCAGACAAAGTAGTCCGGATTATTCATTCCTACACTGACTACATCAAACGGGTTGTCTGGAAAGAGTACTGATGAAATTTGCTTTTATAATTGACGATTACCTTCCGCACAGTACCCGCGTCGGTGCAAAGATGTTTCATGAGCTGGCGCAGGAGTTCATTCAGCGTGGTCATAGCGTTACGGTTATTACCCCGGATGCAAATCTGCAGCACGCGTTGCAGGAGGATATGTTAGAGGGCGTTACCGTCTGGCGTTTCAGAACGGGTCCAATCAAAGATGTCAGTCATATTCAGCGGGCTATTAACGAAAGCCTGCTGTCAGTGCGTGCGTGGAGAGCGGTACGTCATAAGATAAAAGCAAACTCATTTGATGGCATTGTTTATTATTCGCCCTCTGTCTTTTGGGGGCATTTAGTCAGAAAGATCAAACAGCGTTGTGCATGCAAATCCTACCTGATTCTGCGTGACTTTTTTCCACAGTGGGCGATTGATGCGGGCATGATTAAGCAGGGCTCGCTGACCGAAAAGTATTTTCGCTATTTTGAGAAAAGCCTTTACGATGAAGCCAGCGATATAGGCCTGATGTCGGAAAACAACCTCAGGCTGTTTATGCAGCGTAATCCGCAAAGAAGGGCCGGAGTGCTACGCAACTGGGCCAGTATTGAACCCGCTTATGCTGGGGGCAGTGACTATGCTTCAATTGTCAAAGCGTCCGGCCTGCAGGACAAAACGGTGTTTTTCTACGGCGGTAACATTGGTCATGCGCAGGATATGGCGAACCTGATGCGGCTGGTCAAGAGCATGCAGGCTTTTCCACAGGCGCATTTTCTGTTTGTCGGGCAGGGTGATGAAGTCACTCTGATTAACAAACTCGCTCAGGAATGGGCGTTGACAAACTTCACCTATTTGCCGTCGGTGGATCAGAAAACGTTTAAACATCTGCTGACCGAAGTTGATGTCGGTCTGTTTTCTCTGGCAGCAAACCATACCTCACATAATTTCCCGGGAAAACTGCTGGGTTACATGGTGCAAAGTATCCCTATCCTCGGTAGCGTCAACAAAGGTAACGATCTGGCCGATATCGTTAATGCTAACAAAGCCGGAACGATTTTCATCAACGGTGAAGATGAGCGTCTGCTGCAGGCGGCAATAAACTTTACGCAGGATGAGACATTGAGAAAAGAGATGGGCGCGGCTGCTTATCAGCTGCTGCTGGATCAATTTTCAGTGGACGCTGCCGCAGGTCAGATTGAAAACGCGTTTGGGGTGAATAATGAGGGTTATTGATAAGGCCGTTACCGAGCAGCTCTATCGGGATGCAGAGCTGTCAGTGCGCAAACGCGCGCATCTTCTTATGCATGCTTCCCACGATGACAAAGTTCAGCGTCTGCTGATTGGTTTAGTCAGCGGAAGCTTCGTTGAGCCTCACTACCACGAGCTTTCGCATCAGTGGGAGCTGTTCACGGTGCTGGAAGGGGAGCTGGATATCCGGCTTTATGATGCACAGGGTGCTGTGGTACGTCAGTTTGTTGCAGGGCCGCGCTCGGGTATCACGCTGGTTGAATTCAATCCTGGTGATATTCATAGCGTGGAATGCCTTTCAGAACGCGCCCTGATGCTTGAGGTCAAAGAAGGACCGTTTGACCCTGCGTTTGCGAAAGCCTCTCCGGCATGGGCAGATAACTAAGCCATTCATTTTTTGGGTTATCTGATTTCATGCCTGACATTTACGCAAATGAGCCGGGTGAAGCATCTTAGGCTATCTAAATCTGAGATGAGTGAGTTAACATCGAAGTACTTTTGTGCTGCTAATCACATCAGCAGTAAATACATCTGACAGGAGTATGTAATGTCTAAGCAACAGATCGGCGTAGTAGGGATGGCAGTAATGGGCCGTAACCTGGCTCTCAACATCGAAAGCCGTGGTTACACCGTTTCTATCTTCAACCGCTCACGCGAAAAGACCGATGAAGTCATTGCTGAGAATCCGGGTAAAAAACTTGCTCCGTTTTACACCGTAGAAGAGTTTGTTGAGTCACTGGAAAAACCGCGCCGTATTCTGCTGATGGTGCAGGCGGGTGAAGCGACAGATAAAACCATTGCATCGCTGACGCCGCATCTGGATAAAGGCGACATTCTGATTGATGGCGGTAACACCTTCTATAAAGACACAATCCGTCGTAATCAGGAGCTCAGCGAGCAGGGCTTTAACTTCATCGGTACCGGCGTCTCCGGCGGTGAAGAGGGCGCGCTGAAAGGTCCTTCTATCATGCCTGGCGGTCAGAAAGAAGCGTATGAGCTGGTTGCCCCTATCTTCGATAAGATTGCTGCCCGTGCAGAAGATGGCGACGCCTGCGTGGCGTACATCGGCCCGAACGGCGCGGGTCACTATGTGAAGATGGTTCATAACGGTATCGAATATGGCGATATGCAGCTGATTGCTGAAGCCTATGCGCTGCTGAAAGGTGCGCTGGGTCTGAGCAATGAAGAGCTGGCTGAAACCTTCACCGACTGGAACAACGGCGAGCTGAGCAGCTACCTGATCGACATCACCAAAGATATCTTCACCAAGAAAGATGAAGAGGGTAACTACCTGGTTGATGTGATCCTGGATGAAGCGGCAAACAAAGGCACCGGTAAGTGGACCAGTCAGAGCTCGCTGGATCTGGGTGAGCCGCTGTCGCTGATCACTGAATCTGTATTTGCCCGCTACCTCTCTTCACTGAAAACGCAGCGCGTTGCTGCCTCTAAAGTCCTGAGCGGTCCACAGGCGCAGGCAGTAAGCGGTGATAAAGCGGAGTTCGTTGAGAAAGTGCGTCGCGCACTCTACCTGGGCAAAATTGTCTCCTATGCGCAGGGCTTCTCACAGCTGCGTGCGGCATCAGAGCAGTACAGCTGGGATCTGCAGTATGGTGAAATCGCGAAAATTTTCCGTGCCGGCTGCATCATTCGTGCACAGTTCCTGCAGAAAATTACTGACGCCTATGCTGCCGATGCCAATATCGCCAACCTGCTGTTAGCGCCATACTTCAAAGATATCGCTGACCAGTATCAGCAGGCGCTGCGCGATGTGGTGGCTTATGCAGTACAGAACGGCATCCCGACCCCGACCTTCTCCGCAGCTATCGCGTACTATGACAGCTACCGTTCAGCGGTGCTGCCTGCTAACCTGATTCAGGCGCAGCGCGACTACTTTGGTGCGCATACCTACAAGCGTACCGATAAAGAAGGTGTATTCCACACCGAGTGGTTAGAGTAACTGTCCTTAACACCTCCCGTCCGGGAGGTGTTTTTTTATGCTGATAATGATTGGCGAGTAATGAATTTATGAATGCAAACAATAAGCCCGGACTGAATAACGATCCGGGCGTTCTGGCTTCAAACAATAATGATGAAATAGATTTGCTCGACATAATTGTCCAGCTGTGGAAAGGCAAATGGATAATTATTGTGACGATGGTAGTGACGATGTTGTTAAGCATTGTCTATTTAAGCGTGGCGAAGGAAAAATGGACGTCTGAGGCCATTGTTACGCAGCCTTCAGCGGGACAGGTTGCCAGCTATAACGCCACGCTGAGCGTGCTTTATGCGCAAAACATCCAGGAAAAACCGTCAGTTACCGATCTGCAAAACCAGCTGTTTGGCCGCTTTAGCGCCTCAATGAATGCGCTCGCTGGCGCCCTGGCAAATCAGGAACAGCCTGAAACATTAAAAATCAGTCAGGTGAATAAAGGCAGTAATGATGCGCTGACTATCTCTTTTGTCGCGCAGAGCGCAAAAGAAGCGCAGGCGCAGCTGAAAAAGTATCTTACGACTGTCAATAATGAAGTCGTCAGCGATTATGGTCAGGATCTAAAACATAGCCTGGGCGTAAAAGCCAAAGAGCTGAAAGAAATTCTGGATGCGCACAAGCAGATCGCCATTAACAAAAAACAGCATCGTCTTGATGTGATTAATCAGGCGCTGAAGGTGGCGGAAGCGGCCGGCCTCGCAAAATCACAGCTGAGTCAGGCAGAGTATCTCTCTGATGACACGCTCTATCTGCTGGGCAGTGAACCGTTACGGGCGATGGTAACCAATGAAGCGACCAAGCCGCTCGATTTTGATGATGACTATTACAGTGCCGAGCGCGCGCTGCTCTCTATTACGCACGTCACCATCAAGGCAGACAACCTGCAGTCGTTCCGCTATATCGCTGAAGCTGACCTGCCGATTCGCCGCGACAGTCCGAAAAAGACCCTTACCGTATTGTTAGCCCTGATCCTGGGCGGCGTACTGGGTTCGGCTATCGTGATTGGCCGCAGCATCGTCAGCAACTACCGCAGTCGTCACTAAAATAAAAAAACCGGCCCCTGAGCCGGTTTTTTTATGCCGTCACATCACCAGCAGCTCACCGCTGCGTCCCGCACTTTCCCCCGCCAGCCGCACCGCCAGCATTCCGGACGTGACAAATTTGGTCAGGTTTCTGGCGTAGAGCACGCCGCCATACTCAGCAACCAGCGGCGTAATGTGGTCGCTGACCGGATCAATCACTTCTGCCACCACTTCCCCCGGTTTAATCCACTCACCCAGCTTACGCCGGTTCAGCAGCAGGCCGGAGTAGGGCGCATGAATATATTCACAGCCCGCCAGCGGCGTGGGCGGATGGCGCAGGGCAGGAGAGACGCCCGGATCGCCGCTGATATAGCCGCTTTCGGTGAGCGCATTAATGATTGCATCGGCATCTTTTTCCGCCTGTTCCGCAGAGACATCGGCGACGCCGCGCAGCTCCAGCGTCACCGGCAGCAGACCGCGCGGCATCGGGTAGTCATCGCCAAAGCGTTTTGCCAGCGTCAGCCAGGGTTCGCAGCACGCTTCGTCGAACGGCTCACCGCCGGAAATCTGCGCCAGCAGCTGCACCTCACTGCCGAGCCAGCGCGCCAGCGGTTCCACTTCAGACCAGGCGTGAGGCGTTGTATAGAGATGCGGCAGCGCATCCCAGTCGCAGTGCAGATCAATCATCAGATCGGCCTGACTTGCCATACGCATCAGGGTATAGCGCTGCGACTCCAGCTCGGTTCTGGCTATCTGATCGCGGTAGTAAAGGTCGATGGCATCGCGGATCAGGCGTCTGTTTTCATATTCACTCTGCGTCAAAGACCCCGCCAGTTCAGCGGCCAGCTTCTCACCCAGCGCCGGAAAGCGCCGGTTAAAATCCTGGCCAGAGAGAGTATGAAAACGCCCCAGATGCGTGCCGTGCCAGTGCTGACCCAGCGCCAGCGGATTGGCTACCGGGACCAGCGTGATTTTCGCTTTCAGCTTGCCGGCGGACTCCAGCGCCAGCAGCTTCTGTTTAAGATACCAGGCAACCGCCATACCCGGCAGCTCATCGCCATGCAGGGCGGCCTGAATATAGACGCGCTTTTGCGAGTCGGTACCGAAATGAAAGCTGACTATCTCTCGCTGGGTGCCCAGCGAGGCGCTCAGTAATGGATGATGTTGTTGTTGCATAGGGCGGCCGGTGTCCTGTTTCTGAGGCTGCAGTAGCGCGCATGCCTGTTAAGGTGACTGAACAGAGTATAGTTCCGTTAAAAAAGCGGCGGCAAACGCGCCGCCGGAGATTCACGGCTGGACAGAGATATCTGTCGCGAAGTAGCGCTTCTGGATAGTGTCAAATGTGCCGTTTTTCTTCAGCTCATCAAACGCGCCGTTGAGCGCCGCTTTGAGTTCAGTGTCGCCTTTACGCAGGCCGATAGCGGTGCCAGGGCCAATCAGCGGGTCCTGCACAATCGGGCCGGCCAGCGCAAAATCTTTCCCCTGTGGATGTTTCAGAAAACCGATAGCCGCCTGCGCAGCGTCGGTAAACACCGCGTCCAGACGGCCGGAGATGAGGTCGCTTTCTACCTGTGCCTGGTCGCCATACGGCACCACATTGACGCCGTGCGGCTGCCATTTAGCGCGCGCATAACGCTCCTGCACCGTACCCTGTTCCACGCCCACGCTTTTGCCCTTCAGCGACTCTGCGGTCGGCAGCAGGCCGGAGCCTTTACGCGCTATCAGCTGCACGTGCGTGTCATACATCGGTTCGGTAAAGTCGATCTGCTTCAGGCGCTCTTCGGTCACGCCCATATCGGAGAGGATAGCGTCAAACTTGCGCGCCTTCAGCGCCGGGATCATGCCGTCAAACTGGCTTTCCACCCAGACGCATTTGGCCTGCATCTGCGCGCACAGCGCGTTGCCCAGATCGATATCAAAACCCACCAGCTTGCCCTGCGGGGTTTTGGACTCAAACGGCGGATAGGTCGGATCAACCGCGAAACGCACCTGATCAATCTTTGCCTGCGCGCCAAAAGCGCAGCCAGCCAGCAGCGCCAGCGCTGCGGTATTGCGCAGACGCGCGGTAAAACGGGAGTGTGCCATAAACGGGTTCTTCTGTTGTAAAAGCGGGTATTCCGAGAGTACCCCCCGCGGTGGCGGATGGCAATTAGAGGATTATTTTCATCACGTTACCATTATGCAGCCGCTGGTAATCGTTAATATTCATCACTACGGATCTCTCCAGCACTCTGGCATTAAACGCGATTTCGCCATAGCGTTCAAACAACAGCGGATCGACTACCAGCCGTAAATCTTCATGAAAGCTAAACGGTGGAATCGCCCCAAATACACAGGCGGTCAGGGCATCCACTTCTGCCGGGGAGGCCAGCGAGGCACGACGTCCACCCACCGCAGCCGCCACTTTACTCAGGTCCGCCTGCCGATCGGCCGGCAGCACCGCCAGTACATATTGCTTGATACCGTTACCTTTGACATGGCACACCAGCGCTTTCGCACCCTGGCCCACCTCTGTACCTCGCAAAGCCGCCACTGCTTCACACTTCCCGTTCGCTGCATGCTCCAGCAGGCGATATTGAGCGCCGTGCTGGTCGAGCAGGGCGATAAGTTTTTCATGGGTGGTCATGGGATGCGCCCTGTTGAGCCAGCAGCGCAATCAGCGTTTGCCGCATGTGAGATTGTTGTGGCAACAAACCCATTTCCAGCCCCAGCGGCCTGAAAGCGCGATTCAGCACATTCAGGGTTACGCTCTCTTTATCCTGTTCGATATCTGACAGGGTACGCCGGCTGATGCCAGCCAGCGCCGCATAGCGATCCTGTGAAAATCCCAGCACCTGTTTGCGGAGTTGCATAAGTAACTTGCCGTGGCTGGCTTTTTCTTCAATCGACTGACGTAATAACGCCAGGAATAACGCTTCACGTTCAAACGGCGTCATGGTTTTCATCATAATTTCCACCCTGCGATGCGCTCATCCAGAAAATTGAAGCCAACGCCGGGCATTTCGAGAATTGACGCAGGCACACCGCGTTGCGCCAGGCGCACCTTAAGACCAGTCAGCTTTTTCGCTAGTATACGTAGCGCCTCCAGTAACCTTTTCTCAGAGACCAGATAGTTCAGACGTTGTGCAATCAGATGCCAGTTGTAATGACCGCCTTCTTCATACGGTGAGCCCCATTGTGTAGTACGAACCACACCTTCAGGATCGGCTTTCATGGGCGCAAAGTCGTAAACGGGGGCAAGCCACATACCGCTGGGTTTTTTCAAAATAGCACTGTTACGGCCATGATTATCGGAGTTGCCAAAGGCAATGTTCAGCATGTCGCGTTTAACCCATTCAATAACCAGTAATTCGCGTTCTGCCTCTGCCAAATTCAACTTTTCTATCAGACAGTGAATGATGTCGAAATGGTTGAGATAGCTTCCCGGCGCTTTTTGCATCAGTGAGTAAACGGATTCCAGTCCATACAGGACTTTTCTGTTTTCAACGAACGCTATATCAAATCGTGGTAGCCATAGCGATGGGTAACGTGTGCCTTCGCACAACAGCATTTGCCTGGTATCAATAGTGTCTATGCCCAGTGCCTGAAGTTCATGATAGAAGTGATACTCGGCGCGCAGAATATCGCAATCAATCGGGCTGCGAGCACCACGCGGATATTTAACGAGATAAGAGGTATCCTGATTCAAAGGATCGTCTTGCCAGGTATCTATCCACACTTCCTGTTGTGCATTCCGGCGTAACAATAATTTTGGCGCTTCCCCGCCTGCACCCGTTGCACCGCCGCTGGCCGCGCCCATCTGCTGTGCGTATTCAAGAAAATCACTGTCGCGCTCAATAGCCCATTCTGCGGAAAAACGCCGGGTTGGCAGAGTGCTATTCACAGGAAGCTGTGGCAGAGACTCTTTAATACGCAGATTACCCACGGGGGCGATGGTACCCGCTTTCAGTAATGCGTAATCCTGTTCACCTGCGGATTTGCCCTGCAGTCCCAGTTGGCTGATCCAATAACGACGGCTGGCACCGGCCGGAATAATATCATCCAGAAACCCAAACCAGGGCTGCGCAAAATGGCTACCGATTAGCATGACAGGATAATTCAGGCTACAACTGGCAATATCATTGCGCTCCAGGTGTTCTGCTGCATAGGTAAAGTCATAAGCCAGTAATGCTTCGCTGCCACGACCAAGCTGGGGGGCTTTAACATTGAGCATGGCAGCATCATGCCAGACTCCGTCAAGGCAAAGTTGTAAGGTCAGCATAACCAGCCCTCTTTGAGCAATATATTGCTCAATATTAGCTGGATTTGCTTTTTTTGAGAAGAATGCTGCTCAAAATAATTCCTGGTTACTAATTTTGAGCAGCATGTTGCACAATTGGTTACTTATGACGGACGCGCAAATTGTTAACGATCGCGCTTAAATCCAGATCCTGGTCCTGCAACAGTACCATCAGGTGATAGAGCAGGTCGGAGGCTTCGTTGGTCAGTTCATGACGATCGTTCACCGTGGCCGCCAGCGCGGTCTCCACGCCCTCTTCGCCAACCTTCTGCGCAATACGCTTGGTGCCGCTGGCGTAGAGGCTGGCGGTATAGGAGCTGGCGGGATCGGCATCTTTCCGCGACGCCAGCAGCTGCTCCAGTTGATAGAGGAACGTCCACTCCGGGGCGGCAGGCGAGAAGCAGCTGGAGGTGCCAAGATGGCACGTCGGTCCGATGGGGTTCGCCAGCACCAGCAGCGTATCGTTATCACAGTCTGGCGTAATGCTCACCACTTGCAGAAAGTGGCCGGAGGATTCGCCTTTGGTCCAGAGCCGCTCTTTGGTGCGCGAGAAAAAAGTGACGTTGCCTTCCGCCAGCGTTTTTTCCAGCGCCGCCTCATTCATATAACCGTGCATCAGCACTTCGCCGGAGACGTTATGCTGCACGATAACGGGCATCATGCCCGCAGTTTTGACCCAGTCCAGGCGGGCCAGTTGGTCTGCTGTTAACACGCGCGAATCTCCACACCGTTGTCGATCAGAAAGTTTTTCAGCTCACTGATATTAATAATCTGCTTATGAAACACCGACGCCGCCAGGGCACCATCAACGTTTGCCTGCGTAAAGGCGTCAAGGAAGTGCGGCATGGTGCCGGCACCGCCGGACGCGATTAGCGGCACGCTGCACACTTCGCGGACCTTCTGCAGCTGAACCAGATCGTAGCCGTTACGTACGCCATCCTGATTCATCATATTCAGCACGATCTCGCCCGCGCCGAGCTTCTGCACTTCCCGCACCCAGTCAAGGGTTTCCCACTGCGTTACCCGGGTACGCGCTTCATCACCGGTATACTGGTTAACGTGATATTTACCGCTCGCCTCATCAAACCAGGTATCGATACCCACTACTATGCACTGCACGCCAAAACGGTCGGCGAGACGGGTGATCAGCGTCGGATCGGCCAGCGCCGGGGAGTTGACAGATATTTTGTCAGCGCCAAACTGCAGAATGCGCGCGGCATCCTCCTCGCTTCTGATGCCGCCCGCGACGCAGAACGGAATGTCGATCACTTCCGCTACGCGTGAAACCCAGCTTTTGTCGACCACGCGGCCATCAGATGAGGCGGTGATGTCATAAAACACCAGCTCGTCGGCCCCTTCCTGCGCGTAGCGCTGCGCCAGCGGCACAATGTCGCCGATGATTTCGTGATTGCGGAACTGCACGCCTTTTACAACCTGTCCGTCACGCACGTCCAGACAGGGGATTATCCGTTTTGCCAGCATGAAATCGCCTCCGCTACCGTAAATTTATCTTCCAGCAGGGCACGACCGACGATCACACCCTGCGCACCGCTGCCGCGCAGCGCGGCGATATCCGCCAGCGAGCCGATGCCGCCGGAACTCTGAAAGGCGATGTCCGGAAAAGCAGCAGACACCTCTTTATAGAGCGCTACGTTAGAGCCGCTCAGCGTGCCGTCGCGTGAAATGTCAGTGCAGAGCACATGCTTCAGGCCCACCGGCTGATACCAGCTAATCACCTCTTCCAGCGTAACGCCCGCCGCTTCCTGCCAGCCGCTGATCGCCACTTCTTTACGGTTAGCCGCGTCGATGCGCACATCCAGCGCCAGCACGATGGCGTCGGCACCGAATTCGCTGAACCAGCTTTTCACTTCTTCTGGCTGTTTGACTGCCGTTGAGCCGACCACCACGCGCGTGGCCCCGGCGGCAAGCAGGGCGGCCACATCATCACGCTGGCGAATGCCGCCGCCAACCTGCACCGGTACGCTGACGCCGCGCAGCAGCGTGGTCAGCAGCGGGATCTGGCGCTTAGCCGGATCTTTTGCACCGGTCAAATCCACCAGGTGCAGCACACCGGCGCCCTGGCGTTCATACTCCTGCAGGCGCGGCAGCGGATCGCTGCCGTAGTCGCGCTGCTGACCGTAGTCACCCTGATGCAGGCGCACCACCTTGCCATCAATCAAATCTAACGCGGGGATAATCATTACATCTCCAGAAAGTTTTTCAGCAGCTGCGCGCCCGCTTTGCCGGAGCGCTCGGGGTGAAACTGCACGCCAAAGAAGTTATCTTTCTGCAGTGCGGCGGTAAAAGGCAGGCCGTAGTCACACTGCGCAATCGTGGCGGCGTTAACCGGCATCGCGTAGCTGTGCACAAAGTAGAAGTAGCTGCCATCCGGAATATCGCGGAACAGATGGTGTCCCGCTTTGGCGGTGATCTGATTCCAGCCCATGTGCGGCAGCGGCAGGCCCTGCGTATCCATCAGCGCCACCGGCTCATCAACGATACCCAGCGTGCTGATGCCGCCATTCTCATCGCTGCCGCGTCCCAGCAACTGCATACCGAGGCAGATCCCCAGCACCGGCTGCGTACAGGCTTTGATCAGATCAATCAGCTCGCGCTCTGCCAGCTGGTTCATCGCCGCCTGTGCGGTGCCGACGCCCGGCAGCAGCAGTTTATCGGCGCGCAGTACCACATCGGCATCGCGGCTCACTTCAGGCGTATAGCCGAGGCGCTCAATCGCCCATCTGACCGACGAGAGGTTGGCGCAGCCGGTGTCGAGAATGACCACGTTCATCACAGCACTCCTTTTGAGCTCGGCAGGGTATTCCCCTCGACGCGGATCGCCTGGCGCAGCGTGCGGCCAAAGGCTTTGAACAAACTCTCCACGCGGTGGTGATCGTTACGGCCTTTGGTTTTCAGGTGCAGCGTGCTCATCATGGCGTAGGAGAGCGAGCGGAAGAAGTGCTCGACCATCTCAGTGCTGAGATCGCCTACGCGCTGGTAGCTGAACTCCGCTTTGTATTCAAGATGCGGCCGGCCGGAGATATCGAGCGCGCAGCGCGCCAGACACTCATCCATCGGCAGCACAAAGCCGAAACGGCCAATGCCGCGCTTGTCGCCCAGCGCCCTGAGCAGCGCTTCGCCCAGCGCCAGGCCGGTATCCTCCACCGTGTGGTGATCGTCAATATAGAGGTCGCCTTTGACGTCGATATTCATGCGAAAGCCGCCGTGTACCGCGATCTGGTCCAGCATGTGGTCAAAAAAGCCGACGCCGGTGTTGATTTTGCTGCCGCCTTCACGGTCGAGCCACACTTCCACTTTGATCTGCGTCTCTTTGGTGTTGCGGTTGACCAGCGCATAGCGGTCGCGTTTGGTGAGCTGCGCCTGAATGGAGGCCCAGCTCTCGCCTTCGGCGCCGTAGCGCAGGCCCTGAATGCCCATGTTTTCCGCCAGCTGCAGATCGGTCTGACGGTCGCCAATCACATAGCTGCTGGTTTTATCCAGCGCGCCCTCTGCCAGCCACGCCTCAACCAGCCGGGTTTTGGGTTTACGGCAGTCGCAGTTATCGGCGGGCAGGTGAGGGCAGATCAGCACATCGCTGAAGTTGATTCCCTGCGAGGTAAAGATCTGCATCATCAGCGTATGCGGCGCATCGAAATCGGCCTGCGGGAAGCTTTCGGTACCCAGACCATCCTGATTGGTGATCATCACCAGCTGGTAGCCCGCTTCCTGCAGCGCCAGCAGCGCGGGGATCACATCTTTCTCCAGCGCCAGCTTATCCAGGCGATCTACCTGAAAGTCAGACGGCGGCTCGGCAATCAGCGTGCCGTCACGGTCAATAAAAAGGATCTTCTGGCTCATGCTTGCTCCACGGAAAAGGCTTGCAGCGCGGCGATCAGGCGCTCGCACTCGGTTCGGGTACCAATTGAGATGCGCAGGCATCCGGTAAGACCGGGATTTTTGTTCTGGTCACGCAGAATAATGCCCCGATCCCACAGCGATTTAAACACGGCTGGCGAGTCGGTGAAGCGCGCGAGAATGTAGTTGGTCTCGCTCGGAAACACCTGCTCCACCACGGGCAGCTGCGGAAGCTGTTCATACAGCCATGCGCGGTTCGCGTTGAGTTCAGCGACATGCTGACGCATCAGCGCAATGCCCGCCTCGCTCAGCGCCTGCGCCGCAACGTCAGCGACCGGCGTGGCAAGCGGATAAGGTGCGATCACCTTCATCAGCAGATCGATAACCGGCTTGTTAGCCAGGGTGAAACCGCAGCGCAGACCCGCCAGCGCGAACGCCTTTGAGAGCGTGCGCAGGATCACCAGATGCGGATACGCCTGCAGCCACGCCGCAAGCGTTGCGGCCGGGCAGAACTCAATATACGCCTCGTCTGCTACCACCAGCGCTTTACCGGCGGTCATGTCCAGCAGCGCCCGGATATCATCCTGATTGATCAGGTTACCGGTCGGATTGTTCGGGCTGCAGAGGTAAACCACTTTTACGCCATCGAGCTTACCGGCAATGGCCGGCAGGTTAAGCTGCCAGTTGTCCAGCGCCGGCACGGTACGGTACTCAATACCGATGGTTTCGGCGCTGACGCTGTACATACCATATGTCGGCGGACAGAACAGAATGGCATCTTTGCCCGGCTCGCAGAACGCGCGCATCAGCAACTCGATGCCCTCATCAGCGCCGCGGCTGACCAGAACCTGCTCCGGGGTTAAACCGGCGTAGGCGGCATAGCGCTCAATCACCAGCCGCGGCTGGCACTCCGGATAGCGATTCAGCGTCTGCTGTGACAGCTCAAACGGCACCGGCAGCGGAAATTCGTTAGCGTTCAGCCAGACATCCCCGTTGCCACCCAGGCGACGCGCTGACTGGTAGGGCGTCAGGGCGCGGACGTTAGCACGCGCTAACGCTTCAATTTCAGTGCTCATGCTTGCTCCTTCAGGGCGGCAACGCGCAGGGTAACGGCGTTTTTGTGCGCATCAAGCTGCTCGGCGGCGGCCAGGGTTTCAATGGTGGCGGCCAGGTTCATAAAGCCCTGCGGTGTCAGTTCCTGCACCGTCATCCGCTTCTGGAAATCTGCCAGTCCGAGGCTGGAACTGGTGGCGGTATAGCCATAGGTTGGCAGGACGTGGTTAGTGCCCGAGGCGTAGTCACCGGCAGATTCCGGTGACCAGTCGCCGAGAAATACCGAACCGGCACTGGTGATAGCATCGACCAGATCGCGCGGCTGGCGCGTCTGAATGATCAGGTGCTCCGGACCATACTGGTTTGAAATCGCCACGCACTGCGCCAGATCCTGCGCCACGATCAGGCGGCTGCTCGCCAGCGCCTGACGCGCGGTGGCGGCGCGCGGCAGTGCGGCCAGCTGCGCCTCAACGGCCTGTGCCACCTCTTCGGCCAGCCTCTGCGACGGCGTCAGCAGGATCACCTGAGAGTCAGGACCGTGTTCCGCCTGCGACAGCAGGTCAGAGGCGACAAATGCGGGCGTCGCCTCTTCATCTGCGATCACCAGCACTTCAGAGGGGCCGGCAGGCATATCGATAGCCGCGCCGTCGAGCCGCTGGCTGACCTGACGCTTCGCCTCCGTCACCCAGGCGTTGCCCGGGCCAAAGATTTTGTCCACTTTCGGCACCGATTCGGTGCCGAAAGCCAGTGCAGCAATCGCCTGCGCGCCGCCGACCTGAAACACCTCCTGCACGCCGCACAGCTGTGCGGCATAGAGAATTTCATCGGCAACCGGTGGCGGCGAGCAGAGCACTACGCGGCCGCAGCCAGCAATGCGCGCCGGCGTTGCCAGCATCAGCACGGTGGAAAAGAGAGGCGCAGAGCCGCCCGGAATATAGAGGCCTACCGACTGCACCGGCCGCGTAATCTGCTGACAGCGCACGCCGGGCTGCGTTTCGACATCCACCGCGGCCAGAATCTGGGCGTTGTGGAAGGTCTCAATATTGCGCACGGCAACCGCCATCGCCTGTTTAAGCTCGTCGCTCAGGCGTGCGCTGGCGGCCTGCATCTCTGCCGCAGAGACGCGCAGCTGGCTGACCTGCGCCTTATCAAACTGCGCGCTGAAGTCGCGCAGTGCCGCGTCGCCGCGCGATTTCACTTCCGCCAGCACGTTCTGCACGGTGGCGCTGACGGTGGCAGAAGCGGCAATGGCCGGACGCTGCAGCAGCGCCTGCTGCTGTGCGGCGTCGCACTGCTGCCAGCTGATTGGGGTCATCAGGGTGCTCATCGGTTACTCCAGCATTTTTTCAATCGGCAGCACCAGGATCGAGCTGGCGCCCAGCGCTTTCAGTTTTTCCATGGTTTCCCAGAACAGCGTCTCGCTGCTGACCATGTGCATCGCCACGCGGCTCACTTCGCCCGCCAGCGGCAGCACGGTAGGGCGCTCGGCGCCAGGCAGCAGGGCGATAACCTCTTCCAGCCGCTCGCTCGGCGCGTGCAGCATGATATATTTTGATTCGCGCGCTTTGATCACGCCCTGGATGCGCGTCATCATGGTGTCGACCAGCGCCTGCTTGGCAGCCGGCAGCTCGCCGTCGCGCTGGATCAGTACCGCTTTGGAGCGGTAGATCACCTCGACCTCACGCAGGCCGTTGGCCTCCAGCGTGGCGCCGGTAGAGACCAGATCGCAGATCGCATCAGCCAGGCCTGCGCGCGGCGCGACTTCTACTGAACCATTCAGCAGGCAGGATTTAAACGGGATACCCTGTTTGTCGAGATACTGTTTCAGCAGATGTGGATAGGAGGTGGCGATACGGGCGTTGTTCAGGCACTGCGGACCGGTATAGTCGGCATCTACCGGCATCGCCAGCGACAGGCGGCAGCCGCCGAAATCCAGACGACGCAGCGTAAAGTAGCGCGGATCCTCACCCTGCGAGCGGCGGGTCAGCAGCTCCTCTTCCAGCACGTTCTCACCGACAATGCCGAGATCGACCACGCCATCCATCACCAGACCGGGAATATCGTCATCGCGCACGCGCAGGATATCGATAGGCATGTTCTCCGCAAACGCAATCAGACGCTGCTGCTGAAGGTTGATTTTGATGCCGCAGCGCGCCAGCAGTTCGCGTGATTCATCACTTAAACGGCCAGATTTCTGCATAGCTATGCGTAAACGGGTGTTATCTAACATGGTTCCTGTCCTCTTATTTGATCCTGTCTGAACGTGTTGCGTTTGCGTTCGCCCATAAAAAAACCCCCGGAAGATGATCTTCCGGGGGCTCTCTTTGCGCTCGCACCACTGGAAGATCCTGAACGTCTCCCAGCACACATCGCCTGAAAGACTAGTCAGGGTGATGGTGGTGATGATGGTTGAACTGAACGCGTGTCATAATAAATTCCGTTGCTGAATGAGTATTCATTTGCGTGCTGATTAACCTAGCGAAGATGGCGCGGCTTGGCAACCCTTTTTTAACGTCAGTTTACGGAACCTTCCGCAACACTTTGCGCTGGTTTGCCGGGCGGCGCCGCTCTAAGATGAGATAACGATGGCGCGCAACAGCAGGAGCAGAGATGAAACGAGTCGCGATTACGGGTCTGGGCTGGCTGGGGATGCCGCTGGCAATGGCGCTGACGGCGCGGGGCTGGGAAGTGACCGGCACAAAAACCACGCCGGATGGCGTTGAAGCCGCGCGGCGCTGCGGCATTGAGGCGTATCAGCTGAAACTGACGCCGGAAATTGAGTGTGATGCTGACGAACTTGAGGCGCTGATGCAGGTGGATGCGCTGGTGGTTACGCTGCCGGCCAGCCGCACCGTGCAGGGGGCTGACGCCTATATGCAGGCGGTACAAAACGTGGTGGACACGGCGCTGGCAAGCCGGGTGCCGCGCATTATTTTCACCAGCTCCACCTCGGTCTACGGCGCAGGTGAGGGGATCATGAAAGAGCAGAGCGCGCTCCAGCCGGAGACAGTGGCCGGCAAAACACTGGTCGAGCTGGAGCACTGGCTGCACGGCCTGCCGGGCACCAGCGTGGATATTCTGCGGCTCGCCGGTCTGGTGGGGCCGGATCGCCATCCTGGTCGCTTTCTGGCCGGGAAAACCGGGCTGGAACAGGGCAGTCACGGCGTGAACCTGGTGCATCTGGATGATGTGGTAGAGGCGATTATGCTGCTGCTGCAGCGGCCAAAAGGCGGGCACACCTACAACCTCTGCGCGCCGCATCATCCGTCGCGGGATACGTTTTACCCTGACGTGACAAAGAAGCTGGGCCTGGTGCCGCCCACGTTCAGTGCGCAGTCCGGCCGCCCGACCGGCAAACTGATTGATGGCACAAAAATCTGCGATGAGCTCGGCTTTGAGTATCGCTACCCCGATCCGGCACGCATGCCGCTGGCATAAACCCGGCGGGAGATCTGCGTCTCCCGCTGCGGCTCAGACGCCCAGCCGATCGCGCAGCGCATACCATACGGCGCCCATTGCCGTCAGAGGAACTTTAAACCGGCGTCCGCCAGGGAATGGCAGATGCGGCAGCCGGGCAAAGGCATCAAACCGCTCCGCCTGACCGCGCAGCACCTCGGCAATCAGCCTGCCGGCGAGATGCGTGCAGGTTACGCCATGGCCGCTGTCGCCCTGCATAAAATAGGCGTTCCGCTCCAGCTGACCAAACTGCGGCATCCGCGACAGCGTCAGCAGAAAATTACCGCTCCAGCGGTGGCTGATTTTGATATTGCGCAGCTGCGGAAATGTGCGCTGCAGCTTGGGCAGGATCAGAGCGTCAATGTCAGCTGGTTCGCGCGCGCCATATACCACGCCTCCGCCATACAGCAGACGGTTATCCGCGGTAAGACGAAAGTAATCGAGCAGATAGTTACAATCTTCCACGCAGTAGTTGTTAGGCAGCAGCCCGAGCGCCTGGTCGCGGCTCAGCGGTTCAGTGGTCACAATCTGCGAGCCGCACGGCATGCTTTTGCGGCTCAGGCGCGGCTCCAGCTGCGCCGGCAGATAGGCGTTGCCGGCAAAGATCACAAAGGTAGCATGCACCTCCCCGTGCGCGGTGGTAATGCGGTGCGGTGCGCCGTAGTGCACGGCGAGGGCGGCGGAGTGTTCATAAATACGCCCGCCGTGGCGGCGGATCGCCTCCGCTTCTCCCAGCGCCAGGTTCAGCGGATGCAGATGCGCACCGCGCTTATCCAGCAGACCGCCGACATAGCGATCGGTAGCGATTTCCCGCCGGATGCCGCGCTCATCCAGCAGCTCCAGGCTCTGATTGCCGTAGCGCGCCCAGCTCGCCTGCTGACGATGCAGGTGGCCCATCTGCCGCGGGTTGAGGGCAGCGAAAATACCGCCCGGCCGGTAGTCGCAGCTGATGGCGTAGCGATCGATACGGTCGCGGATAATATCGGCACCCTCAAACATCATGCTGCCGAGCATCGCGGCGGTTTCTTTACCGTAGCGCTGCTCGATCACATCCACGTCGCGGCTATAGGAATTAACCACCTGACCGCCGTTACGTCCGCTGGCACCAAAGCCGATGGTGGCCGCCTCCAGCACGACCACGTCGTAGCCCGCTTCGGTCAGAAACAGCGCCGAGGAGAGACCGGTAAAGCCGCCGCCGATAATACAGACGTCGCACTGAATACTCTCCTGCAGCGCAGGCCAGGGGGCGTGCGGATTAGCGCTGGCTGCGTAATAGCTCTCCACATGGTGCATCACATTCTCCTCAGGGTCGTGCCCGGTGATAATCGCTGGCGGCCTGAATAAAAGCAGCAAACAGCTGGCGTGAAACCGGGTTCTGCTCAGACTGCCACTCCGGATGCCACTGTACCGCCAGCGCAAAAGGGTGATGACGCAGGCTCACCGCCTCAATCACGCCATCTGCGGCGCGTGCTTCTATGCGCAGCTGCGGACCCGGCGTGCGTACGCCCTGCGCATGCAGTGAGTTAACGGCGAAGGGGGCCTGGCAGTCAGGCAGCTGACTCAGCAGCCCGCCCGGTTCCGGCGTGACCAGATGCGCCGCAGCGTACTGTTGCGACAGCGGCCGGGCGGGGTCTTCACGGTGATCCTGAAACCCGTCAACCTGATGCAGCTGACGATAGAGCGCGCCGCCATTGGCGACCACCAGCTCCTGCAGGCCACGACAGATACCCAGCAGCGGCATCTGCCGGCTGGTGGCCCAGGTAATGGCCGCAAAGGCCAGACGATCGCGCCCCGGATCGCTGTGCGCTTCACTGCCCGCTTCGCCATAGTGCCAGGGTTCAATATTGCTGGGGCTGCCGGGCAGCAGCAGGCCGTCCAGCAGCGCCATGCTTTGCGCCAGCAGCTTTGGTGCCTGCAGCAGCTGATGCGGCAGCGGCAGTGGTACGCCACCGGCCGCGACCACCGCATCCGGATATTTATTGTGCAGCGTCTGAGCGGGGTGGGGACCGGCCATGTTCTGGCACATCACTATTCCGATCAGCGGTTTTACAGCATCTGTCATCATCGGGTTACCACGCTGAGAGTGCTGACGCTCTGCCGGCAAATTCAGGCAGGCGTTTAAGCGAGCCTGTTATTCTCAATCTAATCTGCCCGCGCCGAACTGCAAACCAGATTGTTACATTTGCACACTATTTGTGTTGGCGCTATGTTAGAGCTGTAGTTCGGAATTAAAGCATCGCGCAAACCTCATTAACGGTAACTGGCGGGTGGTATATGACGAATATCGTGGAAGTAGAAGATTTCACGCGGCACAGTGAAGAGAAGCGAACAAGCGCGTTCCAGCTGGAGGTGAAAACCTGGCTGGAACGCCATCCCGAAACGCAGTATGTCGATATCCTGTTAAATGATTTAAATGGTGTTTTTCGCGGTAAGCGCATTCCGGTTGCCGCGCTGCCAAAGCTGGAAAAAGGGTGTTACTTTCCCGCCTCTGTTTTTGCCATGGATATTCTCGGCAACACCGTTGAGGAAGCCGGTCTCGGACAGGCACTTGGCGAACCCGACAACCTCTGTATTCCTGTTCCTGGCACGCTTATCCCTTCTGCTTCCGATCCCCAACGCATTGCCCAGCTGCTGCTGACGATGTGCAACCAAGATGGCACTCCCTTTGACGTTGAACCCCGAAACGTGCTGAACCGGCTGTGGCAGCAGCTGCGCAATCGCGGGCTGTTTCCGGTGGTAGCGGTAGAGCTGGAGTTCTATCTGGTTGATAAGCAGCGCGATGCCGGCGGCTTTATTCAGCCACCGTGTTCGCCGGGCAGCGCAGAGCGCAACATGCACTGTCAGGTTTACTCCGTGGACAATCTCGACCATTTTGCTGACGTGCTGCGCGATATCGACGCGCTGGCGCAGCGGCAGGGTATCCCGGCAGATGGCGCCCTGGCAGAAGCCTCACCGGGCCAGTTTGAGATCAACCTGCATCACACGCAGGACATCCTTAAAGCGTGCGACGACGCGGTGCTGCTGAAGCGACTGGTGCGGCAGGTAGCGGAAAATCACGGTATGACCGCCACGTTTATGGCGAAGCCCTATGAAGAGTATGCCGGCAGCGGTATGCACGTACATATCAGCATGCTTGACGCGGCGGATCATAACGCTTTCTCTCTCGATGATGGCAGCAACTCGCCGCTGCTGAAGCGCGCGCTGGCGGGCATGATTGACCTGATGCCGGCGTCAATGGCGCTGCTGGCGCCCAACGTCAATGCTTACCGGCGCTTCTCGCCAGAGTCGTTTGTGCCGCTGCAGGCGTCGTGGGGACATAACAATCGCACCGTGGCGCTGCGCATTCCGTGCGGCGACAAAGAGAACCATCGCGTGGAGTATCGCGTAGCGGGTGCGGATGCAAATCCCTATCTGGTCGTGTCAACAATTCTTGCCGGTATTTTGCACGGTCTGGATAATCAGCTACCTTTACCCCATGCGGTGACCGGAAACGGACATGCGGCGGAAGGGCTGGCACTGCCGATTCGCCAGAGCGACGCACTCTATGAGTTTGAGAGCAGCTACCCGCTGCAGAAGCTGCTGGGAGAGCGTTTCAGCCGCGTGTGGCATAGCTGCAAGCAGTGTGAGCTGCGCGAGTTTGAGCGATTGATCACCGCTACAGAGATTGACTGGATGCTAAAGAACGCGTGACGCACAGAAGAATTGCGTTAACGTCTTGTGTCGATGGTATAAGTTGGGGCAAAATATGCCCCCTGCAAAAGACAGAACATAGCCGACGCATTGAGCGTCGGTTATTTTTTTGCATAATGTTTTTAATACATACATAACCGAGGCCGGACACGTATCCGGATAGATAGACACCGAAACACGCTTCTGCGTGAGATTTGAGGAACAAAGATGGGACTGTTTACAATTGCACCAGCACTGGCTGGTTCTCGCTTTCGTGATGATTACGGCGCGGCGACAATCGCAAACACTAATATCACTTCTCACTGCAGCACGTTGCGCAGTATCCCTGTGGTACAACTGACATCAGTTGCTGCTGTAGGGGGTCTGAACAATGGCGCTTAATACCTCTGCCGCACCTCAGCGTGCACATCTGAAAAAAACTCTGACCCTGCTTCCGGTCGTCATGATGGGCCTGGCGTATATGCAGCCAATGACCCTGTTTGATACCTTCGGCATTGTGTCAGGTTTAACCGACGGCCACGTCGCCACCGCCTATGCTTTCGCCCTGATTGCGATTCTGTTTACGGCTGTGAGTTACGGTAAGCTGGTACGCCGCTTCCCATCTGCGGGCTCCGCTTATACCTACGCTCAGAAAGCCATCAGTCCGCACGTCGGCTTTATGGTGGGCTGGTCATCGCTGCTGGACTATCTGTTCATGCCGATGATCAACATCCTGCTGGCAAAAAGCTACTTTGAGTCGCTGGTGCCGGGCATTCCGTCGTGGATTTTCGTTGTGCTGCTGGTGGCCTTTATGACCATCTCCAACCTGCGTGGTATCAAAACCGTGGCCAACTTTAACAGCGTCATCGTGGTGCTGCAGGTTGTAGTCATGGCCGTGATCACCGGTATGGTGGTTTACGGTGTGGCGCACGGTATTGGCTCCGGTACGCTGGTGAGCACGAAGCCGTTCTGGTCTGAGCATGCTCAGGTGGTGCCGATGATCACCGGTGCGACGATTCTCTGCTTCTCGTTCCTCGGCTTTGACGGCATCAGCTCGCTGTCGGAAGAGACCAAAGATGCTGAACGCACCATTCCGCGCGCCATTTTCCTGACGGCGCTGATTGGTGGTGTGATCTTTATCGCGGTCTCCTATTTCCTGCAGCTCTACTTCCCGGATATCTCGCGTTTCCAGAATCCGGACTCGTCACAGCCTGAAATCATGCTGTTTGTGGCCGGTAAAGCGCTGCAGATCGGGATCCTGATCTTCTCCGTGGTGACCGTGCTGGCGTCAGGCATGGCAGCACACGCAGGCGTTTCACGTCTGATGTACGTGATGGGCCGCGATGGCGTCTTCCCGCAGCGTATCTTTGGCTTCGTGCATCCAAAATATCGCACGCCGTCACTGAACGTACTGCTGGTCGGCGCGGTGGCACTGCTGGCTATCAACTTTGATCTGGTGACCGCTACGGCGCTGATCAACTTTGGTGCGCTGGTCGCGTTTACCTTTGTTAACCTCTCTGTGATCGCGCAGTTCTGGATCCGTGAGAAGCGTAACAAGACGCTGAAAGACCATCTCAACTATCTGGTGCTGCCTGTGATGGGCGCGCTGACGGTGGGTGCACTCTGGATCAATCTCGAAGAGACTTCCATGGTGCTGGGTCTGGTATGGGGCGCAATTGGTATCATCTACCTGGCGTTCGTGACCCGTACTTTCCGTAATCCGGTCCCGCAGTTCAGCGAAGAAGTGTGATGTTCGTGACCGGGTGCGCAGCGATGCGCACCCGGTCTGCTATTAACTATTCCTGTCCCGCCAGTATCAGCTCCCAGCTACCCGCACTCAACGTTTCCCGGCCAGTTTTATTCAGTTGCCTGTCGGTAATCACCTGATCGAAGCGCGTCAGCGGCAATGCAAGCCAGGTGGCAATCTTGTTATATTTAGAGCTGTCGCTAAGCAGAATGCGCTTGCTGCTGACGTCACAGGCGGCCTGCTTAACCGGCACCTTGTGCTCATCCGGCGTATAAAGACCACGCGGCCCCCAGCATGAGGCCGAAATAAAGGCGATATCGATCGCCAGCGTGCGCAGCGTGCGCGCCGCCGCATCACCCACGCTGGAGCGGTTCTCGCGACAGACGCTGCCACCGGTATGGATCAGGCGGCAGTCACTCCCCTCCATCAGCAGGCGGGCAATAACAAAATCGTTGGTGACAACAAGCAGATCGTCACGCGCCAGCAGTTCACGCGCCAGCGCCAGCGTTGTCGTTCCGGCATCAAGATAGATACAGCTGTCAGACGGAATATGCTGCGCCGCGCGTTGGCCAATGGCCATCTTCTCCTCGCTATACATGCTGGTTTTTGCCAGATGTGATGGCTCTGTCGCCAGACGCTCCGCAGTACGCACGCCACCCGATACTGAAATCACCGCTCCCTGTTCCTCCAGCTTTTGCACGTCCCGCCGGATAGTCATATGCGAAACGCCCAGACGTTCGGTTAGCTCAGCAATACTCATCACACCGCGTTCTGCGACCAGCGCCATTATCTGTTGATGACGTTCAGTAGGGATCATTTCACACTTCCCGAATTACCATTTTTTCACATTGTAAGATATCTGCGATCGGCCTGCAGCAGAAATAAACCGCGCCCGAGCTCCTTTATCAGGTGTGAAAAGTTGTTATACCAGAGTCTTTTTAGTTAATTTTTGTGAGGTTGAGCACTTTCCGCTCATAACATCTGCGGCACAATTAACAGCATTGAACAAAATATCACTTAATTTAACATGAGAGGTGCGCTGTGGCTGCAACCGTAAGTAACGTAGGAGTGATTGGTCTGGGATCGATGGGCATGGGCGCCGCGCAATCCTGTATTCGTGCTGGTCTCAACACGTGGGGCGTTGATCTCAACCCGCAGGCTCTGGAGACGCTGCGCCAGGCGGGCGCGCAGGATGCACAGACCACCGCAGCGGGCTTTGCTTCTCAGCTGGAGGCGGTGCTACTGCTGGTGGTTAATGCCGCACAGGTAAATGCCATTCTGTTTGGGGAAGCAGGTCTGGCCACACAGCTGAAGCCTGGTACCGTCGTGATGGTCTCATCAACTATTTCTGCGCAGGATGCGCAGGCCATTGCACAACGTCTGGCGCAGCATCAGCTGCTGATGCTGGACGCGCCGGTTTCCGGCGGCGCGGTAAAAGCGGCGGCGGGTGAGATGACGGTCATGGCGTCCGGCAGCGATGACGCTTTTGCGCGCCTGCAGCCGGTACTCCAGGCGGTGGCGGCAAAAGTGTATCGCGTTGGCAGCGAAATTGGTCAGGGCTCCACGGTAAAAATTATTCATCAGCTGCTGGCCGGCGTACATATTGCGGTGGGGGCTGAAGCGATGGCGCTGGCAGCGCGCGCCGGTATTCCGCTGGAAACCATGTATGACGTGGTGACCAACGCCGCAGGCAACTCCTGGATGTTTGAAAATCGCATGCGTCATGTGGTGGAGGGCGACTACTCGCCTAAGTCCGCTGTAGACATCTTTGTTAAAGATCTTGGCCTGGTGGCAGATACCGCGAAATCGCTGCACTTTCCGCTGCCGCTCGCCTCAACCGCACTGAATATGTTCACCGAGGCGAGTAACGCCGGCTACGGGCGGGAAGATGACAGCGCAGTAATTAAAATTTTCAGCGGCATTGTGCTGCCACAGGCCGGGGAGAAAGCGTAATGCGTTTGGGTGTTATTGCAGATGACTTCACCGGTGCCACCGATATCGCCAGCTTTCTGGCGCAAAACGGACTGCCGGTTATTCAGTTCAGCGGCGTGCCGCAGCTGGATACTGACGCCACGGCGCAGGCGCTGGTTATCAGTCTGAAGTCGCGATCCTGCCCGCCGGAACAGGCGATAGCGCAGTCGCTGGCGGCGCTGGCGTGGCTGCAGCAGCAGGGGTGCGATCGTTTCTATTTCAAATATTGCTCCACCTTCGACAGCACCGCGCAGGGCAATATCGGCCCGGTAACGGACGCGCTGCTGACGGCGCTGGGCGAAACGCAGACGGCGATCTCTCCGGCATTGCCGGTCAATGGCCGTACCGTCTATCAGGGCCACCTGTTTGTCGGCGACCAGCTGCTGAACGAGTCAGGTATGCGCCACCATCCGGTCACGCCCATGGAAGATAGCAGCCTCGTGCGTCTGATGATGCGTCAGGCGCAGGGGCGCGCGGCAGTGATTCCGGTGGCACGGATTGAGCAGGGTGCGGCGGCAGTACAGGCAGAGCTGGCCGCGCTAAAGGCGCAGGGCGTGAGCTATGTGGTACTGGACGCTATCAGCGAGCAACATCTGCTGACGCAGGGCGCGGCGCTGCGTGATATGCGGCTGGTGACCGGGGGATCGGGCCTCGCCATTGGCCTCGCCCGAGCCTGGGCCAGCACGCAGGCTGCCGGCGAAGCGGAGGCGGCGGGGCGTCCACAGGGGGGGCGCGCGGTGGTCATCGCCGGCTCCTGCTCGCAAATGACCAACCAGCAGGTTGCTGCCTATCGCCAGCAGGCGCCCGCCATGGCGGTCAGCGTTGAGCGCTGTATCACGGAAGGCGCTGCCTATGCCCGTGAACTGTGCGACTGGATCAGCACGCACGCTGACAGGCCGCTGGCGCCCATGCTTTATGCTACCGCTGATGCGCAGCAGCTGCAGGCTGTGCAGTTACGCTATGGTGCGGCGCGCAGCAGTGAAGCGGTAGAGCAGCTATTCGCGGCGGTAGCGCGTGAGCTGAAAGCGCGCGGCTGGCAGCGTTTTATTGTGGCGGGCGGCGAGACCTCAGGGGTGGTGGCGCAGAGTCTCGATGTCACGGCGTTTCATATCGGACCCTCAATTTCTCCGGGTGTGCCCTGGGTACGTGATACGCAGCAGGCGCTCTCGCTGGCACTGAAATCCGGCAATTTTGGTGATGAACAATTTTTCGCCCGCGCGCAAACGGAGTTTACTTATGACTGAACAACAGGCCCGTAACGAGATGGTACAGCTTGGCGCCTCTTTTTTTCAGCGCGGCTACGCCACGGGCTCAGCGGGCAACCTCTCGCTGCTGTTGCCCGACGGTCATCTGCTTGCCACGCCGACCGGCTCCTGCCTGGGTGAGTTGCAGGCGGAGCAGCTGTCAAAAGTTACGCTGCAGGGGGAGTGGATCGGCGGTGACAAACCCTCCAAAGAGGTCGCGTTTCATCGCGCACTCTATCTTAATAACCCGGCGTGCAAAGCGGTGGTACATCTGCACAGCCACTACCTGACCGCGCTCTCCTGCCTGAGCGATCTCGATCGGCAGAATTGCATTCGTCCCTTTACGCCTTATGTCGTGATGCGGGTAGGAGATGTGCCGGTGGTGCCTTACTACAAACCAGGTGACGTCCGGCTGGCTGAAGATCTTGCCCGGCTGGCACCGCGCTACAGCGCATTTCTGCTGGCAAACCACGGTCCGGTCGTCACCGGTAGTTCCCTGCGTGAGGCAGCAAATAATACGGAAGAGCTTGAGGAGACAGCACGCCTGATGTTTACCCTGGGTAATCGTGAAATCCGCTACCTCAGTGCGGATGAAGTTGCTGAGCTGAGGAGCCGCTAATGCCAAAGTTTGCCGCTAATTTATCAACGCAGTTCACGGAATACCCTTTCCTGGCACGCTTCGCTGCCGCCGCGCAGGCGGGATTTCGCGGGGTAGAGTTCCTTTTCCCCTATGACTATCCGGCGGAAGTGATTCAGGCTGAGCTGACGCGCCATCAGCTGCAGATGGTGTTATTTAACACCGCAGCCGGTAACACCGCTGCCGGCGAGTGGGGCGTGTCCGCCATTCCTGGCCGTGAGGCTGAAGCGCGCCGGGATATCGATCGCGCGCTGGAGTATGCCCTGGCGCTTAACTGTCCGCAGGTCCACATCATGGCCGCCACGCTGCCGGCCGGTGCTGAGCGCGCCGCCTGGGAAGAGACGTTTGTGCGTAACATGCATTACGCCGCCGCGCAATTTGCTCCGCACGGTATCCGCCTGCTGCTGGAGGCGCTTAATCCTGTCACTAAGCCAGGTTACCTCTATGCCAGCCAGTATCAGACGCTGGAGATGATGGCGCGTATCGATCGGCCAAACGTGTTTACCCAGCTCGATCTGTTCCATGCCCAGCTGGTCGACGGCAACCTCAGTCATCTGATCCGCACTTTTGCCGGACGCTACCGGCATGTGCAGATCGCCTCCGCACCGGATCGCCATGAGCCTGACGAGGGTGAAATTAACTATCCGTGGCTGTTTGCCCTGCTGGATGAAGTGGGCTACGACGGCTGGATAGGCTGTGAATATTTTCCGCGCGGTAACACGGCGGCGGGCCTTGGCTGGCTGCAACCCTGGCTGGAGCCCTGAGCTCCGGCGTCAACACCAGAAACCTGCTGATAACAATAATACTTCTCTGAGGTAAGACATGACGACCCCTCTGTTACTCCTGATCGCGGCGGTCAGCGTGCTGCTGCTCCTGCTGCTGGTGATCAAAGCTAAGGTACACCCGTTTATTGCGCTGCTGGTCGCCAGCCTGTTTGTTGCGCTCACGACCGGTATCCCGGGTGATAAAATCATGACGGTGATTCTGGGCGGGATGGGCAGTCTGCTGGGTAATATCGCCGCGATTATTGTTCTGGGCGCGATTCTTGGTGCGGTAATTGAAGCGTCAGGCGGCGCGGATGCGCTTGCCAGGCGGTTTACCGCACTGCTCGGACCGCAGCGCATGGTGGCCGGATTGACCGCTGTCGCCTTTGTACTGGGACTACCCGTGTTTTTTGACGTGGGCTTTATTATCGTGGTGCCACTGATTTACGGCTTCGCCAAAGTGCTGCGCCTTTCGCCGCTGAAATTTGGCCTCTCTATGGCCGGTGTGATGCTGATGGTACACGTGGCGGTGCCAACGCATCCTGGCCCGGCGGCCGCTGCCGCACTGCTGAATGCGGATATTGGCTGGCTGATGATGACGGGTATTGGTATTTCAGTGCCGGCAGGCGTACTGGGATATCTGGTGGCAAAGTGGCTTAACCGCAAAAACTATCAGCTGTCGGTCAGCGTGCTGGAGCAGGTGCAGCTGACAAAGCAGCCGGCTCCGGCGCAGCAGGTGGCTGCGCCCCCGGCAGCCGGTCTGGTCGCCGGCCTGATTGTGCTGCCGATTGCGCTGATTATGCTGGGCACGCTACTGCCACCGCACCTCACCCCCGGCAGCACGGCACACGGCCTGCTGACGCTGGCTGGCGCACCAGCCATGGCGCTGCTGATTACGCTGGCGCTGGCGTGCTGGCAGCTCGGCATCCGGCGCGGCTGGGGCAAAGAGAAGCTGGAGACGCTGTCAGAAAGCGCCATCGCCAACGCCGCTGGCGTGATCCTGGTATCCGGCGCCGGCGGGGCATTTGGTAAAGTGCTGGTGGAGTCAGGCGTGGGTAAAGCGCTGGCGGAGTCGCTCACCACGATTCATCTGCCGCTGATCCCGGCTGCCTTTATCCTTTCACTGGCGCTGCGCGCGTCTCAGGGTTCAGCCACGGTCGCGATTGTCACCACCTGCGGCCTGCTGACTACGGCGGTTACCGGGTTGGGTGAAATGCAGCTGGTGCTGGTGGCGCTCTCCGCCTGCTTTGGCGCGCTGGGGTTATCGCACGTTAACGACTCTGGCTTCTGGGTCGTCACGCGCTATCTTGGATTGTCAGTCGCGGATGGGCTAAAAACCTGGACCGTACTCACCACGGCAATCGGGCTGGCAGGCTTTGCGCTGATCTGGCTTATCTGGTCACTGCTATAACATATGCGCTGCGGCGTATAACACCCTGCCGCCGCAGCGCCTCTCCTCAGGAGACCAGCGCCTGAGCGTAGTGATAGAGCGCTTTCAGCTGCGCCATCTTATCCGCATCCTCTTCGTGCAGGCTGGCGAGCGACTCCAGCTCCAGCAGAAACGCCTGTACCCGCTCTGGATTTAACGCTTCGCGGCGATGCTGCAGCCAGCGCTGCTGCTCGCGATCGTCGAGGGTGCCGGGGAAATTACGCGCCCGGTAGCGGAACAGCAGCGGATTGACGCGCGCGTCGTTAAACGTAAGATCCAGCGCGGGCAGGTTCTGCGGCGCCGTCTGACGCAGAATATTCATGCCGGCGCGATCGGCATCGCTGAAGAAGCCGTCATAGAGCTGCGCATCAACATCCTCCGACGGCGTAAACGGCTCCGCTTCAGCAAACAGCGTCACCACTTTTTCACGTACGGCGACGTGCTGGCGCAGCAGGGCGAGGTTCGCCAGACAGTGCTGGCGATCGATCCCAAGCCGCTCCGCATCCTCCGGGCGCAGCGTACTGGCCGGGGCCAGCACCGGGCACTTATTGATGTGCACCAGCTTAATCGGCACCGGAGCTGCCTCGCCCAGCTCGCTCTGCCGCGTATAGAGGCGCTCGCGCAGCGCGTCCGGCTCCAGTTCCAGCAGCGGCGTCATATCGCCCGCCAGGTCCGCCACAATCAGCGCATTTTTATTATCAGGATGCCACGCCAGCGGCACGATCCAGCTGGTATTTCCCCGCGCGGCGCCAAACATACCGGAGACGTGAACCAGCGGCTTCATCTGCGGAATATCAATCAGGGTCATCAGCTTCTGCTTATTGCGATGCGCAAACAGAAACGCATACAGCTTTGGCTGCTTCTCTTTGACCAGTTTTGCCATCGCCAGCGTCGCCCATACATCCGACATCGCATCGTGCGCCTGTTCGTGCGCCACGCCGTTGGCTTGCGTGAGATGCTCCAGCTTAAAGCTGGGAAAGCCCTCATCATTTTCCGGCCAGACAATCCCTTCCGGGCGCAGCGCATAGCAGGCGCGCATCACATCCAGCAGATCCCAGCGCGAATTGCCGTTCTGCCAGCTCCAGCCGTAGGGATCAAAAAAGTTGCGGTAGAAGATGTTGCGCGTGACTTCGTCGTCAAAGCGCACGTTGTTATAGCCGATCACGCAGGTATTGGGCTGGGTAAACAGCGCGTGGATACGTGCAGCAAACTCCGCTTCCGTAACGCCGCGCGCGCGCGCAACCTGCGGCGTAATGCCAGTGATCATCACCGCTTCCGGCTGCGGCAGATAGTCATCTGCAGGCTGACAGTAGAACACCTGCGGTTCACCCACCGGGTTAAAGTCGGCATCGGTGCGCAGGCCGGCAAACTGGGCCGGACGATCCAGCGACGGGCTCTTCCCGAAGGTTTCATAATCATGGAACAGAAAGGTGAACTCAGAGGCGGGCACGGCGTTATCCTGGATTGAAAAATCAACCCACAGAATAGTCGGGCGTTTCAGTCAGTACAACCCTCATCCGCTGTACTGCGGGCGGACCTGAGTTTTTTCTGTACGGGACATACTTTTTTTCAATTTATTCAGATATCAAAGCGCTATTTGCCGTACAACGTGCGGCGGTAAATTCATTTTTAAACTGAGGACGATGTGTTGAAAAGGCGTGTGTGGGTAACTCTTTCTGGATTAGTGTTTGTGGCATCAATAGCGCAGGCGGATGACAGCCTGGCGTTTCCCGTGACGGCGCCGGGTATTGATGCCGCATCATGGGTATTAATGGACGCTACCACCGGGCAGATCCTCACTGCCGGCAATCCGGATGCGGAGCGTAATCCCGCCAGCCTGACTAAACTGATGACCGGCTATGTGGTTGATCGCGCCGTCGATCAGGGAAAAATTACCCGGGATGATGTTGTGACCGTAGGCAAAGATGCCTGGGCGGCCGGAAACCCGGTGTTTAAAGGCTCTTCGCTGATGTTCCTCAAGCCAGGCGATAAAGTCACGGTACGCGATCTGATGCGCGGGGTCATTATCGACTCCGGCAACGACGCCTGCGTGGCGCTGGCAGACTATGTCGCCGGCAGCCAGGAAAGTTTCGTCACCATGATGAACCACTATGTACAGAAGCTCGGTCTGACGCATACCCATTTTGAAACCGTGCACGGCCTCGATGCGCCGGGTCAGCACACCACGGCGCGCGATCTGGCGGTGCTGTCGCGCGCCATTATTAATGGCGAGCAGGACTTTTACGCCATGTACAGCGAAAAGACCCTGAGCTACAACGGCATTACGCAGAACAACCGTAACGGCCTGCTGTGGGATCAGCATCTGCATGTCGACGGCATGAAAACCGGGCATACCGAGAGCGCCGGGTTCAATATCGTCGCCTCCAGTGTTGAAGGGCGTCACCGGCTGATTGCGGTGATCATGGGCGGCAAAAGTTCCAAAGGACGCGAAGAGCAGGCGCGCAAGCTGCTGACGTGGGGGCAGAGCAACTTCGATACCGTGCAGCTGTTCCATGCCGGTAAGAAGATCGGCAACGAAAACGTCTGGTACGGCAATCCGCATAAAGTCGAGGTAGGCACCACGCAGGATATCTATCTGTCTCTGCCGCGCAGCGAAGTGGCTAACGTGATGGCGAAATATGTTATCGATCGCAAAGATCTTACCGCGCCGCTGAAAGCGGGCGAGCAGATTGGTGAGATTCAGGTACTGGATAAAGACAAACAGCTGGCGAGCTATCCGCTCTATGCGCTTCAGACGGTTGAAGAGGCGGGCATTCTTACCCGTATCAGCGACTACGTGAAGCGTAAACTCTGACAGGTTTAACCGTGGCGTTATCGCTGCGTTTCTTTATTGAAAGCAGAATGTAACGCCACGGTTACCTGATGCGTATGGACAGAAAAAAAGCGGGAAAAAGCGGCGGCGGGGGCTGAAGCCAGCTGCCATGCCAGGGTAACATAGCGCGCAAATTTTTCCCGTTTCCGGATCACCATGTTACGCGCTGACAAGCCTGTCTCGTCGATTGAATTCTGGTTCTACCGCCACTACCGCGCCGTACACGGCGTGCGTATTGCTATCGCCTTTGTGCTCTGCTTTCTGTTTGTCAGGCTGACAAATATTCCCGAAGGGACCTGGCCACTGATTACGCTGGTGGTGGTAATGGGACCTATCTCAACCTGGGGAAACGTGCTGCCGCGCGTGATTCAGCGCATCAGCGGAACCTTTGCCGGGCTGATTTCCGGACTGATTGCGCTGAAGCTGGAGCTGATCTCGCTGCCGCTGATGCTGGTCTGGTGCTTTGCGGTAATGATTGTCTGTGGCTATCTGACGCTGGGCAAACATCCCTACATGGCGCTGCTGATTGGCATCACGCTCGGCGTGGTAGTAGGGGCGCCAGCCGGTGATTTCACCGTGGCGCTGTGGCGCGGCGGCGATGTGATTTTAGGCTCGCTGATGGCGCTGCTGTTCAGTGCCATCTGGGCGCAGCGCGCCTATATCCACTGGCGTATACAGCTTTCAGATGCGTTTGTCAGCATGGCAAAGATCCATCACGCCGGCTTTTCCCCTAATCTGGTCGAGAAGCCGCGTCTCAATACGCGCTTTCAGAAGCTGCTCAGCAGCGTGATCAGAATGCGCGCGCTGCTTGAGCCCGCCAGTAAAGAGACGCGTATTCCAAAATCGGTGTTTGAAGCGATCCAGACCATCAACCGTAACATGGTCAATACCATGCAGATGCAGATTGAAGCCTGGTGGGCCTCACGCGAGAGTCATCTGCTGCTGCTCAGTGCACCTGCGTTGCGGCGTACCCAGCAGATGACTGAAGAGACGCTGAACGCGCTGGCGCTGCTGCTGCAAAAAGGCGAGACGGAACAGGTTATCGCAAACAGCCACGCCCTGGAGGAGATAGTGCAGGAGCTGGAGGCGCTGATCGCCAGCGGCAGCGCGCAGCTTGAAACCACGGCGATTTACGGCTACGTCTGGCTGAGCCTGGAGCAGGCGCGGCAGCTGGAGCGCATGACCGATCTGGTCCGGCTGGCGCTGCGTAAATAGTTTTCTCCGGCAACCACTTAGTGCGAATCGCCCTTTCTTTGCGCTAAGATAAGAGCCAGTCTGAAATTTGCTGTGAGAATTGCTAACCCGGCTCAACAGCCGCTAAGCTACAACTCTTGACGTTATATGACTATTCCGCCTGCTGCTGCAGGCCTTAAGAAAGGTGCCAACATGGAAAATGCCAAGCAATCATTTCAGGACGTGCTGGAGTTTGTGCGTATGTTTCGTCGTAAAAACAAACTGCAGCGCGAAATTCACGATAACGAAAAGAAAATCCGTGATAACCAGAAACGTGTGTTGCTGCTGGATAACCTGAGTGAATATATCAAACCCGGCATGAGCGTGGAGGCGATCCAGGAGATTATCGCCTCTATGCGCGTGGACTATGAAGATCGCGTGGATGAGTACATCATTAAAAACGCCGATCTGTCGAAAGAGCGTCGCGACCTGTCGAAAAAACTGAAAAGCATGGGTGAGCCGAAAGGACACTAAGTGCGGCAGTAAGGTTTCACTGTGACGAGGTCGCCATTATGGCGACCTTTTTAATGCCTGCGCCAGGACCTGCAGCTGGCGGGCAATTTCGCTGTTATCCAGGCCATCCTGCTGCGGAGCGGCCGTGGTTTCGCGCAGAATCAGCCCGGTCTCGAGCAACGGCGCAGGCAGCGTCTCTCCGGCCAGCTGCGCCAGGATCCGGTCCACGCTGATACGCCCAAGCTGCTGCAGATCCTGCCGGATAGTGGTCAGCGGTGGCTGATACCAGGCGCTCTCTGCGGTGTCATCGTAACCAATCAGCGAGATATCCGCCGGGATCGCCACGCCGTGTTGGTGTAGCGCGCGCATCGCACCCAGCGCCATCTGATCGTTAGCCACCAACAGCGCCTGCGGCAGCCGATCCGGCAGCAGGGTGAGCAGTGCCTGATAGCCGGACGCCGCGCTCCAGTCACCCTCCAGAACACAATAAGGCTGCAGCTGATGCTGTGCCAGCGCCCGCTGCCAGTCCGCAAAACGTGCGCGGGCAGAGGCTGAGCGCGCCGGACCGTTCAGCACGCCAATTTCACGATGCCCCAGCGCCACCAGATGATCCACAGCCTGCCGCGCCCCGCAGCTACTCTGATACTGACACTGCGGCACCGGCGCGCAGGTTTCGACATCAAGAAACAGGGCGGGTTTACTGCCGCACTGCTGCTGAATCTGCGCCGCCTGTGCGGCATCCAGCGGCAGGTTAATCAGCAGGGCATCAACGCGCTGCGCCAGCAGCTCATTGACCGTATCGGATGCGGCGCTCTGCGCGTTAGCCATGGCGATCACCAGGTGATACCCCGCCGCCGCGGCCCGCTGCTGAATCGCAGAGGCGATCTGCGCCGGCGCCATCAGCGCCAGATCGCTGGTGGCCAGTCCCAGCGTGCGCGTTGCCTTTCCCGCCAGCTGCTGCGCCACCCGGTTGGGTACGTAGCTGAGTTCTGCCATCGCCGCCTCTACCCGGGCGCGCGTGCGTGCCGAGACCTGCGACGAATGGTTCAGTACCCGGGAAACCGTTTGATAAGAGACGCCGGCCAGGCGGGCGACATCATCCAGCGTTACAGAGCGCGCGGTCATTACATTCTCCTGAATTGACTGCGGCGAGTGTAACAAATTTTCCCGTTAGTCACCTGTTCCCGCGTTGTTCAGAGCCGGGTAACGCCCATGGCTGCCGCCTGCTGCTCCCACGCGAGCACCTCATCATAGTAGCTGCGGCGGGGCACGGAGAAACCGGCCAGCAGGTTAGCCTGCATCAGCGGTTTAAAATCCTCAACGTTGGCCAGTTCAAATAAGGCGCTGCGCAGTTTTTCCAGCAGCAGGCTATCGGTGCGGGAAGAGGTAATAAGCGGCAGGGCCGGGCAGAGCGGCGTCTCGCCAATAATTGTCACATCGGCCAGCGCCTGCGGCTGATACTTCTGCAGCAGCGCCCAGGTAATGCAGTCAATGGCGGCGATATCCGCTTCATTGCGGCGCAGCGCCGCCAGCGACTGCTGATGGCTGCCGCTGAAGTGCGTTTCGGCAAAAAATTTACCGTTCTCTGCAAGCGGTGCGATCGCATAGCGCAGGGCGTTGTAACCGGAGTGTGAGTCAGCGCTGTTGCATACGGCACGGCGTCCGCGAAAATCTTCCAGCATGCGGGCGTTCTCCGCCTGGCGCACCACCAGCCAGCTGCGATAACGCAGATCCTGGCAGCCCGCTGCGCACGACTGCATCGTACCAACCAGCTGTACCTCCGGCAGCTGACTGACCAGCGCATAGCCGCAGGTCTGGCTCAGCAGCAGATTGTCGTCGCGCCAGTGGGTAAGCAGATCGTCCGGGGCGACCACCTCTGCTGTCACATCGCGTTTTGCCAGCAGTTTCAGCAGCGCGCTGGTTGTCGCCGCCGTCGTCGCGCTGTCGATGTCATACATAGGTAAAGAGATAAGGTGCATAGGGCATCCCTGAGTGCATCAGCCTGTTCGGCAAATCAGTGTTTAAGGATAGCTGAGATTGATAAGCGAGAGGGTGGCTGCGGTTGTACAAAAAAGTTGAAGATGCGCACGAAAACTATTGGCTATCACTGCCTGCCGCGCTGGCGTACCCTCTGTTTATCGATTTATGCACACGTAACGCCAGGCGGTCCTGTCGCCGGCGGGGAGCACTGAAACATGAAAAAAATTGGCTTTCTCTCATTTGGTCACTGGACGCCGTCACCCCATTCTGCCACCCGTTCGGCGCAGGATGTGCTGCTGCAGTCTATCGACCTTGCGGTGGCGGCAGAAGAGCTGGGGGCCGACGGCGCCTACTTCCGCGTCCACCATTTTGCCCGTCAGCTGAGTTCGCCGTTTCCGCTGCTGGCGGCGGTGGGGGCGAAAACCCGCCGCATTGAAATCGGGACTGGCGTTATCGATATGCGTTATGAAAATCCGCTCTATATGGCAGAAGATGCGGGCGCAGCCGATCTGATCTCTAACGGCCGTCTGCAGCTCGGACTGAGCCGCGGTTCACCGGAGCAGGTGATTGAGGGTTATCGCTACTTTGGCTTTGATCCCCGCGCCGGCGAGAGCGATGCAGATATGGGACGCCGGCATACCGAGGCGCTGCTGGACGTGCTGCGCGGTGAGGGGTTTGCAAAGCCAAATCCGCAGCCGATGTTCCCGAACCCGCCAGGGCTGCTGCGCCTGGAGCCGTTCTCTGAAGGGCTGCGCGAGCGTATCTGGTGGGGCTCCGGCTCAAACGCCACTGCCGTCTGGGCCGCAGAGCAGGGGATGAACCTGCAGAGTTCTACCCTGAAAGATGATGAAACCGGCGAACCCTTCCATGTGCAGCAGGCGCAGCAGATCCGTGCCTACCGTGCAGCCTGGGCTGCCGCAGGCCATCAGCGCACGCCGCGCGTGTCGGTGAGCCGCAGTATTTTTGCGCTGATGAATGATACCGATCGCGCCTATTTTGGCCGCGGTGGTCAGGATCAGGATTCAGTAGGTTTTCTGGATGAGAAGACGCGCGCCATCTTCGGCCGCAGCTATGCAGCCGAGCCGGATCGCCTGATAAAGATGCTGGCAGAAGATGAAGGCATCGCAGAGGCAGATACGCTGCTGCTGACAATTCCAAATCAGCTCGGCGTTGATTACTGCGCGCACGTTATCGACAGCATCCTCACCCACGTCGCCCCGGCGCTCGGCTGGCGTTAACCGGCCGTTTGAAACCAGGGCCGCATAAATGCGGCCCCTACGTTGCATTATCATTCATGGCGCCCTGGCCGCCGATGAAAACCGGCGCCGCTATGCGGTACCGCGCTCCCACCACAGCTTGTCCAGCGCATAATAGCGGTCGCGCTCTTCTTCTGGCTGATTGAGATCGCGCTTCCACGGCTTGGCGAGGATATAGTGCAGGTTTTTAACTTTATCCTGCTGCCACATAGCGCTGTGCTGAAATGGCAGCGTCTTCAGCGCGTTATAGATATAAGAGAGCGGCAGCCAGCGTCCGGCAAACACCTCATTCAGCAGATCCTGCTCGGAGAAGGGATAGCGCTTAAGATCGTCAATCTCCTGCACTTTCTGCTGCAGCCAGCTGAACACAGCGTTATCCGGTTTCAGCACCAGGAAACCGCCATTGAGATAAGCATCAAGCGTGGCGGGCGCCGTTTCACCCCGGTCATGCCAGGTATAGTGACAGTTTTCCGGATGCCAGCTGGCCGGATAGCTCGCAATCTGGTTTGGATTACAGCGGCAGGCGTGGCAGGCGGCCAGCGCATACTTACCCATATCCAGCGTAAACAGCTCATCCATATTCTGCAGGACCAGCATATCGGCATCCAGAAAGACCACGCGCTCATAGTCGGTCAGCTCCCACGCGCGTAGTTTACTCCACACCTCGCCAAACTGTGCCGAGGCGTAGTGCTGCTCCAGCGCGCTGTCAGGCATCAGCGGTGCGACCGGATGGATCACGCAGCCCGCAGCCTGCAGCGCAGCGCGCGTGTCAGCATCGATTGCATCCGTTACCATCACAACCAGCGGCCAGCGGGTTTCACTGCGCTGAAGCGAACGGTGCAGCGCTTTCACGCCAATAACATAATCGGGCTGCGTCAGCAGCGTTACCCAGGCGAACATACTCTCTCCCTGTACAAACATCAGTCAAAAAGCGCGGTGGTATAGTCGTTACTGAAACGACGGGCAGGATCCAGCGTCTCACGCACCGCGCGGAACGCATCCCACTGTGGATAGATATCGCGCCACTGATAGCGCTGCGGATCGTAATATTTCCCCCAGTGCGGACGTCCGCCTTCGGCAGCCAGCAGCTTCTCCACCTCCGTCAGAAAATGCAGGCCCTCCTGCGACAGCGAGCCATCATCCGCGTAGTAGACCACAAAGCCAAAGAAGCAGGAGGGCTGCTGATGTGACGGGCTCAGCCAGCCCTCCGAGGCGCCGGTGCAGCGCAGGATAATCGGGTAGTGCATATGCGGCTGATGCTCAGCGTACCAGGCTTTGATTTTGCTGATAACCTGCGGCGTTCTATCGAGCGGCACGGCAATTTCTACGTTGATCTGCGGCACCGCAATACCGCGACAAAAAAGCTGATAAATATCGCCGCTGACATCGGTGAAATCGCGGAACCGGGTGACGGTGCGGAACTGTTTACCGCCTTTACCGTGGATTTGCGTATCGCGGTGCATTTGCGCCAGCGTCTGATCGATCGTATGGTTCAGGCTGCTGTCGGCGTTATCGCCATGCTCAATCACCTGACGTCCGTTGGCGTGCCAGGCCTGCGTATCCTCATCGCTCGCCTGTTCAGCGTTCCAGACGTGCATCAGGTTGTCATCGACAAACCACCAGGCTTTGCTCAGCTCATAGTCGCTATTCCACTTCAGCAGATCCTGCTCCAGTCCATCGGCACTGACGGCAAACTTGTAGCAGGTAAATAAGCGAAACGGCTGGGTGCGCAGCGTAACCGCCGTCACGACGCCAAGCGAACCCAGTGCAACCTGCGCTGCCGGAAACTCGGGCTCACCGCGCGTAAACTCGCGTACGCTGCCATCAGCCAGCACCATACGGATGCGCAGCGCTTCATCGGCCAGTGAACTCTGCTGTAAACCCTGACCGTGAGTGCCGGTCGCCAGCGCGCCGGCCAGCGTCTGAACGGCAATCACGCCCGGCGAAGAAGCGAGCATGCGATCGCGTGCGGTTAAGGTGTCGTAAACTTCCTGCAGCAGCGTACCGGCTGCAAAAGTGATGGAATTGTCATCTTCAGCCACCACGCCGGTAAAGGCGCTCAGGTCGAGCAGCAGGTCATCAGGCTGCACGCAGAGCATCCGGCCTGGCGACAGCCGGCTGCCGACCAGACGCACTTTTCCGCGCGTATCGCGCAGCAGCTGCTGTAGCTCAGCTTCCGTTTGCGGCTGATGCAGCTGCTGACGCTGGCCCACGACAGAGTTCTGCGCCCAGTTCCACAGGGCCGTATCATGTTCAGTATCCTGGGTGTTGCGTAACGGATAGAGAAGGGCATCTTTGTTCACTTCAGTGTTCCTTAGTCTCAGGTCTGTGACGGTCCCGTTAATGAGATCAAGCGTAGACCATCACAGCGAACCCGCAGACGACGGGGCCTGGCGAATGTAACGCAGCGTTGCCGCCACAGCCAGCTGGCGGTTGCGGCGGATGGTTTCCGTTTCGCTGTCGTCAGGCGTGAACAGCGTATGAAAGGTGTAGCGGTTCGACACATGATGCACGCAGATACTGCTGATCAGGCGGTGCACATCCACGCTGTTAAGGTCGCGGTAAAACAGCCCCTGCTGCTGGCCACGCGTCAGTATTGCTTCAAGCAGATCGAGCGCGCTGCGGTTAAGCGTTTTGATCCGCTCAGACTGCATGATATAACGCCCGCGCAGCAGGTTCTCGCTGCAGACCAGCCGCATAAAGTCCGGGTGCGCCACATGATAATCAAAGCTCGCCTCAACCAGTTTGATCATCGCCTGTTCCGGTTCGAGTGTGGCAAGCTGCAGGCTGGTTTCATGCTCGCGCATGGCGCGATACACCTGCTCCAGCACCTCAATGTAGAGCGCTTCTTTGCTGGTGAAGTGATAAACCACCATGCGTTTCGTGGTCTGCGCCAGCGCTGCAATCTGCTCCATGCGCGCGCCCGGCAGGCCATATTCGGCGAAAACAGAGAGCGCAGCCGCAATGATACGGCGCTTTAATCCTTCCGGATCGTTTTTGCGTTTACCGGGGGTCTCAGACATGGTTCTCACAGCGTTGATTAAAAACCCCATGATAACACAGGCATACTCCAGCCCGGACAGCAGTACGTGTGGCGCGAAGCCAGCGGTGAATTTCAGGCCGTAAGGAGCGAATTTAGAGAGCACGCAGAGAGGAGATCATTTTTACTATAGGGCTGTTTTTTAGACGCAGTTCAGGAGAAATTATGTCAGTTCCCTCTTTAATCAGTACCAAAGAAGCTTCCCGGCTTAGCGCCTATGCGATGGGCATCGGCAGTGAATTGAATATGAAAGATGTTACCCGGCCAAAAAGTATGCTGGAGCGTGTTGTTGATATTTTTACATTTGGCGGAGTCAGAAGAGAAAAGGAGGAAGTCTATAAGTCAGTGATAGCTCAACTCAGAACCGAACTTCGTGATAGAAAAGTTACGCCAGATTCACTGCAAAATATGGAAAAAATAGAGCTACATCTCAATAAAATGGATATTACGTTAAGGCCTGATAGCCGGTATAACGCAATGCAGATTATCGTATCCAGAGGAAGCGAAAAGGCAGAGGGTTTTGTACCTGACAGCAATTTTACTGCTCTCTGTTCATCGATCATGCTCAGAGAAAAATTAGGGCTCAGCAGGGATAATGATCTTCTTATGCCATCAGGAGAAATTAATCTTACAGATATTCATGAAGCTAATTTGAATGCGAAGGATATTTTTTCGATTCTTAGTAATGTGCCTCCTCAGATAAAATTAATTACAACTGAAGAGAATACAGATAGGTTAAAACGTGAATATGATGAATTATCAGGAATGAATAATAATACTAAACCTTCTGTTAGCAATGAACCAGAACCAAAGATAAATACCTTAGAAAAAAGCATAACAAGCAATGATATAGTTTCTTTTATCGAATTTCGAAAAAATTCTGAGTCTGATCTCGGTCCTGCTACAGGATATTCTTCGAGTATATATTCAGACAGCGACACGTTGAGTCAATATTCCACGCTTGAAGGAGATACCGAAAGCAATACAACTCTTTATCACAATATGCGAAACCGCAAAGACATGTCGATTAAAGTGAGTTAACTCTTCCATTGCTACCAAAGCCTGACCCTTCTGGCCAGCCTGATACATCACCAGCCAGTACCACATCAAAACGCAACACAGCAAAAAGCCCGCTCAGGTTTCCCTGAGCGGGCTTTTCTAATTCTGGCTCCTCTGACTGGACTCGAACCAGTGACATACGGATTAACAGTCCGCCGTTCTACCGACTGAACTACAGAGGAATCGTGTGAACGAGGCGAATAGTAGCGAGCCCGATCCCGCTTGTCAAAGCCGTACTGCACACTTTTGGTTTAAGTGCGCGCAAAAGCACCATTCTGCTGCTTTTCTGCCTGATATGGTGGCAAAGCAAACTGCCAACAGGATCTCACTTCAGAGGCATTTCCGCTGAGATGTTAGAGGCGTGTCAAATTTTTGCGGTTTGCTGATTTTAAAACAACTGTTTCAGTGCTTTTATGATGAAAATTTCATATGAAGCAAGTATGAAACAAATGAACTGCTTATCATCACGCCGGAAACTATTTTTTACCCGGCGGCGGTGACAGCAAAATTAACCTGTTGATAAGGAGCGCGTTCTTCAGAACAACACCAGCTGGCTTCAGCGCGAAAAGTGCAACTATCCAAAATCTGTACCCATAAATAACGCCAGCCGCGGTGCGCAAAGGCAAAAAATTTTTTTCATTTACCTGATGCATCATGCTGTGCGTGCGTTAACCAACAATAAGAAGGTAGAAGGTGCCCTATGAAATTTAAAAAAGCGTTAGTCACTTCCCTGTTGGCCTGCATGTTGCCCGCTGCGGTTATGGCGAAAGATCTGCAGGTTGGCGTCTCAATGGCGCTGTTTGACGACAATTTCCTGACCATTCTGCGCACGGCCATGCAGAAAGAGATGCAGAAAGATAACGTAAAAGGCCAGCTGGAAGATGCCAAAGGGGATGTGTCACAGCAGCTGCAGCAGGTACAGAACTTTATCGGACAGGGCGTGGACGCCATCATCGTCAACCCGGTGGATACCAACGCCGTGAAACCGATTATGGACGCGGCGAAAAAAGCCAACATTCCGCTGATCTTCGTTAACCGTAAACCTGCCGGTGAACTCACGGACAAGATGGCGTATGTCGGCTCAGACTCCGAGCTGGCGGGTCGCCTGCAGATGGAAGCGCTGGCTAAAGCGATGAACGGCAAAGGCAACGTGGCGATCCTGATGGGCGATTTAGCGAACGAATCAACGCGCGACCGCACCAAAGGGGTGGAAGCGGTGGTCGCGAAATATCCCGATATCAAAGTGGTGCAGAAACAGACCGCAAAATTCACCCGTAACGACGCGGTGGATGTGGTCAGCAACTGGATGACCGCCGGCGATGACATCCAGGCTATCGCCTCTAACAACGATGAAATGGCGATTGGCGCACTGCAGGCGCTGGGTAAAAACCCGAACCATATCCTGATCGCCGGCGTGGATGGCACCCCGGATGCGCTGCAGATGCTGAAAAACGGCAAAATGGTCGCCACGGTTTTCCAGGATGCCAGCGGGCAGGGTGCAGGCGCAGTGCGGGCTGCGGTGAGCCTCGCAAAAGGGGAGAAAGTTGAGAAAGTGATCAACATCCCTTACCAGCTGATCACCAAAGAGAACATGGCGCAGTTTGAGAATCGCAACCAGAAATAACCGCTCTCCCCTTAAGCCGTATGGAGGTGATGTATGACCGCTTTTGCGCTTGAAGCCGAAGGCATCAGCAAGTTCTTCCCCGGAGTGAAGGCGCTCGATAACGTCTCACTGCGAATCAGGCCGGGGTCGGTACATGCCCTGATGGGCGAGAATGGCGCAGGCAAATCCACGCTGATGAAATGCCTTATCGGGATTTACCGTCCCGATAAGGGCACTATTCGCATCAAAGGGGAACCCGTGCAGTTTCAGGACACCATGGACGCGCTGCGTTCCGGCATCTCGATGATCCATCAGGAGCTGAACCTGGTGCCGCATATGACCGTGGCGGAGAACATCTGGCTCGGGCGTGAACCGATGAAGTTTGGCTTCGTCGATCACGCCCTGCTAAACCGCCAGACGCAGGAGTTGCTCAACAAACTCAATATTCGCCTCAAAGCGGATCGCATGGTGGGCGAGCTGAGCATTGCGGCGCAGCAGATGGTGGAGATTGCCAAAGCGGTATCGTGGAACTCTGACGTGGTGATCATGGATGAACCCACCTCCGCGCTGACCGAAACTGAAGTGGCGCACCTGTTCACTATCATTCGCGACCTGCGGGCGCAGGGCAAGGCGATTATCTATATCAGCCATAAGATGGATGAGATTTTTACCATTACCGATGAGATCAGCATCTTCCGCGACGGCACCTGGGTCGGCAGCAACGATACCAGCGCGTTTACGCGGCAGTCGCTGATCACCCAGATGGTAGGGCGTGAGCTGACCCAGCTGTTCCCTAAATTCAACGGCACCATCGGCGACGATGTGCTGACGGTGCGCGGCCTGAGCAGCAAAGAGCGCTTTAGCGATATCAGCTTCAGCGTGCGCAGGGGAGAAATTCTGGGCGTGGCCGGGCTGGTGGGCGCAGGGCGCAGTGAGGTGATGGAGAGCCTGTTTGGCATGGAGAGCTACGACAGCGGTGAAGTGCTGATTGACGGCGTGCCGGTCAGCATCGATTCGCCCTCCACGGCCATTGAGAAAGGCATGGCGTTTCTGACTGAGGATCGCAAGAAGTCAGGGCTGTTTCTGGTTCTCTCAGTAATGGAGAACATGAGCATCGTTAACATGCCCGGTTACACCGGCAAAAGCGGCTTTGTCAGCCATGTGAAAATGGCGCAGGACTGTATGGAGCAGATCCGCAAGCTCAATATCAAAACCCCGACCATGGATCAGATCATCAATAACCTCAGCGGCGGTAACCAGCAGAAAGTGCTGATTGCGCGCTGGCTGCTGGCACAGCCGAAGATCCTGATTCTGGACGAACCGACCCGCGGCATCGATGTGGGAGCCAAAGCAGAGATCTACCGCCTGATCAGCGAACTCGCTAATCGCGGCGTCGCTATCATCATGGTCTCCTCTGAGCTGCCGGAAATTCTCGGCATGAGTGACCGCATCATGGTGATGCACGGCGGGCGCATAACCGGCATCCTCAGTAAAGAAGAGGCCGATCAGGAAACCATTTTGTCGCTGGCATCTGAGTGAGGCTTGAGATCCCTATGAATAATGTAAAAGCTACGGCCCCGCAGGCCACTGAACAAAGCTCCTTCTTCAGTAATCTGCGCCACAAGCTGCCGAAAGATACCGGCATTTTTGTGGTGATGTTAGGCATTGCGCTGATCTTTGAAATTGCCGGCTGGTACGTACGCGACCAGTCTTTTCTGCTCAACACCAACCGTTTAGTTCTGATTGTGCTGCAGGTCGCCATCATCGGTATTATCGCGGTCGGCGTTACGCAGGTCATTATCACCACCGGTATCGATCTCTCCTCCGGCTCCGTTATCGCCCTGACGGCGGTGGTGGCGGCAAGCCTGGCGCAAACCTCAGAAAGCCTGTCGCCGATGTTTCCCTCGCTGGTTAACCTGCCTGCGGCTATCCCTGTCGGCGCCGGTATTGGCGTCGGGCTGCTGTGCGGCGTCATCAACGGCGTGCTGATCACCCGCACCGGTATTCCGCCCTTTATCGCCACGCTGGGGATGATGGTGTCCGCGCGCGGTCTGGCGCAGTACTATACGCAGGGTAATCCGATCAGCTTTCTGTCAGACGGCTTTACCTCGATTGGTCAGGGCGCCATGCCGGTTATCATCTTCCTGGTGGTGGCGTTCCTGTTCCACATCGCGCTGAAACATACCCGCTACGGCAAATATGTCTATGCGATTGGCGGCAACATGACGTCAGCTAAAGTGTCCGGCATCAACGTTAACAAGTATCTGATCATTGTCTACACCATCGCCGGCGCGCTCTCGGGCCTGGCAGGCGTCGTACTGGCAGCACGCGTCAGCAGCGGCCAGTCAAGCATGGGGATGGCGTATGAGCTGGATGCTATCGCCGCAGCGGTTATCGGCGGCAGCAGCCTGATGGGTGGCGTGGGGCGTATCACCGGCACGCTGATCGGCGCCGTGATCCTGGGACTTATCAAAAGCGGCTTTACCTTCGTGGGCGTGGACGCCTATGTACAGGACATCATCAAAGGCATGATCATTGTGGCTGCGGTTTCCATTGATATGCATCGCAACCGCAAAAAACGCTGAGTCACCTCGCTCTGCGACACGGCTGACCCCGGCATAACCGGGGTCAGGCCGGAGGCGGCACGGGACGCTACCACCTCTCCGTCATCACTTTTTTGCACGTCTGCCTTGCAGGTTTTGCACCAGCAGAGTGCATGCCATCCTCCGCTTTACCCGCCCGCTGCGGCATCAGCACGCTCTGTTACCTTTCAGGTAATCACAAAAGCTTATTTTCCAGTCTCTTAATTACCACTGCCCGCCGTTTTTTTCCGCGATGAAATAACTGGCCTGCTTATTGCAAAACTCTGTTTATCGGCCAGCAGGCTACGCGCCCTTCAGGGGTTAACCGGATTGACGGAGGCAACATGAACTTAAGACGGCTGAAATATTTTGTGAACATCGTCGATATCGGCAGCCTGACCCGCGCCGCCGAAGTGCTGCACATTGCGCAACCGGCGCTCAGTCAGCAGGTGGCGACGCTGGAGAGCGAGCTGGATCAGCAGCTGCTGATCCGCACCAAGCGCGGCGTAACGCCCACCGACGCGGGTAAAATCCTCTATGCGCACGCCCGCACTATATTGCGCCAGTGTGAACAGGCTCAGGCCGCCGTCAGCAAAGCGGGCCAGACGCTGAGCGGACAGGTTTCTATTGGTCTCGCACCCGGCACGGCCGCCTCTTCTCTGACCATGCCGCTGCTGCAGACCGTGCGCGAGCAATATCCGGACGTGCTGGTGTATCTGCATGAAAACAGCGGCAGTTCGCTAAATGATAAAGTGCTGAACGGTCAGCTCGATATGGCCGTGCTCTACGATCGCTCGCCGGCGGCGGGTGTAACCAGTCTGCCGCTGCTGAAAGAGGAGCTCTATCTGGTCGGCGCCACCGCCTGTCCGGGATCGGCTGTGGATCTGGCCGATGTGGCGCAGATGAACCTGTTCCTGCCGCGCGACTACAGCGCGGTGCGCAAGCGGGTAGACGAAGCGTTTTCGCTGCGCCGCCTGAGCGCGCGCATCATCGGCGAAATTGAATCGATCGCCACCCTGACCGCCGCGGTCTCCAGCGGGCTGGGCGTGACCGTGCTGCCTGAATCCGCGGCCCGGGCGCTGGTCAGCTCAACGCACGCCTGGATGGCGCGCATTACCTCACCGTCGCTGACGCTGCCGCTGTCGCTGAATATGTCTGCGCAGCTGCCGCTCTCACCTGCGGCGCAGGCGGTCAAAACCATCCTGCTGTCGCTGCTGAATAAGCCAGCGGTTACCGATCGCGAGCTGATGCTGGTGGGCTGAAAACCACGGGATCTCAGCAACGCTCCTTATTACTAAACCGCATAACAGGCGGTTTTTTATTATTTGTTGTATTGGCGCCTGCTCCCTACCATGGCGAAAACCGTGCCAGAAGGGAGAGAGGGTGTGAATTTCCAGCAGCTTAAAATTATACGGGAAGCCGCCCGCTGCGACTTCAATCTGACTGAAGTCGCCAACACGCTGTTTACCTCGCAGTCCGGGGTCAGCCGGCATATCCGCGATCTGGAAGATGAGCTGGGCGTGGAGATATTTATCCGGCGCGGAAAACGTCTGCTGGGCATGACGGAGCCGGGTAAAGCGCTGCTGACCATAGCCGAACGCATTCTCGATGAGGCGGGCAAGGTGCGGCGTCTGGCCGATGTGTTTACCAACGAGACCAGCGGCGTGCTGACAATTGCCACCACCCATACGCAGGCGCGTTACAGCCTGCCGCGCGTCATCAAAGCGTTCCGTCAGCTCTATCCCAACGTGCGGCTGGAGCTGAATCAGGGCTCGCCGCAGGAGATTGTCGCCATGCTGCTGGCCGGGGAAGCGGATGTCGGTATCGCCTCCGAACAGCTGGTTAACCACGCCAGCCTGGCGGCTTTCCCCTGGTTCAGCTGGCATCACTCGCTGCTGGTGCCGCCCGGGCATGAACTGCTGCTGCAGCAGCCGGTGTCGCTTGAAAACCTGAGCGCCTGGCCGTTAATCACCTACCGACAGGGGATCACCGGTCGTTCACGCGTGGATCGGGCGTTTCAGGCGGCCAGCCTGCGGCCCGATATTGTGCTGAGCGCGCAGGATTCTGATGTGGTGAAAACCTATGTTGAGCTGGGGCTGGGTGTTGGCGTACTCGCCGATCAGGCGTGTGATATCTATCAGGGCGAAAACCTGGTCAAGATTGATGCCCGTCACCTGTTTGAAGCTAACACCGTCTGGCTTGGTCTGAAGCGCGGACAGCTGCAGCGCAACTATGTCTGGCAGTTTCTGGAGCTCTGCAACGCTAATTTGTCGCTGGAGGAGATCAAGCGACAGGCGCTCTCCTATGAGAGTGAAGAAGAGCCGGCGCTCGATTTTCAGATCTGAGGCTGTCAGGCTCGGCAGCGGTGTGGCACTCTTCTTCTGCATTCACTAAGGGAGAACCGCATGAGCATGACGTTGCGTGATATTACGGCGGCCGACGCCGCAGCGGGCCATGCCCTGACGCAGCAGGCGGGCTGGCCACACCGTCCTGAGGACTGGCAGCAGCTGATTGCGCTGGGTGAAGGCGTGGTGATGGAGGAGGCGGGACGACTCTCCGGCTGCGCGCTTGGCTGGCGCTGGGGAAGCAGCGCAGCCACCATCGGCCTGGTGGTGGTGGATCAGCAGGCGCGCGGACGCGGTATCGGCCGCAAGTTAATGCAGGCGCTGATTACGCGCTTCGCCGGCTGCACGCTGCGCCTGCATGCAACGGAAATGGGTAAAGGGCTTTATGCACAGCTGGGATTCAGGGAATGCGGTCAGGTATGGCAGTACCAGACGGCGGCATTAGCCGCGCCTCCCGCTATAGCGCTGCCGCCAGCGCTAAGCCTGGAGCCGGCATGCAGCGCAGCCTGTGCGGAACTCTGCACGCCCGACTGGCAGGCGACCGGCCTGCAGCGTGCGCGTCTGCTGCAGCAGTTGCTGCCCGGCAGCGTGCTGGCACGCGATGCGCAGGGAGTACAGGGCTTTGCCAGCCTGCGTCGCTTTGGCCGCGGCTGGACCATCGGCCCGGTTAACGCCCGTGACGGCACCGTGGCGCAGGCGCTCGTTGCCGCGCTGCTGCAGACGCTGACCGGTCAGTTTGTCCGGCTGGACACGCCAGACGCCGGGCTGGCAGAGTGGCTGGCAACGCTGGGTCTGCAGCAGGTCGATGCGCCGCACATTATGGTGCACGGCACCCCCTGGCGCCCGACAGAGGAGATGCACTGTTTTGCGCTGGTCTCCCCGGCGCTGGGTTAGGCAGCCAGCGGGCGCAGTCAGGCCATAATCCGGCAGATCCTCTGCACGCCCGTTTCTGTCAGCTACCCTTAAAAGCTGACAACAGCCTTTAAGGGAGCAGCGGGATGAGTAAAAAAACCAGCGATTTTTTTGTCGAGCGCCTGCAGGCGTGGGGCGTCACGCGCATTTATGGCTATCCGGGCGATGGCATCAACGGCGTGCTGGGCGCTATCCAGCGCGCCAATAAAGCGGGTGCCGGCATTGAGTTTATCCAGGTGCGGCATGAAGAGATGGCAGCATTTATGGCTGCCGGCCACGCCAAATTTACCGGTGAGCTTGGCGTCTGCCTCTCCACCGGCGGGCCGGGCGCTACCCACCTGCTGACTGGTCTTTACGATGCGAAAATGGATCATGCACCGGTGCTGGCGATCGCCGGACAGGCTGAAGTGACCGCGCGCGGCGCCAGCTATCAGCAGGAGATGAACCTCGATCGTGTGTTTGCTGATGTCGCTAATTTTGTTCAGGAAGCGGCCGCACCGGCGCAGATCCAGCATCTGGTCGATCGCGGCGTGCGCATTGCGAAAGCGCAGAACGGCGTAGCGGTGCTGATCCTGCCGAAAGATATTCAGGATGAAACCTGGCAGCCACCGCAGCACGCGCACGGTTTTACCCACTCCGGTCCTGGCTATCAGCGTCCGAAAATCGTGCCGTATGAAGCAGATCTGCAGCGTGCGGCAGAGGTTCTCAATGCCGGCAGCAAGGTGGCGATCCTGATCGGTGCAGGTGCGCGCGGCGCGGCAGTGGAAGTGGTGCAGGTTGCGAATCTGCTCGGCGCGGGCGTCGCCAAAGCGCTGCTGGGTAAAGATGTGCTGCCGGACGATGCGCCGTTTGTCACCGGATCAATCGGCCTGCTCGGCACTAAACCGTCGTGGGATCTGATGCAGGAGTGCGACACGCTGCTGATGATCGGCACCGGCTTCCCGTGGACCGAGTTTTTACCTGCCGAGGGCAAAGTGCGGGCGGTACAGATTGATATCGATCCGGCGATGCTGGGCCTGCGCTACCCCTGTGAAGTCAACCTGCACGGGGATAGCGCCGAAACGCTGCGGGCGCTGATCCCGCTGCTGCAGCACAAAAGCGATCGCCACTGGCAGGAGCAGATTGCGCTGCAGGTGCGCGACTGGTGGCAGCTGATGGAGGAGCGGGCGCTGGCGCCGGCTAATCCGGTTAATCCACAGCGGGTAGTGTGGGAGATGTCGCCGCAGCTGCCGGATAACGCTATTGTCACCTCAGATTCCGGCTCCTGTGCCAACTGGTTTGCGCGCGACTATCGCGTGAAGCAGGGGCAGCGCGCCACGCTCTCCGGCGGTCTTGCCTGTATGGGTGCCGCCGTACCGTTCGCTATCGCCGCTAAATTTGCTTATCCCGATAAACCGGTTGTGGCGCTGGTCGGAGACGGGGCGATGCAGATGAATAATATGGCTGAGCTGATCACTATTCAGAAATACTGGCAGCAGTGGGACGATCCACGGCTGATCGTCTGCGTGTTTAACAATCAGGATCTTAATCAGGTGACCTGGGAGCAGCGCGTGATGGAAGGCAATCCGCGCTTCGAGGCGTCACAGCAGCTGCCCGATGTGCCCTACGCGCGTTTTGCCGAGAGTCTTGGCCTGCAGGGGATCGTGGTGGATAATCCGGATGAGTTAGCCGCCGCCTGGCAGCAGGCGCTGAGCGCAAACCGCCCGGTGGTGCTGGAGGTGAAAACCGATCCGGAAGTCGCACCGCTGCCGCCGCATATCACCTTTAAGCAGGCGAAATCCTTTATGGCCTCCATGGTTAAAGGCGATCGCGGCGTGGCACAGATTATCGGTGACACCGCCAGTCAGCTTATCCGCCCCAAACGCTGATTCCGTCGTAGGGGACGCATTCATGCGTCCCTGGCGTCATTTATGCGTCCCTGACGTCGTTAATGTACCGTGTCCAATTGTTGCCAGGGCGCCATAAATGGCGCCCCTACGGGGTTTTATCCTGTCGTTTCCTATACCATTTTTTCAATCTCGGTCAGCGGGACGGCGTGGCTGAACAGATAGCCCTGCAGCTGGTTACAGCCGGCGTTGGCGAGGGCGTGCATCTGTCCTTCGGTTTCTACGCCTTCGGCGGTGACGGTCAGGCCCATGGCGTGCCCCAGCCGAACGACGGATTCAATAATCGCGGTTGAGTTATCTGCCACGCCGAGCGACTGGGTAAAAGAACGGTCGATTTTTATCTTATCGACCGGGAAACTGCTCAGATAGTTAAGGCTGGAGTAGCCGGTGCCAAAATCATCCAGCGCGATACGGAAGCCCGCTTCACGCAGCGCAATGATAGAGCTGCGGGCCGCATGCTCATCCTCAATCAGCACGCCTTCGGTGATCTCCAGCTCCAGGCGCTGCGGATCGGCGCCTTCGCTCGCAACAATCTCCAGCAGCCGGGAGACAAAGCCGCTGCTGCGAAACTGCACCGGTGAAACGTTCACCGCCACCACCACCTGCGGCAGCTTCAGCGACGTCTTACACGCTTCGCGCAGCACCCACTCGCCCAGCGGCAGGATCAGCCCGGTCTCTTCGGCGATAGCGATAAAGTCAGCCGGTGAGATATCGCCACGGGTCGGATGGTGCCAGCGCAGCAGCGCCTCAACGCCGACAACGCGCTCACCGTTAATCTCCATCAGCGGCTGATACCAGACGGCCAGCCCGGTAAAATTAACCAGCGCCTGACGCAGCTCTGCCGCCAGCTCCTGCCGGGTACGCAGCGACTCATCCATCGCTTTCTCAAACTGGCGAAACTGACCGCGCCCGTGATTTTTGGCGTCATACAGCGCGATATCCGCCTTACGCATCAGCTCCAGCCGGTCCACGCCATCTTTCGGTGCCAGCGCCAGGCCGATACTGACGCCAACCCACAGCTCATTGCCCAGCAGATGGTAAGGAGCGCTGAGCGCGCTGATAATGCGCTGCGCCAGCGTATGCACCTGGCCGATAGTCTCCGTATCCGGCATCACGATAATAAACTCATCGCCGCCGATGCGTCCCACGGTATCGCTGGTGCGCACAATCTCGCTCAGGCGCTGCGCCACTTCGCGGATCAGTTCATCGCCGGCGTGATGGCCCCAGGTGTCATTGATATTTTTAAACCGATCAAGATCGAGCAGCAGCAGCGCCACGCGGCGATCGTGCCGCAGCGCCGCGGCCAGCGCCTGGGTCAGGCGATCTTCCACCAGCGCGCGGTTGGGCAGGCCGGTCAGCACGTCATGAAACGCAAGGTGCTGCGCCTGCGCCTCGCTGGCACCCAGCCGGACCAGCGACTGCGACAGGCTGAGCGAGGAGGTCCAGATGCGCCGTACCATAAACAGGCAGAGCAGGGTGATAATCAGCACCGACAGCAGCGTTGAGGGCACGATCGTGCGCAGCATCTGCGCGCCGGGCTTATCGGGTTGCCAGCTCAGATAGCCTACCCGCTGGCCGCTCTGCGATGAGAGGGGCCAGAAAGCCATCTCCTTATCAGTGGGTGGCGCGTTGCTAAAGTGCAGCTGCGCCAGCTGGCTGCGATCGGAAAGGTGACGCAGATAGCCGTCGTCAAGAAACGCGACGCTCACCAGGCTAAACCGGTTTGTCGTGTCAGGCGTGCTAATTTCACCCACGGCCAGCGCGGCAGCGCGACCGGCGATGCGCACAAAATCGGCCCGATCTTCTGCGCCCGCCGCGCTGGCTACCAGCGGCGTGGCGAGCAGATCGCGCAGCCACGGGCCGACTGCCTGCAGGCTGACCGGCTCACCATTGCGCCAGGCGGCAACCGGCTGCTGCCTGCTGTCCAGCAGCAGAATCAGCTGATGGGCAAACATCTCATAAAGCCAGCTGCCGACGTTCTGATCCAGCCACGCCCGGTCGGCGTCACGCAGCGTCAGGTGGCTGGCGAGCGGCGACCAGCGCGTCAGGCTGCGCAGCTGGCGCAAATGCTCGCTGAGGCTCTGGTCGAATGAGGCGGCAATCATCCGCTGCTGCTGCTCACGCGCTTCACTGTTGGTCACGGATGTCCCCCAGTAAAGTCCGCTACCGGCCCCGGCAAACGACAGCACCAGAATTGCGATCAGCGGCGCGACCACCTGACGCAAAAAACTGTGCCGGAATTGACGGGATGTTCTGATTGAATTCATTATTTTTTCTTCATATAAACAGGCGGCCGTATTGAATAAGTTAGCAGAAAGACGGGTTTGTGCCTGGCGGAGAGCGGCGCGGCGCGAGATGCACTTATTAATCATCCTGATGCGTTAGCTGCTCATTGGCCGCGGCTGATTCATCGCGCCGTCACGCCATCGTCACCGCACTGTCATCTGCTGCGCGCATCCTGAGCGTTCATTAAAACGGGCGGGGCAGCCGGACACGGCGCTGAAAGCGCCCGGCTATTTATTGTTTATTCCGGTATCCGGAGAGGACCCATGACTTTACTGGCCAGTTTTCATTATTCCGTCGCGGATGCTCAGCAGGCGTCCCGTCGCGTACACAAAGCTATAAGCGAGCCAGGCGTTATCGTGTCGCTGCCGCTGATGCCAGGCCAGCGCGAACTCTCCTCTGCTGCCAGCGCGCTGCTGCTGACGCGGGAAGAGGGGGCAGATACGCTGTGGCTCGATCCGCAGATTGACAGTGCGGCGCTGCGCAGCACGCTGCATTTTTGTACCGGCATGCCGCTTGTCTCCGCCTGCAACGCCTCGCTGGCCCTGAGTCACGCCCGTGCGAATCCTGATCCCGCTACTTTGATGGCCCGGCAGGCTGCCGCCGGGCATAACCGCACGCTGATTATTGAGCTGCCAGGTCTGAACGGCGGCCTGACGCTGCGTCTCAGCGGCGACGGGCTGCGTGAAACGCGCGCGGTTGCACCGCAGCTGCCGCCGGCGGTGCTCGCTTATCTGCGTGAGCATCCGCATCCCGGCCGGCAGCGGTCAGATCTCATTTTTACCTGCGGTGAAACGCTCATGGCGCTGCCGCATACTGTCCGGGTGGCGGTGTGCTGAGCGCAGGCTATCAGCGGGAAAGCGGTGTGGCAGCAGCCTGCCGCGTGCGGTTAAGCCGTGCGCTGCGCTGCCAGGCCCGCTCCAGCGCCTGAACCAGCTGCGCCTGCTGCCACGGCTTCGCCAGCCGTTCACACAGCGGTAACGTCACCTGCGACCGGCGCAGATCCTGCCCGCTGACCAGCAGCGTGGCGAGCTGCGGCCACTGCTGCTGCGCCTGGCGTATCACATCGGCGCCGTTGAGCGCACCGGGCAGCATCAGATCGCTGATCAGCAGATCGATATCGGGTGTCTGCTGCAGCAGCGCCAGCGCGCTGGCACCGTCGGCGCACTCCAGCGTCAGATAGCCAAGCTGATGCAGATGGTCACACAGCGTCTGCCGTACGGCGGGTTCATCATCCAGCACCAGCACCAGCCGATCGCGGCTCGCACCGGGCTGCGCGGGTGGAGGAGCCGCCACCGGCTGTACCGCCTCCGCCGCGCGCGGCAGCAGCAGGCGTACCGTGGTACCCTGGCCCGGTGCGGTCTCCAGCGCAATTTCACCGCCCGACTGCCGCACAAAGCCATACACCATCGATAGCCCCAGACCGCTGCCGCTGCCGGTGGGCTTGGTGGTGAAGAAGGGTTCAAACACCTGCTGACGCACCTCCGCTGACATGCCGCAGCCGCGATCGATCACCTCCACCACGACCCACTCGCGTTTACCCGCCGCGGACGCTTTGCGCTGGTTCCAGACGCGCAGCACTATCTCACCGGGCTGCTGCTGCAGCGCGTCGCGCGCGTTAACCACCAGGTTCATCAGCGCATTTTCAAGCTGACCGGCATCGATCCATGCCGGCCAGCCCGGGCGTGCTGCTTCTGTTACCAGCTGCTGACCGGGCAGCAGGGCGTGCTGCAGCAGCGAATGCAGATCCTCTACCAGATCCACGACCGCGACCGCCCGTGGATAGAGCGCCTGTTTACGGGAAAACGCGAGCAGTCGCTGGGTGAGCTGCGCGGCGCGGTCCGCCGCTTGGCGGGCGCGTTCGATACGGGTTGCCAGCGTGCCAGCCGGCAGCTGATCGGCGGTGAGCGCCAGGCTGCCGATGATCACCGCCAGCAGATTATTAAAATCGTGCGCCAGTCCGCCGGTCAGCTGGCCCACCGCTTTCATTTTCTGGCTGTGCAGCAGCGCCTCCTCCAGCGCTTTTCGCGAGGTGCGCTCCAGCACGGTGTTGACCATGCCGCGACGCGGCACCGGACTGAAGCGCAGCTCCAGCGTCCGCCCGTCCGGCAGCCGCACTTCCTGCGCATCCTGCAGGCTGAGCAGCTGCAGATTCAGCCGTGCCAGCAGCTGCTGATAGTGCAGGCCACGCTGCAGCTCATGCGGCGCAATACCGAGCAGCTGCGCATACTGCGCGTTCCAGACCACCAGCTGACCGCTGTTATCAAACAGCGCAAAGCCGTCGCGCATGGCGAGAAAGGTTGACTCCAGCTGGGTGCTTTTCTCTTTCAGCAGTGAAGAGGTGTGCGCCAGAGAGGCGGTGTTGCGGGCAAAAACGTTAAACGCCCGCGCCAGATCGCCCAGTTCGTCGCGCCGCGTCTGGCCGGGTACGCTGACGCCTTTCTCCCCCTGCGCCAGCTGCGTCATCGCGCGGGCGATAGCGGTAAGGCCGGAGCCAAGATTGCGGTAGATGTAGTAGCCGGCGTAACCGGTGATCAGCAGCGCCAGCAGCATAAACAGCGCGATAAAACCGATGACCGAGTTGAGTTCACGGTGGGTGCTGGCGCTGCGCGCATCGCTCTGCTGCGCCACCTGCTGTACATAGCGGGTGATATCCTCATTGAGCATCGCCACCAGCGCCTTGATACGGTAGGTCGCGTAGGCGATGCCGGTATCGCTCTCCTCAAGCCCGGCGGCGACCGGCTCCAGCGCACGGAGGGCATGGACAAAGCGCGCCCGCTGCAGCGCCAGCACGCCTTCCAGCGGCAGGGCTGACCAGACCGGAAGAATGGATGAGAGCTGCTGCACCGCAGCCTGCGGCGCGGCAGAGCGGATCGCTACCGCCAGCAGGCTCTCGCTCTGCTGGCGCAGCGGCAGAAAAGCGGCGTCGCTCGCAAGCGCTGAGATCCGGTTCAGCAGCAGCTGCGCCTGCCACAGCCCGCTTAGCATGGTGTTGCGCTGCAGGTGGCGCTGATGCCCCCGCTGCAGCAGCAGCGTGATGCTCTGCTCCAGCATCTGGCTGCGCTCACGAATACGGCTGAGCAGGGCGGGCTGCTGCCTGGCCACGGGGGCCGCCGCCAGCTGCGTCAGCGCCTGCTGCAGCGCCTGCTGCGTCTGCTGCAGGCGGGCCGACTCACTCTGATACTCCAGCGCACCCACCACCTGCGACAGGCGTACCGCCGCCGTCGCCACGTTGGCCGTATCACGCGCCAGCGCCAGGCTGCCATTCATATCGGCCAGCGTCTGCGCCTGCGCCTGTTCCTGAATCGTGCCGGCGTGGCGGAATCCGGTAATCGCCACCAGGCTGACCGCCAGCGTCACGCCGACCACCAGCAGATTAAACAGCAGCAGGCGTCCACGGGCACCGGCATACCACGGCAGAGTCTGACTCATGCGCCACCCCTCGCAATGCGGAACGTCAGCCGAGTATAAAAGTGGCGCGCAGAGGCAATATGACAAATATGAACGGGCGCTGACATTTTCCATTTATGTTGCGCGGCGACACTGCTCAGCACTATCCGGCAGCAGGAGCGCGGCAATGACAGCACCGATACTGGAGATGCGCGGTATTACCCGGCGCTTCGGCAGCTTTTACGCCCTGAAGGGCGTGGATCTCACTATCTGGCCGGGCGAAGTACACGCGCTGATGGGCGAAAACGGGGCCGGTAAGAGCACCCTGATGAAAATCCTGGCCGGTGCCTACAGCGCCAGCAGCGGGGAGATCCTGATTGAGGGCAAGCCGTACGCCATCCGCGGCCCTAAAGAGGCGCTGGCGGCGGGCATTACGCTGATCTATCAGGAGATCAATCTGGCACCCAACCTCACGGTGGCAGAGAACATTTTTCTCGGCAGTGAGATTGCGCGCGGCGGGCTGGTGAAACGCCGGCAGATGGCGGAAGAGGCGCAGCAGGTGATTGCGCGGCTTGGCGCGCGCTTCAGCGCCACCGATCTGGTCGGCCGTCTGAGCATCGCTGAACAGCAGCAGGTGGAGATCGCCCGCGCGCTGCACCGCAACAGCCGCATTCTGGTGATGGATGAACCTACCGCCGCGCTCTCCAGCCGGGAAACAGAGCAGCTGTTTGCGCTGATCAAGCGGCTGCGCAGCGAAGGCATGGCGATTATCTACATCAGTCACCGCATGGCTGAAGTGTATGAGCTGTCAGATCGCGTCAGCGTGCTGCGCGACGGTGAGTATGTCGGCAGCCTGACGCGTGAGCAGCTCAACGCCAGCGAACTGGTGCGCATGATGGTCGGGCGTCCGCTCAGCGATCTGTTTAACAAAGCGCGCGACATTCCGTTTGGTGCTATCCGCCTGGCGGTCAATCACCTGACTGACCGCAACAAGGTCCACCCCAGCAGCCTGGCGGTACGCGCGGGCGAAATTGTCGGCCTCGCCGGCCTGGTGGGCGCCGGACGCAGCGAGCTGGCGCAGCTGATATTTGGCGTGCAGCAGCCCGCCGGCGGCGAAATCTGGATTGACGGAGAAAAAGTGCACATCCGCTCCCCGCGCGAGGCGATCGCGCGCGGCATCGGCTTTCTCACTGAAAACCGCAAAGAGCAGGGGCTGTTTCTGGAACTGGCCGCCCGGGAAAACATTGTGATGGCGACGCTGGAGCGCGACGCCAGCTACGGCCTGCTGAACCGGCGTAAGGGGCAGAAGATCGCCACTGACGCTATCGCCTCGCTCAATATTCGCGTGCCGCATGCGCAGGTTCGCGCGGGCGGGCTATCGGGCGGCAACCAGCAGAAGCTGCTGATCTCCCGCTGGGTATCTATTGCGCCGCGCATTCTGATTCTGGACGAACCGACGCGCGGTGTGGACGTCGGTGCGAAGAGTGAAATTTACCGCATGATGAATCAGCTGGCGCAGCAGGGCGTGGCGATTCTGATGATCTCCAGCGAACTGCCGGAGGTGGTGGGCATGAGCGATCGCGTCTACGTCATGCGTGAAGGCACCATTGCCGGCGAGCTGAGCGGTGACGCCATCAGCCAGGAAAATATCATGACACTGGCCACCGGCGCTCAGCCGGTTACAGCCTGAGGAGAAAGGAATGACCAGCGAAACCGCACGCGTAACCAGCCCGACGCTGAAACGGGCGTTAATGAGCGATCTGCTGCAGACGATCGGGATCCTGCCGATTCTGATCCTGATTGTGGCGGTGTTTGGCTTTATCGCACCTAACTTCTTCACCGAGGCGAACCTGCTGAACATTACCCGGCAGGCCTCTATCAATATCGTGCTGGCAGCGGGGATGACGTTTGTCATTCTGACCGGCGGTATCGATCTGTCTGTGGGCTCCATGCTCGGCACCACGGCAGTGGTCGCGATGGTGGTGTCGCTCGATCCCGCCTTTGCCGACCTGACGATCCCTGCTGCACTGGGTGCCGGGCTGATCATGGGACTGTTCAACGGCATCCTGGTCGCCTGGGCCGGGCTGCCACCGTTTATCGTCACGCTTGGCACCTATACCGCCCTGCGCGGGGCCGCCTATCTGCTGGCTGACGGCACAACGGTCATTAACTCCAGCATCAATTTTGAGTGGATAGGCAACGGCTATCTCGGGCCGGTGCCGTGGCTGATCATCATCGCCTTTGCGGTTATCGCGCTCTGCTGGTTCATTCTGCGCCGTACCACTTTAGGCATCCATATCTATGCGGTGGGCGGCAATATGCAGGCGGCCCGTCTGACCGGGATCAAAGTCGGCGCGGTGCTGATTTTTGTCTACGCGATGAGCGGCCTGCTCTCCGGGCTGGGGGGGCTGATGAGCGCCTCACGACTCTACAGCGCCAACGGCAACCTTGGCGTGGGCTATGAGCTGGATGCGATTGCTGCGGTGATCCTCGGCGGCACCAGCTTTGTCGGCGGTATCGGCACCATCACCGGCACGCTGATTGGCGCACTGATTATCGCCACGCTCAACAACGGCATGACGCTGATGGGCGTCTCCTACTTCTGGCAACTGGTGATCAAAGGCGGCGTGATCATCGTCGCCGTGTTAATCGATAAATACCGTACCCGTCATCACGTCAGCTGAAGGCCGGCAGAACATTTCCAGGTGGCGATCCCGCGGACCGCTGACAATAAAAAAAGCAGGAGAACATCAACTATGCGTTTTAATCCGATTGTAACCGGACTGCTGGCCGCCACGCTGCTGAGCGCGCCGCTGGTACAGGCAAAAGAGCTGAAATCGATAGGGGTGACCGTAGGCGATCTGGCCAACCCGTTCTTTGTGCAGATCACCAAAGGTGCCGAGCTGAAAGCCCGCGAGCTGGCAGGTGACAGGGTCAACGTGACGCTGGTCTCCAGCGGCTACGATCTCGGTCAGCAGGTGGGACAGATCGATAACTTTATCGCCGCCAAAGTCGATATGATCATTCTCAACGCCGCCGACTCCAAAGGCATTGCGCCAGCGGTGAAGCGGGCGCGCGACGCCGGCATCGTCGTGGTGGCGGTGGACGTGGCCGCAGATGGCGCTAACGCCACCATTACCTCGGATAACACCCAGGCAGGCGCGATGGCGTGTAAATATATCTCTGACCGGCTGAAGGCGAAGGGCAACGTGGTGATCATCAACGGACCGCCGGTTTCGGCGGTGCAGAACCGTGTCGAAGGCTGCATGAGCGAGCTGAAGACGCACCCCGATATTAAGCTGCTCTCTTACAACCAGAACGCTAAAGGCAGCCGCGAAGGCGGGCTGGAGGTGATGACCGGTCTGCTCTCCGCTAATCCGAAAATCGACGCCGTGTTTGCTATCAACGATCCGACCGCAATCGGCGCTGACCTGGCGGCCAAACAGGCGCAGCGCAGCGAATTCTTTATTGTAGGGGTCGATGGTTCACCGGACGGGGAAGAGGCGCTGAAGCGTAAAGGCTCGCTGTTTGTGGCGACCCCGGCGCAGGACCCGCAGGTGATGGCGGAGAAAGCGGTGGAAATTGGTTACAACATACTGCAAGGCAAGTCTGCTCCCGACAAACCGGTGCTGATCCCGGTGACGATGATCGATCGCGACAACGTGAGCAGTTACAAAGGCTGGACAGTGAAATAACGCGGCAGATTTTCCGGTCGTCATCCCTTTCCTGCCTGCAGGAGAGGGCTGCGGCGGCAGGTATGTTGCCTGGCCGCCGCAGCCTCCATTACCCCTCACGTGACGGGAGCACTTCATGGCACTGATATCTCTGGCGCAGGGGCTGGCCCATGCGCAGCAGCACGGCTACGCGCTGGGCGCATTTAACGTCCTCGATACCCACTTTCTGCGCGCGCTGTTTCAGGCAGCGGAGCAGCAGCGTTCACCCTTTATCATCAACCTTGCAGAGGTGCACTTTAAGTATGTCAGCCTCGATCACCTGGTCGCGGCGATTCGCTGCGAGGCGGCGCGGCACGCGATTCCGGTGGTGCTCAATCTCGATCACGGTCTGCATTTCGAGGCGGTGGTGCAGGCGGTGCGCCTGGGCTTTACCTCGGTGATGTTTGACGGCTCCGGGCTGAGCTATGACGAGAATGTGCGTCAGACGCAGGAGGTCGTAAAACTCTGTCATGCGGTGGGCGTCTCGGTCGAAGCGGAGCTAGGCGCGGTGGGAGGCGACGAGGGCGGGGCGCTGACCGGTGAAGCGGACAGCGCAAAATTTACCGATCCGGCGCTGGCGGCTGACTTTGTGCAGAGTACCGGCATCGACTGCCTGGCGGTGGCGATCGGTAACGCACACGGTAAATATAAAGGCGAACCGCGCCTCGATTTTGACCGGCTGGCAGCGATCCGCAGCGCGGCAGATATTCCGCTGGTGCTGCACGGCGGCTCAGGGATTAGCGACGCCGATTTCCGCCGCGCCATTACGCTCGGCATTCATAAAATCAACTTCTACACCGGCATGTCCCAGGCGGCGCTGGACGCAATAGAAACGCAGATGGATCAGCGCGACGCCCGCTATGACAGCTTTGCTGAGCTGCTTATGGCGGTGGAGCGCAATATCAGCCGCGTGGTCGCGCAGCAGATGCAGATTTTCGGCAGCAGCGGACGCGCCTGAGATGACGGCACGCAGCGGCATTCTGGCCGCCGGTACTCTGCTGGTCGATCATGTCCAGCGCATTACGCACTGGCCGGATCAGGGCTGGCTGACCGAAATCGTGGCGCGCGAGCGCTGCAGCGGCGGCGCGGTGCCGAATGTGCTCCTGACGCTGGCGCGCATGCAGTCAGGTTTACCGCTGGCGGCTGCCGGTATCACGGGCGAGGATGCGGACGGTGACTATCTGCTGCAGCGACTGCGCGAGGAGGGGGTGGATTGCCGCGGCGTAACGCGCACCCGCGCGGCGGCCACTGCCATGACGCAGGTAATGACCGCGCCGGATGGTCAGCGCACCTTTTTTCACGCGCGCGGCGCCAGCGCGCTGCTTGATGTGGCGCATTTCCGCGACCTTACTACTCCGCACCGCATTTTTCACCTCGGCTATCTGCTGCTGCTCGACCAGCTTGACCGGCCCGACGCGCAGTTCGGCACGCGCAGCGCGCGGCTGCTGGCGCAGATGCAGCAGCACGGCTATCTGACCTCGCTCGATCTGGTCTCGCGCGCCGGCGATCACCGCAGCCTGGTGCTGCCGGCGCTGCGCTGGCTCGACTATTTAATCATTAATGAGCTGGAGGCGGCGGCGCTGACCGGTATCCCGCTGCGGCACGGCGCCGGGCTGGCATCGCCGGAGACGTTTGCTGCCGCGGGCGCGTGGCTGCTGCAGCAGGGGGTGCGTCAGCGCGTGGTGATCCACGCGCCGGAAGGGGCGTGGGGGACAGAAAGGGGCGGTGAGGCGTGCTGGCAGCCGGCGTGGCGGCTGAATGCCAGCGACATTGTCGGCAGCGTGGGAGCGGGTGACGCTTTCTGCGCCGGCGTGCTGTACGCCAGCCACGAGGGCTTTACGCTGTCAGCCACGCTGCAGCTGGCGCACACCTGCGCCTGCTTTAACCTGCGCGCGGCGAACGCGCTGGATGGGATCCGGCCGCTGCCGGAGATGCAGCGCTGGATGGATCAGGCGATCTGCGATACGCGCGCTGCCGGACGCACCACGTCAGCTGAAAATACATAGCCGAGGCCGCGAATGGTGCGGATAAGGTTTGGCTGATGCGGGTTAGCTTCGATTTTGCGCCGCAGCCGCATGATCAGCACGTCGATAGTACGGTCAAAGACATCCAGCGTTTCGCTGTGCGTCAGCTCCAGCAGCTGGTCGCGGGTTAACACTTTGCGGGCGTGTGCGACCAGCGCGCGCAGCAGCGTATATTCCCCCTGCGTCAGCGGCACGCTTTCACGCTGCGGATTCAGCAGCTGGCAGCACACCTCATCCAGCTGCCAGCCGTTGAACTGCCAGCCCGCAGGGATAACAGCGTCTGGTTCATCCTGCCTGCCGCTGCGGCGCAGTGCGGCGCGCGCCCGCGCCACGACCACGCGCGGATTAAAGGGTTTAGCGATATAGTCATCGGCACCCATTTCCAGGCCCACCACCATCTCCGCTTCCGAGCCCATTCCGGTCAGCATGATCACCAGCACATCCGGCCGCTCACGCTGGATCTGCTGCAGAACCAGCAGCCCGTTCGTATCCGGCAGCATCATATCGAGCATCACCAGCGAAATATCCGGATGCTGCGTCAGCAGCGCCTGAACATCGCGCCCGAGGTGGCAGCGATACACGGCGGAAACGTGCTCACTTAAGACATCGTGCAGCAGTTCGCAGATGGCACGATCATCGTCAACGATCAGTATCGCGGGCTTCATGGCGCGGCCTCGTTATCATGCAGAGAGTAAAGGCACTATAACCTGCTGTTTTTAGCCTGCTGAATCGTGCAGCAGAAACGTGAGCGATATCGCCAGGCAGAACGCGAAAGCGTGCGGCACCGCAAAATTATCGCGCTTTATAGGGCAGCAAGGAAAACGATTGCGCAGCAGCGGGGCAATGCACCATAATCGCGCCTCTTTCTGGTTCAGACTTTTCTTAACCGGATGCGCAACGGAAAACGTAAACGATTGCGCAGGAGATGGCACAGCAATTGCTATCAGGACAGGGGAAAGCGGAGGGGGCACCTCACGTCCGGCAGGCTCGCTTTCAGCAACAACGATCAGCTGTTAACCACTTTGGCCAGTGAGAACGCGCAGCCGCTGCGTCTCCGCTCATGAGAGAAAATGATGTTAGAGAAACTGTTTAAGCTTAAAGCGCACAACACCACCGTGCGCACGGAGATCGTGGCGGGGATCACCACTTTCCTCGCCATGGCCTATATCCTGTTTGTTAACCCCTCTATTCTGGGCGCGACCGGCATGGATAAAGGGGCGGTGTTTGTGGCGACCTGCCTGGCGGCGGCGATCGGCTCAATTCTGATGGGACTGATTGCTAACTATCCGATTGCGCTGGCACCCGGCATGGGGCTGAACGCGTTCTTTACCTACACCGTGGTGCTGCATATGGGCTACACCTGGCAGATTGCGCTGGGCGCGGTGTTTCTGTCGGCGGTGATCTTCTTTGCGCTCTCGATCTTTAAAATCCGCGAGTGGATTATTGCCAGCATCCCGCTGCCGCTGCGCGCCGGCATCGCCGCCGGTATCGGCCTGTTCCTGGCGCTGATTGCGCTGGAAGGGGCCGGCATTGTGGTGGATAACCCGGCGACGCTGGTCGGGCTGGGCGATCTGACCAAACCAGGGCCGCTGCTGGCGCTGCTCGGCTTTTTTATCATCGTGGTACTGGAAGCGCGCCGCGTGACCGGCGCGGTGCTGATTGGCATTCTGGTGGTGACCTTTATCTCTATGGGCATCGGCCTGACGCCGTTTGGCGGCGTCTTCTCCGCGCCGCCTTCAATCGCGCCTACCTTTATGCAGCTCGATATTGCCGGCGCCTTTAATGTGGGGCTGGTAAGCGTTATTTTTGCCTTTCTGTTTGTTGATGTGTTTGATAATACCGGCACCCTGCTGGGCGTAACCAAACGCGCAGGTCTGGCGGATGAGCAGGGCAACGTGCCAAAAATGGGGCGCGCACTGATTGCTGACAGCGCGGCTGCGCTGTTTGGCTCACTGCTCGGTACCTCAACCACCACCAGCTATGTGGAATCTGCGGCTGGCGTCAGCGCCGGCGGACGCACCGGCCTGACGGCCATTGTGGTGGCCGTGCTGTTTCTGCTGAGCCTGTTCTTCTCGCCGCTGGCGGGTAGCGTACCGGTCTGGGCCACCGCCCCGGCGCTGCTGTTCGTCGCCGTGCTGATGGCATCGGGCCTGGCGGAAATCGACTGGAAAGATGTGACGACGGCGGCACCGGTAACGGTAACGGCGCTGACCATGCCGCTGACCTACTCAATTGCGAACGGCATCGCCTTTGGTTTCATTACCTGGACCGTTGTTAAGCTGCTGAGCGGCCGCGCCCGTGAAGTGAATAGCGCACTGGTGATCCTCTCGCTGCTGTTTGTCATCAAGCTGGGCTGGCTCAGCGCCTGATGAAAAAAGGGAAGCCCGGACGGGCTTCCCTGCTGATAATGGCTGGCCGGTGCGTTAGCGGAACGGCGGCTCATTAAAGGTGCGCAGCTTGCGGGAGTGCAGCTTATCGCCCTCGGCGCGCAGCAGCTCTACCGCACAGATGCCAATCTGCAGATGCTCAGAGATGGCCCCTTCATAAAAGCGATTCGCCTGACCCGGCAGCTTGATCTCACCGTGCAGCGGTTTATCCGATACGCACAGCAGCGTGCCGTAAGGCACGCGGAAGCGGTAGCCCTGCGCCGCGATGGTCGCGCTCTCCATATCCACCGCCACGGCGCGGCTCAGGTTGAAACGCAGCGCGGAAGCGGCGTAGCGCAGCTCCCAGTTACGATCGTCTGTGGTCACCACCGTACCGGTACGCAGCCGCTGTTTAACCTCTTCACCCGGCATGCCGCTCACTGACTTGGTTGCGTCATAGAGCGCACGCTGCACTTCGGCGATGCTGGGTACCGGAATATCCGGCGGCAGCACGCTGTCGAGCACATGGTCATCACGCAGGTAGGCGTGCGCCAGCACATAGTCGCCAATGTTCTGACTTTCGCGCAGGCCGCCGCAGTGGCCAATCATCAGCCAGGCGTGCGGACGCGTTACCGCCAGGTGATCGCAGATCGTTTTGGCATTCGAAGGGCCCACACCAATATTGACCAGCGTAATCCCGCGCCGGTTAGGCGAGGTAAGATGCCAGGCGGGCATCTGGTGCTTTTTCCACGCCAGATCGGACATCATCGCCGCAGGATCGGCCGTTTCCGCCGTGATCACGACATCACCGGCGCAGGCGAGGCTGTCATACGGCGTGGCGGGATCCTGCACCTGTTCTATCGCCCAGCGCACAAACTCATCGACGTACCGGGTGTAGTTGGTAAACAGCACGAAAGGCTGGAAGTGTTCCACTGCCGTACCGGTGTAGTGGCGCAGACGCGCCAGCGAGAAGTCGGTGCGCAGCGCGTCAAAGTGGGAGAGCGGGAAGCGGGCATCGGCGTTGAACAGGCCATCAGCGGTTTCATCGCCAATCTGCGACAGCTCGGTGGTCGGAAAGTGGCGGGCAATACTGGCGCTCATTGAGCGGTCCAGCGACAGATCCGAGCCGTCAATCACGTAAGGGTAGGGGATCTCCTGCTGCGACGGCCCCACTTCAATCAGCACCTCATACTCTTTCTCAATCATCTGCAGCTGCTCGCTGAGATAGTGGCGCAGCAGCGCAGGACGGGTGATGGTGGTGCTGTAGCGGCCGGTATGGGTAAAGCGGCCCCAGGCGCGGGTGCGGTTCTGCTGCGGACCCTCTCCCTGCCAGGTCAGGCGCAGCTCCGGATAGACAAACAGCCCCTGCTGCCGCTGCTCTGCGTCGGGCAGCGTACCCTGTTCAGTGAAGTCGCGGATAGCGTTGCGCAGCGCCTCAACCGCCGCATCGTAGCAGCGCTCCAGTTCATCCAGTGCCTGATGGGCAGTCAATCCGTTCCGTTGTGTTTGCATAGATTCTCCTTCAGGAAAATGGATCAGGTTGAGCAGAGCATAGCGGATAAACCGGCTGATATAATTAAGAATCTGTGACGCTATGCCAGCGTAATTATTGCGTACAGAAATTAACGTGGCTGCGCAAAGCGGGCAGAAATAAAAAGTTTGTAATAATGATTAAATGGCCGCTGCAAAGACTTTGCATAATCGCCGGGCGCCTATCATCATTACCTCTCCTCTCTCATCCAAAGTGATTTGGTACTCTCTTGCAAAATCCCGGTGTGGCAGTAATGCGGGCGGTGCGTAACACGGCGTGGTATCCGCGGCGCCGGATGTACCGCACGCTGTTGTGGCGTGAGATCGCGCCGCTGGCGATCCCTATCTTTATTGAAAACCTCTGCGTGATGCTGATGGGCGTGCTGAGCACGTTTCTGGTCAGCTGGCTGGGCAAAGAGGCGATGGCGGGTGTCGGGCTGGCAGACAGCTTCAACATGGTGATCATCTCCTTTTTTGCCGCTATCGATCTCGGCACCACGGTGGTGGTGGCGTTTAGCCTGGCGCGCCGTAACGGTAAACGCGCCCGCGCCGCCACCCGGCAGTCGCTGGGGCTGATGACCGTGCTGGCACTGGTGCTGGCGCTGGCGATAGAGTTCTGGGGACACCTGATTATCGACGTTATCGCCGGCAGCGCCGATCCGCAGGTCAAACAGCTGGCGCTGAGCTACCTGCAGACCTCCGCCTGGAGCTACCCGGCGGCGGCGATTGCGCTGATCGGCAGCGGCGCCCTGCGCGGGGCGGGCAACACCAAAATCCCGATGCTGATCAACGGCGGCATGAATATCCTGAACATCATGATCAGTAGCGTGCTGATTTATGGCGCGCTGGGCTGGGAAGGGATGGGCTTCGTCGGGGCGGGCCTCGGGCTGACGATTTCGCGCTATATCGGGGCGCTGGCGGTGCTCTATGCGCTCTGGCGCGGTATCAGCCCGGCGCTAAAGCTTACGCTCAGCAGCTACTTCCGCCGCTGGGATCGCGCCATTCTGATGGAGGTGCTGGGCATCGGGGTGCCGGCGAGTATTGAGTCCGTGCTGTTTAACGGCGGTAAGCTGCTGACGCAGATCTTTGTCGCCGGTATGGGCACCAATGAAATCGCCGGCAACTTTATCGCCTTTTCTATCGCCACGCTGATTAACCTGCCGGGCAACGCGCTGGGTTCGGCCTCTACCATTATTACCGGCAAGCGTCTGGGCCGGAATCAGGTGATGCAGGCGGAGCGGCAGATCAGGCATGTGTTCTGGCTGGCGATGATCGGGCTTTGTACGCTGGCGCTGATCACCGTGCCGCTGGCGGGTACGCTGGCGCGCTTCTATACCCGCGACCCGGAAGTGATTGAAGTCACGAAACATCTGATCTGGCTCAACGCCGCGTTTATGCCGATCTGGACCGCCTCCTGGGTGCTGCCTGCCGGACTGAAAGGCGCCCGCGATGCGCGCTATACCATGTTTGTATCAATGTTCAGCATGTGGGGCGCTCGCGTGGTGGCAGGCTACCTGCTGGGCATCGAACTGGGCATGGGGGTGATCGGCGTGTGGCTTGGCATGTTCCTGGACTGGACGGTGCGCGGTCTCTGCTTCTGGTGGCGGCTCAATAGCGGCAAGTGGCTGCATAACTACCGGCGTATGGTGGCAAAAGCGGCTGGCTCAGCACCATAACTCACGCAAAGGCGTCTGCGGCGGAAAATGGTGGGCACACTGCGCCTGCAGCAGCTCGGCACAGCCCAGCGCATCCGTCAGCGCGTTATGGGCCGGGTAGTGCGGCAGATGATAGCGCGCCCGGCTCTCCGGCAGGCAGAGCGAGGGGCGTGACCTGCCGCGCCAGAGTCTCTTCAGCCGGCTGAGCGGCGCGTGCTGACAGAGCAGCCCCTCCAGCGCCAGCGTGTCGATACAGGGGAAAATAATGCCCTCTCCGATGCGCCGCTGCAGCGCCGCGTTCAGAAAATGCTGCTCAATGCCGCGATGGTGCACCACCATGACGCGACCCGCCATCATCGTCAGCAGCTTCAGCAGCCGCTCGCTCAGGTCGGGCGCCTGCGCGACCGTCGCGTGGGTGATGCCGTGGATCACCACTGATTCATGGCGCAAGTCGGCCCGCGGGTTGAGGATCCAGTGTGCGCTTTCACTCAGCCGGATACGCGTCAGGCTGAAAGGGATAAGGCCGATACTGACAATATCGTCGCGCCGGGTATTCAGCCCGGTGGTTTCAAAATCCATTGCCAGCAGCGGCACCTCGCCGATCGGCGTCGCCGCGTCCGGTACGCCCGCCCGGTAGTAGTGCTGCAGCGCCGGATGGCGTGCCGTCGCGGCCTGCTGCGCCAGCAGCGCGGGCCACGCGGGCGCGACTCCCGCATGCGGCGCGGGCGCGGGGGCGGAACGCAGCAGCTGTTTACTGATGTGCAGCATGTTTACCTCACACTTTCCGGCCTGGCTGATAGCGGTATTTGAGAAATTTTTGTGCGTTGCTCAGGATCTGAAACGCATCTTTGAGATTTTTGCGTTCGAACTCAGAAAGATTAAGCGGTTCAATGCGGTTATCCGGCTCCTGACCGCTCTCCACGTCCTGCGCCTGATGGCGGATACGCACCATCGAGATAAACTCCAGCGCATCGCGCAGATCCTGACCGCGTCCGTGCGGCAGCAGGTCGGTTTGCATAATATCCTGCAGCCGATCAAACGAGTTGCGAGCGGCTGAACCGGCCGCCAGCGCGTGCACGCGGATCAGATCCGCCAGCGGCGCGGTGCCGCGCCGTTTCATATCGATAGACTGCGTATGCTGACCGGAAGGCTCCATGACAAAATTTTTAAAGAACCCCAGCGGCGGTTTGCGCAGCAGCGCGTTGCGCGCCATGCAGGCGAGAAAGCGCGAGTTGTGCCGGACTTTATGCGTAATGCGTTTATTCAGCTGCTCGCCCCACGCCAGCTGGCCCCAGACGGCATCAAGATCGAAGAAGATTGCGCTGTCGAGCAATGTCTGCGGGGAAGGGGTGTCGATCCACTCATCAAAGTATCCTTCCCAGACGGCCAGCGGCTGCCGCCAGCGGCCGTTAGTGGCCATGATGTTGCCGCTGCAGTAGTGATAGCCGCACGCCGCCAGGCCGTCACAGACGCGGCGCGCCAGCGCCATAAAATAGGCTTCATGGCGGGATGCATCATACCGGTTGTCGAGGATCAGTGCGTTATCCTGGTCGGTGACCAGCAGCTGCTCCTGGCGCGCCATCGACCCCAGCGTGATAAAGCAGTAGGGCACCGGCGGCGGCCCCAGCTCCGCTTCAGCCAGCGCCAGCAGCCGCTGCGTAAAACTGCGTCCAATCACCGCCATGGCGCGGCCCGTCATCTGCGAATTGGCGTCTTCACGCACGATGCGGCTAAAGCAGGCGCGTACCTCATTTTTCAGCGTGCTCAGCTCACTGATGCTGTTGCAGTGAAAAATGCGGCTGACGAGAAACAGGCTGTTTTGTGACTCATAGCGGATAATATCTGACTGGGAAATCACTCCTACCGGCAGATCCTGCTTCAGCACCGGCAGATGATGTATGTTGTGCTGCATCATGATGAGCATCGCTTCAAACACCAGCTGGTGGTGACTGACGTGGGTCAGCTGCCCGGTCATAATTGTCGCGACTGGCGTATCGAAGCTCAGGCCGCGGGCAATTACCCGGTCGCGCAGATCTTTATCCGTGACGATCCCAGCCAGCGTTTGGGAACGCTCCCCATCCGCCTCCGGGGTCACAATCAGCAGGGATGAGACGCCCTCTTTACTCATTTTCTGTGCGGCTTCACACACCGTGGCGCGGCTGTCGATGGTCACCGGTGGCCGGCTGATTAGCGCCTCGATGCGCGACGTCATCAGGCCGCTCGCCTCTTCGGTACGCGCCACGGTCTGCCGCAGCCGGGTGCGATCTTCCACCTCTACCAGGTCGGCAAACTCTTCATATTTGCTGAACAGCTCATTAAAAATCGGGGCGGGAATCAGATAGGTCAGCGTATCTTCCAGGGCGGTAACCGGAAAGCGCACGCTGTTCTCGCGCAATAAGCCGAACTCACCAAAATAGCCGCCGGCGCTGAGGCGATTATAGAGGTCGCCGTTGCGGCGATAGATCTCCACTGCGCCGCTGCGGATGAGATACCAGGCGTCAACCTGCTGACCAAAGGTGAGGATCGGCGTGCCGGCTTTGTAATAGCTCACCTCAAGGGTGGCTGCGATCCGCGCCAGCGCCGTCAGCGGCAGGGTGTTAAACGGCGGGTAGCGCTGAATAAAATCGATGATTTCCTGATGTCCGGCCTGCATAGCGATCTCCCTTCCTGCACCTGCAGCGGCGGATAGCCTGGCCGGCTATCCGCCTGCGTGCGTGCTATTGATTGCGCACAGCGGGAGCCGGGCGCGTCGGGCGTGGCTCAGAGAGCAATCCCTTTACAACGGCGACCGATGCGACCAGCAGCACCAGTGCAAAAGGCAATCCGGTGGAGACCACCATTGCCTGCAGGGCATCCAGCCCGCCGCCGAGGATCAGTACGATGGCGACCAGCGCTTCAAACACGCACCAGAATACGCGTTGCGCAGTCGGGGATTCAATTTTACCGCCGGAGGCGATGATATCGATCACCAGCGTGCCGGAGTCAGCTGAGGTGACAAAGAACACCACCACCAGAATGATGGCGACCACGCAGGTGATTTTTGCCAGCGGTAGCGTGTCGAGCATGGTAAAGAGCTGCAGCGGCAGAATGGCATCAGCAATACTCTGATATCCCTCAGTAAAATATTGATGGATAGTGGTGCCGCCCAGTACCGTCATCCACAGTACACACGCCAGTGACGGGACCAGCAGCACGGAGATGATAAACTCCCGTACCGTGCGACCACGTGAAATACGCGCGATAAACATGCCGACAAACGGTGACCAGGAGATCCACCACGCCCAGTAGAAGGAGGTCCAGCCGGCGGCAAAATTGCTGTCTGGACGGGAGACCGGATTGGAGAGCGCGGGCAGGAACTCAATATAGGAGACGAGGTTAGAGAAAAAGCCGCTAAACAGCAGCATGGTCGGGCCGACCACGATAATAAACAGCAGCAGCAGACCGGCGAGGATCATGTTCGCTTCTGATAAGCGCCGCACCCCGGCGTCCAGCCCGGCGACCACAGAAAAGGTGGCAATAGCGGTAATCGCGATCACCAGTACAATCTGCGTGGTTTGTCCCAGCGGTACATCAAACAGGAAATTCAGTCCGGACGCCGCCTGCGAGGCACCCAGCCCGAGCGAGGTAGCGAGGCCAAACAGCGTGGCCAGCACGGCAAGGATATCGATCAGATGACCGGGCCAGCCCCATACGGCGTCACCCAGCAGCGGATAAAAGAGCGAGCGGATAGTCAGCGGCAGGCCTTTGTTAAAGGTGAAGAGGGCCAGTCCCAGGGCAAGAACCGCATAGATCGCCCACGGATGGAGCGCCCAGTGGAAAATCGTAGCCGCCATGGCCAGCCGCGTAGCCTCTTCTGCTGATCCACTCGCACCGCCCAGCGGCGCCCAGTCGGTACGCACGCCATTTTCAGTGGCCGTGCCGCCTATCGCGCTGGAGAAATGCGACAGCGGCTCAGAGACGCCGTAAAACATCAGGCCGATACCCATGCCGGCGGCAAACAGCATCGAGAACCAGGTGACGTAGTTGTAATCGGGACGGGCGAGGGTGCCGCCGAGCCGCACCTTGCCCAGCGGTGAGAAAACCAGTCCCAGACAGATGATGACAAAAATATTGCCTGCGCCAATGAAAAACCAGTCGAGTTTAGTGGTAAGCCAGCTCAGCATGCCTTTGAACAGCGGGGCAACATCACTCTGAAACGCCAGAGTTAATATAACGAATAGAATTACGGCGATGCCGGATATCGCAAATACCCGGTTGTGAATATCCAGACCAAATGGCCCGACGTTCACGATAATATTATCCTGGCCTACCTGATAGTCAGTATCATAGGGCGATACTTCGCCATCAGGCGTCATCGGATCTCTGGAATCCGCCATAGTGATTTCCTCGCGACTTACGTGTTGTTGTTAAAAACCGGCGCTGCTATCAGGCCAGGTTCTGTTTTATTTAACGCTGAAGGTCGTGATCAATCCCTGATTACCCTGTTTTCCGCAAAAAGATAAAAGCGTGCAGCCTGCGGGTGCATTGGCTGCACATTTATATTCAACACTGCACCGGCTAACTAAATACCACCGTGCGCTTGCCGCTTAAAAATACGCGTTTTTCAACGTGATAACGTACTGCATTAAATAGCGTGACGCGTTCAATATCCTGGCCGCGGCTGATAAGATCGTCGGGATAGAGCGCGTGATCCACGCTCTGAATACCCTGCGTAATAATGGGTCCCTCATCCAGATCATTATTAACGTAGTGCGCCGTGGCACCGACCATTTTGACCCCTTTCTCCCACGCCTGATGATAAGGACGCGCGCCTTTAAATCCCGGCAGCAGAGAGTGATGAATATTAATGGCTTTACCGTCGAGCTTTTCACACATCCGCGGTGAAAGAACTTGCATGTAACGTGCCAGAACCACCAGGTCGATATTATATTGTTCCAGCAGAGCGAGAATCTGCGCTTCCTGTTCTGCGCGATTCGCATTATTTACCGGCAGGTGGTACCAGGGGATGCCGTGCCATTCCGCCAGGGAGCAGAGATCGGGATGGTTGGAAATAATCAGCGGCACATCAATAGATAATTGTCCGGTGCGATGCCGGAATAACAGATCGTTCAGGCAGTGATCAAATTTAGAGACCAGAATAGCCACGCGTTCACGATGCTGCGGCGGGGTAAGCTGCCACTGCATCTCAAACGGAGTGACGCGCGGCGTAAAATTATCGCGAAATATATCGGTACTGAAGTGCGCAGCGGGTGAGAAAGCGACGCGGATAAAAAAGTGGTGGCTGACGCGGTCGTCGAACGAATGGATCTCATTAATATAGTGACCCGATTCCGCCATAAACCGGGTCACGACATCCACCGTGCCTAATTTACTCGGGCAGCTGGCGGTAAAAATCCATGAATCGGGCAGCACGCTCATGGGCGACTCCTGATAATAAGGGAAAGGCGTGCCGGTGGAGAGAGAGCCGGCACGGCCGGATATTACGCGGTGATCTTCAGCCCATATTCGCGGCTGGCATCCCGCAGCCAGAGCCAGATGTACTCTGCAAAGCTGCGGCGGATCACCAGCTCCCAGCTTTCCGGACCGGTGCGGCGGATCAGCGCGCTGCTCTTCGCAAACACCGATCCGGCAACTTTGCCGACGGGAAACTGTGACGGATGCAGGTCAAGCACCGTGCTCTTTTTCAGTACATCGACCGCGTGTTTACCGGAGAGCGCCAGAATGGTCTGTCCGCCGCTGACGTTCACCACCGAAAAGTGACCAGTAATTTCAGCGCGCAGCGCTTTCTCCACCGGGAACAGCTGATCCATCGGCAGTACCACCAGCCACTCATCGGGGCTCAGCCAGCGCACGGAGATATCGCCATCTTCGGCGGAGGTCAGCGGCGCGGTGGGCAGCGGCAGGCCTAATACCGTCAGGCAGCCCTGCATAAAGCTCGCGCTGTTTTGCGAACCGCGCAGCACCAGATGCCCGCGCAGCGCCAGCTCACGCAGTTCAACGCCCGCCTGCTGCGACTGGCTGGCAGTGACGTTACCGCGATCGGCATGGTGCAGCGGCGATTCAGCGCGTACCTGCGGCGCACTCTGGTTCATGACCGCGACCTGTCTGACGGCCTCTGCGGGTTTGGTTTCAGGTAAGAGGGTTTCAGACATGTTGACGTTCTCCTTTCGGATCGATAAAGACCGGGCTGCAGATTTCCGCTTCCACCACGCGGCCATCTGCCAGCGGATAAAACACGGTTTCGCCCATACGCTGCAGTCCGCCTTTGATAAAGCCCATTGCGATACTGCGGTTCAGGTTGGCGCTCCAGTAGCTGGAGCTGACGTGGCCCAGCAGATCCATCGGCACCGGCTGCTGCGGATTAGCGACCGCCTGCGCGCCTTCCGGCAGGACCACCAGCGGATCGCGCGTTTTCAGGCCGACCAGCTGTTTACGCTGCTCGCGCATGCAGTCTGCCCGCGCCATACCGCGCTTGCCGATATAGCTGAACGGCTTTGAATCGGCGACGCACCAGCCCATATTGAGATCGTGCGGCGTCACCGAGCCATCCGTATCCTGACCGGCAATAATAAAACCTTTCTCCGCCCGCAGAATGTGCATGGTCTCCGTGCCGTACGGCGTCAGATCATATTTCGCGCCGTGCTCAAACAGCTTCTCCCAGACCGCAAGGCCGTAGTTTGCCTGCACGTTGATCTCAAACGAGAGCTCACCGGTAAACGAGATGCGGAAGATACGCGCCGGTACGCCAGCGACCGTGCCTTCCTGCCAGTCCATGAACTTAAAGGTCTCTTTATCCAGCGACACATCGCTGCAGAGTTCCGCCAGCAGGTTGCGGCTCTCCGGACCGGAAATGGTCATGGTCGCCCAGTGATCGGTTACGCTGGTGAAGAACACCTCCAGCTCCGGCCACTCGGTCTGGTGGTAGAGTTCCAGCCACTCCATAACGTGCGCCGCGCCGCCGGTGGTGGTGGTCATCAGAAAGTGGTTCTCTGCGAGACAGGAGGTTACGCCGTCATCAAACACCATGCCGCTTTCACCGCACATCAGGCCGTAGCGGCACTTGCCGACGCCGAGTTTAGCCCAGGCGTTGGTATAGACGCGGCTGATGAATTCGCGCGCATCTTTGCCCTGAATATCAATTTTGCCGAGGGTAGAGGCATCGAGGATGCCGACGCCGCTGCGCACCGCGCGGCATTCGCGATCCAGCGACTGCTGCATGGTTTCACCCGGACGCGGGTAGTACCACGGACGCTTCCACTGGCCAACATCTTCAAATTTCGCCCCCTGCTGCACGTGCCACTTATGCATCGCGGTAAAGCGTTTGGGATCGAACAGCTCGCCGCAGTTACGCCCCGCGATAGCGCCAAAAGCGATCGGGGTATAGTTCGGACGGAACACCGTGGTCCCGGTCTCGGGAATGGTTTTGCCCGTTACTTTGGCGGCAATCGCCATACCGTTGATGTTGCCGAGCTTTCCCTGATCGGTACCAAACCCCATCGCCGTATAGCGCTTGATATGCTCAATCGCCTCAAATCCTTCGCGCGTTGCCAGCGCAATGCCGGCCGCTGTGACATCATTCTGATAGTCAACAAACTGCTTTGGCGCGCGGCTGATCGGTTTGGTGTGCGGAATATGAAACAGCGCGGCGGGCGGATGCTCAATCCACTTTTTCACTTCGGGCAGGGCGACCTCAACCGGCGTCAGGCCGAGTTGCAGTACGGCATCCTGACCCGCTTTGATCCCTTCCTGCAGCACATTGTCGAGCGCGTAGCGGCCGTTGATGCCGCCCGCCGTCAGCTGCTGCTGCGCGGTCGGGCCGGGCAGAAAGCCAATCACTTCATTGTTCCAGACCGGACGGCTGCCGGTATGTCCGGCGAGGTGGATCACCGGGCTCCAGCCACCGGAGCTGGCGACGGTATCGCAGGAGAGGGTAAAGGGCTTACCGGCGAGGGCGTCGCCTTTTTTATCGATGGCGGCAATAGTGACGCCGCTGACGCGCTTTTTACCCTGCACGTCGATCACCGCGCTGCCGCTAATTACCCGAATGCCGCGGCGGCGTACGGCGGCGGCCAGCTCGCCTTTGGTGGCGGCGCGGGTATCCACTACGGCCACCACTTCGCGCCCGGCATCGGCCCAGTCCAGCGCGGTCTGATAGGCGCTGTCGTTCGTGGTCATCAGCACCAGCTGATTGCCGGGCACCACGCCGTAGCGGTTGATATAGACGGAGATGGCGGAGGGGATCATGCAGCCGGGCACATCGTTATGGCTGAAGACCAGCGGGCGCTCCTGCGCGCCGGTGGCAAGCACCACCCAGTGCGCCCGCACGCGGTGCATGCGCTGGCGTACCTGTCCGGCCGCCGCGCGGTCGCCGTGGTAATCGGTGCGGTTCTCATTAATGGTGAGGAAATTATGATCGTGATAGCCGTTCACCGTCGCGCGCATCAGCAGCGTCACTTCCGGCATGGTGGCCAGCTCAGCCACCACCTCAGCCACCCAGTCAGCGGCCGGCTTGCCCTCGATCAGTTCGCGGCTGGCGAGCAGATGCCCGCCCGGTTCGCTCTGCTCATCCGCGAGGATCACGCGTGCGCCGCTGCGGCCGGCGGTCAGCGCCGCCATCAGGCCCGCCGGACCGGCACCGACGATCATCACATCGCAGTGCTGATTCATGGCGTCGTAGATATCAGGATCTTTTTCGCGCGGCGCGCGGCCCAGACCGGCGGCCTTGCGGATAAATTTCTCGTAGGTGGGCCACATTGACTGCGGATACATAAAGGTCTTGTAGTAAAAGCCGGGCGGCATCACTTTACCGCCAAGATTTCCCACCAGCCCCATCAGATCGGACTCCACGCTGGGCCAGCCGTTGGTGGCGGAGCAGACCAGGCCCTCATAGAGCGTCTGCTGCGTGGCGCGCACGTTCGGCACCTGCGTCGCCTCTGAGGCGCCCAGCTGCAGCACCGCATTAGGCTCTTCCGCGCCCGCGGCAACGATGCCGCGCGGGCGGCTGTATTTAAAACTGCGTCCGACAATATCGATACCGTTGGCGAGCAGGGCAGAGGCGACGGTATCGCCTTCGTAGCCCTGATACTGACGGCCGTTCCAGGTAAAGTTCAGCGTGGTGGAACGGTTGATTCTGCCGCCGGACGGCAGGCGATTTTTCTGGCTCATGCTCTGCGCTCCTTACCCTTGCTCGCCGGTTTCAGGCTGTTCATCGAGGGTGTATACCCGTTTGATCTCATACGTCTGCGTGTCGCGCGTCAGGTTGAAAAACTTGCGGCAACCGGCGCTGTGCACCCAGAGTTCGTTATGCATGCCGCGCGGGTTTTTACGAAAGTAGAGAAAGGTTCCCCACTCCTCGTCGCTGCAGGCATCCGGACTGGCGGGCCGGGCGATATGCGCCTGACCGCGCGGATGAAACTCTTCTTCTTCGCGATACTCACCGCAGTGAGGACAGTAAATGTGCAGCATGCTAAAAGTCCTTAGTGGGCCACGCCCGCAGCGCCATGTTCATCAACCAGAGCCCCGGTATAAAAGCGGGAGAGGGCAAAAGGTTCAGCTATCGGATGCGGCGTGCCGTGCGCCAGCTGGTGGGCAAACAGGTTGCCGGAGCCGGGCGTGCCTTTAAAACCACCGGTGCCCCAGCCGCAGTTGAAAAACAGATTGCGTACCGGGGTCGCTGAAAGAATGGGGCTGGCGTCAGGACAGGTATCGACAATGCCGCCCCACTGACGGTTCATGCGTACGCGGCTGGTGCAGGGGAAGAGCTCAACAATCGCCTGGATCGTGTGCTCAATCACGCTGTAGGATCCGCGCTGGCCATAGCCGACCCAGCCGTCGATGCCGGCGCCAATCACCAGATCGCCTTTATCAGACTGGCTCATATAGCCGTGTACGTGGTTGGACATCACGACCGTATCGAGAAAGGGTTTAATCGGCTCGGAGACCAGCGCCTGCAGCGGATGCGACTCCACCGGCAGTTCAAAGCCCGCCATTTTCGCCATCACGCCGGAGTTGCCGGCGGTCACGCAGCCCACGCGGTCGGCTTTGATTACGCCATGGTTGCGGGTTTTCACGCCGGTGATCTTGCCGTCGCTGATCTCCATATCGATCACTTCACAGTTCTGGATCAGATCCACACCCAGACTGTCGGCTGCGCGGGCATACCCCCAGGCCACCGCATCATGACGGGCGTTGCCGCCGCGCCGCTGCACCGAGGCGCCCAGCACCGGATAACGCGCATCTTTACTGCAGTCGAGCGCCGGGATCTCACGCTGCAGCTGGTCGCCATAGACCATTTCGTTGTCGACGCCCTGCAGGCGGTTGGCGTTAGCCAGCCGCTCATTGGTGCGCAGATCCTGCAGCGTATGGCAGGTGTGATAGACACCACGCTGCGAAAACATCTGGTTGTAGTTCAGCTCCTGCGACAGGCCTTCCCACAGCTTCATGGAGTGCTCATAGAGCGCGGCGGACTCATCCCACAGGTAGTTGGAGCGGACGATGGTGGTGTTGCGGCAGATATTGCCGCCGCCGAGATGGCCCTTTTCCAGCACCGCCACATTGGTGATGCCGTGCTCCTTCGCCAGATAGTAAGCGGTAGCCAGACCGTGACCGCCGCCGCCGATGATAATCACGTCATAGCGTTTCTGCGGTGTCGGGTTGCGCCAGACCTTCTGCCAGTTCTCATGAAAGCTCAGACTGTGTCTGAGCAGGCCAAATCCTGAATAGCGTTGCATGTTTATCTACTCCCGTAACGATACCGCGTGTGCGAATGGACAGAGGGTAAGACGGCGCCCCGCGGCAGGCCGGGGGCGTTCTGGCTTAGCGGTAAACCGGGAAATCTGCACACAGCGACAGCACCTGCTGCTTCACCTGCGCAATTTTCACTTCCAGCTGCTCCTCGTTGTGCATGACGTCGAGGATGTCTGCGATCCAGCCTGCCAGCGTGCGGCAGTTCTCCTCACTGAAGCCGCGCGTGGTGATCACCGGTGCACCGATGCGCAGGCCGGAGGTCACAAACGGCGACTGCGGATCGCCCGGTACAGCATTTTTATTGACGGTGATATTGGCGCGCCCCAGCGCGGCGTCCGCCGCTTTGCCGGTCAGGCCCTGTTTGATCAGGCTCAGCAGAAACAGGTGGTTATCGGTACCGCCCGAGACCACATCGTACTGACGCGCAATAAAGACCTCCGCCATCGCCTGCGCATTTTTCACTACCTGGCGCTGATAGTTTGCGTAGTCAGGCTGCATCGCCTCTTTAAAGGCTACCGCTTTGGCGGCGATAACATGCATCAGCGGACCGCCCTGGCCGCCGGGGAATACGGCGGCATTCAGTTTCTTCTCCAGCTCCGGATTGGCTTTCGCCAGGATCAGACCGCCGCGCGGACCGCGCAGGGTTTTATGCGTGGTGGTGGTGACCACGTCAGCGAACGGCAGCGGATTAGGATAGATACCGGCGGCGACGAGGCCTGCGACGTGTGCCATATCAACAAACAGCCATGCGCCCGTTTTATCGGCGATAGCGCGAAAGCGCGCCCAGTCAACCACGCGTGAATAGGCGGAGAAGCCAGCCACAATCATTTTCGGCTTATGCTCCAGCGCCAGCGCTTCCACCTGGCCGTAGTCGATCTCGCCCGTTGCTTCGTTCAGGCCATACTGCACGGCGTGATAGATCTTGCCGGAGAAGTTGACGTGTGCGCCGTGCGTCAGATGGCCGCCGTGCGCCAGACTCATGCCCAGCACAGTGTCACCCGGCTGGCACAGTGCCATATAGACCGCCGCGTTAGCCTGCGAGCCGGAGTGCGGCTGCACGTTGGCGTAATCGGCCCCGAACAGCGTACAGGCGCGTTCAATGGCCAGTTTCTCCACGATGTCGACATATTCACAGCCGCCGTAGTAGCGTTTGGCCGGATAGCCCTCCGCATATTTATTGGTCAGTACCGTGCCCTGCGCCTGCATAACGCGCGGGCTGGTGTAGTTCTCTGAAGCGATAAGCTCAATGTGCTCTTCCTGACGCACTGCTTCCTGCTCTATCGCCTGCCACAGTTCACTGTCAAAGCTCTGAATGGTGTCGCTTTTCGCAAACATGCTCTCTCCTTGCCCGGATAATCGCGCGGCGCCTGCTCCGGAACTGAGCCATTCAGGGCAGCGATGAATTGAGTGTGAGTTGATAATACCCAGCGCCACTGCGGCCAGGATGTTTGGTAACGCCGGGGCTATGTCAATTTGCGACATAGGGCGCTGCCCGCCACCGTGCGGCAGGGTAAGGCGGCTACGCCGGGCGGAAAATGGCGAGTTCACGGTGAAATGCGTCGTTCTCCGGCATCCATCGATTTTTTACGCCATCGATAATGCGGCAGGTAAACACTACATGGCCGTGAGCCCGGGAGAGCAGAATGAGTATTAGCGTCTTCGATTTATTTAAGGTCGGAATTGGCCCCTCCAGTTCGCACACCGTCGGGCCCATGCGCGCGGCGCAGCGCTTTGTTGAGCAGCTGAGCCAGAGTGCCAGGCGGCAGGCGCTCTGCCGCATTAAAATTGAACTGTTTGGCTCGCTGAGCGCAACCGGACGCGGCCACAGCACCGACAAAGCGGTGCTGCTCGGGCTGATGGGCGCTTCACCGGATACCATCGATCCGCACATCATTGACGCCACGGTGCAGGCGATCTGCGAAACCGGTTCGGTGACGCTGCCGTGGGGGGAAAACATTGAATTTGACTGGCATCAGGATCTGCTGTTTGTGGATGACGTGCTCGCTTATCACCCGAACGCCATGCGGCTGAACGCCTATTTCCGCACCGGCGACAGCCTCTCGGTGGTCTATTACTCCATCGGCGGCGGCTTTGTGCTGGATGAAGAGGAGGCCACGGCCACTGCACATCTGGTGCCGCAGTGCACGCTGCCCTATGACTTTAACAGCGGAGCGGAGCTGCTGGCCCACTGCCGCGAAAAGGGGCTGCGTATCAGCGCGCTGATGCTGGAAAATGAAAAGGTATGGCGTGACGAAGCGGCGATCCGCAGCGGGCTGGCGCAGATCTGGCAGGTGATGCAGCAGTGCATCGCTAACGGGCTGGCCCAGGAGGGCATCCTGCCGGGTGGCCTGCAGGTGCGCCGCCGTGCGCCAGCGCTCTATCAGTCTCTGCGCCGCGCCTCAGCGGAGAATGTCATCAGCTCGACGCTCTCCGCCATGGACTGGATCAATCTCTATGCGCTGGCGGTCAACGAAGAGAACGCCGCGGGCGGGCGGATGGTGACGGCACCGACCAACGGCGCCGCCGGCATTGTCCCGGCCGTGCTGATGTACTACATGCAGTTTGAACCCCGCGCGCGCGAAGAGGATGTGGTGGACTTTCTGCTGGCGGCGGCCGCGGTCGGGGCGCTGTGCAAAAAGAATGCGTCTATATCCGGCGCTGAGGTGGGCTGTCAGGGCGAGGTCGGCTCCGCCTGTGCCATGGCGGCGGCTGGCCTCACAGACGTGCTGGGCGGCACGCCGGAACAGGTTGAGAACGCGGCGGAAATTGCGCTGGAACACAATCTTGGCCTGACCTGCGATCCGGTGGGCGGGCTGGTGCAGGTGCCCTGTATTGAACGCAACGCGATTGCGGCAATGAAAGCGATTAATGCCGCGCAGATGGCGCTGCGCGGCGATGGTCAGCACTTTATTTCGCTGGATAAAGTGATCCGTACCATGCGCGATACCGGCCGCGATATGCAGGATAAATATAAAGAGACGTCGAAAGGGGGTCTGGCAGTCAACGCGATTGAATGTTAATTCTGTGTAACTAATTGGTTACGACAGCTTATGCGGATCGCCATACGGGCAGGCAGTGGACAGTGATGTAAAAGAGTGCAAAATGCGCTGACTTAACCAAAACGGGTCAGCGTCTGCACTGTTTTGAGGCTAAAGGGAGCAGTTCGTGCAGCAATGATCAAATCTGTGAAGCTGAACAAACATTTGTTTCGCTTATGTTAACTGTGTGTCATTTTCCGCAGGGCCATCCTGGTGACGAATGGCATGTCTGTTGCTTACTCTATAGGTGATGGAAAGCGATTGGGGGAGATGCCCCCGGGTAATGTTTCTGTTTAGCCTAATAGAGGTCAGCGCACATGTTCGACACAGACGCAATTTTGAAAAGTCCCTCTACTGATATTAAAAAGCGCAGCGTAGGCTTTTTACTGGTCAATAATTTCACCATGATGGCTCTGGCAACCGCAGTTGAACCTTTACGCATGGCGAACCAGCTAAGCGGCAAGGAACTGTATAGCTGGTGTACCGTCAGTGAAGAGGGTGCGCCCGTTGTGGCAAGTGATGGTATTTCAATTACGCCCGATCATTCGATGGCTAACGTGGCAGCACTGGATGTGCTGATCGTGGTCGGGGGTGTCAACATTACCCGCAGTTATACCAGCCGTCAGGTGAGCTGGCTGCAGAGCATGGCGCGCCGCAAAATCCTGATTGGCGGCATCTGTACCGGACCCTATCTGCTGGCGGAAGCCGGGCTGCTGGATGGGTATCACTGCAGCGCGCACTGGGAGTGCATTGCGTCCATGCAGGAGGCGTACCCCAAAGTCATCTGTACCAACCAGCTGTTTGTGATTGAGCACGATCGCATGACCAGCAGCGGCGGCACCGTGCCGATGGATATGATGCTGACCATGATCCAGCGCCACTTTGGCCACCAGCTCACCGCCGGCATTTCAGAGATGTTTATCTGCGACCGCGTACGCAATGAATCAGACTATCAGCGTATCCCGCTGCGTCACGTGCTCGGCACGGCGCAGCCAAGCCTGGTGGAGGCAGTATCGCTGATGGAGGCCAACATTGAGGAGGCGATCGATCTGGATGAGCTGGCAGGTTACGTCGGCCTGTCGCGCCGTCAGCTGGAGCGGCTGTTTCAGAAATACCTGCGCTGCTCGCCCTCACGTTACTATCTGAAGCTGCGGCTGTTCCGCGCCCGCCAGCTGCTGAAGCAGACCTCCATGTCGATTATTGAAATCGCCCTGGCGTGCGGCTTTGTCTCTACGCCGCACTTCAGCAAATGCTATCGCGAACATCTTGGCGTGCCGCCGCGCGAAGAGCGGCGGGGCGTACACAGTCAGGGAGGCGGCAAGACGCTGACGCAGTTCTTTATGGCGGAAATGCCCGGCCTGACAAACTGGCAGCAGGAGAGCACGGTATCCGCCTCTCTGCGCATCCTGAATGAGGCGCGCTTTGAGCCAACTTTTGGCTCAGTGGCACTGTCAACGGATCTCTGACGCCACCCGCCACCTGTGATGCGTGCCGGCTGAAAACGCTGCCTTCAGGGCAGCTTTTTTATGTCCGCTCATCGGTTTAAACCATCCGTTCACTTTCCGGGGCTGCGCCAGCTGTCAGGCAAGTGACGTTTTCAGAACAATTCATCCGCAGCGTAAACCCTATTCTGTTTTCATTCGGCCGCACCCGGTTATGAATCAAACCAGAGAGGAAGATATGAACGCTACTGAATTGCACGATTCTGCGATTGTCATCGATGGGCTGGTAATTGCGAAATGGGACAGAGAGCTGTTTGAGGATATGCGCCGCGGCGGGCTGACGGCTGCCAACTGCACGGTCTCCGTCTGGGAAGGGTTTCAGGGCACGGTTAATAATATCGTGGAAATGAATAACCTGATTGCGCAGAACGCCGATCTGGTCACCAAAGTAACCAACACCCGCGATATCCGGCGCGCCAAAGATGAAGGCAAAACCGGCATCCTGATGGGCTTCCAGAACGCGCACGCGTTTGAAGATCAGCTGGGCTACATTCAGGTGTTCAAAGAGCTGGGCGTGGGCGTGGTGCAGATGGCCTATAACACGCAGAATCTGGTCGGCACCGGCTGCTATGAGCGTGATGGCGGCCTCTCCGGTTATGGTCATGAAGTCGTGGCGGAGATGAACCGCGTCGGCATGCTGTGCGACCTTTCGCACGTGGGCGCGCAGACCTCAAAAGAGGTGATCCTCGCGTCGAAAAAACCGGTCTGTTACTCCCACTGCCTTCCCTCTGGCCTGAAAGATCACCCGCGTAATAAATCTGATGAAGAGCTGAAATTTATTGCGGACCACGGCGGATTTGTGGGCGTCACCATGTTTACCCCGTTCCTGAAAAATGGCATTCACTCCACGATTGAAGATTACGTGGAAGCGATCGACTACATCTTCAACCTGGTGGGTGAAGATCAGATCGGCATCGGCACCGACTTCACGCAGGGCCACGGTCAGGCATTTTTCGAGTGGCTGACGCACGACAAGGGCTACGCCCGCCAGCTCACCGACTTCGGCAAAATCATCAACCCGGAAGGCATTCGCACGCTGGGTGAATTCCCGAACTTAACGGCTGCGCTGCTGCGCCACGGCTTTACCGAGAAGCAGGTGCGCAAATTTATGGGCGAGAACTGGCTCAACCTGCTGGCAAATGTCTGGCATGAGTGATCGTCTGGCCTGTTCACACCACTAAGCGAGGTAAACCATGGCACATGCGCCTGAAATGCCAATCAGCGTCGATGATGAAACCGGCGTCTGGACCACCGATGCGTTACCGATGTTGTACGTGCCCCGGCACTTCTTCGTGAACAACCATATGGGCATTGAAGAGGAGATTGGCGCTGAACGCTACGCCGCCATCCTCTACAAAGCGGGCTATAAATCGGCCTGGCACTGGTGCGAAAAAGAGGCTGCGCTGCACGGCCTCTCCGGTGACGCCGTATTTGAGCACTACATGAAACGTCTTTCTCAGCGCGGCTGGGGCTTCTTTTCCACCGAAGCGCTCGATCTGAAACAGGGCACGGCGCGGATCCGACTCGATCACTCTGCGTTTGTCTATCAGTACGGCAAGGTCAACCGCAAGGTGGACTACATGTTTACCGGCTGGTTTGCCGGCGCGATGGATCAGATTGCGCAGAGCCTCGGCTACAGCGTGAAAACCCGGGCGGTGCAGACGCAGAGCGCGGCCGAAGAGGGATGTGAGTACGGCATTTTTACCGTTTCGCCAGTATAAAACCGGGTACGCAGCGCCGGCTGCGTACCCTGCACAACAACTGAACCGCAGGCTGGCGGGCCGGATATCAGAACGGAATTAAGGTGAAGCTATGTCACAGTTTGATCTGCTGTTTGAGCCATTGAAGATAAATAAACTGACTATCCGCAACCGTATTGTCAGCACCGCCCACGCCGAGGTGTATGCCACTGACGGCGGGATGACCACCGATCGCTATGTGCGCTATTACGAAGAGAAAGCCAAAGGCGGCTGCGGGCTCTGTATCTGCGGCGGCTCAAGCGTGGTCTCGATCGACAGCCCCCAGAGCTGGTGGAGTTCGGTTAACCTGAGTACCGACCGGATTATTCCCCACTTTCAGAATCTCGCCGATGCCGTGCACCAGCACGGCGGCAAAATCATGATCCAGATCTCCCACATGGGGCGGCGCTCGCGCTGGGATGGCGAGAACTGGCCTAACCTGATGTCACCCTCCGGCATCCGTGAGCCGGTGCACCGCGCCACCTGCAAAACCATTGAGGAAGAGGAGATCTGGCGCGTTATCGGCGACTTCGCTAAAGCGGCGCAGCGCGCCAAAGCGGGTGGTCTCGACGGCGTGGAGCTCTCCGCCGTGCATCAGCATATGATCGACCAGTTCTGGTCACCGCGCGTTAATAAGCGTACCGATGAGTGGGGCGGCAGTTTTGAAAAGCGGATGCGCTTTGGCATTGAGGTGCTGAAAGCGGTGCGTGACGCGGTCGGCCCCGATTTTGTCGTCGGCATGCGCATTACCGGTGATGAGTTTCATCCCGACGGCCTCAGCCATGAAGATATGCGGCAGATCGCCGCGTACTACGATAAAACCGGCATGGTCGATTATTTTGGCGTGGTCGGCTCCGGCTGCGACACCCATAACACGCTGGCGAACGTTATTCCGAATATGAGCTATCCGCCCGAGCCGTTTCTGCATCTGGCGGCGGGTATCAAAGAGGTGGTCACGGTGCCGGTGATCCACGCGCAGAATATTAAAGATCCCAATCAGGCGCAGCGTATCCTCGAAGCGGGCTACGTCGATTTTGTCGGGATGACGCGGGCGCATATCGCCGATCCGCACCTGATAGCCAAGATCAAAATGAATCAGGTCGATCAGATCCGCCAGTGCGTCGGCGCCAACTACTGCATAGACCGGCAATATATGGGGCTGGATGTGCTGTGCATTCAGAACGCGGCCACCTCGCGCGAATATATGGGGCTGCCGCATATCATCACCAAAACCGAAGGGCCGGTGCGCAACGTCGTAGTGATTGGCGGCGGACCGGGCGGGCTGGAGGCAGCGCGCGTGGCGGCAGAGCGCGGGCATAAGGTCACGCTGATTGAGCGCGCCAGCGAGCTGGGCGGGCAGGTTACGATTGCGGCAAAAGCGCCGCAGCGCGATCAGATGGCCGGTATCACGCGCTGGCTGGCGATGGAAACTGAGCGTCTCGGCGTGAAGGTGCTGACTAATACCACGGCGGATATGGCGATGATCCGCGATCTCACCCCCGACGTCTGCATCCTTGCTACCGGCGGAGAGCCCTTCCTGGAGCAGAACCCGGAGTGGGGAGCGGCGGAAGGGCTGGTGGTCTCCAGCTGGGATGTGCTGAACGGCGTGGTGGAGCCCGGCAAAAACGTACTGGTGTATGACGCTATCTGTGAGTTCTCCGGTATGTCCGTCTCCGATTTCCTCGCCGCGCGCGGTGCGCTGGTGGAGCTGGTAACCGGCGATATCAAACCCGGCGTGGGCATTGGCGGCACCACCTTCCCGACCTACTATCGCAGCCTGTATGAAAAAGCGGTGGTGATGACCTCCGATCTGGCGCTGGAGAAGGTCTATCGCGAAGGCGAGAAGCTGGTGGCGGTGCTGGAAAATGAATACACCGGGCAGAAAGAGGAGCGGGTGGTGGATCAGATTGTGGTGGAAAACGGCACCCGTCCTAATGAGGAACTCTACTACGCGCTGAAAGCGGAATCGCGCAACAAGGGGCAGATTGACGTGGAAGCGCTGTTTGATATCCGTCCGCAGCCGGTGCTGGCGCAGGCGGGCAGCGGCATGATCCTGTGGCGGCTCGGCGACTGCGTCTCGCAGCGTAACGTTCACGCCGCGATCTACGACGCGCTGCGTCTCTGCAAGGATCTGTAGCTTCGCCGTCGCTGACGTAAAGCGTGCGGTATCCGGAAGCGGTACCGCACGCCGCATCTAACAGAAATTGTCTGGAAAGGGCACATCATGGTACTTGATCGGATACTCCCCTGGTTACTTCTTGGCGCGGTGATTCTAGCCATCGTGGGTATGGTCAGGCGCGTCCTGCTCTGGCGGCGCGGACAACCGGAACAGGTTGCGCTGCTGAGCGGCCTGATGGCGATGCCTCGCCGCTATCTGGTTGACCTGCATCACGTGGTGGCGCGTGATAAATATATGTCGCGCAGCCATGTGGCCACCGCCGGCGGCTTTGTGCTGTCGATGCTGCTGATCCTCGTGGTTCATCTGGCGGGCGTCAGCGGCACGCTGGTGGATGGCGTGCTGGCGGGCGCGCTGCTGGTGATGTTCAGCGGCGCGCTGTTTATCTGGTATCGCCGTCGCAATCCGCCAGCCCGTCTTTCACGCGGGCCGTGGATGCGGTTGCCAAAGAGCCTGCTGGTGTTTGCGGCAACGTTCTTTATCACCACGCTGCCGGTCTCCGATCTGTTTGGCGAGGCGGGGCGCTGGGTGATGGCGGTCCTGCTGCTGGCAGGGATCTGCTGGGGTCTGGGCGAGATGGTGTTTGGCATGGCGTGGGGCGGGCCGATGAAACACGCATTCGCCGGTGCGCTGCATCTTGCCTTTCATCGTCGTCCCGCCCGCTTTGGCGGCGGCCGATCCGTGGGCCTGAAGCCGGTGGATCTGGCTGCCCCAACGCTCGGCGTTGAAAAACCGGCCGATTTCAAATGGAACCAGCTGCTGGGCTTTGACGCCTGCGTGCAGTGCGGCAAGTGTGAAGCGATGTGCCCGGCGTTTGCGGCGGGTCAGCCGCTCAATCCCAAAAAGCTGATTCAGGATATGGTTATCGGGATGGCGGGCGGCAGCGACGCGCGCTTTGCCGGCAGCCCCTATCCGGGCGTGCCGGTGGGCGAAGCGTGCGGAGCGCCGCATCAGCCGATTGTCGGAGGGCTGATCAAAGAAGAGACGCTCTGGTCCTGCACCACCTGCCGCGCCTGCGTGGAGGAGTGTCCGATGATGATTGAGCATGTCGATGCCATTGTGGACATGCGCCGCTTTATGACGCTGGAGAAGGGGCAAACGCCCGGCAAAGGCGCGGAGGTGCTGGATAACCTCAGCCAGACAGATAATCCTGGCGGCTTTAACCCGCGCAGCCGCACGCACTGGTCAGCCGATCAGAACCTGCCGCTGATGCGGGATGTCGGGCAGGCCGACGTGCTGTTCTGGGTCTCCGACGGGGCGTTTGATATGCGCAGCCAGCGTATTCTGCGCGCGTTTGTCAAAGTGCTCAGGGCCGCCGGCGTAAACTTTGCGGTGCTGGGCGATGAGGAGCTCGATAGCGGAGACGTGGCGCGACGCCTGGGTGATGACGCCACGTTTCAGCGGCTGGCGCGCAGCAATATCGCCACGCTGCAAAAATATCGTTTTAACCGCATCGTGACCACCGATCCGCACGCCTTTCACTGCCTGAAAAATGAGTATCCCGATTTCTACCCGGCAGACACGCAGCCTGACTATGAGGTGCTGCATCACACCACCTTTATTAATGAGCTGGTTAAGGCGCAGCTGCTGGATCTGAAAGATTACAAAGGCGGCAGCGTGACCTGGCACGATCCCTGCTACCTCGGCCGCTACAACGGTGAATATGCATCACCGCGTGAACTGCTGGCGGAGCTGGGGATCAAACTCAGCGAAATGGACCGCTCCGGTTTCCGCTCACGCTGCTGCGGCGGCGGTGGCGGTGCGCCGATTACGGATATTCCGGGGGAGCGGCGCATCGCTGACATGCGGATGGAGGATGCAAAACAGACCGGCGCAGAGCTGATTGCCGTTGGCTGCCAGCAGTGTACCGCGATGCTGGAAGGTGTCGTCGGGCCGCGTCCGGAGGTCAAAGATATCGCTGAACTGGTGGCGGAAGCCCTCAGCGAACCGAAAAAACCGCTGCCGGCGAAGCTGCGCGAGCGCCAAATTGCTGTGGAGGTGATCTGATGGAAACCACTGTACGCCGCGATCCGCGTCTTGAGTGGATTGCCCGCAACCGGCTGCATCCGCAGCATGCAGAGCTGATGCAGCCGGTGCAGGAGAGCCGCGGCCCGTCCGGGCTGCTGCGTAAAAATCCGCACGCCGTCGGCTTTACCGGACCCAACGGACTGAAGCGCATCGATCGCGAGAACGTTAACGCGTTTTCCCAGCTCTCCGGCCGGCGCAGCGCCGGCACGCCGCACGTCGCTGAGCTGCCGCTGCACCGCGTGGCGCAGCCGGATTACTGCGTGGCGGCGGTGCTGGATATGACCGGCGGCCGCCTGACCAGCCACGATCGCGACGTGCTGGGGCAGGCGCATCAGCTGGTGCGTGATGCTGGCGGTGCTGGCGTGGTCGTGGCCGTGGTATTTGGTGAGCATCGTGAAGAGAACTTTGCCACCGCGGGCGCTGACCGGCTGCTCCACTTCAGCGGCGAACGCTATGAGGGTTACAGCCCGGAGCAGCGCATCCATGCGCTGATGGCGGCAGAAAACGAACTGGCACCGCGCTTCTGGCTGTTTCCGGACAGTGTTGCCGGAGGCTTTGAGCTGGGCTGTCGCTTTGCCGCACGCTGCGGGGAGCGACCCGCCACGCAGGTGTGGCGCATAGAGGGCGACAGCTGTATCAGCCGGGCGGCGGGCGGCAGCGCCGATATTACGCGTCCGGTTGCGCGCGTCATGCTGCTGACCGCAGAGTGCGCCGATCCGGTGGATGAGACCCGCCATGAAGCGCTGCCGGTGAGCGTCGGGCTGCGAAGCATTGGCGCTGCGCGCATTACCGACTGCGGACTGATGCCGGTCGATCCGGCAGCGGTGCCGCTGGGCGAGGCGGAGTTTATTTTGTCTGCCGGTAACGGCGTCAGCGACTGGGCGCAGTTTCACGCTACCGCAGAGAGTCTGGGAGCGACCGAAGGCGCCAGCCGCGTGGCCGTGGATAATGGCCATATGCCGCGTTTCCGGCAGGTGGGTGCTACCGGCACCTGGGTGACGGCGCGGGTCTATCTGGCGGTGGGCATCTCCGGCGCGGTGCAGCATCTGCAGGGGATTGCGCAGTGCGACCGGGTGATCGCCATTAATACCGATCCCGGCTGCGATATGGTCAGCCGCGCGTCGCTGAGCGTGATTGGCGACAGCGATGCGATCCTGGCTGAACTGGCGCGTCTGGCGCGCGCCTGGCGTAATAAGGAGCTTAACCATGCAGCATAAAGCACACCACAGCGGCTGCCGCATTACGGCGCTGATATCCGTCGGACTCCATCCCGAGTCGGGCAGGGCACGCCGCGCCGGGCAGGATGCGCGTGCGGTAGAGATGGGGCTGGCGCTGGCTTCCGGCGATCTGGAGCTTCTTCACGCCGGCGATCCGCACAACGCGGCGCTGCGCAGCTATGCGGGCATGGGCGTTGAGACGCTGCGCGTGCTGCCGATGACGGAGCAGGGCGATGCGGTGGCGGTGCTGAGTCACTATCTTAAGCAGGATCACCCGGATGTGATCCTCACCGGCGGCCGGGCGGAGCGCGGCGAGTCATCCGGTATGCTGCCTTTTCTGCTGGCAGAAGCGCTGGAGATCCCGGTTGTGGTCGGCGTGGCGGAGATTGTCAGCCTGAACGGCACCGATGCTGAAGTGCTGCAGGCGCTGCCGCGCGGTCAGCGGCGTCTGCTGCGTGTGGCGCTGCCGTTTATCGCCAGCGTGGACATGGCCGCCGCCGCGCCGCGCCAGAGCGCGTTTGGCCCGGCAAACCGGGCAGAGATCACCACCGCTGCGGGCGTGGACGTGCCGGATACAGCGATGGCAGCCTGGGAGATAGCGCCGGCGCGTAAGCGGCCGAAGCGCCTGAAAAAAGTAAAAGCGAAAACGGCGGCGGATCGCTTTAAAGCGGCCACGGCGAAGTCACAGAATGAAGGTGGCAAAGTGGTGCAGAATAAACCGGTGAATGAGATGGCGCAGGCGGTCTTTGATCTGCTGCTGGAGGAGGGCGTGATCCGCTAGCTGTGTGCCTGAACGATAAAAAACCCGGCTGGCGGTTAACGACGCCAGCCGGGTTTTCTGTTATCAGGTCAGCCTTTTACGTTTTTAAGCACGGTTTCACTGTACCAGTCGATAAAATTAATCACGCCAAACTCATAGGTTTCTGAATAGGGGCCTGGCTGATAGCCAATGGAGTTGATGCCGCGCTGATTCTCTTCGCCCAGAACGCGATCCTGCTCGTTGGTGGCGTCCCAGACGGTGCGCAGACGCTCCGGATCGTAATCGATACCGGCCACCGCGTCTTTATGCACAAACCATTTTGTCGTTACCATCGTCTCCTGCGCGGAGATTGGCAGCACGCGGAACACGATAAAGTGATCGCTTTGCATATGGTTCCACGAGTTGGGCAGGTGCAGAATACGCATCGATCCCTGATAGTGGCTGGTAAAACGGCCCAGCAGCCGGGTGCAGCCCTCACGACCATCAATGGTCATGACTTTGGTGCCCTCTTTCAGCGGCATACGCACAATCCGGTTGCGCAGACCAAAGCTCTGATGGCGATGCGGAATACCCTGCTCATCCCACAGCGCCGCCTGCTTGTTGTAGTAGTCATGGAAACTCTGCGGCGCGCGCGGATCGTTGGTGTCGTCCCACTCCAGCAGGCTGTTCAGCAGTTCCGGATGGCTGCCGGCGCAGTGGTAGCACTCGCGGTTATTCTCCAGCACCAGCTTCCAGTTGGCTTTTTCATACATATGGGACTCTGCCGCCAGCTTGGTGTTGTCCACATCATAGGGTTCCATATACTCCGCCAGCGTGGCCAGAAACTCATCGAAGTCAGACTGCGGCGGCGTCTCTGCGAGGCAGATAAAGATAAACCCGCCGGCGGTTTTACAGTGCGCTTTTTTCAGGCCGTGCTGCTTCATGTCAAATGACTGATTCATCTCTGAACCGGCGAAGAGCAGGTTGCCCTTTAAATCGTACGTCCACTGGTGGTAGGGACAGACCAGATTGGCCACCTTGCCGCGCTCCTTTGAGCAGAGGCGCGAGCCGCGATGGCGACAGGTGTTATGAAACGCGTTGATGTTGCCCTCTGCATCGCGCAGAACCAGCACCGGGTTCTGTCCGACCTCAAGCGTGAAGTAGTCACCCTTTTTCGGGATTTCGCTGCTCATGCCGGCAAACAGCCACTCTTTCTGAAACACCTCCTCCATATCAATGCGAAACAGAGTCGGGTCATTATAGAGCGCCTGCGGCAGCGAATAGTTGGGCTGGCGTTTTTCGAGCAGATCCTGCATGCGGTCGCTCGCATCGACAAGGCTTGTACAGGTGATATTCAGCAGATCGTTGTGGCTCATAATGTTGCTCTTCTCGCGCGGTTGAAAAGGGAGTGGTTCGCGCCCGACAGGCGCAGCCGGATATCAACAAAACCGGACTTCCGCGTTACCGGAAGCCTATAAGATCGCTACGGATTACGGATATGCTGCACCGGTCCGGCGCCCGTCAATGTTCTGCCAGCGACATAAATCCCCTCTATTAAAGACGCGCGTGCAGAATTTCCTGCGGATGTGGTTTTTTCAGGCATTTCCGTGTCGCGCATAACTAAATGCTGTGGCGGGGTTACACGGAGAATCGCAGTTTCTGGCTCAAAAGCCTGTGGTTATCCATGCGTCGATACAGGCAATTGATCACTCCAATCCTGACGGGAATGAAATGTATGACAGAGAGAAATATCACGGTACTGAATACCAATGCTTTTGAGCCTGTCACCACGCAGACCTGGACCAATGGCCGTCATGCGGTGCGGTGCGTTAAGGTCATACAGGAAACCTGGGACGTGAAAACCTTCTGCTTTATGGCGGAGCAGCCGGTGATGTTCTTCTTTAAGCCGGGGCAGTTTGTCACGCTGGAGCTGATGATTGAGGAGCAGACCGTGTTTCGCTCCTACACCATCTCCAGCTCTCCCTCGGTGCCGTATAGCTTTTCGATCACGGTAAAACAGGTGCCGGGCGGCGTGGTATCTAACTGGCTGCACGCGAATATGCGCGAAGGCATGGATCTGGCGGTGCACGGCCCGGTAGGGCAGTTTAACTGCATCGATTATCCCGGCGATAAGGCGCTGTTTCTCTCCGGCGGCGTTGGCATTACGCCGATGATGTCGATGGCGCGCTGGTATTTTGACACTAACGCTGATGTAGACATGGTGTTTGTGCACAGCGCCCGCACGCCGGAAGATATTATTTTCCGCCGCGATCTGGAGAATATGACGGCGCGTATTCCTAACTTCAAACTGAGCATCATCTGCGAACGCTATGAATCAGGACAATACTGGGCAGGCTTTCGCGGCTTTCTGAACCACGCCATGCTGCAGATGATCGCGCCTGATTTTATGGAGCGGGAGATCTTCTGCTGCGGACCGACGCCCTATATGCGCGCGGTAAAAGCGATTCTGGAAAACGTCGGCTACGATATGGCGCACTACCATGAAGAGTCGTTTGGTGCCACGCCGGAGGTGGTACAGGAGCAGGTGGTGCAGGAGGCGGAAGAGGCGGCCGAACTGGCCGACGCACTCTGCAGTTCCGAGCTGCTGACCGTGGCGTTTACGCAGAGTGATAAGAGCGTGAAAATTGCGCCGGGTGAAACCGTTCACGCCGCCGCTGCCAAGCTGGGCCTGCATATCCCGAAAGCGTGCGGCATGGGGATCTGCGGCACCTGCAAGGTGAAGTGCCTGGAAGGTGAGGTTGAGATGAACCACAACGGCGGCATTACCGACGAGGATGCCGAAGAGGGCTATATCCTCTCCTGCTGCAGCGTGCCGAAAGGCAATGTGGTCGTGGAATTCTGACCCGCCGCGCATCGCCGGAAAGCAAAAAGCCAGATGTCAGCTGACATCTGGCTTTTTTAATCTGGCTCCTCTGACTGGACTCGAACCAGTGACATACGGATTAACAGTCCGCCGTTCTACCGACTGAACTACAGAGGAATTGTGTTTCGGCGCGCATAATAATCAACTCTCCGGCGGCTGTCAAAACGTGATTTAGCGCCCGCCGGTTGTTTGCTGCTTCCTGCAGCAACCTGCTGATTTTGTCAGCATCTGCCGCTGCCTGACACCCTGCGAAAAGGCCGTTTTTTGCAGAAATAGACTTATCTCTCAAGCCGTTACGCTTATCACTCCGCCTTGCATTCTGGTTATGGCTGCTACACTTGATGCTGTTCACCTGAGCCAGATTACCCCTTCGCTGAAAAAGGAGCGCGTTATGACCGATCGTCCAGAAAATCCGCAGCAGGCGCAGCAGCAGCAGTGGCCCGGCAGCTTTCGCGAGATGCAGCCGGTGCCCGATCACGGCGAAACCAGCTATCAGGGCAGCGGCCGGCTGAAAGGCAAAACCGCGATTATCACCGGCGGCGACTCCGGTATTGGCCGTGCAGTGGCCATCGCTTACGCCCGTGAAGGCGCCGACGTGGTCATCTCCTACCTGGATGAACACGAAGATGCAAAAGATACCGCGCAGCTGGTGGAAGCCGCCGGGCAGCAGGCTCTGCTGATCGCGGGCGATATTATGCAGGCGGAACACTGCCGCAGCATCGTGGCGCAGACGGCGGACCGTTTTGGCAAAATTGATATTGTAGTCAACAACGCCGCTTTCCAGATGACGCGCGACTCGCTGGATGAGATTGATGATGATGAGTTTGACCGCACGATGAAAACCAATCTCTATGCGATGTTCTACATCTGTAAAGCCGCGGTACCGCATATGCCAGCCGGCAGCTCCATTATTAACACCGCGTCAGTCAACGCCGATCAGCCAAAACCAAAACTGATTGCCTACTCGGCCACCAAAGCCGCCATCATTAACTTTTCCGGCAGCCTTGCCGCGCTGCTGGCGGATAAGGGCATTCGTGCCAACGCGGTCGCACCGGGACCTATCTGGACGCCGCTGATCCCGGCCACTATGCCGCCGCAGCAGGTCGAAAGTTTTGGCAGCCAGGTGCCGCTGCAGCGTATGGGGCAGCCCGCTGAGCTGGCCTCTTCTTATGTCATGCTGGCCAGCGACGAAGCCAGCTATATCTCAGGGGCAACCATTGCCGTAACCGGCGGGGTAGCGGTGATTTAACGCCAGCGCAGACAGCAAAAAGCCCGCTCAGGTTTCCCTGAGCGGGCTTTTCTAATTCTGGCTCCTCTGACTGGACTCGAACCAGTGACATACGGATTAACAGTCCGCCGTTCTACCGACTGAACTACAGAGGAATCGTGTGAACGAGGCGAATAGTAGTGGCCCCGCACGAGCCTGTCAACAGCTTAAAACACAATTGCATTCAACTGGCTAGCAAAGATACAGCCCGCGCAGGGATCAGGCAGATTCCGCCGCCAGCGTCGCAAGCCGGGCAGCAGGATCCTGACGGTAAAACAGCTGCAGGTGTCGATACATCGCCGGAAAGCGCTGAAGGAGCAGGTCGGGCGCAGTGAAGAAATACTCTGACAGCACAGCAAAACATTCGGCCGGATCGCTGGCTGCGTAGGGATCAAAGGTCGCGGCCTCTTCACCCGCGAGTGCCACTTCATCGTCAATTTCCTGCATCACCTGCAGCAAATCTTTCTCCCAGCCAGCGACCTCGCGCAGCGGAATAGCGGGGATGCCGCTGGTGTAGCCGCTACCGCGCGCGTCCAGCTTATGCGCCACTTCATGGATCACCAGGTTATAGCCTGAGAGATCGAACGCGTCGGAAATATCCAGCGCGTTGAGCACCACCGGCCCCTGCGTCCAGCTCTGCCCGGCGTGTACAGCGGGCGCCTGATGCACCAGCCCGCTCTCATCTTCCCAGCGATCATCAACCGCAAAGGGTTCAGGATAGATAAGCACGTCGTGAAAGCCATCCAGCCACTCCACGCCCAGCTTCAGCACCGGCAGGCAAAACAGCAGCGCCAGACGGGCGCTGTGCAGCGCATCCAGTTCAGTGCCCTGCAGCAGGACAAATTTTTTCTGCTGCAGAAAGCGCTGCGCCATGCCGATCAGAACGGCGTGCTCGTCATGATTAAGCAGAGAAAACACTGGCTGCCGCAGCGCCTGCGTCCAGGGCAGTTCAGCGACAGCATCGGATTTATGCGCGTTCCGGGACCATTTAAACATCGCAGCGCCTGTAGAAGGAGAGAAGGAGTGCCGACGGGACAGAATGTGCCAGACGTCAAACCCGTTATTCAACCTGTTAGCCGGGACGGTGTCTGTGATTGCGCTTGCAAAGTGAAAAGCAAAAATAAGCGGGGTGGGGCGTAAGCGCCTCTTCCGGTGGGCAGAAGAGGCGCAGGGCGCACGCTCAGGGCGATCGGCTTTCGCGCAGAACGCGCTCAAATTCAATGACCCAGACCCAGGGGTTAACCTCCCAGCTGGTCGCGCCATACTGTTTTTGCCACGCTTTGCGATACGCCTCTTTGGGCGACTCTGAATTCATATTCATGGTAAAGAAGTTGTTCAGGAAGTGCGAGTCCGTCTGAACGCCCTCTGCCATGATGTCATCCTCGCTGATATCCTGGATTTTTTCAGCCCGGATCGCGGTGATGGTCAGATCGATGCGGCTTGCCCAGCGCGGCATGTGAATGGCCGTCTGCCAGCCAAACTGCTCCGCGTCCTGCAGATCGTCCTCCAGCTGACCAAACTCGTTGCTGTCAGCACGATACTGGCAGAAGTCGGGATGGCGAAATAGCTGGGGATCGCGATCGTACTCTGCCAGCTGCGCTTCCGGCACAATCGGGCCGCGCCAGGTTTCGCGCACCCACAGGCGATCGCCAACCTGCCCGAAGGGACAGTGCGCGCTGATATCGGACATCGACATCAGTTTGTAGCCGTGAAGATGATTCGCACTGACATCAAACGCATGAACGCCTTCATGGTGGTCCTGTCCTGGACCAAATGCCTGCGTTTTCATAATGCGTCGGGTCTGTGTTTGCTGGCCAACCAGCAGGGCGCGAACCCGCTGTTCGGAAAAAAGAATCGGCCGTTCTTTCATTTTTTACCTCTTGTTATATCACGAACCCGGAAAGCGTTGACGTTACATCCTGTACAGGACGAGACCCTTAGCATAAAGGTTTCAAACAAATTTGCTTAATAATTTGTCACCTGATAATCAGGCGTTCCCTTCCTGTTCCGGTATTAAAAAAACATCCAGGCAAAAAGTGGGGTGCAGATCGCTTAACGTACCGGCGAAATGCGGAAATTTCCCCTATACAGTACGTTATAACGGCCAAAATAGAAATATTTTCAGACTATTTCACCTTTTTCTCCGCTAATAACTGGCTATCTGTCAGCGAGGAGTGACCGCTTAAATTCCCCGCGCACTGGCATCGCGGTTAAGCGCGACACATAAACTATGTTAACTAAATCTGACGATAGTGAAACGTCATAAGGAAAAGCTGAAAACAAAAAGGCTACTGGGCAAGCGGGCTTAACAACGCTATAACATGATCAGGATCGCAGATTTTTCCCTCTCACCCCAAAAATGCTGTAAGAAAAGTGTCATGACCTGCCCGCTAAGATAGGGCTGAGTCTGAAGAGCTCCCGCCGCGCACCACATGTCATAACAGGAGAAGCATCATGTCCATTACACACTGGCAACAACGTTATGAACACTGGCTGCGGCTGAACTGGCAGCATGACGATAAGGCGCACGACACAGGGCATCTGCGTCGGGTCTGGATGAGCGCGGCGCGTATCATGCAGGAGACGCCTGCCGATGCCATGGTGGTACTGACCGCCAGCTACTTTCACGACGTGGTGAATCTGCCGAAGAACCATCCGCAGCGTCATCTTGCCTCTACGTTTGCCGCTGAAGAGACGCGCCGTATTCTGCAGCAGGATTTTCCCGATTTTCCCGCTGAACTTATAGATAGCGTGGCGCACGCGGTGCAGGCGCACAGTTTTAGTGCTGCCATTACGCCGCTGACCGCAGAAGCAAAAATTGTGCAGGATGCCGATCGTCTGGAGTCGCTGGGGGCTATCGGACTGGCACGCGTATTCTACACGGCTGGCGCACTGGGCCGGCCGCTGTTTGACAGTGACGATCCGCTGGGGCGCGATCGCGAGCTCGACGATGTGAAGTGGACACTGGATCACTTTCAGAAAAAGCTGCTGCGCCTGCCTGAAACCATGCAAACGGCAGCGGGACGTCGTCTGGCTGAATATAACGCCGATTTTCTGGTGCACTATATGGCCAAACTCTGTGCGGAGCTGCAGGGGAACCTGGCGGGGGTTGATGAATCCGTGCTGCGCGACTTCTGCTGCACGTTACAGGAATATTAAATTTTTATGACAGACTGTTAACTGGCCTCATCTTCCGCTACGTTTGTGAAAAAAATAGCAGGGAGTGTGGAAATGACTGAAACCGTGAACATTACGATTAAAATTGATCCGGCACTGAAAGAGGAGATTAAGCAGCTGGCTGCTGACAATCAGCTTTCAATGAGTCAGGAGATTGTTAACCGGCTGCAGGCGAGCCTGCAGAGTGCCCTGCAGCAGGAGACGGCGGTAGATAATCTGCACTCCGATGAGACGCCGGACGACCGGTTAAGCGCTACGGAACTGCGCCAGATCCGTGCGCTACTGAAAAAGAGCAAGAAGAAGAAGTAATCTCTGCCACCCGCCGCCCGGCGGGTGAGCTATTTCTTATGCGCGATCAGCTATTAGCCTGCTCTGGCGCGTTCAGCCTGTAGTATTCAATCAGCGGCAGCAGTAATTTCGCTACCGCAGCAAATACCGGCACCACCACGGAATTGCCAAACTGACGATAGGCCTGGGTATCGGAGACCGGGATGCGGAACCGCGCTTCACCCGGCGCTTCAAACCCCATCAGGCGCGCGCACTCGCGCGGGCTCAGCCGGCGCGGTCGCCGCGCCATGTTCTCAGCAGCGGTAAAGTTCTGTTCACCCAGCGCGCGATCCCAGCCGCGATCGATCAGGATCTCCGAGCCATCTTTGTAGTAGCGCGCTGAAAGCGTGCGCACGCAGCAGTGCGGATTCTGCGGATCGTTCAGGCCAAAGCCAAAGCCGTTGCCCTTCGCCTTGTGCTTTTGCGCATAGCGATAGAGGTAGTGCCAGAGCGTTGGCGACAGGGTATATTTTTCACCCGGATCTGCGTCCAGCAAACTCTGCAGTGGCGGCACCTGCGGCGGATAGAGCGCCGGCAACGCGCGCAGTGAAAAGGGCTGCTTAACGCCGCTATCGCGCCGGATGCCCACCAGCACAATGCGCTCACGGTGCTGCGGCAGAAAATAGCGCGCGTCGATCACTTTGGCGTCCGGTGTGCCTTTATCATCCGCATCCGCCACGTCATAACCCAGCTCATCCAGCGTTGCCATAATAATGGCGAAGGTGCGGCCCTTATCGTGGCTCTTCAGATTCTTGACATTTTCCAGCACAAAAAACGCGGGCTTTTTAGCCGCGAGAATGCGCGCCACGTCAAAAAACAGCGTGCCCTGCGCCTCACACTCAAAGCCGTGCGCCCGGCCGAGCGCGTTCTTTTTACTGACGCCCGCCAGTGAAAAAGGCTGACAGGGAAAGCCGGCCAGCAGCACCTGGTGATCGGGGATAGCGCGATCGATATGCTGATAGATAGCCACCTCCTCAGTGAGGCCGGCTGGCTGCGTGACGAGACGAATATCGGTATTGAACCGGTGGCGCAGCGGATCGCAGTAGTGGTTCGCTTTATAGGTGCGGACCGCCTCTTTATTCCATTCGCTGGTAAAAACGCACTCGCCGCCGGCCTGCTCAAAGCCGCGCCGGATGCCGCCGATACCGGCAAAGAGATCGATAAACTGAAAGGCGGGCCTCTCATAGTGGGCCGGTCGCGATGGCAGCAGGGCGCGCAGGCTGGCGATCTCAGACGGCAGAAGCATTGCCGACGCGGCTTTGCCACTGCGCAGACGGTTCAGCTTCGCCACGCTCCAGTGGCCTGTGCCGGCGGCGTTGAGGGTCTGCATCACATCGCGCGCCGCGTAGATATCCAGTACCTGCAGTAACAGCGCTAAATCATCCTGCGCAGCGGTTAATGAAGAGGGGGTAGCCGGTGCGGCGGGATCGGGAGCGAGCATGCGTTTTTCCTTAACAGTTGAGCGGCTATGCTACCACTCATCTGTCAGGGTTGAAATTAGCGCGTCGTGTGGCGCTGCGCGCCGTGCCGCACTCTTTTACGCCGCCGCTTTCGCTTTTGCCGTAAAACGCTAAAGTTGAATAGGCCCGCAGGAAAAGGAAACGGCATGGCTGACGTTCACTCACAAGAGATCCGCAGTAAAAATATGCGCGCGATCCGCAATCAGGATACGGCGATTGAACAGCGCGTGGCCGCGATATTGAAAGATCGCGGCTTCAGCTTTCGCGTGCAGGATAAAGCGCTGCCGGGGCGGCCCGATTTCGTGCTGCCTGAGCAGCAGGCCATTATCTTTGTGCACGGCTGTTTCTGGCATCGTCATCACTGCTATCTGTTTAAAATGCCCGCCACGCGCACCAGTTTCTGGAACGGCAAAATCAACAGTAACGTTGAGCGTGACCGGCGCTATGTGCAGCAGCTGCAGGAGACCGGCTGGAAGGTTCTGATTGTCTGGGAGTGCGCGCTGCGCGGTAAGCTGCGGCTGAATGACAATCAGCTGATTGAGCGCCTTGAGGAGTGGCTACTGGCCGCCGGGCAGAGCGCGGAGCTGGATCATCAGGGATTGCATCATTACCATCCGCTCTAGCCGGCGATGATTGCTTTTCGCGGCAATAATCGTTTAGATCACGTTTTTCTCTGGGACGCGGAGCACTACCATGAGCAGTATTAAACTGACGGTCAGACGGCTCTATCAGCTGCGTGACGAGCGGCTGGTGGCGACACAGGCCACGGCACGCATCTGGCTCGACGATCGGCTGATTGCCACAGAGGAGATCAGCGGCATGACCGAAAGTCCGGTGAGTAAATATCTGCACGCAGCGGATACGCAGGGAAAAACGTTACGCGTTGAATGGGACTGTGAGGGCATCGCCGACATGTCGGTGACGTGGGTTGAGCGCTGCCCCTGTTGTCAGGAACACTAACCGGAATAAGGATTACCATTTTGGCAGGAACCAGTTTACTTACGCTTCTGGATGATATTGCAACGCTGCTGGATGACATTTCAGTCATGGGCAAGGTTGCGGCAAAAAAAACCGCTGGCGTGCTGGGCGACGATTTGTCGCTTAATGCGCAGCAGGTCACGGGCGTCAAAGCCAATCGCGAATTGCCGGTGGTCTGGGGCGTTGCGAAAGGCTCATTTCTGAATAAGCTGATCCTGGTGCCGCTGGCGCTGGTGATTTCAGCGTTTGCTCCCTGGCTTATCACGCCGTTGCTGATGCTGGGAGGCGCCTACCTCTGCTATGAAGGGGTGGAAAAGGTGTTACACAGCCTGCAGCACGATAAAGAGGAAAAGAGCCCGGAAGCGCGTCAGCAGCGGCTCGACAGCCTGGCACAGCAGGATCCGCGCGCGTATGAAAAGAGCAAGGTCAAAGGTGCGGTACGCACTGACTTTATTCTTTCGGCGGAGATCGTGGCGATTACGCTGGGCATCGTTTCAGAGGCGCCGCTGCTTAACCAGGTGCTGATCCTCGCCGGTATCGCCATTCTGGTGACCATCGGTGTTTATGGCATTGTGGCGATGATTGTAAAGATCGATGACCTCGGCTACTGGCTGCGGGAAAAGTCCTCTTCACTGGCGCAGGCGGTGGGCGGTTTTCTGCTGGCGATGGCGCCGTGGCTGATGAAAATTCTTACCGTCGTCGGCACGCTGGCGATGTTTCTGGTGGGCGGTGGCATTATTGTGCATGGTATCACGCCGCTGCATCACGCTATCAGCGAGTACAGCAGCGGCTTTAACGGTCTGGTTTCCGGCCTGCTGAGCAACGGGGCCAATCTGGTGCTTGGGTTTATCGTCGGCGCGATTGTGCTGCTGGTGGTTAACCTGATCGCCAAAGTTCGCGGTAAGTCGGCATAACAGGCCAGCGCGGCGAGCGGCGCACAAGCCGCTTACCGCTTATCTCTGGCAATGCGATATAACGCGCGGCACACTAATTTTCAGGAGAGTGATGATGAACGACGATATGTTTGAATTTGATATCGATGCCCAGCTGGAACAGGCTGAAGCGAAAGCGGCGGAAAAAGCCAGCGAAGTGCCGGCTGAACTCAGTGATGATGCTGAGTGCGAAGGCTGCAAAATCTGACGGTCGCAGCTAAAAATTTCAAAGCCGGTAATAAACATTACCGGCTTTGTTTATGAACCAGATTTTGCACTGCTTATTCCTCTTTTATCACACTAATAACATTATCCTATAGGCAAATTGTCTGTCCGGCTGCTATACCTTTAAGCGTTCAATCAACGGTAAAAGGGAGGGCGCGGTATGACCTTTGCAGTGAGTGATGAAGTTCAGCACAAACAGGGCGGACCCACGATGGTGGTAACCGGCTATGCCAGCGGAATGGTTGAGTGTCGTTGGTATGATGGCTATAGCGTGCGCCGCGAGGCATTCCATAGTGATGAACTGAGTCACATGACTACGGAATCCCGGCTCGCCAGCTGAATCTGATCGGGACGGTTTCGCCGTCCCGTATCCCGTTACACTTTTCCCTCGTTATCTTCTTCCACCGCCTGATAAATCCGCTGCAGAATATCCGGAAACGCCGACTGAACGCGACTCCAGCTCGGAATAAAGGGCTTATCGTTGGGGCGTTCAATAAACGACTGACCGGCGTCGAGAATGGCCTGGGTAAACATCTCCACCGCCGCTTCCTCTTTGTGCTGATCGAACGACAGGCCGTTCATGGTTGCTTCATGCCGGTAGATCTCCATCATATCCAGCGCGTTACGGTAATAAGTCGCCTTCAGCACGCGAAACGAATCGCTGGTCAGCGGCACGCCCATGGTCGCCAGCTTGCGCAGCAGCGACTGGACAATATCGCTGCTCATGCGCTTCAGCCCCCCGGTACCATCCTCTTCGGCCAGCGGCTGATGCTTGTGGTCATAGTGATCGGCGATCTCGACCTGACAGCTCTGTCGGGTCGTATAGTTGCGATAGATCTCAGACAGCACGCCGATCTCCAGCCCCCAGTCGCCAGGGATCTTAATGCCGTTAAGCACATGGGTGCGCATGGCAAACTCGCCGGAGAGGGGATAGCGAAAGCTGCTGAGGTAGTCGAGATACTCGGAGTGGCCATACACCTGCTGCAGCGAACGCAGCATCGGTCCGACCAGCAGACGGCCGACGCGGCCATTGAGCTTGCCATCCGCGACGCGCGCATAAAACCCTTTGCAAAACTCATACTGAAACGCCGGGTTGGCCAGCGGATAGAGCAGACGCGCCAGCATGCCGCGCTCATAGGTCACAATGTCGCAGTCGTGCAGCGCCACGCACTGGGTGCGATCGGACGCCAGGGTGTAACCGGTACAGAACCAGACGTTGCGTCCTTTGCCCGGCTGGCTGGGTGAGAGACCCTCTTTATCCAGCTCTGCATCAATCGCTTTCAGGCGCGGCCCGTCATTCCACAGAATGCGGTGCCGCTGGGGCAGGCGTGAGAAGAAGTCGCGGGCAAACAGAAACTGATCGCGATCGGCTCGATCGAGACCAATCACAATCTCTTCCAGATAGGGCACCTGCGCCAGTTCATTAACAATATTATCCAGCGCCGGGCCCTCCAGTTCGGAGAACAGCGAGGGCAGGATCAGGCCCATCTTGCGCCGGCGGGCAAACTGCACCATCTCTTTTTCCAGCGACTCCACGCGGCGATGGGTGAGGTTATGGAAATTCGTAATCACGCCATTCTGATAAAAATCACTCATCGTCTCATCCTCTGATTACGGCTTATGGGGGGCCAGAAAGTGTTCTATGCCTTCGCTCCAGCCTTCCGGTCCGGTTTGCGCTGTGCGATAGATATGGTCGCTATCGGTACGGCTGAGTGTAACCGGCGACTTGCTGAAACCTTTGATAATGACCGCGTAGTCCGCCTGCTCCAGCATCGGGATATCATTGGGGCCGTCACCCAGACCCAGCGTTATCCGGCTTACGCCATCCTGCTGCATCAGCTGCTGCTGCAGCTGCGTCAGCGCGATACCTTTGCCGCAGTTTTCCGGCATCACGTGCCAGAAGCGGCCGCCCTGCGTCAGCGCAAGCTGATGCCGGGCCAGCGCGGCGCGAAATGCCTCCAGCTTATCGCTCTCGTCGCGCCACAAAATCACCTCCGAGGCGTCCCGCAGGCGGCTTAGCCGGGCGTCACTCAGCGCCAGACCGGTAAAGCTCGCCACGTCGCTGTCACTGAGATCGTGAAAACCGGTAAAGCGAAATTCCGTTTTCAGCGCGGCCAGCATGTCGCACAGCGCCAGATAGTCAGCGCCTGGCTCATCATTAACCGTAACGTCGTCGCCAAAGCTGATGCGGGCACCATTTTCAGCGATAAACGGCGCTCCGCCTAAACCCAGGCGCTTCTGCAGCGGGATAATCTCTGCAGCGGTTTTACTGGAGCAGAGCACTACCGGGATCTGGCGTGCGGCAAAATAGTCCAGCCACGGGCGGGCAGCTTCCCAGTTGTAATCGTGGTGATCCAGCAGCGAGCCGTCCAGGTCGGTTACCACCAGCAGGGGGGAATCGGGATCAATCATCGTCATACTCCTTACACCACAGAGGTGAGTAAAGCAGAGAGTAATCAGTATAATAGCGTTATGACGATTGCACGTTTTTCCGGCGTACCGAACGCGACAACCAGGAATAATCTTAAAAGGCAGCGCGACGCCGGCTACCGGTGCATGAAGTGTGCAGGGTGAAGCGCAGACGGCGCGGCTCTCTGGCCGGTTTAACGCCAGAAGATATGCATATTTCTGCACTTTATATGCACAAATGCCGGTTGCCTTCATACACAGTGAGCGTAATCTGAAACGGCATTACCGTTTCCTGGTGTAACGAATCCATTGATAAATTTAACCCGGCCTGAGCCGGGTTTTTTTTAAATCACTCTCAGCGATTCGCTTCGCAAAAGCTGCAATCGTGAATATCCACTTCGCACTGTTCAGAAAGGCAGCGCGCCTGATCCACGGTTTTACCCGATGAATCAAACCACTCCGGGTCGCGCTCTTTTTCCTGTTCCGGATTGCCTGCCGGAAGGGAGCGAGGGCGGGTTTCTTCTGCACGCATACGGGGACTCCGTAAAGCCAGGGTGAGTCTTGAGTATAGTGCGGCACGCGCATACGCGCGCAGCGCGACAGGCAAAAAAAAAGCCCGCGCTGCGCGGGCAAAAATCCTTGTTACTTTTAGGTTGGCTGCTTCTTTGGGGTTGATGCAGCGAAATGATGATAGGCGTTTTCTCCGTCAGGGTTCTCGCTGCAAAACGTTAAGAGAGTGAAAAAGCGGCTTTTGACAGTTCTTTACCTGACGTCGCTCCTGTTTTTACCAGAAGCAGCTATGCTTAACGCTGTTTGATTATTATTGATAACAAGGAGTTAGTATGGATTTGCTGCGCATTATTATCGCTATTTTGCTGCCACCGCTGGGCGTATTCATGCAGGTAGGTTTTGGCGGAGCGTTCTGGCTGAACATTCTGCTGACGCTGTGTGGCTATATTCCCGGCATCGTCCACGCTGTCTGGGTTATCGCCCGTCGCTGATCGCGATCACTATTTCGCCGCCTGTTTACGGTACACTGGCGCAAAACAGTCGCTGAGAGGTCGCAATGCAGGCAGGTGAACGCGTAACGGTGAAAACAGACGGCGGCCCGCGCCGCGCAGGTAAACTGCTGGCGGTGGAGCCGTTTAACGAAGGGACCATGTATCTGGTGGCGCTGGAGGACTATCCGCTGGGCATCTGGTTTTTTAACGAAAGCGACCACGCCGAAGGCGTATTTGTTGAGCCTGAAAGCACCGGCTGAGCAAACCAAACCGCGCGCCCCATCTGACGCTTCAGCGGGGCGCGTGCTGTCAGAAGGTCTCCCAGTTATCGCTGCCTGATACCGCCAGTGCCGGACGCATCGTGCGCTGAGTCGCTGGCGCCGCGTGGACCGGCGCCGCAACTTTCGTTGTGGCGTAAGCGCTGTCGCTGAGGCGGAATGCCGCCACCGCCTGCGTCAGTTTACCCGCCTGATCTTCCAGCGAGGCCGCTGCAGAAGAGGCTTCTTCAACCAGCGAGGCGTTTTGCTGCGTCACGTTATCCATTTCCGTCACCGCCAGGCTGACCTGCTGGATACCGCGGCTCTGCTCATCTGAGGCTGCGGCGATCTCTGCCATAATATCGGTAACGCGCCGTACGGCTTCAACGATGTCACTCATGGTGGTTCCCGCTTCGCCCACCTGATGCGATCCGTCACCAATCAGCGCGACCGACTCGGCAATCAGCGTTTCGATCTCTTTCGCCGCCTGAGCGCTGCGCTGCGCCAGGCTGCGTACTTCGCTGGCGACAACGGCGAAACCGCGGCCCTGTTCACCTGCCCGGGCAGCTTCTACCGCAGCGTTAAGCGCCAGAATATTTGTCTGAAAAGCGATGCTGTTAATCACGTTGGTGATTTCAGCAATTTTTTTCGAGCTGCCGGAGATGTTGTTCATGGTTTTCACTACGCCGCTGACCAGATCGCCACCGTTGCGCGCTTTGTCAGAGGCGTCAGCTGCCAGCTGACTGGCGTGATGGGCATTTTCCGCATTCTGCTTCACCGTTGCGGTGAGCTGTTCCATACTGGCCGCGGTCTGTTCCAGTGCTGATGCCTGCTGCTCGGTGCGGGAAGAGAGGTCGGTGTTCCCGGCGGAGATTTCGCTGGTTCCCTGATAAATAGCCTCCGCCCCTTCGCGCACGCTGCCCACGGTGCGTACCAGCGCGGCCTGCATCAGCTGCAGATTATGCAACAGCATGCCGATTTCGTTACGCCCGCACGGCACATCGGCGGCGGTCAAATCACCCCGGGCAATTCGCTCAATGCGGACCACCGACTGGCGCAGAGGATTAATAATGATCCGCCGCAGAAAAATAAAGGTCAGCCCGACCAGCACTAATGCAGCCGCAAACGCCGCTGCCATGGCGATAAAGCCGAGGCGCGCCTGGTGAGCTGCCCCGGCGTTAATCGCCTCGGCCCGCTCGGTACGGATTTTAATGGCCTTCAGCAGCAGCGCGTTATAGGCGTCATCCAGTTTACGGGTGACATCGGTCTCCTGTGCCACAATGCCTTCGAAGCTACCCTGACGCGCTGACTCAATCATCGGCTTCACGCCTTTATCGATATATTGATTGAAGCTGGCGGTCAGCGGCGCATCCAGGGCCAGATCGGCGGGCGTTTTAACATCGCGCGCCATATAAAGCGTAAATCCTTCACGCGCCTGTTTAATGCGCGTTTCTGTCCGCGCCAGATCGGCGCGATAGCTATCCATCTCGCCAATACGCGTTGCCGCGCCCGCCTGCAGTATATTAAGGCGGGCAGTGCGCAGATGGTTAGAGCTGTTGGAAATGCCCATGCGCACCTGAATCTCTTCGGTGGCATCGTTCAGCGAATTATTACTCTGAATGAGAAAATAGCTGGCGAGACCAATACACAGGGCAAAAAGCAGCAGAATGCCGCCGAATATCACGCTGAATAGCGGCATCAGGCGCAGGTTTTGCCAGAGGCTGAGCTTATTATCTACATCGATCGATGCTGTTTTCATTTCCTTGCTCTCATAGTGGTAAGGGTTCTGAAAGCAAACATCGGCAGGGCAGGGGAAAGGCTTAGGTGAGAATATGGGATCGCGATCGCAAAAGCGTTAAAAAACAACAGGGCTGGTCATCAGACCAGCCCTGTGGCAGCATAAATTATGTAGCAGACAGCTTATCGCACGTTAACATAAATGCCGGAGGTTACATTATCTGTCAGACGTACTACATGATAGATAACCTGTTTATTATGCGTTTTGATTTTACGCTTAATATTGCCTTTATGTGACGAAACGGTTTTAGCCTTAATCTGCATTTTGTCTGAAATCTGAATGGTGTCATGGCCTGACATCCACATTTTCAGCATATTTGATTCGGTCTGGCTCAGCGTCAGTGGATGAATGTCCATCCCGGCGGAAATACGCGGTGACGCATTGAGTTTCTTTTGCAGGTAAGTACCCAGCAGTGAATCCAGAGTCGATGTCTTGATCGATTTTGATGTAATAATCAGGTTCTTACGAACGTAGAGATATTCCTCAAAATGGATATTTGAGATCGCCATAAAGATAAAGAAAAGAGTATCCGGGTGCTGTGTGATAATAGCACGAATGCGATCGCTGGAATCGGCTTCGTGAATAAAGCAATCTTCGTTAATAAATACTACGCCAGGTTTTAATTGCTCGCATTTTTGTTGTAGCTGTTCGATATCCGTGGCTGCAGTAATGTTTTTCTTTTTAACTCCTTTTGCCGACATATAGTCCGACAGTCCCAGGCGTGTGTAGTTACATGAATCCATAATAATCGTTGGCATTATAGCGACCCTCACCAATTTGTTATCCGTTTAAATCAACGATGAATACGCGTTTGCGGTACGAGAGAAATTTTCAAAGACACTTTTTTATTCTGCTTTGCAGTCTGGCAAATTATATCCCTGTGCCATCATGACTCTTCCCTGACCCGTTCTGCGAAGTTTTTTGTGTTCCATCCACGTCATTCTTTCCCCGGCGATAGCGGGAATCACCAGGAATTTGCTTTAAGTATACCTTCCGCCCTGTTTTTGAGAGCTGTGTCACTATCGCGCATGTTACAGGCAATTCTGATAGGACAAATCTTAAAAACATTTGTTTCGCGAAAGTGTGACGCTTCAGCGAGTGTTGACAATGCCGGAAAAAGGGAAATTAGACAAGAAAAATCGCTTTTAAATTTTTTTTGTTTAAAAACATACCCTTGAGCATTTTGCCAACCGATTCGTCAGGGAAACCACCTTAAGAATCGTCTGACTAAAATACTCCACGGACCGTTTAATAAGAATGTTTTTCACGATAAATATCGATTTATCAGATTTTCCTCAGTTGATTTCTGAAAAAAATGGTTTGAAAAGTATACGGAATGATTTTGACTGCTTAACTATCACTTCAGAATGGTAACAGTATCGTTAACTAACGTGCAGGGGAAAGTTCTGAGACAAATCGGGCGAGTAAATCAAAGACTTCGCTGAACAGATGTTCGCAGAATGGGGCAAGAAGCGGCATCAGCATACCCATAGAGAGGATACCGACCGTTAAGGTCACAGGAAAGCCGATAGCGAAAACCGACAGTTGAGGTGAAACACGGTTTAACAAACCCAGTGCCAGGTTTAGCGTGAGGAGCAAAATGATTAAGGGCAGCGCTAACATCATGCCATTAAGGAAAATTAGCCCGGCACCTTTGACCAGTCCCATAAAGGCATCAGCACTCAGCGGCTCTGCACTGACGGGCAAGGTCTGAAAACTGTCTGCCAGCAGTGAGATCAGCCACAGATGTCCGTTAAAGGTCAGAAACAGCAGCATCGCCAGCATATCGAGAAAACGCGCCAGCAGCGGCATGTTAACCCGCGTGTTCGGGTCCAGCAGCGTAGCGAAAGATAATCCCATCTGTAAACCAATGATTTCACCCGCCAGCTTTACGGCTGAAAACGCCAGTTGCATGGTCAGACCGATACCGGCACCAATCAGCAGCTGCTGGATCAGCATCCAGAAACCGGCAGGTGAGAACAGGGTAACGTCGACCGGTGGCAACAGCGGCAGCAAAATCCAGGTGATCACAAACGCAAGCGCCACCTTTACCCGCTTGGGTATATTGCGCTCGTTCAGCACCGGCGCGCTGGCAAACAGCGCCAGCAGGCGCGCCATCGGCCAGAAAAACTGCGCCACCCAGTGGATAAGCTGACTGCTGTCGAGGGTAACCATCAGCCAATGATATAAGGCAGGTTGCTGAACAGAGTGCGAATGTAATCCAGCATCAGATTCAGCATCCACGGTCCTGCGATTACGCCGGTAGCCGCCACCGCCAGAATCTTGGGAATAAAAGAGAGCGTCTGTTCGTTAATCTGCGTTGCCGCCTGCAGAATACTGATGATAAGCCCGCTTACCATCGCGACCAGCAGTAGCGGAGCCGCCATCATCAGCGCGACGCGCATCGCCTCCTGGCCCATTACCATTACCGATTCCGGGGTCATACTGTGCTCCTGTCAGGGAAAGATTAATGAAGGGTCAGGAATAAAAGCTTTGGGCCAGCGACCCCACCAGCAGCTGCCAGCCGTCGACCAGCACAAACAGCATCAGCTTAAACGGCAGCGCAATCGTCGCCGGCGGTACCATCATCATACCTAATGCCATCAGTACACTGGCGACCACCAGGTCGATAATCAGAAAAGGGATAAAGACCGTAAAGCCAATCTGGAATGCGGTTTTCAGCTCGCTGGTCACGTACGCCGGCAGCAGAATACGCATCGGTACCGCTTCCGGGCCGTCGATAGGCGCGGTATTGGCCAGGCGGGCAAACAGGGCCAGATCGGCTTCGCGCGTCTGGCGCAGCATAAACTCACGCAGCGGCTGGGCACCTTTATCCAGCGCCACTTCCATACTGATTTTGTCCTGACTGAAGGGCAGGTAGGCATCCGCGTAGATTTTATCGAACGTGGGCGCCATGATGAAAAAGGTCAGGAACAGCGCCAGGCCGAGCATCACCTGATTAGGCGGGGCCGAAGGGGTACCCAGCGCGTTACGCAGCAGGCCAAATACAATAATGATGCGTGTAAAGCTGGTCATCATCAGCAGTACGGCCGGGATAAAGGTCAGCGAGGTGATAAACACCAGCGTCTGTACCGGCAGCGACCAGCTCTGCCCGCCATTAGCCAGCGGCTGGCTGACCAGACCAGGCAACTGCGCGTGCGCAGCCGGTGCCAGCAGCATCAGCAGCGGCAGCAGAGAGAGTAATCGACGCATCATTAAGGTTTTCCGGGACGTTTAACCAGGTTGTGGAGGATCTGACGAAAATCCTGCGGTACAGGCTGAGCCTGCGGGTGTTCTTCAGGCGGCAGCGGCGGCAGCGAGTGCAGATGGGTGATCTGCTGCGCTGTTACCCCCAGCACCAGGCGCGCATCGGCGGTTTCAACGATCACCACCCGCTCCTGACGCCCGACCTGTACGCTGGCGCTGACTTTCAGCGCCTGTGCATTAACCGTTTTTGGCGCAAAGCCCATGCGCTTCGCCAGCCAGCCGCAGGCCAGAATCAGCAGAACAATCACCGCCAGCATAGTGCCGACCTGACTCACTACGGAGCCGGTGGAGACCACCGGCTGCGCGTGCGCTGGCTGCAGGGTTTGTGCGCTGTTTTGCATGATCAGCGGCTCAGACGACGCATGCGTTCAGAAGGCGTAATGATATCGGTGATACGCACGCCATATTTATCATTCACGACCACGACTTCACCCTGCGCAATCAGATAGCCGTTGATCAGAATATCCAGCGGTTCACCGGCGAGACCATCCAGCGACACCACAGAACCCTGCGTCAGACGCAGCAGCTCTTTGATCGTCATTTTGGTACGGCCCAGTTCAACGGTGAGTTTGACCGGGATATCCATGATCAGATCGATATCCTGCATGGCACCGCTGGCGCCAGCACTCTCAAACGCTTTAAACACGTTTTCACTGGCGGCCGGTGCGCTGCCGCTGCTGGTCTGCTCGTTCATTGCTTCAGCCCACAGATCGTCCGCGGAGATATCGTCGGACGGGTTTTTGCTGTCACTCATTGGGCTGTTCCTCATTCAGCGAATTCAAAATCGGGTTAATCAGATGTTCAACGCGCAGCGCATACTGGCCATTCAGCATGCCGTACTGGCTGGTCAGCACCGGAACGCCATCCACATGGGCAATGATGCGATCCGGCTTTTCAATTGGCAGTACATCGCCGGGTTTAAGCTGCAAAATGCGCGACAGGCGCATTGAGGTTTCGGCAAAATGTGCAATCAGCTCCAGCTCAGAGTGCTGCACCTGCTTCACCAGATTATCGCGCCAGTGCGTATCCTCCTGGCGGGAGTTCTCCAGCGGTGGATTGACCAGCAGCTCGCGCAGCGGCTCAATCATGGAAAACGGAATACAGATGTTAAACTCACCGACCAGGTTGCCAATCTCCACCTGAAAAGGGGTGTTAACGACAATATCGTTAGGTGAGGTGGTGATGTTGGTAAACTTCACCTGCATCTCTGAACGGACATACTCCACTTCCAGCGGGTAGATCGCTTTCCACGCGTCGCTGTAGCCATCCAGCGCCAGCTTCAGCATGCGGCGGATCACGCGCTGTTCAGTATGGGTAAACTCGCGCCCCTCAACTTTGGTCGGAAAGCGCCCGTCGCCACCAAACAGGTTATCCACGGCGATAAACACCAGGCTTGGCGAGAACACGACCAGCGCCGTGCCGCGCAGCGGCTGCAGATGGATCAGGTTCAGGTTGGTTGGCACCGGCAGATTGCGGGCAAACTCGTGGTAGGGCTGAATTTTTATCGCCCCTACGCTGATATCCGGGCTGCGGCGCAGCAGGTTAAACAGCGCCATACGAAAATGGCGCGCAAAACGTTCATTGATGATCTCCAGCGCCTGCAGCCGCTCACGTACCACACGACGCTGGGTATTGGGGTCGTAAGGGCGAATGTCGCCATCGCTCCCGGTGGAAATTTTCTCTACTTCCGCGCTGTCACTGTCGCCGTTAAGCAGCGCGTCAATTTCAGCCTGGGAGAGAATGCTATCGCCCATTAAATCACCTCAAAATGAAGGCGGTAAACAGCACATCACTGACCACCTGTGCAGGTTGTCCGGTTACCAGCGGCGGCGCCATCACCTGTTTAATCTGTCCGACCAGGGCCTGTTTGCCCTGTTCGGTTGCCAGCTGCGCCGCGTTCTGACGCGACAGCAGCAGCAGCAGACGGCTGCGCACTTCCGGCAGGTAATCGTTCAACCGGCGACGGGTATCCTCATCCGGCAGACGCAGGGTAAAGCCTACGTACAGCACGCGATCGGGATCGTTGTCAGGATTGACCAGGTTAACCGTAAACGTATCCATTGCAAAAAAGACGGGGGCGGGCGGTGGCTCAACTTTCGCGGCTTCCGGTTTGTCACCCTCGTGTTTATTCATCATTCGCCAGACTGCATAGCCTGCTACGCTGCAAGCGGCCAGCGTTACAATCAGTAACACCGGAATCAGTAATGAACGTTTGCGGCCTTTTGCTTTCGCGTTATCAGACATGTTTGCAGTACTTCCTGTGAATTATGGGCAAGCCTCTCGGCTTGCCTGAACAGATTATCCCGCGTCTTAAGTCAAACAATGGGAAGAAAAGACGCGGGTTTTACGCTTACCTTCAGCGTTTAGCTGCTGTCAGGCAAAAATATCGACGCCACCGCTGCCGGCGGCGCGCGCCTGCAGGGCCGCCGGAACGGCTACAGGCGTTATCTCACTGTCACTCTCCAGCGCCTGAGTAAAGCGGCCATACTGACCATCGCGCTGATTCTCCTGTTGTCCGGCGTGCTGCTGCTGGCTCTGGGCAAATGCGTCGCTGCTCACCTGGCTCTGGCCCAGGTTGATGCCGCTCTCCGCCAGGGCACTGCGCAGCTGCGGCAGGGCAGCTTCCAGCGCCGCCCTGACATGGCTGTGGCCTGAGACCAGCGTCAGCTGCGCCTGGTCCTTATCCATGGTGAGGCTGATCTGCAGCGCGCCTAAATCCTCCGGATGCAGCCGCAGTTCAGCGTTCTGCTGCCCGTTGCGGCTGAACATCACAATCTGCTGCCCCAGCGCCTGCTGCCACTCCTGACTGCCAAGCTGCGCATTCAGCATCGGCGTTGACGGGGTGCCCTGCAGGCTGGCGCTGGCGGTATTAACCGGCGCGCTGCTGCTGAACATAGCGCTGAGATGGGCTGCTGGCTGTTCCTGCCCGGCTGACAGCGCCTGCCGCTCATCGCTTTTACTGAGTCCCCCCAGCATCTGCCGGAAACTCTCATCCAGCGTCAGTGCAGCGCTGCTGGCGGGCGCCGTGCTGCCGTGGCTGCCGGCGGCCAGGCCATCAGCGCGCGCGGTAAGCGCTGACGTATCCTGACTGCGGGTGTGTGGTGTCGCCGCCTCTGCCTGCTCAGTTGCCGGTGCGCTGCCCGTCAGCAGCGCACCGCTCAGCGCCGCGTTCAGCGGCGTGCCTGCGGCTGCATCAGTTGCTGCCTGTGGCGGCGTGCCCGAAGCCAGCGGCGGCCGGTTTTCCACCATCGCCGGCAGCATGGCAAACAGCGCCTGCACATTCTGTAAGTCGCTGGCGCTTAACGGCGTTACGGCATGTTCATCACTATCATCGGCGGATTTAAGCCCGGCTTTAGATCCCGCCGGCTGGAAAAGTGCATTTAAAGCGTCTGGTTTGTCCAGTGCCTGCAGCAGGTTACTCAGTGACGCTTTATCGTCATTACCGGCAACGTCGCCTGCGTCACGGGTTTCACCCGGCTGCAGTTTTCCCTGCTGTTTAGCCAGCGCCAGCAGCTGATTTCCCAGCTCGGTGATAAAGTGGGACGGCAGGCCGTCACCCATTGCCTGGCTCTCTGGCGCTGCATCAGTTGCGGCAGCTATTTTAGCGACTTTTGCAGTATGCGTAAGCAGGGCTTGCAGCGTAGTCATTCGCTTTTCCTCAGTGCGGCCCGTTGGGCAAATTCATCCATTCGTTTCTGATCGAGACGGTTTTCCTGACGCAATGCACTCTCCTCAGCGCGGGTAATCAGCATCTGATAGGCATTGAGTTTCTTGTGCTTTTCCCGCCAGCTGCCCAGCGCCTGTTCAGTACGCTGATCCCACTGGCTCAGCTGCTGGCGATGCTGGTCAATCGCTTTTTCCAGCGTCTGGATAAACTGGTGATAGTTACTCCAGCGCATGCTGGTAATACCGCCGGACATATCCTGATTGAGCTTGTTGCGATACTCATCCAGATAGTCCAGCAGCATGCTGAGCTGCTCATTGGCCTGCTGCTGGCCGCGCCGCATGTTGCCCAGATGGAGCACAGCGTCATCCAGATCCTGTTCTGCCAGGTCGCGCAGGGTGTCAATTGCACTGGCGGTTTTCATCGGCTAGCCTCGTCTGATAACCACGTTAACCAAACAGCGTCTGCAGGTGCAGGCAGGCGTCATCGTATTCACTGCGTTCAAAAATTCCCTGATGCAGAAACGCTTCCATCTGCGGATAGAGCGTAATGGCCCGATCCAGCATTGGATCGCTGCCGGCGGCATAGGCGCCGACGCTCACCAGATCGCGGTTACGCTGATAGCTTGACAGCAGCTGCTTAAACTGCCGCACCCGGGCGTAATGCGTTTCATCAATCAGCGACGTCATTACGCGACTGATTGACGCTTCGATATCGATTGCCGGGTAGTGGCCCGCTTCCGCCAGCCGGCGCGACAGAACGATGTGGCCGTCCAGAATGGCGCGCGCGGAGTCAGCGATCGGATCCTGCTGGTCGTCACCTTCGGTCAGCACGGTATAAAACGCCGTGATTGAACCGCCGCCGTCGATGCCGTTACCCGCCCGTTCCACCAGCGCCGGCAGCTTGGCGAATACGGAAGGGGGATAGCCTTTGGTTGCCGGTGGCTCACCAATGGCCAGCGCAATTTCACGCTGCGCCATCGCATAGCGCGTCAGCGAGTCCATGATCAGCAGCACGTGCTGACCGCGATCGCGGAAATCTTCCGCAATGCGCGTGGCGTAGGCGGCACCCTGCATGCGCAGCAGCGGAGAGACATCGGCCGGCGCGGCGATCACCACCGAGCGGGCGCGGCCTTCGGCACCCAGAATGTTTTCGATAAACTCTTTAACTTCGCGGCCGCGCTCGCCAATCAGGCCAACCACAATGACATCGGCTTTGGTATAGCGCGCCATCATGCCGAGCAGCACCGATTTGCCCACGCCGGAACCGGCAAACAGGCCCATACGCTGACCGCGTCCCACCGTCAGCAGGGCGTTAATGGCACGTACCCCGGTGTCGAGCACGTCATGAATAGGCGTGCGCTGCAGCGGGTTAAAGTGCGGGGTGATCAGCGGTGCGCGATAGCCGGTTTCCGGTGCGGGCAGTCCATCCAGCGGCTTGCCGCTGCCGTCCAGCACGCGACCCAGCAGCTCCGGTCCCAGCAGCAGCTGTTTGCCGCTGTGATCGCCGTTCATTCGCGCATAGACGCGAGCGCCGGGTAAAATGCCGTCAACTTCTTCCAGCGGCATCAGAAACAGCTTTTGTCCGTTAAAACCCACCACTTCACTCTCTACTTCAGTGATATGGCCGTTATCATGGCGTTCGATAATGCAGGTTGCGCCCAGCGGCAGCTGCAGCCCGGTCGCTTCCAGCACCAGGCCGGTGGCCCGCGTCAGGCGCCCATAGCGCCGTACGGACTGCACCTGGCTGATACGCTGTTCAAAAGAGTCGAGTGCGCCAAGCCAGCGCGACAGGCGAGACGTCATCAGAGTGCTCCCGGTGCCGCCAGGCGGCACAGCTCCTGCCAGCGGGTGGCCACGCTGGCGTCGAGATCGCCATCCTCAGCGCTGAGCTTGCAGCCGCCGGGGTGCAGCGTGCTGTCAGCCAGCAGCCGCCAGCCATGCAGATCCAGCGTGGGACCGAGCGTCTGCTCCACGCGCTGCAGATCGTCCGGATGCACGCGCAGCTGCGGTTTGCCGCTGAACATCGGCTCCTGCTGGATCAGCTGCTGGATTTGCCGCAGCAGGGCGCTGCCATCCACCTGCGTCGCCTGACCGATAACGGTACGGGCGGCCTCCAGCGCCAGCTGCATCAGCCGTGAGGCGATGACGCTATCCAGCGCTTCCAGCGTATGGTGGAACTCCGTCACCAGCTGCTGCATGCGCGCCTGCAGCGGCGCCTGCTGCTGCTGTGCGTCAGCCAGACCCTGCTGAAAGCCGGCGTCGTAGCCATTCTGCTGCGCTTCCGCAAATCCTTTCTGATAGCCTTCGCTGTAGCCCTGCGTCTGCGCATCTTTGCGCATCTGCTGCTGCATCCGCTCCAGCTGCTGCCGCTGCTCATCCTCTTCGCTGAACGCCACGGCGTCAGCGTCATGTTCAGCAGGCGGCAGGTCGGGCACGCTGCTCAGCGGCGCAGCCAGATCGTCAGGCAGCCAGCGCTGCCACGGGCGAGCAGAAAATGCATCAGACATAGGTTTCCTCGCCGGCACCGATGACCATTTCGCCCGCTTCTGCCAGACGGCGCACTACCAGCAGAATCGCTTTCTGTTCGTTCTCTACCGCAGACATACGTACCGGACCGCGGTTGGCCAGGTCGTCGCGCAGAATATCGGCTGCACGCGCAGACATGTTCTTGAGGAACTTCTCGCGCAGCGGCTGCTCGGAACCTTTCAGCGCAATCAGCAGCTGCTCGGACTCCACTTCCTGCAGCAGACGCTGGATGCTGCGGTCGTCCACTTCCACCAGGTTCTCGAACAGGAACATCTCGTCGATGATTTTCTGCGCCAGCTCGCCGTCGAAGTCGCGTACGGCTTCGATGACCGCCTCTTCCTGCTGCGTTTTCATCAGGTTGATAATCTCGGCCGCGGTTCTCACGCCGCCCATCTTCGCGCGCTTGAGGTTGGTGCCATCCAGCAGGCTGTTCAGCACTTCGGTCAGCTCCGCCAGCGCCGCTGGCTGAACGCCGCCAAAGGTGGCGATGCGCAGCATCACATCGTGACGCAGGCGTTCATCAAACAGCGCCAGAATATCGGCCGCCTGACCACGCTTCAGGTGCACCAGGATAGTGGCGATAATCTGCGGATGTTCGTCGCGGATAAGATCGGCGGCCGCCTGCGGCTCCATAAAGTTGAGCGTCTCCATACCGCTGGTGGTTTCGCGCGTTTCCAGAATATCTTCCAGCAGGCTGGAGGCACGCTCCTCGCCCAGCGCTTTGACCAGTACCGAGCGCAGGTAATCGTTGGAGTTCAGGCTCAGCGCCGCAAACTGCTCAGCGTCGGCCTCGAATTCGCGCAGGACTTCCGTCAGCTGCTTGTGCGATATCTGCTTCATATTGGCCATCGCCGCGCTGAGGTGCTGCACTTCGCGCTGGTTCAGGTGTTTGAACACTTCAGCTGCGCGCTCTTCACCGATAGTCATCATCAGGATGGCGCTTTTTTCTGTACCGGTCAGACTCATAGTTCGTTACTCATCCATTCACGGATAACCAGCGCCACGACGCGCGGATCGTTTTCAGACATATCGCGGATGCGCTGGCTCATCACTTCGGCACTCATGCGGTTAGAAGACTTCCGCTCCTGATCCAGCTCATCTTTATTAATCTGCACGCTGTAAGCGGCTTGCTCTTCCTGCGCAGCGGCGCGGGCGGCAACGGCTTCTGCAGCGGCCTGTTCCGCTTCGCGTTTGCGCAGCAGCTGCGGACGCACCAGCTTGCGGTAGAGGATAAATGCGACCAGCGCCACCAGCAGCCAGCGACCGGCACTCATTAGCTGATCGAAGAACGACTGCTGCTGCCAGAACGGCAGATCGCCACCCGCAGGCTCGGTGGTATTGAAGACCGAGTTCACCACATTGATGCTGTCGCCGCGCGTCTGTGAATAGCCCATCGCTTCGCGGGTTAAATCTTCAATCTGTTTGATCTGCTGATCGTTCAGCGCGACCGCTTTGCCTTTACCGTCATCGCGGTAGTTCACGACCACGGCGACCGACAGACGCTGCACGTCGCCAACGTTGAGTTTGGTGTGGCGGATTGAGCGATCGAGCTCATAGTTCACCGTATCATTACGGCTGGAGCTGCTCGGGCCACTGCTCTGGCCAGCGCTGCTGGTAGTGGTACCGGCATTCTGCGCCGCATTGTTCTGGGCATTAGCCGCATTCTGCTGCGGTGGATTCGTCACCGGTGCGTTGTTAGCGGGCGCCGGCTGATTAGAGAGCGCACCAGGCACGCCACCCGGATAGGCGCTGCCGTTCTGATCGCTGGTGCTGGTCTGACGCGAGCGCACCGCCGAGTTGTTCGGATTGGCGTTTGGCTGATACTTCTCATCCGTCTGTTCGCTGCGGTCGAAGTTAATCTGCGCGGTAACCTGTGCATGCACGTTACCCTGGCCAACAATCGGGTTCAGGATCGCTTCAATACGCTGCTGATAACGCGCTTCAACTTCAGCGGCATATTTCAGCTGGGCGTCGTTGAGATCGCGTCCTTCGCTGTCGGAGCGGGTCAGCAGGCGACCGGTCTGATCGACCACGGTGACGTTGCCTGGCGGCAGGCCCGCCACGCTGCTGGAGACCATATGCTGAATCGCCTGGATCTGACCTTCATCAAGTGCCCGGCCAGGCTGCAGCGTCAGCGTCACTGAAGCCGACGGCGCTTTCTGTTCGCGGACGAAGAGGGTAGGTTTCGGCATCGCCAGATGCACGCGCACGCCCTTGACCGGACCCAGCGTTTCGATAGTGCGTGCCAGCTCACCTTCCAGCGCACGCTGGTAGTTGATCTGCTCGCTGAACTGGCTGATACCGAACTTCTCTTTATCCATCAGCTCAAAGCCTACCGAGCCGCCTTTCGGCAGACCCTGCTGCGCGAGGCGCAGGCGCAGTTCATGCACTTTATCAGCCGGCACCATCAGGGCACCGCCGTTTTCGGCGAACTGGTAGGGGATGTTCATCTGCGTCAGCTGGGTGACAATGGCGCCACCATCTTCATCAGAGAGGTTGTTATAGAGCACGCGGTAGTCGGGCGCTTTGGCCCAGAGCACCAGCGCCAGCACAACCGCAATGGCTGCGGCCGCGGCGATGATTAAGGGAATTCGCGGATTAGCGCGCAGGCGGGCGAAAAGGTCTGACATGCCTTTCTTTGCTGATTCCTGTGTAGCGGCTGCACTCGCATTCATGACCGATTCCTGCCTGACATAATTGACCGGGTAAGTTGTGGTAACAAAACAGACTCCCTGATACGTCTACCCGGTATTTGCGCTGCTGGCCTGCAGAGTGCCGGCGGTAGCTGACGGAGTGAGCTCCCCGCACGGGCGTTCCCCTTCGGACCGCAGCGCAAAAACTTTAGGGTAAAAATGAAATTCCAATCTTATGGCAGGCATTATTGATGAATCGCATCACTTCGATGGCTGAATAAGCCGGGGTTTTAGGGGCTATTTAGCGCCTTTGTCCTATTGACACTGTGCTAACTTTGCAGGCGTAAAAAATTCACTCCCTTTTTCTGCGAGGTATAAAGATGTCAATTCAGGCAATAGATGGCGTGCTGCAGCAGCTGCAGATGACCTCACTGCAGGCGGCCGGCAAGGATACTCACTCTTCCAGCCAGCTCGATTTTGGTGCCACCATGAAAGCGGCGCTCGATAAGATCAGTGAAACCCAGACTACCGCCCGCGCGCAGGCGCAGGATTTTGAGCTCGGTAAACCTGGCGTGCAGCTCAACGACGTCATGGTTGATCTGCAGAAGTCCTCTATCTCTATGCAGATGGGCATCCAGGTACGCAACAAGCTGGTGAGTGCGTACAGCGATATTATGAATATGCAGGTTTAGTCAGGTTAACTATATAATTTAAATGTGGTTATTTGTTGCATGGTTCTAAGGTAGGACAAGGATGGGACATACCCGGGCTTCAGCTTTCTACCGAGTTGCAGCTTATGCTCCTGAATATATCAGGCGTGATTAAAAATTGAATAGGATAGCAAATTACGTCAGATCTACAGGGGGCAATAAAGAGCGGCGCAGTGAAGCGAGAAAATGTTATTCACACTGTCAGTCTGGGACAGAAAGATGACGAGGATGATTATATTAACGTTTTAATGTCCTGCACGGCTGTCCTGCACGGCACGCGGTTAAGAGCAGATAACTGATTCAGTTTTACCGAAGATGCCAAATACAAAAAAGCCCGGTTAAATATCTGCAATATTTGCCGGCTAAAAGCTCTTTCATCAAAAATGAACGAATCTACATTAGAGAATCACTTATAAAGGGTAGCGCACAGAATACCGGCCATCAGTCAGCAAAGGCCGCTGCTGACTAACTTGTCTGATAGCGTGAGAGTTGCTGAATAATGTTGTTGTGGTGAGGCGCGCCCAAAACCCGCCGGTAAGCGGGTTTTCAGGCTTTGCGATTACGCGGCCATCTGACGGCACAGCTCTGCACAGTGATGACACGCTTTTGCGCATGCCTGGCAGTGATCGTGCTGATGCTGGCCGCACTCATCGCCGCATTTCTGGCAGATCTCTGCACAAAGCTGGCAGAGCGCGGGTGCAAATTCGCTCTTCAGCGTCATAAATTGTGCCGCGAGACGACAGATATTCGCGCACTGCATATCCATGCGGATGCACTCGCGCATCATCTCCAGATTTTCCTCTTCAAGGCATGAAGCGGCACAGTTATCACAGGCGGCTGCACACAGGTAGCAGGCTTCGATGCACTGTTTGTATTGATCCGGCATATCTTCTCCTTAGTCATCAGGGTTACCTGTTAAGCCTGGAAAAAATATTCGATTATGCAAATTGTGAATACGTTAATAATTTTTTCAGCACTACGCTTATTTTATGATTCTGCTCGCGCGCCAGATAGCCAGCTGCGTGAACATTCATCGATTAACGCCTGTAATTCACTCAATTTGTCTTATCCGCTCAGGCTTTACAAAAACATCAGGCGTATTTGCTTGATCGTATACGGGATCTGCTATTACTGTATTTATATACAGTAATCATTTTGAGACCATGGATATGGAGCTTTTACACCCGGCGGACATCCGCGCCATCCTTGAATTACCGCTTTACGTCAGCCGCGTTCCGTGCGGTTTTCCTTCACCGGCTCAGGATTACGTTGAGCAGCGAATCGACCTGAACCGGCTGCTGGTGCAGCATCCCAGCGCGACATATTTCATTAAGGTCAGCGGTGACTCAATGATTGAAGGGGGCATCAACGACGGCGATATGCTGGTAGTAGACAGCTCAATCAAAGCCGGACACGGTGATGTGGTAGTCGCTTCGGTCTGTGGTGAATTTACGGTTAAGCAGCTTATGCTGCGCCCATTCCTGCATCTCAGGCCCATGAATGCGGCGCACGCGATCATTGTGATTGAGGACGCCGATCAGTTTGAGATTTTTGGTGTGGTCAGACACGCCATCAAGACGATAGGCCCGTAAATGTTTGCGCTGGTGGACGTTAACGCGTTCTATGCGTCGTGTGAAAAGATATTCCGGCCAGATTTGAAAGGCGAGCCGGTTGTGGTGCTGAGTAACAACGATGGTTGCGTGATCGCCCGGTCGGCTGAGGCCAGAAAGCTGGGCATCAAAATGGGCGCGCCCTATTTTAAAATGAAAGATGAACTGACGCGGCACAATGTGCGGGTGTTCAGCTCGAACTATGCGCTCTATGCCGATATGAGTGACCGGGTCATGACCACGCTTGAGGAGATGGCAACCGCTGTTGAAATCTACTCAATTGATGAAGCGTTCATGGACCTGACCGGTTTTGGACGTTATAAGCCGCTGGAAGCGTATGGCAGAGAGATCCAGCAGCGGATATACCGGGAAATGCATCTGCTGACCGGGGTGGGTATTGCTCAGACTAAAACGCTGGCAAAACTGGCTAACTATGCGGCCAAAAAGTGGACCAAAACCGGCGGGGTGGTGGATCTTTCAGATGCAGAGCGACAGCGCAAGCTTATGGCGCTGGTGCCGGTAGAGGAGGTGTGGGGCGTAGGCGGCCGGCTCAGTAAAAAGCTGAACGCCATGGGCGTGATGACGGCTAAAGATCTGGCTGACCAGAGTCCCTGGGTTATCCGCAGGCACTTCAGCGTGGTGCTGGAGCGCACGGTCAGGGAGCTGCGCGGTGAATCTTGTCTGGAGCTGGAAGCGTTAGCGCCTGGCAAACAGCAAATAGTGTGCTCGCGCTCTTTCGGCTCACGCATCACTGATTATCGCGATATGCGCGAGGCTGTCTGCAACTTTGCGGTGCGGGCCGCAGAGAAGCTGAGAACAGAGCGCCAGTACTGCCGGCAAATAGCGGTGTTTATCCGTACCAGTCCGCACGCCAGCGATGAGATATTTTACGGCAATCAGGCGCTCGGCAGGCTGGCGATCCCGACCAGCGACAGCCGGGATATTATCCGTGTCGCGACAGACGCCCTGGATCGTATCTGGCTGGATGGCCGGAGATATATGAAAGCGGGCGTGATGCTGGGCGATTTTTTCAGTCAGGGCGTGGCGCAGCTCAACCTGTTTGATGAGTTTCAGCCGCGTGCAAATAGCGCAGCCCTGATGCAGGTGATGGATAAGGTAAACCAGGAAGGCAGGGGGCAGCTGTGGTTTGCAGGGCAGGGGATCGCGAAACCCTGGGCGATGAAGCGGGAAATGCTGTCTCCGTTTTACACGACGCGCTATGGCGATCTGCCGGTCGCGAAATAACGTCCCTGTTCATCTATCCTGCGCTGGCTTTCAGTTGCCCATATCTTCGGGCGTACGCTGGATCACAATCTCCAGCGCGTTGCGGTAGATATCCTGCTTCACAATATCCTGTTCCGCCTCAAGCCGCATGATCAGTGCCAGAATGATATCTTTGTTAGTCACGCGGATTTTGCGCGTGGTCAGCTCAAGTCGGATTTCAGAGATGATGACGCGTTCACTCAGATACTGTTCACCGGTAGTTTTAAAATAGTCGCTGAGCTGAGACTCCGGGGTAGCAAGCTGTTTCATATTAAGCCTCACAAAAAAGGGGAAATCGCCTGTGTTATTGTCTGACAGTGGCAGCCATGCATGACCGCCGCGTTGCAATAAAGTTATACAAGATTTCTGTAGTTGTACAACTATCTCGCCGCTCTTTTGTGTGGTCGTACGTGTAGATGATATGCATCAAAACAGTTGCGCTATTTTTTAGAACGATCATTTCCTTTATAAGCAGCAGGTTAGCCGGGGGCGAAGCAAAACGCGCAGCCTTCACGCGAGCCGGGCTGAAAGAAAAATTTTACGAGCTGGTCACCAGGCAGGAGCAGGCAACGATTATGCGCCCATTTTATTTTGCTAAACGCAGCGCGAAATCTGCAAGTCAGGCTACTTTTAATGCTCAGACCAATAATCAACAGAGGTGCGCATGCACTCACAACAGGTCAGTATCAACGTGTACGCTTTGGCAATCCGTAAACTTGCTGCCGCTCACCAGACAGGGGAAGATCTTAGCGACGTAAAACATCAGGTCGATGCAGTTATTCAGGCGATGAAAGAGGAGATGGCCGTTGATAAAATGGTGCAAATCGAAATGTGGGGTGAGCTGCTGACGATCCTCGATAGCTGCAGCCGCAATACGGCTCATCCTTCGTGGATCACGGTTATCAACCACGCGCGTTACCGGGTCAAGAGCAGAAAAAACACCGCAGTACAGTATTACCGGCAAATCAGCGCCTGATAAAACACTGCCGATCGCGACGATCGGCAGTTATTTTTCAGCCTGGTATCAGGGTTCATCAATGCGGGCGACTTTCAGGTGCGCGCTCTCGCCTTTGCCATAAACTTTACCGCTGACGCGGATTTTGTCCGTGGCGTCATAGGTTTTACCTTTGAAGGTTTCAGCAGGAGCATCGATACGTACGGTGCCTGAGCTGTCGCGGAACTGATAGCTGTGATCGCCCACTTTTTTGATAATGTAACCTTCAAGCGTTACATACCCGCCCTGACGGAAATCGCGGATCAGCGACACGCGCGTCTGACCGGTATCTTCCGATCCTTTATAGCCTGCATCTTCTTTATGCTGCGGCGGTGGCGTTTCACCCGCTTCAAATCCCCCTTTTTCAGCGTAAGCGCCAAAGCTCAGACACAGCATTACAGCAGCCCATGTAGTTTTGTTCATGTCACTCTCCTTGAAGTCAATCGACCCGTTAAGCCTGGCACAGGTTTCGCCAGGGAGCAGGGGCGCAGTGAAATTAATAGAGCAGCAGAACAAAAGGTATACAGCAGAGGGGGAAGCGTTATAGGGCTGCTTTTGCGCGGCCATAAAAAAGCCAGACCGGGTGCTGGCTTTTTTATGGCGCTGAGCAGCCGTCTGGTTATGCTCAGAGCGTTCAGGTCAGCGAGAGCCGGTTACTGATAACCCGATAACCTGAACTGGTAAATGCATCAGCATCGAGCGGCTCATTTTTGCCTGGCCCAAACCATTGCCGTTTATGCTCTCCCGCGTAATACCACACTTCCGGTTCCGTTGTGGCTGACTCCACCCAGTAATAGCCTTCCTGCATCGTCTTATCCTCCTGCGAGGAATATAGTCCAGCTGCGCTGCGCTTAACAGCATTGCGCGCCGTTCTGCACAGAAAAATGTGCCGTCAGCGCTCTTCAGGAGGCGTCAGTTTCTCGCTGAGAAGAACAAAGCCCGCGGATTTAAAGCGCGCCAGAGAGAGAGGTATCGGCTCCATCGGCCGGTAAAAGCCGCGCCCCGCATCCCAGAACCATACTTCTGGCTCAGTTGTTCTGCTACCCACCCAGTAAAAACCCGTTTCCATTAGTGCTCTCCAGAAATGAATGAAGGCACGCCTTCTTAAATTTCCGCAAAATGATGTATCAGGTAAAGTCGATAATCAATCTTGTTTACCGCTTCGCTTATTTTACAACTTACCTTTTGAGGCGCCGAATATCCTCTGCCTCTGCGCAACATACGTATCTGCATTAATCGAAACCGGGCTCCTGTTCATTATGAATCTGAATTTCATTTATCAGGCACGGCACAGCAGAAACCTGTCATCCGGCTTTTATGGCCACTTGCATAGGCTGCCCGATTAACGGCAACGCAGCACCAGAACAGCGCGAACGTTATCTGGCAGACCTGAATTTAGCGGCCGAAATCGATTTCACACTTTACACAAAGTCAGGCTAAGTTGTACAGTTTTTCAAAGTTGTACAGGTTTGCACTGGCTGTATAGAAGCGTCTGGCATCCTGCTTCTCTCAGCAAAAATGTATTGCCTTTCGTCTTATTTTTATACAAAAGAGAATGCTCTGCGCAGAGTAAGCTCATGACAGGCAGAACAAATTCGGGCTTTTTGAAAACAGATGGGTTTAAAATAAAAATACAGGATCTCATCCGACCACATGAAATGTCAAAATATAACTTATACATATATAAGATGACTGTATAAGTTAGAGGGTCAGGCGTGACGCTATCTCAGACGCCTTGTTATCGTGCGGGCTCAGCCTGAGCAGGGCGCTGAACCAGTAAATAAGCGATGAAGATAAATAATTAACAGCGTAATAATTTACGAAGAACTGCAGGAATAAAACGTTGCAGGGTTGAAGGTAATTTATAACAGCCTATTACCGCAGCAGATTATCCTCTGCGCTTTAAAATTAAATCTATTTTGCAGATAGCTGGCAGGACGACGAGCAGAGTATCAATATATCCCGTCCGGAGTGACAGCTGCTACACTTAACGATGTCGCGAACGGCGGCAGTGAATGTCAGTTCTGCAACAGAGGCGAGCAGGCTTATGAAAGATGGATATTACTGGGTGAAAGATGGTGAGCGCTATCCGGAGGTATGGTTCTATCAGCGGCAGTTTGGCTGGTTTCGTCCCTGCAGCGCGGTGCCGATGACGCAGCGCACCTTTGAAATGATGAAATATGTCATTCTGAGCGAGCCGCTTGATGCGCCTGCAAAGCAGCTGCAGGCGCAGTGAATTGTTGCCAGAGATGCACTTCAGACTGAGGCTATCTGATTTCAGGCCACGCAATTGACGGGAATCCATTCAGCGCCGGTCGCGCAAACAGGTAGCCCTGGAACTGATTAATGCCGGCTGCCTCAAGCCACATCCACTCTTCCGCTTTTTCCACGCCCTCGGCAACCACGGCAATTTCCAGTGAGGCGCAGCATTTAATAATCGCGTGGACGATTGCCTGTTTTGGTCCGCTTTTATGGACGTCGCAGATAATTTCACGATCGATTTTTATTTTATCAGGCTGAAACTTTGCCAGCAGGGAGAGGCCGGCAAAGCCGGCACCGAAATCATCCAGCGCCAGACTGATACCGGCAGCTTTTAACTTCCGCACTTCTGCCGTGAACGCATCAGCGCGCGAAATAATTTCATTCTCCGTGACTTCAACCACGATCTGTTCAGGAATAAGGCCGCTGGCGTGGATCTCTGCGAGCAGAAAATCCACGGCATCCGGCACGGTGACCAGGGACATCGGCAGCAGATTGATGGTGAGCGTATGCTGCCCCAGGCCGAGTTTGCTGGCGAGATTGAAGGCCAGGCTTTTTGACTGAATATCTGCCTGGTAAATAGCATCACCGCCGAAAGCAGCAAAATACTCTTCCGGCGCACCGCCGGTGGGCGTGCGGATCAACGCTTCATAGGCAGCAATACGGCGTGAAAAGGGATCAACAATAGGCTGGAAAGCAAAGCGGCAATCCTGAATCGAGTGCTGAAAATCGTCCAGCTCACACAACGTCGACTCATCCGCGACAAACTCCCACGTGTTCGCCGGCGGGATTTCAAAATAGTTCTCTTTTTCACGTGCCTCAACAAAGGTGCGTAAAAACTGCAGCGCACGATCGTCGTAAGTCAGCTGGTGACGCGAGGTGCCTTTATCGAGTACGGCCTGCAGCACGCGGCCTCTCTCATGCTGGCGCAGATCAAACAGCTCCATACCGGTATTACCAAAGCGGCGCGCCGGCGCGAAATCATGCATCAGCTCGACCAGATTATGATGACGGGCATCCTGGCGAATACGATCATAGATATGTCTGACAGCGCAATCGGGTCCTTCCAGAAGCTGAAAGAAATGCCGGCCGTCAAATAACAGAATGCCGGTGATGTCCGACAGCGCATTTTTGGTGTTTGCGCGGGCCACGATATCTTCAAGAACTCTGACGGGAACGTGTTCATCAAGATGGCTGCGGTAAAGAATAGTGGTCAGCATGCAATTGTCCTGCCGGAACGTTATTTAAGCTCATACATTAACCGTCGAACCGGCCGGGATGTCCAGCGCACAACAGCTAAATCAGCATAATATTTACCGATTTATCTGATAAGCGTAGCGGAAAAACAGGGGTCAATTCAATTTATCTATCGGTCGAAATGAATCTGCATCAACGATAAATATTTTCGATTGAATGGATTAACAAAAAGCGTATCTTAAGCCGCCTTAGCCGGAGGAATAAAATGTTACGTGATTACCTGAAACTGGAAGCAGAAGATCGTCTTATTGAGCAGGACAAACAGATATCCCAGGACGATCGGGAAGCCATTACCCGCTGGCAGATCACAGACAGCCAGGGCAGGGCAAAAGGGAGCGTCGTGCTGAGCGACAAATTCAACACCCGCCGCTCATGGAACGTGAACTACCGTATTACCCAGACGGATGCATCCGGCCGCATTGTTATCGATCGCCTGACCGATACGCTGTAGCGGGCCGGTGCGGGTTTTTTACTGGCCGCCAGCGTGATAATGCCGGCGCATTTCAGCCAGTACGCCGATAATCTGCACCTCATGTTTGTCCGTGTTAAGTACGGGATAATCTTCATTCACCGGGCGCAATAAAAAATGCTCTTCATTCTGTGAAAGGGAACGCACGCGCAGCGTTCTGACCAGCGCCTGCCCGGCATACAGCGCCAGCACCACCTCACCGGGCGCTGCAGAGCGCCGGGGTTCAAATATCAGCAGATCGCCGGGCAGAAAAGCTGGCTGCATGGAACGATCGTCCAGCTGAACGGCGACGGCGACGGCGCTGTCGCTTACCGCACTGTCACAGTAGAGAAAGCGATCGGCTTCCCGCTGCAGCTGCAGGCGGGTTTCATCCAGCCAGCCGGTAACCTGCTGCAGTGTCAGCAGCGGCACAGCCCGCACGCTGCTGTGGCTGCTGACAACCGCAAAGGGTTCCCCCTCACCATCAAACAGCCATGCCGCCGGGCACTGCAGCAGCTCTGCCAGCCGGAGCAGATGCTCGCCACGCGGCAGCGTCTCATTTTTTTCCCATTGTGAAATAGCCACGTGCGAGACGCCGACGTCTGCCGCCAGCTGCTGCTGGGTCAGTTTCAGCATTTTACGGCGTTCGCGAATGCGCTGGCCTAGCGTTTCCTGATTTTTCATCTTGACAACTCCTGAAAGGTTTACTTAAGTATACTTAAATTAAATGATTAAAGTAAACTTAAAATACACTGATCGTATGACTGGCAAGGGGAGGTCAGTGTATTCCGGGCGGAGCCCTTGCCAGTACTGAGAGGTAAGGCATGGAGAGTAGTCTCATCACCAGCGTTGGCGCACTGCTTCTCGGCGGTGGTGCAGCAGCGGTGTTCTGGAAACCATTACTGGCCGGGATTGCAACCATCGTAACCAGCAATCGTGCAGGCGGGGAGATTATCACCAGTTACAAAGAGCAGGTGATGTTACTGAAAGAGAGTCATGCGCTGATGCGGCAGGAGAATGATGAGTTGCGCATTCGCCACGATCGCAATTTGCGCCGCATCTCTTCGCTGGAGACCGATCTGCGCCTGATAAAAAATGCGCTGGGCATTTTGCTGGCAACGACTGAGACCGATCACAGCGATAAATTTCGCAGTCAGATCAATCAACTGATTACCACGCTTGAGGAGAACCGTGATGGTGCAGATAAACAGTGAATTCACGATCAGAAATCACCGGCGTCAGCTGCTGCTGGGGGGAATGATGCTGCTGTTATCGCTGATATGCATTGCCATGACCGCGATGTTTATCTACGTCAGCAATGAAGCCAACCAGCGCGTCGAAAATATCCGGGAAGAGTACCGGCAAATCTCTGACCGCCGCGAAGCGCGGGTGGCCGAATTGACAGAACAGCTGGCAGACCTGCAGCTAAAAATTGACGGAATAGTGGTGCGTGAAAAGGCCAGACCGGCTAAACGCAGCAGCTAGCGGCAGGGAGGCAGTGATGAGTATTACCCGTCAGATCGCGGTATGGCTACGGCAGCGGCGATCGTTAACCCGAAAGAAGGAGAGTACCATGAGCGAACAACAGAGCGTTAACCCGGCAGCAGCAGCGGATCCACACGATGTTTCTCCGCTGGAGAACTTTGCTAACGAGACGGCACCGGCCAGCCCGGCGGTAACGGAAGAGGTGGCGACAAGCGCAGAGGCCACCGCGACACCAGAGGAGAGCGTAGCGGCTGATGCAACACCACAGCCTGTGGCAGACGATCCCCTGACAACGGCATCCGCCAGCGCTGATGCTGCGCCGGCAGAGGTGGCAGCACCTGCTCAGACAGCGGGTGCGTCACCGGCCGCGGCGGCGCTGGATGCCGGGGTGAAAGATTTTGTCCAGGCGTTTACGTTTGTTGAACATGGCGTGAGCCAGCTGGGGGAGGCAGCCAAAGCGGAACTGATGACGCTGGCGCGCAAATACCTCTGATGCGCAGCCATCTGTACTGACAGGGATGTCAGCCCCGGCCTGAAACCCACTTCCGACTATTCTTAATGCGGCTTCGCTATTATCGACTATCTTTAATCACTCAGACGTTATTTTAACGGGCAAAACAAGCAAAAAGGAAAATAGCATGAGCGATTCAGAAGCGATTAAAACCAAACCTGAGTACCTGCGCGATGTTACCTCACAGCTTAAAGAGATGCGTCACTACGCGCAGACCAACACTGAAACGCTCTCTGCACACTGGCTGGCGTTTGATGCCGGCGAGTACAAAGATAAAGAGTATGCAGGGCGATTTGAGCAGCTGATCAATGAGCAGAGTAAACTGCTGGAGAATATTGACCAGACTATTCAGGATTTAGAGATTGCGGTTAACCATATTGAGCAGGAGAGCTAACCGCACACGGCAGGGTGGCCTAGTCGGCCACCAGCCACATATCCGCCTCATCAAACATCTCTTCGACAATGCGCGCAACGGTCGCTTTATCGTTTTTGCTTAAATCGGTGTCGATTCCGTTGCGCTCCATCGGTTTTACCCGCACTTCAGCCTCCGGAAACACGCGCTGTACCCGCTTTTCGAGCTCAGCCTGAATCATCTCGCGCGCGCCGGGCAGGCCAGCGACGTTACGCTTGTCATAAATCAGCTCTACAAACATCAGAACCATCCATCAAATAAGGTCAGGGCATCATATTACTGTAAATAAAAACAGTAGCAAGGGGTGCGGGCGGTGCAGGCGGAAAAAAGTGTACGCATCAGCGGAGTGAGGAAAAGCGCCGGAAAAAGCCGGGGAAAAAATGAACCTCTGGAAGTGGAAAACCAGCACCACTTCCAGAGGTGGCGCAAACGCACCATTCGTTAAGGGACAATCCCTGACGGTTGTCATGGTGCGTAACTTATACAAAATTACGGATTTGTACAACTTTATTTTCTGTTGTACAACTTTGCGGGCTATAGCGCAGCGCTACAGCTCATTCTTTATACAAAACTCTTCCCACGTCATACCCAGCGCCTCAGCGTGCGTCTTCAGGTAGGCTTCAATCGCTTCTGCGGCCACTGCCTTATCCGGCTCGGCGAGCTGAATAGAGAACAGGATGCCATCCAGCTTTTTCTGCCGGATAAAGGCCGCGTAGATCCGTTCGGCATGCCAGTCGCGCAGTTCACGCAGTGACATATTCGCCGCGCGGGCGTCGCTTTCGCTCAGCTCATCCAGCGCGGCCTGAAAGGTGGGGTGGGCGGTGAAAAACAGGCTGCGCGCCAGGCTATAGTACTCTTCAGGGGTTTTCATGCTCGGTTCCGGGTCGTTAACTCGGCGCATAGTGTAACTGCAACCTGCCGCGTTGTCAGGCGCGCCGGGTTTTGCTGCAGACTGCTTGCCTTACGCCTGAGAAAAATTATACCGTAGCCGCCATTAACGCGAGGACAGGGAATCAAAATGAAAAAGTGGATCGTGCTGGCCGCCGTCGCACTCAGCGGGTGTGCGCAGATTAACAGCTACAGTGATGCGGTAAAAACCCCGGCGCCGGCCGCGCTGCAGGGCAACTGGCAGACCGTGGGGCCGCAGAGCAAGCTGATCAGCGGCCAGGCGCTGGGCAGTCTGATTATCACCGCCGACGGCGACACGCTCGATTGCCGCCAGTGGCAGCGCGTCATTGCCAAACCGGGCAAGCTGACCCGCCTGAGCGACCGCTGGGTCAACGTCAACCGTCAGTCGCGCGTGATGCCGCTGATGCTGGAAAACGGTGAGCTGCAGTATGATGGCCTGCGCTTACGCAAAGTGGAACAGCCGACCGTGGAGTGCCAGCAGGCGCTGGAGGAAATGGCGCAGCGGCCCGATGAGGCGGTGATTCAGGATATTGAGCCAGAGCTGATGAAACCGGTTGCGGCGCATACCGCACAGTAATGCAGTAAGAGACCCTCTCCCGGCGGGAGAGGGCAGGTATTCAGGCCTGCGGCAGCCAGACGTCACCCTGCTGACCGTAAGCGCGCATCACCGACTTCTGTACTGAGGACTGGCTGACCAGCCGCGTCAGCTCATCCATGCGCGCCTGCAGCAGGCGTTTAACTTCGCTCTCATTATCCAGAATATGACGCAATACCGGACGCAGCTGCTCCTGCAGCTGGCCTGACGGCGGCGTGGTTTCCGTACTCTGCGCCAGACGCTCCACCGCACTGACGTAATCCATTTCGTGAGTAATTAAATCGTCCCACTCGCCGCGGCTGGCGTGGCGCAGCATGCCGTGGCTGAGGGTGAGGATCTGCTGATAAGCCAGCATCAGGTGCGGTGCAGTATTCATAACATAGCGTCCTAAGAATTAAGATTAAGCGACTTCTTTCCAGGCATCAGCGATATTGCGCAGCAGCGTTTCAACCTCTTCCAGCGCTGCCACGTCATTACGGATGTTTGCCTCAACCAGACGGCGGACCATATAGGAGTAAAGGCCGATAAGGTTCAGCGTCAGCTCATCGCCTGAGGCTTCATCCAGACCCTGTTTCAGGCCCGCTTCGATAATATTGATCGCTTTCGAGATAGCGCTGCCTTTGCCCGCGATGTTGCCATCCTGCATAAACAGACGTGCGCGCACCACGGCGCTGATAGCGCCATCAAACAGCAGCGTCAGCAGCTGCGGCTGCGTGGCGCTCATTACGGCGCTCTCAACGCCAATTTTTGCATAGGCCTGCGTGCCATTTGCCCCGTACATGGTCACTCCTTATTTGTTCGAGCTGCTGGTCATGTTGTCAAACTGCTGCGTCAGGTAGTCGCTGGTGCTGTTGAGCTTGCTGACGGCGAGATCCAGCTGGGTAAACTGGGTTTTGTAGCGCGCTACTAAATCGTCAATACGTGTGTTCATGTCGTTATATTTCTGCGTCAGCTCATTCAGCGTTTTGCTGACGCCATCTTTGGCGCTCTGGATTGGCCCTTTACTTGAGAGCCAGGTCGTGAGATTACCGGCCAGGCGCGTGGTAATGCCGGTTTTTTTCCCATCGCCAACGATCATCTCTTTGATACCGTCCGGATCTTTCGCCAGCTCAGTTTTCAGCTTGCTGTCATCCAGCGTCAGCTTGCCGGAGGTGGGATCGGAGGTAATACCAATCTGCGCCAGCGTTTTATAGGCGGAGGAGCTGGCGGAGTTAGTCAGCAGTCCCTTAATCTGCGTCTGAATGCTGCGCAGGGTGCTGTCGCCGACCAGCGCGCCGTTGCTGGCGTCCTGCGCGTCAGCGCCTTTCTCCACCGCGGTATATTTGGTCAGGGTACTGAACTGATCGAGCAGCGTGTTATAGGCGTTAACAAAGTTGGTCACTGCAGTGGTGGCTTTGGACGTGTCCTGCGCCACGGTGAGCGTCTGGCTGCCGCTGGTGGTCGCGGTCAGATTCAGCGAGATCCCCTCCAGCGCGTCGCTGATGCTGTTGCTGCTGCTGGTGATCGGAATATTGTTCACGGTGAGCTGCGCATTCTGCGCCGCGACGCTGACGCTGAGCTTGTTATTCGCTGCGATATCATTGTGATCAAAGCCGACAATTGCCTGCAGCGTGTCGTCGCCGCTGACGCTGACCGCCGACACGGCGTTTGCCTCACCGGTTTTGGTCGCGGTCAGCGACAGGCGGTATTCGCCCTCGTTGCTCTTAATAATGCTGGCAGAGACGCCGGCGTTCGCTTTATTAATCGCATCGCGCATGCCGGTGAGCGAGGTCTGGTCGCTGGTGAGCGCAATACCTTTGCTGCTGCCGTCGGCAAGTTTGATGGTCAGGGTGCGGCTGGCGGCGCTGTCGCCGAGCGCGCTGCTGTTGCTGCTCTGCGCCGATGACGTCAGCGTCTGCGCCTGCGCCAGCTGCGTCACGTTGATACTGTATTTACCCGCCACTACGCTGCCGGAGGTGGTGGCGCTGAACGCCGTGCTGCTGCTGGTTGCGGTGGTGGCGCTGAAGACATCGGCGCTGTTGAGCGCGCTGTTAGCGGTCTGGAACGCGGTCAGCGCGCTTGAGAGCGTGCCGTAGGCGCTGAGCTTCGCGGTATAGGCGCTCTGCTGGGTGCTAATCGGCTTTAAGCTCGCTTTTTCTGCAGTGGTTAAGCTATCGAGAATATCGCTAAGCTTTAGGCCTGAGCCGACGCCGAGAGAAGAGATGCTGGCCATATAGTTTCCTTTTCCTGTCGCTGCAAAGAGTGAATAGCGCAATTATCGGCGTCAACGCGGCAAAGTTTAGAATTAATAACCGATGAGTGATAAATGGAATAGAGGGGCGTAACGGAGGTAATTCGGACGGTAAAAAAAAGTTAAGCGGGGCTAAAGAAGCGCAAGCGGGTGGCGATAACCAGAAGCATGGCAGGTGAAGCGAAAAAAATTCATCCGGTCCTAAAAAAAATCTAAAGGTTGTTCAGGGGCAGACGATAACAACTTTGACGGCGATGAAGCCGACGGGTTGAAGCCCACACCTTAACCGAAAGACTTGATTAAACAGGAAACTTTATCATGGCCCAGGTCATTAACACTAACAGCCTCTCGCTGATCACTCAGAACAACATCAACAAAAACCAGTCTGCTCTCTCTTCTTCTATGGAGCGTCTGTCATCGGGTCTGCGTATCAACAGCGCGAAAGATGACGCAGCAGGCCAGGCTATCGCTAACCGTTTTCAGTCCAACATCAAAGGTCTGACGCAGGCAGCCCGTAACGCCAACGACGGTATCTCAGCTGCGCAGACCACTGAAGGCGCGCTGTCTGAAATCAACAACAACTTACAGCGTATCCGTGAGCTGACCGTGCAGGCGCAGAACGGCACCAACTCCGATTCTGATAAATCATCTATCCAGGACGAAATCAAATCGCGTCTGGATGAAATTGACCGCGTATCGCAGCAGACCCAGTTCAACGGCGTAAACGTGCTGGCTAAAGACGGCAACATGAAAATTCAGGTGGGCGCTAACGATGGCCAGACTATCTCAATCGACCTGAAGAAAATTGATTCAAACACGCTGAAATTAGATAACTTCAACGTGACCAACATGGCAACTACCGTTAAGAATGGTTCCACCGGAAATGTACAGATCGCGGTTGCAAGTGCCACAGCTAACGATTCGAATGGTACTCCAGAAACTGTAACCAGTTTGGCAAAAAATTCTAACGGTGATTATTTCGCAACTACCAGCTCAGGTACTTACGCAGCAACCGTAGATAATAAAACCGGTACTATCAGCTTCGATTCAACTGGCACTAAATTAACTCCAACCGGTACTACTGCGGTTACCACTGTTGGTAAAGATCTGACCCTTGATACTTCTGCTGTTGATGCTGCCAATAAATCATTGGTTACTTATAAAGATGAAGCAGGTAATGACAATTATCTGGTCCAGACCACTGATGCTAATGGAGATTCAACGTACGAAGCAGCAACAATTAATGCAACTACAGGCGCAGTAACTGCTGGCTTATCTGTTGCTACACCTGCTAATTTTAATGCTAACCCACTGGCTAAACTGGACTCTGCAATTGCTGATATTGACAAGTTCCGTTCTTCACTGGGTGCGGTACAGAACCGTCTGAACTCAGCGGTGACCAACCTGAGCAACACCACCACTAACCTGACGGCTGCTCAGTCCCGTATTCAGGATGCGGACTACGCCACTGAAGTGTCAAACATGTCTAAAGCGCAGATCGTTCAGCAGGCGGGTAACTCCGTACTGGCGAAAGCGAACCAGGTTCCACAGCAGGTTCTCTCTCTGCTGCAGGGCTAATCGCTCACTGCATAAGCATCAAAACCCCGCTCCGGCGGGGTTTTTTTTACGTATAAAACCGCAGCCGTCCGCTACAGCCTGCCGCCGCGCGGCCGATAATCTGTTACAGAACCATTCCGCTATAGGTCACGTTTTCCACTCAGGGAGGGGCGATGCGCTTCAACTACGATCTGTTACCGGGTGAGCTGCTCTCGTTTGATGAGATCGCGCTGCGTTATGCGCAGCAGCATCCCGGCGAGAAGGCGCTCACCGCACGCGGCCTGCTGAGCCCCTCGGCGAGCTATCGCCATCTGGTGATCCGCGCGCTGTTTGCGCAGCAGGAGCTGAACAGCCCGCTCGAGGAGCTGCTGTTTATCAGCGATGACAACGAGCGCAAAAACTACCTGCGCCGCTTTGAGCACTACCTGAAAACGCAGCAGGCGTTTCTCTATTTTCGCCGCAGCGACGACGCCAGCCAGGCGGGACGCTGGAAAGTGATGGGCGAGAGCCGGGTCTATGCGATGCTCGATCCGCACTCGGCGGCGGCGCAGAACCTGCTCACCAGCCGGGGCTACCGGCTGGTGCTGATGCGTCAGCAGGAGGAGGAGGCGTACTGGCAGCTGTTTGACGCGCAGGCGCACCCCTGTTTTCCGCTGTCGCGTGCGGTGCAGTTTATCGTGGTGCTGAGCACGCCGCAGCAGCCGGCACCCGCCGCCGTGATGCCCGGCACCGAAGTCGGGCGGCGGGTGAAAACCCGCGTGCTGCAGCACGCCAGCCAGGCGGCGTTTCTGGCGGCGGTGAAAGCGCGCTACGGCGCCTGCGTCATCACCGGCACGCCGCTTACAGAACCACACGGCTGGCCGTGGGTGGAGGCGTGCCATATCAACACCGACGAGAGCGAGGCGGGGCTGCTGGCGGATAACAGCGTCGATAACGGCCTGTTTTTACGCAGCGATCTGCAGCGCCTGTTCCGCAATAAACTGATTAGCATTGATGGTGAAACCGGGCAGGTGATGCTCAGCGCGGCGCTGGAGAGTGAAGCGGCGGACGGTTTCGCTTATCAGCCGCTGGCGGGCAAAATCTGCGCGCTGTGGCCCGCGGTGCCGCCTGCCACAAGGCAGCGGTTGCAGCAGCGCAACAGATAGCGTCCGCAACGGCGGTGCCCGCCACCGCCATCCATCACTAATTTGAAATAACCTCGCTTTTGCCCGCCTATTCTGCCAATCGAAACCGCTACAGAATTGGATAATCATGCCGATAACTTAATTAACGCAGGGTAGTCAACGTGAACGATCTCTATACCGCCGGCGGCGTGATGGATAAACATTCGCTCTGGCAGCGCTACGTTCCCCTCGTGCGGCATGAAGCGCTGCGTCTGCAGGTGCGCCTGCCGGCCAGCGTGGAGCTTGACGATCTGCTGCAGGCTGGGGGCATCGGACTGCTGAATGCCGTGGAGCGCTACGACGCGCTGCAGGGCACCGCCTTTACCACCTACGCCGTGCAGCGTATTCGCGGCGCCATGCTGGACGAACTGCGCAGCCGCGACTGGGCACCGCGCAGCGTGCGGCGCAACGCGCGCGAGGTAGCCGGTGCCATGCACCAGGTGGAGCAGGCGCTCGGCCGCTCAGCCTCGGAGCAGGAGGTGGCGCAGCAGCTGAACGTGTCGCTGGAGGAGTACCGGCAGATCCTGCTGGATACCAACAATAGCCAGCTCTTCTCCTATGACGAGTATCGGGAAGAGCACGGTGACAGCGCAGAGCTGGTGACAGAGGGCCATGAAGAGGCGAATCCGCTGCATCAGCTGATGGAAGGGAATCTGCGTGAACGCGTGATTGACGCAATCGAGGCGCTGCCCGAACGCGAAAAGCTCGTGCTCACACTGTACTACCAGGAAGAACTGAACCTGAAAGAGATTGGCGCGGTGCTGGAGGTGGGAGAATCCCGCGTCAGTCAGCTGCACAGTCAGGCGATTAAACGCCTGCGTGCCCGGTTAGCGGGAGCGCGCTGACAGACTCAGTCCTGGGGAAACAAAAATAAAAAAACCGGGGACTCAGCGATGGGAGCCAAAATTAAAGTCAGGCCATTAAGTCGTTATCTTAAAGACTATAAACATAGCCAAAGCAACTGTTCACACTGTGGCAAAGTATTAGATCGTATGGCGCTGGTGTTTCGTGGCCAGATCATCAATAAAGAGGCGATAGCCCGCATGGACCAGATGATTGACGATCAGGTCTGGACGAAGCTGCAGCCCGAACTGACAGCGCTATGCCGTTTCTGCAGCGATATTTTTTGTAATACCCATCCGAACTACTTCGACATCATGGCGTTTAAACAGTATCTGTTTGAACAGACCGAGATGAACCACAGTACGATTCGGGAGTATGTGGTGCGCCTGCGTCGACTTGATGACATGCTGAAAGCGAGAAATTTCCCGGCAGAAAATCTATCCGGCAACAGCTGGCATGAGTGTCTGCAGCACGATTTGCCCGATGCCGGTAATAACAACTACCGTATTGCGCTGCGTAAATACGATCAGTTCCTCGGCTGGCAGCGCGGCTGATCAATGATCCATGTCCGCTGCGGCGATCTGTGCCGCAGCGGGCTGCTGCTACCCCGCAATTCCGGATGCGCCTCAGCGCATCTTCTGCAACACTACAGGGATATCTTCACACTGCCCTGGAGGCCTGCATTGTCCCTACATCTTCTGCACCAGTTTCCGCGTCTTGAGCTGCTTGGCGCACCTACGCCGCTGGAGCATCTGCCGCGTCTGTCCGATTACCTTGGCCGCGATATTTTTATTAAACGCGATGACGTTACGCCGGTCGCGCTGGGCGGCAACAAGCTGCGCAAGCTGGAGTTTCTGGCCGCGGACGCGCTCCGCCAGGGCGCGGATGTGCTGCTGACCGCCGGTGCGATCCAGTCCAATCATGTACGCCAGACGGCCGCAGTGGCGGCGCGGCTTGGCCTGAAGTGCGTGGCGCTGCTGGAAAACCCGATTGGCACCACGGCAGAAAATTATCTCTCTAACGGCAACCGCCTGCTGCTGGATCTGATGGACGCTGAGACGGAGATGGTGGCGGCGCTGGATAATCCGCCACAGCAGCTCAGCGACTACGCAGAGCGCCTCGAAGCGCAGGGATATCGCCCCTATATCGTGCCGGTCGGTGGCTCAAATGCGCTGGGCGCGCTGGGGTACGTAGAGTGCGCCCAGGAGATCGCCCATCAGAGCGAGGGCGTGGTGGATTTCGCGGCGGTGGTGGTGGCATCCGGCAGCGCCGGTACGCATGCCGGTCTGGCGGTAGGACTGGAGCAGCTGCTGCCGGAAAGCGAGCTGGTTGGTGTGACAGTGTCACGCAGCGTAGCCGCGCAGCTGCCGGTGGTAGAGCGACTGCGCAGCGCGCTGGCAGAGCAGCTGGAGCTGAAGCCGCAGGCGGCAATCACGCTCTGGGATGAGTACTACGCACCGCGCTATGGCGAACCCAGTGAAGAGGGCATGGAGGCAGTGCGCCTGCTGGCACGGCTGGAAGGTATCATGCTGGATCCGGTCTATACCGGTAAAGCGATGGCCGGTCTGATTGACGGTATCAGCCAGAAGCGCTTCCGGCGCGAAGGGCCGCTGCTGTTTGTGCATACCGGCGGTGCACCGGCGTTATTTGCTTATCATCCTTCGGTATGAGACAGGCTGACGAAACGCTTTATAATCGCTGCCACAGACAGGCGTAACGTCACTACGGAGATGCAATTTCTGTGGCGTTCATAATAAGACTACGCTATCTGTTACAGGGTGCGTCACGCGACGCACCTGCACTGACACACACAACGGATAATAACGGGGTAAACATGGCTTTCTCTCTGATTCGTCGCCCGCTGGCGATGGGAATGATGGCGGTGGCGCTGCTCGCAGGCATCAACGCAAAAACCTTTGCCGCTGAAGATTTGCTGGCACAGATTAAAAATAAAGGCGAGCTGCGCGTGGGCCTTGAAGGCACCTATCCGCCGTTCAGTTTCCAGGATGAGCGCGGCAAACTGACCGGCTTTGAGGTGGAGTTTGCGCAGGAGCTGGCGCAGCATCTCGGCGTCAAAGCAGCGCTGAAGCCGACCAAATGGGACGGTATGCTGGCGTCACTGGATTCAAAACGTATTGATGTGGTGATAAACCAGGTCACTATCTCCGACGAGCGTAAAAAGAAGTATGACTTCTCCACGCCGTACACCATCTCGGGCGTGCAGGCGCTGACGCTGAAGAAAAACGCCGGCACCATCACCAAACCTGAGGACCTGGCAGGGAAAAAAGTCGGCGTAGGCCTCGGCTCCAACTATGAGCAGTGGCTGCGCGATAACGTTAAAGGCGTCGATATCCGCACCTATGATGATGACCCGACAAAATATCAGGATCTGCGCTCCGGCCGCCTGAACGCCATTCTGGTCGATCGCCTGGCCGCGCTCGATCTGGTGAAGAAAACCGGTGACACCATGGCCGTAGCGGGTCCGGCGTTCTCGCGTCTGGAGGCTGGCGTGGCGGTACGTAAAGGTAACGACGATCTGCTGAAAGCGATCGATCAGGCGATTGCAGAGATGCAGAAAGATGGCTCGCTGAAAAAACTCTCTGATAAATGGTTTGGCACGGACGTGACGAAATAATGCTGGAGAGCGTACATCTGGTGCTGGATTCAGCACCTTTTTTACTTAAAGGGGCACTGTTTACGCTGCAGCTCAGCATCGGCGGAATGTTCTTTGGCCTGCTGCTGGGCTTTATTCTTGCCCTGATGCGTCTGTCCCGCTTCTGGCCGGTGAACTGGCTGGCGCGCATCTATGTCTCGATTTTCCGCGGCACGCCGCTGATCGCCCAGCTGTTTATGATCTACTACGGCCTGCCGCAGTTTGGCATTGAACTCGATCCCATTCCCTCCGCGATGATTGGCCTGTCGCTGAACACGGCGGCCTATGCGTCAGAGTCGCTGCGCGGTGCTATCGCCTCTATCGAGCGCGGGCAGTGGGAAGCGGCGGCCAGCATTGGTATGACCCCGTGGCAGACGCTGCGCCGGGTGATCCTGCCGCAGGCGGCGCGGACTGCGCTGCCGCCGCTCGGTAACAGCTTTATCAGCCTGGTCAAGGATACCTCGCTGGCGGCCACTATCCAGGTGCCGGAGCTGTTTCGTCAGGCGCAGTTAATCACCTCACGCACGCTTGAGGTGTTTACCATGTATCTGGCCGCCTCGCTGATCTACTGGATCATGGCGACCGTGCTCTCCGCGCTGCAGAACCGTCTTGAAGCGCACGTTAATCGTCAGGATCGGGAGGATAAATGAGTGCAATTGAAGTCCGCCAGCTGGTGAAAAAATTTCACGGGCAGACAGTGCTGCACGGCATCGATCTCGACGTGGCTGCCGGAGAGGTAGTGGCGATTATCGGCCCCAGCGGCTCGGGAAAAACCACGCTGCTGCGCAGTATCAATCTGCTGGAGGTGCCGGATCAGGGTAGCGTGACGGTAGGCGGCATCACCATTGACGCCAGCCTGAGTCTTAACAAACAGAAAGAGAAGGTGCGTCAGCTGCGCCAGCAGGTCGGGTTTGTGTTTCAGAACTTCAATCTGTTCCCGCATCGTTCGGTGCTGGAAAACATTATTGAAGGGCCGGTGATCGTTAAAGGTGAGCCGAAAGCAGAAGCGCAGGCGCGGGCACGTCAGCTGCTGGAGAAGGTCGGGCTGACGGGTAAAGAGGCGAGCTTTCCGCGCCGGCTTTCCGGCGGGCAGCAGCAGCGGGTGGCAATTGCCCGCGCGCTGGCAATGCGCCCGGAGGTGATTCTGTTTGATGAGCCGACGTCCGCGCTTGACCCGGAGCTGGTCGGCGAGGTGCTGAACACCATTCGCGCCCTGGCGCAGGAGAAACGGACGATGGTGATCGTCACGCATGAGATGAGTTTTGCGCGTGATGTGGCTGACCGCGCTATCTTCATGGACCAGGGGCGCATTGTGGAGCAGGGGGAGGCCAGAACCCTGTTCAGTAATCCGCAGCAGGCTCGTACCCGACAATTCCTGGATAAATTTCTTAATCAGTAATATTCAGGGCCGGTTCGCTGGCCCTTATTTATTTCGCTGCTATCATATCCCTTCGCGTTTCTCTTATCCTTTTGGTGCATAGTCATATAATTGTCTTATTGCTAAATTATTAACTGGCTTCTCTGTTTGCAGATTGCTCTTAATTAAACAGCAGCTTTTCTTACTGATTATTTTTCCTGAATCACAGTTTATAACTCTCTGTGCCGCTTCAGGCAGATGTAAATGCATTTTGATTAACGTAAAGTATTGTTACATCAGGGCCAGCAAAGACAATTTAGGACTTTCGCCAGATACACTCCCCGCAGTGCTGTTGAATAATCGTTTAATAACCATAACTCACGAACTGATTATTAATGCGTTTACCTCTTACAGACCTACACAGCTTTAGGAGTCAACCTGATGAAAGATAACGGGAAAAATGATATAGGCTGGATAAATACACTGAAAGGTGCCTGTATTTTGCTGGTGGTGCTCTATCACACCGTATTACCGGGATTTGAAACAACGATAAAATATTTGAGTGCCGGATGGTTTCCGGCGGAAATATGGGTACAGTTTAATACGGTACTGTCGCCATTACGTATGCCGGCATTCTTTTTTGTTTCCGGCCTGCTGGCGACCAATGGCATTTTGAATCGTTCATGGAAACAGGTATTTACCAGCCGTATTACCAATCTGTTCTATCTCTATATTTTGTGGGGCTTTATTCAGTGGTGGTCAATTGTCGGGATTTCCACAGAAATCACCGGGCAACGCATTTCGCAAAATCTTAATGCGGCCTATGCCGGTTCACTGCTGGAGTTTCTCAAGCTGACGTTTATGGCGATGAGTACCTCCTGGTATCTGTATGGTCTGGCGATCTACTTCCTGTGTGCAAAAATTTTCCATCAGCAGAAAATCGCGCTGCTGGTTGTGGCGGTGGTACTGAATTATCTGGCGGTGGAAAAAATCATTCCCTACTGGGGGCCGCAGAGCGTCGCGCAATATTTCCTGTTCTTCCTGCTGGGCGCATTCTGGAGCCCGGTGATGCTGCGCCTGAGCGAGCTGCGCCGTGAAAACCTGCTGCCGTGGGCGGCACTGGCCGCGCTGACGGGACTTCACGTGATTATGGGCCTGGATAAAAGCCTGTTTATGTGCGTCATCGCCGTGCTGGTGAGCGTAGCGGCCTGCCGCTGGCTTAACCAGCATTTCAGTATGCGTTTTTTCAACTGGGTAGGGCGCAATACGCTGCAAATCTACGTTATTCACCGCATCTTTATTGAGTTTTTCGGGATGTCGGCGATTCTGTTTGCCCAGCGCCATCACCTGTTTGAGCAGGCGTGGTTCTCCGTGCTGTGGGCCTGTTTCTATCCGCTGGCAATCGTCGGGATCTGTTCGCTCTGTTCAGTAGCGGTCTGGTCACTGACCAACCGCGGCCTGGGCCAGTCGCTGTTCCTGTTCCCGACGCTGATCGGCATGAAGCGTCGCAAAGCAGCGTAGGTAAATCCAGAGGCAACAATGCCAACCCCAGGGGACGCATTTATGCGTCCCTGATGCGTTTATGCTTCCCTGGCGTATTTATGCGCCCGTGCTGGTTTCCGGGCGCCATTAATGGCGCCCCTACGGGGATAACAATGCCAAACGTAGGGGACGCATTAATGCGTCCCTGGCAAACCCGCAATAAAAAAGGGCCCGCAGGGGGCCCTTTACTGTGATGAACCGGGGGTTTAACCGATGGTCATCAGACTAGCGTTGCCGCCCGCTGCTGCGGTGTTGACGCTCAGCGAGCGTTCAATCAGCAACCGCTCCAGCAGCAGATTGGTTTCTCCGCGGGCAAAGCCCTGGACGGAAACAATTGCGCCCTCGCGTGCCGCGATATCTGCACACAGCGTACGCAGCTGATCGGCATCACCGTGGTAGATCACCGCATCAAACTCACCGGACAGGGCATCTATGGCCAGCCGGATACGCTGCTGTACGGCCGGCGGCAGCGCTTTCAGCAGGGCGCGATGCAGCTCATCATCCTGCCACAGCGCCTGACTGCCGACGCTGGTTACCGCGGCCAGCTGGATCAGCGCATCCTGCTCATTATCGGCCAGGCAGAGCACGCGTTCGCGCGGCAGCAGGCTGAAGGTGTTGCGTTCGCCCGTCGGACCCGGCAGCAGACGCACCGTGCCCGCCTGCGACAGCTCATCATAGCGCTGGCACAGCGCCTGCAATGCTGGCTTATCCTGCGCCCAGTTCTGCAGCGCCTGGTGTGCGCCCATCAGCGTTGTACGCACGCTGCTGTCAACCGGCTGCTCAGCATCCTGACGATCGAAGGTCAGACGCAGCGCGCCATCCGGACGATGTGCCAGCAGGCGGTAGAGATAGAGCGGGCCACCCGCTTTCGGGCCGGTACCGGAGAGGCCTTCGCCGCCAAACGGCTGCACGCCAACTACGGCACCGACCATATTACGGTTCACATAGAGGTTGCCGACGTGCGCGTTTGCAGTAACCTGAGCGATGGTTTCATCAATACGCGTATGTACGCCAAGCGTCAGGCCATAGCCGGTGGCATTGATCTGCTCAATCAGCTGCGGCAGGCTGCTGCGTGAGAAGCGCACCACGTGCAGCACCGGTCCGAAGATCTCTTTATCGAGATCGCTGACCTGATCCAGCTCAATCAGCGTGGGTTTGATAAAGGTGCCGCTCTCCCACTCTTTACGGTCCTGCGCATTCTCCTGCACCGCCTGATAAACGGTAAAGCCTTTGTTGCGCATCGCCTGGATATGGCGCTCGATACCTTCTTTCGCTTCCTGGTCAATAACCGGACCAATATCAGTTGAAAGACGCTCCGGGTTGCCCATGCGGCACTCCGCCATCGCGCCGCGCAGCATCTTAATGGTGTGATCGGCGGCGTCTTCCTGAATACAGAGCAGACGCAGCGCCGAGCAGCGCTGGCCGGCGCTGTCAAACGCCGAGGCAACGATATCCACCACTACCTGTTCGGTGAGGGCAGAGGAGTCAACGATCATGGCATTCATGCCGCCGGTTTCGGCGATCAGCGGTGTCGGGCGCCCCTGCGGATCGAGACGACCGGCAAGATTACGCTGCAGCAGGGTCGCCACGGCGGTGGAACCGGTGAACATCACGCCGCGCACGCGCTCATCGCCGGTAAGCTGTGCGCCCACGGTTTCACCCTGGCCAGGCAGCAGCTGCAGCACGCCGGCGGGAACGCCTGCATCCAGCAGGATCTGCACCGCCTGCGCCGCGATAAGTGGCGTCTGCTCGGCCGGTTTTGCCAGCACGCTATTGCCGGCAGCCAGCGCGGCGGCAATCTGGCCGGTAAAGATCGCCAGCGGGAAGTTCCACGGGCTGATACAGACTACCGGACCCAGCGGACGATGCGTTTCGTTGTCAAAATCATCGCGTACCATGCCGGCGTAGTAGTAGAGGAAGTCTACCGCTTCGCGCACTTCGGCGATGGCATTGTTGTACGTTTTGCCCGCTTCGCGCACCAGCAGACCAATCAGCTGCTGCATCTGCGCTTCCATCGCCTGACCGGCACGCTCGAGGATCGCCGCGCGCTCGGCTGGCGGAGTGGCAAACCAGATCGGTCCGGCGCCGACCGCCGCATCCAGCGCGGCAGAGACTTCGGTTTCGGTGGCTTCGCGCACGCTGCCGACCACGTCAGCCGGCGCCGCCGGGTTCAGTACCGGCTGGCTGACACCCGTTTCCAGGGTGCCCTCGATCATCGGCTGGGCCACCCATGGCTGGCTGGCGCTGTTCAGCAGGGCGCTGGAGAGTGAGGCGAGGCGATGTTCATTTGCGAGGTCGAGACCCGCGGAGTTCGGGCGCTTGTCGCCATAGAGATCGCGCGGCAGCGGGATCTTCGGATGTGGCAGACCCACGGCGCCTTCGGCTGCGCCCATTTTTTCTACCGCTACCACCGGGTCAGCAACCAGCTCATCTATCGGCAGGCTCTTATCGGCGATCCGGTTAACAAAGGAGGTGTTGGCGCCGTTTTCCAGCAGACGACGTACCAGGTAAGCCAGCAGCGTTTCGTGCGTGCCCACCGGCGCGTAAATACGGCAGGGGCGGCTGAGTTTGCCATCGGCCACTTTGCCCACCACCTGTTCATAGAGCGGCTCGCCCATGCCGTGCAGGCACTGGAACTCATACTGGCCCGGATAGTAGTTATTACCCGCCAGATTATAGATAGCGGCCAGCGTGTGGGCGTTATGCGTGGCAAACTGCGGGTAGATCTGGCTCGGTACCGCCAGCAGTTTGCGGGCGCAGGCGAGATAGGAGATATCGGTATATACCTTGCGGGTATAGACCGGATAGCCTTCAAGGCCTTCCATCTGCGCGCGCTTGATTTCGCTGTCCCAGTAGGCGCCTTTCACCAGACGGATCATCAGGCGGCGACGGCTGCGCTGTGCCAGATCGACCAGCGAGTCGATCAGCATCGGGCAGCGTTTCTGGTAAGCCTGAATTACGAAGCCAATCCCGTTCCAGCCTTCCAGCTCAGGTTCAAAGCAGAGTTTTTCCAGCAGGTCCAGCGACAGTTCAAGGCGATCGGCCTCTTCGGCATCGATATTGATGCCGATGTCATATGAACGCGCCAGCAGCGTCAGCGATTTCAGGATCGGATAGAGCTCTTCCATAACGCGATCGTACTGGGCGCGGCTGTAGCGCGGATGCAGCGCAGAGAGTTTGATCGAGATGCCCGGGCCTTCATAAATGCCGCGGCCGTTGGAGGCTTTACCAATCGCATGGATCGCCTGCTGATAAGAGAGCAGATAGGCTTTCGCATCGGCGGCGGTCAGGGCCGCTTCACCGAGCATATCGTAGGAGTAGCGGAAGCCTTTCTCTTCCAGTTTGCGGGCGTTGGCCAGCGCCTCAGCGATGGTCTCGCCGGTAACGAACTGCTCGCCCATCAGGCGCATGGCCATATCCACGCCTTTGCGCACCAGCGGCTCGCCGCTTTTACCGATAATACGGTTCAGCGAGCGGGACATGCTCGCTTCGTTATGGGTTGAGACCAGGCGTCCGGTAAACAGCAGGCCCCAGGTCGCGGCGTTAACAAACATGGATGAGCTGCGGCCCAGGTGCGACTGCCAGTTGCCGTTGCTGATTTTGTCGCGGATCAGCGCGTCGCGGGTGGGTTTATCCGGAATACGCAGCAGCGCTTCTGCCAGGCACATCAGCGCCACGCCCTCCTGCGAGGAGAGGGAGAACTCCTGCAGCAGGCTTTGCACCATTCCGGCGCGTCCGGTTGCACCTTTCTGGTGCCGCAGCTTGTCGGCAAGGCTATAGGCCAGCTGATGGGTTTTCTCTGCCAGCGGAGCGGGCAGGCGCGCCTGCTCCAGCAGCATCGGCACCGCTTCCGTCTCGGGCCGGCGCCATGCGGCGGTAATTGCGGAGCGGGTAACCGACTGCGGCAGAATGTGTTCAGCAAAGTCGAGGAACGGCTGCAGGCTCTCTTCGGGCAGGTTCTCTTCTGCCGTGGTTTCACTGGCCTGCAGGGGAATTTCCGGCAGGGTCTCGCCCGCTTCAAGCTGGGTTAAGTAATTGAAAATAGCCTGCTTAATCAGCCAGTGAGATGTGCGGTCGACCTTCTGTGCTGCCAGCTTAATGCGCTCGCGGGTGGCTTCATCCAGCTTCACCCCCATGGTAGTTGTTCCCATGAATTCCTCGTCTTGAAAAATAAATCAACATCAGCGTGGGCTGCACTATCACTCATGTTGCAACTTTGTGCAACCATGTTAAATGTGACCCAGGTTGCATGCCTGAAAGCCGTTTGTTTGTTAACTGTAAAGAAACGGCACGTTTCTTGCTGCAAGAATCTCGCCAGAGTTGCAACCGGGTTCACTAAACCGCAAAAAGCTGCGTTTCTGGTGCAACCAAAAGTTTGAACGGGCGCAACCTTTGAGCAAAGAAATGAGAAAGAGAGGTGAAACCCAGGTAACAGCTGTGTTAAATCCATTGTGCGCATCGCACCTTTGCGGCAGGATACCGCGCCTTAAGAGAAATTCGCTTCTCTGGCGGCGGTAACGCGCAGTGGCCACCCCGTTCCGGTGCTGCCGCGCTGATTCGACTGCCGTGACAAAGAGGGTAAGTGATACGTCGCGCCAGGGAGACGCCCGGCTAATGCTGCTGAGGCAGGGCGGGCAAAGAATTTCTCTTAAGCAATTACATAATAAGTGGAGAGAGTATGAGTATAAGTACACCAATGCTGGTGACCTTTATTATCTATATCCTTGGGATGGTGTTGATAGGGTTTATCGCTTACCGGTCAACAAAAAACTTTGATGATTATATTCTGGGCGGCCGCAGCCTGGGCAGTTTTGTTACGGCGCTCTCAGCCGGTGCCTCCGACATGAGCGGCTGGCTGCTGATGGGTCTGCCCGGTGCCATCTTCCTGTCCGGCATCTCTGAAAGCTGGATCGCTATCGGCCTGACAATTGGCGCCTGGCTGAACTGGAAAATTGTGGCGGGTCGTCTGCGCGTGCAGACCGAGCATCACGATAATGCGCTGACGCTGCCTGACTTCTTTACCAGCCGCTTCGAAGACAAAAGCAAGCTGCTGCGCGTGATCTCCGCGGTGGTTATCCTGATTTTCTTCACCATTTACTGCGCTTCAGGCGTGGTGGCCGGTGCGCGCCTGTTTGAAAGCACCTTTGGTATGGATTACCAGACCGCTATCTGGGCGGGCGCAGCGGCCACCATACTCTATACGCTGGTGGGCGGCTTCCTGGCCGTGAGCTGGACCGATACGGTGCAGGCGACGCTGATGATTTTTGCGCTGATCCTGACGCCGGTGATTGTCATTATCGCCGTAGGCGGCTTTGATGATTCACTGACGGTGATCCGCGAGAAGAGCATCGAGAACCTCGATATGCTCAAGGGGCTCAATTTTGTCGCGGTCATCTCGCTGCTGGGCTGGGGGCTGGGCTACTTCGGGCAGCCGCATATCCTGGCACGCTTTATGGCGGCAGACTCCCATCGCTCCATCCGTACTGCGCGTCGCATCGGCATGGCATGGATGATTTTCTGCCTGGCGGGCGCGGTTGCCGTAGGCTTCTTTGGTATCGCCTACTTCCAGAATAACCCGGCGCAGGCCGCGGGCGTCACGCAGAATGGAGAACGTATCTTTATTGAGCTGACGCGTATTCTGTTTAACCCGTGGATCGCCGGTATTCTGCTTTCGGCCATTCTTGCTGCGGTCATGTCCACTCTGAGCTGCCAGCTGCTGGTCTGTTCAAGTGCGCTGACGGAAGATCTCTATAAGGGCTTCCTGCGTAAAAATGCCAGCCAGCAGGAGCTGGTATGGGTCGGACGTGCCATGGTGCTGCTGATTGCACTGATTGCTATTGCCCTGGCATCCAATCCGGATAACCGGGTGCTGGGCCTGGTGAGCTATGCATGGGCTGGCTTTGGCGCGGCGTTTGGTCCGGTGGTGCTGTTTGGTGTCTGCTGGAAGCGCATGACGCGTAACGGCGCGCTGGCGGGAATGGTCATTGGGGCCGCGACGGTGCTGCTGTGGAAACAGTACGGTTACGCTGAGCTGTATGAAATCATTCCAGGCTTCATCTTTGCCAGCATCGCGATTGTGGTCTTCAGCCTGACGGGCAAAGCACCTTCCGCCGCCGCGCAGCAGCGTTTTGCCGCTGCGGAAGCGGAATACCAGGCAGATTAAGGTATTCGCGCGGTGCGTTGCGGCACCGCCATCAAAAAGGAGGCACAGTAATGTGCCTCCTTTTTACGTTGAGGCGTCAGGCAACGCAATCCTGCCGACCTTTCTGAACAGTCATCCCCTGACTTCTCCCCCTGTGCAGCAAAATAATTTCCCGCAGTGACTTGTTTTTTCTGCAGCGATAATGATAATCGATATCGTTCGCACTTTACGTTTTTTTACGACAGATTTACCCTGCTAAACACTTAAGAGGCAAACGATGTTTGTTCCGTTTCTCATTATGCTCCGTGAAGGTCTGGAAGCGGCGCTGATTGTCAGCCTGATCGCCAGCTATCTGAAGCGCACCGGACGCACCCGGTGGTTCCCGGCGATGTGGGGCGGGGTGATAGCGGCCATTGTGCTCTGCGCGGGACTGGGTATCGCCATCAATGCCACTACCGGTGAGTTTCCGCAGAAGCAGCAGGAGCTGTTTGAAGGCGTGGTAGCGCTGATTGCGGTCGTGATGCTGACCACCATGGTGTGCTGGATGCGCAAAGTTGCGCGCAGCATGCGCCTGACGCTGGAGAAGTCAGTGGATCAGGCGCTGGCAAAGCGGGGCGGCAGCGGCCTGCCGCTGGTGATTATGGTGTTTCTCGCCGTAGCGCGCGAAGGGCTGGAGTCGGTGTTCTTTCTGCTGGCGGCCTTTACGCAGGATGTGGGCTATGCCCCACCTGCGGGCGCGCTGCTCGGCCTGCTGACCGCAGCGCTGCTCGGTACGCTGATCTACTACGGCGGCATCCGGCTTAATCTGGCCCATTTTTTCCGCTGGAGCAGCCTGTTCATTCTGTTTGTAGCCGCCGGGCTTGCGGCCGGCGCAATCCGCGCTTTCCATGAGGCGGGATTGTGGAACCACTTCCAGGCAACGGCGTTTGATATAAGCAGCGTGCTCTCTGTGCACTCTCTGGCCGGTACGCTGCTTGAAGGCCTGCTCGGCTATCAGGAAGCGCCCAGCGTCAGTGAGGTTGCAGCCTGGCTGCTCTATCTGGTGCCGGCGCTGCTGCTGTTTTTTTTCCCGGCGCCTTCTGCTCCGGCTGCCGCACGCAGCCTGCGCTAATCCCGATTGTTTTAACCTGACTCTTTAACACGGATACCATCATGAATACCACGTTACGCGCTACCGCCTCTGTCGTCGCGCTGCTGCTTTCCGGGGCTGCAGCCGCTGCAGAGATCCCGCAGTTCACCGTCACCGTTACGGATAAACAGTGTGAGCCCATGACGATGAACGTGCCGGCGGGTAAAAGCCAGTTCATTATCAAAAACCATAGCCAGAAAGCGCTGGAGTGGGAGATCCTGAAAGGGGTCATGGTGGTCGAGGAGCGGGAAAATATCGCGCCGGGCTTTACGCAGAAGCTGACGGCAAATCTGGATGCGGGTGAGTATGAGATGACCTGCGGCCTGCTGAGTAATCCGAAAGGCAAACTGACGGTGGCCGGATCGGGGCAGTCATCAACGCCAGAGCAGAAAGAGCTGCTGCAGCTGGCTCAGCCTATCGCCGACTACAAAGCGTACGTCCTGAATGAAGTTAACGCGCTGGTAAGCAGCACCAAAGCGTTTACGGCAGCGATTAATGCAGGCGACGGTGACAAGGCGAGAGCGCTCTATGCGCCGACCCGCGCCCACTATGAGCGTATTGAGCCTGTTGCTGAACTCTTCTCCGATCTGGATGGCAGTATCGACGCACGCGAAGATGATTTTGAGCAGAAAGCGGCGGATCCTAAATTCACCGGTTTCCACCGCCTGGAGAAGCTGCTGTTTGCCGATCGCACAACGACCGGTGCCGCGCCTTTCGCCAGTCAGCTCAATGACGATGTTAAAGCGCTGCAGGCGCGCATCAGCGCGCTGGCATTTGCGCCGGTTAAAGTCGTGGGCGGCGCAGCGGGTCTGATCGAAGAGGTGGCTTCGAGCAAAATCTCCGGAGAGGAGGATCGTTACAGCCGCACTGACCTGTCTGATTTCCGGGCAAACGTCGACGGCGCGCAGAAAATTGTGTCGCTGCTGCGCCCGCTGTTGCAGCAGCGGAATCCGCAGCTTCTGGCAAAAATCGATACTAACTTCAGCAAAGTTGACGCAATACTGGATAAATACCGTACGGCTGAGGGTTACGCATCCTATGAGAAGCTGACCGCGGCCGATCGCAATGCGTTAAAAGCACCGATTACCGTGCTGGCTGAAGATCTCTCGCTGCTGCGCGGCACGCTGGGCCTCGATTAACCATGGCTAAACAGCATGATGCCATGCAGCCGGCACGTCGCCGGTTACTGCAGGGGCTGGGTGTGCTGGGCGGTGCGGCTGCGCTCGGGGGCAGCTGTCCGTTCCACGCTGGCGCAGCAGCAGAGCATTTTTCTCCTGGCACGGTTGCACCTGATGCGCGTCAGCAGGTGCAACCATTTTACGGGACGCACCAGGCAGGTATCCTGACGCCGCAGCAGGCCGCCATGATGCTGGTGGCCTTTGACGTGCTGGCCGACGGTAAAGCGGAGCTGACGCGTCTGTTGCAACTGCTGACGGAGAGGTTCGCATTTCTGACGCAGGGCGGACCCGCACCAGCGGTGACAAATGCGCAGCTGCCGCCGGCTGACTCCGGCATTCTCGGTGCCACTATTGCACCGGATAACCTGACGCTGACGCTCTCCGTGGGCAGTTCGCTGTTTGACGAACGCTTTGGGCTGGGCGCGCACAAGCCTGCACAGCTGCAGGCCATGACGCGCTTTCCCAATGATTCGCTTGACGCCAGCCAGTGCCACGGGGATTTACTGATTCAGATCTGCGCCAATAGTCAGGACACCGTGATCCACGCGCTGCGCGATATCATCAAACACGCTCCCGATCTGCTGGCGATACGCTGGCGGCGCGAAGGGTTTATTCCTGAGCACGCAGCGCGCAGTCACGGGCAGGAAACCCCGATTAATCTGCTGGGTTTTAAAGACGGTACGGCGAATCCGGATGCGCAAAACGGCGCGCTGATGGATAAAATGCTGTGGGTCACGGCCGATCAGCAGGAGCCCGCCTGGACATACGGCGGCAGCTATCAGGCGGTGCGGATTATTCGTTTCCGCGTTGAGCAGTGGGATCGCACGCCGCTGGGTGAGCAGCAGACTATTTTTGGCCGGGAAAAGCTCAGCGGAGCGCCGCTTGGCGGGCATCATGAGCATGATGAGCCGGATTATGCCAGCGATCCGGATGGGGATGTGATAGCGCTGGATGCCCATATCCGGCTCGCTAACCCGCGTACGCCTGAGACGGCGGACAGCCTGATACTGCGGCGCGGCTACAGCTACTCCGCCGGGATCACCGGGGCAGGGCAGCTTGATATGGGGCTGCTGTTTATCTGCTATCAGCACGATCTCACTAAAGGTTTTATCGCAGTGCAGCAGCGGCTTAACGGCGAGGCGCTGGAAGAGTATGTCCGACCCACCGGCGGCGGCTACTTTTTTGCGCTGCCGGGCGTCGCCGATGCCACGCGCTATCTTGGTCAATCGCTGATTGAGGCCTGAACCCTGCTTCCGGCAATGCGTGTTGCGGCAGATTAGCGTTATGCTCTGCAAAAGGATCCGCAAAGGATCCTTTTAACATTTTATATAACGCATTATTTTAATTGAATTTTTTATGGGAAGCGCCTGATGCCATCGCCACAACAAATCTTAATTTGCATCTAAAAGTAAAAATAGTGTTGCAAATTTTCGGCGCTATGTTTCACTTTACTCATAAGCGTTGTCAGTTTTGTGGCATCAGCCACTGGAGTTCGCGCATGAGGCGTTCCATTCCGGAACCAGCAGGTGTAACACAGCAAGCGCAGTTCTCTGCGGGAGAGAGCCTCCTGTCAACGTTTTACTCATCTTTCATCCACTATCTTCATCATCCCGTTTGTTTTTATCCGGTGCGCTGCGGCGTTTCGGCGCTGTTGTACACCCCGTTTTGTGTATCAGTACGGCTAAAAGGAAGCCAACGTAACCTCTAAAGCGTTCAAGTCATCGCCGCGGGTGATCCGTCGCGATTCATGAAACCAACTGTAAGGTGCCACTATGGGAAGACAGAAAGCAGTGATCAAAGCGCGTCGTGAAGCTCGTCGTGTGCTTCGTAGTGACTCCCGGAGTCATCGTCAGCGCGAAGAAGAATCGGTCACTTCGCTGGTGCAGATGGGCGGGTTAGATGCTATTGGCATGGCGCGCGATGTGCGCGACCGGGCACCAATTGCAGCCCGGAATGAAGCTCAGGCGCACTATCTTAACGCCATAGAAACGAAACAGCTGATATTTGCAACCGGTGAAGCTGGCTGCGGTAAAACCTGGATTAGCGCTGCAAAAGCAGCTGAGGCCCTGATCAATAAGGATATCGAAAGGATTATCGTGACGCGCCCGGTACTGCAGGCGGATGAAGATCTCGGTTTCCTGCCCGGAGACATTTCCGAGAAATTCGCCCCCTATTTCCGTCCGGTTTATGACGTTCTGGTTAAACGTCTCGGCGCTTCCTTTATGCAGTACTGCCTGCGGCCTGAAATCGCCAAGGTAGAGATTGCGCCCTTCGCCTATATGCGTGGACGTACTTTTGAGAACGCAGTGGTTATCCTCGACGAGGCACAAAACGTTACCGCTGCACAGATGAAGATGTTTCTGACCCGCCTGGGGGAAAACGTCACGGTTATCGTTAACGGTGATATTACTCAGTGCGATCTGCCCGCCAGCGTCCAGTCCGGTCTTGCCGATGCGCTGGCGCGCTTTGAAGAGGATGAGATGGTGGGCGTGGTGCGCTTTGCGAAAGAGGACTGCGTTCGCTCAGCACTCTGCCAGCGCACGCTGCACGCCTACGGCTGATAGCATCCCATCCCGTTGATAAACCCGGCCCCGGCCGGGTTTTTTTCTGTCCCTAATTTCACCGGCAAAGCATGACGACCTTTCAGAGTGATGAGAGTTGCAGCGGTTCGCTAACGCGGTAAGATTGATCTTTTTTCAGGGAGCACAACCAATGAAAAACGTCGTCCTGAGTATGCTGGCAAAAATATCGCACATCGATGCGGACATGAAACAGCTGACCGCCCGGGTTGAAGCACAGTCGCTGCTGATTAGCGCGCTGGTACTGGCCGTCAGCAGGCAGGGTGGAGTGACGGAGATGATCGATGCGGCTAATAAAGCGATCAATACGGTTATCGACTCCGCTGAAAGCGATGAGGTGCTGAGGTCCGATGCCGCTATTCTGCTAAGCGAATTGCAGAATCTGCTGACTATCTCTCAGGCCGTGGATAAAGCCGATGGTGAAATTAACCATGCAGGACTGAGCGAGCTGACCGGCGTTGCGGCTGCTGAACCCGCTTTACCCGCTAAAAAGTAAGCTGGCCAGACACAGCAGATAATCAAGCCTGAACGCGTGTTCAGGCTTTTTTCAGGCATAAATTCATGCCGCGGCTGGCTTATTCGCCGTTAATACGCTGTTTCATTTCGCGCTGGTGCTTGTGATAGTCCTCTCCGCACTCTGCAGAGCAAAATGCAGTATCGGCGACAACGCGTTCATCTCTGCACCAGATACAGTTGCCCGTTGCGCTCACCAGACGTGGTTTACGCGCAAACAGGGCGCTCTCCAGATGAGCGGCTTCTCGTTCCTGTGCCAGATCTACATCATCCATAACTTTTTCCTTAATAAAACATATGTTTCTTCAGGCCCCACGGCCCTGACCACGTTGATGACAATCCAGGAGGTGTCTGCAACATGGCGTCTCCTTCAGCAGGTTTGAGCGAAAGAGGTAGCTGATACCCGCATCCGGTTTATGCCTGCTGAATGTTGCTGCCGGGTCAGTTTAGCAGAGGTGGAGCAGAGCTGCGGTCTGAGTTTGCTGATGATGGCGCATTGCGGTCAGGAGTGGGCACCTGAATCCGATAATATGCATTGCACAAATTGGCAGGGGACGCAACCTTACAGGGGCGCCATTTATTGCGCCCTGGCATTATGCGTAAAACGCATAGCATGGCACAAAACAGCTTCAGGTAAACCAAACCAGGCTAATATTTTCACATTAGATTTTATGAAAATAATGCGGCAGGTACAAAAAAGCCCGCATAACGCGGGCCTGGTTGAAAAGAGGGCGGTTATCCGTGACGTCGGAACTGCTGGGACTGACTGAGCATTACCCTGCCAGCAACATGGAGCATAGAGAGTTCTTCTTCTGAGATAGACCATTCACGATAACGGGGATTGTCAGAGATAACGATAATTTCGCGCTTAACTTTTTGCAGGCGCTTAACAAACATATCGCCGTTGAAGTCAAAGACGTAAATTCCATCCCCATCAAACGTACTGACAGCTACGTCTACAAAGATGAGATCACCGGGCTCAATGGTTCCCTCCATGCTGTCACCGCGGACGTTGATCAGCTTAACAGAGGTTTCCGGCCGGTTGCCGAATATCACGCGCGCCTGATCCGGAACATATTCAATAGACCTTATGACTTCAACCACATCTTTAGACGGCGACCCGTCTCCGGCACTTGCAGCAACGTCAAGAACATCAATCCTGTACACATCTTTTCTCCCCTTTTTTATAATGGAACTTACACTGTATGAATCTACAGTATCATTAGCCTCATTAGAAGAGAATAGCTCAGAAACAGGAACTGACAGGGCTGCTGCAATTTTGTGTAGCAGACCATCACTGTATCCCTGTATGCCGCGTTCCAGGCGTGACAGATTGCCCACATCGCTATCTGTACGCAGGGCAAGTTCACTCAGGGTCATCTTATTCGCTTTGCGAATCTGTCTGATTTTATCGCCTATTTTCATAGCGGATAGTTAACCTTTTTTATGCGTTACACGCAAAGCGCCTTGCGCATATTTAATTATACTCATAATATGCGTGATACGCATTATTTAAATGCATTGCCACAATGCCATCGCGGAAAGTGCGTGTATAGAAAAAAGTGAAAATTTATGACGCTAATCAGGCCCGGACTGCGGGCCGTGGAGACAAGTATGGCAGATACCGAAGAGGGATTTACACGTCTGGCAAACGCGCTGTATGAGGAGCTGATAGGGGCCAGCCTGACGCGAAATCAGGCCAAAGTCGCACACGCCGTTTGCCGGAAAACCTGCGGCTTTAATAAAAGCATGGACCGTATTGCTGACAGCCAGATAAGCCAGTTAACCGGGCTGCCAAGACAGAAGGTTAACAAGGCAAAAAATGAGCTGATTCAGATGGGTGTGCTTATCCGGGAAGGGACGATGATCGGCCCAAATAAACACCTTTCACAGTGGCAAATACCGGGGTGTCACCGGGAGGGTATCACTGTCACCAAATCCGCGACAGCGCTGTCACCAAAACAGAGGCATACAAAAGACACTGTGACAAAAGACAATAATTCTGCGTCAGAGAATCCTGGTGAATCCCCTGACACATCCTCTGCAACGCTTTCTGCATCGCGTCCTGAAGCCGCGGTCCGGACTCCCAGGGGGGACAAGTGGGGAACCGAAGAGGATCTCAAAACAGCCAGGTGGATGTTCAGCAGGGTGCAGATTGTCGCTCCGCATGCCCGGCAGCCCGCCTGGCCCGCCTGGTCAAACGACATCAGACTGCTGCGCTCGGCCCTGCAGGTTACGCACCGCGATATCTGTGAGGTATTTCTCTGGGCCAGCCGCGATCGCTTCTGGCAGTCAAACGTGCTCAGCCCTGCGAAGCTGCGGGAAAAGTGGGACACACTGAAAATTCAGATGAACCAGCCAGACCGTAACCGGGCGGCACCAGCGGGGCAGCAGCCTGCCGTCCACTGGAACAGCCAGGAAGCATGGGAGAACTTCATATGAGAGATCTCGTCACGGCAGTTAATCATCGTGACAGCAGCGCGCTGGCGCGCATGGCCGGTGACGTCCCGCAGCCGGCGGATCGACGCCTGCATCAGGCGATCGAAAAAGTGATAGATGAGTTCTTCAGCGGGCTGAAGCAGGTTTTCCCCGCCTCAGTCAGCACGGTCTGGCGGGATCCGGCAGACGAAGCCGCCGCTAAACGTCAGTGGATAGCCGCCTTAGCGGAGAACGGCGTGACCAGCAAACAGCAGCTTTCAGCCGGCATGCGCCAGGCGCGCGCCAGCGGCTCGCCGTTTCTTCCATCACCGGGCCAGTTCATCAGCTGGTGTAAACAGGACGCTTTCGCCGCTGCGGGCCTGCCGGATGAAGAGACGCTCTATAGCAGGGTGATGACCTACTGCGCGCAGCGTGGCGACTATGCCTCTCCGGAGCACTATCCGTGGAAGAGCAACGCCGATTACTGGATGGTTACCAGCCTCTGCAGCCTGATGCGCGCTAACAACCTGAGCGAGTCTGAGCTGCGCATTAAATGCCGCTCAGAGCTGCGCAAAATGTCTGCGCGGATCGAGGCCGGTGAAACAATTCCTGAGCCGCGCAGGCAGCTGCTGAAGGCTGCAATGCCCTCCACCCCGGAAAAGGCGAGGGAGGGCGTGGCCCTGCTGCGCGCTACGCTGAAAGCAAAACGCACTACAGCATGATGCAAAGGATTCAGCACGACATCGATATCCCGCTGTGGCGGCAGATGTACCGCCGGGATAAAACAGGCGAACTGATTAAGCAAAGAGAGGCAGTATGAGCTTAGAAGCAACGGTTAAGTATCATTTTCCGAAGGGGCAGAACTTTAGCGGAACAGCACCGCAGACGTCGCCTGATACGCTTACCGGCATCGACTATATCGCCGCCATAGGTATGACGCAGAGCCGCGTTCAGCTCGGTTACAGCGCTTTCATGGGGAAGATGGGCGCCAGTGAAATCGACGCAGCACGGGCCGTCTCCCTGCTAACTGATTTTGCACTGGAGAGCTGCGATAAGGTTGCCGCCTTTCGCAAGCTTGATGCCGGTGTCAGAACGGCAGTTATGCAAACGCTCGCCGCTTATGCCTGGCTCGATTACTGCCGCAGCGCCGCCAGCGTGAAGCCGTGCGAATGCTGTCAGGCCACCGGATTCATCGAGGCAGAGGTGTTTTCAATGAAATCGCCTCTGCACGGCGGCCTCACCAGAAACGTCAAAGAGGCCGTACGCGTGCTCTGCAGGGCGTGCAAAGGCAAGGGCGTCGTATCAACTGCATGCCGCGACTGTAACGGACGCGGACAGGCAGTGCTAAAAGCGGCAACGGAAAAGCAGGGGGTGCCGGTGAAGGGTGAGTGCAGGCGCTGCTGCGGGCGCGGCTACGAGCGCATACCCTCAACCGGGGCGTATAAGGCAATTTCAGAATTCACCGGCGCTATCAGCCTGGACACATGGAAGAAGAGCGGTAAGCCATTTTACGATCGGCTTATTACTAAGCTGGAAGCTGAGGAAACCCGCGCAGATGCCGCGCTGAAAAGCGCCACTGCATAGCGACCTAAAAAATAGTGTATTAAATTATCGCAGGCTATTTACTTTTCCCGAACCCGGGGGTATACTTTTCAACAGTTGAAGTTGCGTGATGATGTTCAGCCCGCAAACTAAATCAGCTTTCATCACTCTGTGATAATAAAAGAGCCCTGCAGATTCACACGCTGCGAGGGCTTTTTTTATGGGCATCTGAAATATATGATGCCGATTTCAGGGAGAAATAATGAGAATTCTGTGCGCCCTTTTAATCGTGCTGTGTGCGCCATCTTTTGCTGTGATATCGGATGCGCAACGCGCAGCTAACGATCTGTGCGAAATGGAATGGCGTATAACTGACCGATCAATGTCGACCCATCTCAGCACCAGGCAAATAGTGTCAGAAGAAGTTCAGGCGTTTGAAGCGGATGGGCACGCTCTTTCCGACTACGCTATTGAAAAAGATGACTTCATAAGCGTCTCTGTAAAAGGCGCAGAAACCTACAGAAAGATGACTAAGGGTGTCAGCTATCCCTATGCAGATACAAGAGATTTTTTGAGGGGAAGAATGATGCCGCTGTGTATCAAAAACGTTCTGGAAACGCTTAAAAAATAATCCTGAATAGTTTATTTCCTTTTCTAAAGGCACTGCTTCGGCGGTGCCTTTTTCGTTTCCGCCCCCGCCACTCAATGCGACATCAATGCTATCCGTTGTGGCGGAGGGCCTCTTTTCTTCTGTTGATCAACAGCACCTGTCCGATCGGACGGCGTCTGCGAGCACTCAAACTATGAGCAAACTTGTTACTGGTGTTGCCCTGGGCACGTCCGGGGGCACCATTCTTAACGGTGTACTCACCAGCCTGAGTCCTGATGAGTGGTCTGCCATCGGCGTACTGGCAGGTATTGCCGGCATCATCATTACAGGGCTCATCAACTGGTACTTCAAACGCAAGGTCGCCAACGCTCAGGTAAAAGCACTTGAGAAATATGGTCCGGCCGTAAAAGTGGAGGAGGATTGATATGACTATGTCCGGCAGCGTGCGCAGAAAACTGATCGCCGCCGCAGGTGGCGGCTCCATGCTGATTGCCACCCTGTTTCTTGGCGGAAAGGAGGGAGCGGAAGGGCGTACTTATAAAGCTTATCAGGATGTGGCCGGCGTCCGGACCGTCTGTGACGGGCATACCGGCAGCGATATCATCAGTGGCAGGCAGTATAGCGATAGCGACTGCGATCGGCTGCTGCAAAACGATCTCCGGTCCGTTAAAAAGGTGGTCGATGGCGTAGTAAAGGTTCCCCTGAGTGAATACCAGCGCGCATCGCTATACAGCTTTGCCTATAACATCGGCCCGTCTGCTTTCACCCGCTCCACTCTGCTCAAAAAACTCAACGCTGGCGATCGGGCTCAGGCCTGCGAAGAGCTGCGCCGCTGGGTCTATGCCGGTGGCATAAAATGGCGCGGGCTGATGCATCGTCGCGACATGGAACGCGCTTTGTGCCTGGCGGAGAGTAGTGATGATTTGGCTGATAAATAACGGGCATCTGGTACTCAGGCTCTTCCTTATGGCGACGGTTGTGATATCTGCCGCCGTTGCCAGTCACTACCACTCGCGAATGTTGCAGGCGCAGGAGGAGATCTCCCGGGCAGTCCAGGCCCGGAAAAAGGCGGAGTCAGTAACCAGCAACCTCATTACCGCAGTAATGCTCTTTAACGATATCGCAAAGGCTGCTCATCATGATCGATATCAAAACGACGCTGAAAGCGAGAGGCGCGTTGTCTACATCAGGCAGGCGGTTAAAGAGGATGCGTGTTCCGCTCACTCTGTTCCTGCTGATGTGGCTGACAGCCTGCGCAGACACAGAGAAAGAATACGTTCAGCTTCCGGCAATGCCCGTTCCGGCAGAGCTGCTGGCTGACTGCGAAATCCCTCCCGTACCCGATCCTATGACCTGGGGCGACAGCCTCGAACTTAACGAAAGGCTTATGACGTCGGTTGAAAACTGCAACCGGGATAAGCGCGCCATAAGAAAAATTGAATCGCTCCGGTAACTCATCAGGCGATTTTCTCACTATCTGCATTTTGCAGGTTATTTACCTTAACCGAAAAATAAAGCTTCTCCACGAGCAAACAGGCTCAATAAACCCTAAAAGGAAATATCATGATCGAAGTAAATTCATTTGCTGAACTCCGCACCACCAAACCTTCTGCATCAGGTGAAATTGCATTTCTTAAGCGCTATTACGACAGGGACTCAACCTTTAATGGTGGTGGCCGCTTTGTAGGCTTTGTCGACACAAAGGGTAAAGCCCCTGCGGATGACAGTGGCACCGTTGCGGTCTCTTCTGCCGGCGATTATTACTGGCAGCGTATTATTGATGATGTATCCGCTATTAATATTTTCCATTTTGGCGGCAAGCGCTTACGCGGCTCGGTTTCATTTGATGCCGATAACGGCGCAGTTAACCACGATGCCTGTATCAACATGTACCGCTGGGCCAGAGGCTTTGTATCACCGGTTGATGATCCGAACAAAAACCCTATCCGCGATATCGGAATACGTTTTCCTGCCGGTAAGTTTATTATTAATCCTGTCGATTTAACCGGTGAAGGCGAGCTGCCATTCTTCAATCTCTATGGCGACGACTGCGAATATGGTGTTGCACCCAGAACGATTATTACCTCGGATAAGTCAGCTAACACCGTTTTCAAAATTAAAGCGCGCCGGACGGCTATTCGCGGTATTTTCTGGGATGGTCAGGCGACCGCCGATACCACGGCAAACACCGGCGCGATTACCACTGCAATGGTAAGTAACCAGCAGCCATTTTTTGAAAATATTACCATTGAAGGCCAGTACATCAACGTCACCTGTTTTCGTGTGGAAAACAATGGTAACTCGGTGTTCAGGTTTATCGATACGCTTGATACGCGACTGGATCAGATTTACTCCAGCAATACCTATGGTCGGGTATTTGACATTACCTGGTCCGATTCACCCCAGGGTAACTGGGACCACTCAACGGCCGTGGAGCTAACCAACTCCAATTTCCAGCACGGTTATGGTGATGCCACGCTGTTTATGCCGCGCGTGGGGCAGGGCCTGATCCGTAATGTATGGATTGAACATACGCGCTTCCCTGGCGATCTGAGTAATGGTCAGTGGATCATTGATGCGCTGAGCATCGAATCCTCCATTAACCCGCTGAAGCTTAACTACTCACGTGTTCTGATGCGCCAGCTAAGCCTGCAGTCCGGTTCCAGCATTGATACCGAGCGCACCGGCTTTGCGCTGCTTTCAAACTATGAACAGGGCTGGCGCCGTGATGAGAACTTTGGCACCCAGATGACGGGTTCGATGAAGGCGGGCTGGTACTCGGGATATCGCGTCTCCAATACCAGCACGGAAGATAAGTGGTTCCGCCTTGGCAAGTTCTTTTTCCCTCGTGCTAATCAGCACTGGAACATCGACATGTTGGGCAAAGCGCTGCGTGATACTCAGACACAGCCAGCTACCGCACCACTGCTTACCAACGTCTGCGGTAAAACATTGCTCAATATTTATCGCGGAGAAAGTTCGGTCGGCGGCAATCTGCATTATGAAGGTGATTCCGGTGTCATCGACTGCATTGTTCGCACCACTGATGATAAAGGAAAATATGCTGAAGTCTGGATCAAGCTTAAAGCACAGTGTGGTGATGTAGTCATCAACCTTACTACTGATGGCCCGTCGCGGTTCGATGGCGGTGAATGTTCACTGTTTAATCCTGATTTGTCTGAAGTGACCAATCTGAATACGGATAACCGCGTTAACCTGTCAACGGTGATGAACTATCACAACGGCACCGCCGGCGTGGGTTATGACGGCAAAGTGGTTACGCTGACGTCCGATCCGGCATCGGCACCGGCCGCATCAGCCACGGCGGCGGGTTACATTACCGTCAGGATTAACGGCGTTAACCGCAAGCTCGCCTATTTTTAACTGCCTGAGAGAGTATTGCGGCAGGTAAAAAAGAGCCTGAACGAGAGTTCAGGCTCTTTTCACTCTCTGTTTTGATCTCAGGTCTCGACAGGTGCCCATCGTATCAGCGTGGGCAGCACGGCGGCGTTCTTGTGCGTTTATAGTTATTCTCCTGTCAGTTAGCTTTGATTGAGCGTTGCCGCGCACCAAAGCTTACTGCTTTGTATGTTTGCACTTTTTCAGCGCCTGATGTTAAGGAGCGGCGGGACTCAGTTCCGTGCCCCTGCGTTGCTTCAGCGTGCTGGTGATGAGATTAAATGAAATGCATCTGTTATGTGATTTTATTTTTTTTCAGACGTAAAAAAACCCGCGTTACACGGGCGTAAATTCGTTCAATAAGGGCAAATCATTTGTCAGCGTTAGCTGACGACAGTAAGGATATGCGTTCAGTGTTACTTAAGGAAACAACCATTCGACAAATTACTCTGCGTGGCACGCATTGCATAAAAAAGCCCGCTTAGCGCCGGCTTTAAGAGGAAGCATAGTAGCTCAATAGAAGAAAAAGCCCGATAAACCGACATCCCGACCCCGCAAGTGTTAATGTGGTTAGCAGTTACAGATGGGGGATTATGGAAAATGACAATGACAGAGTGGAATTGATAGCTAATGCCATTTTGAAAGCAGCACTCGAACTCGCTGACACCGGGGCTGAAACCACAATCGAAGAGTTGCTGGGCAGGCTTGAGGCCTACCGGCGAGCAACCAATGATGTCTTCATGGCAGATGTATACCGCGATGCCATAGTGATCATTAAGAACGGCAAGTTATAAGCATAAAAAGCCCGCTCAGTGGCAGGCTTATGGGTGAGGGAGCATGAAAAACCAGGATGCGATCCGGATATTTTTTACAGTTCAGGCTTCATTTTCCCAAATACTTTCTCAATATCAGCTTCATATTCTTCTTTGTTATCACTCATGGCCGCCACGCCCGGGAGCTTAACGATGTGCTGCCTGAAAGATTTGACGCCGATTTCGGAAAGAAACAAGTGTAAATTATTGATCGCTAAGCTGTATCGATGTAAATGCCTTAGCGTGTGCAATGCCGCATTTCTGCGGCCTTATCTTATCTAAACGCTCTTTCCGGCTACTAACCCGTAGTAAACGCTATCACGACATTCACAAAGCCAGCAGCTAACAGAACAAAGCCCGGAACGAGGTAATTTTTGTCCCGCTTATTGCGCGCCAAATAGAACATTGCGAACGCAATGCAAAACATCGGAATTGATATCTTCGCAAAAACTGACATGCCATCTCCTTAGCTAAAATTTTCTTCCTGCTATCAAACAGTAAACCAGACGCATTTTCGTACCGATCGCCAGGCCCGGCACCTTACATTTTAGTTACCGTTAACCGGCACCACAGCTTATTGGTTATCTTGGCGGTACAGTGCCCACTCCTCGATACGCTCCCCACCCGGAAGGGTGCAGTAACCTGAATCACCATCAGGACCTTTAACTATGTCCGGTTTACCCCCCATTTTTTCACAATAAACTGAGGCAGGGTTAGACATGCCTGTTTGCTGAGGCTTGTCTGTCATTCATCAGCTTCATCATGCGCGAGCCATCAGGCCGCAGCACCGTTGCCACTTCTGACTTCGTAGAGGAGCTGGAGCGCGTTAACTGGCACTTTACGCTCAAGGCAGCCAATGACTGGATCCGGAGCCATACAACCACCTTCCGCGACGCTTCAACGCAGGAGGGCGAGAACATGACGTGGTTCCGGTTCAACCTTAACGGTGGCCTCTGAGGGGTTCCCTTCACCGGCGCAGGACTACACAGAGCCGCGGCTTAACTTTGCCAGGCTATCGATAACCGCGAGGCTATAACCTTCCGTTAACGCGCTGGTTATCTCTCAGAACATCAATAGCGGTCTGCATTGCTATTTTATTATCGCGTAACTTCTGTTTGTTTTGCTGTATCTGGAGGTATTCAAGAAGTGTGCGTGTATTGACTGGCCGTCCGGTTCTGCCGACTTCGATCACAGCATCACCGAGTATGGTTTTTACAGGAGGAAGCTGGGCAGGGTACCAGTCCAGCGTGTCTTCAGATTTCATATCAAATTTCTCAGGGACGGGCAGTATATCACATGACAGGGGATATAGCGCCCGACTATAAAAACAACCATTCCTGTTATGGTTCCTTCTCATCATTATTGTTAGAAACCTGTGAGGCAATCTTAACCAGCGCGACACTACCTGCGCCGGCGAATGCAATCATTAGAATGATAGCGATCCAGCATGGAAAATTCATTTTGTACTGTCGCTTATGGCCTCCTGTATGAAGGCGCCATTAAGCCTGACATTGCCTGAGCAAATAGTAATCACATCAATTAGCCGTACCATGTGTTAGCGCAGGCAGTCACGAAGCATGAAGATATAGGGAAAATGATCACGGAAGGGCTGAGTTGGTCGCTTGCGCCATCTCAAAAGCTGTATGTGAGCTCATGTCTGAAGGTCATGATGTCACTGTCGAACCCGGTCGGAGGTTCTCATACCCCTCTCCCTGTGCAATATGCAAAAAAAAAGCCTGAACGTGAGTTCAGGCTCTTCTTCAAATTTGTGGCGGTGAGAGGGGGATTGATTCGCTTCGCTCACCCTGCGGGCAGCGTCGCAGGCTCCGCTGTCCGGTGAACAGAGTTCACCGTCGAACCCGGTCGGAGGTTCTCATACCCCTCTCACTGTGCAATATGCAAAAAAAAAGCCTGAACGTGAGTTCAGGCTCTTCTTCAAATTTGTGGCGGTGAGAGGGGGATTCGAACCCCCGATACGTTGCCGTATACACACTTTCCAGGCGTGCTCCTTCAGCCACTCGGACACCTCACCACATATTTTTTTGCTAACCGCACTGGGTCAACGGGGCGCTACTATAGGGAGTTAGCTGAAAAGGGTCAAGCGCTATTTTCTCCTTTTTTTCTATCTGCTTAAGCTCTGCGCAGATTGTATTAACCCTGTTCGCTTCGCGGCGATTGTCATAGAAACGTTGCGCGTCTGACACAAAAATGTCATCCCGCTGACGCAGACTTGGCAGCGAAAATAACCGGGTTGTCTCACTGATAAGGATGCTGAAGAATGAAACACTTACCTCTGCTGACGGTTTCACTGCTGGCTTCGCTGATTGCCACCTCCGCGGTGGCAGATGTTACAACATACAATAGAGCAGCAACTGGCGATTTGACGCAGCATGGTGGCGCGCGTCGGCTGAGCAGCGATCAGACTGAGGCGCTGAAAGCCTCGCTGAGTAATCAGACGGCGAAAAATGTCATTTTACTGATCGGCGACGGCATGGGTGACTCTGAGATCACCGCGGCACGTAACCTTGCAGTGGGAGCGGGCGGCTTTTTTGCCGGTATTGATGCGCTTCCGCTTACCGGGCAGTACACGCACTATTCGCTGGATAAAAAAACGCATAAACCCTCTTACGTCACTGACTCTGCCGCGTCCGCCACCGCGTGGGCTACAGGCACCAAATCCTATAACGGGGCGATTGGCGTCGACGTCAATGGCAAGGATCAAATCACGCTGCTTGAGCTGGCTAAAGCGGCCGGCAAAGCAACGGGTAATGTCTCTACTGCCGAACTGCAGGATGCTACGCCAGCGGCACTGATGGCGCATGTTACCTCACGCAAATGCTACGGCCCGGAGAAAACCAGCGAACTCTGCCCGGGCAACGCCTTAGAGCAGGGCGGCCGCGGCTCAATTACCGAGCAAATGCTGCTGACCCGGCCGGATGTGGTCCTGGGCGGCGGTGCAAAGAGCTTTAACGAGGTGGCTAAAGCAGGCGACTATAAAGGCAAAACGCTGTATGAGCAGGCGCAGGCGCGCGGCTATCAGCTGGTAGAAAACCTGGACGCAATGAACGCGGTACAGCAGGCCACCCAGCAGCAGCCTCTGCTGGGGCTGTTTGCGCCGGGCAATATGCCGGTGCGCTGGCAGGGTCCCAAAGCCAGTTATCATGGCAACATCGATAAACCGGTGGTGACCTGTAAGGTTAATCAGGATCGTCCGGCATCGGTGCCGACGCTGGCGCAGATGACAACAAAAGCGATCGACCTGCTGAGCAAAAATGAGAAAGGGTTCTTCCTGCAGGTCGAGGGCGCTTCAATCGATAAACAGGATCACGCGGCTAATCCGTGCGGCCAGATTGGCGAAACGGTCGATCTCGACGAAGCGGTCCAGGTGGCGCTGGCCTATGCCCGCGAACATGGCGATACGCTGGTGGTGGTCACCGCCGACCACGCGCACAGCAGTCAGATTGTTGAGAACGGCACCAAAGCCCCGGGCCTGACCCAGGCGCTGAACACGAAAGATGGTGCGGTAATGACCATCAGCTACGGCAACTCGGAAGAGGATTCGCAGGAGCATACCGGTGCTCAGCTGCGCATTGCTGCTTACGGACCGCACGCGGCAAACGTGGTGGGGCTGACCGATCAGACCGATCTGTTCTTCACACTAAAAAATGCGCTGGCGCTTAAATAAGCGGATAGCAGACAGAAAAAATCCACGCTGCGGCGTGGATTTTTGTTATTACCGGAGCAGTATCACCCCAGCACTTTGCTGAGAAACGCCTGAGTACGCGGATTTTGCGGCCGGGTGAACAGCACATCCGGCGTGTCCAGCTCCTGAATGATCCCCTGATCCATAAACATCACGCGATCTGCCACTTCGCGCGCAAACCCCATTTCATGCGTGACAATCACCATAGTCATGCCTTCCTGCGCCAGCATTTTCATGACGCTCAGCACCTCGCCGACCAGCTCAGGGTCGAGCGCGGAGGTCGGCTCATCGAACAGCATGATCTCCGGCTCCATCGCCAGCGCCCGTGCAATAGCAACGCGCTGCTGCTGGCCGCCGGATAAGCTGTTTGGCCAGGCGTGCATCTTATCGGTTAAGCCCACCTTCTCCAGCAGCGCTTTAGCCTGCTCTGTGGCCTGCTGGCGCGACAGTTTGCGCACATCCATCGGCGCCATAATCAGGTTTTCCAGCACCGTCATGTGCGGGAACAGATTGAAGCGCTGAAACACCATACCCACGTGTTGGCGCAGCGTATTGATGCGGGTTTTGGGATCCTGTACCTCAAATCCGTTCACCACCACGCGACCGCCGTCAATGCTTTCAAGCCCGTTCAGGCAGCGCAGGAAGGTGCTTTTACCGGAGCCGGACGGACCGATAACGCACAATACTTCCTGCGCCGGAATGTCACAGCTGATGCCGTTCAGCACCTGGTTTTCACCAAAGTTTTTCTGCAAGTTTTCAACGTGGATCACTTTTGCCAAACCTCTTTTCCATGTAACGAACCAGCAGCGACAGCAGGAAGGTGAATACCCAGTACACCAGCGAAATCACCAGATAGGGCTCCCAGTAAGTCGCATAGGCGCCTGAAACCGTACGGGCAGCATACGCCAGATCGGCGAGGCCGATCGCTGACGCCAGCGATGAATCCTTAACAATAGCGATCGCGTTGTTGCCGAGCGGCGGCAGCATGCGGCGAAACGCCTGCGGCAGGATCACTCTGCGCATAGTGCGACCATATGGCATGCCGAGCGATCGCGACGCTTCCATCTGGCCGCGATCGATCGACTGGATCCCGGCGCGAAAAATCTCTGATACGTAAGCGCCTGCATTAAGAGTGATGGCCACAACGCAGGAAAGAAAAGCGCCGTAGTTGGCGCGCAGCTCGCGGGCAAACTCTGCCGGCATAATGCCGTTCGCCACCAGCACGCCGTCGCGCGGATTGATAAATAGCGGGATCAGCGCAAAGTGCACGACCATAATCTGCACGAACAGCGGCGTGCCGCGAAAAGCGCTGATATAGATGCGCACCGGCCACTGAATGCCGTAATGCAGTATATATTTCCACGGGCCGTGCGGCGCCGACGCCAGGCGGCCTAAGCCGAGCGTCAGGCCCCACAGGGTGCCCGTGATCACACAGATAAGCGTGCATTTGAGGGTCATCATCGCGCCGTCGATAAACAGCGGCATATATTCCCCGATGATTTCCCAGCGGAAGCCAGTCATAAAAACGTCCTTATTGTGCCGCGCGAGCGCGCGGCGACGGGAAAATTACTGCGCGGGAAGAGCAGGAACGTTGCTGTCGAACCAGGTCGCGTAAATTTTCGCATAGGTGCCGTCGGCAATGATTTTTTGCAGGCCGGCGTTGATCTTGCTGCGTAATTCATCGTTGCCTTTTGCTACCGCGATGCCGAAATACTGGCGCTCAAACTTGTTATCAGAAACCAGTTTGAACTGCTTTTCCGGATGCGTTTTTATGTAGTATTTCACCACGCCAACATCCCCCACGGCCGCGCCAATACCATCTTCATACAGCTCCTGCAGCATCAGCGGCGTATTATCAAAACGTTTAATCGCCGTGCTGTTTTTGCCCAGCACATCGGAGACCACGATATCGCCGGTACTGGAGTTCACCACGCCTACGTTCAGGTTCTTCAGCGACGCCAGTGACGATACGCTGGCGGTTTCCGGTACCACAATAGCCTGTTCAGCCGGGAAGTAGGGCGCGGAGAAATCCACCATCTGTTTGCGCTTATCGGTGATGGTAATGCCGGAGATAATGATGTCGCGATCGCCCGAATTGAGTGTGGCAAAGATGCCTTCCCACGGGGTATTGACCAGCTTAATATCAAAATTTTCCGCTTTGGCGACGGCCTTGATAATGTCGATATCAAACCCTTCCAGCTGCTTCTGCGCGTTTTCAAATTCGAACGGACGGTAAGTGCCGCCAGAGCCGACAACATAGGTAACGGCCTGCGCCGCCGTGGCTGACAGTGCCAGCACTAAGCCCAGCAGGGCTGAACGGGTAAACATAGTGATTCTCCTGGAGAAGGGACAAGATGCGTAATTTATGCAAATTTAATGCATAAAAATACACATTGCTGCATGCTCTGGCAAGCGGAATAGTCAGCGCTGAGGACAATATTCATCAAAGCGTGAAGGGGGGCATCCGCCCGTTGTGGCACAGTGCGGAACGCAGGAGAGCAGCGCGTCCGGCCGCAGGTCACGCTTTGCGCAATGGCGCACAGATAATGCGCATGGCAATCGCGCTGGCGAGAGGAAACAGCGCCAGCAGTAGCCACGGCAGCCGTGCCGCCTCTGAGGGTTCGCGCGCCTGTTCCAGCACGCCTCCCAGCAGGACGTTACCCAGCAACACCGCCACGCCACCGGCAGTGGCCAGGGCGCCATAGTGCGCGCCTAGCGATGACGGCTCCGCAAACCACGGCACCAGGTCTTTTGCCGCCGGCACCAGCAGCATCTGTCCCAGCGTCAGCAGCGTGACAAAAGCTGCTGCGGGCAGCAGGCGTAGCCAGCCCGCGGCGGGAGTAGCATCAGCACACAGCGCCACGCTGAGAAATGCCACGGTAATCAGCGCAAAGCCCCACGGCACAACCCGCGCCGCGCCGGTGTGGCGGGCGAGACGCGCCAGCGGCAGCTGCAGCGTAATGATCAGCAGCGAGGCCAGCATAAACAGCGGCGCCAGATCGCTCTCCTGACCGCCGGCGCGCTGGATCTCCACCGGCAAGGCCAGATAGAGCTGGTTATAGCTCAGCAGCCAACTGCTGTAAGCGATAATAAATGCTACAAAGCGCGGCTGGTGAAAGGTGCGCCACCACGGCACGATCTGCAGCGAAGCGCGGCGTACTGGCGCGGCGGGCAGGGTGAAAAAGAGCACAATCATCGCCAGCACAAATACCGCCGCGCCGGCATAGGCGATCTGGCGAAAACCGTAGCCGGTCAGCAGCGCGCCCGCGGCCGGACCGATAACGGCACCCAGTTCACCGCAGACGGCAAACAGGGCGAACCACTCTGCCCGGCTGCGTTTACCTTCAGCTTCACTCTGCGTACCCGCTTTCGCCAGCAGCGCTTCAATAGAGGGCGAAAACAGCGCGCCGCCAATACCGGTCAGACAGGCACCCATGATAACCGGCGTTAAAGATTCACTGCCTGCCAGCAGCAGATAGCCGCTGATACGCACCATGCAGCCTGCCAGCACCACACGCCGGGCACCAAAGCGATCGGAGAGCGCGCCGCCGAGCAGAAACATACCCTGCTGACAGAAGGTGCGCAGTCCCAGTATCAGCCCGACAAGCGTGCCGGAGAGCGCCAGATCGTCGCGCAAAAAAATGGCCAGGAAAGGCACCACGGCGTAAAAGCCAAGGTTGAAAATAAACTGGCAGCCCGGCAGCAGAGGCAGCCAGAGCCGCGTGGCGGGCCGGGGCACAGACATGAAGGTTTCCGTCAGGCGATATAGTGAATGTGTTTACCGCTGTGGTAAGGGGAGTTTTCAATTTTTGCCCGCACGCGGAAAACATCCCACAGCAGATCCTCATTCAGAATCGCCTGCGGCGTGCCGGTGGCAACAATCTCTCCCTGCTGCATCACAATCAGCGTATCGCAAAACATCGAGGCGTGATTGAGATCGTGTATTGCGACGATGCTGGTCACCGGCAGTTCGCTGATCAGTTTCATTAACTGCATCTGGTGATGAATATCGAGGTGGTTGGTCGGCTCGTCCAGCAGAATTTCGCTCGGCATCTGCGCCAGCGCCCGCGCAATATGCACCCGCTGCCGTTCACCCCCGGAGAGGCTCTGCCAGCCCTGTTCACTTTTCTCTACCATATCCACGCGCTGCAGCGCCGCCAGCACCGCGGCGTCATCCTGCGCACTCCAGCTGGAGAAAGGGGAGTGATGTGGAATACGTCCCAGTTTCACCACGTCGCGCACGCGCATATTGGCCTCCGTCATCCCGTGCTGCTCAACAAAGGCCACCCGGCGCGCCAGCGCTTTTTTGGCGATAAAGCGGATATCGTTGCCATCCAGCGTGACCTGTCCTGCATGCGGACGCCGCAGGCCCGCCAGCACGCGCAGCAGCGACGATTTACCGGAGCCGTTTGGCCCCAGCAGGCCCACGGTCTCTCCGCGCGCTACGTTCAGCGAGACATCATTAACAATGACTTTCCTGCCCACTTTCCACGTAATATTTTCAGCGCAAATACTCATGGTTTATTTCCTGAGCGGTAAATGATGATGGCGAAGAAAGGAACGCCGACCAGCGCAGTAACCACGCCTACCGGCAGGCTTTGCGGCGCAATCAGCAGGCGCGAGGCGATATCCGCCAGCACCATCAGAATCGCTCCCGCCAGCGCGCACGCGAGCAGCAGGGTGCGATGCAGCGGGCCGAAGAAAAAGCGCATCACGTGCGGCACAACCAGGCCGACAAAGCCGATCGAGCCGGCCATGCTGACAATGGTGGCGGTGATCAGTGCGGTAGTGGTAAACAGGATCAGGCGCACCCGCGGTACGGCGATACCCAGCGACGCGGCGGCATCATCACCAAAGGTAAACGCATCCAGTGCGCGCGCGTACCAGAGACAGATCGCCAGCCCCAGCAGCACCACAATCAGCACCAGCTGAAATTCCGGCCAGCGCACGCCGCTAAAACTGCCCAGTAACCAGAACATCACGTCACGCGCCTGCTGGGCGCTGGCTGACGTGCTGATGGTGTAGGCGGTCACGGCATTAAACAGCTGAGAGGCCGCGACGCCGGCGAGGATGGTGCGTTCATTGCCGCTGCGCGCGCCCTTAGTGAGAAAAGCGACAAACGCAAACGCGGCAAAGGCGCCGGCAAACGCCCCCGCCGAGAGCGAAACAGCGCCGGTGCCGAGACCCAGAATAACAATGGCCACCGCGCCGGTAGAGGCGCCCGCCGATACGCCCAGCACGTAAGGCTCCGCCAGCGCGTTTTTCAGCAGGCTCTGCAGCACTGCGCCGCAGATGGCGAGACCCGCGCCGCAGCAGGCGGCAACCAGCGCCCGGCTAAGCCGGAAGTCCCAGATCACGCTCTCATAAATTCGATTGAGCGGCTCTGCCGTCAGGCCCAGACGGTTGCTGAACGCGTAAAACACGCTTCTGAGCGGCACCGGGAGTTCGCCCACGCTGATCCCCAGCGCAATGACCAGGGTCAGAAGCAGCAGCGCCGCTGCTGTGGTCACGCTGAGCATCAGCGTCTGCCGCACGGCGGTAACAGCGGAGGGCATTAATTCAGCCCCAGCTTACGCAGCTGCTCTGCCACCTGCTCCGCGCCGTAGATGGTGCGGATAGTCGGGTTCATCGCCTGGCCATCCATGACCACGATATGCCCTTTTTTCACCGCATCCAGCTGGCTTACCGCCGGGTCGCTCTTAAGGAATTTAATCTTCTCTTCGGCGCTGTCCAGCGTCCAGCGGTTACGATCGAGGCTGGAGACAACAATCACATCCGGGTTGGCAGCAATAATGCTCTCCCAGCCCACGGTAGGCCACTCGGTCTCGGTAGTAATGGCGTTATGCCCGCCCAGCACGCTGGCAATGAAACCGGAAGCGCTGTTTTTGCCGCCCACATAGGCGTCTGCCGCAGGGGAGGAGCTGGAGAACCAGAAGACAAAAGAGAGGTTACGCTTGTTTTTACTGAAGGTTTCACGCAGTGCGGCTTCACGCTGTCTGAAATCCGCAATCAGCGCCTGACCGCGATCTTCCACATTGAAGATACGTGAGAAATCGTCAATCTCTTGATACAGATAAGTCATGTCCCACAATTTCTGACGACTGCCGTACATATCACCCGCGCCTTTTTTGGTGGCGCACATGCCGGGCGACATATAGCTGTTCAGCCCCAGCGTGGCAAAATCTTCACGCTTTGCGACCTTGCTTTCCGGACCGAGCAGCAGCGGCGCCTGCGCCGGTACAAAGTCCGGGTTCTGCGCCAGAATCGATTCCAGCGTCGGGATCTCCACGGTCAGCGTTTTGATTCCGGCGTTCTGCTTCGCCAGCTGCGGCAGCACTTTTGTCGGCCAGAAAGCGCTGGCAACAATCTTATCCTGCAGCCCGAGCAGCAGCAGGATCTCCGTGGTGTTCTGTCCCAGCGCAACCACGCGCTCCGGCGCCTTGGTAAACGTCTCTTTATAGCCACAGTTTTCGATGGTCAGCGGGTAGGGGGCAGCAGCGACTTGACTGGCGGCAGTAAACAGTAAAGCAAATGCACAAATGACGTTTTTCATCTAACCCTTTCTCGTTTAAAAACGCTGATCCGTAAAGTTTATGCCCGCGATAATAATGATAATGAATTACATTATCAATGGTTGGCTATCGCCGGTGACTGCCTGACGGTAATGGCATAAGCCGCCATAAAAAAATCCACGCCGGAGCGTGGATTTGAAAGCAGTTGCTTAGCTTCGCGAGATTAACGGTGATCCCGCGAACCAGCCGGGGTCATCAGACGTTGAACAGGAAGTTCATCACATCGCCATCTTTAACGATGTACTCTTTGCCTTCGGAACGCATTTTGCCCGCTTCTTTGGCACCCTGCTCACCTTTATAGGTGATGAAGTCATCAAAGGCGATGGTTTGCGCACGGATAAAACCTTTTTCAAAATCGGTGTGAATTTTACCGGCGGCCTGTGGGGCAGTGGCGCCTACCGGGATGGTCCAGGCGCGCACTTCTTTAACGCCAGCGGTGAAGTAAGTCTGCAGGTTCAGCAGCGCGTAACCGGCGCGGATCACGCGGTTCAGACCTGGCTCTTCCAGACCCAGCTCAGCCATAAACTCATCGCGCTCTTCATCATCCAGCTCAGCGATGTCAGATTCAACGGCAGCACACACCGGCACCACTACCGAGCCTTCTGCTTCAGCAATAGCGCGTACCTGGTCAAGGTACGGGTTGTTCTCAAAGCCATCTTCATTGACGTTGGCGATGTACATGGTGGGCTTCAGCGTCAGGAAGCTCAGGTAGCGAATAGCGGCTTTTTCATCAGCGTCCAGCTTCAGGGCACGCAGCATACCGGCGTTTTCCAGGTGTGGCAGGCACTTCTCCAGCGCAGCCAGCTCCGCTTTCGCGTCTTTATCACCGCCTTTGGCTTTTTTCTGGCAGCGCTGGATGGCGCGCTCACAGGTATCAAGGTCAGAAAGCGCCAGCTCAGTATTGATGATATCAATATCCTCCGCCGGGTTAACTTTGCCTGAGACGTGAATAATGTTCTCATTCTCAAAGCAGCGCACTACGTGACCAATCGCTTCAGTTTCACGGATGTTGGTCAGGAACTGGTTGCCGAGGCCTTCGCCTTTCGATGCGCCTTTTACCAGTCCGGCAATATCCACGAACTCCATGGTGGTAGGCACCACGCGCTGGGGTTTAACAATCTCGCTCAGCTGATCGAGGCGCAGATCGGGCATCGGTACTACGCCAGTGTTTGGCTCGATGGTGCAGAACGGAAAGTTCGCTGCTTCGATACCCGCTTTGGTCAGCGCGTTAAACAGGGTAGATTTACCAACGTTTGGCAGGCCCACGATACCGCATTTAAATCCCATGATCTGATTACCTTTCTCACTGAGGGTGGCACACCGCCGGGCGGTACGCCTGATTCAAAAAATTTCGCGCATTATACACAGAATTGCCCGGCGCGGCGCGGGAATTGCCTTAGCCCGCTTTGAAAGCGTGCAGACGATTCATCGCTTTAATCTTATCCTCTTTCAGCCATAGCTCCGTGCAGCGCACCGCTTCATCAACCGCGTCATCAATCAGCTTCTGCTCGCTGGCCGGCGGTTTCCCCAGCACAAATCCGGTCACCTTGTTGCGATCGCCAGGATGACCAATACCTACGCGTAAACGGTGAAAATTATTGTTGTTACCCAGCTTGCTGATAATGTCTTTCAGGCCGTTATGCCCGCCGTGCCCGCCGCCCTGTTTAAATTTGGCAACGCCCGGCGGCAGATCCATCTCATCATGCGCCACCAGAATCTCTTCAGGCGTAATGCGGTAAAACGTGGCCATTGCCGCCACCGCTTTACCACTGAGATTCATATAGGTGGTCGGCACCAGCAGCCGCACATCATTCCCGGCCAGAGCCAGGCGCGCCGTATAGCCAAAGAATTTAGGCTCCTCTTTTAGCGCCTGATTATGGCGGCTGGCCAGCAGATCCAGATACCACGCGCCGGCGTTATGACGCGTCGCCGCATATTCGGCACCGGGATTTGCCAGTCCCACAATCAGTTTAATGCTGCTCACAATAGTTATCCTGTTCTCCTGCAGAAAGGTGGCTAGTTTACTGTCTGCTAAGAGGGATGACAAAGATTGTCAGGCAAAAGTAGTGTCAGAGTGTGATTAGTCAATTTCTATATAAAACAAGGTGCTGCAGGTAAATTTTTGTCATTTGCACATTGTGTAGTGTGATCCTGGGCGCAAAATGTCCCGCTATCATTGCCTAAACTTATGACAGGTTAACGTTATGTGCGGTTTTTTACTTTGCTCATAAGGATGGAGGTGATTCATGAAACGTCATCAATGCCGCGTTATAGGCAATAGCCTGATGTGTCTGGGACTGCTGACCATGGTTGCAGGCGTCGCCTCATCCGTGATCAATCAGCTGCCGTCAGTGAATATGCCGCCTCTGCTGGCCAGTGGAGCCATGTTTGGCATCTTTATCGGGGCGCTGTTGTGGCTGGCGGGCGCCCGCGTCAGTGGCCGGGAGAAGATTGAAGATCGCTATTACTGGCATCGTCACCATGGTGACGTCCGCTGTCGCCGTAACCATACGCCACATTAAATCGCCACTTCAGTAACCGGCTGTGGCCGGGCAATGTAGCACTCTGTCCGGTTGCGGCCGTGGGCTTTGGCGCGATAGAGCGCTTCATCAGCCAGCGCCAGCAGTGCCGGAAACTGGCTGACAGCCGGATCGGCCGGGGCATAGCCAATGCTGACGGTATAACCAATGCCGGCCGGCTGCGACCGCTGCGTTGCCACGCGAATAGCTTCGCACACGCGCTGCACCTGTGCACTGTCGCCTGTCACCAGCGCGGCAAACTCCTCGCCGCCAAGTCGGGCGAAATAGCTCTCTGCCGGCATTTGCGCCTCAGCTATCTGACAAAAGTCGATTAACACCCGGTCACCCTGCAGGTGGCCGTAGCGGTCGTTAATACTCTTAAAATGGTCAAGATCGAACAGCACCGCGCTAAACCCGGCGGCAGAGGAGATTCTGACCCGCCGCCGCAGCACATTATCCGCCTGCTCAAACAGCGCGCGCCGGTTCCATGTGCCGGTCAGCGGATCGCGCAGTGACGCCAGCCTGTGCGCCACCTGCGACCGTTCATTAACCATGGCCAGCAGGGTAAAGGTCAGGCCAATCACAAACAGAATCGACTCAAGGATCACGTAAATCGAGAAACCCGAGCCGCCAATGGCGCCCGGCAGGCGGCTGGCCACGGCGTCATCGAGAAAAATTCGCGCAAGATGAAAGCCGAGATGGATCCACAGCAGCGTCTGCGCAGGCCAGAACGTCACTTTCAGCATGCTGCGCGCGCGCCACAGCAGAGTGATAAACGCTGCAGTGTAGAGTATGCAGAGCAGGCAGAGCACCAGCACCCGCAGTGGCTGACTGTGATAGAAATCGGGCAGCAGGCAAAGCAGCGCCCAGAGCAGCGCGCCACCGGGCCACAGCAGGCCAGCGGGTCGTTTACAGAAAGTACGAAATGCGCACAGCAGCGTACCATAAGCCAGCATAACTATGACATTGCCCAGCGCAATCGGAAGAAACTGCAGGCCGGCACTGCGCAGGCTGCTGAGAAACACCGCGCACAGCGTCAGGATCAGGGTCAGCGTGGTAAAGCCCAGCACGCGATCGTACTGAGCGCCGACCCAGGCAAATATCATAATGATGCTCAGAAACCCCAGCACATAAAGCTCGCAAACAAACAGCGTATAAATATCGAGCATCATGGCAGTGGGCGTTCCCGGAAAAAAGTGGCGCTGAAAATAGCACTATTTCCGGGGCTGCTGAAGTGCCGGACAGCGCGAAAGTGAAAAAGAGCAGAAGGCAGGGGAAATAGTGCACAGACTAAAAATTTATAGGGCGAAGCGCGCGGGAAAAAGCAGCTTCAGCAAGGCAGGAGGAAGCGGATAAGCATAAAAAACCGGGCGCGAGGCCCGGTTAAGCGTGAACAATTAATGTTCAAACATAGCAGAGATAGATTCTTCGTTACTGATACGACGAATAGCTTCAGCCAGCATGCCGGAAAGCGTCAGCGTGCGCACGTTTGGCAGCGCTTTCATCTCTTCCGAGAGCGGGATGGTATCGCAAACAATTACTTCATCAATCACGGACTTGCGCAGATTTTCAACCGCGTTGCCTGAGAAGATAGGGTGGGTGGCATACGCGAATACGCGCTTGGCACCACGCTCTTTCAGTGCTTCAGCCGCTTTGCACAGCGTACCGCCGGTGTCGATCATATCGTCGACCAGCACGCAGTCACGGCCTGCGACATCACCAATAATATGCATAACCTGAGAAACATTCGCGCGCGGGCGACGTTTGTCGATGATAGCCATATCCGTGTCATTAAGCAGTTTGGCAATTGCGCGGGCGCGCACCACACCACCAATATCCGGGGAAACCACGATAGGGTTTTCCAGGCCAAGCTGCAGCATATCTTCCAGCAGAATCGGGCTGCCGAAGACGTTGTCTACCGGCACATCAAAGAAGCCCTGGATCTGTTCGGCATGCAGATCAACGGTCAGCACGCGATCCACGCCGACGCTGGAGAGGAAGTCAGCCACCACTTTAGCGGTGATCGGTACACGCGCTGAGCGCACGCGGCGATCCTGACGGGCATAACCGAAATAGGGGATAACAGCGGTAATTCGACCAGCAGAAGCCCGACGCAGCGCGTCGACCATCACAACCAGCTCCATCAGATTATCGTTGGTGGGGGCACAGGTGGACTGGATGATGAAAATATCGCCACCGCGTACATTTTCGTTAATCTGTACACTTACTTCGCCGTCGCTGAAACGACCGACAGCGGCGTCTCCGAGGCTGGTGTAAAGGCGGTTGGCAATACGTTGTGCTAGTTCCGGGGTGGCGTTACCAGCAAATAGCTTCATATCAGGCACGAGAAGAACCTCAGGCTTGGACGTCCAGAGAATGAACCGCTCAAACATAACCGGCGAATATGTTTGAGCCTGTTCATACGGTGTGTTAATGCGCAACGTGCCATATCTGGAACGGGTAATACGGTCACGTAAACGCTTAAAGCCCGGAAAGGATTTGCTGCAACGGCGAGAGGTTAAGCCCGCGCGCCACAAATCCGCGAATCCATTTCGGGGCAAGCTCCAGCACCTGACGAGCGTCGGACTCGGTGTCAAATTCAGCAAACACGCAAGCGCCGGTCCCGGTCAGGCGCGACGGCGCGTATTCTAGCAGCCAGGAAAGCAGCGCATCAACCTCACGAAAACGTTTTCTTGCCACAGCTTCACAATCATTGTGAAAAGGCAGGCTTAACAGTTCATCTAATGTGCGTATCGGTGAATTGCGCGTCAGATCGGGATCGCGGAAGATATCGGGCGTAGCGATACTTACGCCCGGATGCGCCACCAGATACCACTTTTCTGGCGGCGAGGCGGGCTGCAGCAGCTCCCCGACGCCTTCGGCAAACGCAGCGTGGCCGCGCACAAACACCGGCACATCGGCACCCAGCGTGACGCCAAGCGCAGCCAGTTCATCTGTGCTCAGCCTGCACTGCCACAGGTGGTTCAGCGCCACCAGCACCGTGGCGGCATCCGAGGAGCCGCCGCCCAGCCCGCCGCCCATCGGCAGTTTTTTTTCCAGCGCAATCTGCGCGCCCGCGCGATCGTCAAGCGTGCCTTTTGCCACCGCCGCCTGCTTCAGCGCCAGCGCCGCGCGTACAATCAGATTGTCAGCGTCCGCCACGCCGGCCAGCGGCGTCAGCAGGCTGATGCGCCCGCTGCGGTCCGGCGTCATCTCCAGCGTATCGCCGGCATCAAGAAACTGAAACAGCGTTTGCAGATTGTGGTAGCCGTCAGCGCGCTGGCCGGTAATGTAGAGAAACAGATTAAGTTTTGCCGGAGCGGGCCAGGTGGTCATCATTGCAGGGTCCAGCTATCCATACGCAGTTTGATACGCTGGTCACCTTCGGTCAGCTCCAGATTAGCGGGCAGAGAGGGCGTGACTTTCGTGTCGTAGTCGCCGATAGCGACGTGCCACTGCTGGCCGTTGCGGCTGTAGCTCAGGCTTTTCAGCTGGTAGCTATTATTGAGCTGATAATCGGTGGCATCGCCCGGCAGACCCATCATCCACTGCCGCAGGTTGGCCAGCGGAATATCCATGCCGGTGAGCTGCGAAATCATTTTCTCAGCATCGTTGCTGGTGTAGCGCTTGCCCTTGTTGTCAACAATCTGCACCACGGAGCCCTGCGCATCCAGCTGCAGTTCGGTGCTGCCCAGCGGGTTGGTCAGCAGCAGACGATAGCGGTCAGGGGCGGTCTGCTGCCAGTTGAAGCGGGCGTAGACCTTCTGTTTATCGGACAGATAAGCAAAGGCGCCGCGCGTCTGATAATGGCTGATACCGGCTACCTGCTGCTGGTGCTGTTGCCACTGCGGTGCGGTGGTAGCGGGCCCTGCGCCCTGCTGCGGTTTGTTGATGCTGCAGGCCGCCAGCAGAACGCTGGCAAGGGGTAAAAGGCGCAACAGTTTGCGCGTGGGCAATGGCATCACGTGGTCATCTCCTCAGACACGTTTTTAATTCGTAACCGATAACGCTAACTGCCCGCCTGAGAACCGTCAATGCCGGCCAGCGGAAAATTGCGCACGATCAGTTTAATCTTATCACTGTCATAGTCTTTGTATGGCTTTCCATGATCTGCCGCATCTTGTAGAATGCGCTTCACAAAACCAGACAATCAATGGGACTTCCCAGCCGCAATCACATGACGCTCCTGGCACTCGGAATCAATCACAAAACTGCTCCTGTCGCTCTGCGTGAACGCGTGTCGTTTACGCCGGACACGCTTGACCAGGCGCTGAACAGCCTGCTGTCGCAGCCAATGGTACAGAGCGGGGTGGTACTCTCGACCTGTAACCGCACCGAACTCTACCTCAGTGTAGAGCAGCAGGCGGATTTGCAGGAGAAGCTGGTGCGCTGGCTATGTGATTATCATAATTTGCCGGAAGCGGACGTACGCAACAGCCTTTACTGGCACCAGGATAACGCTGCGGTCAGCCATCTGATGCGCGTAGCCAGCGGCCTCGATTCGCTGGTACTGGGTGAGCCGCAAATCCTCGGTCAGGTGAAAAAGGCGCATGCCGACTCCTCACGCGACCGGGCGCTGACCAGCGAGCTGGAGCGTATGTTCCAGAAAACCTTCTCCGTGGCCAAGCGCGTGCGGACCGAAACCGAAATCGGCGCCAGCGCGGTCTCTGTTGCGTTTGCCGCCTGCTCGCTGGCGCGGCAGATATTTGAGTCGCTCAGCACCGTTAATGTGCTGCTGGTCGGGGCGGGCGAAACCATTGAGCTGGTCGCACGCCATTTGCGCGAGCACAGCGTAAAAAAACTGATGATCGCGAACCGCACCCGCGAACGTGCTCAGCTGCTGGCTGACGAGGTGGGTGCCGAGGTGATCAACCTCGCTGAGATTGAAACCCGTCTTTCTGAAGCTGATATCATTATCTCCTCTACCGCCAGCCAGCTGCCAATTATTGGTAAAGGCATGGTGGAGCGTGCGCTGAAAGCGCGACGTAATCAGCCGATGCTGCTGGTGGATATCGCCGTACCGCGCGACGTTGAGCCTGAAGTGGGCAAGCTGCCCAACGCCTACCTCTACAGCGTCGACGATCTGCAGGCGATCATTGAGCAGAATATGGCGCAGCGTAAAGCGGCAGCCCTGCAGGCGGAAAGCATTGTCGTGCAGGAGAGCGGAGAGTTTATGGCGTGGCTGCGCGCGCAAAGCGCCGGCGAATCGATCCGTGAATACCGCATGCAGGCAGAGCAGGTGCGCGCTGAACTGCAGGAGCGCGCGCTGGCTGCGCTGCGGCAGGGAGCAGACGCAGAAAAAGTGCTGCAGGAGCTGGCACATAAACTCACCAACCGCCTGATCCATGCGCCAACCAAATCACTTCAGCAGGCCGCCCGCGATGGCGATGGCGAACGCCTGCAGATCTTACGCGACAGCCTCGGTTTAGAGTAATCTCCGCTGTCACGACCTATCACCGGGATACCTACAATTAGATGAAAAGCTCGATTATTGCCAAGCTGGAAGCGTTACAGGAACGCCATGAAGAAGTGGAAGCGTTACTGGGCGATGCCGGCGTGATTGGCAATCAGGAACGTTTCCGCGCGCTGTCACGCGAATATGCCCAGCTGAGCGATGTGACCCGCTGCTTCCGCGACTGGCAGCAGGTGCAGGATGATGTGGATACCGCTGAAATGCTGCTTGAGGACCCGGAAATGCGCGAAATGGCGCAGGACGAACTCAGAGTGGCGCGCGACAAACGCGAGGTGCTTGAGCAGCAGCTGCAGGTGCTGCTGCTGCCGAAAGATCCGGATGACGAACGCCCCTGCTTTATTGAAGTGCGTGCCGGAACCGGCGGCGACGAAGCGGCGATTTTTGCCGGCGATCTGTTCCGGATGTACAGCCGTTACGCTGAAGGGCGGCGCTGGCAGGTAGAGATCATGAGCGCCAATGAAGGCGAGCATGGCGGCTATAAAGAGGTGATCGCGCGGGTGACGGGCGAGGGCGCTTACGGGCGGATGAAGTTTGAGTCGGGTGGTCATCGCGTTCAGCGCGTGCCGGAAACTGAATCGCAGGGGCGTATCCACACCTCGGCCTGTACCGTAGCCGTTATGCCGGAGCTGCCGGAAGCGGAACTGCCGGACATTAATCCGTCCGATCTGAAAATCGATACCTTCCGCTCCTCAGGCGCGGGCGGACAGCACGTCAACACCACCGACTCGGCTATCCGCATCACCCACCTGCCTACCGGCATTGTGGTTGAGTGTCAGGATGAGCGTTCACAGCATAAAAACAAAGCCAAAGCGCTGGCGGTGCTGGGTGCGCGTATTCACGCGGCTGAGATGGCAAAACGCCATGCGGCTGAGGCATCAACCCGGCGCAACCTGCTTGGCAGCGGCGATCGCTCCGACCGTATCCGCACCTATAATTTCCCGCAGGGACGCGTGACCGATCACCGCATTAACCTCACGCTTTACCGGCTGGATGAAACCATGGAAGGCAAGCTGGATACGCTGATCGAGCCGATCGTTCAGGAGTATCAGGCCGATCAGCTCGCCGCGCTGGCCGGACAGGATTGATGGAGATCCGCCGCTGGCGTCAGCTGGCTATGACGGCGCTGAGCGGAGGCGAAAGTCCGAAGCGGGACGCCGAGATCCTGCTCAGCTTTGTGACCGGCAAAACGCGCAGCTGGCTGCTGGCCTTTGATGAGCACCCGCTGAGCGACGCACAGCTGGCACAGCTGGAGCAGCTGCAGGCGCGCCGTCAGCGGGGTGAACCGATCGCTCATCTGACGGGCGAGCGGGAGTTCTGGTCGCTGCCGCTGCGCGTCAGTGACGCCACGCTGATCCCGCGTCCGGATACTGAAGTGCTGGTAGAACAGGCGCTGCTGCGTCTGCCTGCGGGACCCTGTCACGTGCTTGATCTGGGCACCGGCACCGGTGCTATTGCGCTGGCGCTCGCCAGTGAACGACCTGACGCGCAGATCACCGGCTGCGATCGCATTCCCGCTGCCGTTGCGCTGGCGCAGGAGAATGCGGCACGGCTGGGTCTCACCAACGCCCGCTTTCAGCTCAGCCACTGGTTTGACAGCCTGCCTGCGACCCGTTATCACCTCATCGCCAGCAACCCACCTTATATCGACATGGACGATGCGCATCTGCTGCAGGGCGACGTGCGTTTTGAGCCGCGCAGCGCGCTGGTAGCCGATGACGCCGGACTGGCTGATATTCGTTTTATCATTCACAGCGCCCCGGCGTGGCTGCAGCCGCAGGGCTGGCTGCTGCTGGAACACGGCTGGCAGCAGGATGCCGCCGTGCGCACCCTGATGCTTGAGCAGGGCTATCAGCAGGTTACCACTCTCAACGACTACGGCGGCAATCCGCGCGTGACGCTTGGGCAATATGCATAAAGGGGCACTGGATGGCCAGCTGGTATCCGCAGATTAAGCAGTTTCATATTTTTATCGTGATAGTCAGCGTCAGCCTGTTTCTGCTGCGCTTTTACTGGCTGACGACCGCTTCAGGCTTGCTGCAGCAGCGCTGGGTGCGGATTGTGCCGCACCTGTGCGACACGTTTTTACTGCTGAGCGGCGCGCTGCTGGTGATAATTACTCACTTTTATCCTTTCACACCACAAGGAAGCTGGCTGACGGAGAAGCTGTTAGCGGTTATTATCTACGTCGCCTTGGGTTTTGTGGCACTGAGTCGTCGTCCGCGGAAGCTGAGCACGCGCTGGATCGCCTGCCTGCTTGCGCTGGTTGCTCTGCTGTTTGCAGGCAAACTGGCGATGACCAAAATGCCGATTTTGGGGATAGTATGACCTCATCAGTAGAATTTGATTTTAATGAATCACCGTTAAGTGAAGCGGTCATCGGCGCAACCTGCGCTATCCGCGACGATTTTTCCGCGCCTTCGGTTCAGCAGCAGCTGTCAAAACTGGTGGAAGAAGCGCGCGATTATATCAGCAGCGCCACAGATGCCGATCTGCGGCTGGAAAAGCTGCTGGAGCTGTTCTATCGCGAATGGGGCTTTGGCGGCGCCAGCGGTGTCTACAACCTGTCAGATGCACTCTGGATTGATAAAGTGCTGAAAAGCCGTCAGGGCACGGCGGTGTCGCTCGGCGTGATACTGCTGCATATCGCCGAGCAGCTGGAGCTGCCGCTGATGCCGGTGATTTTTCCGACTCAGCTGATTCTGCGCGCAGACTGGCTGGATGGCGAAATGTGGCTGATCAATCCGTTTAACGGTGAAACGCTCGATACCCATACGCTTGAGGTCTGGCTGAAGGGCAATATCAGCCCCACGGCCAAACTCTATACCGACGATCTGGATGAAGCCAAAACGCTCAGCGTAATGCGGAAAATGCTCGACACGCTGAAAGCGGCGCTGATGGAAGAGAAGCAGATGGAGCTGGCGCTGAATGTCAGTAAAGTACTGCTGGAGATCGATCCTGACGACCCCTATGAAATCCGCGATCGCGGTCTCATCTACGCCCAGCTGGAGTGCGAGCATATTGCGCTCACTGACTTAACCTATTTTGTTGAGCAGTGCCCGGAAGATCCGGTGAGTGAAATGATTAAAGTACAGATCCACGCAATCGAACAGAAACAGGTCACGCTACACTAAGCGTTGCCGGCATAAGGAAAGGTCATGACAGAGAAAGTAGTTAAAATTGGCGATATCGATGTCGCAAACGATCTGCCGTTTGTGCTGTTTGGCGGCATGAACGTACTGGAATCACGCGAGCTGGCGATGCGCATCTGTGAGCACTACGTGACGGTTACTGACAAGCTGGGTATCCCTTACGTTTTCAAAGCCTCTTTTGACAAGGCAAACCGCTCCTCGATTAAATCGTATCGCGGTCCGGGTCTGGACGAGGGGATGAAGATTTTTCAGGAGCTGAAGCAGACGTTCGGCGTGAAAATCATCACCGACGTCCATGAATCCTGGCAGGCGCAGCCGGTTGCCGATGTGGTTGATGTTATTCAGCTGCCAGCGTTTCTGGCACGCCAGACGGACCTGGTAGAGGCGATGGCAAAAACCGGCGCGGTAATTAACGTTAAAAAACCGCAGTTTGTCAGCCCGGGCCAGATGGGTAATATCGTGGATAAGTTTGCGGAAGGCGGTAACGATAAAGTTATCCTGTGCGATCGCGGCAGCAACTTCGGTTATGACAACCTGGTTGTGGATATGCTGGGCTTTAACGTGATGAAGAAAGTCACTAACAACAGCCCGGTCATTTTCGACGTGACGCATGCGCTGCAGACGCGCGATCCGTTTGGTGCCGCATCGGGCGGTCGCCGTGCTCAGGTTGCCGAGCTGGCGCGTGCCGGTATGGCCGTGGGTATTGCCGGCCTCTTCATCGAAGCGCATCCGGAGCCAAACAGTGCAAAATGCGACGGTCCTTCCGCGCTGCCGCTGGATAAACTGGAGCCGTTCCTGGCGCAGATGAAAGCGATTGACGATCTGGTCAAGAGCTTCCCGGCGCTGGACACCAGCAGCTGACAGCCTCTGGCAAATAAAAAGGCACCCGTAAGGGTGCCTTTTTTGTTTTCGCGGTGTATCCGGTCAGAGCATTATTGTCAGCAGATAACCGGCGAACAGCGCCAGATGTGCCGCACCGTTAAGCACATTCGTTCGGCCGGTTGAAAACGAAATATGGCACAGGATCAGAACGGCGATGAGCATGACCATATGCGGTGGCTCCAGGCCAAAAATCAGCGTCTGACCCGTCAGCGTGGCGATGATACTGACCGCGGGCACGGTAAGTGAGATTGTCGCCAGCACGGAGCCGAAAAACAGGTTCATGGCGCGCTGCACCTGGTTGGTCAGTACCGCCCGGATGGCACCCAGCCCTTCCGGTGAAAGGATCAGCAGCGCGACGAGGAAGCCGGTAAACTGTTCCGGAGCGTTAAGCTCTGTGAGCAGCAGCTCAAGCGGGTTAGCGTTCATTTTAGTCACGCTGATAACCGCAATCAGATGGACGATCAGCCAGATTGTATGCCACAGCGAGCTGTGTGCTGAAGGCTTACCGTGATGCGGATCGTCCCCCTCATCCTCATGCTCATAGACAAACAGGCTCTGGTGCGTTTTGGTTTGAATCAGCAGGAAAACGCCATACATCGCCGCAGAGATAGCCGCGATAATCAGCGCCTGTGCGGTGGTGAAATTGCCGCCCGGCAGGGCGTTCGGGAATACCAGTACCAGAATGGCAAGCGGGAAGATGGCAATCATATACTGTTTGACGCCGGCCAGATTGACGTACTGAGTAGCGAATTTTCTGCCTCCCAGCAGCAGCGCGCAGCCTACCAGCCCGGATGTGACGATCATAATGATGGAATAGAGTGTGTCGCGCATCAGTGCCGGTGCGGCGTCGCCCGTTGCCATCAGCGCAGAGATCAGGCTGACCTCCAGAATCACCACGGAGAGGCTGAGGATCAGCGAGCCGTAAGGTTCGCCCAGCCGGTGAGCCAGCACGTCAGCATGGCGCACAACGCTGAAAGCGCTGCTCAGAATAGCCACCAGTGCCAGCAGGTTGATACCGATAACCGGCAGAAGCGCTGTCTGATCGCCAAAAAAGGTCAGCACCGTCAGCGCAGCAACGGGAAGAATCAGCGAAAACTCGCTGTGTCGTGTTTTCTCATGTCCAGGCATTCACCATCCCCATTAGCAAAATGTTTAAAAACTGGCGTCATTGCCTGTTAACTATACGCATTAATTACACTGTCGCAGTGTAGCTTTTCATCACTCGCTGAACAGTTTTTTTACGCGACTTTACTTTTTGCACTTTATTGCTCCTGGTGGCTTAAACAGGAAGTTATTGTCATATTTATATTTCAATTCAGCTAAATATAAACTGCGGTTAAGCAGACAGAGCACAGAAAATGTTGTTTAACGGCTGCAATGACAGGCTTTTTTTTGCCTTATGCAGGCCACTTCAGCTATGAGCGGCAAAAGACAGCATTTGCATTTTAGCTAAGCTGTTCCAGACTTTAAGTGATACCTGATACCGGAGGAGCTATGCCTTATTCATCAACCAGCGAACTGCCGGACAGCGTGCGTCATGTGCTGCCGGCTCATGCACAAACCATTTACCAGAACGCGTTTAACAGCGCCTGGGATCAGTACAAGGATAAAGAGGATCGGCGGGGCGACGCATCACGGGAAGAGGTCGCACACAAGGTCGCCTGGGCGGCAGTAAAGCATGACTACGTGAAAGGTGACGACGACAAGTGGCATCCGAAAAAGTAGTTGCTGCTGCGGGCCTGAAGAGCCCGCATCATCCCCGGTTTTAATCCTCTCATTATTTTTTCCCGCCCGCCGATACTCTGAAACAGTTCTTTATGTGAAAAGCGTCAGGACAATCTTGAAACCGCAGCAATGAATGCATTACTGTTTCTGACTGTGCCGACGCGCGTCGTTTTCGGGATACCGGTTCGGGATCCAGGCGTGCGGGATGCCAGGGCAGTAGAGGAGATCGCAGTGTTAACCCGGGAATTCTTACTTAAAGCCGATTGCAAAACATCCTTTGGTGATATCGATGAAGCACTGCTGTGGAGCTGTGAAAAGCGCGCCGCTTCGCTTTCTGCCACGCTCGCCTGTCGGCCCGATCAAAGTCCGGTGTGGATCTTTGGTTATGGTTCGCTGATGTGGAACCCGGTGTTTGACGCGGAGGAGGTGGCTTCGGGGCGCCTGGAAGGGTGGCATCGTGCGTTCTGCCTGCGGCTCACCGCCGGACGGGGCACCGAGGCCGCACCCGGACGCATGCTGGCGCTGAAAGAGGGCGGCAGCACCAGCGGCCTGGCCTTTCGTCTGCCGGAGGCGCGCCTGCATGAAGAACTGGAGCTGCTCTGGAAGCGCGAGATGATCACCGGCTGCTATCTGCCCACCTGGTGTGAGCTGCAGCTGGAGGATGGACGCTGCGTTACCGCGCTGGTGTTCATCATGGATCCGCGTCATCCGCTATATGAGGATGACTCCTGCCGCAGTACCATTGCACCCCTGATTGCGCAGGCGAGCGGGCCGCTCGGAACCAATGCGCAGTATCTTTTCTCGCTTGAGCAGGAGCTGGTCAGACGCGGCATGCAGGAAGCCGCGCTGACGCGTCTTGCCGCTGAGGTAAGAGCGCTGCAGCAGCGCAGCGCACCTCAGGCTTAATTACCGGGGTTAATGAGCCAGGTACCAGGCTGCTTAATCGTCAGGGCCTGGCTGCGCACCTGGTCGCCATGCCGCACCTCAAGACGATAGCTGCCGGCAGCGAGATTGAGTGACGCAAAACCGCTGCTGGCGGCTTTCACATCCTGCACTTCACCATTCAGCACGACGCTTTCGCCTGACTGCAGCTGCAGATAGATGGTGGCAATGGCAGGCGTACTGGCCGCCGCCGCCGGTACCTTGGTTGCTGCCGGCGCAGCGGCTTCCGGCGCGGCTGCGACCGGCGGCGTCTCACTGTGACGCACCGTCTGCCACACGACCAGACCCACAGCCAGCAGCGCCACAGCAGCCAGCGCCACTATACCCGGCGAGACGCGCCGGCCTGCTGCACTGCCAGCGATCGGCTCAGCGGCGGCGGCGGGATTCACCGCCACCAGCGGAGGTTCCGGTTCAGCGGCGGTCTCCGGCAGCCCGGCGGGCAGGGCAACAACCGGCAGCGGCGTGCTGAGCGCTTCGGCATCGCTCACCGGCAGATCGATAAGTTGCGCAAAGGCGTCGATGGTCTGCGGACGATCCTGAGGCTTCATCGCCAGCGCACAGTCGATGGCGTGCAGCAGCGGCAGGGAATAGCCTTCAGGCCGGGTGACGGCAAGCGGCTGGTAATTATCCTCAATGCAGCGCACTACGCTGACCGGCGGCGCATGGCCGGTAATCAGCGTGTGTAATACCGCCCCCAGCGCGTAGATATCGGTCCACGGACCCTGTTCAACCTCACCCTCTTCGCTATATTGCTCGATCGGCGCAAAGCCCGGCTTCAGCATGATTTCAGTTTCATCTGACAGATTGCCGATCTCTTTACGCGCTGAACCAAAATCGAGCAGTACCGGCAGCTGGTTATCCTGAATCTGAATATTATCCAGCGAGATGTCGCGATGCAGATAGCCGGCAGTATGAATGGTGTTGATGGCACCAAACAGCGGCGGAAGCAGGCGACGGATCCAGGCTTCATCAACGGCGTCAGACTGGCTCGCCTGCCACGCTTTCAGCGTCATACCGCTATAGAACAGCGTGCCCATATAGGCGGTGCCGTTCTCTTCCCAGAAGCGCAGCACGTGCAGCAGCCCCGGATGATTAAAGCGTGCCAGCAGGCGTGCTTCCTGAATAAAGCTGTTGCGGCCCGCGTTGAACAGTTTCTGAAAGCGCTCACCACGCAGTTCAAGCGACATGTCGGCAGCGCGCACGGCCAGCGACTGCGGCATATACTCCTTGATGGCGATAAACCGTTCCAGCTGGTGATCCCAGGCGCGGTAGACGATGCCAAAGCCGCCCCCGCCCACGACGTCCCTGATTTCAAACTCGTTAAACCGGTAGCCCGCAGGCAGGGCATTAGGGATATGATTTTCGTTTGCCGACATAGTGAGTTCTCTGAACACATCCTGTAGTGCCTGTTGCCGCGGGGCAGCAGGCAGCGATCGCTGATTAATTAATGTTACGCCAGGCACCGATAGCCGGATCGGCGAGATCCGCATGCAGGGTGTCAATCAGTAACACTGTCACTTTTTGCTGTGGCATAAACTGCGGCGACCAGATGCCGCGTAAACGATCGACCTGCGCTTTCACCGTGCTGCTGTCACTGCCAGCTTTTTTATCCATCTGAATCAGCAGGGTACCGCCAAAGCGCCAGACATGCTCCCGCGCATCAAACGGCAACACCAGCCAGCTCCCGGCAGCGTCCGGCCGGGTCACAATCATTCGCTGTTTATTGACCGCGACAATCTCCAGCGGTTTGCTGCCGGTCGCGAGGCTGGCGACCGGATACCCCTGATAAAAGGTCACCGGCAGCGTTGCAGGTTCACCTTTACTCAGCAGCGTTATGCTGGCTGCGCCTTCCAGCCAGCCTTCCGTTGAGCAGCGCTGCGCCGGCGCATCAGGAATAAACAGCGAAGCACCTTTGTCGTCCCACCAGGTGCGGAAATGACAGCCGCCCGGCAGCGCAAAGTGCTGCAGCGGCGTGTTGTCCGCCGGACGGGAGAGATCCAGCGGTGCGGCGGTGGTGGCGCTGGCGCTGGCGGTTGCATCATTCAGGATAATCGGGCGCCAGTTCTGCAGTTTTGCTGCGCTGCCGTTAGCCAGCACGCTGCCTTCTTTGGTCATCATCTGCCACGGCAGCTCGTCAAGGCTGCCGCACTGGTTCGCCAGCAGCGTGCCTACCCGGGGCAGGAAGCTGGTGAGAATGCGCGTGTCGCTGCTTTTACCGGAGACAATACGTAACGGCAGCGTCTCTTTGCACCAGTCGTCGGGCGCTTTACTGGCAACGTTGTCGATCCAGACCTCGAGCGCCAGGCTGGGCGAATAGACCACACGATAATCTTCTGCCTGTGCATTCTGGGCCAGCAGCAGGGCGGCAATGCCCGACAACCACACTTTCATAGGGATCCTTGCAAATCAATAGTGAGGCGGCACAAAGCGCGCCGCATCAGCCTGAGAATAGAGCAGCGTGGCATCCTGCGGTTCGCCAATCCAGATTGCCAGCGCGCTCAGGTTGTCCCGCTTGTCGCTGCGATTGACCGCCTGTTCCATCAGCGTCAGCCACTCTTCACAGGCGTTAACCATGCGTAACGCCTGTTCCATCTCCTGCGTGGTCAGGTTGAGCCAGAAGCCATCCGTGCAGACCAGAAACGCATCGCCGTCCTGGAGGTCAATCGCGCTGCTGAAGGTCACCGGGCGTACCGGCTCAGTGCCGAGGGCATTATAAAGTAAATTACTGTTAATGCCGGAATTTTCATAGCCTGCCTCTTGCAGATGTTGGGCCAGACTATGGTCCCGGGTTACCTCACATAGCGTACCATGACGAAAGTGATAAACCCGGCTATCACCGGCGTGCGCCCACCATGCACGCTGTTTTTCACGGTCAATAAACAGAGCCGCGAGCGTGGTGCTCATGCGGGAAAATTTCGGATTCTTCCCCTGCTCAGCCGCCAGCGTTTGCTGACAAAGAGTGATAGCCGCCTGGGTAGTGGCAGGCGTAAAGCTGCGGCTGTTTTGCACCGCGCTGAGGAGCGTATCGCGCACCAGCTGCGCTGCATAGTCGCCACCGGGTAATCCGGCTACGCCATCACACACCAGAAAGCAGGCGCGCTCGTCGTCGAGTTGCGCACCAGTGCGATCCTGATTTTCGTCACGCCGGCCCTGCTGACAGCGGCTGGCAAACATCATTTTCATGTCTCATCCGTCCGCGTCTGTGAATCTTTATACTGATTAACTTCCATGTCATACGCGTTGAGAAACGCTTCGCCAAACAGCGTATGGAAGTCATCTTCAATCTCGCCGGCAGTGCGCTGATAGTGTCGCGTAAAGGCGTCCCACAGGGCGGCCTTGCGCCCGCTGCTGAAGGCGATTTTAGGCAGAGCGCCATCCTCGCGCGCGCGATCTTCCAGCCGCTGCGGATTAAACGATTGCAACATGGCAGCAATGATCGCCCGGATACCGGCAATCATGCCCAGCTGATGCGCCTGCAAATCTACCAGCGCATCGCGCACTGCGGCTTCAGGCGGCATAAAACCCGGCATCTGGCTCTGATACATCTGCATCAGCACGGTTTTGCCGGAAGGCAGGATCTTAAACGGATTATTGGCTTCGTTCAGAATCATGGTCATATCCGCTTTCACGCCGCGCTTAAGAATTGAACGCGAGGAGAGCAGGGCAACGGTTCCCTGAGAAAACAGGCTGAGCATACGACCGGTAACGCGCATCTGCTCTTCACCGAGCGATGTCTGATGACCATTATTGAGTCCCATTCCCTCCAGCAGAGCGGCGATAAGCTTCTCCTCGCCGGCTTCTGCAGGCAGGCGGGTTTGCGGTGCGCTGTCTCGGGCGGGATCGATGGCCAGCCGCGGATCGGGCCGCCGCTCCTGACGTACCGGGGCAGGGGGTTCCGGCATCAGCTCAGCACTCAGGACGGCCTCCTGCTGCATGCCAAGTGGATCGCTGGCGTCCTCGCTAAAAAACGACAGCGGATCGTCCTGTAGCGCAGGCTGATGCGCAGGATCGGTAATTTCCAGCATATATTGACCAATCTGCAGCCGATCGCCATGCTGCAGCAGGGCCTGGGCACCCCGCTGCACCACCTGACCATTGAGCTCAATCGCCGTCACGCTGCCCTGTGCGGTCAGACGGCATTCCCCTTCGGCAGAGAGATGGACAAGCGCCTGCAGGCGTGAGATGGCGCGCGTCTCATCAGGCAGGATCAGATCGTTATCCTGACTGCGGCCAATGGTGCCGCCAGGCGGCATAAAGGTGACGCTTCTGGCGGGCACATCCGTATCGCACTGCACAAAGGTAAATTGCATGAGTCATCCCGTTAACAAGGCAAACGTGCCGGCTTATTCAAACATGGGTGGATAGAGGCCATTACGTCCCGGCTGCGCACCCGCCGCCGGGTTAAATAACAGTGAAAAAAGCTCTGCGGTCAGCGGGCCGCTGTGTTTATGGGTGGCGTGGGCAAAGCCGTCACTGCGATTGCTCCACCAGTAGCTGATATGCTGCTGCGGTTCAAACCGTTCTGCCACTTCCTGCCAGCTCAGGGTGCAGGGAAGATCCGCAAAACCGATGACATCCATAATATCGCTGCGCTGATTGCCGGGCACCAGCAGGGGTGAGAGCTGCTGCATCTCTGCTTCCAGGCTCTCCGGCAGGGTGCGCTCGCGCACCGCTGACCAGAGCAGCCCGCCCAGTTCGCGAAACCAGTCGCCGGAGATAGTCAGCTGCGCCGGGTGCCACTCATTCAGCGTAAAGGTGCGCAGGGCCAGCAGCGGCCAGGCGCGTCCTACGCGATCGCACGAGGGCAGCAGGCAGCCCATCTGCACCTGCTGACGCAGCGGCGACAGCGGCAGAACAAAGTTCCACACCGGCGCGCGCAAAAAGAGCTGCGTGCTGGCATGCTGCTGCTGATGCCAGTGGGTGAGTCCCTGCTGAAACCAGTGACTCCAGGGGGAGACCGTGGCCTCGCTCAGGCGCTGCCGCAAAAAATCGCCGGTAGCGGGGAGTTTGCCATACCAGCCCGGCACGCTGTGGTTCGCCATGTTTACCTCACCGTCACTCACTATAGCGGGTCAGCTGTCCGGCAGAGGCCTCTGGCGCGGTCGCCAGCACGCTGCTCTCCTGACCCGCCCGTTTCAGGTTTTCTGCAAGCTTGCGCATCATCAGCGCGTTATCACGTGCATAGGGTGAAGATTGTATCTGCTGATCGAGCAGCTGACTGAGATGCCAGTCGAGCTGCTGCAGATCGCGCACGCTGACATCGGCCGGCAGCGTGCGCTGCAGATTTTCGATCAGCCAGCTGCGCAGAAACGTGCCGTCGTAATTTCGCGGCTGATAAAGCATCTGATAGGCGCGCAGCGCGTTGCGGCTGTAAGCGTTATCGGCGCCAGGATCGTCGCGCAGCAAATGCGTGATCTGCTGCGCCACCCGCGGCAGCAGCAGAGACTTAAGCGCATTTTGATAAAGCACCCAGGCCGCGTCGCTGACCTGTGTGCCGCGATAGAGTCCGGCGCGCATAGTAAGCGGCGGATTATCCAGCGAAAAGCGCTCGGACAGCGGCAGCTTTACCAGGTTATTTAAGAAGGGTAGCAGATCAAAAATATTATCGACGGGCTGATGTGTGACCTGCTGACTCTGCTGCGTCAGGGGCGCAATACGGCTCGCCACCTGATCAAGATAGCGCTGGTTTTGCACATAGCTGGTAAGCCATAAGCCGCACAGCAGGATCAGCGCACCCGCCAGCGCGCCATAGCCGATCCAGTGCAGCAGACGGTTGCGGTATTCCCAATGGTGGTTGCTGCCGGCAAGGCCGCTTTCGCGAAACACCAGTTCGCTGAGCAGATCGCGGATAAAGTAGCTCTGGCCTTTATTGCCCGGAATAGGATTACTGCGGTTAACGCTGTCCCAGGCTGCCAGGGTGTGGTCACCGCTCTGCGGCAGCTGCAGCTTGCGATTAAGGGCGCCCATAATGCGGTCAAACGGCAGGCCTTCCTGGGTCCCGCTGGTAAAAAACAGCCCGCGGGCAGACCAGGCAATATCCTCCTCATGACGGGAGAAGATCACGTCCAGATACTCATTAAGCAGCGGGCGCAGGGAACCAAACTCCTGCGGAAAGAGAAAGCTGTCAGCGCGCTGCATCAGATCGCGGTCGGCCGCCATGCGCTCCGCCAGCTGCTGCTTAAGCTGCTGCTCAAGCCGCTGAAAACGTGCCGTAAAACTGCTCTGCCACTCGTCTTTGTGAGGTTTGCCCGGCTCCCAGGGAAAGGTAAATCCCCAGATGGCATCCCGCTGCGGCTTGCTGAGGCCCGCATGAAAGCTCAGAAATCCCTTCAGCAGATCCGTTTTGGTTACCATGATATAGACCGGAAAATGGATACCGGTTTGCTGATGCAGCTCAGCCATACGGCAGCGCAGCGCCGTGGCCTGCGCATGCCGCGCCTCTGCGGTGTCGGTCAGCAGGTCGGCCACGCTGATGGTGAGGATCACGCCATTAATTGGCTGACGCGTGCGGTAGCGCTTGAGCAGGTTGATAAAGCTCTGCCACTCGGCGCTGTCGCGCGCGCGCTGGCTCTCCTGCAGCGCATAGCGCCCGGCGGTGTCGATCAGCACGGCGCTGTCGGTAAACCACCAGTCGCAGTGACGGGTGCCGCCTACGCCACGCACTGCGCTATTGCCGTGCGTATCCGTAAGGGGAAAAGAGAGGCCGGCGTTCAGCAGCGCGGTGGTTTTGCCCGCGCCCGGTGCGCCGACAATCAGATACCACGGAAGCTCATAAAGATAGTGACTCTGAAAACGCGCCAGCCAGCTTTTTTGATGATGGCGACCAAACTGCGTGCGTTTCAGACGCAGCGCGGCTTCGCTAAAGCGCTGTGCCAGCACCTGTTCGGTGGAGTGACGATCGGAGAGCTCTTCCTGACTCATGCTCTGGAGACGATTCAGCAGCTTGCTATTGAACCAGCCGCGCCATATTGCCGGAATAAGCTGAAACAGCGTCCAGCAAAAAAAGAGCAGGGCCACGGCCAGCTGCCGGGAGAAAACCGGCTCCAGCGGTCGGGTCTCACCCCATACCCAGAGCGGGCCAAGCATCCACACCAGGCAGCTGAGGGCGGTAACACCAATCAGACTCCAGAGCAGGCGATGAGTCAGCAGGTGACGAACAGATGTGCGCATCAGCGTTGGCCCTCCGGGGTAGCCGCTGCTTCCGGCGCAGCGAAGAGTGTGATCTCAACCCGGCGGTTGCGGGCGCGGTTTTCATTGCTGTCGTTAGGCAGCAGCGGATTACTGTCGCCGCGCCCCTCAGCTTTAACGCTCTGCCCCGACGCCAGCTGCGTCGTCAGCAGCTGCGTAATAGCGCGCGCGCGGGCCAGTGAAAATTCATAGCTGGAGGCGAAACGGCCATCGACGGCGCGGTTATCGGTATAGACCGAGACCAGAACGGTTCCTTTAACGCTTTTCATAGCGCTGGCGACGTGCGCCAGCAGCGCGCGGCCGACCGGGTTTACAACGGTGCCGTCCGGAACAAAAAGTTTATCGGCGGGAATAATGACTTTGCTGCCAAACGCGCCATCGCTGACTTCCAGCTGACCGGCGGCAATCACATCATTCAGACGCTGGCGCAGATCGAGCAGCGCCTGCGGTGAAGCGGGGCGTCGTCCGGGCATGATCTGCGGCAGGGGAGTCTGATAGATATCGCGCAGCAGCGGTTCAGCCGCATTGCCGAGCCGCCAGTTCAGCATGCTGTAGACCATGCAGGCGATAAGCGCCGCCACGGTGGCACAGGCCCAGAGCGGGACCATCGGCCGCGTCAGGCTGTTCACTAACGGATGCACCTCGACCAGCGGCGTTGCGGTGCTACTCTCTGCAGCGCGCGCGTCGTGGATCAGCTGCGCCAGACGTTTACGGATCCCTTCACACTGTGTGCGGCCGCTTTCGCTGCCGCGGTAGCGACCTTCATATCCCAGCAGCAGACAGTAGTGGATGACTTCAAGCAGCCAGAGATGCTGCTGCGGACTTTGTGAAACGCGGGAGAGAAGCTGAAAGAATTTTTCACCCCCCCAGCTCTCATTGTGAAAACTCACCAGCATGCCGTTGCCTGACCAGACGCCGCGCGTCCCCCACGGCGTCTGTGCCGCCGCCTCATCCAGCACGCTGCAAAGACAGTAGCGTGCGCCGATGATCATCTCAAACGGCAGGCCAGCCTGCTTGCAGCGCTGTTCAAACAGCCGGATTTCATCAATCAGCAGCTGGCGCAACCCGGCCGGATCGTCATGCGTGGCAGCCTGCCGGATGCGGACAACAGCATTCAGCACCGGGGCGGCGGCGTTCAGCAAAAGGTTATCGTTGCCCGCGCTGATATCCTCGCGGGCAATGGGATCCTGCATCATTAACTCTCGTTTTTCCTGGCGATGACGGCGCTATTTTGCCATAAACTGCGGTATGACTGTCGCCAATATGCGCCAGATTGTTGACTCAATCCAGGATCCAGGTCGCGGTATCAGTGGTGCGGCACGCCTTACTGGCACCGCCTACTGCCACGCACACCTGTTTAGCGCGACGCGGTTTCGGGCGATCGCTGCGCAACGTGGCGTCATAGCGGCTGGTCTCAACGGCCGCTTTAGGGGGGATATAGCCTATCAGCTGGCCTTCAGGCTCTTCAGCAATCGCCAGCCAGTTATGCTCCACCCGGCCAAGCACTTCAAAGCGCTGGGCGTTATCAAGGTAGCGCACGACTTTACCGCCGTAGTCAGGGGTGGTCATAACGGAAGCGGCGTAGAGTGCGCGCCAGGATGCGTTGACGGGGGTGAACTCTGCCGGTGCGGCAACCGCATAACGATGCGTCAGGGTAACGCCGTTAACCGTACTGGTTACCAGCGTATCCTCTGTCACTGCCGGCGGCGGGGTTTTGCACCCGGCCAGCGTCAGGGTCGCCAGCAGCGTAAGCATAAGCGTTTTTTTCACCATCATCCTTATCATTCCATCAGATTAATTGCAGAGTAACAGTGGGCGTACCCGGCGAGTATGAACATAGTGTGTTGCGAAAAAACCACGAAAAACAGCCAGATCTCTTCAGGACAACGTGCGTCTCAGTCTACCTAAGACTTTTGAGAATTCAAACTATTGCATCGCGGTAAATTGCGTGTTAGCACCATAACATCACGCCTGAAGCCGCAGAGGAGGTCTGCAGAAGGCTGCAACAGTTAAGCGACTTTTACGGTTCACCCGGCATCGGGCAGGCCGGGTAGCGAAGAATCTTTTCAGGCAAACGTCTGTCCGGGATAAAACATTATAAAAATTTATGTTTTACAGTGAAATTAATAATGTGATCTCTTTGCAGAAAATTCTCATTTTAAGATTTTCCGCGCCTGTTCAGATCCCCAAAACCCCGATCGCGTCACGTCTTTTGTGCGCTGTTTCTGCTGAGAAAACGGACAGGGCACGACAACGATTTTACTTATGACGCAATAAGCAGGTTATTTCGTCGTTTAATCCGCGCTTCACTCCCGGGTAAGTTTGTCATCCTGTACTCAGAATTTCTGCCAGCTGAGGTGTGCTGTGTCTGAAGAGAGTAGCAGCGAGGACAAAACAGAATCGCCCACCCCCCACCGACTTGAGAAAGCGCGGGAAGAGGGGCAGATCCCGCGATCGCGCGAGCTGACATCGGTGCTGATGCTGCTGACCGGGCTGATGATCCTCTGGCTTGGCGGTTCCCACATGGCCACGCAGCTTGCCCGTATGGTGGCAACCGGTTTTCGCTTCGATCACGGTATGGTGAACGATGACAAAATTATTGTGGCGCATATCGGCAATCTGGTCATGCAGGCAGTGGTGGCGCTGCTGCCGCTGATGGGCGGGCTGGTAATTGTTGCCATGGCGGCCCCGATGGCGCTGGGCGGCATTCATATCAGCGGTAAGTCGATCAAACTCGATTTTAAGAAGCTCAACCCGCTGCCAGGCATAAAACGCCTCTTTTCCGGCCAGAGCGCGGCTGAACTGGTGAAGGCGATCCTCAAGGCGGTGCTGGTAGGGGTGGTAGCGGGCTGGTATCTCTGGAGCCACTGGCAGGAGATGCTGCGGCTGATCGCGGAATCGCCGGTTAACGCGCTGCACCATGGCCTGAGTATGGTCGCCACCAGCTGCGGGCTGGTGATGCTGGGTCTGTTTCCGATGGTCGGTTTTGATGTGTTCTGGCAGCTCTACAGCTATTTCAAAAAGCTGCGCATGACGCGTCAGGAGATCCGCGACGAACATAAACAGAATGAGGGCGATCCGCACGTGAAGGGGCGGATCCGTCAGGCGATGCGCGCGGCAGCCCGCCGCCGCATGATGGCTGATGTACCGAAAGCTGACGTGATTGTGACGAACCCGACGCACTACTCGGTGGCGCTGCAGTATCAGGAAGGCAAGATGAATGCGCCAAAAGTGGTGGCGAAAGGCGCAGGTGACATCGCGCTGCGCATCCGTGAAGTGGCAAAAGAGCACCGTGTGCCGATCCTTGAAGCGCCGCCGCTGGCGCGAGCGCTCTATCGGCATACTGAAATTGGTCAGTTTATCCCCGGTGCGCTGTACGCTGCCGTAGCGGAAGTGCTGGCCTGGGTCTGGCAGCTGCGGCGCTGGAAGCGTGAAGGCGGCCTGATCCCGACCAAACCTAAGCATCTGCCGGTCCCGGCAGAGATGGACTTTGCAGGAGAGAACAGAGACGATGGCTAATCTGGCCGAAAAACTGCGTTTACCGGGCAGTTTTAAAGAGACGCAATGGCAGGTGCTGGCAGGACCGGTGCTGATAATGTTGATCCTGTCGATGATGGTGCTGCCGCTGCCCGCCTTCATTCTCGATCTGCTGTTTACCTTTAATATCGCACTATCGATCATGGTGCTGCTGGTGGCGATGTTCACCCAGCGCACCCTGGAGTTTGCGGCATTCCCCACCATACTGCTGTTCTCAACGCTATTACGACTGGCGCTGAACGTCGCCTCCACCCGTATCATTCTGCTGGAAGGGCATACCGGGGCCGACGCAGCGGGCCGCGTCGTGGAAGCGTTTGGCCACTTTCTGGTCGGTGGTAACTTTGCCATCGGTATTGTGGTGTTTATCATTCTGGTGATCATCAACTTCATGGTCATCACCAAAGGCGCTGGCCGTATTGCGGAAGTCGGCGCCCGCTTTGTACTGGACGGAATGCCCGGCAAGCAGATGGCGATCGATGCCGATCTTAACGCCGGTCTGATTGGCGAAGATGAGGCCAAGCGTCGCCGTTCCGAAGTGACGCAGGAGGCCGATTTCTACGGCTCAATGGATGGTGCCAGTAAGTTTGTGCGCGGGGATGCCGTCGCCGGTATTCTCATCATGGTGATCAACGTCATCGGCGGCCTGCTGGTGGGCGTTGTGCAGCATGGGATGGATGTTGGCCACGCCGGTGAGACCTATACGCTGCTGACTATCGGTGATGGCCTGGTGGCGCAGATCCCGGCGCTGGTGATCTCCACGGCAGCAGGCGTCATCGTCACCCGCGTCGCCACTGACCAGGATGTCGGTGAGCAGATGGTCGGGCAGCTGTTTAATAATCCACGCGTGCTGATGCTCAGCGCCGGGGTAATCGGCCTGCTTGGTCTGGTGCCCGGCATGCCTAACTTTGTCTTTCTGCTGTTTACCGGCGCGCTGCTCGGGCTTGCCTGGTGGCTGCGCGGCCGTGAGATGCAGCCGAAGAAGCAGCCTGAATCAGCCAGCCTGATGAAAACCCAGGAGACGCCCGCCACGGTTGAGGCCTCCTGGACCGACGTTCAGCTGGAGGATTCGCTGGGAATGGAAGTGGGCTATCGCCTCATTCCGATGGTTGACCATACCCAGAATGGCGAGCTGCTGGGCCGTATCCGCAGCATCCGTAAGAAAGTGGCACAGGAGGTTGGTTTTCTGCCGCCGGTGGTACATATCCGCGACAACATGGAGCTGCCGCCCGCACGCTATCGCATTCTGATGAAAGGCGTGGAGATTGGCAGCGGTGACGCCTACCCTGGCCGCTGGATGGCCATTAATCCCGGCACCGCAGCCGGCAGCCTGCCGGGCGAGCCTACCGTTGATCCGGCGTTTGGCCTGGCGGCGATCTGGATCGACAGCGCCCTGAAAGAGCAGGCGCAGATTCAGGGTTATACCGTGGTCGAGGCAAGCACCGTGGTGGCAACGCACCTCAACCACCTGATTGGACAGTACGCCAGCGAGCTGTTTGGCCGGCAGGAGGCGCAGCAGCTGCTGGATCGCGTTACTCAGGAGATGCCGAAGCTGACGGAAGATCTGGTGCCGGGGGTAATCAGCCTGACCACGCTGCATAAAGTGCTGCAGAACCTGCTTACCGAGCGGGTATCAATCAGGGATATGCGCACCATCATCGAAACGCTGGCGGAGCACGCGCCGGTGCAGAGCGACCCACAGGAGCTGACCAGCGTAGTACGCGTGGCGCTGGGGCGGGCGATCACCCAGCAGTGGTTCCCGGGCAGCGGAGAGGTGCAGGTTATTGGCCTGGATGCCATGCTGGAGCGTCTGCTGCTGCAGGCGCTGCAGGGCGGCGGTGGCCTGGAGCCAGGGCTGGCCGATCGTCTGCTGATGCAGGCACAGGCGGCGCTGCAGCAGCAGGAGATGAGCGGTGCGCCGCCGGTCCTGCTGGTGAACCATCCGCTGCGTGCGCTGCTGGCGCGCTTCCTGCGGCGTAACCTGCCGCAGCTGGTGGTACTTTCCAATCTGGAGCTGAGTGACAATCGCCAGATCCGCATGACCGCCACGATTGGAGGCAAATAATGCGGCGCTGCTATCCGTTAATGTTGCTGCTGCTGTTCACACCGCTGGCGGGCATAGCCGCTACCGGTGCGTGGAGCGCCAGCGTCAGCGGTCCCGGACTTGGGGCACGCGGCAGCTGGCTGTTATCGCCAGCGCTCAGGGCGCCTTCTGCGGCACCCGGCAACATCGCCGTGGTTAACTGGCGCTATCAGCTTAGCCGTCCGGCACCATCCGGGCTGGTGGTGCGCCTCTGCGCCAGCCAGCGCTGCGTGGAGCTGGATGGCGCCAGCGGATCCACGCGCGGTCTGGCGCTGATCCCGGCCGAAGAGCCGCTCTATCTGGCGTTTGGCTTTCAGGGGCAGGGAGCGCTGCCGCCGGGTCTGCGGGTGCTCAGCAGTGAAGTGACCGTAAACTATCGGTAATAACAAAAAACCCGCACAAGGCGGGTTTTTTATCAGCTGCTGTCATTACATCCGTTCGACGGTTTTAATCCCCAGCGTATCCAGCCCCTGTTTCAGGGTCTTCGCGGTGAGAGCCGCCAGCTGCAGGCGGCTGTTGCGTACAGACGCCTCTTCAGCCGCCAGAATCGGGCAGTGCTCATAGAAGCCGGAGAAGAGTCCGGCCAGGTCATACAGATAAGCACACATAACATGCGGCGTACCATCACGCGCAACCTGCGTGATCACCTCTTCAAACTGCAGCAGGCGCGTGGCCAGCAGCGCTTCGCGCTCATCCGTCAGCGTAATCTCACCGCTCAGGGTCTCTGCATCCAGACCCGCTTTACGGAACACCGACAGGACGCGGGTATAGGCATACTGCATATAAGGCGCGGTATTGCCCTCAAATGCCAGCATGTTGTCCCAGTCGAAAATGTAATCTGTGGTACGGCTCTTGGAGAGATCGGCATATTTAACCGCGCCGATGCCAACAATTTCCGCCAGATCGGCCAGTTCCTGCGGCGACATCTCCGGATTTTTAGCGCTGACCAGCGTATGGGCACGTTCAACGGCTTCATCCAGCAGATCCGCCAGCTTGATGGTGCCGCCGCTGCGGGTTTTAAACGGACGGCCATCTTTGCCCAGCATCATGCCGAAGGCGTGGTGCTCAAGCGGCACGGAGGCTGGCACGTAGCCCGCTTTACGTACGATGGTCCATGCCTGCTGCAGGTGCTGATGCTGGCGCGAGTCGATATAGTAGAGCACGCGATCGGCGTGCAGCGTTTCATAGCGATATTTCGCGCAGGCGATATCGGTAGTGGTATAGAGATAGCCGCCATCCTTTTTCTGGATGATAACGCCCATCGGCTCGCCTTCCTTGTTTTTATACTCATCAAGGAAAACCACCGTCGCGCCTTCGCTGGTGACCGCCAGACCCTTTTCACGCAGGTCAGCGACAATGCCTGGCAGCATATCGTTGTAGAGGCTCTCTCCCATGACATCATTACGCGTCAGGGTGACATTCAGACGGTCATAGACCAGCTGATTCTGACTCATGGTGATATCAACCAGCTTTTTCCACATGACGCGACAATACTCATCGCCGCCCTGCAGCTTGACGACATAGCTGCGCGCGCGCGCGGCGAACGCTTCATCTTCATCGTAAGTACGCTTTGCTTCGCGATAAAATGCTTCCAGATCGGCGAGAGCAATATCAGCATGATCTTCATTCTGCTGCTTTTCCAGATAGGCGATAAGCATGCCAAACTGCGTACCCCAGTCGCCGACGTGGTTAGCCCGGATCACATTGTGACCCAGAAACTCCAGCGTCCGCACTGCCGCATCGCCGATGATGGTGGAGCGCACGTGGCCCACGTGCATCTCTTTCGCCACGTTAGGTGCCGAGTAGTCGATAACAATGGTTTGCGGTTCAGGTTTGCTGACGCCGAGATCGGGCTGCTGCAGCGCCTGCGCGGCCTGCTGTGCCAGCCACTGGCGCTCGAGGAAAATATTGATAAAGCCAGGCCCTGCAATCTCGGTATGACTGGCAATGCCGGTCAGATCCAGATGCTTCACCACCTGTTCAGCCAGCTGACGCGGTGCCTGGCCCAGCCGTTTTGCCGCGCCCATGATGCCGTTCGCCTGATAATCACCAAACTGGACTTTAGCTGACTGACGAACCAGCGGTTCGCAATCGTCGGGCGCACCCGCTGCACGCATCGCCTGACTGACTTTATCGGAAAGAAGAGCCTGAATATTCACCGCGTTACCTTCATATGCTGAAAAGGCCCGTCAGCAGAGGACGAGCCGATACCATCATCCCGCGCTTGTGTCGGGACGGAAAAAAAGAGAGGGGAAGTATACGTGAAATGTTAGGATGCGTCAGCAACAGCAGTCGGCCCGGACCGGTAAGCTGACGGCAAAACCGCGCGCCGATTAACGGCGGCGCGGGTGACGACGAGGGTTTTTGACGCTTTTGTCTTCACGCACTTTCCAGTGGCGGGAAATGGCGAATCCCGTTAAGGCAATGAGAGCCGCGACAACAATGAGCATAGACATAGAGCCGTTCCTTGTGAGGTAGAAACTCAAATTTATAAGAAAGGGGGGTTATCTGCAATTAATTGGCGGCCAAATAAGAGTTATCTCATTGTGTAAAGATTCGTCAATATAATCATAAGCTTAGCTTGTTTTTATAAAGTTAAGCCTGGCCCTGATTAGGCGAATAATCTGAATGTAAGCCTGTTTTTATCTGGTTTTGGCGGTTTTTATTGACTAAATCGGATGAATCCGAAGGTTTTGTCTGGCTGAAAAAGCTGGCATATTGATTTTAATGATTAATTTCACTGAACAGACGTTGAGGTTTCAGGCAATGAAGCTGGATTTTCCCCCGGAGTTAGACGATTTAACAGAAGATTTTTGCCGTTTTGAGCAGGCGCTGCAGGCTTTTGCTGCGCGACTCGGACTTTCACCGCAGGCACATGAGATTGATCATCTGGCCGTGCGCTGTCACCAGTTTGCTACCGCCGAACGCTGGAAGCGCGGCTTTTTGCAGATTGGTAAGCTCTTTTCAGAAGCGATGATTAACGGTCGACCGATCTGTCTGTTTAAACTCCGGCAGCCGGTTACGCTGGCAGGGCAGCAGGTTGATGTCATCGAGTTGCCCTGGCCGGGCGCGAAGCTTTACCGGCACGAGGGCTGGGAACATATTGAAATCGTCCTGCGCGGTGAGCCGGAAACGCTGGGCATGCGCGCTATGGCGCTGCTCTCTGATACGGCGTTGACGCAGCCCGGCATCTCTTTTAAAACCAGCGCGCCGCAGGGCGAAAATGAACGCCTGCCTAATCCTGTGCTGGCCGTCACCGATGGTGAAACCACGATCAAGTTTCACCCCTGGCGACTTGAGGAAATTGTCGCCAGCGAGCGCGATTAACGCCGGGCTTCCGCCGCCTGCTCCAGACGCGCTGCCGCTTCCTGCAGGGTGGCGCGCGTACAGCCAAAATTGAAGCGGACAAAGCGGTCATCGCCAAAATCGCCTCCGGGCGAGAAGCCGAGCCCGTACTGCTCAAAATAGCGCGCCGGGTTTTCACTCTGCAGGCCGCTGGCGTCAATCCAGCCGAGATAGGTCGCGTCCGGCACGACCATATCGAGGCCGGGCAGTGCATCAATGCGGCTCGCCAGCCAGTCGCGGTTTGCGCGCAGATAGGCAATTTGCGCCTGCAGCCACGCATCACCCTCGCGCCACGCCGCCTCGGCGGCAACCAGCGCCAGAATATCCACGCCCGGCACGATCCCCTCACGCACCTGCTTAAAGCGCCGGCGCAACGTATCATCGGGAATAATGGCCATAGAGGCGCCCAGCCCGGCGATATTGAAACTTTTAGAGGGAGAGATAAGCGTTATGCTGCGCTGTGCGGCATCCTCACTCAGCGCGGCAAACGGCGTGTGCTGCACGCCCGGCGTAAGCACCAGATCGGCATGGATCTCATCTGAACAGACGATAAGATCGTGGCGTTGCGCAAATGCGAGCTGGCGGGAGAGTTCATCGCGCCGGTATACCGTGCCGCCGGGGTTTTGCGGGTTGCACAGCATCAGCAGTCGCTCGTTGCCCGTCATCTCCGCCCGATCTATGTCCATGACCCAGCGATCTTCTGTCCGCTGCAGCGGCAGACTGAGCTGCGCGCGATCGGCCAGCCGGGAAGCGCCGCGAAACGGCGGATAGATGGGCGCAGGCGCCACGGTACGTTCTCCGGCTGCGGTAAAAGCACGCACGGCAATGTTAAGTCCGCTTACCACACCCGGCAATATCACTATCCATTCCGGCCTGATAATCCAGTCATAACGCTCCGCCATGCGCTGCACGATAATCTCTGTCAGTCCGGCAGGCGTGACACCGTAACCAAATACGCCGTGTGCGACTCGTTTTTGAATGGCCTCAATAATACAGGGTGGCGAGCGAAAATCGGTATCTGCAATCCAGAGTGGCAGCACATCACGGTCACGATATTTGTGCCATTTAAGACTATCACTGTGACCGCGGTCTATCCGTTGATCAAAATCGAATACCATAGTGCGCTTTCCACGTAAAATGAGTGAGTAACAGACTAACCGAAGCTACCCCCTCTGAGCCAGCAGTCGTGATAAGGAGAAACCGATGACGAAACTGGAAATTTGTTGCTACGGCATTGATTGCGCAGTGACCGCCCAGCGCGCCGGTGCCGATCGCGTAGAGCTTTGCAGCGCCCCGCGCGAGGGCGGGCTGACGCCATCAGCGGGCATGCTGCAGGCCGCGCTGCGCGAGCTGACTATTCCGGTGCATCCCATCATCCGGCCGCGCGGCGGCGATTTTTGCTACTCCCGTCTGGAGTTTGACATCATGAAATCGGATATCGCGCAGATACGCGAATGGGGCTTTCCCGGCATCGTCGTGGGCGTTCTGGATGAAGATGCGCATATCGATGTGCCGCGTATGCAGCAGATTATGCAACTGTGCGATGGCCTGGCCGTGACCTTTCACCGGGCGTTTGATCTGTGCCACAGCCCCAGGCGGGCGCTGGAGGTGCTGACCGATCTGGGTGTCGCGCGCATTCTGACGTCAGGCCAGCAGCAGAGTGCAGAAACAGGAATTGCACTACTCAGGGAACTTAATCAATTAAGCACGGGTCCAATCATTATGGCCGGTGCTGGTGTACGCCTGAGCAATCTGCAGAAGTTTCTGGATTGCGGCTTGCAGGAGGTCCACAGCTCAGCCAGTCGCGCCATCGCTTCCCCTATGCGCTATCGCAAAGCGGGTGTTTCGATGTGCGCCGAAGCAGAAACCGATGAATTCAGCCGTTCCTGCGTTGATGGTGACGTAATAGAAGCCATGAAAAGTATGATGCAGATGAACGTTAACCGGGTCGCCTGATCCGCTATCGATTTTGCCGCACAGCACGCCACCAACCCTGACGTGATGTTTGCAAGTACCACGCCCCAGTCATTTGCTGGGGTTTTTTTTATGCCGTTAAAAACGCGCAGGTGAGCCGGCTGCCGGCAAACATAGCCTGTTCTGCGGTTGATTCAGCCCCTTGTATATTCGCTATACCCGGCATAATTTTCTTCTCCGCCCGCCATCTGCATAGCGATTTGCCGGAAAAGGTGCTTTGCTTAACAGATGGCTCCATGCGGATAACCCTATGAAATGCCACCTTTGTGCAACGCTGTTGCTGACATATTTAGCTGCCTGCCCGACGCAGGCGGCCACCGCTCCCTGTCCGCCGCTCAGCCATAACATCAGCAGCAGCAATCTCTGGATCCTGCTGGGCGGCGCGGCAAAAGGCGCGGTGCGGCAGGTTATTGCCGGGGAGTTTGGTAAAGACGTTGACTCCCAGAAACGCGTGCTGGGCCAGTTTGACCGCTGCGGCGACCTGATGGTGGCTGATATCAGCTACGATAAGCGCGAAGGGAATATTGTGCTGAGCATGGAGCAGCATATTGCCCGCGTACAGCGCGGCTGGGTAGCGGAGTACGCCTGGCGGGTTACCGCGATTAAGTCGGGGCGTGAAGAAGTGGTGGATCAGCGACAGGGTACGCTGAGCTGGCGCAAAGGGCCGCAGGGAAACATCATCAGCGCCACCGATAAATTCGTGAATATGGGCAGTGAGGGTTCTGCAGCGATCGCCTATCATTACGACCCGCGATTACGGGTGCAGAAGAGCGTCACGCGCGGCAGCGATAAACAGAATAACGGTGAAAACCGCTGGCGCTGGAATGCGCAGGATCGGGTGGTTGAGACGCAAAGCGCGCGCAGCCGGGAGATCTGGCGTTATGATAAGCAGTGGCGCGAGCTGGGATTAAGCGGGCTGGCGACCACGCCGGTCAGCACGCTGCACTCTACGGACACCTGTCAGCTCTGGGATGAAGCCGGCAACTGTACGCTGAGTTTTCTGCACGAAAAAGAGGTGTTTGCCAAAGGCACTATCGAGCGTCATCTTACTTCCGCCTATAAATATCAGTACTGGGATCGGTCAGCAGATGAGCAGTAGCAGGATAATACCTGACGCGCCGCGATGCCGTCGCGGCGCGTATTTTCAGGGCTTGCGGGCAACCAGTACGGCGCGCAGCGGCGCGGGGTAACCCTCAACCGTTTTGCTGCTATCGGCCGGATCGAGAAACTCTGCCAGCGACTCGCTGGTCATCCAGCTGGTGCGACGCTGCTCTTCCACGGACGTGACCGCATAGTCGGCAATGCGTACATCAACAAAACCGCACTTCTCCAGCCAGCCTTTCAGCGCTGCCGCTGACGGAATAAAGTAGACGTTGCGCATCTGCGCATAGCGCTCACCCGGTACCAGGACGGCATGTTCATCGCCCTCAATCACCAGCGTTTCCAGCACCAGCTCACCCTCGCTCACCAGCTGATTTTTCAGCTGCAGCAGATGATCGAGCGGTGAACGGCGGTGGTAGAGCACGCCCATTGAGAATACGGTATCAAACGCCTGCAGCGCGGGCAGCTGTTCAATGCCGAGCGGCAGCAGATGCGCGCGGCGATCGTCACCCAGCAGCTTACGTACCGCTTCGAACTGGCAGAGAAACAGCTGCATCGGGTCGATGCCCACCACCATCTGCGCGCCAGCGCCCAGCATACGCCACATGTGATAGCCGCTGCCGCAGCCAACGTCCAGAATCGTCCGCCCGGCGAGCGGAGAGATATGGGGTAACACCCGATCCCATTTCCAGTCAGAGCGCCATTCCGTGTCGATCTCCGTACCGTAAAGCGCATAGGGGCCTTTACGCCACGGCATCAGATTACGCAGCAGCTTTTCAATACCGGCGCGCTGGCGATCGGTCAGATCGTCACGCTGCGCGCTGACGCTGTGCACCAGATCCAGCGTTTGCGGCGTCAGCAGCGGCAGATACTCCACCGCTTTTTCCCAGTTGCGAAAATGTCCGTGCAGATTGTCACGCTGCCAGGCCGCGATTTGCGCCGGCAGAACTTCCAGCCAGCTCGCCAGCGGGCCGGTGGCGATTTGCTGATAAAAACGGCCAAAGTCGATCATTTCAGCGCCACCAGTGAACCAAAGTTGAAGCACTGGAACCAGAGTTCTGCATGAGCAAAGCCCGCCGCTTTAAGGCGGGCTTTGTGCGTTTCCACGCTGTCGGTCAGCATGACATTCTCCAGCATGCTGCGCTTCTGGCTAATCTCCAGTTCGCTGTAGCCGTTGGCACGCTTGAAATCGTGATGCATGTTAAACAGCAGTTCGCCCACCTCAGCATCTTCAAAGCTGAACTTTTCTGACAGCACCAGGGCGCCGCCGGGATTCAGGCCGCGGGCAATTTTTTCCAGCAGCGCAATGCGGGCGTCAGGCGCCAGAAACTGCAGCGTAAAGTTGAGCACCACCAGCGAAGCGTTCTCAATTTCGATATCGCGGATATCGGCCTCCAGCACTTGTACCGGCGTATCGGCACGAAAGGCGTCGATATGGCGGCGGCAGCGCTCAACCATCGCCGGCGAATTATCCACGGCAATAATCTGGCAGCCGGGTACGCGGATGTTACGGCGCACCGAAAGAGTGGCGGCCCCCAGTGAACACCCGAGGTCATACACCTGGCTGTCGGGCTGTACAAAGCGTTCTGCCAGCATACCAATCATTGAAATGATGTTGGAGTAGCCGGGCACCGAGCGCTGAATCATATCGGGGAAGACTTCAGCCACGCGCTCGTCAAAGGTCCAGTCACCCAGCTTATCGATAGGTGCGGAAAATAGCGTATCGCGGTCAGACATAATGGAAAATCCGAAGAGAAAAACGGAAAGGGCGCTATTCTGGCAGAAAGTCGCCTCTGCTGCACCCGTTTCCCTGCTCAGAACAGCGCGCTCTGCTGCGGCCACGCTGGCAGGTCGCGCAGGCCGGGTTCCAGCGCCTGCAGCTGTGGCCAGAGCGCCTGCACCAGCGGAAACACCTCTCCCATATCCGGCGTATGAATAAACAGCAGCGGATCGCTCTCTGTCTGCCACGCTGCCAGCTTGCTGCGCCACGGCGGAAAGAGGGCTTCGCTCTCTGCCACGCTATCGCTGCCGATAAACCGGACCATCGGCTGAGTGCCGGTGCGCACCGCATGTGGCGGCACGCGCGGTTTTTTCGCCCGCGCGTCGATAGCGGCAGCCGATTGTGAGGCAGAAGCGTGCACCGGCCGGCTGTCGAGTACCACCCGGTTAACGCCGCGCGCGTGCAGGCCACGGTTTAGCTGGCGCTCCGCCTCGCCACGGGCAAAAAATGCCTGATGACGCACTTCAACGCCATAGCTGAAGCTGCGCGGCAGGCTATCCAGAAAGCGCCACAGATCGTCAAGCTGTGCCGGTGAAAAACTGGCGGGCAGCTGCAGCCAGTATTGCCCCAGGCGCGTGCTGAGCGGATCCAGCAGGCGAAAAAAATCGCTGACTAAATCATCACAATTACGCAGAGCAGCCTGATGAGAGATGGTTGCGGGAAATTTAAAGCAGAAGCGGAAATCGTCATGCGTCATGTCGCGCCAGCGCTGCACCACCTCAGGTTTTGGCAGCGCATACAGCGTTGTATTCCCTTCTACGCAGCTAAACAGACGCGCATAATCCTCCAGCGTGTGCAGACCAAACTGTTTCCACTGCGGGTGATGCCATTGTGGTAGACCAATACGAAGCGTCAAAACGGACTCCGGATGCCGGTTGTAAGAGAAAGCGGGCAGAAGATAACGCATAAATGCCGATGAATTAGCTGCTTTGCAGCAGCTCTACTTATCCTGCCTGGCTTTTTCCATTATAATAGCTGCCTTTTTTGCGGCAGCATCTTCAGAGGTTACGCGCCCTGATGCTGCCTGGCAGCAGCGGCGAAGTTAAAAGGATACGTTATGCGTACAGAATATTGCGGACAGCTCAACCTGTCTCATGTGGGTCAGCAAGTTACTCTCTGCGGCTGGGTTAATCGCCGTCGCGATCTCGGCAGCCTGATTTTTATCGATATGCGTGACCGCGAAGGGATCGCTCAGGTGTTTTTTGATGCCGATTATCAGGAGGCTTTCCAGCTGGCGTCTGAGCTGCGCAACGAATTCTGCATCCAGATCACCGGTACGGTGCGCGCGCGTGAAGAGAAAAACCGCAACAGCGATATGGCGACCGGCGATATCGAAGTGTTTGCCCACGCGCTGACCATCATTAATCGCGCGGAGCCGCTGCCGCTGGACTCCAACCAGGTCAATAGCGAAGAAGCGCGTCTGACCTATCGTTACCTCGATCTGCGTCGCCCGGAGATGGCACAGCGCCTGAAAACGCGCGCCAGAATTACCAGCTTTGTTCGCCGCTTTATGGACAGTGAAGGTTTCCTGGATATTGAAACGCCGATGCTGACCAAAGCAACGCCGGAAGGCGCGCGCGACTATCTGGTGCCAAGCCGCGTGCATAAAGGCAAGTTCTATGCGCTGCCGCAGTCGCCACAGCTGTTTAAGCAGCTGCTGATGATGTCCGGCTTCGATCGCTACTATCAGATTGTAAAATGCTTCCGTGATGAAGATCTGCGGGCCGATCGCCAGCCTGAATTTACGCAAATCGACGTTGAAACCTCCTTTATGAGCGCGGAAGAGGTGCGGGAGAAGATGGAGCGCCTGATCCGCGAGCTCTGGCTTGAGATCAAAGGCATTGATCTGGGTGATTTCCCGCTGATGACGTTTGCAGAAGCGATGAACCGCTACGGCTCTGATAAACCCGATCTGCGTAATCCGATGGAACTGGTGGACGTTGCCGATCTGCTGAAAGACGTAGAGTTTAAGGTGTTCTCTGGTCCGGCGAACGACGCCAAAGGACGGGTTGCTGCGCTGCGCGTGCCGGGCGGTGCGACGCTGACGCGTAAGCAGATTGATGAATATACGAAGTTTGTTGAGATTTATGGTGCACGTGGCCTGGCATGGATGAAAATCAACGCCCGCGCCAGTGGCGCTGAAGGCGTGCAGAGTCCGGTGGCTAAATTCCTGACGCCTGAGATCGTGGAAGCGATTCTGGATCGCACCGGCGCGCAGGATGGCGATCTGATCTTCTTTGGCGCCGATCGCGCTAAAGTTGTGGCGGATGCGCTGGGTGCACTGCGCCTGAAAGCTGGCCGCGACCTGAAGATCACCGACGAGAAAGCCTGGGCACCGCTCTGGGTCATCGACTTTCCGATGTTTGAAGAGGATGACGAAGGCGGTCTGGCAGCGATGCACCATCCGTTTACCTCACCTAAGTCGCTTACGGCGGAGCAGCTGGCAGCCGAGCCGACGCAGGCAGTGGCTAATGCCTACGATATGGTGATCAACGGCTACGAAGTGGGCGGCGGCTCTGTGCGTATCCACAACGGGACGATGCAGCAGACCGTGTTCAGCATTCTCGGCATTACGGCTGAAGAACAGCAGGAGAAGTTTGGCTTCCTGCTGAACGCGCTCAAATATGGTACGCCGCCGCACGCCGGTCTGGCGTTTGGCCTTGATCGTCTGACTATGCTGCTCACCGGCACCGATAATATTCGTGACGTGATCGCTTTCCCGAAAACCACGGCGGCAGCCTGTATGATGACGGAAGCACCAAGCCTGGCAAATCCAGCTGCGCTGAGCGATCTGGGCATTCAGATTGTCGCGAAGAAAGAAAAGCCAGAGCAGCAGTAATGGGCTTTAAACATCCGGTATCGGTGCTGGTGGTGATCTTTGCGCGAGATACCGGCCGGGTGTTGATGCTGCAGCGGCGCGATGATCACGGCTTCTGGCAGTCGGTCACCGGCAGTCTGGAGCCGGGTGAAACGCCGGCTCAGGCTGCAGCACGCGAAGTGGCGGAAGAGCTGGCGATCGATATCTGTGGCGAAGGGCTGCAGCTTGAAGATTGCCAGCGGCAGATTGAATTTGAGATCTTCCCTCATTTTCGTCACCGCTATGCGCCAGGCATAACGCACAATCGCGAGCACTGGTTCCGGCTGGCGCTGCCGGCTGAACGGATGCCGCTGCTGAGTGAGCACCTGGCTGCCCGCTGGCTGATCGCTGAAGAGGCTGCGGCGTTAACCAAATCCTGGAGCAATCGCCAGGCGATTGAAGAGTTTATCTGAGCGAGCGCCGCCGCGTGTTTTCCGGTGGCAACCAGGGTAAATTCCACACATTCGACGAAGCGTATTCCCTTCGTCCAACTATCGTGTGCTGTTTTATTAAACCGCACCGCTAACATTGAGCAGTCAGGCGTTATCGGCGCAGCGCAATTGTTCATCGTCAGCGCCACCACCGCCGCGCAGATCTCTGCGTGCGGATGGCGTGGATGCTGCCGGGGATAAGAGCGCAGGCAAGATAGCCTGCACCCTGTAAAAGATCGGAGAAAATGTAAGATGGCTGGTCACAGTAAATGGGCGAACACAAAACATCGTAAGGCGGCGCAGGACGCCAAGCGCGGCAAGATCTTTACTAAAATCATTCGCGAGCTGGTCACTGCCGCGAAGCTGGGCGGCGGCGATGCAGGTTCTAACCCGCGTCTGCGCGCAGCGATGGATAAAGCGCTCTCAAATAACATGACGCGCGACACCATGAACCGCGCCATTGCACGCGGCGTCGGCGGCGAAGATGATTCCAATATGGAAACCATCATTTATGAAGGCTACGGTCCGGGCGGCTCTGCGGTAATGATCGAATGCCTGAGTGACAACCGTAACCGTACCGTCGGAGAAGTGCGCCACGCCTTCACCAAAACCGGCGGTAATCTGGGCACTGACGGCTCTGTCTCCTATCTCTTCAGCAAAAAAGGAGTGATCTCCTTTGCTCCGGGTCAGGATGAAGATGCGGTGATGGAAGCAGCACTGGAAGCGGGTGCGGAAGATGTGGTGAGCTATGATGACGGTGCCATCGATGTCTTCACAGCGTGGGAAGAGCTGGGCAACGTGCGTGATACGCTGGAAGCGGGCGGTCTGAAAGCTGACAGCGCTGAAGTCTCCATGATCCCGTCAACCAAAGCGGAACTGGATGCAGAAACGGCACCAAAACTGCTGCGGCTGATCGATATGCTGGAAGATTGCGACGACGTGCAGGAGGTTTATCACAACGGTGAGATCTCTGACGAGGTGGCGGAAACGCTGTAATGGCGTGGTTATTTTTCCGGCAACCGGAGGCGTGCTGTGGCGATTATTCTCGGGATTGACCCCGGCTCGCGCATTACCGGCTACGGCGTTATCCGTCAGACCGGCCGTCAGCTGAGCTACCTGGGCAGCGGCTGTATCCGCACCAACGTGACCGATTTACCGGGACGCCTGAAGCTGATTTATGCCGGCGTCTGCGAAATCATCACGCAGTTTTCGCCTGACTACTTTGCGATTGAGCAGGTGTTTATGGCGAAAAATGCGGATTCGGCACTGAAACTTGGCCAGGCTCGCGGCGCAGCGATTGTGGCCGCGGTCAATGCCGATTTGCCGGTGTTTGAATATGCGGCGCGGCAGGTTAAACAGACGGTTACCGGAACCGGCGGGGCGGAGAAGAGCCAGGTGCAGCATATGGTCCGCACGCTGCTGAAACTGCCGGCCAACCCGCAGGCGGATGCGGCAGATGCGCTGGCTATCGCCATCACCCACTGCCACGTTAGCCAGAATGCGGCGCGCATGAGCGACAGCAAACTGGTGATGACGCGCGGGCGGCTGCGCTCGGGTTAAGCTGCCATCAGACGCGCTAACAGGCTGGATATGCATCCAGCCTTTTTTATGTTATACATAGCCGCTATCACACCGCCAGCGGCTGCGCTGGTCACAGGGAATACCCTGCACCGCTTACTCACAGATTAAGGAATTGCTCAGGTGATTGGTCGTTTACGAGGCAACATTCTGGAAAAACAGCCGCCGCTGGTGCTGCTTGAAGCGCACGGCGTCGGTTATGAAGTGCATATGCCAATGACCTGCTTCTACGAGCTGCCGGAGATCGCCCAGGAGGCGGTCATTTTCACCCATTTCGTGGTGCGTGAAGATGCCCAGCTGCTGTTTGGTTTCAACAGCAAACAGGAGCGCGCGCTCTTTCGCGAGCTGATCAAAGTCAACGGCGTTGGCCCCAAGCTGGCGCTGGCGATCCTATCGGGCATGTCAGCGCAGCAGTTTGTGACCGCTGTTGAGCGTGAAGAGGTCGCCTCGCTGGTGAAGCTGCCGGGTGTCGGCAAAAAAACTGCTGAGCGCCTGGTGGTTGAGATGAAAGATCGCTTTAAAGGCATGCATGGCGACCTCTTTGGCGGCGACTCAGCCTTTACGCTGACTACCCCAGCGGCCGCGCCGGAGAGCAACGACGCTGAAGCAGAAGCGGCGGCTGCACTGGTGGCACTGGGATATAAACCGCAGGAAGCCAGCCGCATGATCAGCAAAGTGGGCAAACCTGACGCAGACTGCGAAACCCTGATCCGCGAAGCGCTGCGTGCAGCTATCTGAGGTAACACATGATTGAAGCCGATCGCCTGGTCTCGGGCAGTTCATATAATGAAGAAGAGAGCCAGGATCGTGCTATTCGCCCGAAGCTGCTCGCGGAGTATGTCGGTCAGCCGCAGGTGCGCGAACAGATGGAGATTTTTATCCAGGCGGCGAAGCTGCGCGGCGATGCACTTGACCATCTGCTGATTTTCGGCCCGCCGGGGCTGGGAAAAACCACGCTGGCGAATATCGTGGCGAATGAGATGGGCGTTAATCTGCGCACGACGTCAGGGCCGGTGCTGGAGAAAGCGGGCGATCTGGCGGCGATGCTCACCAATCTCGAACCGCACGACGTCCTGTTTATTGATGAGATCCACCGTCTCTCCCCGGTAGTGGAAGAGGTGCTCTATCCGGCAATGGAAGATTATCAGCTGGATATCATGATCGGTGAGGGGCCGGCCGCCCGCTCAATCAAGCTCGATCTGCCGCCGTTTACCCTGATTGGCGCGACGACGCGCGCCGGGTCGCTGACCTCCCCGCTGCGCGATCGTTTCGGCATTGTCCAGCGGCTTGAGTTCTATAACGTGCCGGATCTGCAGCACATTGTCAGCCGCAGCGCGGCCTGTCTCGGCCTGACGCTGAGTGAAGAGGGCGCGCTGGAAGTGGCCCGTCGCGCACGTGGTACCCCGCGTATCGCCAATCGTCTGCTGCGCCGCGTGCGTGATTTTGCCGATGTCCGTGCCGCAGGCAACATGAGCGGTGACGTGGCGGCCAGCGCGCTGGACATGCTGAATGTCGATACGCAGGGTTTTGATTACATGGACCGCAAGCTGCTACTGGCGATTATCGATAAGTTTATGGGTGGCCCGGTAGGGCTGGATAACCTGGCGGCAGCAATAGGCGAAGAGCGCGAAACGATCGAGGATGTCATAGAGCCTTTCCTGATCCAGCAGGGATTTATTCAGCGTACGCCGCGCGGCCGTATGGCAACGCAGCACGCTTACCGGCACTTTGATATCGTGCGCGAAGAGTAGGGTGCAGCACGCAGGCAGACAAAAAACGGGCACCTCAGGTGCCCGTTTTGCATGGCTGAACGGATAACTCAGACAGCCGGTTTTTTTATCATGCTGAGTATAAACAGCACGGCGGCGCAGAGCACCACAGAAGGTCCGGCAGGGGTATCATAGGTGGCGGAGAACGTCAGGCCACCGGTCACGGCGATCAGTCCGGCGAGCGTTGCATAGCCCGCCATCTGTTCCGGAGAGCGCGAAAAGCGGCGCGCCGTTGCGGCAGGGATAATCAGCAGTGAGGTAATAATCAGCGCGCCGACAAACTTCATTGCGACGCCGATCGTCAGGGCGGTCACCAGCATCAGCATCAGCCGGGTACGCTGAATATTCACGCCGTCAACCTGCGCCAGCTCCGGACTGATGGTCATAGAGAGCAGGGCGCGCCACTGCCACGCCATTACCACCAGTACAATGGCAACGCCGCCGCCCATCAGCCAGAGATCGTCTGGCGTAATCGCCAGCAGGTCACCAAACAGGTAGGCCATAAGATCAACGCGGACTCCCTGCATCAGGCTGACCACCACCAGACCAAGTGAAAGCGCGCTGTGCGCCATAATCCCTAACAGCGTATCAATGGCCAGATGCGGGCGACGTTCCAGCCATACCAGGCCGAGCGCCAGACAGATTGTCACCAGGATAACCGCGTAGTAAGGGTTAACGTTCAGCAGCAGGCCAAAAGCCACCCCCAGCAGCGAGGCGTGCGCCAGGGTATCGCCAAAGTAGGACATACGGCGCCAGACCACAAATGAGCCGAGCGGTCCGGCCGCCAGCGCCAGCAGCGCGCCGCCGAGCCAGCCGGGAAGTAATAATTCAATCATGACGGGCTGTCTCCTTTGCGTAAAACGATACGTCCCTGTAGGTCGTGACGATGGTTATGCTGATGCCGGTAAATGGCCAGCTGCTGTGCGCCGCGCGGACCAAACATGGCGATAAACTCAGGATGCTGCGACACCGCTTCCGGCGTACCGGAACAGCAAATATGGTGGTTAAGGCACAGCACTTCGTCGGTTTTCGCCATCACCAGATGCAGATCGTGTGAGACCATCAGCACGCCGCAGTTAAGTTCGCGTCGCAGCTGATCGATTAAATCGTAAAGCGCCACCTGACCGTTTACATCAACGCCCTGGGTCGGTTCATCCAGCACCAGCAGCTGCGGCTGGTTCAGCAGGGCGCGCGCCAGCAATACGCGCTGCGTTTCACCACCGGAGAGTTTCTGCAGCGGCGCCTGCAGCAGATGCCCGGCCTGTACGCGCTTCAGCGCCGGCAGGATATCGGCACGCCTGCTGCCGCCTGTCAGACGCATAAAACGTTCTACGGTAACCGGCAGCGTGGGATCGATATGCAACTTTTGCGGCACGTAGCCAATACGCAGACCCGGCGCGCGCTGTACGCTGCCGCGGTCCGGCGTCAGCAGACCTAAAACCGTTCGCACCAGCGTTGACTTGCCGGCGCCGTTAGGGCCCAGCAGGGTCAGAATTTTACCAGGCTGAAGCGTCAGCGAGATACCTGCCAGCACACGGCGCTGAGCAAAGGTCACTGAAATATCATCAAGTGTAACAAGTGAAGACATATAATTTACGGGTTGCATTGAAATTAGAATGTTATAATATCACATTCCATCACTCAGTCACGATGGAATGACGCATTATGTTACACAATAAGCAGCGCCTGTTTTTTAGCCTTTCTGCCACTGCCATTTTAGCCGCGCTTGCGCTTCCGGCCCACTCAGCGGTCGTCACGTCAATCAAACCGTTAGGATTTATCGCAGCTGCGATCTCAGAAGGCATTACGCCGGTTGAAGTATTGCTGCCGGATGGCGCCTCGGAACACGATTACGCACTCCGTCCTTCTGATGTAAAACGCATTAAAAACGCGGACTTAGTCATCTGGGTCGGGCCTGAAATGGAGGCTTTCCTGACCAAACCTGCCGCCGCTCTGCCCGCCAGCAGGAACCTGGAAATCGCCGCGCTGCCGGCGGTGAAATCTCAGCTGATTCGGGGCGGAGAAGATGAGGATGGGCACGAAGAAGGGCACGCCTCAGATAAGTCCGAAGATCAGGACTCATCTCATACTCACCATCATCATGGTGAATATAACATGCACCTGTGGATGTCACCGAAGATTGCACAAGAATCCGCTGTTGCAATCCACGGAAAATTATTGGAACTTATGCCCGAAAGCAAAGCCAAACTTGACGCCAATCTGCAGCAGTTTGAAGCAGCACTGGCCGAGACGGACAAACACATTGGCGCGCAGCTTGCGCCGGTGCGGAACAAGGGTTATTTCGTTTTTCACGACGCGTATAGCTATTTTGAGAAACACTACGGTTTGTCCCCCGCGGGGCATTTTACCGTCAATCCTGAAATCCAGCCTGGCGCTCAGCGTTTACATCAAATACGAACACAGTTGGTTGAGCAAAAAGCCGTATGCGTTTTTGCTGAGCCACAATTCAGGCCGGCGGTCATCGATGCCGTGTCACGTGGCACCAGCGTACGCAAAGGCACGCTGGATCCATTAGGCATGGGGATCAGCTTAACCAAAGACAGTTATGTGAAATTCCTCTCACAGCTGTCGAGCCAGTATGCGAGCTGCCTGAATGGAGCATAGAGGAAAAGATAAAAGTGCAGCAGATAGCCCGCTCTGTCGCCCTCGCATTTAATAATTTGCCGCGCCCCCACCGCGTTATGCTGGGGTCATTAACCGTTGTCACACTGGCCGTCGCTGTCTGGCGGCCGTATATCTATCATCCCCATGACGTTGCGCCGATTGTCAAAGAGATTGCGCTGGATAAAAACGCATTGCGCACTCTGCTGCCGGAAGCCAGCGAGCCTATCGATCAAACCACGGCCGAACCTGAAGAGGATTTGCCGGCGGACGATATCGACAAAGATGTGCCTGACAATCCCGATCAGCATGACTACACCATTTCATCTGGCGATACATTAAGCAGCGCGCTGAATCAGTATGGCATCGATCTCAGCGACATCAATGCGCTGGTCGCCAGTGATAAAGCGCTGCGCAATCTGCAGGTGGGCCAGCAGCTGAGCTGGACGCTGGATGCAGAAGGGCAGCTGCAGGCGTTTAGCTGGGAAATCAACCGCCGTGAAACCCGTACCTATGCGCGTCAGCCAAATGGCAGCTTCAGCATGCAGCAGGAGATGCAAAAAGGCGAATGGCAAAACAGCGTGCTGAAAGGGGAAGTGCGCGGCAGCTTTGCTGCCAGTGCGCAGCGTGCCGGTCTGAGCAGCGCTGAAACCAGCAACGTCATTAAAGCGATGCAGTGGCAGATGGATTTTCGCAAACTGCGTTCGGGCGATGAGTTCAGCGTGCTGATGTCGCGCGAGATGCTGGATGGCAAAAGTGCCCAGAGCCAGCTGCTGGGCGTGCGCGTGCGCAGCGGCGGCAAAGATTACTACGCCTTCCGCGCGGAAGATGGCAAGTTCTACGATCGCAGCGGTTCGGGTCTGGCGCGGGGCTTTATGCGCTTTCCAACGGTTAAGCAGTATCGCGTCTCTTCAAACTTTAACCCGCGCCGCCTCAACCCGGTAACCGGGCGCATCTCACCGCATAAAGGCGTCGACTTTGCGCTGCCGGTGGGGACGCCGGTGCTGGCCGTCGGTGATGGCGAAGTGGTGGTGGCTAAAAATGGCGGAGCTGCGGGCAACTACGTGGCGATTCGTCACGGGCGTCAGTATATGACGCGCTATATGCACCTGAGCCGTGCGCTGGTAAAGCCGGGGCAGAAAGTTAAACGCGGCGATCGCATCGCGCTCTCGGGTAATACCGGGCGCTCAACCGGTCCTCACCTGCATTACGAGGTGTGGATTAATAATCAGGCTGTTAACCCGCTGACGGCGAAAATGCCGCGTATGGAAGGGCTGACCGGGAAAGATCGCAGTACCTACCTTGCACAGGTTAAAACCTGGCTGCCGCAGCTGGCGCTGTAAAAGTCCGGCGGCGAATAAACGTAAAACCGACGATTAATTCGTCGGTTTTTTGCTTTCAGGCGCGTGAAGATTGCAAAAATAGCTGCCGTCACTATTATTGAGCCGTCATTGTCAGAGGCGAGTGCATGGAAACCCGAAAAAAAAATAACAGCGAGTTTATTCCCGTTTTTCAACGTTCTTTTTTAAAACCTAAATACTGGGGAAGCTGGCTGGCGGTTGGTGCGCTGGCGGGCATGGCAATGCTGCCGCCAAGCCTGCGCGATCCGGTCCTTGGTAGCTTAGGCACCTTTGCCGGTAAGCTGGCAAAAAGTGCGCGGCGTCGTGCGCTGATCAATCTCTATTACTGCTTGCCGGAACTGAGTGAAGCGCAGCGCGAAGAGATTGCTGACCGCATGTTTGCTACCGCGCCGCAGGCGATGGCGATGATGGCAGAACTCGGCATGCGCAACCCGGAGCGGGTGCGCCAGCGGGTAGAGTGGCACGGCCGTGAAATTATTACTGACTTACAGAATAACAATGAGAATGTGATCTTCCTGGTGCCGCACGGCTGGGGCGTGGATATCCCCGCCATGCTGCTGGCGTCGGAAGGGCAGAAGATGGCAGCGATGTTTCACAATCAGAGCGATCCGCTAATGGATTATCTGTGGAACACCGTACGCCGCCGGTTTGGTGGCCGTATGCATGCGCGCAACGACGGGATTAAGCCCTTTATCGCCTCAGTACGTCATGGCTACTACGGCTACTATCTGCCGGATCAGGATCACGGTGCTGAGCACAGCGAGTTTGTCGATTTCTTTGCAACCTACAAGGCTACGCTGCCGGCAGTGGGACGACTGATGAAAGTCTGCCGGGCGCGGGTAGTGCCGCTGTTTCCGGTATACAACAGTAAAACGCACCGCCTGGAGATCTACGTGCGGCCGCCGATGGACGATCTGGTGGATGCGGATGACACCAGGCTGGCACGCCGTATGAATGAAGAAGTGGAGATTTTTGTGCGGCCGCATCCGGAGCAATACACCTGGATCCTGAAGCTGCTGAAAACGCGTAAAGAGGGGGATATCGAGCCTTACCGGCGTAAAGATCTCTATCCGCGTAAGTGATTCTGTATGCTGCCGCTACCCGCAGTGCGTAGCGGCAGCGCACGGTTATACGACCTCTTCGACCCTGCTCAGTCGTCTGCGCTCACGCAGAAACAGCGTAACGAGCACAAACCACAGCAGACCCGCAGCAAAATTCAGCGTACTGAACCACGGCGTCCCCCCGTGAAAATAGCCCGCTTTAGCCAGCTCAATGCCCGCTGCCAGCGTCAGGATGCTGATCATTCCCAGCATAGCGGCAATACTGCCTTTGCCTTCACTGCTGGCGTAAAGCGTCAGGCGATAGAGACCGGCATTCACCATGCCAGCCCCGAACGCGTAGAGACTGAGTCCGGCGGTTAATAGCAGGTAGGTGTGGCTGTTCATCAGGTTGGCAATCAGCGCTATGCCGAGTCCGATTAAGATGGGCCAGGCGGCCAGTTTTACCGGCTGTTCAATCGGTACGCGGCCTGCCAGTTTGCCCAGCGTCAGATTGCCGGCAATCATAGCCAGAAACACCGGCAGCTGGAGCAGGGCATAATGCATGCGCGACAGGCCCTCATCGTGCATAAGGATCACCGGAGACAGCGCCACCCACGTCAGAATGGGAATAAACACCAGGCCGATAGCAAAGGAACCGTACATCACCTGTTTATCGCGCGCCAGCCGGCCATAGCCGCGCGCCAGCACCGGCAGCGCTACGGAGCGACTGCGATCGCCTGCCGTTTCCGGCATGATGCGCCACAGTAAAATAAACGCTATCACGCTGCAGATCGCAAACAGCCAGAACATACTGCGCCAGCTGCCTGCGGTAAGCCATGCCGCCCCGGCCAGCGGACCGGCCAGCGGCGCCAGCAGCGCCACATTCGCCATCAGAGCCATTACCCGCACCGCGAGCGCCTCTTCAAACGCTTCCTGCACCGCCGCATAGCTGACGGCGCCAATAAAGCAGAGGCTGATGCCCTGAACAAAGCGCAGCGTGACAAACTGCTCAATTGTGCTGACCCAGGTGGTAAGGATGCAGGCCAGCACAAAAAACAGGATGCCGGAAAGCAATACCGGACGCCGGCCATACTTATCTGATAGCGGGCCCAGCAGCCACTGCAGCACCACGCCGCCCATCAGATAGGCAGTCAGAGAGGTGGAGACCCACTGCGGGCCGACGGCAAACTCCTGCGTGACCAGCAGCATGCCGGGCTGGATCATGTCATGAGCGATATAAGTCGCGAACTCAAACAGGACCAGCGCCAGTGGAAACAGCAGCGTACGTCCGGTTAAGCGGGCAATAGGTTGGTAGCGGGCCATCAAGCCTCCCTGAAAATGCAAAATAAAACGCGACCGCCAGAGCAGTCGCGTTTGTCCATTTTTACAGCCGCTACGCGTAACGCGTCGGCGTTAGTCGACGCGCAGCACGCGGCTGGTGTTGGTGGTACCGGTTGCGCCCATCACATCACCCTGGGTGACAATCACCAGGTCGCCGGAGACGAGGAAACCTTTATCGCGCAGCAGATTTACCGCGTCGTGGGCGGCAGCCACACCGTCGTTGTTGCTGTCAAAATAGACCGGCGTCACGCCGCGATAGAGAGCGGTCAGGTTCAGCGTACGCTCATGGCGCGACATCGCAAAAATCGGCAAACCTGACGTGATACGTGACGTCATCAGCGCGGTACGGCCTGATTCGGTCATGGTAATAATGGCAGAAACACCCTGCAGATGGTTTGCCGCATACATAGCTGACATCGCGATCGCTTCTTCGACGTTGTCAAACTGCACGTCCAGGCGATGTTTGGAGACGTTTACGCTTGGGATCTTTTCAGCGCCGAGGCAGACTTTCGCCATCGCAGAAACGGTTTCCGCCGGATATTGCCCGGCTGCGGTTTCCGCTGACAGCATCACGGCGTCAGTACCATCCAGCACGGCGTTGGCCACATCCATCACTTCCGCACGGGTTGGCATGGGATTGGTGATCATCGATTCCATCATCTGCGTGGCGGTAATGATGGTGCGGTTCAGCTGACGGGCGCGACGGATCAGCGCTTTCTGAATACCAACCAGTTCCGGATCGCCGATTTCAACGCCCAGATCGCCGCGCGCTACCATGACGACGTCAGACGCGAGGATAATATCATCCATTGCTTCCTGTGTCGCAACCGCTTCTGCGCGCTCCACTTTGGCCACCAGCTTTGCATCACAGCCGGCGTCGCGAGCCAGACGACGGGCGTAATTCATATCTTCGCCATTGCGCGGGAATGACACCGCCAGATAATCAACGCCGATTTTTGCCGCCGTGACGATATCCAGCTTATCTTTTTCAGTCAGCGCTTCGGCAGAGAGGCCGCCGCCCAGCTTGTTGATACCTTTGTTATTAGAGAGCGGACCACCGACGGTAACTTCAGTGAAGACTTTCACATCCTGCACCTCCAGCACCTTCAGCTGTACGCGGCCATCATCGAGCAGCAGAATATCGCCCGGCACGACATCTTCCGGCAATCCTTTGTAATCGATGCCGACTTTTTCTTTGTCGCCTTCACCTTTGCTCAGGTTCGCATCAAGCAGAAAACGATCGCCGACGCTGAGAAATACTTTCCCTTCTTTAAACGTAGAGACGCGGATTTTTGGCCCCTGCAGGTCGCCGAGAATCGCCACGTGACGCCCCAGCTTGGCGGCTATCTGACGTACGCGATCGGCGCGCTGCTGGTGATCTTCGGGCGTGCCGTGGGAGAAATTAAGGCGTACTACGTTAGCGCCTGCCGCGATGATTTTTTCAAGGTTATTGTCGCGGTCGGTTGCCGGGCCGAGGGTAGTAACAATCTTGGTTCTTCTGAGACGACGTGACGGGGATTTTGAGATGAAAGCTGTAGGGCTGGTCATTCGGTGATCCTTTTATTCTATCTGATTGATTGGCATTAAATTTACAATGCGCGTGTCTCTGTTTGGCTATTGATACTGCTTCCAGGGTGTTGACGCAAAAGGGCTTGAAGTATTAACGCCAGGTAAACGCTTACACCTAAGGTACACCAAATGTCTGACCCTGTTAAGATGGGTCTGCTTTGTCAAAGTGCGGAGCGATCTATCACGCTAAAACGCGGCACAGGATAACCCCGGTTTTGCTTGCGCATTTTTAGCATCGGTATAACACGGCTGCATAGCAGAGCTAAAATGCGCCCGAACGGCACCGCACAGACATGAAAGCGCTTACATCACCATGATTTAGTAAAATTTGCTCTGTGAAGCACGCCTTCGCGCAGCGGCAGATAAATGCGAAGCTGAATTCTTTGTCATACTTCTGCAGGCCCCGTCTGTAATGACTGACGTAAACCCTGGTCAGGGACGCCGGCCTGTTGGTTACGCGACGTCGCGATGAACAGCGGGACGCTCGCTTGTCCTGGCGCGGCGAAAAAAGTACATTGTGCCGTAAGAACATGACAATAAAGGTCCGGGATGGTGAGGATGCACATCCGGGAGATCCTGCAACGAGGAGAGGAAAATGGCGGTAACACAAACAGCCCAGGCATGCGATCTGGTGATTTTCGGTGCCAAAGGCGATCTTGCACGCCGTAAACTGTTGCCTTCGCTGTATCAGCTGGAGAAAGCTGGTCAGATCCACGAAACCACCCGTATTATCGGAGTAGGACGTGCGGAGTGGGATAAAGCGGCTTATACCAAAGTGGTACGCGAGGCGCTGGAAACCTTCATGAAAGAGAAGATTGATGAAGCGCTGTGGGATAAGCTTAGCGGCCGTCTCGACTTCTGTAACCTCGATGTGAACGATACAACGCATTTCACCAAACTGGGTAAAATGCTCGATCAAAAAGAGCGCGTAACCATTAACTACTTTGCTATGCCACCGAGCACGTTCGGTGCCATTTGTGAAGGGCTTGGCGCAGCGAAGCTGAACGCAAAACCTGCCCGCGTGGTAATGGAAAAGCCGCTGGGTACCTCGCTGGAAACCTCGCGTGAAATCAACGACAGCGTGGGTAAATTCTTTGACGAGAGCCAGGTGTTCCGTATTGACCACTATCTGGGCAAAGAGACGGTGCTGAATCTGCTGGCGCTGCGCTTTGCTAACTCAATCTTTGTGAATAACTGGGACAACCGCACCATCGACCACGTGCAGATCACCGTGGCAGAGGAGGTGGGGATTGAAGGCCGCTGGGGTTATTTTGATAAAGCGGGCCAGATGCGCGACATGATTCAGAACCACCTGCTGCAGGTACTGACCATGATTGCTATGTCACCGCCCTCCGATCTCAGTGCAGATGCAATCCGCGATGAGAAAGTAAAAGTACTGCGTTCACTGCGCCGGATCGATCAAACCAACGTGCGTGAAAAAACCGTACGCGGTCAGTACACGGCAGGATTTGTACAGGGTAAAAAAGTACCGGGCTATCTGGAAGAGGAGGGCGCTAACAAGCAGAGCGCAACCGAGACTTTCGTGGCTATTCGCGTTGATATTGATAACTGGCGCTGGGCGGGTGTACCTTTCTACCTGCGCACCGGCAAACGTCTGCCTTCCAAATGCTCTGAGGTCGTCGTCTATTTCAAGAACCCGGAGATGAACCTGTTCAAAGACTCCTATTCTGAACTGCCGCAGAACAAACTCACTATTCGTCTGCAGCCGGATGAAGGTGTGGATATCGAGATCCTTAACAAAGTACCAGGGCTGGATCACAAGCATAAGCTGCAGACCACTAAGCTGGATCTGAGCTATTCAGAAACCTTTAATCAGTCACATCTGGCGGATGCCTATGAGCGTCTGCTGCTGGAATCGATGCGCGGCATTCAGGCGCTGTTTGTCCGTCGCGATGAGGTAGAAGCAGCATGGGGCTGGGTGGATTCGATTATCGAGGCCTGGAATGCGGATGGCGATGCCTCTAAACCGTATCAGGCAGGCACCTGGGGCCCGGTGGCTTCCGTTGCGATGATCACCCGCGACGGCCGTTCATGGAACGAATTTAGCGAGTAATCGCCCGTCGTACGGATGCGCTATTCAGACTCAACCAATACCTCTGCCATGCAGGGGTATTTTTTTGCGCAGCGCGTGCCAACGCCCATAGCAGAGAGAGTCCACAGCAGCATCACCACGTGGTGTTGCATAGACGCAAAGCCGTTTTATCTTGTATGGTAAAGTGCTAATGATGAGAACGCAGCCGTCGGGGCTGCGGTGACCAGGGAAACCTCATGAAGAACTGGAAGATAAGTGCAGAGCAGGTGCTGAGCACCGGACCGGTCGTGCCGGTCATTGTGGTGAAGCAGCCTGAGCACGCTGTGCCGATGGCAAAAGCGCTGGTCGCAGGCGGTATCCGGGTGCTGGAGGTGACGCTGCGTACGCCGGTTGCGATGGATGCGCTGCGCGCCATTATTCGTGAGGTGCCGGAAGCGATTGTGGGCGCCGGTACGGTTATCAATACGCAGCAGCTGAAAGAGGTCACGGATGCAGGCGCGCAGTTTGTGATAAGCCCGGGACTGACCGAGTCGCTGCTGCGGGCCGCAACAGAGGGGCCGGTACCGCTGATCCCGGGGATCAGCACCGTGTCAGAGCTGATGATGGGTATGGATCATGGCCTGCGCGAATTCAAGTTCTTCCCGGCTGAAGCCAGCGGCGGCGTAAAGGCGCTTTCAGCACTTGCCGGACCTTTTCCGCAGGTACGGTTTTGCCCGACCGGCGGCATTACACCGGCAAACTATCGTGACTATCTGGCGCTGAAAAGCGTGCTGTGTATCGGCGGCTCGTGGCTGGTGCCGGATGAGGCGCTGCAGCAGGGTGACTGGGAGCGGATCACGCAACTGGCGCGTGAGGCGATAGCGGGCGCGCGGTAGCTCAGGAAGCAGATATCTGGCAGCAGGCGCGTTGACCTGCTGCCAGCGCTGTCAGCCTTCGGCAGTTATCGCGGCCGCGCTGGCGACGGCGCGCGCCACCGCTTCTTCCGTGTTCTCTCCGGTTGCCAGCGCCACGCCCAGGCGCCGCTGTCCGCTGATCTCCGGTTTACCAAACAGACGCAGCTGCAGACCCGCGCCCAGCGCGGCATCAACGTGCGCAAAGCGCACATCCTGACTCTCCAGCTGCGGCAGGATCACGGCTGACGCCGCCGGTCCATACTGGCGAATACTGCCGATCGGCAGCCCGAGAAACGCCCGCACGTGCAGAGCGAACTCAGAGAGATCCTGAGAAATCAGCGTCACCATGCCGGTATCATGCGGGCGGGGCGACACTTCGCTGAACACCACCTCATCACCACAAACGAACAGCTCAACGCCAAACAGGCCATATCCACCCAGCGCGTTTACCACGCTGGCCGCAATCTCCTGCGCCCGTGCGAGGGCAGCGGCGCTCATCTGCTGCGGCTGCCAGGATTCGCGGTAATCTCCCTCCTCCTGGCGATGGCCGATCGGGGCGCAGAAGTGGATGCCGTCAACGGCGCTGACCGTCAGCAGCGTAATTTCGAAATCGAATCTGACCACGCCTTCAACAATCACCCGGCCGGCACCGGCACGGCCACCCTGCTGGGCATAATCCCACGCCTGCTGCAGCGCGTCCGCGCTGCGAATAAAGCTCTGACCTTTGCCGGATGAACTCATCACCGGCTTCACGATGCAGGGAAACCCTATCGCTTCCGCTGCGGTAAAAAAGTGCGCCTGGCTGTCGGCAAACTGATAGCGTGAGGTGGGCAGGTTCAGTTCTTCAGCGGCCAGACGACGGATCCCCTCCCGGTTCATGGTCAGGCGTGCGGCGCGTGCGGTCGGCACCACTTTCTGCCCCCGGGCTTCAAGCTCAACCAGCGTATCGGTGGCAATCGCCTCAATTTCCGGCACCACAAAGTGCGGCTGTTCACGGGCAATCAGTGCAGCCAGCGCCTCGCCATCCAGCATATTGATTACGTGGCTGCGATGCGCAACCTGCATCGCCGGCGCATTGGCATAGCGATCGACGGCGATCACTTCCACACCTAAACGCTGGCACTCCAGCGCGACCTCTTTACCCAGCTCGCCTGAGCCCAGCAGCATAACGCGCGTGGCACCGGGTCGCAGTGCCGTTCCGAGAGTTGTCATACCTGTCACCTTAGCAGTCAAAAAAGCGCCAGCAGTATATACGAAAACGTTTGCGCGCTCACGTTTTACGCCGGTAAAGATTTTCCGTACTTTGCCCGCTCTGACATTTTCTGACGCAGGTTGCGCCAGGATAAAGCGGGCTAACTTAAACGGGAGTTAAACAATGAATCAGTGGCTGCAGCAGCTTCAGACGGTTCTGGCAAAGAAAAAGGGCGGGACTTCCGGGTTGGGTGACCTCCTGGGGCCCGGGGCACTGGGTGGGCTGGCAGGCGTGCTGGCGGGCAGCAAATCGTCACGTAAACTGCTGACAAAATTTGGCGGCAAGGCGCTGCTGCTGGGCGGCGGTGCGGCAGCCGGTGCGCTGTTATGGAATAAATATAAAGATCGTATCCGCACAGCGTATCCGTCCGCATCCGGCACTGACGGGCAGCAAACGCCGCCTGACCAGCGCGCAGAACGGCTGATCGCTGCGCTGGTATTTGCTGCCAAAAGTGATGGTCATATCGATGAGGCTGAACAGGCTGCAATTGAGAAACAGATTCAGCAGGCGGGCTATGGCGCGCAGGCGGAAAGCCTGATTAAGCAGGCGATGGCGCGTCCGCTCGATCCGCAGTGGCTGGCGGCCGGGGTAAAAAATGAAGAGGAGGCGCTGGAGCTCTACGTGCTCAGCTGTGCAGCTGTCGATATCGACCACTTTATGGAGCGCAGTTATCTCACCGCGCTGGGCGATGCGCTGAAAATTCCGCAGGATGTGCGTGACGGGATCCAGCGAGATATCGCCGCAGAATCTGCTGGCTGAGAGGTCTGAAACAGCTGCGCCTGCGGCAGTTCTGGCATTCCCGCATGATTGGTGCCACGCTTGCATAAAACGATTTCTCCGGGAGAAACCGCGTTATGAAACAGCCGCAGGCAAAAAAAATTCCGCATGTCATGACGTTGCATGGCGATACGCGCACCGATGATTATTTCTGGCTGCGCGATGACGATCGTGAAGACCCCAGCGTGCTCGCCTATCTGCAGGAGGAGAACCGCTACGGCAGGGCGATGATGGCGTCGCAGAATGCGCTGCAGGAGAAGGTGCTGAAAGAGATTGTCGATCGTATTCCGGGTCAGGACTATTCCGTGCCCTATACGAAAAACGGCTTTCGCTATCAGCGCCGCTATGAGGCTGGCAACGAATATGCAGCGTTTTATCGGCAGCCGGTTGAGGGCGGAGCGGACGCACCCTGGCAGCTGCTGCTTGACGGCAACCGGCGCGCTGCGCACAGCGACTTCTACACCATGGGAGCGCTGGATATCAGCCCGGACAATCAGGTTATGGCACTGGCGGAAGATTTTTTATCGCGCCGTCAGTATGGTATCCGCTTTCGTAACCTGCAGAGCGGCAGCTGGTATCCTGAAGTATTACATAACGCCTCATCCAGCGTAGCCTGGGCAAACGACTCGCGTACGCTTTACTATGTGCGCAAACATCCGAAAACGCTGCTGGCGTATCAGATATGGCGCCATGAGCTGGGCCATCCGCAGAGTGATGACCAGCTGGTATATGAAGAGAAGGATGAGAGCTTTCATCTTAGCGTGCATAAAACCACGTCAGAGCACTTTATTCTGATTGCGCTCTTCAGCACCACCACCAGTGAGATCCTGCTGCTGGACGCGGAGTATCCTGACGCGCAGCCGCAGGTATTCTGCCCGCGCCGGCGCGATCACGAATACAGCATCGACCACTATAACCACAATTTTTATATCCGCTCGAACCGCGACGGCAAGAACTTCGGTCTCTACCGCAGCGCCTGGCTGGCGGAGCAGCGCTGGGAGACGCTGATACCGGCGCGCGAGCACGTCGTTCTGGAGGATTTCCAGCTGTTTCGCAGCTGGCTGGTAGTAGAAGAGCGCCAGCGCGGCGTCAGTACTTTGCGGCAGATTAACCGCGCCAGCGGCGAGAGCTATGGTATCGCGTTTGACGATCCCGCCTATGTGACCTGGCTGGCGTTTAACCCCACGCCGGAGAGCGATACGCTGCGCTACGGCTACTCCTCGATGACCACGCCCGATACGCTGTTTGAACTGAATATGGAGACCGGGGAGCGGCGCATCCTCAAACAGACGCCGATACCAGGCTTTGATCCGGATGAGTACAGAAGTGAGCACCAGTGGATCAAAACGCGCGACGGTACCGAAGTGCCGGTATCGCTGGTTTATCATCGGAAATATTTTCAGCGCGGTAAAAATCCGCTGCTGGTCTATGGCTATGGTGCCTACGGCAGCACAATGGAGGCGAACTTTAGCGCCAGCCGCGTCAGCCTGCTGCAGCGCGGTTTTATCTATGCCATTGTGCATGTCCGCGGCGGGGGCGAGCTGGGCCAGCAGTGGTATGACAGCGGCCGTCTGATGCATAAGATGAACAGCTTCACCGATTTTATCGACGTGACGCAGGGGCTGGTGGCCAAAGGCTATGGCGATCCGCAGCGTCTCTACGCCATGGGCGGTAGCGCGGGCGGGCTGCTGATGGGCGCGGTTGTCAATATGGCACCGACCCTGTTCCACGGCGTGGTAGCGCAGGTGCCGTTTGTGGATGTGGTGACAACCATGCTCGATCCCACTATCCCGTTAACCACCGGCGAGTATGATGAGTGGGGCAATCCGGAACAGCCCGACGCCTATCACTACATCAGCCGTTACAGCCCCTATGATAATGTGACCGCGCAGGCGTATCCGCATCTGCTGATCACCACGGGGTTGCACGATTCACAGGTGCAGTACTGGGAGCCCGCTAAGTGGGTGGCAAAGCTGCGCGAATATAAAACCAGTGACGCGCTGCTGCTGCTCTGTACCGACATGGATTCCGGCCACGGCGGTAAGTCGGGACGCTTCAAATCCTATGAGGGCGTTGCGCAGGAGTTTACGTTCCTGATTGCGCTGGCGCAGGGCAGCCTGCCGGATCGGGTGGATTACTGATCGTCTTTGACATATTTACGCAGCGCCTGCCGCAGCGGCGGGCGCAGATCGCGGACATTGTCCAGTACCCAGCGCAGATAACCCGGATCGCGGCGCGCAATAGCGCTGATACTCTGTCCGCGATATTTGCCAAACGGAAAGATATCGCCGGAGAGCGCAGCCGGTTCAGTCCGGCTTACCATCTCCGCCGGACTCCAGCCGGAGATCTCCATAATACGGATCAGCAGCGCGGCGGTAACGTAGCAGTCATAAAGCGCGCGGTGTGCATGCAGGTCTGCAGGCGGCGTCACCTCAAGTTTCAGGCTGTGCCGCAGCGCCTGATTACCATATTTAATGCCGGGCCACAGTTTGCGCGCCAGCGTCATGGTACAGATCCATTCACCCGGCATGGCGGGCAGCATGCGGCGGTCAAAGCTGGCGTTATGAGCCACATAGTGCGGGCTGCCGTGATAGCGGCTGATGATCGCTTCTATCGGAGGTTTATCCGCCACCATCGCTTCTGTGATGCGATGCACCATCATTGCCTGACGACTGATAGGGCGATCCGGGCAGACCAGATCGCTCATCGGATTGACAATCTGCCCGTCAATGACATCCACCGAGGCGATCTCTACCACGCCGCCCTGCAGGCCGCAGGTTTCTGTATCTATCACGCGTAACATAGGTTATTTCTGCTTAGGTTCGTAGGGCAGGCGGGAGAGGCTGAGCGAAGCCTGGCGATAGTGCATCAGGCGCTGACGGAACCAGTCGCGCAGCGCTTCCGGCTGCTCGCGTTCAACCATCTCCGCCACGACCGGCATATTGTAGCGCTCTTTGAACGCGACGCCTGCCGCCGCCAGCTCAACGTTGACTTTGTCTTTCTCTTCCTGCGACAGCTGTGCAAGATTATAACGCATGCTTTTCTCCTGATAATCAGCGGCAAAAATAATGGTTTCATGCAGCAGGATCAAGGGCAACCGGATCGCACTGCAGGTCTCGACACGCTGAATCGGGCGGCGTATCCTGCTGCCACATCAGCGGCAGCGCCGGAAAACCCGCCGGGTAATCTGTCTGCCTGCCGTGTCAGTGAAGATGAAATGAGGTCAATATTTTGCTGAAAAAAGTGATTCCTGCCTGCCTGCTGCTGGCGCTCTGCAGCCAGGCGCTGGCGGGCGAAATTATTACGGTCAGTCGTTTTGAAATCGGTAAGGCAAAGTGGCCCTTCACGCGTGAAGAGGTGATGCTGACCTGTGAAAAGGATGGCGCACTGTTTGCCATTAACCCCAGCACGCTACTGCAGTACCCGCTGAATGAAAAAGCGCTGGCGCGTGCCGATGCGGGGCAGGGCACGCTGCAGTCGATTAATACTATCCTGGCAGATGATAAGGCGCATCCCGGCAGTAAAATGTCGCTGCAGCCGATTATCGATCGCGCGCAGCAGCTGTGCGTTAAGTAAAAGCCGGCAGACGCCGCCGTCAAAAAGCGTTGCAGGCGTCTGGTAGTGCCAGCGCGATCACAGAGTTGGCAGCTTTCCGGCTCGCCTCAGGCTGCTTGCTGGACAATGTTCGCCGTTGGACTACCTTTAAAAGGCAAGGCACCTCGCCTTCAAAAATGCCAACTTTTAGCGCACGGCTCACTACGAGCCATTTCCCTGGACCCGATACAGGAATCGTATTGGGTCTTTTTTTAACTGGTTGTTATTGAAAGATAACTCAGGGGTTTCCCAGCATTTACCCGACATCTCACTCCGGACGGCACTCGCACTGGTTCTGAACAGGTAAATCCAGGCGTTAGCGGATAGTCAGTCAGCTACCTGACAGAACAGAAGCGTTATCCCTTTCCCTGATCCACTATTTTATAAAACAGTGGAACGATCGCTCGCCGGAAACGGTGTTTTAACCTGGCTTTTAACGGTCGTGATGACATAAGTTGATTCCAGATAACCTTTTTTTGCCGGGCAATCTCACTCATATCATTATTACTGTTTATTGTAGACTGGCTGGCCTCTTCGGAGAGCTGAACCGGATGCGGGACCACTGAAAAAACGCTTACAAACGCGTGCTCTGCAAAAAGCGTCCATTTATCTGCAGTGATCCAGACAGGATGCAGGTTTTTTAAGAGAGATTGCGCGGCTTTGTGGTTAATTACGTATGAGTGAGTGGTGGTGGCCTGCAGCGTTTTATGCAGAGCATGTTTATGGGTTAAATGAGAGACAGGCGATAATAAATAACTGTTTGCACGGCTAAAAAGGATCACTTCTGGTCTGTGGCTGGCGGGCTTTATTTTTTCCAGTACGTCCCTGGCTTCGCGAGTGAAAATAATGTCATCTTCCAGAATCATTGCCGCTTCAATATTGCTGTCGACGATTTTCTGGTAAATTTTTTGATGACTTAATGCGCACCCAATCTCTCCGGGTAAAAATGCGTAATTAATCGGTGCACTTGCGGCAGCTCTTTCATCGGCTGTCATGAGTGTGCCATCGACCGCTTCGACAAATTCGTAATCAAGATTAAGTGCATCAAGCTGGGATGCAATTTTATTCCGTCTTTCGACCGATCTTTTTAAGTTTACAATAAAAATTTTCATTATCTGCCGTGCGCGATGTGCGGTTCCTTTACATTCCTGACCTGAATAATGCAGATATTATCACATAAACAATCTTGCTGAGTATAAGGCCTCAGCCGGTAACTGGCTCCGTTCTGTAGTTTATAAACCGGACAAAACAAGTTAAAAGTTTGCCTTATTGCTGAAACAGGCTACGCTTAAAGGGTGACAACTCAATGCGCCGTATCTAACGACGGACTGTTTGCTAATCAATGATGATCAACAGGCGCACCAATTCAGGGCTCTGCTTCGGCAGGGCCTTTCCTTTGCCCGCTGCTGCCCGCAAAGCGCGCGCAGCAGCGGGTAAAGCGCTCACTCCAGCAGATAAATACCTGCAACGAGTGTGCCTACAGAAATAATGTGCAGTAGCTCAGTCATGGTTCGCCCTCCCGGATATGTACAGACAAAGTCAAGGACGGATATCACACTTCGTCAAATTTAATCATGGCGGGTGATTATTCTGAAACAGCATTATCGCCCTGCGTTTTGTCTGAATTCAGCGTGACGGCGGTGACGCTGACAGACCGCTAACTGATTAAGTTCAGAGAATAAAGTGGTTTACCTGCCGCACTAACTTCAGGTTGCGCTGTCTCAGTTACAGATGTTTTAGTCCGTATCGATCTTAAAAACACAGTAAAACTCTTTTTTTGTACTATATTGTTATAGCAAAGGGTGAGTTTTGTAAAAAAGAGTCATGCTGTACCCTTAACAATAAACAGACAGGCCGCGAAAGGCCGTTTTAAACCAAAGGATATAAAAATTATTTCAGTTTCAATTTCTATGCGTTGCCCTCACTGTCTGGGCTCGCAGTATCGCAAATCCGCATTTGACGTTTCTGAGAAGAATCCGGCGGGTGCTAAGTGCATATTCTGTAAAACAGCGATGGTTGCTCTTAACCCTGCGGCGATGAATACGTTAGCTAAGCTTAAAATGAATAACGATATGCTTCACAGATAACCGATCTCTGCCACGCAAAAGGCCACCTCAGGGTGGCCTTTTTACTTTTTGCTGACGACAGCATCTATCCCGATGGCTACAGAATAATCCAGCGCCTGGCAGGCGCTCAGGCTTCAGGCTGGCCTGCCGGGCCTTTACTCATCGGCCCGCCGGGCACCGGATGCTCCATCGGCGGAGCAGGGCGGCCATCCGGACCCAGCGGGCGTTCCGGCTGCTGACAACCGGCCAGCATCAGCAGGCTGGCAGAGATAATTAATCCACTAAAAAACAGCTTCATCAGAGACTCCTTGATTAACAGGCAACCCGGCGTTGCACATTAACCCTAGCTGATAAATCTGTGCGCTGACGGCAGCGGCTGGCTTAATTTTATCGTCCTGATTAAAACAGCTGTAAGGCCAGATTTTTATCTCAGACGTCGCCATTCATGGCGTCATTGCTTCTGTTGCCTATACTTAGGTTCTTGATGACAGGAGGCGAACATGTTCAAACATAACAGTAATGAAGAGCGTAAACATGAGGGCGATGTAGCCAAAGGATTGCCTGAAGCGGCCCCCTCTGCCGGAAATGCGTATGAAGAGGATGACCATCCGGTTCAGGACGCGCCGGATGAGCATGGCGAAATTCCCCGTACGCGTGACAGCAGTGAAGATGAAAAGAAAGATCCCTGGGAAGATAAAGGGAAATAACGCGTAGACGCTAAATAAGAGTGGTGTGACATTTATCTTTTTTTCTGCGGCTGGCGCACATATCCCTCAGGCTGCCGCAGAGCGTCAGACAGCAGTGCCTATACTGAAAATACCCAACCCAGGGTCAGGAGGTAAATATGTCAGAACGTCCAGAAGATATTCAGCCTATCCCCGATGATGGACAGGCACCCGGTGCAGATGAAGATTTGCCCATGGATGACGGTGCTGTGCCCAATGATGACGCGCTTCCTGTGGATGACACGCGCAGAATCTGATCGGGATGTATTTACCACTCAGTTAACCCGTATGGCCTGACGCTATACGGGTTTTTTAATGAGCGCTTCTCTGGCTGTACCTGAGATCGGGAAAGAGTAAAGCAGCGTTATACTGCCTGAAATGGTATAAAATGCCCTGGTTTCGTATATTTCAGGACAGATCATTAATGGCAGATACACACTATTTACTTTGGGTAATGACAGGGACGCTGACCATCCTCAGCCTGTTTATTGGTGCAATTGTCGGACAGGCAAAAACCCGCCGGCTGGGTATGATGACCTTTACCGGTCTCTGGGCATTTTTTATGCTGGCCATATTTTTGATAACCCGCTAACCCACTATCAGCAGATGCACCAGCCGGGCCAGCGATTCCAGCAGCAGCAGGCTGCCGGTCACCAGCATAATCAACACAATGATAAACTGCTTACGGCCTTTCATGCTGTGCTCTCCATGGCGACGCCATACCGGCATTACACTATGCCGGTTGGGTTAAACTAACGCTCAACCATCAGATTATGAGCCGCAGCCTGCTAGCGAAACAGCCGGCCGTCACGCACCAGCTCGCGCGGATAGCTGTTTTTAATGCGGTTGCCCACTTTTTTAGCCAGTCCAAGCGGCTGCTGCTGCCAGGTGACGATGACTTCATCCCGGTCAGGCAGTGTCTCCGGATGGATATCCTGTCCGCGATACCAGCTTTCCGCTTCCGCTTCATTCAGCGCAAACGCCAGCGATGCATCAGGCCTGGCCAGTGCCATCACCGCCTCATGCTGCCAGCGGTAGCCTTTGGGAAAGGTTTCAGCCAGTTTCAGACCAATGCGTGAGAAGCGTACCTTATTCAGCCACTGCTCTGCGCTGGCCGGAAACAGCCACAGCTCTTTATCGCGCTGCCAGAGCGTCAGGCTCTCATCCCACTGCAGGCCCACCTTAGCCGCTGCCTGCATCACCTCCGCGCTGAGTTTTCGGCTGGCGGGCGCAAACGGCAGTTTCCCGAGTTTATAGCCCGGCGCCGGCAGTGCCGGCACGCTGGCGGTTTTACGCAGACGCGCGACGAAAAATCCTTCGCTGTCGAAGCAGTGAGGAAACACGTGCAGATAGCCTTCCGGCGTCAGGGCAGCCTCTGCGCCGGCAAACAAATCCTGCAGCGACAGGATCTCAATGGCGTCGGGATAGCGTGTCAGCAACCAGGCTATGACCTGCTGATTCTCGATGGTGTTAAGGGTACAGGTTGAGTAGATCAGCACGCCACCGGGCCTGAGCGCGTGAAAAGCGCTGTCGATAAGATCGCGCTGGGTGGCCGCAATCGCCTCGGTGCTGGCCAGCGTCCAGTTGCGCAGCGCATCTGCATCTTTACGCACCACGCCTTCGCCTGAGCAGGGGGCATCAAGCAGGATGGCGTCGAACTGTTCCGGCAGCGCTGCGCCAAACACCCGGCCATCGAAATGCGTCAGCGCCACGTTGCTGACGCCGCAGCGGCTGATATTGGCATGAAGGACTTTGACCCGGCTGGCGGAGTATTCATTGGCGAGGATCGCGCCGCGATTATGCATCAGCGCCGCCAGCTGCGTGGTTTTGGATCCCGGTGCCGCCGCCATATCCATAACCTGCTGTGCGTCCGGCGCGGCGGCAAACAGCGCCGTCACCGGCAGCATCGAGCTCGCTTCCTGAATGTAGAACAGACCGCTGAGATGTTCAGCCACGCTGCCAAGCGGCAGGCTCTCATCATCGCGCTCGATCCAGAATCCCTCTGCGCACCAGGGAACCGGCGTCAGCCGCCAGCCATACTGCGCCGTGCGGGTAAGAAAATCAGCCACGCTGATCTTCAGCGTGTTGACGCGTACACTTTTGCGCAGCGGCTGCTGGCTGATAGCAAGAAAGCGTTGCAGTTCAGCCTCATCAGGGAGGCTGGCACGCATGAGGGTAATGAACTCTTCAGGAAAACGACTGGACACAACAATTTACCGCGCTGACAAATGATGGGCGCAGTGTAACACGCGCAAAGAGAACGGGCAGCCTGCTTGCTGCCCGGTTGTTTAGCGCGGAGCAGGGATAGCGGTACCCCAGTCACGCCACGCTTTCGGCGCTTCATCCTGCAGCAGGAAATGTTTGTTGGCGCCTGCCTGCGGTGCCAGCGGCACGGTTGGCGGCGTAGCGAACTGAATGCCGCCGCGAATAAACTGCTGGAAGGTGCCGGTTTTCACCACGCCGCCAATCAGGCCAAAATCGAGGTTATAGCCGGATGCCAGCCAGAATACTGAGTTATTCCGCACCAGATGCTGATACTTTTTACTGATGCGCAGCGCAATCTGCACCCGATCGGCCATATTACCCAGCGAGGTGCCGGTGACCGTACCGACCTCAACGCCGCGGAACAGAACCGGCGTACCCAGGGAGAGCGATCCCGCCTCGGCGGCATCGACATAAATGTTCAGGCCGTTCAGGTAACGCGAGTCGGTGATTGTGCTTTCCTGCAGCTCAAAGCTGCGCGCCATCGCACCTTTGCCGGGATCGACGTTGACATAGGGCTGCAGAATCGTCTCCAGATGGTTGACGCCTGCCGCAGAAATTTCCGGCGATACCACTGAGAAACGGCTGCCCGTGCGGGCAAAGTCCTGCACATACTCCGGATAGAGCACGGCTTTAGCGACCACCTGATTGTTATCCTGACTCAGCGCCAGCGACTCCACCTGACCGACATTAATACCGAGATAGCGCACCGGCATGCCTGCCGCCAGCTTGCTGCCGTCGTAGGTGTGCAGGGTGATCTGGCTGCCGACGGCGCGCGCTGCGGTTTCTGACGCATAGAGCACGCGCTTAACGCCTTTTTTCGCCTGTGCACCGGTCAGATTGTCAAAGCTGATGGCGCCTTTCAGCGCCCGGTTAATCGGCGACGCCTGCACGGTCAGACCGCTGCCGTTGAGCTGCACTTTTGCGCCACCTTCGGCCCAGAATACGCTTTCGCTGGTCAGCAGCTTGCGATACTGCGGCTGGATATGCACTAAGATATCAAACGCATCCGCACGCGGCACCACGTCGACCACTTCACCGACTTCAAACTTACGGTAGAGCACTACTGAACCTGCCTGTACGTCCGGCAGGCTGGTTGCCGTCAGCGTCAGCGTGGCAGGCGGCTGATCGCCGGTGATCCCTTCAGCAGCACGCTCGGCGTCTGCATAGAGTGGGTAGCGGCTGGAGGCTTTCCCTTTTGCGCCGGGATCGAGACGAATACCGCCATCCACCCATTCACGTGCGCTGGCACCCAGCACCTGCATACCATCAAGGCCAAATTTTACGTTCAGGCGACTGTTGACGATAAACTTGCTGTCAGCGTGCACCAGCTGACGATATTCAGGGTTAATCGCGACCACGAAATTGATGCCGTTCTCATCCAGTTTGCGCGAGATCACCTGACCAATCTTCATGCCATAGATCACCAGGGGCTGGCCGGCATCGATACCGTAGGTTTCCGGCGCGCTAAGCTGTACCGTCAGGACATCCGGTTTCTGCAGCAGCGTTTCGCTGGCGGGCAGCACGCTGAAATGGTCCTGCGGTTCGCCCTCACCGGGCACCAGCTCCAGCGTGTTACCGGTGAGCAGGCTGCTCAGGCTGGTGTCAGTGAGGCTGAGTTTCGGTGCGCGCATCTCAATACGTGTTCCGCTGCGCATCAGGCCGGTCACTGAGGGATCAATCGTCAGTTCGCCAGAGACTTTGCCGTCAGGCAGCAGCGTAAGTTTTGTCAGGGTGCCTACTTCCAGCCCCTGATACATCAGAGGCGTACTGTTGGCTTTGAGGTTGTTACCATCAGGCAGATCGAGGTTAATCAGCACGCCGCGTTGGCTGTGTGCCAGATCCGGATAGAGCTGATAGTTCTGCTCGCTCTCAGCCGGTTCGCCTTTATCGGGTGAATCAAACGCGATAGCGCCGTTTACCAGCGCGGCCAGACTCTCCAGCTTCACTTTCGCGCCGCTCAGGCTGACATCTGCATCAATACCGGAAACATTCCAGAAGCGGCTCTGCTTTTTGATGAGATTGATAAAGCGCCGCTCGATCAGCACATCAATGGTGACGCCATCAGTATTGCTATTAAGGCTGTAGTCATAGACGTGACCCACCGGAATTTTCCGGTAGTAGACCAGCGAGCCGGTATTAAGCGAACCGAGATCGGGCGCATGCAGATGGATGAGCAGCTCGCCGGTATTGACCCGGTATTTAGGCTGCGTATCAAGCGCGGTGAAATGGTCGCGCTCTTTACCATCGCCAGGCATCATACCGATGTAGTTACCGCCCACGAGCGCATCAAGCCCGGAGACGCCGGCCAGGGAGGCTTTTGGCGTCACCAGCCAGAATTGCGTATTCTCGCGCAGGGCGTCGCGCATATCGCTTTTGATGCTCGCTTTGATACGAATGCTGCGATAATCATCACTCAGCTCAATACCCTGCACAGTACCGACCTCCACGCCCTGATAACGAATCGGCGTGCGGCCCGGCACTATGCCGTCCGCCGTCTGGAAGTTGATGGTAATGGTGGTACCGCGCTCCTGATAATTGGTCCATAAAAGCCAGCCGGCAATCAGCAGGGCGATAATGGGCAAAAGCCAGAATGGCGACAACTTGCGTTTGTTACGCACGGTTGCGCTAGTCGGTGTAGTCGGCGTTTCCTGTTGCATGTGCATCCCAGATCAGGCGGCTATCCAGCCACTCAACAGCCATAATAGTCAGGATTACCGCTGCGCCGAAGTAAAGCGCGGCAGGTCCCATGGTAAAAGCCAGCAGCTGATCGCGATTGACCAGCGACATGGTTAAAGCAATAACAAACAGATCCAGCATCGACCAGCGTCCCACCCAGGTCACCACGCGCAGCAGCCGGATGCGGGTTTTCAGCCCCTGTTCACATTTGAAGTGAATACTGAGCAGCAGCGTCAGCATCACCAGCACTTTAGTGAAAGGCACCAGGATACTGGCGATAAACACCACCGCAGCAATGGGAATATTGCCTGAGCCCAGCCCGAGGATACCGGAAAAGATAGTGTCTTCACGCCGCGAACCGTTTACAAACACCACGGAAATCGGCAGCAGGTTGGCGGGTATCAGCATCACGATCGACGCAATTAACGCCGCCCAGGATTTTTGCAGGCTGTGGCGACGGCGAAAATCAAGCGGCGTGTGGCAGCGGGTACAGCGACCACGCTCATCGGGCATGCCGGTGTGATGACAGTTGAGGCACACCTGCCAGCGCTCTGGCGGCGCGGTTGGGATGGACTGGGGATAGTAGTGCTCCCAGAGCTCTTCCACATTAAGATGAATAATAGTGAGCAGGCTTAACAGGGTCAGAGCTACGTAAGCGACCAGACCATAACCCAACGCCAGCGAGGCGTAATCCTGAACTTTGATAGAGGCGACGCCAATACCTACCAGGTAGATATCCAGCATCACCCACTCTTTCAGCCGCTCAAGCATTAGCAGCACCGGTCGCAGATTCATGCCCAGCCGGTTGCCAATCCACAGATAGCTGATGCCGGCAACCAGCGTCACCGGAGCCCCGATTGTACAAAACGCGACCATGGCGGCCGTCAGCACGTTGCCCTGCTGCGCCATCTGCAATACGCCTTCCAGCAGACTGGCGTTTATGCGCATGCCAAGTAAGCGAATTTCAACCAGTGGCAGGCTGAAAGCAAAGGGCATCAGCACCAGCATTGTCACTGCCATCGCGGTCAGACGACGCATTGACCAGTCACGGCCATTCTGGATTTTGGCATGACAGCGCGGGCAATAAGCCGTTTGATGCGATTTCACATCCGGTAAGGAAAAAAGGGTATCGCATTGGGGGCAACGCTGATAACGTGCGTGGGGCAAGCTCTGGCTGATAGCGTGAATTTTCATAAGTGACGCGAGTGGCCCATCATTCGTTACGGTTGCCGGCAGTCTGAACAGAACGTGCAGCCTGCACTATCTTGTGGTACGAGATCAGTCTCAATCATAGCGTGCTAAGGGTATAGCAACTTATTCAATGATTCACCTTGTTGGGCTGGATTATTAGTGCTTATTTTAACAACTGAGGGAAAACTGATACCTCTCAGTGATGAATTATGGTTGATCAATGAACAAAAAAGCCTTTTACGAGGAATTAAATCGTGATGCCCGGGCGCTGCTGGCGGGCGAAACCTCTTTTCTTGCCGCGCTGGCTAACTGCAGTGCGCTGCTGTTTGAGCGTCTGGAGGGGGTTAACTGGGCAGGCTTCTATCTGCTGACTGAAGAGAATACGCTGGTCCTGGGTCCGTTCCAGGGCAAGATTGCCTGCGTGCGTATTCCGGCAGGTAAAGGCGTTTGCGGTACGGCAGTGGCTGAAGAGCGCGTGCAGCGCGTGGATGACGTTCATGCGTTTCCCGGTCATATCGCCTGCGACGCCGCCAGTAACGCAGAAATCGTGATTCCTCTGAAAGTGAACGGCCTGCTGGCAGGCGTTCTTGATATCGACAGTACGCTTTATTCCCGCTTTGACAGTGAGGATGAAGCAGGGCTGGTAGCCCTTGCCGACGGGCTTTGTGAGGTGCTGGCGAACAGCAACATCGAAAAATTTATTGCGCTGTCGCATAGCTAATCGTCTGGATTGCATGGCATTTGGCGATGTTGTCATTATAATGTCGCCTGTTCATGCCCGCTCTGGTCGGCAAATCCGTTGTAATCAGGAAATTTCATGGAAAATCAACCTAAGTTGAATAGCAGTAAAGAAGTCATCGCCTTTCTGGCGGAACGTTTTCCGCACTGCTTTAGCGCCGAAGGTGAAGCGCGTCCGCTCAAAATCGGTATCTTTCAGGATCTGGTCGAGCGCGTTCAGGGCGAAAATAGTCCGAGCAAAACGCAGCTGCGTTCAGCTCTGCGTCTTTATACCTCCAGCTGGCGTTATCTTTACGGTATCAAAGCCGGCGCAACGCGTGTCGATCTCGATGGCAACGCCTGTGGCGTACTGGATGAGCAGCACGTAGAGCATGCGCGGAAGCAGCTGGAAGAGGCAAAGGCACGCGTTCAGGCGCAGCGTGAGCAGCAGCGGGCGAAGAAGCGCGAGGCAGGAGAGGAGAGTTCAGAGCGTCGTCCGCGTAAGCCAGCACCGCGTAAAGCGGCTGAAGGTGATACGCCGCGCAAGCCGCGCCCTCAGACGCCACGCACCGGTGCTGCAGAACGCAACGCCGCACCACGTCCGCCGCGGGCAAAACCCGTTACCGACACCTCAGCTTTGCAGCCAGGCCAGAATATTAAAGTCAAAGCAGGCAAAAGTGCTATGGACGCCACCATTCTTGAAATCACTAAAGATGGCGTTCGGGTACAGCTTGCTTCAGGCCTGGCAATGATTGTGCGCGCAGAACACTTGCAGTTCTGAAACGGAGGCCCGACCCTGGCATGAACAGCTTTTTTAAGATCGGTATGATCGCGGGCCTGCTGCTGGCAGGCCCCTCCGTTGCCGCAGACAATATCACGCGTGCAGACCAGATCCCGCAGTTACATGAAGAAGCGCAGCATCCCACGGTCAGTGAGCGGGTTACATCGCGCTTTACCCGCTCTCACTACCGTCAGTTCGATCTGAATCAGGATTTCTCAGCAAAGATTTTTGATCGCTATCTGAACCTGCTGGATTACAGCCATAACGTGCTGCTGGCATCAGACGTTGCGCAATATGCGGACAAAAAAACCACGCTCGGCGACGAGCTGCGCAGCGGCAAGCTGGATCTGTTTTACGCGCTCTATAACCTGGCACAAAAACGCCGTTTTGAGCGCTATCAATATGCGCTGACGGTGCTGGATCGTCCGATGGATTTCAGTGGCAATGACACCATTGATATTGACCGGGCGAAAGCACCATGGCCAAAGAGCACCGCAGAGCTGAACGCGCTCTGGGACGCCAAAGTTAAATATGATGAGCTCAGCCTGAAGCTGGCGGGCAAAGATGACAAAGAGATCCGTGAAACGCTGACCAAGCGCTACAACTTTGCCATCCGTCGCCTGGCTCAGAGCAACAGTGAAGATGTCTTCCAGCTGGCAATGACCGCCTTCGCTCATGAGATCGATCCCCACACCAACTACCTTTCCCCACGCAATACTGAGCAGTTCAACACCGAGATGAGCCTGTCGCTTGAGGGGATTGGTGCCGTGCTGCAGATGGATGATGACTACACGGTCATCAACTCTATGGTCGCTGGCGGTCCGGCAGCAAAAAGCAAATCGATTACCGTTGGCGATCGCATTGTCGGCGTGGGTCAGCCAGGCAAGCCTGTTGAGGATGTTATCGGCTGGCGGCTGGATGATGTGGTATCGAAAATCAAAGGACCTAAAGGCAGCAAAGTGCGTCTTGAGATCCTGCCTGCCGGTAAAGGCACCAAAACCCGGACCGTAACGCTCACGCGTGAAAAGATCCGTCTGGAAGATCGGGCAGTTAAAGGCACGGTGCATAACGTCGGCAAAGAAAAAGTGGGCGTGCTGGATATTCCGGGCTTCTATGTCGGTCTGACTGACGATGTCAAAGTGCAGCTGCAGAAACTGCAAAAGCAAAATGTGGACAGCGTCGTTATCGACCTTCGAACCAACGGCGGCGGTGCACTGACTGAAGCGGTCTCTCTCTCCGGACTCTTTATTCCGGGTGGCCCGGTGGTTCAGGTCAGGGATAACAATGGACGGGTGCGTGAAGACAGCGATACCGACGGCATTGTTTACTACAAAGGTCCGCTGGTAGTGCTGGTCGACCGGTTCAGCGCGTCAGCTTCGGAAATCTTTGCCGCGGCGATGCAGGACTATGGCCGGGCTCTGATTGTTGGCGAACCGACCTTCGGCAAGGGAACCGTACAGCAGTATCGTTCTCTGAACCGCATTTACGATCAGATGCTGCGTCCGGAGTGGCCTGCGCTGGGTTCCGTACAATATACCATTCAGAAATTTTATCGTATCAACGGCGGCAGCACGCAGCGTAAAGGGGTAACCCCCGATCTGCTGATGCCAACCGGCGTTGAAGCGGCAGAGACCGGCGAAAAATTTGAAGATAACGCGCTGCCGTGGGACAGCATTAATGCGGCAACCTATACCAAAACCGGTGATATCACCGCGCTGGTGCCGAAGCTGACGCAGTCTCATGCCGATCGCATTGCGCAGGATCGTGAGTTTCAGTACATCATGAAAGATATTGCGCGTTTCAATGCGATGAAAGATAAACGCAATATCGTGTCGCTCAATCTTGCCCAGCGTGAGAAAGAGAGTCACGAAGAGGACGCGCTTCGTCTGGAGCGTATTAACGCGCGTTATCAGATGGAAGGTAAAAAGCCGCTTAAGAATCTTGAGGCGCTGCCAAAAGATTATAAAGAGCCCGATCCCTATCTGGATGAGACGGTGAAGATCGCTAACGATCTGGCTCAGCTGGCCTCTTCTCAGCCCGCTGCCACTCCGGCGAAGTAATCCTGAAGCCGGTCACAAAACACCGCTACGGCGGTGTTTTTTTTTACACTATACTCGCTAAATAAGTGGTCTGAGCAGTTTGCAATCGATCGCCAGAGTGGAATGTAAAGTTTTGTTTTTTTAGGCACTTAAAGATTAAGGTCGCTTGAAAAGCCGCGCAATGAACATAGGATATATATCCGCGTACAAGCGCGTGAACAACTGAGGAAGATTAACATTTATGATGCGTATTGCTCTTTTCCTGATCACCAACCTGGCGGTGATGTTGGTATTCGGACTCATTCTGAGTCTGACAGGAATCCAGTCAAGCAGTGTTCAGGGCCTGATGATTATGGCGGGTCTGTTTGGCTTTGGCGGTGCGTTCGTTTCACTGCTGATGTCCAAATGGATGGCGCTACGCTCCGTTGGCGGGGAGGTGATTGCACAGCCCCGTAATGAAACCGAGCGCTGGCTGATGGAGACCGTGGGTCGCCAGGCGCAGCAGGCTGGCATTGCGATGCCGCAGGTCGCGATTTATCATGCGCCCGATATCAATGCCTTTGCGACCGGTGCGCGCCGTGATGCGTCCCTTGTCGCTGTCTCAACCGGTCTGCTGCAAAACATGAGCCGCGATGAGGCTGAAGCCGTGCTGGCGCATGAGATCGCGCATATCGCCAACGGAGATATGGTCACCATGACCCTGATTCAGGGCATTGTGAACACCTTTGTTATCTTTATCTCGCGCATTATTGCGCAGGTTGCGTCGGGCTTTCTGTCCGGCAACCGCGATGGTGAAGAGAGCAGCAACGGTAATCCGCTGGTCTATTTTGCGGTTGCAACGGTGCTGGAACTGCTTTTTGGTATCCTCGCCAGCATCATTACCATGTGGTTCTCACGCCACCGTGAGTTTCACGCTGATGCAGGATCGGCAAAACTGGTTGGCCGTGAAAAAATGATCGCCGCGCTGCAACGTCTGAAAACCAGCTACGAGCCGCAGGAGCCAGGCAGCATGATGGCGTTCTGCATCAACGGTAAAAACAAGTCGTTCAGCGAGCTGTTTATGTCTCACCCGCCGCTTGATAAGCGCATCGAAGCGCTGCGCAGCGGGCAGTATCTGAAATAATCCGCTCAGGCGACGAAAAAAAAAGGCATCACCCTGGTGATGCCTTTTTTATTTGCGTGCGGATAGCGTCAGGCTGGCGCGCGTGACTGGGTCATCCGCACCAGACTTATCGCAGCAGCAGCGGAAGCAAAGCCACCGGCAAGGATCAAAGAAGCGTGCGTGCCGCTGTCGCTGAACAGGTTAAACATCAGAGCCACCAGCGCGGCACCGGCACTCTGTCCTGTCAGCCGGGCGGTGCCCAGCATGCCGCTGGCTCCGCCGCTGCGGTTGCGCGGGGCAGCAGAGATAATGGTGTGATTATTGGGTGACTGAAACAGGCCAAAACCGGCACCGCACAGCATCATACGCCAGATGATATCTGCATCAGCAGGCTGCGCCGGGAGCATGGCCAGCAGAAACAGCCCGGCGGCAAACAGCGCCAGCCCCAGTCCACCCAGCAGGCCGGCGTGATACTTCTCAATCAGACGTCCGGCAATCGGCGCCATCACCATTGTTGCCAGCGGCCACGGCGTCAGCAGCAGCCCGGTTGCCACTTCATCCCGGCCAAGCACGTTCTGCAGGTAAAACGGCAGCGATACCATCGCCAGCATCTGCGCGCAGAAAGAGCAGACGGAGGTGCCAATGGAGAGCGAGAACAGCGGCAGACGTAGCAGATCAACCGGTAACAAGGGCACCGGCAGGGTTAGCTGACGCCGCACAAAGATAATACCGGTAACGATCAGCGCCGCCAGTTCGGCCACGATAAGGCTGGCTGGCTGCCCCTGCGAAAAGCCGCTCAGTGCAGTGATGAGTAACCCAAAAAAGAGCGCGTTCATCACCGCACTTGGAATATCAAACTTCTGCTGGCGCGCTTTTTGCGGATTGTCAGGCAGGAAGCGCAGTGCCAGCCAGAGTGCGGCAAGGCCAAACGGGATATTGATTAAAAAGAGCCACTGCCAGCTGGCCACGGCCAGAATAGCTGCGGCAATAGTGGGGCCGGCGGCGCTGGAGACCGCCACAATGAGTGAGTTGATTGCCATGCCGCGTCCAAGAAAGCGCTGCGGATAAATAATCCGGATTAGCGCGGTGTTGACGCTCATCAGCGCGGCGCCGCCAAATCCCTGCAGTACGCGCGCCACGGTTAGCGTCGTCAGCGTGGAGGAGAGGGCGCAGAACAGCGATGTCGCGATAAACAGGATCAGGCCGGCCTGAAAGATACGGCGGTATCCCAGCATATCTCCCAGAAAGGAGAGCGACAGCAGCGAGATCACGATTGCGATCTGATACGCGTTAACTATCCAGATTGATTCAGCCGGGCTGGCGCTGAGATCGCGGGCTATCGTCGGCAGCGCTACGTTAGCGATAGCGCCATCGAGTACCGCCATCATAATACCCAGCGCAATCGTGATGATTGCGCCATAGCGCTGCGGTAGCGGAAGTCCATCCTGAGGGGCAATTGAAGGCATAATAGTGGTAAGTAAAGGGAGTAAATATCATCATGCTAATCAATTTAGCGCCGGAAAGCATCGCCGCAGGCGTGAAAAACCTCTATTTCGCTGATGCCGGCATAGCGAAAATCAAAATGGGCTCACGCTGAGCCCGGAAGGGTTACTGGTTATCAATGACATCGCCGCTTTTTTTCAGCAGCGGACAGGCCGTTACACCGACAATTCCGCTGTCGCTATGCAGATAACGGGCGGTCATCATGCCGCGTGCGGTCAGGTAGTTACACTCCAGGCCAAGACCGGCTGCTTTCTCAGCGCTGCCGGTCAGAACACCATAGCCGGTGAAGAGCAGCGCCAGCCACAGCAGGGCGAACAGCATCACCAGACGAATAAAATATTTCATTATTATCTCCCGAAATTGAAAACGCGCCGCATCCGTTTGGCAATAAGCGCGACAGGCGTACCATGCCGTGCTTTACACGTTAATACGATCGGAGATAGCTGAAAGCGCTGCGGCAGGCAACTGCTTTGGTTGCAGAAGATATCTTTTCCTGGCGCAACAGGTAGAATTAGCGCCGTTAAATCCTTACTGATAGTTACCCGAGGCAGTTATGAACGAATTAGCCGCAAACTCCAGCCCGCTGCTGCACTATGGTATCGTGGCGCTCATTATTCTTGTGGCCTTTATCGTCTGGTTTTTTGTTAATCGCGCCAGCGTGCGTGCCAGCGAGCATCTGCAGCTGCTGGAAATGCTGGTGGAAGAGCAGAAAAAACAGACCGCGCTGCTGCGCCGTATTGCGGAGGCGCAGGGAGAAATGTCATCCGCTGTGCAGGATGACGAAGGCACGGCTTCACGCGATTTTATCCGGCTGATCCCGGAGCGCTGAGAGTAAAAATGGAGAGGGCATGAGCCGCAGAAATCCCTGGTACGACGCTTCAAAAGCACACCATACCCCTGACGGGTTTTGCAATCCTGAAGGGGAACAGCGCAAGCCGGGTGATTTACAGCGCTGGCGTCGTGAACGTAAAGCGCAGCATCTCCCGCTGCCGCCTGCCAGCGGCTATGCTGATTTCAGCGCTCGCTGGTATCAGCCCGCCGACCTGAGCGGCAGTGACGATCGCATCTGGTGGCTGGGTCACGCCGCGCTGCTGCTGCGCCTTAAGCAGCGCTATATCCTGATTGACCCGGCTTTATCACCGCGCGCTTCGCCGCTGCCCTTTGCCGGTCCTGAACGCCGGGTACCCTCACCGCTTGATGTGACCCGGCTGCCGCAGCTCGACTATGTACTGATTTCACATAACCACTACGATCATCTTGACCGGGGCACGATAAAGCGCCTGCTGCGCTGTTTTCCGGAGGTAAAGATGATAGTACCGCTTGGCCTGGGCGCATGGTGCCGGAAGCGGGGGGCCCGCAACGTCACCGAGATGGACTGGTGGGAGTCAGCGGATAGTCAGGATTTGAGCATTACCGCTGTGCCGGCGCGCCACTGGAGTATGCGCACGCTGTGGGATCGCAATCGCTCGCTATGGTGTGGCTGGGTAGTGCGCTGCGGCACGCTCAACTTCTGGTTTTCCGGCGACAGCGGTTACAGCGATAACCTGCTGCAGATTGTGCAACGGCTGGGGCCGTTTAATCTGGCCGCCCTGCCGGTTGGCGCGTATGCACCAGAATGGTTCATGGGCAGCCAGCACATGAACCCGCAGCACGCCGCAGACTTATGGCAGTATGCCGGGCATCCATTAACAATACCTATACACTGGGGTGTTTATGAACTGGCTGATGAGTCGCTGAATGCGCCTCCTGCTGAACTGCAGCGTGTGCTGGACGCAGCCGGGACGCCTCTGGCCGGACGGTTCAGCCCGTGGCGAATAGGGGAGAGCCGGACGCTGGCGGATATTGAATGAGATTTTTCTCACCGGTAATGAATAAGGTGTACAGTTTTCTTAACCTGTCCGGATTAGCGTGCTTATAAAAATAACAGATAAGTTCAGCAGGTTAATGATTATATCCGGAGCAGCCGGATAATAATTTTCCCGGTTTTGGTGCAAAAGCGTTTTATAACCTGTACTCCGCGGGTTTAATTGTACACCTTGTGCATTAAGAGAAGCAGGCGCTGTTATTTTACACTGCAGAGAGAAATAATCTTTGTCTGCCATAATAGTGCAACACGTTTAACGTAGCGTCTGGCACTTAACGCAAATTCATGTCCTGCCGCTGCGCTTGACGTTGCTGCAGAAAAACGCTGGTCATCAAGGATTTTGTGCGCCATCAGGTGTTTGCGGTTCCTGTTTCACCACGAAGGAGCAGGGGTCCCGGATAATAATGTGCGACAAGTCGACCACTGTTTAAAAATGGCTTGCCATTATTTAGCGGATATGTGATAACCATCAGCGGGTCAAACGAGGTACAGTTCTGTTTATGCATGGCATCTTCAGTAAAGAAGTTTTGAGTAAAGACGTTGACGTTGAATACCGCTTCCTTGCCGAACCTTAAATTAGTGCCTCATTCAGTAACGTCTCTGTTTCTCTGCAATACTGCCTTCGGGCAAAATAAACATTTAAAGGAATTTGCAAAATGGCAAAGATTAAAGGTCAGGTTAAGTGGTTCAACGAGTCTAAAGGTTTTGGTTTCATTACTCCTGCTGACGGCAGCAAAGATGTGTTCGTACACTTCTCTGCTATCCAGGGTAACGGCTTCAAAACTCTGGCTGAAGGCCAGCAGGTTGAGTTTGAAATTCAGGATGGCCAGAAAGGTCCTGCAGCGGTTAACGTTACCGCTATCTGATTTTCCGCTCAGCCCGGGTCACTGTACCTGCTGAAACGAATCGTAAGCCCTGCTCTCTGAGCGGGGCTTTTCTTTATGCTTTTTGTTACTCCTGCTTCAGGGTAAACTGCGCCGCTTATCGTTGAACCGGAGTCCGCTATGTCCCTGATCTGTCCCCTGTGCCGCCAGCCATTAACCCAGCAGCCGGGCGTGTTTCGCTGTGACGCTGGTCATCAGTTTGATCGGGCCAGAGAAGGGTATGTCAATCTTCTGCCGGTGCAGCACAAGGGGTCGCGAGAGCCGGGTGACAGCCTGGAGATGCTGCAGGCGCGCCGTGCTTTCCTGGATGCCGGGCACTATCAGCCGCTGCGCGATCGCGTGGCGGCGATACTGGCGCAACGCCTGACGCAGCCTGCGGCTCAGGTTCTGGATATCGGCTGCGGTGAGGGGTATTACACCAGCGCCCTGACCAGCGCGCTGCCTGACGCCGAAATCTATGGGCTTGATGTTGCCAAACCGGCTATCCGGATGGCGGCAAAACGCTATACGCAGGTACGCTTTTGCGTTGCCTCCAGCCAGCGGCTGCCGTTTGCCAGCGCGGTGCTGGATGCGGTGGTACGCATCTATGCGCCCTGTAATGAAGAGGAGCTTAGCCGGGTGGTAAAGTCAGGCGGTTATCTGCTGACCGTTACGCCGGGTCCGCACCATCTGCAGCAGTTCAAGGCGCTAATCTATTCGCAGGTGCAGCTGCATGCTGCAGAAGAGAAAACCTATACCGGCTTTACGCTCTGCGAGTCGCAGTCTCTCAGCTATGACCTGACGCTAAGCGGCGCTGAAGCGGTAAGCCTGCTGCAGATGACACCCTTTGCCTGGCGTGCATCGGAAGCGGTATGGCAGACGCTGGCAGCGGCAGAGCAGTTCCGCTGTGACGCGGACTTTACCCTCTCTCTGTGGCAGCGCGATTAGCGAGCGGTGAGGAGCGTATGCCAGATACGCTCCAGGTCATCCAGCGTATGAACAGCAATAAGCAGCCGGCGCCGCTCCAGCTGCATCATTAAAACCCCCTCCGGCGAGAGGTTAATCGCGGCAATGCGCGCATAGCGGATCCAGATCCCGTTATCAAACAGGCCCTCCTGCTTCATCAGCAGCACCGGACGGCGCAGCCAGAATACCCAGAGCGTCAGGGCGCACAGCACCATGATAAGCGTTGTCGTCAGCACCGGCCCTGCATTGCTGATATTTTTCCACAGCAGAATCAGCAGCAGTCCGATAAAAATCGCGCTATCGGGCAGGTGACGTCGTCGCAGTGCGACCCGCAGCAGGGTGACGCCTTTACGGCGCGGCAACACTACATCATGGTAAATAGCAAACAGCAGCAGAGCGGCGATGCAGAACATCAGCAGCAGATCGGTCAGCGCCATTATCGCTCCTTTTTACACTCTGCCCATATTACGCGTCCGGCCGGAAAGCGGCTTACAGTCCCAGCAGGCCAATCGAGTAACCAATAATCCCGATCGCAAAGAAACCGATGATGATCCACAGCGCGTTAACTTTACGACGCAGCAGCCACATACAGCCAAATGTCAGCAGCAGCGGGATCAGGCCGGGCATAAGCTGGTCAAGAATAGACTGAACGGTGGTTACCGTGGTTTTACCGGTCTGGTCGGTAATACTCGATACCACCAGCGGCACGTTAACGTGGGTCCATTTATTGACCAGTGCGCCCATCACAAACAGGCCGAGGATCGAGGCGCCTTCGGTGAGCTTCTGCAGAAAACCGCCGCCCATATCGCTGACGATATCAACGCCTTTGCGATAGCCGTAAGCAACGCCGTAATAGCGGGTCAGCAGGCGCACAACGTTAAACAGCACAAAAAACAGCAGCGGGCCCAGCAGGCTGCCGCTCATGGCGATCCCTGCACCAAGCGCGGCAAACACCGGCCGTACGGTGCCCCAGAAGATGGGATCGCCTACGCCTGCCAGCGGCCCCATCAGACCCACTTTAATGCCGTTAATAGCACCATCATCAATGGCGGCGCCGTTTGCCCGCTGCTCCTCCATCGCCATAGTGACGCCCAGTACCGGCGCGGCGACATAGGGCTGCGTGTTGAAAAACTCCAGATGACGCCGGATCGCCTGTTTACGTGCGTCGTCGTTTTCCGGGTAGAGGCGACGGATCACCGGCACCATGGAAAAACAGAAACCGAGCGCCTGCATACGTTCAAAGTTCCATGACCCCTGAAGCAGGTTAGATCGTATGAACACGGCGCGGACATCACCGGAGGTGAGCTTTTTAGCCATTCGCGTGCTGTCAACCATAGTGGCACCTGCTCCTAGTCAAGTTCATTATCAAGGTCGTTTTGCGAGGCACCTGCCGGTGCTGCGCCTGCGACCCGGTTATATTTCGGGGCGAGCTGGATATAGAGAATCGCCATCACGACGCCGATAACGCCCAGCGCAACCAGATTGAAGTCAGTAAACGCGGCGGTGACAAACCCGAGATAGAAGAACGGCATCAGATAACCGGCGCGCATCATATTGATGACCATTGCGTATCCCACTACCACAATCATGCCGCCGGCGATGTTAAGGCCGTTGGTGACTACCTCCGGAATGGAACTCAGTAGCGTATGCACGGCGCTGGTGCCGACAGAGATAGCGACAATCAGCGCCGGGATGGCAATGCGCATCGCCTGCAGCAGCAGGGCAGAGACATGGATCCAGGAGATAGCGGTGAGGTTACCTTTCGCGGCCGCGTTATCTGCCGCATGCTGAAACGCCACGGTCAGCGTTCGCACGATAATGGTCAGCACCTGACCCGCTGCGGCCAGCGGGATCGCCAGAGCGATACCGGCACCGACGCTCTGTCCGCCGGCAATCACCAGGATGGTGGATATAATGGAGGCGAGAGCCGCATCGGGTGCTACCGCCGCCCCGATATTCATCCAGCCCAGCGCGATCATCTCCAGCGTGCCGCCGATAATAATGCCGGTTTTCATGTCACCCAGCACGGCACCAATCAGGGTACAGGCCACCAGCGGACGGTGAAACTGAAATTCATCCAGGATAGAACCCATACCGGCAATACAGGCCACGATAAATATCAGCACAATCTGTAACGTGGTTATTTCCATTTTGCATCTCCTCAGCACGCCCGCCATTATTGCCGGGCGGCAACAAGTCAGGCGGTGGCCTTCGCAATCAGGTCCATCATATTAAGCTTTTGATCGGTGGAGACTTTGCGTACCTCAAGCTCAATCCCGTGGGCGTTGAGCTGACGAAAAGCGGCAATATCTTTTTCATCTACTGAAACCGCATTATTGACCTGCGTCTTACCCTGACGAAACGCCATGCCGCCGATATTCACAGAGGTAATATTGACGCCCTGCGCAACCACGCGCTCAACGTCGGTGGGATTAGTAAACAGCAGCATGACGCGTTCGCCCGCATATTTGGGGTTATTCCAGACGCGGATCATTTTTGCGATATCGACCACGTGTGCGGTTACGCCCGGCGGCGCCACCTGGGTCAGCAGGGTTTTACGCACGTGATCGTTTGCCACTTCATCACTGATTACAATAATGCGACTGACGCCGGTCTCTTTAGTCCAGCGGGTCGCTACCTGGCCATGGATCAGACGATCGTCTATGCGCGCCAGCCCGATTTTCATATGCTGGCCCGGCGCCAGCGGTGGCGGCGGCGGCGCAGCAGATTTAGCCGGCGCTGCGGCAGCGGAAACCGGGTTCGCCTTTAGCGCTTTAATGCCCTCACGGCCGGCATCGGTTGCGACCTGCACCAGCGCCGCCAGTTCAGGATTGTCATCGCGGGCCATCAGCGTTTCGACCAGCATCGGAATATTCACGCCAGCAATGACCTCCTGATCCGGGCGATCCGTGACGAGACGGCTGGCGGCATTAAACGGGCTGCCTCCCCATGTATCGACCAGAAACAGGACTCCCTGAGCGGTATCAAGCTCTGCCAGCCGGGCACGATACTTATCCATCAGGGTTTCGGCGTTTTCACCGGGTGCAAAATCGATACAGGCGACATTGTGCTGTTCGCCCAGCAGCATCTCTACTGTTTTCAGGAGCGGCTCTGCTGCCCAGCCGTGTGTACCAATGACTAATGCGATGGTCACCTGCTACCTCCGTTTATGACGAAACCCTGTCATTAAAGGACGTTGACAGGAATAAAGGATGCGGCCGGGCCCGTCAGGCAATATAAGCCTGAGCCGCTACGATGGAGCCCCCATCGGTTTGCGTTAAGGTCGCCGTTTATTTTAGTTAGCGAAAGAAGAAAGAGTGTGACGCCTGTCGGTTATCTGGTGTAACGGCGGTTCAGCGGACTTTTTTATGCCGTTTTTATGCGCCAGCGCAGCTATGTGTAAATGTAAGAAAATTTTTTGATCTTGTTGAGGTAACTGATACATTAACTTTCTGTTTATTACTCAGGAGTACCGGGCTCAAGCTCACCTTTATGGACCGTCACCGACGTCGCTTCTTATCCTTACTGTGCCAGCCGGCGCAGATCGCCACGCCATTCAGCGTTATTTCGCCTTCGACTCTTCAGCTGTCTCACTTACCGGTGCAGGCTGATTTTCGTGCGTCTACTTTCTTAGCAAGGAGTCACTAATGGAGTTTCTCTTGGATCCCTCGATCTGGGCGGGGCTGTTAACGCTGATCGTGCTGGAAATTGTGCTGGGTATCGATAACCTGGTCTTTATCGCCATTCTTGCTGACAAACTGCCGCCAAAGCAGCGCGATAAAGCGCGACTGATCGGTCTGTCGCTGGCGCTGGTGATGCGCCTCGGCCTGCTCTCCCTGATCTCGTGGATGGTCACGCTGACCCGTCCGCTGTTCAGCGTGATGGATTTCAGCTTTTCCGGTCGCGATCTGATCCTGCTGTTTGGTGGCCTGTTCCTGCTTTTCAAGGCCACGATGGAGCTGCATGAGCGTCTGGAAAATAAAGGCATGGAGCAGCAGGGTAATCGCAACTATGCCAGCTTCTGGGCAGTGGTCGCACAAATCGTGGTGCTGGATGCCGTCTTCTCACTGGATGCCGTGATTACCGCAGTGGGTATGGTTAACCACCTGCCGGTGATGATGACTGCGGTGGTGATCGCAATGGGCGTAATGCTGCTGGCATCGAAGCCGCTGACTAATTTTGTCAACGCTCATCCGACGGTTGTCGTGCTCTGCCTGAGCTTCCTGCTGATGATCGGTTTGTCGCTGGTAGCGGAAGGGTTCGGTTTCCATATTCCGAAAGGTTATCTCTATGCGGCGATCGGCTTCTCAATTTTGATTGAGCTGTTTAATCAGATCGCGCGCCGTAATTTTATGCGCCATCAGGCGCGCCGGCCAATGCGTGAGCGCACGGCAGAAGCTATTTTACGCCTGATGGGCGGGCGCAATCGTCAGCAGCAGCCTTCAACGGATGAGCATACGCTGAATAACGCTATGCCGCAGGAAGCGTTTAAGGATGAAGAGCGCTATATGATTAACGGCGTACTGACGCTGTCGCAGCGCTCTATTCGCAGCATCATGACGCCGCGTGGCGATATCTCATGGGTTGATGTAACGCGTCCGCTGGATGAGATCCGTATGCAGCTGCTGGATACGCCACACAGTCTGTTTCCGGTGTGCCGCGGTGAGCTGGATGAGATTATTGGCGTGGTGCGCGCAAAAGAGCTGCTGGTGGCGCTGGAGCACGGTATGGATGTGACCACGTTCGCATCAGGCTCGCCGGCGATTGTTGTCCCTGAGACGCTGGATCCTATTAATCTGCTGGGCGTGCTGCGCCGGGCGAAAGGCAGCTTTGTTATCGTAACCAACGAATTTGGTATGGTGCAGGGTCTGATTACGCCGCTGGACGTGCTGGAAGCGATTGCCGGTGAGTTCCCGGATGAAGATGAGACGCCGGATGTGATCGCCGATGGTGATGGCTGGCTGGTCAAAGGCGGCACCGACCTGCATTCGCTTCAGCAGCTGCTCGACTACCATGAACTGGTTAAACAGGAGGACGATCACGCTTCGCTGGCGGGCCTGCTGATTGAGCAGAAAGGTCAGCTGCCGCAGCCTGGTGAGGTAATCGATCTGCCGCCGCTGCACTTTGAAATTGTTGAGGCGACAGATTACCGTATCGACCTGGTACGGGTGACCAAAGATGCGCCTCACGATGAAGATGAAGAAAACGCGTAATCGCGCGTAGCTGTTCAATCAGGGCCGTCGTGAAGACGGCCCTTTTTTTAACCCGCTGTTTCCTGATGCTGAGCCAGCCATGCCGGAAAATCTTCGATCGGCATGGGGCGCGCATAGAAGTAACCCTGCAGATGATCTACCCCGCGCTCGCGCAGATAGGAGGCCTGTTCAGCGGTCTCCACGCCTTCGGCCACCAGCGCAATCTTCAGCCGCTGCGCCAGTGAAATCACCATATCGGTTACCGTGGCGTTGATCGCGTCAGTGCCGATCGCCGCGGTAAAAATCTTGTCAATTTTCAGCACATCCGGCTGCAGATCTTTCAGGTAGGCCAGCGAACTGTGCCCGGTGCCGAAATCGTCTATCGCCAGGCGTACGCCAATGTTATGCAGCTGCGCCACGACCGACTGATCGATAACCGGCAAGGCGTCACGCTCTGTCAGCTCCACAACCAGCTGCGGATGGGGGTTAGCAGGCCACCAGATCTGCTGCAGATCTTCCACAATGGCGCGATCGTGAAAATGGCTGGCGGCGACGTTAATCGCAATATGGAACGCGCTGCTTTGCGGCAGCTGCGGCAGCGCCTCTACGGCCCGGGCAATCACGAAGCGGGTAAGGGGAGCGATCAGGTTTTGCCGTTCCGCCAGAGGGATAAAGACGTCAGGTGCAATCCATCCCTGACGCGGATTATGCCAGCGCAGCAGAAGCTCAATACCCTCACACTGTTCGCTGCGGGCATTGATCAGCGGCTGACAATAAACCATAAACTCACTGGCGGTGATGCCGTAGCTGATTTGCCAGCTGAGGCTCATGCGATTGGCCGTTGCCAGCCAGACAATATAGCCAATCAGCAGGCTCAGCATCACCGCCAGCGGCAGCTGGGAAGGCAGCGTATTTAACGCCAGGCGCGCCGGAGAAGGGCCGTAGAGCGTAATGGTGAACGGGTAGCGTAAAGATGCCTGATCGTAAGCGACCTCGTCATCCGAGGGCACCGTGTGTTCAATCATCGGATTACCATACTCAAGGCTCTGACCGCCCACGTTGAAAATAGCCCGCTCTACCCACGGCAGCTGAGGCTCAAGCAGATAATTGCTCATCAGTTCAACATTCACCACCTGCAGCAAGCCATCGCGATTATCCAGCGACTTTGGCGTCCAGAGCAGCAACACCGGCGAGCCTTTAAGCAGATAATCATCTGTGGTCAGCAGCATGCGCTGATTATTGAGCGCCAGCTCCGGATAGGTCTGACTAAAAGAGATATCGCGGGCGCCATAGATGCTGGAGCAGTAGATAGTGTCATTTTGCACCAGCAGCACGGTGCGTACCGTCTGCAGCGCAGCGATCTTTTCAATCAGCGGATAACGCACCAGCGAACAGGGCAGGCCCACCAGGCCCAGCGTGTTATTGGCGGAGACGTCCAGCGGCGAGAACATACGGTCAAAGCGCTCAATGGCGCGGCTGGCAAAGTTAAGAGACTGCTGCTCAATACGTGACTTCTCTTCGATATAACGAAAAGTCAGGGTAAGGATCAAAACCAGCGTCGCGATCACTAACGCAATAAGCAGCCGCTTACGGCGAAATTGACCCACAAATTGCTGGGGAATGAGCATCAGTAACCACCTTGTTAAGACACAGACCAGGAGCAAATTAACGTGAAGGTTATCGGCATCGGGACGGCCAGGTTTAGCGCTGCCCGTTAAAAAAGCAGGCAATAAAAATTGCGTCCTGCCGGATCCGCGCAGGAAAATTACAATATCTGGTTTGGCAACGCCGAGGTAGGTAAAAAAGCAGAAATCAGTATGAGTGCGCTGATTTTAACCAGCGCACTCCGGACAGGTATCAGTCACACTGAACTTTGATGGCCAGACCGCCACGCGAGGTTTCGCGATATTTAGCGTTCATATCTTTACCGGTCTCATACATGGTCTCAATGACTTTATCCAGCGAGACGCGCGGGGCGCTGGTCCGGCGCAGCGCCATGCGCGCTGAGTTGATGGCTTTGACCGATGCAATAGCATTGCGCTCAATGCAGGGCACCTGCACCTGACCGGCAACCGGATCGCAGGTCAGACCCAGGTTATGCTCCATACCAATTTCCGCGGCCACGCAGACCTGCTCCGGGCTGGCGCCCAGCAGCTCCGCCAGACCCGCCGCCGCCATAGAGCAGGCCACGCCCACTTCACCCTGACAGCCTACTTCGGCACCGGAGATAGAGGCGTTCATTTTATAGAGAATACCGATAGCGCCTGACGCGAGAAAATAACGGATAAAGATATCGGGCGTGACGCTTTCGATAAAGTGATCGTAATAGGCAAGCACCGCCGGCACGATGCCGCAGGCTCCGTTAGTCGGGGCCGTTACCACGCGTCCGCCTGCCGCATTCTCTTCGTTTACCGCCAGGGCAAACATATTGACCCAGTCGATAACGTTCATTGGATCATTGGAGTGCTTGGTCGATGAGACCAGCAGGCGACGCAAAGAGGCGGCACGGCGCGGAACGCGCAGCGGCCCCGGCAGCACGCCTTCGGTGTTCAGACCGCGGTCAATACACGCCTGCATGGTCTGCCAGACATCGGTAAAATAGCGGGTGATCTCTTCACGGCTGTGCAGCGCCAGCTCATTTTGCATCACCAGTCCTGAAAGCGACATGCCGGTCTCGCTGCAGTGGCTGAGCAGCTCTTTTGCCGAGTGAAACGCATAAGGTACCGCGACTTCATCCAGCACCGGCTGGCCAAAATGCGCTTCATCCACGATAAACCCGCCGCCAATTGAGTAGTAGGTTTTCGTCAGAATCAGCAGATCGCCGGCAAACGCATACAGCGTCATACCGTTTTCATGCAGCGAAAGATTCTCACTGCGGAACACCATGCCGCCTTCGCGTGGAAAGTCGACCTCATGCGCGCCCTTAGCCAGCAGCAGGCGCTCACGCGTTTCCGTATCTTTAATAAATGCCGGGATCGCATCAATATCCACGGTGGCAGGTTCATAACCCGCCAGACCCATAATGATAGCGATATCCGTATGGTGACCTTTGCCGGTCAGCGAGAGAGAGCCATACACATCCACCGCTACGCGCGTGACATCCTGCAGTTTGCCCTGCTCAGCCAGCAGATCCACAAACTGTTTGCCCGCTTTCATCGGACCTACGGTATGTGAACTGGATGGGCCGATGCCCACTTTGAACATGTCAAAAACACTAATCAACGGTAACGCTCCTCACAAATACGGGGTTCTGCGGCCTGAGCCGTAATTGCGGCTAATAGTAATCGCCACGGCGGGCGAAAGAACAGCTTTTCGCATGAAATAATCTAATTATAAACCGCAGAAATAGTTATCAATCCATACCTTTGTGAAGTGGATCGATTTTTCAGCTATGAGTTTACACACGGCATTCAGGGCAGCGCGATCTGCTGACCAAGCGCACGAATAATTCCGGCCGTCATGCCCCAGATAAAATAATCGTTATACCAGGAGAGCCATATCCGGTGCTGACGCTGGCCGCGATATAACGTCAGCGGATGATAGCGGGCCAGATGCAGTGCTTCACGCAGCGGCATGGTAAAGGCGCTTTCGACTTCATCCGGGTTCAGACGGAGCGGCATGGCTGGCAGGATCCCCACCACCGGCGTGACGGCAAAACCGGTACTGCTGGTGACCGCCGGCAGTACACCGGCTATCTGCACCTGACGGGGATCGATCCCGATCTCTTCCTGCGCTTCACGCAGCGCGGTATCGATCAATGACGTATCGCTGGCATCCTGCATGCCGCCCGGAAAAGCGACCTGGCTGGCATGTTTACGCAGCAGCGCCGAGCGCCGCGTCAGCAGCAGTGCCGGCTCGGCGCTGTTGATAATCGGCACCAGCACTGCCGCATGACGTCCGGCAGGGGCCGGCAGGCGTGCGGGTGGCGGAGGCTGCAGCATAAAACGCGTCAGAAACTGGCTGAGTTCGGCAGTCATATTACTTCTCATCGCTGAGGCAGGGCAGAATGCGGTTAACCTTATGGAAGGTCTCTTCATATTCAGATTGCAGATCGCTGTCAGCCACCAGTCCGCCACCGGCGGCGCAGTAGAGGGTATTGTTTTCAGCGATCAGCGTACGAATGGTAATACTGCTGTCCATACGGCCACACAGGCTGATATAGCCTATGCTGCCGCACCAGGCGTTGCGACGATGCGGCTCCAGCTCTTCGATAATCTCCATCGCACGGATTTTTGGCGCTCCGGTGATTGAGCCGCCCGGAAAGCAGGCGCGCAGCAGATCGGTGGCGCGCAGCCTGTCGGGCAGACGGGCCCGCACGGTGCTCACCAGATGATGCACTGCCGGAAAGGGTTCAACCACAAACAGCTCAGGCACGCTCACGCTGCCGGGTTCAGCCACCCGACCAATATCATTACGCATCAGATCAACAATCATCAGATTCTCCGCACGATCTTTCGCGGAGTGCGCCAGCTTTTCCGCCTGCAGACGATCGGCCTCTGCATCGGCCAGACGCGCCAGCGTGCCTTTGATCGGACGCGTTTCAATAACGTTTTGCTGCAGAGAGAGAAAACGTTCCGGCGACAGGCTGAGCAGCGCGCTGTCCGGCAGACGCAGAAAGGCGCTAAAGGGCGCGCGATTGGCGCGTGTAAGGCGCAGAAACGCCTGCCACTCATCCCCGCTATAGCGCGCCTCGAAACGCTGAGCAAGATTGACCTGATAGCAGTCACCTGCCTGAATATACGCCTGTACAGCATTGAAGCGTGCTGCATAGGCTTCGCGCGTCAGGTCAGAGCGCCACGCGCTGGTTAAGTGAAACGCCCGCGGCAGCGGAACCGCCTGCGCCTGCAGCCAGCGCCAGCGCGCGTCAGCATCGCTGAGAGAGACCAGCGTAAGCCGCTGCAGGTGATGATCGGCAATCAGCGCCCAGTCATAAAGGCCCACCGCCATGTCAGGCGTCTGCAGATCCTGCTGCGCTACCGCCGGCAGCTGTTCAAACCGGCGGCCGAGATCGTAGCCAAACAGGCCCAGCGCACCGCCCTGAAAAGGCAGATCGGGATGGGAGGCGGGCTGCAGGCCCAGCCGGTCAATCTGCCGCTGCAGCAGCTGCAGCGGATCCTCCCCGGAGCGCTGAATGCCGGTGCCATCATCGGTTTCGGTATACCCGCCGCGCGTGGTGAGCGTGATGCGCGGATCGGCAGTCAGAATATCAAAGCGGTTATCGGCGTGATCGGCCTGACCCGAGGTCAGCAGCATGGCCCACGGGCGATGCGCCAGCGTGGCAAAGCGGTTCAGCAGTGCATCGGGACTATAGGTAAGCGTGAGGGTTTTCGCGATCATGGGTTCAGCAGCATTCAACAGGCAGAGGCGTAGCCTGGCATATTTTTTTGCCACTGGCACCTGTTTGTTCCGCGTGGGATAATGCCCGTCCGATTTAATCTGGAGTAACGTATGTTTACAGGGCTTCCGGCACTATCTCATGAGCAGCAGCAGCAGGCGGTTGAGCGAATTCAGGAACTGATGGCGGGCGGCATGGCCAGCGGCCAGGCGATTGCGCAGGTGGCGCAGGAAATTCGTGAAACCTTTACCGGAGAGGCAATCAGGGCACGCTTCGAAGATGAAGATGAAAACGAATAGTGCCCGTGCCGCTTAACGTGCGGCGATAATTTTTATTTCTACTTTATATTTCGGATTCATCAGTCCGGCCTGTACGGTGCAGCGTACCGGCGCGTTGCCCGGTGATACCCATGCGTCCCAGGCGCGATTCATCGCCGCAAAATCCGCTTTATCCACCAAAAAAATCGTGGCGTCGAGAATATTGCTCTTGTCCGATCCGGCGCACGCCAGAATACGATCGATGACTGCCAGCGCGTTAGCCGTCTGCGCCTCCGCATCGGCATCCAGATTTTCCGGGACGCTGGTGTAGTAGATCGTATTGCCGTGTATCACGGCTTCGGACATGCGGTGTTCTATTGGCTCAAGTCTTATTATTTCTTTAGTCATTTCATAACCTTAATCATCGTTAGTTCCATTCCTGAAACTGGTGTGGGACAAATTTGGGACATTTTGCATAAAAATATCATCTATCCGCTTCGCATGTAGGGATAAATGACCAGATGAGAAGTGAGCATATCGTCTAACCATGTTGATATTTTGCCAGCCTCCCATCTCCTGCAGAACAGATATCGGCACCCCGGCCATAATCAGCCAGGATGCCCAGGTGTGTCTCAGATCGTGAAATCTAAAGTCCTCAATGCCTGCTCTGCGCAACGCCGATCTCCAGGCTCCGTTCGCGTTGCTGTTGACAGGTCGCGTGACCTTTGAAGCTTTTCCGGTATTATCTTTCTCAGTTTCCACGTAAACAAACACGTACTCGTGATGCCTGCCAATGTTCTTTCTCAGCACTGCGCAGGCCGTATCATTTAGGGCAACGCCAATTGCCCTGCCTGATTTACTTTCGTCCGCGTAAATCCACGCCATCTTTTTCTGAAGATCTATCTGCTCCCACTTTAGCCTGGTAATGTTAGATCGTCTTAACCCGGTGCTAAGCGCAAACTCAACGGTTGACTTCAGAGGCTCAGAACATTCACTGATAAGCCTTTGAGCTTCCTCAGGCTTGAGCCACCTTATCCGTCGCTCCTTTGCCACAGGGACTTTAATCACGGGGGCTTTTTCCAGAGCCTTCCAGTCTCTCTCTGCAGCCCTGAACAGCGATCTGATGAAAGAAAGCCGTTTTATCTTTGTCCCCTGCGAAGCCAGTTTTGGCTTGTACTCGGGAGCTGGCTTTCCTCTTTTTGCTAAGGCTTCAGCTTTTTGCTTCCATCGATTGAGGTGGTTGCGGTTTTCGATGCGCGCTACCGCTGCATAAACTTCTCTTTCGGTGATGTCCTTTAAATGCTTCCCTGCCATTGATTCAAGCCAGAACTTTATAATGTGCTTGTCATCGGCCAGGCTCTTCTTCTCGGACTTTTCATTGAGCCAGCGCACACAAGCCTGTTCAAACGTCATGGAGACCGGGTCACCAAGCCTTGATGTTCTCCATGATTCAGCTTTTATTTTGTCGTGCAGCTCCTGCGCTTGTTGCTTGTCGGACGTGCCAAGAGATTGCTTAACTCTTTTTCCGCCCGCCGTTGTGAAACTGGCGTACCAAATTTCACCTCTGCGGAAGATCGACATGATTTATTCTCCTCATGTGCATCTGCCGCGCTCACGGCGACAGTGTGCAATGGATTGTTCAGAGCGGCAATACATGCCTGACGAGTGAGAAGGTAGGGTGACTTCGGTTTGGACGGGTCTTTGCGCGTGGCGGCCAGCCTGCCGGTTTTAATCCACTTATTGCAGGTTGGCCGGGATATGCCGAGAAACGCGCAGGCCTCATCCAGGGTAAGCGCATATGCTTCCATGAATAGCCTCTACAGGTAGCTGAAGATAATTTTGATTACGATGATTGCTGCGATGGTGATGATCAGGCCGAGCGGGGTGATCATGCGGCGTCGCCTATAATTTTTTCTGCTGGAACTGCCACCCCGGGCAAAAGCTCTATATCGTTGCGAGGATTCTGATTTCCCCAGTGGTGCCACCCTGCAGCATTACCTCGACTAAACAACTCAATGCGCGGCACATCGCCATAAAGCAGCTCCAGCCGGTGGCGAGCCTCCCACGGCTTTGCGCTGTGCTCACCGAGCGGGCTATAAATGACCTGCTTAACTGATGCGTTAACCCTTTCAATTCCTGCGCCACGCACGGCGATCAGCATGTCTTCCGAGTTTGCCCGGGTGTAATTACCGCCGTTCATTCTGGTTTGCGCGTTGAGCAATTCCAGCAGATCGTAAAAGTCCTCTACCTCACCCGCCGCCAGCGCCTTATTGATGTGCTGCTCTGCCAGCTGGTTCAGCTTAACCCACGTAAAACCTTTCATCGTTCTGACCTTGAATCCCCATGCTTCAGCGAGCTGGACGGCTTCGGTGTTATGTGTGCCGGTGTACCACATCGCCAGCACTGCATCTTTGGCCGCAATATCCCAAACTGGTAGTCGCTTGATGTCCGCGATCTCCATCGTTGCGTAGTGGTCGGATGCTGCGCCGTTACTGATGGTGTTGCTGTATGCCCATGGCGGGTCGCAGTAAATGAGACAGTATTTCTCAGACATAACAACTCCTCACGCAGAGCGCGATAGTGAATAGGGTGGGCGGGGATTAGTGCTGAAAGTTGACTTTAAATTTGTGTTCGCACTCGGGACATACAACATCGACATCTCTGGTGCGCGGCGTATCGGTCTCGCAAACTCCAGCCCTGCCGCCATCTATCCAGAAATCATCATCCTGTTCGATTAAATCAAAGTATTCCTCGCATTCTGGGCACTCGGTATAGAGATTGATACTCCAGTTAGCGTATATCTTGCTCATGCCGACCTCCGGTTCTTCTCTGCCCAGATAACCTTTTCATGGTCCTCTGTGCACTCACAGCTGCAGTAACTGCATCCATCGCGGGAAGGTTCACCGCAATCGCCATTACGGCAGATTGGTGAACGCGGCTCCGGGCGAGGCCGGTTAGCCAGGGCGATTTCTGTATTGAGTATCTCAAGGTCTGACGCATCATCTGCAATGTCGCACATAGTGATTCTCCAGAATTTAGGCGTAAAAAAACCTGCCGGAGCAGGTTGTGATTTCATCTTGCCAGTTTTATTCTGGCGCCAGTGGAATATGCTATGTCTCCTCCTGCGCCAATAACCCGTCCAAAGCCACCATTTGAGGTGCTTTCATCCCAGATTAGCCCCTCATCTCTCAGATCTTCCAAGGCTTGATAAATCTCGTGAGAAACCTCGTCTGAAGGCATCCCCATCTCTTCAAGAATTGACCCCAAAGGTACACCAAATTTTGGTAGCTTTTGCTGGGCTTCATCCTCATAAGCTTTATGCAAACTTTTTAGCGCAGTATAGATTTTTTCTTTCACTTGCCTTGCTCCTTCTGATAAACGGCCTCAATGTGCAGATGGATAAACCTCGGTCGGTGCTAAGCAGGCCTAACATTGACTTTTGTCGGATGTCCATCAGGGCCATCATCATGAGTATGGTCAGGGTTAGGCTCGATAATAACTATATAATCTTTGCCTTTACCATCGCGTGTCAATGTCACCAGATCTCCGGCACAAGGTTTGGTGTCAAAATCATGTACCTCTTCAACGCCGGTATCTTCAAAAACCACAGTGATTTTCATATTCCGTTATTCTCCGGATGATCGCTTGAGAAATGCTGTAAGCATCTTAAGAAAATTAGTCAATAATTTTTTTATGTAAAATGTTTTTTAGCTAAAGGAGAGTGAATGTAGAGTTGTTTAAGGAGTAATTCAATAACCTCAAGGGAGATGTAAAGTTGCTCTTTGCTTGGTTTCAGTGATTCATGAGCGGATTTATTATAAACAAGCCTTAATGAGTGTAGTATGTCCCTGCTATCTTTGCTAATTTTCCCTGAGGTGAATAAGTTATCAATTTTTTTTTCTAAATTTGCTCCTTCAATTTTTTCTTCTCTACATATAGTTTCAATAAGTCCTCTTATTCCAATTCCGGCAATTGTGGGACTGCCATTATTGATGGCGTTAACAGTTTCAATATATAGATCTTCAAGGGCGGAAGGGAGTTCATAAGCTTTATCAAAAACCATCAACTGATTTCTCTTTGGATGGAAATCATATGTAATTATAGGCTCTAGACCATCTGAATGATAATCAAAATTTTCACTATCCCATGAGGAGTATCTTATAGATGGAGACATGCATCCTTGGCATTGAATCACTTCAATAGTGGTTGTTGCATCCATGCTATTTTCAAAAGCATCATCGCTGTAATAAATTACAGAAAATTTCGCGTTTGACAATATTTTATGGTTCGTCTCTTGTCTACAGCTATGACATTCAATAGCCTCATAAAGATCTTCAAGTACCTTTAATTTTGGCTCAGCCCAAACAGTTCTGGACATATTCAACTCCATTTTATTTTGATTTCAATTTATACCTTACCATGTGTTTGCAAACGCATTTAGTGATGTGGTTCAAAGAAAATTAATTTTAAAATGAATATAAGTTAAAAATTCAAAAAGTTACTAGCGATTATCTTTATTCAAAATTATTCATTACTCTTGTTCGCCAATCAGGTACAGATCAGTATTCATTAATGACGCGGTTCTATGCCACCTCATTTTATCCTTGACGTTTTTCTTCAATACGATTGACTATTTGCTTAAGGCTAACGCAGCTATCTTTGCGCATGGTCGGTAGAACGCGGCGTGGGCTGCCTGTCCTTCTGTAGGTGAGCTCTATTGCCTGATAAAACTTCAGAGAGGCAGAAGCTCCAACCTGCATTGTTTTGCAAGGTCGGCGGAGAAAGTTTTGAATGTTAATTTGGAGCTCCACGAGGTACCTTTCAAAAAGGGCGCTTAACTCGCGCCCGGCATGTGCCCGTTTGATAACTGCCAGTATACACGCTCGGTAAAGCCACTGTTTGGATGGGAGTTGCGTCTGAAGTGAGGTAACTTACGCATAATCACGCTCCGGCTTCTTCGAGCTCCGCTTTGCGAAGCAGATAGACGTCAGTTGCCTTATCCAGTTCTGCAGGCGTACCAGCCAGTACCTTTGCAGCGTATTTGTAGAATTTATCCAGGCTGGTTAGCGACATTGCGCCGCCGGCTGCTTCGGTGAAGTCTGTGAGCAGCTGATCCGGAGTGCGCGTTTGTTCGCTGGTGGCTGCAGGGTTCACCTCGCGCTCTGGCCGTGGTTCCTGCTGAGTTTCCGGCTTGCTGTTAATCAGGTTGTTCAGCTCAGCACGACTGCGCGCCGGGGTGACGTCGCGTTCTGCACGCTGAGTCGGTTCAAATTCGTCAGGCGTATAGACGCCGAGGATAACATCAGGGCAATACAGCCGCGCCCAGTATTTCACTGCCAGATAGGCCAGCTGCTGCTTTGGTGCCGTCTTCCACAATGGGGAGTTGCGGGTAGTCACGAACTCCATATAAAGCGGCTCCCCCCAGGTGATTTCTGTTTCACCGCGAAGCACCGCGCCGACGCGCACGGACAGGCCACGCTCATTATTCGCGTTTGCTGCGCCTGGTTTGAACTTCTCCCAGTCGCCGCCGTATTCGTATTTGAAGCGCCCCTGAACGGCGGTAGAGCTGGTGATTACTGCATTAACCAGCTGCGCTTCATAACCCAGCGTGCCGTTTACCAGGTGCGTTTTCTGCGCCACGGCGTACGGGTTCATGCCCCACTGAGCAGCTTGCAGAGCGATGGCCAGGCAGTCAGCTGGCTTACCTGCGAGATGTGCCGGGACGGTGGCCTTGCCCTGCGCCATGACCTCTGCAAACGCCTGCAGTTTCTGCAGACCGGTCGGGCTGAAGATGGCGGCTTTGGTGTCGGCCTCATTAACCGGCGACTGCATAATTTCGTTGCTCATACGTTATCCTTTCTCTTTGCCCAGTCCGGGCGCGTGATTTCTTCAATGCCGCCCCAGCTGCCGGACTGCATGCATTCGTGATAGGCGGCAAGGTCGCGGCGAAACAGGTCATAACCCACGGCCACATCATCCTCACCAAGCTGGAACACCCGAACCGGGTACCGGCCGCAGTCGATCGATTCGCTGACGGCGATGAAAACGAAAAGAGGGTATTCACCGAACTGTTTGCTGAATCCCTCCCGGTAGTAGGCGTCCTGGACGTGATAGCGAAACTCTTCAACGTGGCGGGCGAAGCGGCTCATATCGGCCACCTTTTTGACGTCCACAATTACCGGCTGCTGAGACAGAAACTTGTCCGGCCGGATGCGGCACAGCTCGCCGGTCTGGTCGTCATTCCAGTAGATTGACGCCTCCTGATGGCCTTCTGCCTCAAGCAGCCAGCGGGCGGCGGGATGGGCGAGGGCGCTGGCGCGCATCAGTCTCAGTTTGCGGCCCTGTTCGGCATCCATAACCGTCATGCCCATGCCTTCACAGTCCTTTAAAAAGGCTTTTTCGTTCGCCTTGCCTTCAGTGGTCCGGCGGTTGAACTCCGGCGCCACGATAAAGCGGCTATCAAACTCCTCTGGCTCCAGCAGCAGGCAGTGCAGGGCTGTTCCCATATCCAGCGCGGCTTTCTTCTCTTCATCCTCCGGCGCGCTTTTGCGCCACTGAAAGATGGCCGGGTTGATGGCGATATCATCCAGCTGGGATTTACTGATGCCGGCACTGGAGTGATAAGCCTCGTTGCTGATGTCGTAGTAGATGCCAGGCTGCATCACGCCACCTCGTCATAGCTGTGCTTGTGCTTCCAGATATCAATAGCCCGCTCGCGCTTGGCTGCAGTGATCATCATGTCTCGCATGAATGCGTCAGCGGCCATTTCGAGGTCATCATCCATGTCAAACATACCCATGGCTTCGTGATCGAAGTGGCGCAGCATAAAAGCGCAGGCTGGTGCAACGATCGGGCTGATGCGATGCTGAGCCATAATTTCATCAATGCGGGCTGCGATAATCTCCAGCTCCTCATCTGGCAGGCTGTCAGCTATCTGCTGAACTTCTTTACCGTCTTTCTCATGCAGGCGAAATTTCATTTGCGGTCTCCCATAATCAGACGCTGCAGGAACAGATTGATGAAGGTGAAGCCGTTCGACTTTTCCAGCAGCTGTGCGCGCTGGCGCTCAAAGTCATTCTGGTGCTTGCGGTATTGATCCGCCGGGGCTGTCTTTTTCACGGGCGCGTCTCCTGCGATACAACTTCAACCAGACGCTCCCACAGCTGCTGCAGGCGGCTCTTGGGACGCCAGTGCAGAACGTCTGCGCCTGATAAACGGAATGCGAACTGGTTTACTACGGGTGTGACGGTTTGAGAGCTACCCATGTGGGCAGCCCCAGCAGTTGCAAATTGCATGGGTAACTCCTGATTAATTTGAGGGGTGGTTGTTAAAAAAATGCCCCGAACATTCCTGCCGGGGCCAATAGATGGTAGTGAGTACAACTGGAATGCCCTCACAGAAAGGCATTGCGCTTGCACCATGAGAAATTGCTATGGATCTAGCTATGTGCTGCGTACACGTTGTGAATAAAAAAGGCCGCCCTCAGGCAGCCTTAAGTGCGTACTCACGAGCTTGCCGGCGATTCTTCCAAGCCAGCTGCAAATAACACTGACGCAGAACTTCGCTATCGCGATGACGCACCGCTGACTGCCGGTACTCAAGCACCGCTGCGCGGCATTCACTGGCGTAATAAGCGTTTCTGTTCATGACTACCTCATTTAATAATGTGTGTTGCGTCCTTCCGGACTTTGCGGTGACCAGCCTGAAATAAGGCTACCTGTGGTAAGCACATCGCTGTGCTCTTATGCTTCTCACGCAGACTTGGCGCTGATGTGGCGCGGGCTACGTTTAAGCTGCATCCCATAAGGGTGGTGACGATTCCGTTCTCAAACTGGCGATCTGCTGCTTTCTTTGCACGATGCTCAGCTGCACGCTTTGCGTTGTAACGCTGCTTCGAATTCATGGTGTTTCTCCAAGTGAGTGCTTTGGTGATTGGATGGCCGGTGCTCCTCGCCGTTCACGTGCGCTGGTTTTGCCACCGTTCAAGACGGATTTGTTATCCAGCGACTTCAGCCGACGCCGGGGTTACTACAGCTGCCCCCAACCATGCGTTTGCATTCATCCAATCCCAGAGCACTCGCTCCGGCCTACCTGCATCAGGTAGGAATCTAATTGTTAAAGAGCTGACTTCCGTTTCTTACTGCCCCAGCGTCCTGCTGATGGGATAAATATATCCAAAGCTATTATTACTGTAAATAGCCAAAGATATATATTTATAGCTTTGGTGATATTCATGTTGATTCCTAAAGGAATTTATTTTTGTCCAGACGAAAAAAATCCCGCCGAAGCGGGATCATTTAATACTTTTGCGTTTTGCTTCAGCCTAACCTTTTGTAGTCAACGGACTGACGGAGAAGCACTTTTGCCATGATATGAAACTCTCCCTCGTCACTCTCCTCAATGAACCATTCTTTATAGCGCTGGTTATCCGATAGAACTGCAAGGCGATGCTTTTGCATTTGGAGTCGTTTTACATGCATTGTTTTGCCAAACACGAATACATAGACGCCGTCGCCATCGAAATGGGTTACGGCAAGATCTACAAAAATCTGATCGCCCGGCTCAATGGTTCCCTCCATGCTGTCGCCGCGCACGGTGATGACTTTGATTGTATTGGCAGGACGTGGGCCAAATAACGCTTTAGCCTGCTCATTGGTGTATTCAATAGCTCTTATGGTTTCAACGAATTCAGTAGACACAAGATAACCATCCCCCGCGCTGGCTTGGACATCCAATACATCTACACGATAGTAGTCAGGTTCCGCCTGTCTTTCTTTCTTAGGGGTATGGATCTGAGGAGCACCCCTCATCTCACCTTCGCCTGAAGAGAGCCATTCAGGACTCACTTCTAGAACCTTTGCTATCTCATAAAGCTTTCTGGTGTTTTTGGTAATGCCCTGCGTCAATTTCCATACGCTTGGCTGTGCCATTCCTACAGCTTCAGCTAAGGACGCCTGAGTATGCCCGCTTGCCCTCATGGCAGCGTTAAGTCTGTCTGCAAAAGTCATTTTAGATTTCCCTTTTGTCCTCCCTGAAAGATATAGCCATAGGTATTATTCATCAAATAACCAAAGCTATTTACTTCTTGGATAGCTTTAGCTATTATTACAATAGCCAAGCAAAGCAGGAGCTATTTTATGGTCAACAAAGCTATTAAGCGGGCTATTGACATTGTAGGCAGCCAGCAGAAGTTAGCTGATGCATGCCTCGTCAAGCAGCCCTCAGTTTGGGCTTGGTTGCACGGGAAGAAAAAGGTGTCCGCTGAGAATGCAAAGCGCATTGAGAAAGCCACCGATGGAAAGATCCCAGCTTACCAAGTACGCCCAGATTTAACTGACCTGTTTCCTCATCCGAATCAGGCAGCGTAAGTAACACCGCTCTTTGTCAATTTAGCCGCCCGCCTGCTTCAGGAGGGCAAAAACCAAGTGACTAGCTCGCTGCAAAGTCACGCAAGTTTTTCAACGAAAGGAATATTACATGATTGAAATTACAAGCTATCGCAAGAAAGCGAGAGAAATTGAAGGCCAGCTGCTGAACAAACTGGCTGAGCTAGGGCAGGGTCCACTGGCAAAAGTCATGGGTCTGGATGAGGCAGCAGTAAGCCGCATGAAGCGCCCGTCAGGAAAGCAGCGTCACAGCTTTTTCCAGATGATGAGTCTGGCAATGGCCTATCTGGATGTGGTGTCGCCGGAGTCTGAAGTAGCGAAGAGGCTGCTGAGGATTGAGGAATTACTGACAAAAGAAAAGCCCCAAAGCAGCGGTAACTGTTTTGAGGCCTGATGCGAAATGACTGGATCAATTCACAGGAATAATTATGAGTAGTTTATCGCTGTATTACAAGGGCAAAGAGAAGAATGGCACGGATACCACGGTGCGTAAAACGTTCCTGGTTCCGCTGTCAGAGTTGTATGTCGAACCGGGTTATAACGTTCGTGATATCGATCAGCAGCACGTTGAGGAATTCCGCGACGCATTTATTGCCGGCGAATTTGTGCCGCCTCTGGCGGTGCAGGTGACAGGCGACCGCGTTAAGGTTATCGACGGTCATCACCGCTATCACGGCGCCCTGATGGCTACCGAAGCCGGTCACGAAATCCCCCGCCTTGAGTGCAAAGATTTTACCGGTACTGAAGCCGATCGCATCGCATTCATGGTTACCAGCAGCCAGGGTAAGCCGCTTACAGCACTTGAACGGGCAGCAGCCTATCAGCGCCTGTCTAATCAGGGATGGTCAGTAAGCGAAATCGCCAGCAAGGTTAAGCGTTCGGTCGCTGATGTTGATCACCACCTTCAGCTGCTGACGTGTGGCGATGAGCTGATAGCCATGGTCAGAACCGGCGAGGTAGCAGCAACGACTGCTGTTGCTCTGGCTCGTGAGCACGGCGCTAACGCTGGGGCTATTGCAACTGAGCAGATGGGTAAGGCTAAAGCCGCTGGTAAGAAAAAGCTCTCACGCAGCGCAGCAATCCCGCTGTTCAGTGCTGCAAAAGCCCGTCGCCTGGCTGAGCTGCTGGTGGGTGCTGAGATGTCCGGAGAAGCCGGTAAGGCACACCTGGTGCTGGCAGAAGGAACGGCAGAGGAGGTAGGGCAGATCATTGCTGACTATCGCGCCGGGTCGCCCGGCAGGTGGGAAGAGTCATGAATCTTGCATATGAAAACGTAACACCAATCAGGCCCGAACTACGGGCCGTGGAGCGTCGCGTGGCAGATTTGGAGGATGGTTACACGCGCATCGCCAATGAACTGCTGGAAGCTGTCATGCTGGCCGGAATGACACAGCATCAGCTTCTTGTTTTCATGGCCGTCATGCGCAAAACATACGGCTTCAACAAGAAGGTTGACTGGGTTAGCAATGAGCAGCTATCTCAGCTTACAGGTATGTTGCCGCACAAGTGCTCAGCTGCAAAAAGCTCCCTCGTAAAGCGAAATATCCTGACGCAGGAAGGGCGCTTAACAGGGATAAATAAAGAGCTGAGCCAGTGGATAAATGAACCTTACCCGAAAAAGGTAAATTCACCCGAATCAGGTAAGAAAACATTACCCGAATCAGGTAACGGGTCTTACCCGAATCGGGTAACCACAAAAGACAATATTACAAAAGACAATAAAGACAGTAATTCTTCGTCAGAGAATTCTGTCGAATCCCCTGACTCACCTCCGGCAAATCTTCCTGCTCTTCGTCCTGAAGCAGCAGTCCAGACACCGAAGGGTGACAAGTGGGGAACCGAAGACGACCTGAAGGCGGCGGAGTGGATTTTCAAGCGGGTGCAGATCGTCTCACCCAATGCCCGCCAGCCTAACTGGCCCGCCTGGTCAAACGACATCAGGCTGCTGCGCACGGCTCTGCAGGTAACGCACCACGATATCTGCGAGGTGTTTCTCTGGGCCAGCCGCGATCACTTCTGGCAGTCGAACGTGCTCAGCCCCGCGAAGCTGCGGGAAAAGTGGGACACCCTCAAAATCCAGATGAACCAGCCAAACCGTAACCGGGCGGCGCCAGCGGATCAGCAGCCTGCTGCCCACTGGAACAGCCAGGAAGCATGGGAGAATTTCATATGAGACATCTCGTAGCGGCAGTAAACAATCGCGACAGCAGCGCGCTGGCCCGCATGGCCGGTGATACCCCGCAGCCGGCGGATCGTCGCCTGCATCAGGAGGTCGAAAAGCTGATGAATGAGTTTTTCGACGGACTCAAACAGGTCTTTCCCGCCTCAGTCAGCACCGCCTGGCGGACTCCGGCAGACGAAGCCGCCGCCAAACGCCAGTGGATCGCTGCCTTTGCGGAGAACGGCGTGACCAATAAGCAGCAGCTCTCTGCCGGCATGCGGCAGGCGCGCGCCAGCGGATCACCGTTCCTGCCGTCTCCGGGCCAGTTTATCAGCTGGTGCAGGCAGGGCGCTTTCGCCGCTGCGGGGCTGCCGGAAGAAGACACGCTGTACGGCATGGTGATGACCTACTGCGCGAAACGCGGCGATTACGCATCTCCGGAGCTGTATCCGTGGAGGAGCAACGCCGATTACTGGATGGTCACCGGCCTGTACAGCCTGATGCGCGCTAACAACCTGAGCGAGTCAGAGCTGCGTATCAAGTGCCGCTCTGAGCTGCGCAAAATGTCCGAACGGATCGAGGCTGGCGAAGACATTCCGGAACCGCGTAAGCAGCTGCTGAAGCTTTCCATCCCGTCCACCAGCGAAAAGGCGATGGAAGGTGTGGCCCTGCTGCGCGCCACACTTAAAGCAAAACGGAGTGCATCATGACCCAGGTTATTCAGCTGTACATCGAAACCCCGCTGCTGCGGCAGGCACGCAACCTGACAGAGTCCATCATCAACCTGGCTAAGGTTTCCGGTCTGACGCCCGAGCAGTTTCAGTCTCACCTGCGGGCTATCGATCTGCTGGCGCGCGAGACGCACGACCTGATTGTTGATGCTGAGTTTGAACAGGAAGACGATCGGGAGAAGGCCGGTGGATATACCGAAAGAGGGCATACGCCTACATAAATCAAACTTCAGAGCCATCGGGCAACAGCTTCAGCCACTGCTCGAATCCGGCGAATGCTACCGGCTCACCCTCAGGCCGTGGAAAGAAAAGCGCAGCCTCTCACAGAACGCACTCAGTCACATGTGGTACGCCGAAATCAGCGTCTACCTGATTAAATCCGGCCGCACCGATGCAACACCTGAGTGGGTAAAGCGCAATCTCAAGCGCACGTATCTGGGCTGTGAAGCCATCACCTACACCGATTTCATCACGGGCGAAAAGTCCACGACCTACGAACCCCGGCACACGGCCGATCTTGATACCGGAGAGATGCATTTCTTCCTGAATCAGGTTGAGAGCTGGTGCATGCAGTTTGGTCTGGTGCTTACGGTCCCGCATGACTCGGAATATCAGAAACTGAAGGACAAACAAAATGGGTAGACCAAACACCTGGACACAGCAGGAAATTGACTACATCGAGCGTGTGGCCGGAAAGGTCCCGCCGCAGGTTATGGCCGACGCGCTTAACAAACCGCTTAGCACGCTCAAAACCAAAGCCACCGTTCTGGGGCTGGGGTTAAACGTACCGAAACATATTCTTGAGAAGCACTGGCCGGAGTATCTGAAGAAAAAGGAGAGCAGCCATGCGTCAAACGTGGTTCACCCATGACCCTGTAGACACCGATACCGCCAACGAACTCCTTCACCGATATGCCGCCCGCAACATCCAGACCCAAAAGATGCTCGCCACTGATCCCCGCCTGTGGCTGGTCAGCGCGCTGCTGCCTGAAAGCAAACGAGAACCACGGAGAGATTACACCTATGAGCAGAGATGCTGGCAATAAGCGCTGCTGCCGCTGCCACACCATTCTCACCAGCGAGGACAAATATCATCACGGCATATCGTGCTGGAAGTGCGAAGAGGACCTGTTCTATGCAGATAAATTCGATTACTTCCCCCTGATCTGCGCCTGGCGATATGCAGGCTATCAGGTGCGATGGCTGAAGTGCGTATCCGGTCACCTCATGAGTCTGTTTCTGCGTGGCGCGCACCGATTTTTTGATGCCTGCCGATCCGGACTGAAGCATCACAGGAGGGGGCGATGAGAAAAATCAGGCGCCGCTGCAAAAATCCGGGCTGCCGTGAATGGTTCCACCCAGGCTTCCAGAATCACTGGTGGTGCAGCGCAGACTGCGGAACCGTAATAGCAATGGCGAAGAGGGAGAAAGACCGGCAGAAAGCGATACAGGAAGCAGAGCGACGACGCAAAGCAGAAACCCAGCAGGAAAAGCGCCACACCAAAATCCGCAAGTTAGCCCTCAAGCCAGACAGTTACTTCAAAAAGCAAGCCCAGCAAGCCTTCAACAAGTTCATACGCCTTCGTGACCATGATCAGCCGTGCATCAGTTGTGGCGAGACCAATCCGCCCGATCTGCATGGCGGGCAGTGGGACTGTGGCCACTTCAAAACGGTCGGTGGCTTCCCTGAGTTGCGGTTTGAAGAGCGCAACGCTTATCGCCAATGCAAATCGTGCAACGCCGGATCGGCAAAACATGGCGCCAAGGCGGCGACGGTGGTGCAGCAGTACGAAGCAAACCTAGCTGAGCGATATGGGCAGGCGCTGGTCGACTGGCTGAATGGGCCGCATGAAATGACGCGTTACCGCCGCGATGACTTCATCCGGATCCGTGATATGTACCGGGCTAAATGCCGTGAACTTACAAAGCAGAGGGAGGCAGCATGAGCCTTGAAGCAACCGTGAAATACCATTTTCCAAAGGGGCAGAACTTCAGCGGTACCGCGCCGCAGACGTCGCCTGACACGCTCACAGGGACTGATTACATCGCTGCTATGGGAATGACGCAGAGCCGCGCTCCGCTGGGTTACAGCGCTTTCATGGGAAAGGTGGGAGTAAGTGAGAACGACGCCGCACGCGCCGTATCCCTGTTAACTGAATATGCACTTCAGACCTGCGACAGGGTTCCAGCCTTTCGCAAACTCGACGCTGATATTAAACCAGCCGTTATGCAAACACTCGCAACTTATGCCTACATGGATTACTGCCGCAGCGCTGCCAGCGTTAAGCCCTGCGATTGTTGTGATGCGAAAGGGTTTATCAAAGCCGATGTGTTCTCAATGAAATCGCCACTGTCTGGCGGCGAGACCAGAAACGTCAAAGAAACCGTGCGCGTGCTCTGTAAGTTGTGCAAAGGGAAGGGTGTCGTATCAACCGCATGCCGTGACTGCAATGGTCGTGGGCGCGCAGTGATGAAAGCGGAGACGGAAAAGCAGGGCGTGCCTGTCATGGGTGACTGCAAGCGCTGCTGCGGGCGTGGATATGAGCGAATACCTGCGGTCGATGCGCACAGAGCAATCAGCGACATTACTGATAGCATCAGCCTCGCCACGTGGGATCGAAGCGGAAAGCCATTCTACGATCAGCTGATAGCAAAGCTGGAAACGGAAGAGTCATGGGCGAACGCTGCGCTGAATAAGGTAACTGCGTAGAAACAAATTAAATAGCTCATTATTTTATCGTGAGCTATTTACTTTTCAGGAAGCTGGGGATATGATTCCCAACAGTTGAAGTTGCGCGCTGTTGTTAAGTGCGCTGAAAATACAAGTTCCATCACTCTGTGATAATTAGAAAGCCCTCCGGACTCACCATCTGCGAGGGCTCTTTTATGAATAATATGTTCTTACACTGAAGGGATTTGTCATAACATGATTTCCTCAACAAAGGGAGGTTATGTTATGAACGAGGATTTGCAGCCTGATCCAGTATCAAAGGAAGATTATCACTTGGCCCTGAGAGAGTTAGATATAGCCGTTTGTGAAGCAAAGGCGGTCAGTAATGCTATTGGGACTCGACAGGCTGATAAACCTAATCATGCTTGGTCAACATATATATTTCTACGTATTTGTATTAACGCTGGAATAATGATTGCAAATGTCCCCGGGTCGCGTTGGGTAAAAAAAGATTATGAGCTTTGGGACTTTTCATCTGTAGCTCCTCAGGCGAGAGCTATTATGGAAGCAAGGCTTTTGTTATTTTACATATCCAAGGAAAATAAAAGCGATGATGAGTGGCGTGTAAAATTAAACACTATGCATATGAATGACTGCATGAAAAGAATTGATATGTTTTCTGCAGGCGACAATACAAAAATTCTTGATTTCTATCTTGAACAAAAACAAGAAATTGAATCTGTATTAATGTCTAGCGATTACTTCCAAACATTAGATAATGGCACTAGGAAACGCATTTTAGCTGGAAAAATTATGACCATCCAATCTCGTGATGAATTGATTCAAGAGATTGGAGATGATCCGGATTCATTTAGGAAGTTGTTTGATTTTCTTTCGCATTACACTCACATACTTCCAATGTCTTATTATAAGGCGGAAGCTAATGGAAGGGGGACAGGGTGTTTCAATATTTACGATCATGCCTATATATATATGGCTATGATATTAGTAAAAGATTGCTTGGTCTTTTGTACCGACATAATTTGTGAAATGTTCCCTGATACATCTCGCGCAAGAAAAGGGCTTAAATCCAAGATCACCATCGGACCGAAACCTCGAAAATAGCATTAGTAAATTTATAAAGGCTCACCACGGTGGGCCTTTTCTTTTTGCGCCCTCCCAAAACCAAATCGGATGACCCTCATTGCTGTGATGGGGAGGAGCGCTTTTTTCTACAACGAATAGCTGCAATCGTGGCGTTCTCATTGTGATCAACTAAAGCTGCGTCGGGCATTTAGCGGCGGGAAGGCTCGGGGAAGTTTCTCAGGTGACATTGAGAAGTTTAACCGGGCTTGTTCTGTTCACAATGTCATCAATTCCTAAACAGAATAAGCCCCGCTCAGGGGAATAGGATGAAACGACGCATGCCTTACAAATCTGATCCGGGCTTTATAGCTGCACTGCTGGCACTCGGTATGACCGTGCTGGGTTCAGTGGCGGCTTATGCCTATAAAGTTTTAAGCGGAGAGAGCTTCAGTTGGCGCACCCTGTGCCTGCAGATGATTGTCTCCATTTTTGCCGGGTTCCTGATGATGCTGCTGGCCGTTTACTGGCAGTGGCCGCAGGAAGTGACCGGCGCAATCTGCGGTATGGCCGGCTGGTCTGGTTCATCTCTTATCAAAGCACTGGAAAAGCGTTTTCTGCAGAAAGCCGCAGGTGATGCGGGAGCGGCTGAATGATTACTCTCGATCAGTTCCGGCGCGCAACCGGCATCAGCCTGGCGCTGGCGGATATGTGGTTTCCTCACGTATCTGCGGCAATGCATGAATTCGGTATCAGCACGCCAAAGCGTCAGGCACACTTTCTGGCGCAGGTGGGGCACGAGTCCGCCGGCTTCACTAAAACCGAAGAGGGGCTGAACTACAGCGAGAGCGCCCTGAACGCCATGTTCGGAAAGCGCATCACTCCCTCACAGGCGAAAGCGTACGGCAGAAACAGCGCTCACCCCGCTGACCAGTGCATGATAGCCAGCATTATCTACGCAAACCGCAACGGAAACGGCAGCATCGAATCCGGTGACGGCTACCGGTATCGCGGGCGCGGCCTGATTCAGATTACCGGGAAGAAAAACTACTCGGCCCTGAATGCTCAACTGAGTGCTGACCTCATTGCAGAACCGGGCCTGTTATCGGGCAGGGCGCTCGCGGCACGGTCAGCTGCGGCATGGTGGAAGAATCACGGCCTGAATGAGCTGGCAGACGCGGGGAATGTCGATCGCATCACGCAGGTTATCAACGGCGGCCTGAACGGTATCGATGACCGACGCCAGCGTACTGCCCGCGCACTGGAGGTGCTATGCAGAACATGAACGTTATCCGCATCCTGATCCCCGTCATCTTCGTGGTCATCATCATCGGCTTCATTGCAAAGCTCGGCTATGACAATCAGATCCTCACGCAAAGGAACGATCGTCTGCGCCTGCAGAACACTGAGCTGATGTCCAAAAACACCGACCTTGCCGGCACCATTAAAACGCTGGCGGCGTACGTCGGTGAGCAAAACGAAATCGTCCGTGCTGAGACAAAGCGCCGGGCGGCAGCAGAGATGAAGCAGCAGGGGCTACAGGATGAGGTTAAGCAGGTGTTACGCGACAGCACGTGCAGCGTTGTGCTTGTCCCTGATGATGTCACTGACAAGCTGCGCGACCAGGCAGATTCAGTACGAAGCGGTAAAGGAGCCACAGCTACCGATACCGGCAAGCCTGCTAAGTGAGTGCCCGGTACCACACATCCGGAAGCCCATGACCTACGGTGACAGTATCCTGCTCAACTTCTGGTTGCTGGATTCGCTGGATGAGTGCAACGGCAAGCTGAGAGCTATCAGCAGGATTGAAGAAAGCAGAGCCTGACTTCGGTCGGGCTTTTTTGTACCTGCAGTTAATCACGCGCCATGCCCGGCGCATCAAACCACACAAAGCCTTTCAGGAATCAGCTTCGGAGATAACCGTTATAAGCGGCGGCTTCTCTGTGGGCGGTTATCTGGGCAACGAGGCTTATTCGCTAAAAGGTAGAACGCAATGACATACCCAACAGTCACAGTTAACGGTGTCTCCGTTCGTGTTGATGACGAGGGGCGGTATAACCTCAACGATCTTCATGCAGCAGCAGTTTCAAATGGAGAGGCATCTGAATAACAGCGTCCGAGTAACTTCATCAAAAGCGCTCAGATTAGACGCTTCGCCGACGAACTGACCGAAGCTACGAAAATAGCTTCGACCCGAGTTATTAAGGGCGGCACGGAATCAGGCGTGTGGGGCCTCGAGCTACTGGCGATTCGATATGCGGCGTGGCTGAACCCTAAATTTGAAATTCGGGTATACAACACCTTCCGGGAAGCGGTACTTAGCGGCATCACTAACATTTCCCATCTAAACCGCCTTGATCTGCTGATAGCAAATGAGGCCAAGGAAGTGAGCGCCTGTGCAAGGGCAATGAATAAATGGGGTGTTGGTGGGCGCAAGAAACTACTCAACGGTGCGCGTGAGCGGATCGTCAGCCAGATGGTTCCTGACATGGTGGCGTTGATGGAAGGCAATACAACACAGTGAAAATGGGGAAATTATTGCCCACTTTTATAGCGGGCAATAAACACCTCTAAGAATTAGAGATTAGGGTCAAAAGCCAGAACAATCGCTGCTATAACGGGTATTGCTTTAGTTATAGTAAGCCCGACTTTTTTTGGAATGCCATCCTGAATTCCAGACCAGTCTATAAATAACTCAGTACACGCAAAAGCAGCGAATAAAAAAGCAAAAGAAACTGCCGTTCGCTCTGAGAAGTAGATTGCAAAACCAAGGGCGACCAAGAACAACAATCCAGACAACCAAGCCATCATCTTCATTTAGTTCATCCTTATGAAATGAGATGCTTAATATATACAAACAACACTTAATACTTTACAAAAAATAACATATTAGGCATTGGCATGTCCGACATCTATCAAATCGCGCTAACCATCCAAACAGGCGAAACCTTCACGGGCAAGATGTCACGACGTCAGCCTGAGTTGGTGAACGGTTTTATACCGCTGGCGACCGAAACTGGTCAGTAGCTGTATTTCGCACCTGCTGACGTGAAGCACGTGGAGTTCACGTCGGTACCGGCGGAGGAAACACTGGCAGAAACCGAGGAGCCCGCATCATGAATAGCTCATTTATCCCGGTAACCCTAAGTCCGGATGTTTCAGCGGCGGGCGAAGAGGCCCAAGCTAGCTACTGCGCCGAACCAATGGACTAAGCCCGCACATCTCTGAAGATGATTGCAAAGATACCGGCGCAGAGGGATTTGGAAACTGAATTGCACCAGAAGTATGGCGGGTTCAGAGCGCATGGAGAGTGGTTTTGTCTAATGAAAGAGCATCTTTCCGAATTGGCATCAGATCCCGGAAACCTCATTGCCAACAAGTGATCATCACAAGACGCATTTGCGAGTGCGCCTGATGATGCTTGCCCAATTGTATGTCGTGATGGAATCATTACCTTTCCAATTTGAGAGGAGAGAAGTATGGACTGGAAAGTATTCGCAGAGATTCCACCACCCGATGACAAGTGGCAAAGATACCATGTCACCTTAGCCTCTGGTGAGGTAGGTACGGCTACTTACAGTTGTAACTCAGGTTTCTATGACATAGATATTAGTGGCGAAAAAAAGCCAACTGGAACCGTTATACACCTGTGGGCTCTGATACAAGAGCAATAAGAATTTAACCGCCTACGGGCGGTTTTTTATTGGCCTTACAATGCGCTTTCTAAGCAGAGTGCCTGATGATGAGGCATGATGGCATGTAGCTTTCTCTGTGAGTAATTGAGTGATATAAGAAACCAAATTACTTGCATGGAAGCCATAATGAGAAAATCGCTCTGTTTAGCTCTTATTGTCCTGCTGGCCGGCTGCCAGTCCAACCCGCAATCTCAGGCCAGACTAAAGGCAAAACAATCTTATAAATTTCCAACTGCGGTCGAGATGAAGAATCAATGTGAGTCGCAAACTCCTGAGGGGAAAGCAGACAGAGATACACTTGTATGGGTATGCCAGTTTGCTTCTGCCATACAACATCGCCTCTTTGATATTGATTTATACCGTGGCAAGACCTGCATCCTGCAAGTCACACAGCCATTGGGTCAGCAGCCTACGGATGTGATGGTGCTCGATGGAAACCAAAAGCTCTGTACTGCAGCAGTCGAAGCTATAAAGGGAGCCATAGAAGCAGAAACATTCCCTATGCGCCCGAAAAGCATGAATGAAGTCATACCAGTCCGTTTCGCACCGCAGTAATTTAACAAAAGATTTTAGAGGCTCTCAGCTAATGAATCTCTCCGACAAGGGATAGCGGTAAGCCGCGCTGTAAAGCGTTACTAAGCTGGCTTATACTGCCATTTGAATAACGGGTAGGAGAACTAATGAAACTGTCATTCAGAAATGCCGCTTTACCTTTCGGTGAAAGAATAAAAACGACTTTCATATCGGGAGATACAGAGCGAGCTAGCTCTATATATGCATTTATCACTGGGCCAGCTGCAGAAATCGAGCGCACCAACGACAATGCTGACCCTAATGGCGTGTGGTCTATAAATTTTGATGGATCAGCCAAGATTAACTTTGAGCGTGGTGTTTATCATTTTAGAAGCGCAACGGTGATACAAAGAGGCACATCTTATGAGATGTTCGTTACTGTCCTGTTCAGGGATACCCCTACCGGAGAACGTTTAATTTACACCATAAAAGAACTGTAACCGCCTCCGGGCGGTTTTTTATTGGAGAAAACATGCCAGACACCTACCGCATCACAGTTACCACTAAATCCGGTGAAACGCATGAAGGCCTGATGAACCGATCGCAGCCAGAAATCGTTAACGGCTTCATCGGCATTGCCCGTGAAGATGGTGGCTGGGTTTATCTGGCGCCTGATGACGTGCTCAAGATGGAGTATGTTCCGGAGGTTAAGGTTGGTGATTAGTGATGGATCATCTCACAAACCAAGAACCTGAAATAATGCAGTGACGGCCGCTGATAAAGCTGCGAAGGAATTGTATTTTGACTGAAGCCTGGCTGTTGCAAAGAAATCATGTAAGTTCACATTTAGGGCTGGGTCTTCATATGTGACCATCACAATCTTTTTGCCAAGCTTAATCTTTGCAGTGGCTGATTTAATCCACAAAATAGCGGAAAGAACACCAAAAGTTAGGGATGCAACATGGTGCTCTTTGAACCAACCTAATATTGACAAAAACTCTTCCATACTGAACCTTTCAGATGAATTTAATGGCACTCACTAACAAACAAGAGATGTTCTGTCGCGAGCACCTCGTAGGTTAGCGTCAGCAGACGATCAGGCACCTGATTCGTCAATTTAATACTATGGTCAGCTTCATTGAAGTAGAGTTTGCAAATTTTATCTTGAACCTAACCAGCGCCATATCGAGTGGGATAGAAAAGCGCTGCCATTTTGGAGTGTGGAATTCGCTTACGTTGGTGACTGAATAGCCATGTTTTCTGGCAAGGCGGTAAACAGACCCCATCCTTTTGTTATCTATCAGATGAGATTCTAAGGTAGCGCTTTTATAGCCGTTTGTTTTGAGGTGCTGAAGGCAGCGTTCAAGGGATTTAACCACTTTGTATGCGCCAGATTTTTTTCGAGGTGTTCTAAAAATCATTAAGTGCAAGTTCACATGTTTCTGGCGCTTATCTACATACAAAAAGCGTTCATACACGCCATGAGAGCGAGCACTAATAGCAATAAAAACAGCCAAGAAAGCCAGCAAAGCTGCCTCAAAATAAATAAAATAATCCATGTTTCCTCCGTGATTGTTAACCGTTAAATCGGTCAGTCTTTCAAAAAACTTTAGAGCGAAAATACTATGGCAACACCAGATTGGGAGGCCATCGAGTCGGCTTACCGTGCTGGCTTGTTGTCCGTAAGAGAGATTGCCTCGCAGCATGGCATCACCCATACCGCGATTAACAAGCGGGCGAAAAAAGAGGGATGGGAGCGCGACCTAAAAGCGAAGATAAAAGCTAAGGCTGAATTACTGGTTTCCAAACGTGAGGTTTCCAAGCAGGTTTCCAGTGAAAAGATGGTTTCCGAAAGGCAGCTCATTGAGGCCAATGCCGAGGTAATCGCCAACGTCCGTATGGAGCATCGCGGAGATATTCGCCGTGCTCGTAACATCGCCAATTCTCTCTTTGATGAACTGGAAGCCGAGTGCACCGACGTAGCAGCGCTTCAGCGGCTGGGTGACCTGATGTATGAGCCTGACGATAAGGGTTATGACAAGCTCAACGAGATTTATCACAAGGTCATCAGCATGCCAGGGCGAGTGAAGTCGATGAAGGATTTATCCGACACACTCAAAACGCTGATTGGCCTTGAGCGGCAGGCATATGACATCGACGGGCCCACCGGCGACGAGTCAACGAAGAAACTTTCCGATCTGATGGACGATTTAGCCAAGGGGTAATCATGAAGCCAGAACATCTCGCGCTTCTTCGTGACAAGCTCTGGCGCCTGAACAACCTGTACTGGATCACCGACAAAGAAGGTAAGCCGGTACGATTCAGGATGACGCCGGAGCAGCTCGAATACTTTGAAGGCATGCATACACGCAACATCATCCTGAAGGCTCGCCAGCTGGGTTTCACCACCGAAGTCTGCATCATACAGCTGGACGCGGCATTATTTGAGGCTGCCAAGTGCGCCCTGATAGCCCACACCCTGAACGATGCCAAACGCCTGTTCCGCGAAAAGGTGAAGTACGCCTATGATCGACTTCCGGCAGAAATCAGAGCGGCCAACCCGGCGAGCAATGATTCTGCAGGTGAGCTGGTTTTCAGAAAGGGCGGCTCAATCTACGTCAGCACCTCATTTCGTGGCGGCACACTGCGCTTCCTGCACGTTTCCGAGTTCGGGAAGATATGCGCTAAGTTCCCCGACAAAGCCCGTGAGATTGTCACTGGTGCGTTTGAGGCGGTATCAAGCGACTGCTTTACCACAATTGAGAGCACGGCGGAGGGGCGCGCCAGTTACTTCTTCGACTACTGCCAGACAGCTGAGAAAGCGCAGCTGCAGGGCAAGCCGCTGTCTAACCTCGACTGGAAGTTCTTCTTCTTCTCGTGGTGGAAGAACCCACTCTATGCAATCGACCCGGTAGAGGCTCTGCCACAACGCCTGAGCGATTATTTCGCTGATATTGAGGCAAAGCATGGCGTGAGTCTTAGCGAGCGCCAGAAAGCCTGGTATTACGCTAAAGAGAAAACACTCGGCGACGACATGAAGCGCGAGTATCCATCGATACCGGCTGAAGCCTTTGAGCAGTCTGTCGAGGGCGCCTACTATGCCAAGCAATTCCGCTGGCTCTATACCAACAAGCGTGTTGGAGAGCTGCCAGATAACTCACACCAGCTCGTTCACACGTTCTGGGATATCGGAGTAGGCGACTCAACTGCAATCTGGTTTGTTCGTGAGGTAGGGGATGAATTCCACGTTATCGACTACTACGAGAACAGCGGTGAAGGCCTCCGCCATTACATGAAGGTGCTGAAAGACCGCGGCTATGAATATGGCGATCACTGGGCGCCACACGATATCGACAACCGGGAGTTTGCTGGTGACGGCAAAAGCCGTAAGCAGATAGCAGCTGAAGGCTTTGAGATAGACGGGCAGGTTTACTCCATCCGGTTTAAGGTCGCGCCGAAGCTTGGCGTTGATACCGGTATCGATTCAGTGCGTGAAATCCTCCCGCGATGCGCCTTTGACTCTGCTAAATGCGAGCTGGGTATATCTCATCTTGAAGGTTACCGCAAAGAGTGGGACGACAAGCGCGGCTGCTGGAAAGATAAACCCCTGCACGACTTCACATCGCACGGTGCTGATGCCTTCCGCTACTTCGCTGTAGCGAAAACGAACCACAAACAGACCGGCGCAATCTTCTTCTAAGGAGCTCATCAGTGAGTGAACAAAGCAACGAGGTTACATTCCTCGTTAATGCCCTTGCTGATGCTATGGGCCGTCAGCGGATGTTGTACGGTGGTCATCAGGGCAATACCAAGCGAACGAAGCTCTATGAAGAGTTTGGTTATCCCAACGATCTGGATTTTGACCGCTACTACCGTGCCTATGAGCGCAACCCGGTGGCTTACGCCGCGGTGCATAAGCTGCTGGACTCCTGCTGGGTTGACCGGCCTGTCATTATCGACGGTGATGAGAAAAAAGAGTCGACCTCTACAACACCATGGGAGGCTGCGGCAACAAAGCTACTGGCGCGGCACTGGGCGAAGATCAAAGACGCTGACAGGCGCAACCTGATCGGTAAATACTCCGCGCTGCTGATTCAGTTCCGTGATGGGCGAGAGTGGAAAGAGGCTGTAGACAGCACCGTGATTAAGCGGCTGGGTGACCGGGCGGTCGTTAAGCTCATCCCGGCATGGGAGTCGCAGATTAAGCCCGGCAATTTCGACACCGACACCATGTCGGAAACCTACGGTGAACCGGTGAGTTACCAGTTCAACGAGCAACCTGTTGGTGACGACGGCACATACGGGCCCGTTCGTAGCGTTACAGTGCATCCCGATCGGGTCATCATTCTGTGTGAAGGCTCAGAGGATGAAAACATGCTGTCTGGCGTCCCTTATCTGCGCGCCGGCTACAACAAGTTGCTCGACCTTGAGAAGATTTCCGGCGGCAGCGCTGAAGGGTTTCTGAAAAACGCCAGTCGCCAGCTGGGGATCGCCTTCGACTCAACGACAGACATGGCCACCATTGCTGCTCAGGCTAAAGAGGCCGGTTACGCCAATATCGGCGAGGCGATGAACGATAAAATCGCCAGGATGAACCGTGGTACCGATGCTGCGCTGGTCATGCAGGCCGGCACGCCTTCTGTGCTGTCTGTGGCTGCGGCTGACCCGTCCCCCTCATGGACGGTAACCGCGAATGAGTTTTCATCGTCGATTCAGTGCCCGTTCACCATCCTGTTTGGACAGCAAACCGGCCGCCTGGCATCCGATGAGGATAAAGCAGACTGGGCGAAGCGCTGTAACGGTCGTCGGTGGGGATTCATGACGGCTGCAATTAAATCCGTTCTTGAGCGCTTCTGGACGCTGGGGGTCATTGATGCGCCCCGGTCTGGAGAGGTCACACTGGCATGGTCTGACCTGCTTGCACCAAGCGAGAAAGAAAAGATCGCCAACATGCAGGCAATGGCCTCTGTAGCCAAAGACACGCAGCAGGCATTCGGAACATCAGCTGTTGATGAAAACGAAGTACGTACTGTAGGAGAGCTTGAGCCACGCAAGGCTCCATCCACTCCAGACCCGAACAAAAAGCTAAACGATAAGGACCCGCTGAATGACGACGACGCCAGCGAGAACCCGGAGCGGGACGCCAATAATACCCCGCAACAAAGCTGACCCGACGCAATCGGCCCGGCAGGTGGGCCGGGTGTATCGCGATATTGATGACCGCTACTACCGGGTAAAGTTGGCTCTAAAGCAGTTGCTCGATGAGCGGCTGAGCGGCACTGAGCGCATTGGTAACGCATCGCATGCTGTATACGGCGATGTTATTTACCAGGTGAATGCCGGCACCTACATCTACGACATGACAGCCGCACAGCTGGCGGACCTGCTGCAACGCGTACAGTTGATTCTCGACGATCATCTGCTTGACGGTGGGAGTCTGAATCTCTGGGCGCTGACCTATATTGCTGAAGAGTATGAGCGCGGCACTCTGCAGGCATTCACCAATCTGTCAGTGCAATCGGCTGTGTATGAGCAGGAGACCACGCTGGCGCAGCTACTGAGCAGTCCGGCATATCAGAATCAGATCGCCGCGGCTTATGTCTCCACTTACAGCGACTGGAAGGGCATCAGTGATGCTGCCCGGGCTGACCTTGCTAATGTCATATCCGATTCAATAGGTCGTGGCGTTAACCCGCGTGAAACGGCTCGCATAATCAGCAAGCGGCTTGATGTGTCGATGGCACAGGCAAAGAACATCGCTCAGACCGAGCAGGTTGGTGCTTTGCGGAAAGCCCAATGGCTGGAAACCGACTGGGCACGTGAGAGGCTCGGGCTCAATACGGCCGTGATGTGGCTGTCAGCGCTTAAGCCTACAACCAGAGCATGGCACGCGGCGCGACATGGCCGGGTTTACACCACTGAAGAGGTTGAGGCTTTCTATTCGGTGAGCGGCAACCGGTATCACTGCTACTGCAGTCAGGTTCCTGTGCTGCTCAATGACAACGGTAGCATTTATAACAAAGGGTTAACTGAAAAGTTAGCCAAAGAGAAAGCTAACTGGTATCAGTAGAGCGAAACATTTACTGAGATAACTACGATGCCAAAGAAAATAGGGATTTTGTTTAAGGTATTCTCCAGCAAAGATTACAAGGATAATTTTCTTGATGGTCAATTATATATGAACACAATTGACTACTTCCGGAAATATGAAGAAGAGCTGGACGGGAACATTGCAGATAGGTTTGAGGCGCTTACAGGGTGGCTGCAGCCGCATGATTTCATACTAGATCTAGAAGTTAATGGCGAAAAATATACCTTGAACCCGGACGATATGGCTGCGCCGGCGACAATAAGCATGAAAAAACATGACCATGCAAATGTATATTGCATGACTCAGCTGCACTCTCATGACATAGACATGTCGTGTGTCAGAGGCGTGGAAGAAGAGCAGCTTCTGAGAGAATATTTTACCTTACCTAAAGAAAGCGAAAACCTAGGTGCATATCTTGTAATCATACTAAATCCTGCAGCTTTTCTCGAAAGGGTAAGGTTGAAGGTTCGGGAGCATATAGAGAGGGGAGAGATATATGCTTACCAGGCAAAACAGGTGATTTATTATGATGAAAGTACTGCCAGCCTAACCTTAAAGAACGATATGGAGGCACCTTTCTACAAGCAAAGTAAATATGCACATCAATCTGAATTCCGATTGTGTCTCTTAAGAGATAATCATGATAACAAGGCTTTTCCACTAGAGATTGGAAGCATCAGAGACATAGCAATAGAGATACGCACTGAAGAATTTAACAGCTTGATAGAAATAAAAAGAAACTAATCCTCAAAGCCGGCTATAGCCGGCTTTTTAATGACTGAAAACCACAAATGAGGCAACAGCATGAAGCGCAATCGCGTTAACGTGCTGACCGTCGTCAACTCCGCTTCAAACATCACGACTGAAACCATCGACGGCAAGCCACATATCGTGGTTCGAGGCATCACGCCTGTTGTCGACGATATCGTGATGAACCGGAAGTTGTACCCGGCAGCAGAAATTAGCAAGGCGTATAACACGCTGGAGCGTAATCCGATGCCGCTCGGCCACCCGAAGGTGGACGGCAAGCACGTATCGGCGCGCGATGTTAGGGCAGTCAACAACTACCACGTCGGAGCTTGGCTGCAGAACGTGAGTCACACCTACGGCAAGGTAACAGGCGACATGTACGTTGACCGCCGCTATGCCGAATCCAGCGAAAAGGGTAAGCGCCTGATTAACCGCCTGGATGAAATGGCCGCCGGCACCAACGCCGAGCCGATCCACATCTCAACCGGCCTGTTGTATTCCGGCATCGCTGCTAACGGCGAGTCGAAAGGGAAAAAGTACAACGAGATCGCAACCAACATGATGTTTGACCATGTGGCGGTGCTTCTGGATGAGCCGGGTGCCGGAACGCCTGACGAAGGCGTTGGCATCTTCGTTAACTCTGATGGTGAAGACCAGAAGATTGAAGTAGCCAGCCTCTCTGAGGCATCCAACTGCACCAAAGAGGGCCTCGTTAACAAAACGAAGTTCTTCTTCACCAACGCCTCAAATTTCAGCTTTGACGACATTCAGCGCGCCCTGAGCGACAAACTCCGCGAAGGACGCACTGATGACAAATGGCTGTGGCCCGAATCGGTCTGGCCGGACACATTCATCTACCGCGATGACGCGGAATATTTCAAACAGAAGTACCTCATCGGCGATGACGGCAAGGCCGTGTTCGTCGGCGAACCTGTAGAAGTCGTGCGCAAACCAACTGAGTACGAAATTAAAACCAACGGAGAAAACGATCCGATGAAAAATCTGATTATCAATGCGCTGAAAGCCGCTGGTAAGCCGACCGAAGGCAAGTCTGATGCCGAGCTGATGGACGCTTACAACCAGATGGCAGCCGAAAAGGCAGCGCCGAAAGAAACGCCAGAAGAGAAAGCCGCGCGCGAGAAAAAAGAAGCGGACGACAAGAAGGCCAAAGAGACCGCAACCAATAGTGAAGAAATGCCAGCTTGGGCGAAATTGCTTGCTGATGACTTAGCTGCCGTTAAGTCAGGCTTGGCTGTTAACGCTGACAAAGAAAAGTCAGATAAACGCGCAGCCGTTAAAGCCAAGTTTCAGCTCGACGATCTGGCAGTTAACGCACTGGACGGCGCGGCGCTGGATGGCTTGTATGCGCAATGCCAGACATCTGTAGGCCTGATTGGCGGTATGCGTCATCAGGTAAATACCCAATCCCTCAGCGAAATGCCGGAGTAAAAAATGGCTAAAGATGGAAAGCATGTAATTCACGCTGGCGGCGTGTTCCCTAATCCGCTGCTCAACCGTGAAGGCGCAGCAGCCGCTGCAACTAAGCCCGGCACCATCGGCTTCTTTGATGCAGGAAAGTTCACTGCATCGGTTGATGGTAATGAAGAAGCGATTCTTTATGTCGCCAACTACGACTATCTGCGCTGCCTGACGGTAGATGACAGCATTCCTGCTGGCGAGCTGGTCGTTGGCATTCAGCCAATGCAGGGCATGTTCCTGAACGTACGCGCAGCGGCAGGGACCTATAAAAAAGGCCAGCCACTTTCAATCGCTGACGGACAGGTGAAAGCACAGGCCGACGGCGAATCAATCCGCTGCTTCGTCGAAGAAGATAAAGCGTACACCACTGCTGCAGGCGATCTGCTGCGTGTCGTGATCAAGTAAGGAGCACCTGAATGTTTGTATTTTCTCGTTCCATTGGCGAGCGCACCGGAAACCTTGAAGTTAACCAGGCGCAATTCGCTGAGCTGCACATGGCGCGCAACGAAGGTGCTCAGGCCGCTGCCGATTTTCTCGGTCGCGTTCGTGGCATTCGTGAAGATGCCGGCCGACTGGATGCTGTCAACGCCGTTGACGATATCCGCCGCCTGTATCGCGCATTTGATACCACCGTTCTGGCGCAGTTTGAGCCAACCACTCAGTTCACTCTGCTGAATGACCTGATGCCACTGGCTCGCTCTGTGCGCATCGAGCAGTCGCGCTACGACTACGCTCGCACCGGCGGTCGTGGCTGGGCTCACACATCCATGAGCGGCCAGATTGGCGCGGCACTGGATGCGAAGTCCTACACCTTCGACGGCACCATGGTTCCTATCCATGATTCCGGCTTCAAGTTCACTTGGCGTGATCCGATCTTCAACAGTCCGTCAGCGCTTCAGTCGCAGGCCGATGCACAGCGCGGCTCTGTAGAGGATGTGCAGCGTCAGTACGTTGACTACATGTTCAACGGCTTCCGTGACTCAGAGGGCAACTACGTTAAGTTCGACGGCCTGACATGGAAAGGCCTGAAAGAAGATGAGCGCGTGGCTCAGGTAACACTGACCTTTGACTTTGCTACCAGCACTGACCCGGTTGCACTGCGCACCAATGCTATCGCGCTGCGCGACGTGGTTCGTGTAACCAACAGCCAGTATGCGCCGCAAACCTGGTATGTCTCTGCTGAGATCATGTCGAACCTTGAGCGTTATTTCGACGTGAACGCGACCCGCACCGTGCTGGAAGAGCTCCTGAAGCTTTCCGGCATTGCGGCCATCAAAGAAGATGCTCAGCTGTCCGGCAACGAAATCCTGATTGTTCCGCTGACCGCAGGCGTTATCGCACCGGTTGTCGGTCAGGCTATCGGCACCGTTGCGGATCCGCGCCCGTTCTACAACAGCGATTACATCTGGCGCACATGGGGCGCGATGGGCCTGATGGTTAAGCAGGACATCAATAACAAATTTTCCGTCATCCACGCCTCTTAAGGAGCAGATAATGGCACTCGTAAAGATTCTGGCTTCAAACCTCTTTGCCGGTGCCAACTTCCAGAAACTGGAGGTTGGTACGGTTTATGACGTTGACGGCGCGATCGCTGAGAAGTGGGTTAAGCAGGGTAAGGCTGAAACATCCAAAGAGAAGGGCGGCGAGAAGCTGTCATTTGAAGTGGCAACGCCGTCTGCTCCGGTCAGCAAAGACAACTCTGTGCTGGAGTCGAAACTGAATGATGCGCTGGATCAGCTGAAAGCCTCGCAGGATGCGGCTGAAGCGAAAGACAAAGAGCACGCTGATGCACTGGCGGCGGCTAACAAGCGCGCTGATGATGCAGAGGCAGCGCTGGCAGCGGTAACCAAAAAGGATAGGTAACCATGGCAGCCCAAATCACGCTGGATGACGTTAAGCCGCTGATGGCTGAGCTGGGCTTCACGGTTCCTGACGCCGTTCTGCAGCTGTTGATTGAACAGGTCAGTGCTGCTTCGGCCTGTATGGACGGGGCGGGCTACTCCGAAAGCCTGCAAAAGCTGTTGCTCATCTATGCAGCCGCGCGATTAGCCGCCCTGTCCGGCGCCCGTAAAATATCATCACAGTCTGCTCCTTCTGGTGCATCCCGCTCGTTCACCTATGACAGTGCAGGCACAGATCATCTGTATAAGCAGATTCTGGCGTGGGATACCAATGGTTGTCTTGGCGGCCTGCCGATATCTGGAGTGGCTGTCGGCTTCTTTGACGTCGTGGGAGGCTGCTGATGAACTGGCAATCACCTGAAGCCAAGCCAAAAGCATTTGAGCGCGTCTGGCTGAAAACGTCTGATGGCCGGCAGACAACCGGGTACGTGAACAGCAGCGGTGAATGGGTTTTTAACTGCAAGCGCATAGCGGCTGAGAAGCCTGCTGTAATCGGCTGGAGGGCCTGACATGTCGTCACTTGCTAACTGGTCATACACCGCGCAGGCGACGGTCTGGAGGCGCTCCGGTGCCAGCAATGATTACGGTGACCCGGTGTTTGATGCGCCTGTCGTTATCGCCTGTGATTATCAGGGCGGGCTGGCAAAACGGCTGGGTGACATTGGTACGGAGCGGGTGGTCAAAAACACGATCTGGACCGAGTATGCGCTGGCGGATGCAGGAGATTACATTCTGATAGGCGTCTCTGCTGAGACTGACCCCATTGGCGCAGGTGCGGATGAGGTGATGCAGGCCATCCGCTACGCAGACACCTTTGAGCGTCTTGCTGACGACTTTGCCATCATAACCGGAGCATAACCATGGGCGTGAAAGTGAAAGGTGTGAGCAAGGTCAGCAGGAGCGTTAATCGGGCTATCGACAGCATTCAGGACCGACGCGTCATTCGTGCACTGACAGGGGCGATGATTGTTGGTGCGGCGCAGGCGGCACTCTATACCCCAATCGACACCTCGTATCTGCTAAACAGCCAGTTCCGGGAGATTGTCGTCAACGGTGCGCTGATAACCGGCAGAGTGGGCTACACGGCAAGTTATGCCGCTTACGTGCATGACCCGGCCGTTCCTCAGCGCTTCCGCCGCCCAACCGCTCAGAAAGAATTCCTGACGAAAGGCTTTGAAGAAAGCCGGGATGCGATTGAGCGCGTGATACACAGGGAGATGACGCTTTGACACCTCCTATGCATACGCGGGTTCGCGACCTGTTTGCTTCAGCAGGCCTCACAGATGGTTTTGTCACCCAGCTGCTGGTCTGGAAGGACACGGGAAAGCTGACGGATAGATTTCTCGTTTTCCGGCCAAATGGCGGCTCCGCCATCCGTAACGACCTGGGCTCTGAGTATTACGTGCTGGTGGATGTGATCGGCGCGAAGGACGGAATCGGGGCGGCCGATGCTGCTGCGCAGGCGATTACTGACTATGTGCAGCAGAACCCGATGCCGAATGACTGTATCGGCCATATCGAAAACGTAGGCGGCATGCCTGCACCCGTTCTCACCACTGAAGGAAGGCTGGTTTACCGGCTGCTATTCGCTTGCCTCTATGGAGAGTAAGCAACACCCACTCAAACAAGGTCGCCCGGTGCGGCCTTTTTTATTATCTGAAATGAGGTAAGCAATTATGCAAGGTTGCCCAACCGAGAACGGCAAGCTCTTTGGCCGTAACGTTGTGCTGGAAGTAGCGCTCGGCTGCCCGGATACGGTACCGGCCGAGTCGGAATGGAAAGCGCTGGCGGCAGGCACGTCAAAGACGCTGGATTTCTCCCCTAACACCACCAACTCTGACGCTGATGACACCGGCGGCTGGGTGGAAAACCTGACCACCAACGCAGATGGTACCGTGAGCTTTGAGGGCGAGGTGCGTAAACGCGATCGCCTGGACCAGTTTGGTTTCGGTAACTTCGTGAACTACTTCACCACTGAAATCGGCGCCGGCCGCCAGCCAACCATCTGGGTGCGCGTAGAGATCGGCCCGGTTGAGTTTCAGGGCTACATGGTGATCACCGCGCTCAGCACTGACGGTGGTACCAATGACATCGTAACGTTCAGCACTGAGTTTAAAGTTGCCGACGGTACCACTGTTAAGGTCACCAAGGTTGAAGACGAAGATACTGTGGCAGTAACCGGCGTGACCGTTTCTCCACAGACCACCTCCGTTGTTGTTGGCGCAACGCGTCAGCTGAACGCGACTGTCAGCCCATCAGACGCTACTGATAAATCTGGCGTATGGACGTCTTCCGATCCGACTAAGTTCACTATCAACAGCAGCGGTCTGATTACCGGCGTAGCCGCCGGCACCGGTACCGCCACGTTTACTACCAATGATGGTGCGAAAACGGCGCAAACCGCTGTCACTGTTACCGCTTCCTGATCCATTACAAAGGGCGGTCACGACTGCCCTTGATAATGAACCAGGAGAATTTATGGCCCCGGTAAAAGAAATAGGTGAATGCCTGATTACAGTGGGCGAAGAGGATTACTTCTTCAGGCCCTCATTCGCGAACATGATGAAGATTGGCGAGCCGCAGGAAATCGTTCAGGCGTTCTACGACCTGCACCATGATGAAGTCACGCCACTGCTGCAGCGCGCGCTGCATGCCTACGGTGTTATCCCTGCCTGGCTGAGTGAGCATATTGGCAGAACCAGTTACGGACGGCGCGCATATCAGGCCGCCATGACGGTGCTGTCTGCCTGCTGCGATCGTGACGCCACAAAGCTGACGGGCGAGTATGTTCTAGGCAGAAGTGGGCGGCGTGCGATCATGCTCAGGCCCGGCATTATGGATGCTTTCGCGCTGCTGGCTGTCGGGCAATCGCTGATTACGCACGGCATCATCGGTAAGGCTAAAATCAGGCAGTTGCAGCGCTATGAAACCGGGCAGGCAGTATCTGAGTTCCGCGCCTTTGACTACATCAACGCGGCGCGCAATCACTTCAGCATTTCACGCGCTGAAGCAGAATCACTGACCATGACTGAGTTTCAGTTACTTCTGGCAGCCAAATATCCAGACCAGAAAGGCTTCACGCGTGAAGAGTACGATGCGGCCACCGATAAATATCTTGCCCGTCAGGCGAAAAGGCGCGCAAAAGCCGCGTAATTTTGCGAGTAGTTGCGTTTTTCTCTTGCTAGGATTTATCCTATGCTTTTGCATTCATAGGCAGGGAAATCCATGAAATATCTTTTTGCTGTGCTCCTGGCTGCATCATTTTCCACAATGGCTAATGATGAGCTTCAGAATGAGGGTAATTGGTTCTTTAAATCGCAAGTCAATAAAATGACTGATGCAACTGATGTAGTTGCCATTAACGGCTCCAAAGATGTTTATACAAAAAGGGGGCTTGAAAGAAATACATCCCTTGTGCTGAGGTGTAATGAAAACCAAACAGATGCCTATTTGTCTGTTTATGACTATCTTGGCTCCGGCTCGCCACGAATAACAATTCGTTACGATGGTGGGAAGCCTAAAAAATCAATATGGCAAGGCGGAGAGAGAGGAAACTCCGCCTTTGCTCCAAATGCTGTGTCATTTATTAAAGAGTTAATGAAGCACAAGACAGCAGTAATAGGCTTTGAGCCCTATGGCTCTACAATGCAGGCCGTAGAGTTTGATTTGTCAGGTGTTGATGTTATGGCAAAGAAGATAGCTGAAGCCTGTAACTGGAAGCTCTAACCTCACTTGAATTATAAACCTCGCTCAGGCGGGGTTTTTTTATGTCCGGAGATTAGCAATGGCAGGCACCCTTAACGCTGGCAGCATCGTTTATGAAGTAGACATGGACACAGCTAAGCTTCTTGCTGCGCGCCGTGAGGTAGATGCGGCGCTCAATGGCCTGTCAGGCAATATGGGTCGCCTTGAAGCCAGCGTGACACGCACGGAGCGGTCTGTCAGTGCCATGCAGGGCAGCCTTTCCAGCCTGTCGAATATTGCCAAAGGACTGGCTGCTGCGCTTTCTGTACAGCAGGTTGCAGCATGGGGTAATGAGTGGGTTACGGTTAACAACAAACTCGCCAACTCTGTGCGGGCAACTGAACAACTGGCGGACGTCACTCAGCGCGTATTCGATATTTCGCAGAGCACCATGAGTGGCCTGCAGGCAACGGCGACATTATATGGCCGACTGGAGCGCGCCACCCGCAGCGCCGGCACCAGCACAGAAGACCTGATAAAGCTGACGTCCACCATTAATAAAGGCCTGGCGGTTTCCGGCGCGACAACTGAAGAAGCCAGCTCGACTATGGTTCAGCTGTCGCAGGCCCTCGCATCTGGCGTTCTGCGCGGCGAGGAGTTTAACTCTATCTCTGAAAACGGCAGCCGTCTGGCTGTCGCACTGGCTGACTCGCTGGGGGTGACTATCGGTCAGCTGCGAGGGATGGCGGCACAGGGCGCGCTGACTACTGAAGTGGTGGTAAACGGCCTGCTGAAGCAGGGCGACGCAATCGCAAAAGAGTTTGCGAATACCACTATGACAATGGGGCAGGCGTTTACTGTTGCCACCAACAACATTACGAAGTTTGTAGGTGAGTCCTCTTCTGTTCAGTCAACTATCAACGTTTTCAATACCGGCATCGTTTCGCTCAGCCAGAATCTTGATGCTATAGGCGGCGTGCTGGCAACCGTCGCCACGATAATGGGAAGCCGTTTTGTTGGCGCCCTTACTATGGCAACCACTGAGAAAGTCAGAAAGGTCATAGCGACTCGCGAAGAAATTGTTGCTGAAAATCAGGCCGCACAGGCTGCAGCCAACAAGGCTACCGCCGATTTGCGGGCATCAGCAGTTGCTAAAGAAAGAGCCCTTGATGAAGTTCGTATCGCCCAGGTCATGAGAAATTCGTCGATTACAGCTGCGAATCTGGCGGCGGCAGAGGTCAGGTTGTCAGCTGCAAGGACTGAGGCTGCCACCCTGACTGACAATTACAACCGGGCGCTGGTGGCAAATGCAGCAGCACAGGATGCAGCCGCTGCTGCGGCAGCGCGGGCAAGTCTGGGCGTACGGAATCTGGCTCTCAGGGCGCTCGGGCTGATTGGCGGTCCAGCCGGAGCGGCCATGCTTGCCGGTGCTGCAATTTATTATTTTTATCAGAAAGCGCAGCAGGCCAAGCAGGAAGCAGTCGACTTTACGGACAAGCTGACCGGGCTTGTGAGCAAGATGAAAGACATGTCTCAGACGCAGATAGCAGCTGAGATTGCCAAATCAGCTCAGGCAATGCGCATACAGTCAGAGATGATTGATGATCAGCGGCAGAAGGTTGATGGCCTGATTGGTGCTGTCGAAAGCTACAAGCGGTCTCAGCGCATATATGGCGAGTCTACCCGCCAGATGGAGAATATGCGTGATGCACAGGAAAGGCTGGCAATTGAGCAGGGCAAGCTTGAGGAGATGGAAAGTCGGTACAGTAAGACCAAGAATCTCACCAGCATACTCCAGGCGCAATACAACGGCGTTCTGGAGCAGGGTATCGACCTGTTGAAGCGTGATGGGCATGAGGCCGGGGTAGCATCAGGACTGATGAACCAGCTGGGAAATTCAATAAATTTCGCTGCAAAAGCAAAAGAGAAGTTCAACGCTTCAAGCCTGCAGGTACAGCGTCCGGCAAAGGTGCAGGACTACCTAGATAAGCTGCTCGAACAGGTTGAGATTGAAGGTGAGATCGATGCGCGCAAGCGCTCCCAGCTGAAAGCCGAAAAAGAGATTCGGGCTCTGGGTGGCGATGATGCTGCAGTCAATCTGGCACGCCAGCGTGCTGGCGCCGAATATGACGCACAGCAGGCGCAGCGTGATCTGAAAAAGGAAACCAGCGCTGCTGCCAGTGAGCAGAAAAAAGCAGCCAGTCAGGCGGAGAGCATTGCGCAGAAGCTGGCGAATCTGAAGCAGCAGTCAGAGCTTGCCGGAGAGGGCACAAAAGAGCTGAGCCGGGAGCAGGCCATCCTGACCGCGCAGCAGTCTCTGGGCAAGGGCGCTACGGAGGCGCAGATCGCTCAGGCAGGCGAATACGCGGCCCGCAAGTGGGACGTGGCTAATGCAATCAAGGCACAGGCTGCGGCTGAAAAACTGTTGCCTGAATCACGTGAGAATGCGAGCTACAAGCAGGACCAGGCAGATTTGAATGCAGCCCTGAGCGCCAAAAAAATCACTCAGGAGCAGTACAACGCTACGGCTGAAAAGCTGGAGCAGGATCACCAGGCGAAAATGGCGCAGATACGCGCTGACCAGGCTGTCACCCCGCAACAGCAGTCAGCCGGAACGGTAGACCCGGTACAGGCGCTGGCAAACGAGCATGCGCGGAAGCTCGCCCTGATACAGCAGTTTGAGCAGCAAAAGACGCTGACGGAGCAGCAGGGACTGGCGCTGCGAAATGCGGCCAACACTGAGTATGAGCAGAAGCGGGTAGCGGCGCAGTGGGAGATCTGGCGGAACCAGAGTGCGGGCAATGAGGCGCTGGCTGCTTCTTTCGATGCGCTGGCAGGCAATGCCTCAAATGCGCTCACCGGCATCATCACCGGCAGCATGTCTGCTGAAGAGGCGATGCGCTCAATAGGCAGTACTGTCCTGAACAGCCTGGTTAATACATTTGTGCAGATGGGCGTTGAGTGGGTCAAATCCGCAATCATGGGACAGGCGGCGCAGACGGCGGCAATCGGCACGGTAACTGCTGTGCAGACGGCAGCAACTGCGACGCAGACAGCCACCAGCGTAGCCGCAGCAGCAACGACTACTGCAGCATGGACACCTGCCGCGCTGCTTGCGTCAATTGCTTCGATGGGTACCGCGGCTGCAATCGGCCTCGGTGCCGTTGCCGGTATCGTTGGTATGAGCCTGCTCGGTAAACGGAAGAATGGCGGACCGGTCACCGCCGGCGGTATGTATCAGGTGGGGGAAAGCGGCCTGCCTGAGATATATCAGGCCAGCACCGGCAAGCAGTACATGATACCGGGCGATAACGGCAAGGTGATCAGCAATAAGGATTTGCAGGCATCAGGCGGCGGAGGTGTGGTTATTAACATCCAGAATTACACCTCTGCTTCGATTGATGCACAGGCAGGCAATGATGGGAAAGGTGGCCTGACCGTAGATGTGATTGTTGCTGACCTGAACAGCGGCGGACCAATCAGTAATGGCATAACCAGCAACTTCAATGTTAAACGCACGCCAAGGGGGCAGGGCTGATGCCAATTATCGACTATCCCGACTGGCTGCCGCTGGCGCAGAAAGCCAGCAAGAATATGACGCTGGATACCGGATTTCAGTCGGATCAACCGGCGGTCGGTCCGGCCATTTTTCAGCAGATGACGGACGACCTCAAAGTGACCTGGTCACTGACGTGGATATTCACGCTGGCAGAGGAAAGAGCCTTTCAGCAATGGCTGCGCAGCCCAAATTACCTCAATCGCGGCCTGAACTGGTTTCGCATGCGGGTGGACATTGGCGGCAGCGGGCCACAGCTGCAGGAGCTTCACTTCACGCAGATGCCGGTGCAGACCAGCATTGACGGCGGCGTTGTCAGATGGACGGGAACGGTGATAGCCAATCGCCTCAACAATCCTGATGACGACTTTGACGACATCATTGTTGAGCTGCCGCCGCCGTGGGATTCATGGCTGGATATTGTTGTGACCGGTTATCCTGATAATCGCGATCCGGAGTCATTACCGAGGGTTCCCTGATGCCATCATTTCGTGAATACCGGCAGCAACGTCCATCGCGGGCGCTGTATGACACGCTGACCTTTTATCATCCGTCTTTTGGCTATGTCAGGCTGGTTGATAAACAGTTCTACGATAAAACGCTGGCCGGGGTGGTATACCGCCCGGCGCGCTTTGAAATTGAGGAAAGTCAGCAGAGCGGAATCCCGGTGATTGACGCAACCGTAAAGCTCGGTCGTGTCTCTATGGACGTGAAAACGCAGATGAAGAAGTGGCGCGGCACCACCCGCCTGACGCCTATCGTGGCAACGCGGCAGGTATTTGACAGCGGAGATACCTCAGCGCCGATTAAGTCGTGGACGCTGTACGTCAAAACGGTGGATATCGATGCGGAGAGCGCCTCCGTAACGCTGTCCGTTACTAACCCGCTCAATAACAATGTTGGCCGCCTTTATGACCCGCGAGAATACACCGGACTGCAGTACCTCTGATTTTATTGCACGTATGATCGGCGTGCCATGGTCAAACCGTGCCTGCACGTCTGATGCCGTGGACTGCTGGGGGCTGGTGGTTCTCTATTACCGGCAGGTGATGGGGATTGAGCTGCACCAGACTCCTGACTACGAATCCGGCGCAGACTTCTTTACCTGCTATCAGGGTGACGTGGTTTTCTGGCAGCAGGTGCCGCATCCTGCAGAGGGCGGGATATTCGTTGGCTATACCGGCGCGCAGCCGGCGCATGTCGGCCTTATCCTCGGAAGGCAGGCGCTGCACTCGCGCGGCGAAAACGGCAGCGTCAGGCAGGATTCTCTGATGTTAATTCAGCGGGTATTCACCAAAGTGGAGTATTTCAGATATGGCGCTGGTTGAACTGCAGCGATTTCCCGGAACGCCGAAAGAGCGTTACAGGGTGCCTAACGGCACCTTTTTTTATGCCTGGCTGACAGATAATGACAGCGCGCTGCATCGTGATCTGCTGATCGTGCGCAACGGCGTGAAGCTGGAGGATGATGATGAGCTTGATTTTGAACTGACCGAACTTGACCACGTTCAGATATTCGACCAGCCCAAAGGCGTCTTAGGCGACATCCTGAGCCCGATATTCAAGGTGGTGGGGCAGGTGTTTTCGTTTCTGATGCCAAAGCCAGCCATTGCCAATACCGGCGGCAATTCGGTGGATTCACCAAATAACTCCCTGACCGGCCAGACTAACACCGCACGCGTATATAAGGCCAAGCCTGACATCTACGGGCAGGTACGATCGTTCCCTGACCTGATTCAGGAGTCGGTGTTTGAGTACGTTACGCAGAACGCAAAAAGTGGCGGCCTGAAGTATGTCACCGAGTGGATGTGTATTGGCATCGGGAGCTATGACTACGACTCCGTGCGCTATTCAGAGTCCAGTCTCGGATCGCTTGCCGGCGCGGAATACCAGATTTATCAGCCAGGGCAGGTTATACCCGAAATTGTGGAGGGGTATGGTTTTGATGATGTGGACGGGCAGGAGATACCCGGACAGAACGAGGCCAGTGACTTCCCGATCCAGTCAGCTACTGCAAAGACCATGGTCAGCGGCAGCTATTCCGGCGGCCAGATGGCGATTAAAATCGTCAAGCAAGCAGAATTCGACTACTTCAAAAATCTGGTTCTGCCGCATGCAGTGACATTTACCATCAACGTCACGTACAGCACCGCATCAGGAAACGTCACAACAGACGCCACCTACTCAGGGACGCTGATATCTGCGGTTGAAACAACAGACGGCGCCACAACCAATCCGGTCCGCTGGTACACATTTACCTTCAGCCAGTTGGAAGGACCGCAGGACATTCCGGCCAGCGCCACAATCAACACGTCTAAATTCGTGCTGAACGACAATGAAGCACTGGTGGTGGGGCCGTTCTTCTCTCCGGTTGCATCAAGTCAGCTGTGGCTGCACACGCAGTCCAGCCTAGGCGGAAAGAAAGAGACCAACTGGAAGGTGGTGATCTGGAAGATTAATGATGACTACTCGCAGGTGCCTGGAACAACCCAGACTTTCACATACAGGCAGCCCACACCTCACCAGTCAACCAGCGAAGTGTTTTACCGCACAGACAAGCTGACGCCAGCAGCAGGGTTTGGAAAGTATGCCGTCAGCCTCCAGCGTACTGACAACTCCAGCGATGCTTCTATCCTGAAGGTGGAAGAGATTCACAGCATCAACGTGCGGCGTAACGTAGTGCATCCTGACGATACGCTGGTGCGGGTTAAGGTCAGGGCTACAGAAAACGCGCTGGGCAGCCGCGAGCGAAAATATAACCTGCTGGCTACGCGCAAAACCATCAGCTACAACCTCGACACACGGGCAGTTGATTACACGCTACGTGCCTCCCGATCATTTGCTGACGCCGTCGCACATCAATGGCTGATTATCGGTGGGCAGCCGGTCAGCAGCATTGACCTTTACGGGCTGTACGCCATCGCAGAGGCATTGCCGGATGCGCGACTGGGATATTTTGACTACACGTTTGACGATGAAAACGACTCGCTTGGAGACCGCATTCAGGCCATCTGTAATGCCGCAAGTGTCATCGCATTCATGGATGACAACGTGCTGACGTTCACACGCGATCAGCGCGTTGCGAACCCGGCAGCCGTATTTAACCGTGCCAACATGAAAACGGATGAGTACAAAATAACGTATGAAGCGACGCTTCCTGGCGGCTACGACGGCGTGCAGGTCTCCTACGTACATCCGACTACGAATAATAAGACTTACATCAACTACCGCATACTGAACGGCGCCATCACTCAGCAGGAGGCAGAAAAACCGAACAAGATGGAAATTGTTGGGTTCCGCAATGAATTTCAGGCCAGAGAGCGGGCGCTGCGTGAGACAAAGCGCCTGATGTACTCCCGCGCCCGGATGAATGCCAAGGTGTTTGAGGACGGTATTATTCAGGTCGGCAGCGTTATCCAGATGCCTGATATCTACGACAGCAACGAGCAGCAGGGATACATCACTGGCCGCAGCGGCAATGCGTTTGACACCAGCGAGCCAGTAGTTTTTACCGGGGATATGTTTGTGCTGGTAACAGACAGCTTGGGTAATCCGACAAGGCGCTATCCTGCTACTCCGCGCAGCGACACCCGCTATGGCTTTGTGGCCGCAATTCCTGACATTCAGCTCAACATCTGGAACGGCGATACAGTTCAGTTACCGTCGCGATATCTGATAGCCACAGTGGCTGAAATGGATGCGCAGCTCTGGACGGTTAATAGCATAAAACCTAACTCTGACAGCACGGTTTCTCTGACTGTGGCTGAGTACAGCGATCTGATTTACTCCTAACTTCATCTTCTGACACATAGGCCAGCCAAGCGCTGGCCTTTTTCATGGAAAAAATATGACTACACAGCCAACGCAAAACCGGGTACCAAGCGAATCACCACGTGATTTGAAGTTTAACGCCGGGAAGATTGACGAGTTTGTTACCTCGTTGGTGAATACCTACGTAGATAGATTTGGTAGTGAGCACTACACAATCGAGGGTTTGCGCTGGTTAGCGCAACAGGCTATCTCACAGTATGGCTGGATTCCTGTAGGCACATTTCAGGCTGGCGCAACGCTCACGCTGCCAAACCAAATCCTGAAAGACACAATTGACGGTGAGTACTACCGCTGGGATGGCGCATTGCCTAAGACTGTACCATCTGGATCAGCGCCAGAATCATCGGGTGGCGTAGGCGTAGGTTCATGGATAAGCATTGGTGACTCTTCGTTAAGACAATATCTTTTCGATAACGGGTTTCTTATAAGAACCGTAAAATATTATGGCGCCACTGGAGATGGATTGACCAATGATAGCGCTGCATTTTCTGCAGCCGATTCATGGAGTGTGTCTACCGGGCAAACTATCCGAGTGACTAAAGGCGGATATCTGGTTAAAAATCTCCAGCTGTCAGGTAGTTGGGTATTTGACGATGATGCTTCAATTATTGGCAATATATCTGGCTCAGAAAATGTGATTCTTGCTGGTAACGGGCTGAGGCTTGAAAATTGTACGATTAAAAGAACGCTTTCATCGGCTCCTGCTGATGGCGATTTTGGTAACGCCATAAGAATTGGTACTTACCGGCAGCCTGCTGGGGGGACAAACAGCAACGATATTAAAATAACGAATGCCAAGGTGTTTTGCCTTGGGGATATTCAAGCACAATCAATAGAGATGTTGGGTGATGTCTATAATGTTGACTTAGATGTCACGGTAATTGGTCCGGGTGGTGCTGTGGTGGCACACTGGGGTGGCGACGTGGGTGATGAAGGGCATTCTTCCACAATCACTTATACATACCATCCGCATGACTTAAGAATCAATGTAAGATCTGTTCCCGACTCATCTGGTGTTGGTGGAACTAACTCACTTATTCTTAGCGCATGCTATGGCATAATAGCTAATGTCTACAGTGAGAGCGCTACACGAACGTTCTGGTGTTTCCCAGGAGATGTTTACGATGCGGTTGCTGTAGCAAGGGATAAAGGTAAGGTTTGCACCGGGATCAAGGCAACAATAATTGCTAATCAACCTGTTAACTCATCCTCGCCTGCAATACATCTTTCAGGTATGCCAGCAACACCAAGAACCTCAAGCCTAGCTGGCTACGGTATAGATACAGATACGCAAATGGATTTTGATGTTAATGCCTCTATCAATTGCGGAACAAAAGCTTACACCAGCCCATTAGTCATTGTTGAAGGTGTCAGTACATCTAAGATTAAAATAAGCAAAACTGGATCTGATATTGGTGCTGGATATTGGGCTCAAGTCCGTTATTGCAGCATGATAAGCGCTGATTTTAACGGCTGGTCTCATCAGGGCGTTCGTGTTGCTGGGGTCATGGGATCTACAGTTACAATTAATGGAGCATGTCCTGAGGGCGCCAATCTGGACGTATCTCGCGGATGCGATATTCAGACATTTGTTAGCGGCGCGTTCAGTGTTGTGAGTGCCATTTCTACATCGTCATCATCCATGTCAGTATCTGCATCCGGGCAGGACGCGGTTATATTTGCCGGCACATACCTAACCTACCTCGGTAACCCTGTAGCTCGCGTCATGAAAAGCTACCTATGCAAAGCTGGGGTAACAGTTACTGTGCCAGTTCAAGGAGTAATATCTGCCGTTCCTGCGGGTGCTTCTGTGGCATTTAGTATGCCATGCGAGGGAACAGTAATAAGAGGAACACTTGAAGGATTCCTAAACAATTACGTCTTGGTTAACGCCTGGGGAGTGACTTTAGACATTGATTCAAAGTCGTCGAAACAGCACTCCATTGTATTCAATGGTAACTATATAAGAGGGGTCAAACTAAAAGGGTCTGTAGAAAGAACCGGAAGGTCATCGGATACTACCCGCTCAGATATCTTCATTCCGTCAACCATTACTTTACGCGGTCTAACAGTATCGATGAGTTTTGATCCTGCTATCGTTAACCCATACGTTTCAAGCAGGTTGCAGTACTCAGGGACAAATCATACTGGACTAATAGTGTCTGACTGCGTAGGAACCCCCACATTATCTGGCATATCATTTTCTATAGCCAATAGTGATGTTAATGGAGCAAATTCCCAGGCGCAGATATATGGGAATAAAGTGGACGATTTCCAGGCTCCCAATGGCGTCATGACAGGTATGTATGCAGGCAATGTTTTCATAGGGAACAGCAGGAACGACGGGATACCGACTACAGGATATTGGTCTCGGGGCTCTCGCCTATACAACAACAACATAGTCGCAGGAGGTCAAGAGGGTTACGTGTGTACCGCTAGCGGATCTCCTGGTACATGGAAAGGGTTTGGAGTGATATCTTCATAACCTGTAGAGCGAAACAAGCCGCATTAATTGAACCGTAAAATGTAATGCTCTATTAGCAATTACAGTGATTAAATTAATGCGGCATAGCTTTATCTACCAGCCAAAGTGTTTGTTTTCCTGTTTTTAATATTATTGTAAGGCATGGCAAACAAATAGTAGGATGCAACAACGCATATACCAGAAAAAATAACGGTGTCTAAAGGGGATTTCAGGGATATGTTACATCCTATCATGGAGAAAAAAGAGACCACTACTATTTTAGTGGCCTGCTCTGTTCCGCAGAATACTACTGTTGACTTACCTATCTCACTTAAGAATTTAAACTTAATGATATTTGAAAGAATTATTTGAGGAATAAACAATGCAACGGTAGCAAAAAGAGAAGTCATATTTCTCATGAAGCTACTGCTAATATATGCGTAGATTCCATAAGGTTTGTAAAAAGAATATATGGAAAACAACACAGACAAAAAGCAAATCAGAAGCAACAGAGGATTAGTCCAGTTTTTAGGTCTACTATTTGCTTCACTCATGAGCAATGGAGATGCCAGACTTCCAATTGTGTAAAAAACGAAGTAGTAGATTGCACTATCTATATTCCACGGTAGTGATGGATGGCTTGCTATAGAGAAGTGGCCGGCTATAAAATAAAGGGCAAGGGATAATAAAAAAACATAAAGATCATTTTTTAATACCAATCTCGCTATGCAGTAATAAACTATTACCATGAACAAGCACGGCAAAAACCATAAGGATGTTGCAAAAATATTATTCCTTATCGCCAATATCAAAGATTTCAATTGCATAAGTGTAGCATGAGAATCAAGACCACCCTTTAAGCTATATATCAGTAGAGATATGAAGCCAAATATAAAATATGGGACCAGAATTGACTTAGCACTTTTTATTACCGTGTTTCTAGCATCTGAAAAGGTGGACACCTTTCGTGCAAATAGTCCAGATATAAAAAAGAACAAAGGAACATGGAAAAGAAAGACAAATGGGTGCAGATACCCGGCATTTTTACCAAAGTGTCCTAAGTATATGTAAAAAATGCCTATGACTTTAAGTGTGTCTACCCATTCAATCCTTTCACTCGCACTGCTTGCCATTCATCCCTCTCTTGATAAAAAGTCTGTACGTCAATGTAATTATTTTGTAAAGAGTAAAACATAAATTAGGGCCATGTAAAAGCCCCTGAATGCGGCAAACATGTACCAATCCGTTGTTAACAGGCGACAGAGCGAGAGGCTAAACATTAACCACTCGAACTGGCACCAGAAAATAAATATCTATGCCTGACAGCAGCTTTGAAAGATATACCCCTAACGCATCTTGATCAGATCCACCGATCGATACTACTGTATCTATATACAGTTATTATCAGAGGAGGATTTGACCATGCCACGCGAGTACCAGATCAAAGAAGCATTCATCAGTTCCATCAAGCGCGCGCCATCAGGCCGCAGTACCGTCACCACTGCTGACTTCGTAGAGGAGCTGGAGCGCGTTAACTGGCACTTCACGCTAAAGCAAGCCAACGACTGGATACGCAGCCACACAACCACGTTCCGCGACGCCTCAACGCAGGAGGGCGAGAATATGACGTGGTTCCGGTTCAACCCTAATGGTGGCCTCTGATGGGATTCCCTTCACCGGCGCAGGACTACATAGAGCCGCGGCTCAGTCTCAACTCAGTATTCATTCCCAACCCGGCCACAACGTTTCGTGTCGATATCCCGGACGGCTTCCTGCTGGTTGACTCAGCTGCAAAGGTAAAGCCCGGCAACCGGATTGCGTATCAGTGGAACGGCTACTCAGGGCTGGGGAAGATGTACCGCAACAGCCTGGTCACGGAAGAGGGCGAGGTGATCGAAGGTGAGCCGCTGAATGATGTCATTGTGCTGGGTAAGGTGACGTGCGAGGTACGGCACGTTTATGACGATGGCCGGCCGACTATATAGGTGAGACAGATTTGGGACATGCAAAGGGTTGAACCGGTTTCCAAGCCTTTGCATGTTTTCGCATCGTGGGACGTGTGAGCGCGGTCAGATGCGGGTAAGTTTATGTTTTAGAAGTAAGCTGTCGCATCGGACATACGATGTTCGGGATCGATACGCGTAATAGACATGCTGTTCTCCTCTGTTTTTTGCTGCGCCAGCCTGGCATAACCGGGCTGCGATGTCATCTGTTGTGGTCGCGTCTGCGGAATCCTGACATAATTACAGTGTTTTTCAGGTTACAGGTGAGGATGTGTGGCAGACGATTTTGCAGCAGATGGCGCGTTAGCGCAGGCAATTCCGGGTTTTAAACCGCGTGCGGCCCAGCATGAGATGGCACAGGCGGTCACGGCAGCGGTAACGCACGGCGGTGAGCTGGTGGTGGAGGCGGGCACCGGAACCGGTAAAACCTACGCCTATCTGGCGCCTGCACTGCGCGCAAAAAAGAAAGTCATTGTCTCTACCGGCTCCAAAGCGCTGCAGGATCAGCTCTACAATCGCGATTTGCCCACCATTGCCCGGGCGCTCAAATTCAGCGGAAAAACTGCGCTGCTGAAAGGCCGCTCTAACTATCTTTGTCTCGAACGTATGGAGCAGCAAAACCAGAGCGGCGGCGATCTTACCGTACAGGCGCTGGGCGATCTTATCCACGTGCGCAGCTGGTCATCGGAAACCAAAGATGGCGATATCAGCAACTGCGCCGGTGTCGCTGAAGATAGCCCTGTCTGGCCTTACGTCACCAGCACCAATGACAACTGTCTTGGCAGCGACTGCCCGCTCTATAAAGAGTGTTTTGTCGTAAAAGCGCGTAAAAAAGCGATGGATGCTGACGTTGTGGTGGTCAACCATCATCTGTTTCTGGCTGACCTGGTGGTCAAAGAGGGCGGGTTTGGCGAGCTGATCCCGGAAGCGGACGTAATGATCTTTGATGAGGCACATCAGCTGCCCGACATCGCCAGCCAGTACTTTGGCCAGCAGCTCTCCAGCCGTCAGCTGCAGGATCTCGCCAAAGATATCATTCTTGCCTATCGCACCGAGGTGCGTGATGTGCAGCAGCTGCAGAAATCTGCCGATCGGCTGGCGCAGTGTGCGCAGGATTTTCGCCTGACGCTTGGCGAACCCGGCTTTCGCGGTAATCTGCGCGATCTGCTCAGCGATAACAACGTCATGCGCATGTTTACTCTGCTGGATGATGCGCTGGAACTCTGTTACGACGTCATTAAACTCTCCCTGGGACGCTCAGCGCTGCTTGACGCGGCCTTTGAGCGCGCGGCGCTCTATCGCACCCGCCTGAAGCGTTTACGTGCCATCAGCGAACCCGGTTTCAGCTACTGGTATGAATGTACCAGCCGGCACTTTACGCTGGCGCTGACGCCGCTTTCAGTTGCGGAGCGCTTTCGCGAAGTGATGGATACGCGTAAAGCGGCCTGGGTGTTTACGTCCGCCACGCTGGCGGTGAATGAACAGGTCGGGCATTTCGCCAGTCGGCTCGGGGTTGAGCAGGCGCAGACGCTGATCCTCGACAGTCCGTTTGACTACGCCCGGCAGGCGCTCCTGTGCGTGCCGCGCAACATGCCGGAGCCGAATGCGCCTGGCGGGGCCCGGCAGCTGGCGCGGATGATGAAGCCGCTGATTGATGCCAATAAAGGACGCTGCTTTTTTCTCTGCACCTCACACAAGATGATGCGTGAGCTGGCGGCCGAGTTTCGTGCATCAATGACTCTGCCGGTGCTGCTGCAGGGCGAGACCAGCAAAGGGCAGCTGCTGAAGCAGTTCCTGGAGGCGGGTAATGCGCTGCTGGTTGCCACCAGCAGCTTCTGGGAAGGTGTCGACGTGCGCGGCGATGCCCTGTCGCTGGTCATTATTGATAAACTGCCGTTTACCTCGCCAGACGATCCGCTGCTGAAGGCGCGCATGGAGGATTGCCGGCTGCGCGGCGGCGATCCGTTCAGTGATGTGCAGCTGCCGGATGCAGTAATCACCCTCAAACAGGGGGTGGGGCGTTTGATCCGCGACACCGCCGATCGCGGCGTACTGGTGATTTGCGATCAGCGTCTGGTCTCCCGCCCCTACGGCGAACTCTTTCTCAACAGCCTGCCACCCACGCCGCGGACCCGCGATCTGGCGCGTGCGATCGACTTTGTCCGGCAGGCTGAGGAACACTAATTTATGCCGCTTTGTGATAAGATGCGCGCCATTTTGATTCTCTGAGGTTGTTATGTCCGCCCGAATTTTAGCACTGGACACGGCGACAGAAGCCTGTTCTGCCGCGCTGCTGAATCAGCAGCAGATCGATGCCCGTTTTGAAATTGCTCCGCGCGATCACACGCAGCGCATTCTGCCGCTGGTGCAGTCGCTGCTGCAGGCGCTGCAGCTGGACCTGACCGCGCTGGATGCGCTGGCGTTTGGGCGCGGGCCGGGCAGTTTTACCGGCGTTCGCATTGGTATTGGCATTGCGCAGGGGCTGGCGCTGGGCGCAAACTTACCCATGATTGGCGTCTCTTCGCTGGCAACGATGGCGCAGGGGGCCTGGCGGCTGACCGGTGCCACTCGTGTGCTGGTGGCGATTGATGCACGCATGGGTGAAGTCTACTGGGCTGAATATCAGCGCGATGATGCGGGTCACTGGCACGGCGCCGACAGCGAAGCGGTGCTGAAGCCTGAGGCTGCTGCTGCCCGCATCGCGGCGCTGAGCGGCGAGTGGGCGACCGCAGGCACCGGCTGGCAGGCATGGCCTGAGCTGATGACCACGCCGGGCGCAACGCTACTGGCCACTCCGGTTACGCTGCCCGCGGCTGAAGATATGCTGCCGCTGGCGCTGCAGGCGTGGCAGCGAGGCGACACCGTAGCGGTTGAGCATGCAGAGCCGGTTTATCTGCGTAACGAAGTGGCGTGGAAAAAGTTGCCCGGACGCTGAGCCGCCACGCAACTTATTTTTGCACCTCCAGTCTAAATTAAAAATTACAGGAGATGTGCTTATGCCAGGTTATCGTGCTGGAATCGCTGGTGGCGTACTGGCGTGTGTATTGCTGCTGAGCGGCTGCGTCAGCGTACCCGATTCTATTAAAGGAAGCTCGGCGCTTCCGCAGCAGGATTTATTGCGCGTGATGAACGCTCCCCAGCTCTATACCGGGCAGGAGTCACGCTTTGGCGGTAAAGTGGTTCGCGTTACAAACCTCAACGGACTGACGCGGCTGGAGATAGCCACGCAGCCGCTGGATGAGAGCGCACGGCCCCGGCTGGGGGCTGCCTCAATCGGACGGATATATGCCGATCTCAAAGGATTTGTCGATCCGGTTGATGTGAATAACCAATATGTTACGGTGCTGGGTACCATCAAAGGCACCGAAAAAGGTGAAATTGGCAAGGCCAGTTATAACTTTGTTGTGATTGATGTGCGCGGCTATCAGCGCTGGCATCTGACTCAGCAGGTAATGACGCCGCCGCAGCCAATCGATCCCTGGATCGGATATGGCCCGACGCGGCATCATCCGGGTTACTGGGGGCCAAACCCTTACTGGGGGATGAACCTGGGGGGGCCGGCTCAGGTACAGACTATTCTGACCGAGTAGCCGCCACATACTTTTCCGGCCCGGTTGCGGTGCACGCAGCCGGGCTTTTTTATTGGGCGCGTAACCGGCGCGCGAAATTTAGTGATGGGCTTCGCAACCTGAAAATGCCGTAACCGGCAAACTGGTACAATCAGTTAAAGTATTGTTAATAACACTGATTGCAGAGGCGGCGATGGCTACGCAACAAGAATATCGGGGTGACTCTTTGACCAAAGTTTGGCTGAAACGCTATCCGCCAGATGTGCCAGCAGAAATAAATGCCGACCGTTATCCCTCTCTGGTCGATCTCTTTGAACATGCGGTGTTGCACTATGCCGACAACGTTGCCTTTATCAATATGGGGCAGCCGCTGACCTATCGCCAGCTCGACGCGCAGAGCCGCGACTTTGCCGCCTGGCTGCAGCAGGGGCTGGGACTGCAGCAGGGCGATCGCGTGGCGCTGATGATGCCTAATCTGCTGCAGTATCCGGTGGCGCTGTTTGGCGTACTGCGTGCCGGTATGGTGGTGGTAAATGTTAACCCGCTCTATACCCCGCGCGAGCTGAAACATCAGCTCAATGACAGCGGTGCCAGCGCCATTGTTATCGTTTCCAATTTTGCTCACACGCTGGAAAAAGTTGTGGCAGAGACGGCGGTAAAGCACGTGATGCTGACGCGGATGGGCGATCACCTGGCACCGGTCAAAGCGACGCTGGTGAACTTTGTGGTCAAATATGTCAAAAAGCTGGTGCCGAAATACCATTTGCCCGGAGCTGTACCGCTGCGGCATGCGCTGCAGCAGGGCGCACGCATGGCTTATCAGCGTCCGGCGCTCAGCAATGACGATCTGGCATTTCTGCAGTATACCGGGGGCACCACCGGCGTCGCCAAAGGCGCGATGCTCACCCATGGCAACATGCAGGCAAACCTCGAGCAGACAAAAGCCACCTACGGCAAACTGCTGCGCGCCGGGCAGGAGCAGGTGGTAACGGCGCTGCCGCTCTACCATATTTTTGCGCTGACGGTTAACTGTCTGCTGTTCCTCGATCTGGGCGGCACTAATCTGCTGATTACCAATCCGCGCGACATACCCGGATTCGTTAAAGAGCTGGCTAAGTTTCCTTTCACCGCCATTACCGGCGTAAACACGCTGTTCAATGCGCTGCTGAATGATGAAAACTTTAATAAACTCGATTTCTCCACGCTGCGGCTCTCCGCTGGCGGAGGCATGTCGGTTCAGAAAGCGGTAGCGGAGCGCTGGGAAAAGCTTACCGGGCATTACCTGCTTGAAGGCTACGGCCTCACCGAATGCTCCCCGCTGGTATCGGTTAACCCTTACGATATTACCTGCCATACCGGCAGTATCGGCCTGCCGGTGCCCTCTACTGATATCCGGGTTATTGACGATCAGGATAATGATGTGACGCCGGGTGAGCCGGGTGAGCTCTGTATCCGCGGCCCGCAGGTGATGGCGGGCTACTGGCAGCGTCCTGATGCCACGCTGGAAGTGCTGAAAAATGGCTGGCTGCATACCGGCGATATTGTTACCGTGGACAGTGAAGGGTTTATCCGGATTGTCGATCGTAAAAAAGATATGATTCTGGTATCCGGCTTCAACGTCTATCCTAACGAAATTGAAGATGTGCTGATGCAGCATCCAAAAATTCGTGAAGCTGCAGCGATTGGCGTGCCAAGCGAACTCTCGGGTGAAGCGGTGAAGGTCTGTATCGTTAAAAAGGATCCCGGGCTGACTAAAGAAGAGGTGCTGGATCACTGCCGTCGTCAGCTGACCGGCTACAAGGTGCCGAAAATTATCGAGTTTCGTGAAGAGCTGCCAAAGACAAACGTGGGCAAAATTTTACGCCGCGAACTGCGCGATGAGGCGAAGCGGGAAGGGCAGTAGTGTCGCCATGCTTCCCCAGGTTAACGCCGGCTACGACCGGCGTTTTTATTGTTTTTAACATGGAGCGCTGCGCGGGGTTTGCGCAGCGGGAATAAATACGTGAATTACACCCTGATCGACCAAGACCACCAGCTGGCTGACGTGTGCCGCCTGGCTCGCCAGCATGATGCTGTTGCTCTGGATACTGAATTTGTACGTACCCGGACCTACTATCCTCAGCTCGGGCTGATTCAGCTGTTTGATGGCGAACAGCTGGTTCTGATCGATCCACTGCCGATTGGTGACTGGACGCCGTTTATCGCCCTGCTGCAGGATACGCAGGTGACTAAATTCCTGCACGCCGGAGGCGAAGATCTGGAAGTCTTTCTGCATCGCTTTGGTTGCCTGCCGCAGCCGATGATCGATACGCAGATTCTGGCCGCCTTTTCCGGCCAGCCGCTCTCCTGGGGATTTGCAGCGATGGTTAATCACTTTAACCAGATTGAACTGGATAAAAGTGAGGCCCGCACCGACTGGCTTGCGCGCCCGCTGACCGAGCGTCAGTGCCAGTATGCCGCAGCGGATGTCGCCTACCTGCTGCCTATTGCCCGTGAGCTGATGGCGCAGACTGAAGCCGCCGGCAACATGAAAGCCGCCCTGAGCGAGTGCGACATGCTGTGTCAGCGCCGGCTCGATATATTGCAGCCTGAAGAGGCGTGGCGCGATATTACCAACGCCTGGCAGCTGCGTCCGCGCCAGCTGGCCGCACTGCAGCGCCTGGCGGCCTGGCGCCTGAAGGTCGCGCGTCAGAAAGATATGGCGGTTAATTTTGTGGTACGTGAAGAAAATTTGTGGAAGGTCGCTCGCTATCTGCCCGGCAGCCTCGGTGAACTGGATCACCTTGGACTCAACGGCCATGAAATCCGTTTTCACGGTAAAGCGATGATTGATCAGGTCGCTGAGGCGCAGGCACAGGATGAGGCAACGCTACCGGCACCGCTGCCCAATCTTATTGAGCATCCGCACTATAAGCAGGTCTTTAAAGCGATTAAAGCGCTGGTACAGCAGGTAAGCGAAGAAACGGGATATGGTCAGGAACTGCTGGCTTCACGCCGTCAGATTAATCAGGTTCTCAGCGTGTTCTGGGGGCTGAAATCAGCAAACCGTCCACCCGAACTGCTGAACGGCTGGCGTGGCGAGCTGCTGAAGCCGGGAATCGACAAGATTCTGCAGGCACTTTAAGCGCGCTGTTTTCCCCTGCGCTATTACGCAGGGGAAACGCTGCGATCCGCTACACTCATTTCGGCGCGTCTTCCGTTTCCGGCAGCGTCACGTTCAGCTCCAGAATCGAAATATCGTCGCCTTTCTGATCGAGCTGTACTGTCACCATATCGGGATCGATTTTGACATATTTGCAGATCACTTCCAGGATATCGCGTTTAAGCTGAGGCAAATAGTGGGGCTCACTGTCGCCCCTCCTGCGTTCAGCAACGATGATCTGCAGCCGCTCCTTGGCTATATTGGCTGTGCTCTTTTTACGGGATAAAAAGAAATCGAGTAAGGCCATTGGTTATCCCCCGAACAGGCGTTTCAGGAAACCCTTCTTCTCTTCTTCAATAAAGCGGAAGGGGCGTTCTTCGCCAAGCAGGCGTTCTACGGTATCAGCATAAGCTTTACCGGCGTCAGAATTGATGTCGAGGATCACCGGTTCGCCCTGGTTTGAGGCGCGCAGCACAGACTGATCTTCCGGAATAACACCGACCAGCGGAATACGCAGGATTTCCAGCACATCTTCCATGCTGAGCATATCGCCACGGGTCACACGGCCTGGGTTGTAACGGGTCAGCAGCAGATGCTCTTTGACCGGGTCCTGGCTGTTTTCAGCACGGCGCGATTTAGAGGAGATAATGCCCAGAATACGGTCAGAGTCGCGTACGGATGAGACTTCCGGGTTGGTTGTGATGATCGCTTCATCAGCGAAGTAAAGCGCCATCAGCGCGCCGGTTTCGATACCCGCCGGGGAGTCACAGACGATAAAATCGAACTCCATAGCGGCTAAATCGTTCAGCACTTTCTCTACGCCTTCGCGCGTCAGAGCGTCTTTATCACGCGTCTGCGATGCCGGCAGAATGTAGAGCTGCTCGGTGCGTTTATCGCGGATCAGCGCCTGATTCAGAGTTGCATCACCCTGAATAACATTCACAAAGTCATACACGACGCGACGTTCACAGCCCATAATCAAATCGAGATTACGCAGACCGATATCGAAGTCGATAACAACGGTTTTTTTGCCCTTTTGCGCTAACCCTGTCGCGATGGCCGCGCTTGACGTGGTCTTGCCAACGCCCCCTTTGCCCGATGTTACTACAATAATGCGTGCCATAAATGTTGATTTCCTTAACGAAAGAAAAGGGGCCTAATTAAGTGTCTGGATGGTAAGCGCGCCCTCTTTCAGACAGAGGCGCGCCGCTTTACCAAAAAATTCCGCCGGAATCTGATCCATGATCCAGTACTCACCGGCGATTGAGACCAGCTCAGCGGCAAGGTGAGTACAAAAAATCTGGCAGTCACGATCGCCACTGGCGCCTGCCAGCGCCCGGCCGCGCATCATGCCGTAAATATGTATATTGCCATCGGCAACCAGTTCTGCTCCGGCGCTAACGCTGCTGGTCACAATCAGGTCGGCGTTACGGGCATAAATCTGCTGACCGGAACGCACTGGCGTATTCACCACGCGCGTTTTGTTGATGCTCTCGGTAACAACAGCGGGTGCAGCAGCTTCTTCCGCAGGCGGCGCTTCAGCCGTTTTGCGGTTCTCTTTGCCTTCAGAGAGCACCGGTAAGCCCGCGCGGGCCACCATTTTTTTCTGGGCGTCATCTTTGCAACCGCTGACGCCAACGATACGCAGTCCGGTGGCGCTGATCGCCTGCTGCATCTGCTTCCAGTTAATATCTCCGGATAGCGCTGAGATGTTCAGGACGACCGGAGCGTTCTGTAAAAAGGCCGGCGCCTGATCGATCTTCTCCTGCAGCGCCTGACGAATCACATCGGGTTGTGAATGGTGCAGATGAACAACTGACAGGGTAAAACTGCTTCCCTTGAATTCGATTGGCGATTGCGGCATCTGTCCTGGCTCAGTCCTGTTTTTTTTGACCCGGAGATGAACGTCGATAAAATCGCCATTAACATCATCGGGTCAATATTCGAAGTTCTGCAAGCATGTTATAGTTACTGTAATATTCAGGCAAGTGACGCTAACAGTTAATTCGAGTAAAAAATATGTTTTGTGTGATCTATAGAAGCCCGCAACGCGACCAGACTTATCTTTATGTAGAAAAAAAGGACGATTTCTCCCGCGTGCCGGAAGCGCTGCTTAAAGGTTTTGGCAAGCCGCAGTTAGCGATGGTGCTGTCGCTGGACAAGCGTGAGAGACTGGCCAACGCAGACATTGAAAAGGTAAAGCAGGGACTGCGCGAGCAGGGTTTTTATTTGCAGATCCCGCCGCCTGTAGAAAGTTTGCTCAACGTCCATCTTGAGCAGGGTAAAGAAGTTTAATTCAGATTCATCTGTAAAAAATATAGCCTGTAAATATATTCAGTGTTCAGTGATTAATTAATTGCCCATGTTCCATCCTGTCGTGGGCAATTAATATTTGTTTGCCCGCCGTCGTAAGAAAGATAAATCTCTTTTGACAATTTCTGTTACACCTGTCGCGATAACCGTTAATATTATCTTTACTGGCGCCCCGTTCCGGCCGCTACTCACAGAGCCTCTGTCATCCCGACAGAGCGCAGACATAACTCAGGCAGGTGAAAAATATGTATCAGCATCGTAACTGGCAGGGTGCTCTGCTGGATTTTCCGGTCAGCAAAGTGGTATGCGTAGGCAGTAATTATGCAAAACATATTAAAGAAATGGGAAGCGCAACGCCGGATGAGCCGGTGCTGTTTATCAAACCTGAGACAGCCTTATGCGATTTGCGGCAGCCGCTCTCTATCCCGACCGCGTTAGGCGACGTACATCATGAAGTGGAACTCGCTGTCCTGATCGGCGCCACGTTAAAGCAGGCCAGCGAAGAGCATGTGGCAAAAGCGATTGCGGGTTACGGCGTAGCGCTGGACCTTACGCTGCGCGATCTGCAGGCGGGGTTCAAAAAAGCGGGTCAGCCCTGGGAGCGCGCGAAAGGGTTCGACAACGCCTGTCCGCTTTCCGGCTTTATTCCGGTCGGTGAGTACACGGGCGATCCGCAAAACAGCGAGCTGCAGCTGGTGGTGAACGGAGAGCGGCGTCAGCATGGTTCTACGTCCGATATGATCCACAAAATCAAGCCGCTCATCGCCTATATGAGCCAGTTTTTTACGCTGCGCGCGGGCGATGTGATCCTGACCGGCACGCCAGAGGGCGTAGGCCCGCTGCGCTCAGGGGATAAACTTGAGATATCGCTTGCGGGTCACGGTATCAGCACGCGCGTGCTGTAATACTTGCATCACCGCATCTTAACCTTTATAAGGTGCGGTTTTGCTGAACAACCCGGACCGCAATGATGAGTGACCAACCTTTCTGGCAGACCAAACGTCTGGAACAAATGGACGACGCTGAGTGGGAATCGCTGTGTGACGGCTGCGGACAGTGCTGTCTGAATAAGCTGCAGGACGCCGATACGGATGAGATCTATTTCACCAATGTCGCCTGCAACCAGCTGAATATTAAAACCTGCCAGTGCCGCAACTACGAACGCCGGTTTGAGTATGAAGAAGATTGTATCAAGCTCACGCGTGAAAACCTCACAACCTTTAACTGGCTGCCGCGCACCTGCGCCTACCGGCTGCTTGGCGAAGGCAAAGCGCTGCCCGCCTGGCATCCGCTGCTGGCGGGATCAAAAAAAGCGATGCATGCCCAGCGGATCTCGGTGCGCTACATCGCTGTACGCGAAAGTGAAGTACGCGACTGGGAAGATCACATTATTGACCGACCCGATCGGAATGGCTGATTCTGCGTCCCTCAGCGGCCAAACAGGTTGCGCTGACGCGGCCTGAATATCTGAGCGACAAGTACCACTATCGCCACCAGCAGGTAGGCGGCAAAAATGGCGATCATCCACTGCGGCATGCTCCAGCCGAGGAGCGTCCAGCCGCGCTCAGCGCAGTCGCCGCTGGCAACAAATACCGCGGGCAGCCATTTGTCCAGCGGCAGCCATGCCGGAAAGCGTGCGGCAAAGTCGCAGGTGACAAACGGGTTAGGGTGCAGCTGCAGCATGGTATGCTCCCAGGATAAGCGCAAGCCCTCAGCGGCGCTGTAGATCCAAATGGCCAGGCTGGCCCAGCGCAGCGGAGTCTGCGGCGCAATAGCGCCCACCACGCCTGCCGCCATTACGCCAAACAGCGCACACCGCTCGTAGATACACATCACGCAGGGCTTAAGCCCCATACCGTGCTGGAAGAACAGCGCCACCAGCTCCAGCGCCAGCGCGGTCAATGCCAGCAGCAGCCAGGCGCCACGCCCGCGCGAGCAGAGATTCAGATATCGCAACATAGTGGATTTCCCTTAGCTATCAGTGCCTGGCAGTGTAAACCAAAAGCCCGACGCTGCCAGCCTGCAATCAGGAATTCAGCGATAAAAATGACGCAGATCGTTTATGTGGCAGGTTGTCTGACCCGATAGCCACTTGCCCGTCCCGGGCCAGGTGAAAGCATTCAGCCCGCATGCTGAAATTTGCGCCAGGCCATGCTTTTAATCCGCCGGCAGACTATTTCCGCTATAGCCCCTCTGGTATGATGAGTGTAATGACGATTAAGAACGCAATGAGAACGTAACGCTATGGTTATCAAGGCGCAGAGCCCTGCAGGATTCGCAGAAGAGTACATAATTGAGAGTATCTGGAACAGTCGTTTCCCCCCCGGGTCGATTCTGCCTGCTGAACGTGAATTGTCTGAACTGATTGGCGTTACCCGCACCACCCTGCGCGAAGTGCTGCAGCGTCTGGCGCGTGATGGCTGGCTCACTATTCAGCACGGCAAGCCGACGCGCGTAAATGATTTCTGGGAAACCTCAGGTCTCAACATCCTTGAGACGCTGGCCCGGCTCGATCACGACAGCGTGCCGCAGCTGATTGATAATTTGCTCTCAGTACGCAGCAACATCGCCTCTATTTTTATCAGCCGTGCGCTGCGTCACCATCCGGAAAAAGCCCGCGAAGTGCTGGAGAGCGCGCTGCATGAGCAGGATCAGGCTGATGCCTATGCTGAGCTTGATTACCGGGTATTCCGCGGTCTGGCGTTTGCTTCCGGTAATCCGATTTACGGTCTGATCCTCAACGGACTGAAAGGGCTCTATACGCGGGTCGGACGCCACTATTTCTCTGATTCCGAAGCGCGCGAGCTGGCACGCAGCTTTTATCAGCAGCTGGCGGATATGTGTTCGCAGCAGCCGACGCAGGAGCAGGTGGTTGAGTGCGTGCGGGTGTATGGACGCCGCAGCGGGGAGATCTGGCACAGTATGCAGAAAAATCTGCCAGACGATCTCGGTAACAAGCGCTAAAGAAAACCGGACTCTTCAGTCCGGTTTTTTTATGCTCAGAGTCCGGGCGCACGCGGCGGACATCGGTCGAGCAGTTCTATGCTGCCATCTTCGTTCTGCTGCTCCAGATGAATATCAAATCCCCAGAGCCGGTGAACATGTTTCAGCACATCGCGCCGGCTTTTATCCAGCGGCGCACGCTGCTGAGGAACATAGCGCAGCGTCAGCGAGCGGTCGCCGCGCAGATCCACGTTATAGACCTGAATATTGGGTTCCAGATTGCTGAGATTATACTGGGCAGAGAGCTGCTGGCGAATGGCGCGATAGCCAGCCTCATCATGAATCGCCGCAATTTCCAGATAGTTATTGCGATCGTCATCCATCACGGTGAACAGACGGAAATCGCGCATCACTTTCGGCGACAGGAACTGGCTGATAAAGCTCTCATCTTTAAACTCGCGCATCGCAAAATGCAGCGTTTTAAGCCAGTCGGAGCCGGCAATATCGGGGAACCAGTGGCGATCTTCTTCTGTCGGCGCCTGACAGATGCGTTTGATATCCTGGAACATAGCGAACCCCAGGGCATAGGGGTTAATACCGTTATACCACTGGCTGTTATAAGGCGGCTGATAGATAACGTTGGTATGACTGTGCAAAAACTCCATCATAAAGCGTTCTGATACTTTGCCCTCGTCATAGAGATGATTGAGGATCGTGTAGTGCCAGAAGGTTGCCCAGCCCTCATTCATCACCTGCGTCTGTTTCTGCGGATAGAAATACTGGCTTACTTTACGCACGATGCGCAGCACTTCGCGCTGCCACGGCTCCAGTAAAGGGGCATTTTTTTCCATAAAGTAGAGCAGATTCTCCTGCGGTTCAGAGGGATAGCGCGCGGCTTCTATGTGCGACGCCTCTTTCTCTTTACGCGGCAGCGTACGCCATAGCGTATTTACCTGACTCTGCAGATACTCTTCGCGGCTCTTTTGCCGCGCTTTCTCCTCCTGCAGTGAAATTTTCTGCGGGCGCTTATAGCGGTCAACGCCGTAGTTCATCAGGGCGTGGCAGGAGTCAACCAGACGCTCAACCTCTTCGACACCAAAGCGCTCCTCACAGTCGGCAATATAGTTACGGGCAAACAGCAGGTAATCGACGATTGAACTCGCATCCGTCCAGCTGCGGAACAGATAATTATTTTTAAAGAAAGAGTTGTGTCCGTAGCAGGCGTGGGCCATCACCAGCGCCTGCATGGTCATCGTATTCTCTTCCATCAGATAGGCGATACAGGGGTTAGAGTTGATGACGATCTCATAGGCGAGCCCCTGCTGCCCATGCTTATAGCGCTGCTCGGTTTCGATAAACTTTTTACCGAACGACCAGTGCGCATAATTGATCGGCATCCCCACGCTGGAGTAGGCATCCATCATCTGTTCGGAGGTAATAACTTCAATCTGATGCGGGTAGGTATCAAGCCCGTAGCTTTTCGCCACGCGGTCGATTTCAGCCAGGTAGACATCAAGCAGTTCAAATGTCCAGTCGGGCCCGTCACTGAGTCGTTTACTGCTGCGGGTTGGCTCGTCAAACATTGTCGTCATAGCGCACCTCTGTTTTGCAGGCGGCAGGAAGACCCTGCCACACGGGTGAAGGCTTCGTCCTGAGAAAGAGCGCCCAAAAACTGAGCGAACAGATCAAGGATAGTTCACTGTCTCGCATCCGATAACGGAACTCAAACGAATTCTTTTGGCAGAAAATCATCCGGATAGCGCGATTACACCATGCTATGAGATATTAATCCGGCTGCAAATCAAAAGGCAGAATAATAAACTGGAAAAACTGCAGTCAGGCAGCAGCGGGTGATTCTGCTGAAAAAGGGAAAAAGCCCTGATTTTTTTCTGACAAAGCGCTCCGGTCAGCGTTTCAGAAGCGGTAAAACTCTGATCTTTGCTATCAGGAAGGATTTAAGTGTGCAGAATGTTAAAAAAGATGTGAAATAGCCGGGTCAATTCTAAGATAAACAGAGCAGCCTGATTATTCTGACTCAGGTGCTCATACCAGTTAATTATGCTTTTGTCTCGAGGGGCCTATGCGTGTCGTGATTCTGGGTAGTGGGGTGGTGGGAGTGGCAAGTGCCTGGTATCTGGCGCAGGCCGGACATGAGGTTACCGTCATCGATCGACAGCCTGACGCCGCGCTGGAAACCAGTGCCGGTAACGCCGGTCAGATCTCGCCTGGCTATGCGGCGCCGTGGGCCGCGCCTGGCGTGCCGCTGAAAGCGATTAAATGGATGTTTCAGCGCCACGCACCGCTGGCGATGCGGCCAGACGGCAGCCGGTTTCAGCTTGAGTGGATGTGGCAGATGCTGCGTAACTGCGATATGCGCCACTATCAGGAAAACAAAGCCCGCATGGTACGTATCGCTGAATACAGTCGCGACTGCCTGAAAACGCTGCGGGCGGAAACCGGAATTGCCTATGAAGAGCGGCAGGGCGGAACGCTGCAGCTGTTTCGTACTCAGCAGCAGTTCGACAGCGCCAGTAAAGATATCGCCGTGTTGAAAGAGGCGGGCGTGCCCTATGAGCTGCTGCAGGCTCATGAGCTGCAGCGTGCCGAGCCGGCGCTGGCAGCTACCGCGCACAAGCTGACCGGTGGCCTGCGGTTGCCTAATGATGAAACCGGTGATTGTCAGCTCTTTACCCAACGCCTGGCAGAAATGGCTATGGCGGCAGGCGTCACGTTTCGCTTCAATACGCCGGTTGATCGGTTACTGCGTGAAGGCAACCGCATCTATGGTGTGAAGTGCGGAGATGAAGTGATTAAAGCGGATGCTTACGTCGTGGCATTTGGCTCCTATTCGACCGCGCTGCTGAAAGATATCCTCGCCATTCCGGTTTATCCGCTGAAAGGCTATTCGCTGACTATTCCGGTAAAAGATGCTGACGCTGCGCCACGCTCTACGATCCTTGATGAGACCTATAAAGTCGCTGTGACCCGCTTTGATAACCGTATCCGGGTAGGCGGCATGGCTGAAATTGTTGGTTTTAACACCAAACTGTTGCCGGCACGGCGGGAAACGCTGGAGATGGTGGTGCGCGATCTCTATCCTGAAGGCGGGTTTATCGAACAGGCCTCTTTCTGGACGGGGCTGCGTCCGATGACGCCAGACGGTACGCCAATTGTGGGACGTACCCCGCTGACAAATCTCTATCTCAATACCGGACACGGTACGCTGGGATGGACCATGGCCTGTGGTTCCGGCCAGCTACTGGCTGATATTGTATCGGGTCAGAAACCCGCGATTGCCGCAGACGATCTCTCTGTATTGCGCTATCTGCCGGGTTTTGCCTCGCACGCATCGCCTTTACGCCGCGCGGATATCGCACGCTAACACTCACGGAGAGTTAACACTATGTCACGTCCTGTGCGCGCGTCGGTTAACCGACAGGCGCTGCGTCATAATCTGTCTGTGGTGCGTCAGGCCGCGCCGCAGTCACACGTATGGTCAGTGGTCAAAGCTAACGCCTACGGACACGGCATTGCCCGCGTCTGGCAGGCGCTGGAGAGCACCGACGGTTTTGCGTTACTCAATCTCGAAGAGGCTATTCTGCTGCGCGAGCAGGGATGGAAAAAACCGATTCTGCTGCTGGAAGGTTTTTTCCACGCAGACGATCTGAAGCTTATCGATCGCTACCGGCTGACCACCAGCGTGCACAGTAACTGGCAAATCAAAGCGCTGGCGACCGTACAGCTCTCTGCTCCCGTGGATGTTTACCTGAAAATGAACAGCGGTATGAACCGGCTCGGTTTTCGCCCTGAACAGGTGCATAACGCCTGGCAAAAACTGCGTGCGCTGCCGGGGGTAGGTGAGATCACGCTGATGGCACATTTCGCTGATGCCGATAATCCCGAGGGGGTAGCCGGGCCACTGCAGCGCATTGAGCAGGCAGCTGAAGGCCTGAACTGTCCGCGTTCGCTCGCTAACTCCGCCGCCACGTTGTGGCACCCGCTTACGCATTATGACTGGGTTCGCCCCGGCATCGTGCTGTATGGCGCCTCACCCAGCGGTCGCTGGCAGGATATCGCCGGTACCGGGCTGCAGCCAGCTATGACGCTGAGCAGTGAAATTATCGGCGTGCAGCAGCTGACAGCGGGCGACGGCGTCGGCTACGGCTATCGCTACCGGGCCAGCGGAGCGCAGCGGATTGGTATTGTGGCCTGCGGCTATGCAGATGGTTATCCGCGCCATGCACCTACCGGCACACCGGTATCCGTTGGCGGCGTACGCACCCGCACCCTGGGAACGGTGTCGATGGATATGATGATGATCGATCTCGAACCCTGTCCGCAGGCGGGTATCGGCACCGCCGTTGAGCTGTGGGGTAATGACGTGAAGATTGATGACGTTGCTGCAGCGGCCGGCACGGTCGGGTACGAGCTGATGTGCGCGCTTGCCCCGCGCGTGCCGGTTGAGGTTATTTAAGCGCGGTCACGCTGCCGCGTATTTTACGGCTGCAGCGCCAGGCAATCAGTGCCAGCGCTGCGCCAGTCAGCATCATCAGGGCCAGTGACGATTTTTCCGCGACCGGCAGGGCAACAATCAGCATGCTGCCGCCAGCGCCTCCCGCCATCTGAATAAAGCCCTGCAGCGCTGCGGCTACACCCGCCTGCTGCTGATAGGGTTCCAGCGCATAGCTGGTGGCCGGGCCAACGGTAAAGGCAAGGCCTGCCACCGAGACCGCCACAGGGATCATATAGAGCGCCCAGTGAGGCTGCCATTCAGCAGGCAGAAGGTGAGCGCCCGCCAGCAGCAGTATTGCCCCCAGCAGCATCGTAATAAAGCCCATCGCCAGACAAAATGGCCGGCCCGCTTTGCGGATCGTTTTATTCACAAAGGCGCTGACCAGCATGATCCAGAAGCCGTTGGCCCCAAAGGCAAATGAGAATTGCAGCGGCGTCAGGCCGCCTTCAGTCATCAGCACATGCGGAGCCAGAGAGACGTAGGTCAGCACCATGCCCAGCGCGCCTGCATTGGCAAACGCAAAAGCGAGAAAGCGCGGCTGGCGCAGAATCGCGCCATATTGCGCCAGCGGCAATCCCTTCACCCGCAGCGTATCCGCCGGCCGGGTTTCCGGTAAGGCCACGATCACCAGCAGGCCAATCGCCAGCGCATAGCTGCACAGGAACCAGAAAGGTGCACGCCAGCCATAGGCTTCCGCCAGAAGGCCGCCCAGCAGCGGTGCCAGAGCCGGAACGATGTTTAGCGCGCCATTCAGAAATCCGTAAGCGCGTGCCGCCTCATCGCCGCTCAGGCGATCGCGTACGCCGCTGAATGCCACCACCGCGCTGCAGCAGACGCCGCAGCCCTGAATAATGCGGGCCAGGAAAAATACCGGCCAGAGCGTGGCGGTTGCCGCAACGGCGCTGCCCACGATATAGAGCAGCAGGCCAGCCAGCGCCACGGGCTTGCGGCCAAAGTTGTCCACCAGCGGCCCCGTCACCAGCTGACCTATGCCCATCACCAGCAGGAACAGCGGGATGGTAAGCTGGATCAGGCTCACCGGGGCGTTAAGGCCATCGGCAATCTGCGGCAGAACAGGCAGGTAGAGATCAATACCGAGCGGAGCCAGCAGCACCAGACTCAGCAGAATAAGCGTAAATTTTTGCATGAAGAACCAGAAACGTCCTGTTAAACAGGCGAGAAGGGTAATGAGTCTGCGGATAAAAAGAAAGCGCTAAAGTGAAAAGGCGATGCCTGCCGGACGGCAGGCATCGCACAGAGAGCGGTCAGTAGGCACCGTCGCGGCGCAGTACCACGCCAGCGGTTTTAAACAGAATGGCAATATCGGTCCACAGCGCCCAGTTTTTTACATACCAGGAATCAAAATAGACGCGGGTGTCATAATCGATATCATTACGACCGCTTACCTGCCATAAACCGGTCATACCCGGTTTGGCCATCAGGTAGTAATCAACGTCACCGGCATAGCGCTCCAGTTCAGCTTCGATAACCGGACGCGGCCCCACCAGGCTCATCTCTCCGCGGATCACGTTCCAGAGCTGCGGCAGCTCATCGAGGCTGGTTTTACGCAGGAAGCCGCCGATGCGGGTAACGCGCGGATCGTTTTTCAGCTTAAAGTCACGATCCCATTCGGCCCGCGCCTCTTCGCTGGTGGCCAGCAGCGCCTGCAGGACGTCCTGCGAATTGGTAACCATAGAGCGAAACTTCAGGCATTTAAACTTTGCGCCATCCTGACCTACGCGCTCATGACCGTAGATAGCGTTACCGCCATCGCGTTTCACCATCCAGCAGAGCAGGCCAAATATCGGTGCGAGAAACAGCAGCAGCAGCGACGCTACCACAATATCAAAGGTGCGCTTCAGGAAGCGCGATGAGCGCTTGGCCAGATTATTGCTGACGCGCAGAATCATCACTTCATGACTGAAGATAAATGACATATCGGTACCGTAAAGCGGTACGCCACGCAGCGTCGGGATCACTGAGACAGAGCGGCATTTCATTCTGGAGAGAAACTTCAGCCAGTGATCGCGCACCGCCTGCTGTTCATATTCGGTCGCCACGATAAACTGCGTGTTATCGCGATCCATGGTCTGCCAGTTAATATCCTTGCGGGTGATAACCGGCACGCCGTTGAGTTTATCCGGGGTGTTTTCATCATCCAGTGAGATAAACGCCTGCACGTTATAACCAAGGATCTCTTCACTCTGCAGCGCGGCATAGGCTTCCAGGGCATTTTTGCCTGAGCCGATGATAATGGTCTCTTTCTGCCACTGTCCTGCACGGCTGATCGCCCGTTTTACCATTGCGCGCATCAGCGGCAGCAGCAGCAGCGCCCAGCTCCAGCTGAACACCCAGACCATGCGTGAAAAGTCCCATTTTGAAAAGGCAATCAGCGCCAGATCCAGCAGTGAAAAAACAAACAGCGTTTTAACCACTTCTTTCAGCTCAAACCAGAAAGGTTTGCGGTAGGTGTAGTGCCGCATCCGGACCCAGAACCAGGCGGTGCAGAGTACCGAGAGGCCAAGCTGCGCGATAAACCGGTACTCAATCTGCTGCGGCGGAATAAAGCTGTCCAGCTCTCCCCAGATCCCCTGGACGGTAGCCGCGGATAAAAACAGCGCCAGATTAAGTGCAATAAGATCGGAAAGACTTAATGCGACTTTAGCAATGAGATTTTTGCGCAGGCCGCTCCATGAGCGGCTTGCGTCATTCATTACAATTGTACTTGCCATAACACCCGCTCTCTTTTCTTAAGTAAAAGATGGCCTGACCAGAATCAAGTACGCGCTCAGGGTTAATGGCTGACAGGAAAATAACTTTTGTTATCAGCACACTAACCATTAGTGATCACTCAAGCGCTGCACGGCAAGGGCCGGATAAGACGTGATACAAGTCACGAAAACAGCAGCAACGTTTACGAGTATGCAAGAGGAATCTGACGGAGTTAATATGGAATTACTCTTAAAAGGAAATTATTGACCTGAGGGACTATCAGCTATGTTATTGAAAACAGAGAGATGGTGATGAAAAAGAGGACAAAAAAAGCGTTTTTTTTCAGCAATTTTTAGGAATCACCGCCATACGCAGGCATGACGGTGTGGTGAGATCAGGCGGGGCGATTGAGTACCCAGCGATCCTGCTCTTTATCGTAGTGGCCAATTTTCAAATCGACAGGCTCGCCATCAATCCACGCCGGCACGCTGGTCTCATGATCCCAGCCATCAAGCTGATAGCTCAGGCCCGGGTTAGTCTGGCAGGGGATAGAGACGGTATCAGGTTTATCGCCTCCCATCTCCGCATCAACAATTTCATAGCGACCAATTTTGACTACCGTTCCCATTTTTTGCTCCCGTTTGCTGACTGATAAGTAAAATCATAGTCGCTGCTGACCGCTTCAGGGGCGCTAAAACCTCAGATTATTCTCGCTCTTCGCTGACGCGCACGCCGACTTTCATGATTTTATTATCCTCTTTTTCCGCGACGGTCCAGGTCAGCTGCTTCCACTCCACCTGGTCGCCTACCACCGGCGTGCTGCCGAGCAGGCTCATCACCAGCTGCCCCAGCGACTGTTGATCGCTGGTTTCATCATCCAGCTCCAGGCCATAAATCTGTGCCACGTCCCGCAGGCGTGCATCAGCGTCGAGGATAAAGTCGCCGAAAAAGCGCTGGTCAAGGGCCACCGGCGGCGTCTGACTGAACATTTTACCCAGCGCCGGTAAATCGCGCTCGCGGCCTATGACGCACAGTACATCACCCTCTTTTAGCCGGGTAGCGCCGCTGGGATGCATCAGCGTGTTATCGCGGAACAGCGCCGCAATGCGCGTTTCACGCGGCATTTTGAGATCGCGCAGCGCCGCGCCCACACACCATTTGTCGGCATTGAGCTGGTAGACAAACTGCTCCCACGGATTTTCCGGATGGATATCAAGCCCGATACGGCTGACAGGCGAGGCGAGCGGCGGAACAACCACTCTGGCGCGTTTCGCTGCGTAACCCAGCGACGTTCCCTGCAGCATCAGTGATACCAGCACCACAAAGAAAGCGATATTAAAATAGAGTCTGGCATTCTCCAGTCCCGCCATCATCGGAAACACGGCCAGGATGATCGGCACGGCGCCGCGCAGGCCGACCCAGCTGATAAAAATACGTTCCCGACCGGTGAATCCTTTGAAAGGCAGCAGTCCGACCAGTACCGAAAGCGGGCGGGCCACCAGAATCAGCCAGAGTGAGAGGATCATGGCCGGCAGGGCGATGTGCCACAAATCGGATGGCGTCACCAGCAGCCCCAGCACAATAAACATGCCGATCTGGCTGAGCCAGGCCATGCCATCAAACGTTTGCAGAATGCCGTGGCGGTTGCGGATAGGGCTGTTGCCCAGTAAAAAGCCACACAGATAGACCGCGAGGATCCCGCTGCCCTCCATCACCGTAGTCAGCGCGAATACGATAATGCCACCGCTAAGCGCCAGCAGCGGATAAAGCCCCTGAGCCAGGCTGATACGGTTAACCAGCTGCTGCAGCGCCCACCCGCCGCCGAGGCCAAAGACGATGCCCAGACCAAACTGCTGTACCAGATGTACTACAAACATCCAGCTCAGGCCGCTCTGACCCTGCTGGATCATATCAATCAGCGTGATGGTCAGAAATACCGCCATCGGGTCGTTGCTGCCCGATTCAATCTCCAGCGTAGAGCTGACGCGTTCGTTGAGGCCTTTATCACCCAGCAGAGAAAAAACCGCTGCTGCGTCCGTTGAGCCGATAATGGCGCCAATCAAAAATCCCTGCATCAGGTCGAGTTTAAACAGCCAGGCTGCAATCAAACCGGTCAGGCCGGCGGTGATCATGACGCCGACTGTTGCCAGCGACAGCGCCGGACCGAGCGCGACTTTCAGCGAGCTGGCTTTCGTGCGCATGCCGCCGTCCAGCAGAATAACCGCCAGCGCAAGGTTGGAGACCAGATAGGCTACCGGGTAGTTATCGAAGGCGATACCGCCGATGCCATCCACACCGGTCAGCATACCGAGCGCGAGAAAGATCACCAGAATGGGGATGCCAAGACGCGAGGAAAATGAGCTCAGTAAAATGCTTGCAGCGACCAGCACGGAACCAATAATAAAAAGACTGTAAATCATGCTGGTATTCAATAGCATTCTCCTGCAACCGGGGCAAAACTGACAAGCACGAACAATTCGTACAAATAAGTTCAAAAGATAATGCCTTATCAACGGCTTGTCAGCGCTTAATTTCCTGTTTTTTGTTTATGCGAGCTATGATGACATTAAACAGGAAAATCCTGCAACAGGCGGGTCGTTTTGCGGGTAAACAGGTCGTAATCAGATATAAAAAAGCCGGTCAGTGACCGGCTTACGATTCAGGCCTCGGCAGCCTGCTTGTGGAAAAGCTCCCGGAATACCGGGTAGATATCTTCAGGTTCACGAATATGCTGGATAGCAAAATTGTCAAACATAGCCTGTAAGTGTTCATATTCGCGCCACAGAGTCTGGTGGGCCCGCCGGGTGATCTCGATATAGCTGTAATAGCGTACCACCGGCAAAATATGTTTCGCCAGGATCTCGTGGCATAGCGGCGAATCATCTGCCCAGTTATCTCCGTCTGATGCCTGCGCCGCATAAATATTCCACTGGGACGGGTCATAACGTTCTTTGACCACCTCATCCATCAGCTTCAGCGCGCTGGAAACAATGGTGCCGCCGGTTTCCTGCGAGTAGAAGAACTCCTGTTCATCCACCTCTTTTGCCTGCGTATGGTGACGGATATACACCACTTCAACGTTTTTATAGGTACGACTCAGGAACAGGTAAAGCAGAATATAGAACCGTTTGGCCATATCTTTGGTGGCCTGATCCATAGAGCCGGAGACGTCCATCAGGCAGAACATCACCGCCTGACTGGAGGGTTCAGGACGTTTTTCAAAGTTTTTGTAGCGCAGATCGAAGGTGTCAATAAACGGCACCCGTTCAATACGCGCGCGCAGTTCAGCAATCTCATGACGCAGTCGATCTTCTTCAAGCAGCTGCGCCGGCTCGCTGTTTTCTACCTCATGCAGGGCAGCTTCCAGCTCATGCAGCATACGGCGCTTGCCTGCTGTCATAGCTGTACGCCGGGCGAGCGAGTTCTGTAATGAGCGTACCACGCTGATATTGGCCGGGACGCCGTTTGAGGTAAAACCGGCACGGTGCGTTTTAAACTCATTGAGCTGGCGATGCTGATTTTTGCGCAGGTTCGGCAGCGCCAGGTCTTCAAACAGTAAGTCGAGATACTCATCTTTCGATATCTGAAAGACAAACTCATCCTGCCCCTCACCATCCTGGCTGGCGTTGCCCTGACCACTGCCGCTGCCGCCCGCGCCGCCCTGAGGCCGCTCGACACGGTCATTTTGTACAAAGTGATCGTTGCCGGGATGAACACGATGGCGGCTTCCGCCGCGACCCTGATGAAATACGGGTTCATTGATGTCATCAATCGGGATCGACACCGACTCACCACTCTCTGTATCGGTTACCGAACGCTTGTTGATGGCCTCGGAAATCGACTGCTTGATTTGCGACTTATAACGGCGCAGAAAGCGCTGCCGGTTGACCGCACTCTTGTTTTTACCGTTGAGACGCCGATCGATAAAATAGGCCATGGTTTCCCCTCAACTGCAGTGTAAGCCAGGCCGGAAAGGGTTCTCCGGCCTGATTAACGGCACGCAAGGCGCCGGGCTTACGGATCGATTATGACGATTTACGCACGCGGAGATACCACTCGCAGAGCAGACGCACCTGTTTGCGGGTATAGCCTTTCTCCATCATACGGTCGACAAAATCATCATGTTTTTTCTGCTCATCGGTAGACGTTTTAGTATTGAACGAGATAACCGGCAGCAGCTCCTCAGTATTGGAGAACATTTTTTTCTCAATGACCGTGCGCAGTTTCTCATAGCTGGTCCAGTTTGGATTACGGCCGCTATTTTGCGCCCGGGCGCGAAGAACAAAGTTGACGATTTCATTACGGAAATCTTTTGGATTACTGATACCGGCTGGTTTCTCAATCTTCTCCAGTTCCGCATTAAGCGACTCACGGTCAAACAGTTGCCCGGTATCCGGATCGCGATACTCCTGATCCTGGATCCAGAAGTCGGCATAAGTGACATAGCGGTCAAAGATATTCTGACCATATTCAGAATAGGACTCCAGATAAGCGGTCTGGATCTCTTTACCGATAAACTCCGCATATTTCGGAATTAAATAACCCTTCAGATGCTCCAGATATTTCTCTGCCTGATCCTGCGGAAACTGCTCCCGCTCAATCTGCTGCTCCAGCACGTAAAAGAGGTGAACCGGGTTAGCCGCCACTTCAGTGTGATCAAAGTTGAACACGCGCGACAGAATTTTGAAGGCAAAACGAGTTGAGAGGCCATTCATCCCTTCGTCGACGCCCGCGTAGTCGTGATACTCCTGCCAGGATTTTGCTTTGGGATCGGTATCCTTCAGGCTTTCACCGTCATACACCCGCATTTTCGAGTAGATGCTGGAGTTTTCCGGCTCTTTCATGCGCGACAGGATAGTGAAACGGGCCAGCGTTTCAAGTGTGCCAGGGGCGCAGGGCGCAGTGGTGAGATCGCTATGGTTAAGCAGCTTCTCGTAAATCTTGATCTCTTCTGAAACGCGCAGGCAGTAGGGCACCTTAACGATATAGACACGGTCGAGGAAGGCTTCATTATTCTTATTGTTGCGGAAGGTGACCCACTCCGATTCGTTGGAGTGCGCCAGAATAATGCCGTTAAAAGGCAGAGCGGAAATGCCTTCAGTACCGTTGTAGTTGCCTTCCTGCGTAGCAGTCAGCAGCGGGTGCAGCACCTTAATCGGCGCTTTGAACATCTCTACGAATTCCATGATGCCCTGGTTCGCGCGGCAGAGCGCACCAGAGTAACCATAGGCATCCGGATCGTTTTGCGCATGATTCTCAAGCTTGCGAATATCAACCTTACCTACCAGCGCGGAGATATCCTGGTTGTTTTCATCACCGGGTTCAGTTTTAGCGATAGCCAGCTGTTCCAGAATTGATGGCCACACTTTTACCACTTTGAAGCGGGTGATATCGCCACCAAATTCATGCAGGCGTTTTGCTGCCCACGGCGACATAATGGTGCCAAGGTAGCGCCGCGGTACGCCATACTCTTTCTCCAGAATATTGGCATCTTCCTGCGGGTTAAACAGGCACAGCGGATGATCGTTAACCGGGCTGCGTTCGCCATCGGCACTCAGTACATAAATAGGCACGCGCTGCATCAGCGCTTTTAAACGTTCAGCGAGAGAGGATTTACCGCCGCCCACCGGACCGAGTAAATAGAGGATCTGCTTCTTCTCCTCCAGCCCCTGCGCCGCATGTTTCAGGTAGGAGACGATCTGTTCAATCGCTTCCTCCATACCGTAGAACTCTTCAAACGCCGGGTAACGGCCAATAACACGATTCGAGAAGATACGGGAAAGGCGTGGCTCCTGAGCGGTATCAACCATAACGGGCTCACCAATAGCCGTTAACAGTCGTTCTGCCGCATTGGCGTATGCACTGCGATCCTGCTTACAGATAGTAAGAAATTCCTGCAGTGTGAACTCTTCGTCCTTGGCAGCTTCATAACGCTGACGATAGTGATCGAATATATTCATAGCGATGCCCGTCCTGTTAGAATTGTTGGGAACAATAAGCGTAACCTTACAAACAGTGGTGCCAACCTCTCAATTTTAAGGATATAAATCTCTCTGCTTCTCTATTGTTATGAGCGTGTATCGGATAAAGATCAAGTAGTAAGTGGCGCAGGATTAAACGATTAGCGCACAAAAAACGCGCAAATTTCCGCATATTGTTTTAAGCCACGATCGTTTTGCGAAATATTCGCCTGTGAGGATGGGAGACGGCCTGTAAAGATGCCAACAACTCTGTTCGGTATAAGCTGCGTAAATTTCTGCAAGATGTGAAGAGCGGCAGAATTAGCCATTACGGTTAACAGCAGATTGCCTCTGTTGCAAAATATTCGCTAGACTGCAAAAGCAATTAGTGACTTAACAGGCAAAATATATAGTGAACACCTTTAAACTTTCTGCGTTTATGCTGCTGTCTCCCGCGCTGGTGACCGCATTTACTGCTCATGCTGACCCGCTGTCGCTGGGCGCCTCTGTTATCTATGCTCAATCGCCTTATCGTGGCGGACAGGATCGCTATCTGCCCGTACCGGTTATCAACTATGAAGGCGAAAACTTCTGGTTTCGCAGCCTGCAGGGCGGCTATTACCTGTGGAAAGACCCGCAGAATCAGCTGTCGCTGACGCTGCTCGGTTCGCCACAGCAGTATGACCCGGATGATAACGATCTTGGCGATATGAAATCTCTGGATAAGCGCCGGATGACGCTAATGGCGGGTGGCACTTATCGTCATGTTGCAGAGTGGGGCATCCTGCGCACGGCATTACTGGGTGATGTGCTGAATAACAGTAATGGCATCATCTGGGATCTGACGTATCTCTACCGCTTTGAGTTTGGCGCATTCAGCCTGACGCCCGGTATCGGGGCCCTGTGGAACAGCGCAAATCAAAACCGTTACTACTACGGCGTCTCTTCGCATGAGAGTGCCCGTAGCGGTATCACCACCTACCGGCCCGATGACAGCTGGTCGCCCTATGTCGAGCTGAACGCCAGCTACCAGCTTACCCAAAACTGGAACGCCAGTTTTTCCGGGCGCTACACTCGCTTTGATGATGAGGTTAAAGACAGCCCGATGGTCGATAAAAACGGCCAGGTCACGCTCTGGACCGGCCTCAGCTACAGCTTCTGATGCACTATCGCAACGCCTGATATCAGGCGTTGTTTTTTTATAGCCGTACCGCGCAGGAGGGATGATGCAAAACGTCTGGATCAATGGTGCTTCGCTGCCCGCTATCGGGCAGGGAACCTGGTATATGGGGGAAAACCCCGCGCTGCGTGCTCAGGAGATCGCTGCGCTGCAGGCGGGGCTTGCTGCCGGATTACAGGTGATAGATACGGCCGAAATGTACGCTGACGGGGAAGCTGAGAGAGTGGTGGGTGAAGCGCTGCAGGGACGACGTGATAGCGCCTGGCTGGTTTCCAAAGTCTATCCGTGGAACGCCAGCGAAGCTGATATCACCGGAGCCTGTGAGCGCAGCCTGCAGCGACTTAAAACCGACTACCTCGATCTTTATCTGCTGCACTGGCGCGGTAATATCCCGCTGGAGGAGACCCTTCGCGGCATGGAGAAACTGGTGGCGCAGGGAAAGATACGCAGCTGGGGCGTATCAAATTTTGACAGCGATGATATGGAAGAGCTGTGGGCAGAAGAGGGCGGCTTCTCCTGCGCGACGAACCAGGTGCTGTATCATCTTGCATCCCGCGGCATTGAGCATACGCTGCTGCCGCTCTGCCAGCAGCGCGCCATGCCGGTAATGGCTTATTGCCCTCTGGCCCAGGCGGGGCGGCTGCGACAGGCGCTGTTTGATAATGCGCAGCTGCTGGCGCTGGCACGGGATAAGCAGATTAGTGTGGCGCAGCTGCTGCTGAGCTGGGCGATCCGGCATGAGGGTCTCATAGCGATACCTAAAGCAGGCAGCGTCGCGCACGTTCAGGAAAACGCTGCGGCGCTGAACATCACGCTCAGCGCCGAAGAGATCGCGTTGCTCGACCAGCTGTTTCCTGCTCCGCAGCAGCGCGTGCCGCTGGATGTGGTTTAAGCTGGCTTAGCGCTGCGCACGCGTAAGGTTGTCCCCAGGCGGGCAGGTGTTTCGCCCGCGCTTTTTAGCGGCTTAGTGATGCGCGCCGTCTCGACGCAGACCATGCGCTTGTAGCCATCATTCGGCATATCCGCCATGCTGCAGGAGAGTTCAGGACCCGGGTTCCAGGTGACAACGTCACTTTGATAGTGGTGATAAACTTCAATCTGCCTGCCGCCGCTGCTGTCTTTGATCACGCTGCACTCGTCAGGCGCAGTATAAATACGGTCAATCCGTCCCGGGTAGCGCTGTACGCCGCTACTGTTTTCACCCGGTGAGTTATCCGCCACTTTATCGATAAACGTCTTACCCAGCCCGCTGACTGCGGTCTCAGCGATATCCGCTACGCTAAAATAAGCATGCAGCGCGGCTGTCGCGTCGAAATCGCCCCAGGCTTCAAGTTCAATCTCGCACTGATCGGCCAGCCGGAAACGGGCCAGCAGCGTAAAGTCGTGAGGCCAGAGCTTTTTCGTCTGGCTGTTACTTTCCAGCGTAAAGGTCAGCATGACGGCATCGTAATTTTCATCGTGTGCTGTCAGCGTCCATGGCTGGGTGCGGGCAAATCCGTGAGCCGGTTCACCGGCAGGGCCAAACCACGGCCAGCAGATCGGCACGCCGCCGCGAATCGCTTTACCTGCTTTAAACGCACTTTTATCACTCAGCCAGAGAACAGGCTGCTGACCGCTGGGCTGCCAGGCGAGCAGATGCGCGCCCTGAAGCGCGATAGCCGCACGAACTTTCGGATGACTGATAATCACGACCGGCAGGTCATCCTGCTGACGCAGCGACAGGTAAGGGGTTATCTGCTCTGTCACAGGCAGTGTAAAAAGCGTATTTGGCATCGTTCAGCCTCTGTTTATCTGGTCGAAAAAAAAGGGCGACCGAAGTCACCCTTATTGATATAGCCTGGTCGCTTATTTAGCAGCAACCAGAGCAATCAGGTCGAGAACCTTGTTGGAATAACCGGTTTCGTTATCGTACCAGGAAACCAGTTTCACAAAGTTATCATTCAGCGCGATACCTGCTTTGGCATCGAATACTGAAGTCAGTACTTCGCCGTTGAAGTCAGTAGAAACCACGTCATCTTCAACATAGCCCAGTACATCTTTCATTTCGCCTTCTGAAGCCGCTTTGATAGCTTCACAGATCTCTTTGTAGGTCGCTGCTTTTTCCAGACGAACGGTCAGGTCAACCACAGAGACGTTAGGCGTAGGAACGCGGAAAGCCATACCGGTCAGTTTACCGTTCAGCTCTGGCAGTACTTTACCAACCGCTTTTGCTGCGCCAGTAGACGATGGGATGATGTTCTGTGCTGCACCGCGGCCGCCGCGCCAGTCTTTATGTGACGGACCATCAACGGTTTTCTGGGTAGCAGTGGTGGCGTGAACGGTGGTCATCAGGCCTTCAACGATACCGAATTTATCGTTGATGACTTTTGCCAGCGGTGCCAGGCAGTTGGTGGTGCAGGATGCGTTAGACACGATATCCTGGCCAGCATATTTATCAAAGTTGGCACCGCGTACAAACATCGGGGTGTCATCTTTAGATGGACCGGTCAGAACCACTTTCTTTGCACCGGCAGAGATATGCTTACGTGCGGTTTCGTCAGTCAGGAAGATCCCGGTTGCTTCAGCAACAACGTCAACGCCTGCTTCGTCCCACTTGAGGTTAGCCGGGTCTCTCTCAGCGGTAACACGGATTTTTTTGCCGTTAACAATCAGCGCGCCATCCTGTACTTCTACGGTGCCGTCAAAACGACCATGGGTAGAATCGTACTTCAGCATGTAAGCCATGTAATCGGCGTCGAGCAGATCGTTGATCGCGACGATTTCGATGTCTGAACGCTGCTGAGCAGCACGGAAAACGATGCGACCGATACGGCCAAAACCGTTGATACCTACTTTGATAGTCATATATTCCACCAGCTATTTGTTAGTGAATAAAAGGTTGGCTGTAAAATTACAAAAACCTTACCAGGCGTCAAGCGGAATCGTGTCAATTGTTGCGACAGGTCAATTCCAACGCCAGGAATAATCTGTATTGCAACCGCTTGCGCGCCGATTTTACAGCGCGTCTATCTTACGCTGATTAGCGTGTGAAAAGGGAAGTTTGTCACAAAGAGTGATCGTCATCACAAAACCACGCTGCAGCGACCAGGGCAGAAAAGTTCGCACAAAAAAAACGTCGGGCAATGTTGTCCGTTTGTTAGAATAGTAGCTGATTTCTACAGAAAGATACTCTGGAAGCAAAAATGGCAAAAGATACCGCATCTGAAGCAAAAATCGGCCAGCTGTCGGAAATGCAGCGCTACGTCACGCAGCATCGGGGTACTGAACCACCCTTTACCGGCGCGCTGTTGCACAACAAGCAGGATGGCATTTATCACTGTCTGGTCTGTCAGGCACCGCTGTTTCTGTCAGAAAGCAAATATGATTCAGGCTGTGGCTGGCCCAGTTTCTACCAGCCGGTCAGCGATGAGGCGATACGCTACCTTGAAGACGACTCGCACGGCATGCACCGGGTTGAGATCCGCTGCGGCAGCTGTGACGCGCATCTGGGGCATGTTTTTCCGGATGGCCCGCAGCCTACCGGTGAGCGCTATTGCGTTAACTCCGCCTCGCTGAGCTTTACTGACGAACAGGGCAAACAGCAGGAGGGATAGAATGAATCAGGAACTGAATGCGATGCTGGATGCGATGACGCCTGAGATCTATGCACGTCTGGCAACCGCCGTTGAGACGGGTAAATGGCCTGATGGTGTTGCATTAACGCAGGAGCAGCGCGAGCACTGTCTGCAGCTGGTCATGCTGTGGCAGGCGCGTCATAACGACTCACCTCAGCATATGAGCATTGCCAAAGGGGGAGATATTGTGACGAAATCTAAAAAGCAGCTGAAAGAAGAGTTTGGCATCGAGCCGGATGTCACGCGCATCAATCTGCACTAAGAAAACAGGCTGGAATACCCAGCCTGTTTTTCAGATTATTTCCGCACCCTGCGCCTGCATTTGCGCCAGCGCAATGTCACTGTCTTCCGGATTGAGATTCACGCCGCGGCAGCCCTCTTTAACGACCTGAACGTGATACCCGAGCTCCAGCGCATCCAGCACGCTATATTTCACACAGTAGTCAGTCGCAATCCCCAGCATAACCAGATGCGTGATATCGCGTTCGCGCAACCAGTTATCCAGTTCAGTTTTGCGCCGGTGTCCGTTATCGAAAAAGGCGCTGTAACTGTCGACATCAACGTCTCCACCTTTGTGAAATACGGCGTCAATCAGGGAGCGATCGAGGTCGGGATGAAAATCTGCGCCCGGGCTGTTTTCGATACCATGGTCCGGCCACCAGATTTGCGCCAGCCCGTTAAGCTCACCCAGCGTGTAGACAGGCTCACCAGACACTGAGGCAAAGCTGCCATGATTTGCCGGATGCCAGTCCTGCAGGGCCACAACACATTCGCCGCGCTGGCGAAACTCACGCGCATAGCGATTCGCTACCGCCACAGTCTGATCACCTTCGCGCACGGCCATCGGACCGCCGGGGCAAAAGTCATTCTGGATATCGATAATTACCAATGCCCGCTTCATATCATTTTGCTCCGTTCAATCTTCAGTCAGTTCGCCACGTAAGTTCTGCTGCATTCTGGCACGAATTTCATCGGGGCTAAGGTCCTGACTCAATAAATAGTGCAGTTTTGTTAACGTGGCCTCAACGGTGAGGTCAAAACCGCTGATCACGCCAGCATGCTCCAGCGCATTGCCAGTGGCATAGCCGCCCATATTCACTTTGCCGGACATGCACTGCGTCAGGTTAACCACGATAATCCCGCGTTCGCTCGCCTGCTGCAGCTCATGCAGGAACTCCGCATTTTGCGGCGCATTGCCCACGCCATAAGAGCGCAGAATCAGCGCCTTAACCGGCTGGCGCAGGAAGTTGCGCACCACGTCTGCAGAGATGCCCGGATAAATGGTGACCACGCCAATAGGCTGCGGGGTAATGGGATGAACCACCAGCTCGCCCGTCTGCTGTGGCGCGGGAGAGGTGTTCAGACGGCGGATATGGATACCCGCTTCCAGCAGCGGCGACAGATTTGGCGAGGCGAAGGCGTTAAAGCCGTCGGCGTGCGCTTTGGTGGTACGGTTACCGCGGAACAGGGTGTTATTGAAAAACAGTGCCACTTCATTGATCGGATAGTTAGCCGCCACGTAGAGGGAGTTCAGCAGATTTTGCTGACCGTCAGAGCGCAGTTCCGCCAGCGGGATCTGCGATCCGGTGACGATGACCGGTTTTGCCAGATTTTCCAGCATGAAGGAGAGAGCCGATGCGGTGAAAGCCATGGTATCGGTTCCATGCAGAATAACAAAACCGTCATAGGCGTCATAATTCTGGCGGATATCATCTGCGATTGCCTGCCAGTCCTGCGGCGTCATATCAGAGGAGTCGATAAGCGGGGCGTATTCATGAATCGTAAAATCCGGCATCTCCGGCCGGTGAAACTCAGGCATATTGGCCAGCTGCTGCTGAAGGTGGCCTGATACCGGTACATAGCCCTGCGCAGAGCGCTGCATCCCGATAGTACCGCCCGTGTAGGCTACATAGATATTTTTCTTTTGCATGAGTGTACTCAGACTTGCCGTAAAACGCGCAGTATAAGGGGATTGACAGGGAAAAGCAGCCCGACCAGCGGCCGGGCTGTAAAATTAGCGAACGCTGCCGCAATTCAGACAAAAGGCGTAACGATTTTGCGGATCGTTAAGCTTACCGAGCAGGCCCGGCTGCGACTGCATGGCGCTGACAACATCCTGCACCGGTGCGGGCAGCCAGATTTTCAGCGCGTCGGGCAGTACCGCCTGCGCCGAGGCGCTCATCTGATTAAGCAGCAGATCAAGCATACCGGGTTCATCCTGATACCAGTTCAGCGCAGGCTGTTTCACGCTGGCCAGCGAGGCAGCTTTCGCCACGGCGTCATCAAAATCACCCAGCGCGTCAACCAGACCATTACCTTTGGCATCGCTGCCGGTCCAGACATGGCCCTGTGCAATCGCATCAATCTGCTCAGGCGTCTTATGGCGCGACGCAGCAACCAGACCGATGAAATTGCGATAGCCATTCTCAATCGTCAGCTGCATCAGCTGCTGTACCTCTGCAGGCAGCGTTTTGGTGGTAGCCACATCAGCGAGCGGTGAGGTGGCTACGCCATCCGTATGTACACCGATTGCGTCCAGGCTGTTTTCGACCGTATTAATCACGCCAAAAATGCCAATTGAACCGGTCAGCGTAGAAGGCGCGGCGATGATGTAATCTGCCGGCGTTGAAATCCAGTAACCTCCCGATGCGGCCATGCCTCCCATGGAGACCACCACCGGCTTACCGGCTTCATGCGCGGCGGCCAGCTCTTCACGAATCGCTTCCGATGCGGTGACGCTGCCGCCCGGGCTGTTTACCCGCAGCACGATAGCTTTAATGGCGGGATCGAGGCGTGCTTCACGGATCTGTGCGGCCGTCGTATCACCGCCGACATTGCCTGCGCTCTCTTCTCCATCCATGATCGCACCGCTGGCGAGGATCACCGCGATGTTGCCTTTTTGCTGCGCTGGCTGTTTCAGACGGTAGTCATAGATGCTGACATAGCGGTAGTCATTATTTGCTTTGTCCCAGCCAAAGGTTTTCGCCAGCGCCTGGTCAGCCGCCGCGCGTGAGCTCAGCGTATCCACCAGTTTGTTATTCAGCGCATATTTAGCGGTGTCACCCTGTACCGCCTCCAGTCCGCTGATCACGCCTGCCGCACCGGGAAAGAGCTGCTCTGGCGTAATCTGACGGTTGGCCGACACCGTATTGAGATAATTTTGCCATAGCTGAGTGATCCAGCGGCTGTCCGCATCGCGTGCATCCGGTGACATATTGTCGCGCAGGAACGGTTCAACGGCTGACTTATAGGTGCCTACGCGGAAAACGTGGGAAGAGACCTTCAGCTTTTCCAGCAGCGTTTTGTAATAGAGGCCGTTGGTCGCAAAGCCGTGCAGGTCAACCGTACCCTGAGGGGAGAGCCAGATTTTATTCGCGAAGCTGGCCAGGTAATACTGCGCCTGACTGTAGCTGTCACCCAGCGCATAAACCGGTTTACCGCTGTCGCGAAACTCCCGCAGCGCTTTACCGACATACTGCAGAGAGGGCTGATCGCCACCGGCAAAATCGCGCAGATCCAGCACGATACCGGTGATATTGCTGTCAGTTTTAGCCTGACGAATCGCATCAACCACATCAAACAAGGAGTTTTCCTGCAGGCGATCGCTGTTCGCGCCCAGCAGCTGACGGCTGATGCGGCTCAGACGGTTACTCACTGAAGGTTTATCCACCAGCATACCGCTAAGATCGACTTTTAATGCTCCCTGCTGGACCGGTTCACTGTTGCCGGCGCTCGACAGCTGCAGCCAGATGCCGACACCGGCCAGGATCAGGACAATCAGAAACAGGTTAAGGATAAATTCCCGGATAAAATTCAGAACCCGCCAGCTCCAGCGGAACAGACCGGTAATCATTCGCCACAATGTGCGCATAAACTCTCCATATTCACGTAGCCAGGGCCGGCAGCAGGCGTGCGGACCCCGATATCGGCATCATCCTAAAGAGCAGCGGCTGAAAAGTCAGCAGGAATTCGCACCAGACTGTTACAAAAGATCGCGCTGTGCCAGGATTAGCACATCATCAAAAGGCACAGGAGAACCCTTATGGATGCACTGGAGTTATTAACCAATCGCCGCTCAGCTTCGCGACTGACTGAACCCGCTCCGGCAGGTGAGGTGCTGCAAAATATTCTGCATGCCGGTATGCGGGCACCCGACCACGGTACGCTGCGCCCGTGGCGTTTCATTATTGCGGAGAATGAGGGACGGGACCGGCTAAGCCGCGTGCTGGAGCAGGCCGCCCGCGAGAGCGCGCTGGATGAAAAAGCCATCGCGAAAGCGGCGGCGGCGCCGTTTCGTGCGCCCATGGTGATAACGGTAATTGCAGACTACAAGCCCTCTGAAAAAGTGCCGCAGTGGGAGCAGGTTGTCTCTGCGGGCTGTGCCGTTATGGCGATGCAGATGGCCGCGCTGGCTCAGGGGTATAACGGCATCTGGCGCAGTGGCCCCTGGACCGACCATCCTCACGTGCGGGCGGCGTTCAACTGCAAAGAAAAAGATGCCATTGTGGGCTTTCTCTATCTCGGCACGCCGCAGCTTAAAGCCAGCACCACAGTTGTCGCACCGGATACCACAGAGTTTGTCTCCTGGTTTTGATTCTCTCGCCTGCAATCTGGCAGAATTGCAGGCGTCGTGCGCAAAAGCGCCGCATCCGTGCAGAGAAAGCTTACCTCCAGCAGGCCGCCAGGCTACCATCGCTTCACTGTTTTCGTTAAAGCTAAAAGAAAGGATTTGCGCCTTCCATGCGTCTATTTATTGCTGAAAAACCGAGCCTGGCGCGCGCCATCGCAGATGTTTTGCCAAAGCCGCATCGCCGCGGAGAGGGCTATATCGCCTGCGGCAACGATCAGGTGGTGACCTGGTGCGTCGGGCATTTGCTGGAGCAGGCGCAGCCTGATAGCTACGACAGCCGCTATGCCCGCTGGAACCTGGCCGATCTGCCTATTATTCCTGAAAAGTGGCGTCTGCAGCCGCGCCCCTCGGTAGCGAAACAGTTGAAAGCCATAGAAGGCTTACTGCAGCAGGCCAGCGAAATCGTGCACGCCGGCGATCCGGATCGCGAAGGTCAGCTGCTGGTGGATGAGGTGCTGGACTATCTGCAGCTGCCGGCCGGTAAGCGCCAGCGGGTGCAGCGCTGCCTGATCAACGATCTTAATCCGGCGGCCGTTGAGCGTGCGGTGAGCCGGCTGCGCGAAAACCGCGAATTCATCCCGCTTTGCGTCTCAGCGCTGGCGCGTTCACGCGCTGACTGGCTGTATGGCATCAATATGACGCGCGCCTGGACCCTGCTGGGGCGTAACGCCGGCTATGATGGCGTTCTGTCGGTGGGGCGCGTGCAGACGCCGGTGCTCGGACTGGTCGTGCGACGTGATGAAGAGATCGAGCACTTTGTGCCCAAAGACTATTTTGAAGTAAAAGCGCATGTCGTCACGCCAAAAGAGGAGCGCTTCGTTGCCAGCTGGGTGCCAAGCGACGCCTGCGAACCCTGGCAGGATGAAGAGGGGCGCGTCCTGCACCGGCCGCTGGCAGAGCATGTGCTGGCGCGTATTCAGGGACAGCCCGCGCAGGTGACCGGCTATAACGACAGGCGTGAATCGGAAACCGCACCGCTGCCGTTTTCGCTCTCCAGCCTGCAGATTGAAGCCGCAAAGCGTTACGGGCTGAGCGCGCAGAGCGTGCTGGACTGCTGTCAGCGCCTCTATGAGACGCATAAGCTTATTACTTATCCGCGTTCGGATAGCCGCTATCTCCCTGATGAGCACTACGCCGGTCGTCATGCCGTGCTGAAAGCGATCGCTGTGCATCAGCCCGATCTCACGCCACCTGCTGACTTCAATACGGAACAGAAAAACCGCTGCTGGGACGATAAAAAGGTCGATGCGCATCACGCTATCATTCCCACCGCGCGTACCGGCAAAGTCGCACTCAGCGACAATGAGGCCCGGATCTATGCGCTGATTGCCCGGCAATATCTGATGCAGTTCTGCCCGGATGCGCAGTTCCGCAAATGCGTTATCGATCTGGAGATCGGTGGTGGCCGGTTTGTTGCAAAAGCGCGGTTTCTGGCGGAAGCGGGGTGGCGCGCGCTGCTCGGGAATAAAGAGCGTGACGAAGAGAATGACGGCACGCCGCTGCCGGTCGTCGCTAAAGGCGATACCCTGCTGTGCGAGCGCGGTGAACTGCTGGAGAAGCAGACCCAGCCGCCGCGGCCGTTTACTGATGCCACGCTGTTATCCGCCATGACCGGCATTGCGCGCTTTGTGCAGGATAAAGAATTAAAGAAAGTGCTGCGTGCGACCGATGGTTTAGGAACGGAGGCGACGCGGGCCGGCATTATTGAACTGCTGTTTCGCCGCACCTTCCTGGTTAAAAAAGGGCGCTATATCCACTCAACGGAGGCGGGCAGAGCCCTGATCCATGCGCTGCCGGAAATGGCGGCGCGGCCGGATATGACGGCGCAGTGGGAGTCAACCCTGACGCGCATCAGCGAAAAAAGCTGCCGCTATGATGAGTTTATGCAGCCGCTGGTGTCAACGCTGACCACGCTGATTGGCGAGGCGCGGCAGCGGCCTTCTTTGCAGGCGTTCAAAGGGCTGGCGGCCGCTTCGCCAGCGCGCGCGAAAGCCAAAAAACAGCGGCGAAAGCCAAAGGAGACGCAATGAGCGGGTATACAACAGGGGTGGCGCTGGCGCTGCTGATCTGCAGCACTACAGCGCTGGCAAACCGGATGCCGGAGCCGGGGCGGACGGGTAATACGGATGTGGTGGTGGATATGCCGGCGGAAGTCTGGACGCAGGGCCAGAATCGTCAGCAAAACAGCTGCCTTCAGTGCTGCATTTATGAAAACCGCAGCTATTCAGAAGGCGCAGTGGTTAAGGCCGAAGGGGTACTGCTGCAGTGCTCGCGGGATGAAAAGGTGCTGGGGACCAATCCGCTGCTGTGGAAAATCATTAAATAGTTAAGCGTGGCGCGCCGGCGCCACGCCTGACGTTTACAGATCGAACGTCGCCCAGACGGGAGCATGGTCAGAAGGTTTTTCCATGCCGCGAATGGCGTAATCGATACCGGCATCGACGCAGCGCGCGGCCAGCGGCTGACTGGCCAGCAGCAGATCGATGCGCAGTCCGCGGTTGTCATCAAATCCGCGCGAGCGGTAGTCGAACCAGGAAAAGCGATCGTTTGTCGTCGGGTTTCTGGCGCGCCAGGTATCGGTAAGACCCCACTGCAGCAGCCGATCCATCCACTCACGCTCTTCCGGCAGAAACGAGCATTTTCCGGTACGCAGCCAGCGCTTGCGGCTCTCCTCACCAATCCCGATATCCAGGTCAGTGGCGCTGATATTCATGTCGCCCATGATCAGCACCGGCTTGTCAGCGGCAGCGTGCTCCATCAGATAGCTCTGCAGATCGCGGTAGAATTTCTCTTTAGCCGGGAATTTAAGCGGGTGGTCGCGGCTTTCACCCTGCGGGAAATAGCCGTTGATAACGGTGATGTTACCTGCCGGGCTCGGTATCTCCGCCATAATCAGGCGTCGCTGGGCGTCAGCGTCATCGCCCGGAAAACCGCGCATGACCCGTACCGGTGCGTTTTTGGTAAGTAGCGCGACGCCGTAGTGACCTTTTTGCCCATGATAGAAGACGTGGTAGCCGAGCTGGCTGACCTCTTCCAGTGGGAACATCTCATCGTGAACCTTGGTTTCCTGCAGGCCGATAACCTCAGGCTGATGCTGTTCCACCAGCGCGGCCAGCTGATGAGGGCGGGCGCGCAACCCGTTGATGTTGAATGAAACAAATTTCATATCGCTGCCATTTTAATAACCTGTATGCGGCGCGATGGTAACGGCTTTTTGGCAAAAAGTCATGCCCGAAGCGGAGCAGGCAGCACAGTATCAGAGGGGAAGAGCAAACTGAGTTTTTTCAGGATGTAGCGAACGGAACAGGAGATGGTGGCGGGAGAAGGATTCGAACCTTCGAAGTCGATGACGGCAGATTTACAGTCTGCTCCCTTTGGCCGCTCGGGAATCCCGCCTGGGATATAAAGCTCAGATTCAGGCACTGCAGAGTGATTCAGATGGTGGCGGGAGAAGGATTCGAACCTTCGAAGTCGATGACGGCAGATTTACAGTCTGCTCCCTTTGGCCGCTCGGGAATCCCGCCACTTGCCTGAATCTTTGTGCCTGAAGGCGGGGCGCATCATATCAAATGCGTTCCGCCTGTAAAGCACCGGATGTAAAAATAAAACCTGTTTGCCCGTTTTTTACGCGTAGCGCTGAAGAGTTAGACAATTCAGCGCCCTGGCGCCAAAACGCCGCGCTTAAAGAATAATCGTGCGGTTGCCATAAACAAACACGCGCTGGCCGAGCACTTTATAGAGCGCGCGACTCAGCACGTTTTTTTCCACATCGCGTCCGGCGCGCATCATCTCTTCAGCGGTATAGCTGTGATCCACGTTAATGACATCCTGCATAATGATTGGACCTTCGTCCAGGTTGTCATTGACGTAATGCGCCGTTGCGCCAATGATTTTAACGCCGCGTTCATACGCCTGATGATAAGGACGCGCGCCGATAAAAGCTGGCAGGAACGAGTGGTGAATATTGATGATCTGGTTAGGGTAGCGCTGCACAAAAGCAGGAGTCAGCACGCGCATATATTTTGCCAGCACCACGTAATCAGGCTGATAGCGATCGATCTCTTCCGCCATGCGGTTGTCATGCTCTTCGCGCGTTTTGCCTTCATGGCTGACCAGCACAAAAGGAATATCAAAACGTTCTACCAGCGAGCGCAGCGTATCGTGATTGCCGATCACCGCAGCGATCTCCATATCCAGACCGCCAAACGCGCTTTTCATCAGCAGGTCACCCAGGCAGTGCGCCTCTTTTGTGACCAGAATAACGACGCGGCGGCGACCGGCAGTGTGCAACTCACGCACCGAACCGGTCGGCAGAGCGCTATCCAGATCGGCCAGCAGCGTATTGTCGTTAAAAATGCCTTCCAGCTCGGTGCGCATAAAAAAGCGGCCGGTGCGGTGATCGACAAACTCATTGTTTTGCACAATGTTGAGTTCATGCTTGTAGCAAATGTTGGTGATCTTGGCGATCAGACCTTTAGCATCAGGGCAAATGGTCCGTAAAACTTTTCGTTGCAGTGTTTGCGCTTGCATCTCAGTCAAGGTCCTGTCAAAGCGATAAGGGTATTACCATTGCGGCGAAGCGGATATCAGCCACAACATTTTTTGTATTTTTTGCCAGAGCCGCAGGGGCAGCGATCGTTACGCCCGATTGCTGGCGCTGTTCCATCCACATAGTACCAGCGACCCTCCTCCCGAAGAAAGCGTGAACGTTCAGCGATCGCTGACTCGCGCTCTTTTTCGCGGTAGCGCGCAAAAAAGGTCACAAAGGCTTCGTTCTCATGGATGCCATGATTACAACAGGTTACATTTAGTCCGAGCCACGTTGTACCGGCAAAACTTTCAGATAAACGCGCCGTCAGATCGACGCTGCGCTGGCTGGCGTGCCAGGTTTCTGTCAGATAAACTGCATTACCCGTGGCGTAGGCCGTATAGCGAGATCGCATCAGCTGTTCAGCACTTAGCGGGATGGCCTCGCCGTTTAAAAAGGGCTGACAACATACGCTATACTGCTTCCCGCTGCAGCAGGGGCACTTTTCGGACACATCATCTCCTGAGAGTGGTTAACGTTATCATAGGCGTGCGCTATGGTAGCCGACTGCGTGGCATGATGCTACGTACCAGCAGCATCACGAGGTAAGATGAGAAAGGTCAAGATTGGACTGGCTCTGGGATCGGGCGCCGCGAAGGGCTGGGCGCATATCGGCGTCATCAATGCGCTGGAGCGTGCCGGTATTGAAATTGATGTGGTAGCGGGCTGCTCAGTCGGCGCGCTGGTTGGTGCCGCCTACACCAATGGTCACCTGGCAAAGATGGAGAAGTGGGTCAGCGCGTTTCGCTACTGGGATGTTATACGCCTGATGGATCTCTCCTGGCAGCGCGGGGGACTGTTACGCGGCGATCGCGTTTTCAGTCATATTCGCCAGCTGATCCCGCATGACCAGATTGACGGCGGCCTGAAACCGTTTGGCGTGGTTGCCACCAACCTGAGTACCGGCCGTGAGCTCTGGCTGACTGAAGGCGATCTGCATCAGGCCGTGCGCGCTTCCTGTAGTATGCCAGGCTTATTACCACCTGTTGGCTACAATGGATACTGGCTGGTGGATGGCGCGGTGGTAAACCCGGTGCCCATCTCCCTGACGCGCGCACTTGGCGCCGACATTGTTATTGCGGTCGATCTTCAGCATGATGCGCATCTGATGCAGCAGGATCTGCTGTCGGTAACGCCGGAAAACGGCGATGACGCGGCAGAGGCGCTCTCGTGGGGTAAAAAATTACGTCAGCGTCTGATGGGATTTTCCCGCCAGCGCGCGGCGCAGTCACCTGGCGCAATGGAGATCATGTCGACCTCAATTCAGGTGCTGGAAAACCGCCTGAAACGTAACCGTATGGCGGGCGATCCGCCGGATGTGCTGATTCAGCCGTTTTGTCCGCAGATTTCAACGCTGGATTTTCATCGTGCTGAAGAGGCGATGGCTGCCGGTAAGGCGGCCGTAGAGAAAAAAATGGATGAACTATTACCACTGGTCCGTAGCAGATAGTCAGTTGTTCATTCAGGGGGGTTGTCGCTGATGACAATAATTAAAGGCGCAACTGCATTTTATGAACCACTATTGCAATATCTGGTACGCAGGGGGAGAGAATGGAAAAACCACTACTCGGCAAAAAGATACTCATTGTCGAAGATGAGGTCGTTTTCCGTTCATTGCTGGAAAATGTACTGACCAGTCTGGGGGCAACAGCCCTGCAGGCCGGCGATGGGCTGGAAGGCCTCGACATTCTGTCGTCGCACAGCGCCGATCTGGTGATTTGCGATCTGGAAATGCCCCGGATGGGCGGTATTGCGTTTGTTGAGCATCTGCGCAGTCAGGGGAATACGGTGCCTGTACTGGTCATATCTGCTACCCAGAATATGGCTGATATCGCGCATGTGCTGCGGCTTGGCGTGCAGGATGTATTACTGAAACCCCTGAAAAATATCGAACGCTTCCGCGAGGCTGTTTTTGAGTGTCTTTATCCCTCGATGTTCACCTCGAAAGTGGAGGAGGATGAGCAGCTGTTTCAGGACTGGGATGCGCTGGCCCGCGATCCGATCGCCGCGGCAAAACTGCTGAAGCAGCTGCAGCCGCCGGTGCAGCAAACCATTGCGCACTGCCGCATCAACTACCGACAGCTCACCATGGCGGAACAGCCAGGGCTGGTTCTGGATATCGCTGCGCTCTCCGATAAAGATCTCGCCTTTTACTGTCTCGATGTTACCCGGGCGGGCGACAACGGCGTGCTGGCCGCGCTGCTGCTGCGGGCGCTATTCAACGGTTTACTGCAGGAGCAGCTGTCCGGACAGCATCATCGGCTGCCGGAACTCAACGGTCTGCTGCGTCAGGTGAATATGCTGCTGCGCCAGGCAAACCTTACCGGGCAGTTCCCGCTTCTGGTGGGATATTATCATCGCGAACTGCGTAAATTAATTCTGGTTTCAGCAGGGCTTAATGCCACGCTGCACCTGGAAACGCAGCAGCTGCAGTTAAACAGCGGTGTACCGCTGGGTACGATGGGGGGGACCCATCTTAATCAGATTTCTCAGCATACCGGTGCCTGGCAGTGCCACGTCTGGGGTGCCGGCGGCAGGCTACGTCTGATGTTATCGGGTGAAGAATAAGCAGTTAAACAGCGGGTTAAATCAGTTAAGCGACAGCGCCAGACCTATCCTTTACACTTGGGTAAAAGTCTTAAATTCCATGGATTAACTTTATCCAGGATAATTCCGCCTGATACTAACTGATATACTCATTTCGTTTTTTAAACCGACATATCAAGTATTAACTTGAGCGGCCTATTAAGAGAGGTATTTGATGTCTGCCTATAAGTCAAAAGTAAAAAAAGCGGTAATCCCGGTTGCAGGTTTAGGTACGCGTATGCTGCCAGCGACCAAAGCTATTCCAAAAGAGATGTTACCGCTGGTCGATAAGCCGTTGATCCAGTATGTCGTAAATGAGTGTATTGCTGCGGGCATTAACGAAATTGTGCTGGTTACGCACTCTTCTAAAAACTCAATCGAAAACCACTTTGATACCAGCTTCGAACTGGAAGCCATGCTGGAGAAGCGTGTTAAGCGTCAGCTGCTGGATGAAATCCAGTCTATCTGTCCGCCACACGTCACCATTATGCAGGTGCGTCAGGGTATCGCTAAAGGTCTGGGCCATGCAGTCATGTGTGCACATCCGCTGGTAGGCGATGAGCCGGTAGCAGTCATTCTGCCAGACGTTATCATCGACGAATATGAGTCAAACCCGACCAAAGACAACCTGGCAGAGATGCTGGCGCGTTTTGAAGAAACCGGTCACAGCCAGATCATGGTTGAGCCAGTAGCAGACGTAACCGCATACGGTGTGGTTGACTGCAAAGGCGCCGAGCTGAGCGCGGGCCAGAGTGCACCGATGGTGGGCGTTGTTGAGAAGCCAAAAGCGAATGAAGCGCCTTCAAACCTCGCGGTAGTAGGTCGTTATGTTCTTTCTGCTGATATCTGGCCTCTGCTGGCTAAAACCCCTCCGGGTGCAGGCGGCGAAGTTCAGCTGACCGACTCTATCGCTATGCTGATGGAAAAAGAGACTGTAGAAGCTTATCACCTGACTGGCGTCAGCCACGACTGTGGTAACAAGCTGGGTTACATGCAGGCTTTTGTTGAGTACGGCGTACGTCACCCGGTGCTGGGCAAAGATTTTGCACAGTGGCTGGACAACGCGGTAGGCAATAAAAAGTAATTCATTAAGCACAGGATAATTTAATGAAAGTCACTGTATTTGGTATCGGCTATGTCGGTCTGGTTCAGGCTGCGGTGTTGGCCGAAGTCGGACATGACGTTCTCTGCATTGATGTCGACGCGAACAAAGTCGAAAACCTGAAAAAGGGTGTTATCCCGATTTTTGAACCGGGTCTGACGCCGTTGGTGATGTCCAATTATGAATCGGGCCGCCTGAAATTCAGTACTGACGCCAAAGAGGGCGTTAATCACGGGGTGATGCAGTTTATTGCTGTTGGCACACCGCCTGACGAAGATGGTTCTGCCGATCTGAAATATGTGACCGCGGTTGCGCGCACGATTGCAGAACATATGAACGATCACAAAGTCGTTATCGATAAATCAACGGTGCCAGTCGGCACAGCCGACCGCGTACGCAATGTGATGCAGGAGACGCTGAAACAGCGTGGCGCCAGCGTTTCTTTCGATGTGGTTTCCAACCCGGAATTCCTCAAAGAGGGTGCGGCCGTTAACGACTGCATGCGACCAGAGCGTATCGTTGTCGGTACTGACAATGATGATGTGGTGGAACTGCTGCGCGAGCTCTATGAGCCGTTCAACCGTAACCACGATCGCATGATCCTGATGGATATCCGCAGTGCAGAGCTGACAAAATATGCGGCAAACTGCATGCTGGCGACCAAAATCAGCTTTATGAACGAGATCTCTAATCTCGCTGAGCTGCTGGGCGCTGACGTGGAGAAAGTCCGTCAGGGTATCGGTTCTGATCCCCGTATCGGCTATCACTTCATCTATCCGGGCTGCGGCTACGGCGGTTCCTGCTTCCCGAAAGATGTGCAGGCGCTGATCCGTACAGCAGAGTCTATTGGCTATAAACCGCGCCTGCTGCAGGCGGTGGAAGAGGTCAATGACGCGCAGAAAAACAAACTGCCTGCCTTTATCAAGCGCCATTTTGGTGACGATCTGCGCGGCAAGACGTTTGCGCTGTGGGGCCTGGCGTTTAAACCCAACACCGACGATATGCGTGAAGCCTCCAGCCGTGTGCTGATGGAAGCGTTATGGGAAGCGGGTGCTACGGTTCAGGCTTACGATCCGGAAGCGATGGAAGAAGCGCAGCGCATCTATGGTCACCGTGACGATCTGAAACTCACAGGGACTAAAGAAGCGGCACTGCAGGGCGCTGATGGTCTGGTTATCTGTACCGAATGGCAGAATTTCCGGGCGCCTGATTTTGACGTAATTAAAAATGCGTTAAAACAACCCGTGATTTTTGATGGTCGTAACCTGTATGATCCAGAGCGTATCAGCAAACGCGGTTTCGTTTATTATGCAATCGGCCGCGGAGCGTCTATTCAAATTGCGTAATAAATGAGGGATGTATGAATTTTCTGGTAACCGGCGCAGCAGGATTTATCGGTTTTCACGTAAGCCAGCGTTTGCTCGCTGCCGGTCACCAGGTTGTTGGTATCGACAACCTGAATGACTATTATGATGTCAGCCTGAAACAGGCTCGCCTCGATCAGATTTCACCGCATCCCGCATTTACTTTTATTAAAATGGACCTGGCCGATCGCCAGGCCATTTCCTCTCTGTTTGAACAGCACGCGTTTGAGCGCGTTATCCATCTCGCCGCGCAGGCGGGTGTGCGTTACTCAATCGATAACCCGCACGCTTATGCAGATGCTAACCTCACCGGCCATCTGAATATTCTGGAAGGCTGCCGTCACCATAAGATTGGCCACCTTCTTTATGCATCTTCAAGCTCAGTTTATGGGCTGAACCGCAAAATGCCGTTCTCCACCGATGACAGCGTTGATCACCCGGTTTCCCTCTATGCGGCGACGAAAAAAGCCAACGAACTGATGTCGCATACTTATTCGCACCTTTATCAGCTGCCGACAACCGGACTGCGTTTCTTTACCGTGTATGGCCCATGGGGCCGGCCCGATATGGCGCTGTTTAAATTTACCCGTGCAATGCTGGCAGGCGAGGCGATCGACGTTTATAACCGCGGTGAGATGACGCGCGACTTTACCTATATCGATGATATCGCTGAGGCGATTGTTCGCCTGCAGGCGGTGGTACCACAACCTGACAGCGCATGGAGCGTGGAGCACGGCTCCCCCGCCAGCAGCTCTGCGCCTTATCGGGTATATAACATTGGCAACAGTCAGCCAACGCGCCTGATGACCTATATAGAGTCGCTGGAGAAAGCTTTGGGCATTGAGGCAGTGAAGAACATGCTGCCGATGCAGCCCGGCGATGTACTGGGCACCAGCGCAGATACGCAGCCTCTCTATGACGCCATCAATTTCCGGCCGCAGACCAGCGTTGAGCAGGGCGTACAGCAGTTTGTCGACTGGTATCGCGACTTTTATCAGAAATAAGCGCATAAAAAAAGGAAGCCGCGGGCTTCCTTTTTTTTACCTGGCGAAACGAATATTGCAGTAAAAGTGCAGACAGTTAAAACGAAGCGCGCGGATTACAGCAGGAAATCGTCCAGCTGTTTACCATCTTCTTCAATCGCTTTTTTAATTACGGCAGGCGTGCGGCCCTGACCGGTCCAGGTGCGGCTTTCACCGTTTTCATCTACATAGCTGTACTTGGCGGGACGGGCAGCGCGACGCGCTTTGGTCACCGTTTTGTTTTCTGATAATGCGTTCAGCAGTTCATTAGGATCGATGCCGTCAGCCAGCAGCATTTCGCGATACTGCTCCAGTTTGCGGCTGCGTTCAGCATTTTCAGCCTGAGCATGACTCTCTTCTTCACGACGCTCATTAACCACTACGTCAAGTTTTTCAAGCATCTCTTCCAGGGTTTCCAGAGAGCATTCGCGAGCCTGAGCACGCAATGTACGGATATTATTAAGGATTTTAAGTGCTTCGCTCATTGTTCTTATCTCAGAATATAAAAAGGAGTGGTTAAGCTGTTCCATAATAGTGGCGGGAATATATAACTGCAATAGTGAAACCTGAGTGAGGAGATTTATTTATTTTTTTAGTTATGTCAGCAGAGTTAATTATCAATCGCTGTGCTGCATAAATTATCCGCGATATGTCTCGTTGCGTGACGGCTATTCCATTTGGCTGAGATTAAATTAACCGCTATTAGTGATTTAACCGCAGCGTGCCGGCATTGATTTTCAGCGTCCAGCAGCGTGGCTTTCTGCTACGGTAAACCTGTCGTTTGTGAGGTGCTCTGCGGCAATACATTTGTGTTAAACTGCCGCCTTCTGAATTTAGTATCCCCGGAGAGACTGGTAAGTGGCTCAACTCTATTTCTATTACTCGGCGATGAATGCGGGTAAATCCACCGCGCTGCTGCAATCTTCCTATAACTATCAGGAGCGCGGCATGCGCACCCTGGTCTATACCGCAGAGATAGACGATAGATTTGGTGCCGGCGTGGTCAGCTCACGAATCGGGCTCTCTTCGCCTGCCTGTCTGTATAATGATAAAACAGAACTGGCCGAAGCCATTGCGGAAGAACATGCGCGCCAGCCCGTACACTGCGTGCTGGTTGACGAAAGTCAGTTTCTGACGCGTGAGCAGGTTTATGCGCTCTCTGACGTGGCGGACAATCTTGATATTCCGGTTCTCTGCTACGGTCTGCGTACTGACTTCCGCGGTGAGCTGTTCACCGGCAGCCAGTATCTTCTTGCCTGGGCCGATAAACTGGTCGAGCTTAAAACAATTTGCCACTGCGGCCGTAAGGCGAGCATGGTACTGCGCCTTGACGGGGAGGGCAGACCGTTCAGCGAAGGTGAGCAGGTCGTAATTGGCGGTAATGAGCGCTATATATCCGTATGCCGGAAACATTACAAGCAGGCGATTAATCTGGGTACGCGTGAGGCGATATATGGCGCTAATCCGCCACCGGTTTAATCAGCCAGCCATAAAAAAACCCGCCGCGGCGGGTTTTTTATTTTCAGCGGACTACGCTTTCTTTACTTTTTTTTCACGGGCAGCGGACTGCAGCTCGCAGATTTCTGCAGAGGGTATGTCCGTTTCTGAATAATCACGTCCGTAGAACGTATCCAGCATAATCTGTTTTAGCTCAGCGATTAATGGATAGCGCGGATTGGCGCCAGTGCACTGATCGTCAAAAGCGTCTTCAGCCAGCTTATCTACTTTCGCCAGGAAATCCGCCTCCTGCACGCCTGCTTCCCGAATAGAAGCGGGAATACCGAGCTGCGTTTTTATTTCATCCAGCCACGCCAGCAGTTTTTCGATTTTCTGCGCCGTGCGATCCCCGGGCTGAGTCAGGCCGAGATGGTCAGCAATTTCCCCATAGCGGCGCCGTGCCTGCGGCCGGTCATACTGGCTGAACGCCGTCTGTTTCGTCGGGTTATCATTGGCGTTATAGCGGATGACGTTACCGATAAGCAGCGCGTTTGCCAGCCCGTGCGGGATATGAAACTCTGAGCCAAGTTTATGGGCCATAGAGTGGCACACCCCGAGGAAAGCGTTGGCAAAGGCAATGCCGGCGATAGTCGCCGCGTTGTGTACGCGTTCACGCGCAACCGGATTTTTCGCACCATCGCGATAGCTGGCAGGCAGGTTCTCTTTAAGCAGCTTCAGCGCCTGTAGTGCCTGTCCATCTGAGTACTCACTGGCAAGCACCGAAACGTAAGCCTCCAGCGCATGCGTCACCGCATCAAGACCGCCAAAGGCGCAGAGCGAGCGCGGCATATCCATCACCAGGTCGGCATCGACAATCGCCATATCCGGCGTTAGGGCGTAGTCCGCCAGCGGATATTTTTGCCCGGTGGCGTCATCGGTGACAACGGCAAACGGGGTGACTTCTGAGCCGGTGCCTGACGTGGTAGCGATCGCGACCATGCGCGCTTTCACACCCATTTTCGGGAATTTGTAGATACGTTTACGGATATCCATAAAGCGCAGCGCCAGCTCTTCAAAATGCGTTTCCGGATGCTCATACATGACCCACATGATTTTCGCTGCGTCCATCGGTGAACCACCACCCAGGGCGATAATCACGTCAGGCCGGAAACTGTGCATCTGCTCTGCACCCTTACGCACAATGCTCAGGGTCGGATCGGCTTCCACTTCAAAAAATATCTCGGTTTCGATACCCTGTGATTTCAGCACCCGCGTAACGCGCTCGGCATAGCCGTTATTAAACAGAAAGCGATCGGTAACGATAAACGCGCGTTTCGCTCCCTCAGCAGCAACCTCTTCCAGCGCAATCGGAAGAGAGCCGCGGCGGAAGTAGATAGACTTCGGTAACTTATGCCACAACATATTTTCTGCTCGCTTAGCCACGGTTTTCTTATTTATCAAGTGTTTAGGGCCCACGTTTTCAGAAATAGAGTTGCCCCCCCAGGAGCCGCAGCCCAGCGTCAGGGAAGGGGCAAGTTTGAAGTTGTAAAGATCGCCAATGCCGCCCTGTGAAGCCGGGGTGTTGATCAGGATGCGGGCCGTTTTCATTTTGTCGCCAAAATAGTGGATCCGCCCGGCCTCGTTATCCTGATCGGTGTAGAGACAGGATGTGTGACCAATGCCGCCCATCGCGACCAGCTTCTCTGCTTTTGCTACCGCGTCCGCATAATCTTTTGCCCGATACATCGCCAGCGTCGGCGAGAGCTTTTCATGTGCAAAAGGCTCCGATTCATCAACGGCTGACACCTCGCCAATTAAAATTTTGGTGCCCGGCGGGACACTAATGCCGGCAAGCGCAGCAATATTGCAGGCGGGCTGGCCCACAATTGCCGCGTTCAGTGCGCCGTTTTTCAGCAGGATATTCTGAACCGCGCTCAGCTCATGGCCCTGCAGCAGATAGCCGCCGTGGCTGGCAAACCGTTCGCGGACCGCGTCATAGACGGCATCAACGATAATGACCGATTGCTCAGAGGCACAGATCACGCCGTTATCGAACGTTTTAGACATTAAAATGGAAGCGACCGCGCGTTTGATGTCAGCCGTTTCATCAATCACCACCGGCGTATTGCCCGCGCCAACGCCAATCGCCGGTTTACCTGAGCTATAGGCCGCTTTAACCATGCCCGGGCCGCCGGTCGCCAGAATCAGGTTGATATCCGGATGATGCATGAGCTGACTGGAAAGCTCGACCGAAGGCGCATCGATCCAGCCGATGATATCTTTGGGAGCGCCCGCAGCAATAGCCGCCTGCAGCACGATATCGGCTGCTTTATTGGTGGCATTTTTTGCGCGCGGATGAGGAGAAAAAATAATGCCGTTGCGGGTTTTCAGGCTGATAAGGGCCTTGAAAATAGCCGTGGAGGTAGGGTTGGTGGTAGGGACGATACCGCAGATGAGGCCAATGGGTTCGGCAATGGTAATGGTGCCAAAGGTATCATCGCTTGCCAGCACGCCACAGGTTTTTTCATCTTTGTACGCGTTGTAGATATATTCTGAAGCGAAATGATTTTTGATCACTTTATCTTCAACAATACCCATGCCCGATTCCGCTACCGCCATCTTAGCCAGCGGAATGCGGGCGTCAGCTGCCGCCAGCGCCGCGGCGCGAAAAATTGCATCAACCTGCTCCTGGCTAAAACTGGCAAACTCGCGCTGCGCGCGTTTTACACGTTCAACCAGTGCATTGAGTTCGGCAACATTGGTTACGGCCATAATACTCTCCTGAGGAAGTTAAACTTTTTTAATAAACAGGCCAGCGCAGAGAAAGAAATCAGCTAAGGTTTGACAGGGTAGGCCCGTCTGTTTAGTAAAAAGGTCTGACGTGAATGATTTACTGCACCCAGCGTAGCGCTGGTGGAGAGACGTAATCATGATGCAGATCAAGAGAGGCTGCAGCGGTGAGCGGTCAGCCAGATCGTTTACGACTAAAGGCGCCGTTTTTTAGACGCTGCTGTTCTGCAGGCATATATGAAAACAGCCAGATTTTTATGCCATCTCTGTGGTGGACATATAGCAGATATTTCTGCCATATACGCTGTTTTTCAGCAGACATATGCACTACATTAAGCGCGTTTTTTTGACTTTTTCAGGAGCCTGTTGTGACCCCCGTGCTACTCGATCTTTCCGGCTATATAAAATTTTTTGTCGGCCTGTTTGCGCTGGTGAATCCGGTAGGCATCATTCCGGTTTTTATCAGCATGACCCGCTATCAGGCGGTGGCTGAACGCAACAAAACCAATCTTACAGCCAACCTTGCGGTCGCGATTATTCTCTGGACCTCGCTGTTTCTTGGCGATGGGATCCTGCATCTGTTTGGTATCTCAATCGACTCTTTCCGAATCGCAGGCGGCATACTGGTTGTGACCATTGCGATGTCGATGATTAGCGGCAAGCTGGGTGAGGATAAGCAAAACAAGCAGGAAAAATCAGAAACGGCTATTCGTGAAAGCATCGGTGTTGTCCCGCTGGCGCTGCCGCTCATGGCAGGGCCGGGGGCTATCAGTTCCACTATCGTCTGGAGTTCGCGCTATCACAGCTGGCTTAATTTGCTGGGTTTTACGCTGGCGATTGCGGTTTTCGCCTTTTGCTGCTGGTTACTGTTCAGAGCGGCGCCGTTAATGGTACGGATATTGGGTCAGACCGGAATTAACGTCATTACCCGTATTATGGGGTTGTTATTAATGGCGTTAGGGATTGAATTTGTCGTCACCGGCATAAAAGCAATCTTTCCAGGATTACTGAATTAGACCTGACCTGTTTTTTGCTGAAAAACATCTTCATGAACCAAAAGGGTGCGTCGCGACGTGCAGATGCACCTTTTTGGTGAAATTAGTTATCGGGCTACTTTCAGGCTCGCTTTTATCACTTTTACTACTCAGTCAGCCATCCCTGCTTAATATCCGCTTATTAATGTGATTATTGTCACAGATTTACCTGCTGCTAAATCCGCGCTGAAAGTGATTAGCTGTGCCTCTCTTGTAAAGTAGTCGCTGAATATTCTGCTTTGAAGTAAAAACTCAATAGATTTGCGCAGAATGAGTTTTGCATAAAATAAGTGCGCACATAATCGCCAGAATTGCTTAAATAATCATATTTATCAATGTATTAACTGATATTTAGCGGAGATAATTAACGCTTTCAACGTTATCCCGGACATGATAAAAGAGAAATAGCTAACATTTTTCTGCATTGGCTTTGGCGCAACGGGATAGCTTCTGATAATTTCTGGCACTCTCAGGATTTTTATCGCTCTCTCAGCAGATGTGTACGATTTTTGCTTATTAGCACGCGGGCGTAGTTATACCGGCAACGCGTATCAGAAACCGGCAGCTGAACGCTTTCTTTATCAAAAGAACAGTGAGTGAGTCGTCAGCAAATATCATTACCCGCTGGCGGCTTGCTGAAGTCACCCGGAAGGGGACAGGGATCTTTGCTCGAACGAGACGAAGATCGCCCGGTAAACGGGATACGTCAGGCGCGATAGCGCACCGACGACAATAATAAAACTGGAGCATAACAATGAACAACATCACGAAAAAAAGTCTGATTGCGGCCGGCGTTCTGGCCGCAATTGCCTCTCTGACAGGGAACGCTGCGCTGGCTGCAACGGTACCGGCTGGCGTTGAGCTGGCCGCCAAACAGGAGCTGGTGCGCGGTAACGGTGACGAAGTTCAGTCGCTCGATCCGCATAAAATTGAGGGCGTACCAGAAGATAATATTGCCCGCGATCTCTATGAAGGGCTTATCGTCAGCGATGCCAGCGGCAAACCGGTTCCGGGCGTTGCAGAGAGCTGGGAAAACAAAGATTTTAAAGTCTGGACTTTCCATCTGCGTAAAAATGCCAAATGGTCTAATGGCGAGCCGGTTACCGCACAGGATTTCGTCTACAGCTGGCAGCGTCTGGTTGACCCGAAAACGGCGTCACCTTATGCCAGCTATCCGCAGTATGGCCATATCGCTAACGTTGATGAAATTATTGCCGGTAAAAAGCCGACCTCTGAACTGGGCGTAAAAGCGCTGGACGATCATACGCTGGAAGTTACGCTAAGCCAGCCGGTACCTTACTTTTATAAGCTGCTGATCAATGCCGTGATGTCACCGGTCTATAAGCCTGCAATCGAAAAATCGGGCGATCAGTGGACGCAGCCGCAGAACTGGGTAGGAAACGGCGCGTTTAAACTGGAAGCGCACGTTATCAACGAGCGCGTCACGCTGGTACGCAACCCGCAATACTGGGATAACGAACATACGGTACTGAACAAAGTCACCTTCCTGCCCATCAACTCAGAAGTGAGCGATGTGAACCGCTACTTCTCTGAAAATGGCAGCGACATCACCTATAACAATATGCCGATTGAGCTGTTCAAAAAGCTGCAGCGCGATAATGGCAAAGAGCTGATGGTAAAACCGTATCTCTGCACCTACTACTACGAGATCAATAACCAGAAAGCGCCTTTCACTGATGCCCGCGTGCGCACCGCGCTGAAGCTGGGTCTGGATCGCGACATCATGGTGAATAAGGTACTGGCGCAGGGTCAGCTGCCCGCCTACAGCTATACACCGCCGGCAACCGATGGCATGGAACTGCTGCCGCCGGACTGGTTTAAATGGGATCAGAACAAGCGTAACGCAGAAGCGAAAAAACTGCTGGCTGAAGCAGGCTATACCGCAGATAAGCCACTGACGTTTAACCTGCTGTATAACACCTCAGATCTGCACAAAAAGCTGGCAATCGCGGCGTCCTCTATCTGGAAAAAGAACCTCGGCGTTAATATCAAGCTGGAGAATCAGGAGTGGAAAACGTTCCTGGATACCCGTCATCAGGGCAACTACGACGTTTCACGTGCGGCCTGGTGCGCGGACTATAACGAACCGACCTCCTTCCTGAACACCATGCTGTCCGACAGCAGCAGTAATACAGCGCACTACAAGAGCGCTGATTTTGACAAAGTGATCCACGATGCTGTGAAAGCTGCCGATGAAAAAGCGCGCGTGGCTGACTACCAGCAGGCAGAGCAGATTCTGGATAAAGACAGTGCCATCGTGCCGGTCTATTACTACGTCAACGCCCGTCTGGTTAAGCCTTATGTCGGCGGCTATACCGGTAACGATCCGCTGGATAAAACGCTGGATAAGAACCTATACATCATTAAGCACTAATAGCACACAGGCTATCGACAGTGGCGGTGCTGCGGCACCGCTTTTTTGATTTTGTGAAGCAACAGCCTGGCAGGTACGGCAATGTTAAAATTTATTCTGCGTCGGCTTCTGGAAGCGATTCCGACGCTCTTTATTCTGATCACCATCTCGTTTTTTATGATGCGTTTAGCGCCGGGCAGCCCGTTTACCGGCGAGCGCACGCTCTCCCCTGAGGTGATGGCCAATATTGAAGCCAAATACCATCTCAACGATCCGATTGGCAAACAGTACCTGAGTTATCTGGGGCAGCTGGCGCACGGCGATTTTGGTCCTTCGTTCAAATATAAGGACTATTCGGTTAACTATCTGGTAGGGCACGCCTTCCCGGTCTCCGCGAAGCTGGGACTGGCGGCCTTTTTCCTGGCGGTGATCCTGGGCGTAACCGCTGGCGTTATCGCGGCGCTGAAGCAGAACAGCCTGTGGGACTACGCCGTCATGGGGGTGGCGATGACCGGCATTGTTATCCCGAGCTTTGTTGTGGCGCCGCTGCTGGTATTAATTTTTGCCATTACGCTGCGCTGGCTGCCGGGCGGCGGCTGGAACGGCGGGCAGTGGAACTACATGCTGCTGCCGATGGTGGCGCTCTCGCTGGCTTATATCGCCAGCATCGCCCGTATTACGCGCGGTTCCATGATTGAGGTCATGCACTCAAACTTCATTCGTACGGCTCGGGCAAAAGGGTTGCCGCTGCGCCGTATCGTGCTGCGCCATGCGCTCAAGCCTGCGCTTTTGCCGGTGCTCTCCTATCTGGGGCCTGCCTTTGTCGGCATCATTACCGGTTCGATGGTAATTGAGTCGATCTATGGCCTGCCCGGTATCGGCCAGCTGTTTGTTAACGGTGCGCTAAACCGTGACTATTCGCTGGTAATGAGCCTGACGATTCTGGTCGGCGTGCTGACTATTCTGTTTAATGCGATCGTTGATGTGCTTTACGCCGTTATTGATCCCAAGATTCGCTATTAAGGGTGGAGCACGCTCATGATGTTAAGCAAAAAAAACAGTGACGTGGTGGATGCCTTCAGCGAAAAGCTCGAGGTGGAGGGGCGCAGCCTGTGGCAGGATGCACGCCGCCGCTTTATTCACAACCGTGCGGCGCTGATCAGCCTGCTGGTGCTGCTGCTGATTGCCCTGTTTGTGGTGTTTGCGCCGATGCTGGCGCAGTTTAACTATGATGATACTGACTGGGCGATGATGTCGTCGCCGCCGGATACGGTTTCAGGCCACTGGTTTGGAACGGACTCCTCCGGGCGCGATCTGCTGGTGCGGGTGGCGATTGGCGGACGTATCTCACTGATGGTGGGCATCGCCTCTGCACTGATTGCGGTGCTGGTGGGAACGCTCTATGGCTCGCTGGCGGGCTATCTCGGTGGCAAAATCGACTCGGTGATGATGCGTATTCTGGAGATCCTTAACTCCTTTCCGTTTATGTTTTTTGTGATCCTGCTGGTGACCTTTTTCGGCCGCAATATTCTGCTGATCTTTGTCGCCATCGGCATGGTCTCCTGGCTCGATATGGCGCGTATTGTGCGCGGTCAGACGCTGGGACTAAAACGCAAAGAGTTTATCGAAGCGGCTCAGGTAGGGGGCGTCTCCACGGCCAGTATCGTGCTGCGCCACATTGTGCCTAACGTACTGGGCGTCGTAGTGGTCTACGCCTCGCTGCTGGTGCCCAGCATGATTCTGTTTGAATCTTTCCTGAGCTTCCTGGGTCTGGGGACGCAGGAGCCGCTCAGTAGCTGGGGCGCGCTGCTGAGTGACGGAGCGAACTCGATGGAGGTTTCTCCGTGGCTCCTGATGTTCCCGGCCGGCTTTCTGGTGGTCACGCTATTCTGCTTTAACTTTATCGGCGATGGTCTGCGTGATGCCCTCGATCCGAAAGATCGCTAAGGAGTTTCCCGATGAGTTTTGAAACCACAACGCCAGCGCGTGCTGTGCCGGCGGGAAGCCCGGAGCTGCTGCTGAATGTGCAGGATCTGCGCGTAACCTTTACCACGCACGACGGCGACGTTACCGCCGTCAACGATCTCAATTTTTCACTGCGTGCCGGGGAAACCCTTGGCATTGTAGGTGAGTCAGGCTCCGGCAAATCGCAGACGGCGTTTGCGCTGATGGGGCTGCTGGCAAAGAACGGCCGCATTGACGGATCGGCACGTTTTAACGGGCAGGAGATCCTGAACCTGCCCGAAGGCAAGCTGAACAAGCTGCGTGCGGAGCAGATTGCCATGATATTTCAGGACCCCATGACCTCGCTCAATCCCTATATGCGGGTAGGGGAGCAGCTGATGGAAGTTCTGCAACTGCACAAAGGCATGAACAGCGCGCAGGCTTTTGAAGAGTCGGTACGCATGCTGGATGCGGTAAAGATGCCGGAAGCGCGGAAGCGGATGAAGATGTATCCGCATGAATTTTCGGGCGGGATGCGCCAGCGCGTGATGATTGCCATGGCGCTGCTGTGTCGTCCTAAGCTGCTGATTGCCGATGAGCCCACCACTGCACTGGATGTAACGGTTCAGGCGCAGATCATGACGCTGCTTAATGAGCTGAAACGCGAATTTAACACCGCCATCATTATGATCACGCACGATCTTGGCGTCGTAGCCGGGATCTGCGACAAAGTACTGGTGATGTATGCCGGGCGCACCATGGAGTATGGCCGTGCCCGCGATGTGTTTTATCAGCCGGCGCATCCATACTCTATCGGGCTGCTGAATGCGGTACCGCGACTCGATGCAGAGGGTGAGTCTCTGACGACCATTCCCGGCAATCCGCCAAACCTGCTGCGGTTGCCGCAGGGCTGTCCGTTCCAGCCACGCTGCGCTTATGCAATGGAGATATGTGCCGCTTCGCCGCCGCTGGAGCCGTTTGCCGACGGACGCCTGCGCGCCTGCTTCAAACCGGTGGAGGAGTTAGTATGAGCACCGTTGTGGAAGAGAAAAAAGTACTGCTGGAGATAGCCGATCTTAAAGTGCATTTTGAGATCAAAGATGGCAAACAGTGGTTCTGGCAGCCGCCGAAGACGCTGAAAGCGGTGGATGGTGTCAGCCTGCGGCTGTATGAGGGCGAGACGCTGGGTGTAGTAGGCGAATCGGGCTGCGGTAAATCGACGCTGGCGCGCGCTATCATCGGGCTGGTGAAAGCGACCGAAGGGCGTGTCGCCTGGCTGGGACGCGATCTGCTGGGGCAGAGCGCGGAAGAGTGGCGTCAGGCCCGCAGCGATATTCAGATGATTTTTCAGGACCCGCTGGCGTCACTGAACCCGCGTATGACCATTGGCGACATTATTGCTGAACCGCTGCGCACCTATTATCCAAAAATGCCGCGTCAGGAAGTCAGAGACAAGGTCAAAGCGATGATGATGAAAGTCGGCCTGCTGCCGAATCTTATCAACCGCTATCCGCACGAGTTCTCTGGCGGCCAGTGTCAGCGTATCGGTATTGCGCGCGCGCTGATCCTGGAGCCGAAGCTGATTATCTGTGATGAGCCAGTCTCGGCTCTGGATGTCTCTATCCAGGCGCAGGTGGTGAATCTGCTGCAGAAACTGCAGCGCGAGATGGGGCTGTCGCTGATATTTATTGCGCACGATCTGGCGGTGGTGAAACATATCTCCGATCGCGTGCTGGTGATGTATCTGGGCCATGCCGTTGAGCTGGGTACTTATGATGCGGTGTACAACGATCCGCAGCATCCCTATACCCGGGCGCTGATGTCGGCGGTGCCGATCCCCGATCCTGACCTGGAGAAGAATAAACAGATCCAGCTGCTGGACGGAGAGCTGCCTTCGCCAATCAATCCGCCTTCAGGCTGCGTGTTTCGTACCCGCTGTCCGATTGCCGGGCCGGAATGTGCCAAAACCCGTCCGCTGCTGGAGGGCAGTTTCCGCCATGCGGTATCCTGCCTGAAGGTAGATCCGCTCTGACGTCAGTCAGCAGGCTCTGAATAGCAAAACGCCGGGCAAAGGCCCGGCGTTTTTATGGCTGACTTATTCGCGCCAGAGAATATGGCAGAGCTTATGATCCTTCTCACGGCAGAGCAGCACGCGGGCAAACACATCCGTGATAGGTTCGCCATCGGCCTCACCCAGACCAATCACAACCTCTGAGAAAAAGTCGGGATTTAAGTCAAAATCAACATGTTCCTGCCAGTCTTCCGACGGGTCAAACAGCTCTGCGCCGCCACGCTCTTCAAACTGCAGGTTAAACAGAATAATATCAGCCGGATCGAGGTTATCGCCCGCCAGCTCCAGAAAAATATCGTAGGCCTGCTCCAGCGTTTCATCATCGGTCAGGCGGTTGTCTAAATCCATGGTCATGTGCTTATCCTGCGGCGGTAATCTTTCCGCTCGTTTTACAGTAATGGACTAAAGAAGTAAAACAGTCGTTCAACGATGCGCTGCCACCAGGCACGTTTCGCCCAGCGGGCGTTGTCCAGCAGGCGCGAACGGGCAATATAGTCATCCTGCACGGTAGCGAGATCGCTGCCAAAACCATCATCATCTACCACCAGGGTGATCTCAAAATTGAGCCACAGGCTGCGCATATCAAGGTTCACCGTGCCCACCAGGCTGAGCTGCCCGTCAACCAGCACGCTTTTGGTATGCAGCAGGCCATCTTCAAACTGGTAGATTTTTACGCCCGCTTCCAGCAGTTCCGTAAAGAATGCCCGGCTGGCCCAGCCAACCAGCAGTGAATCGTTGTGACGCGGGACAATAATACTGACCTCTACGCCGCGCAGCGCAGCCGTGCAGATAGCGTGCAGCAGATCGTCGCTGGGAACAAAATAGGGGGTAGTCATGATCAGCTGCTCGCGCGCGGAGTAAACCGCGGTCAGCAGCGCCTGATGGATCATATCCTCGGGGAAACCCGGCCCGGAAGCGATAACCTGAATAGTGTGGCCGCTCTCCTGTTCAAACGGCATGATGTTGCCGTCTGGTGCCGGAGGCAGAATACGCTTACCGGTCTCAATCTCCCAGTCGCAGGCGTAAACGATCCCCATTGTGGTAGCAACAGGCCCCTCCATCCGCGCCATCAGATCGATCCACTGCCCGACACCGGCATCCTGCTTAAAGAAACGCGGATCGACCAGGTTCATGCTGCCGGTGTAGGCGATGTAGTTGTCGATGAGCACGACTTTGCGGTGCTGCCGCAGATCCATACGCCGCAGGAAGACACGCAGCAGGCTGACCTGCAGCGCCTCAACCACATCGATCCCGGCGTTACGCATCATATTTGCCCATGGGCTACGGAAAAAGGCGACGCTGCCGGCAGAATCGAGCATCAGACGACAGTGCACGCCCCGGCGTGAGGCTGCCATCAGCGACTCCGCCACATCGTCAGCCAGGCCGCCTGGCTGCCAGATATAGAACACCATCTCGATATTATGACGCGCCAGCTGAATATCACGGATTAGCGCCTGCATCACCTCATCGCTGCTGGTCAGCAGCTGCAGCTGATTGCCTTTGACGCCAGCGATCCCCTGCCGGTGCCGGCAGAGATCAAAAAGCGAGCGTGCAACGTCGCTGTGCTCGGTGGCAAAGATATGCCGGCACTGCCTGAGGTCGGTGAGCCACTTAGCCGTAGAGGGCCACATGGTGCGGGCGCGCTCGGCCCGGCGCTTGCCAAGATGCAGCTCCCCGAACGAGAGATAGGCGATAATCCCTACCAGCGGCAGAATATAGATGATCAGCAGCCAGGCCATAGCTGAGGTCACTGCGCGACGTTTCATCAGAATACGCAGCGTTACACCCGCAATCAGCAGCCAGTAGCCAAACAGCAGTAACCAACTGATCAGGGTATAAAAGGTGGTCATTGAGTGGACATCCTGTTCGCGCATTTATAGGCAAAGTTTACGTGCTGATGCGCTGTAGCGAAACCTTAATCTGCCCTGAGATTTATCGATAAAGGTTTCGAATTGGCATTTCTGTGCAGATCACTATAATGCGTGCCGAAATATGCCGGACTGAGAGAGTGTCATGAGACGAAGCAGAAATGAAGTGGCCCGCTGGAGAATGTTACGCCAGGTGCATCGCCGTCGTGCCCGCTGGCTGGAGGGCCAGTCGCGTCGCTATAAGCGCATCCATGCCATTCGTCACCAGGTTGCGCAGCAGCAGCGCCGTTCAATTCTGTTTATTACGCAGAATATGTGAGACCGGCGCGGCTGGGTTCGTTAATGGCCGCGCAGCATCAGCGTAATGTTGACGATCTGCGCCGCCGCCGCCAGGACTATCAGCATGACAATCTGCTGGCGCGCCTGAAGCCAGCCCTGACGGCGCCAGATCCAGAGCGCACGACCGGTAAGCAGCAGTGCCACCAGTAGCAGCAGCAGTGATAACATCACGAATTAAAATACCCGCTTAAACGGCTTAACGGTAACTTTTTCGTAAACGCCAGCGGCGATATAGGGATCGTCCTGAGCCCAGGATTGCGCCGCCTCCAGCGAATCAAACTCTGCGACAATTGCCGAGCCGCTAAAGCCAGCGGGGCCTGGATCGTTGCTGTCGACCACCGGTAGCGGGCCGGCAACAATCAGTCGTCCCTCATCCTGCAGCAGCTGCAGACGAGCAAGGTGCGCAGGGCGCACGCTGTTGCGTTTTTCCAGTGAATCTGCGGTATCTTCCGCGTAGATGAGGTAAAGCACGATGGGATACTCCCGTTAGACTGGCCGAAATTGCGAGACACGTTAAGGGATCGCCCGGCAGAGTGCAAACGAAACCTCAGGGCAATCGGCGCCAGCGCAAGCGGGGTTAAAAAAAAGAGGAAACGGAGCACTTTTACGCTGCTTATTGAAACTGATTGCTATTTGCATTTAAAATCATCTTCTCACTCAATGACCACAGCCGCTATGACGACATTGACTACGCCTTTTCCGACCCGTACGCCTGTTTCACTGATCCTCTCCGTGGTACTGCACGGGTCCGTTATTGCCGGCATTCTCTATGCCTCGTGGCATCAGTCCCGTGAGCTGCCTGCCGCGTCTCAGCCTATCGCCATCACCATGGTCGCGCCTGAGGTGCAGCCGGAACCTGCGCCGGCTGTGGTAGCACCGGCACCGCAACCTGAGCCTGAACCCGAGCCGCAGGCCGCCCCGGAGCCGCCAAAAACGGAGCCGGTTCCTATTGCAAAACCGGAGCCAAAGCCGAAACCTAAGCCGAAGCCAAAACCAAAAGCAGAAAAAAAACCGGCGCCAGCCCCCCGTCAGCCGGCACCGGACCGGGCCGATCCGTTCAGGCAGGAGACCGCAGCAGCTCAGCCCCGGCCCGCCACTGCACCAAAAGCGGCCACTGCTCCGGCACCGGTTAAAGCGAGCGGACCGAAAGCGCTCAGCATCAGCAAACCAGCCTATCCGGCACGCGCGGCCGCGCTGCGTATTGAGGGTAATGTACGGGTGAAATTTGATGTCGACAGTGACGGCCGGGTTGGCAACGTCACTATTCTTTCGGCACAGCCGCGCAATATGTTCGAGCGCAGCGTCAGGGATCAGGTTAAAAAGTGGCGCTACCAGCCGGGCCAGCCGGGCCAGGGCATCACCATGAATATTGTTTTCCGTATTAACGGCGGCGCGAAGATCGAGTAGGGCGCAGAGCAGAGCGGCCGAAAAAGCCGCTCTGCTTTTCATCACTCAGTGGCTGCGGTTAGCGCGATCTGCCGGCAGCGGACGCGACTTGCCGCTGTTGTCTACTGCGACGTAAACGAACACCGCTTCGGTGGCGCAGTAGGTCTGGCCTATCGGCTCAGATGAAACCTTTTTAATCCACACCTCAACGTTGATAGTCATTGAGCTGTTTCCGGTGCGCAGGCAGTGCGCATGGCAGCTGACCACATCGCCTACCGCGACCGGCTTCAGAAAACTCATGCCGTCGACCCGAACCGTGACCACGCGACCTTCAGCGATCTCTTTTGCCAGAATTGCACCGCCCATGTCCATCTGCGACATCAGCCAGCCGCCAAAAATATCGCCGTTGGCATTGGTGTCGGCTGGCATAGCCAGCGTACGCAAAACCATTTCGCCCGTGGGCTGCTTATGCTTCTCGTTCATTGCTCAGTTCTTCTGCAGGTGAAAAAAAGCCCGGCTGGCCGGGCGATGGAAAGACTATTTTGATTCCTGCTGGGGCATCTGCCGCCAGATGTAGAGCCCGCTCAGCAGGGTAAACAGCAGCGTCAGCCCTGTCAGGCCAAACACTTTAAAGTTCACCCATACCGGCTGTGGCAACCAGAACGCAACATAGATGTTGGCAAGGCCGCATAGCAGAAAGAACAGCGCCCAGGCGATGTTGAGCCGGCGCCAGACCGTGGCAGGCAGCTGCAGCTCTTTTCCCAGCATGGTCTGGATCAGGGACTGCTGCATGAACCACTGGCTGTAGAGCAGTGCGAGCGCAAACAGCGAATAGATTACGGTGACCTTCCACTTGATGAATTCATCATTATGAAACACCAGCGTCAGGGTGCCGAACACCGCCACCAGGACAAAGGTAAACAGGGTCATCTTTTCCAGCTTGCGATAGAGCACCCAGCTCACTACCAGCGCCAGGCCGGTAGCCACCACCAGCGCGCCCGATGCAACGTAGATGTCGTAGAGTTTGTAAAAAACAAAGAAAACGACCAGGGGGAGAAAGTCGAGTAACTGCTTCATAGCGTTTCCAGTCCGGACAGTAGCCTGTGGTTATAGCGCTCAGCGGAGCGCCGTAACCCTTAACGTAACAGCATATAGAGCCGATACAAATAAATAATCAAAACGGCAGAAACCAGATTGCCCAGCGCGTTAAGCACCACGGAGGCAATATTGGCGGGCAATACCGTCAGCGAAGAGAAAAAGAACATCAGAATAATTTTTGCCAGCAGCCACAGCAGAATAGCGGGTGCAATCAGGCGAATATTTTTCCACGCCAGGCGCAGGCTGGCGCGCATGGCACCGATTACGCCCATTTTTTCACTGACCAGCATCACCGGCGCCAGAGAGAGCAAGATAGCGAGCACGATGCCAGGCACCATCAGCACCATAAAGCCAAGCTGCACCAGCAGCGTGATCAAAAAGGTCTGCAGCAGCAGCTTAGGCAGCAGCGGTGCAGCGGTACCGATAGCGCGCAGGGCACTGACGCGCTGACCGCTGGAGACCAGCGGGATCAGGCAAAGCATGCCGCCGAGCAGCAGCGTATTACCAATCAGCGCCGCCAGGGTTCCTGCTGCGGAAGCGCGCAGCAGTATACGCTGCTGATCCGGAGACATATTCTGTACCAGTTCAAACAGGGAGGATGCGCTGCTGTCACTCTGACTCAGCAGCGACAGCTGCTCATTATCAGGCGTTAACGCATGCCCGATAATCACGGTAATGAATGAGGTCAGCAGCGCCATCAGCATTATAGTGACCAGCTGATGGCGCAAAAAATTTCCTGTGTCACGGTATAACGAGCTTGCCGTGATAGACATGTACACTCCTTGAAAAAAACCGGGTTAATTAACCCGGCGATTGTACATGCTAAGCGGTCAGGCTGGCACCCGGAATACCATAACTTTCTGTCATGTCAGGTAAAGAAGGGTGAAAAAGGGCAGGTAATCCATGGCGGGCGCGGGCACGGTCGCAGGCTTCGTTAACGACGCCATTTTCCCCGGACATCGCAAATTCACGGCAGGGAGAGGGGCGCTGCTCATAGATACCGCAGGAGACGCAGCTACCGGGCTCGCCCTGCAGAGCAACGCAGCGCGGTGTGCGATCGCCGGTGCCGCGCATATTGCGCATCAGCAGGTTTAGCGGCTCGGTGAGTTCGGCTGGCACTGCGCCACCGGCATCATCGGCTTCAGCCCAGTAAAAGGAAACGCGAAAATAGGCGCAGCAGGCGCCACATGTCATACAAGGGTTAGTTATATCGCTCATCTGATCGCCCGCCACTCCTGAGGCATCGAACCAAAATCACTCGGGATCAGCAAAGTAATCACGTTATGAAACTTCAGCAACCTGTTTTTGATCTTTTTTCGCGCTGGCAAATTTGATCTGTGTCAATTCATTGTTAACTAAGCATTTATTCTGCCAGCCAGTTAATGAAATCTGCGCTGAAAACCGTTACATCTGTGCCGCGAAAAATTTTAATTCAGGCAAAGGAGTGATGATGAAACTGGCAAAATGCGCACTGTTCCTGGCGATGGCGATACCACAGCTGGCGCTGGCTCATCAGGCGGGTGACTTTTTTATGCGCGCCGGTACGGCAACGGTCCGTCCGACAGAGGGGTCAGATAATGTGCTGAACATGGGTGAATTCAGCGTCGATAATGATACGCAGCTGGGGCTGACATTCACCTGGATGGCAACCGACCATATCGGAATTGAGCTGCTGGCTGCCACGCCGTTTCGTCATAAAGTCGGTCTTGGTCCGACCGGTAACCTGGCCACGGTGCGTCAGCTGCCGCCCACGCTGATGGCGCAATACTATTTCCTCGACAGTAACAGTGCGGTACGTCCTTATGCGGGCGTTGGCATCAATTACACCACCTTTTTTGACGCAAAGCTGAATCAGACCGCCAGGGATGCACAGCTCAGCGATTTGAGCGTTAAAGACTCCTGGGGCATTGCGGGTCAGGTGGGGCTCGATTATCAGATTAACCGTGACTGGATGCTGAATGCTTCGCTGTGGTACATGGATATTGATACTGAAGTGAAATTCAGACATCAGGGCGTACAGCAGAATATTAATACGCGTATCGATCCGTTTGTCTTTTTCTTTGGTGCAGGCTATCGCTTCTGAGGCAGAAGAAGGGCGACCTGCCGGCCGCCCTTTTGGTATTACTTGATCTGCATATTATTAACAACAGACTTCACGCCTGCCACGCTGCGCGTAACGGAAACGGCGCGGTTAGCCATCTGTGGCGAGCTGACAAACCCGCTCAGCTGAACCTTACCTTTGAACGTTTCAACATTGATTTCTGTAGATTTCAGCGCTTCATCATTCAGCAGCTGCGCTTTTACTTTCGTGGTGATGACGGTGTCATCAATATAACCGCCGGTGCCTTCTTTGGTTGGCGTTGGCGCACAGGCGCTCAGTGTCAGTGCCACAAATGCAGCCATAAAAATTCCCGCAACGACCTTGAACAATTTCATTTGGTTATCTCCCTGTCATAGATGGATTCACACCGTAACGCAACGGCGCATTTAAGTGTGGGTCGGCCCTGAATAATCGGCAACCTGCTGGCAGAGAAAAAGTGAAAAAAGCTGGCGCTCAGGCAGAAAGGATGGGGGTGGCGGAAAAAAGAGTGTGGCCCCGTCGGAGTGACGGAGCCACAGCGATTAGCGGGTGGCCGCTTTCAGGCCGCTGACAAAGGCTTTCAGCTCACGCAGCAGCGTTGCCGGGTCGCGCTGATTTTTCTCAATGATGCGTACAATGGCGGAACCGGAGATCGCTCCCGCTGCGCCTGCAGCAATCGCTTCACGTACCTGCTCCGGCTCGGAGATGCCGAACCCCTGCAGGGCAGGCGGCGCCTGAAACTCACGCAGTTTATCAATCAGATGGTGAAGCGGCTGACTGGCGCGGTTTTCAGCACCGGTCACCCCTGCGCGCGACAGCAGATAAGTGTAACCGCGGCCATGCTGAGCCAGTTCACGCAGCAGGTCATCGCTGGCATTAGGCGGGCAGATAAAAATCGGCGCAATGTTGTGACGCAGCGCAGCCTGGCGGAAGGGGGCTGACTCTTCAACTGGCACATCAGCGACCAGTACCGAGTCGACGCCCGCGGCGGCACACTGCGCATAGAACGTATCGATGCCGCGGCTGAACACCAGATTAGCGTACATCAGTAAACCAATGGGCAGATCGGGGTATTTCTGCCGCACTACCTGCAGCATTTCAAAGCATTGCGCCACCGTGGTGCCGGCCGCAAAAGCCCGCAGCGTGGCGCTCTGAATGGTGGGTCCATCTGCCAGCGGATCGGAGAAAGGGATCCCCAGCTCCAGCGCATCAGCGCCGCCTTCAACCAGCGTATCGATAATCTGCAGTGAGAGCTCCGGAGAGGGATCGCCCAGCGTAACAAAAGGGACAAACGCGCCTTCCTGACGCGCTGACAGGCGTGAAAACAGCTGATTATAACGCTCCATCAAATCTCTCCTTTCGCTTTAAGCAGATCGTGAACCGTGAAAATATCTTTATCGCCGCGACCGGAAAGGTTAACCACCAGCAGCTGCTCTTTTTCCGGATTTGCCCGCATCATTTTCAGCGCATGGGCCAGCGCATGAGACGATTCCAGGGCCGGAATAATCCCTTCTGCGCGGCACAGCGTTTTAAACGCGTCGAGCGCTTCATCATCGGTAATGGAGACATACTCTGCGCGCCCGATGCTGTTCAGATGCGCGTGCTGCGGACCAACTGACGGAAAGTCGAGGCCGGCGGAGATAGAATAAGACTCTTCAATCTGGCCCTCTTCGGTCTGCATCATTGGCGCTTTCATACCAAAATAGATACCAACCCGGCCGTGCTTCAGTGGCGCGCCGTGCTCGCCGCTTTCAATACCGTGGCCAGCGGGTTCAATACCAATCAGGCCCACGCTGCTCTCTTCAATGAAATCAGCAAACATGCCAATCGCATTGGAGCCGCCGCCTACGCACGCCAGCACGGCATCGGGCAGGCGGCCTTCCGCTTCGAGGATCTGCGCTTTGGTCTCTTCGCCGATCATACGCTGGAATTCGCGCACGATGGTCGGGAAGGGGTGCGGACCTGCTGCGGTTCCCAGCATATAGTGTGCGGTCTCATAGCTGCCTGACCAGTCGCGCAGCGCCTCGTTACAGGCATCTTTCAGCGTAGCTGAGCCGCTGTGAACCGGGATCACTTCCGCGCCCATCAACCGCATCCGGAACACATTGGGAGACTGACGCTCAACATCTTTCGCCCCCATATAAATACGGCACTTCATGCCGAGCAGCGCGCAGGCGAGCGCGGAGGCGACACCATGCTGGCCGGCGCCGGTTTCCGCAATGATCTCATTTTTCCCCATTCGCTTTGCCAGCAGCGCCTGACCCAGTACCTGATTGGTTTTATGCGCGCCGCCATGCAGCAGATCTTCGCGCTTCAGATAGAGGCGGGTTTTCGTCCCCTGAGTCAGATTACGGCACAGGGTCAGCGCCGTCGGACGACCAGCGTAATTTTTCAGCAGATCGGTAAACTCCTGCTGAAACTCAGGATCGCGCTGCGCTTCAACAAAAGCAGCTTCCAGCTGGCGCAGAGCCGGCATCAGGATTTGCGGAACGTACTGGCCGCCAAATTCACCAAAATAGGGATTCAATAACGTCGACATAATTGATCTTTCCTCAACGGCCCGCACTGGCGGGCCAGCAACATTAGTAAGCGCGTAATGTGGTAAATACCGCAGCAATTTTGCCGGCATCTTTTATGCCAGGGGCGGACTCCACGCCGGAGTTAAAATCAAGACCAGCGCAGCCCAGCTGGGCTGCCGTCACGCAGTTATCAGCGGCGAGACCGCCAGCCAGCAGCACGTTGTCCAGCGACTTTCCCTGCAGCAGCGACCAGTCAAACTGCTGCCCGCTGCCGCCCTGGCCATTATCAAACACGTAGCGATCAACGTGCGGCCAGTCGCGCGCCGGCAGGCTCTCTTTGACACTCAGCGCTTTCCAGATTTGCGTCTGTGGCGGCAGCGCCTGACGCAGCGTGGCAACATAGTCGCGATCTTCGGCGCCATGCAACTGCACTGCTGCCAGATTCAGCTCTACCGCCAACGTGACAACGTCACCAACCGGCGCATTACGAAACACGCCCACATAGCGCAGCGGCGCTGCGGCCATCACGCGGTGTGCCTGGACAGTATCGATTTTGCGCGGTGAGCCTTCAGCAAAAATCAGACCGCCATACAGGGCTCCCGCTTCACTGGCGGCGCGCGCCGCTTCCGGCTGCGTCAGGCCGCACACTTTATTATCACCCAGCAGCACGCGACGTACCGCAGCTGCCAGGTCAGCCTCTTCCATCAGCGCCGAGCCGATGAGAAAACCGTTAGCAAAGCGGCTCAGCTCACGCACCTGCGCATAATTATGAATACCGGATTCACTGATGACCGTGACGCCGTGACTGAGGCGCGGTGCCAGCTCGCGGGTGCGGTTAAGATCGATCGAAAGATCGCGCAGGTCGCGGTTGTTGATGCCCACCACCTGAGCGTCGAGGGCAATCGCCCGTTCCAGCTCCGCCTCATTGCTGACTTCGGTCAGGATGCCCATGTTCAGGCTGTGAGCCACTGCGGCGAGCTGCCGGTACTGTTCATCATCCAGTACGGAGAGCATCAGCAGGATGGCGTCCGCCTGGTAGTGGCGCGCCAGGTAGATCTGATAGGGGTCGATGATAAAATCTTTGCACAGCACGGGCTGGGTCACCGCCGCGCTGACAATCGGCAGAAAAGCGAAGTCACCCTGAAAATATTTCTCATCCGTCAGTACCGAAATGGCAGACGCGTGATGACGATAGACGGCGGCGATGGCGGCAGGATCGAAATCCTCGCGGATCACCCCTTTTGACGGTGACGCTTTTTTACACTCAAGGATAAAAACGGTGCGGGTGCCGCGCAGGGCGTCATAAAAAGAGCGCGTTGCCGGCTGCAGTTCCGGGTGGAATGTCTCCAGCGGCTGCTGCTGCTGACGCTCTGCTATCCAGATCGCCTTATCCTGCACAATTTTCTCTAATACGGTGCCTTTAATACTCATCTCATCCTCTCGCTGCCAGTGCAACCACGCGCTCATAAGCCTGTCCGCTGCGAATCGCGGCAATGGCCCGCTCCGCGTTGTCGCGCAGGTCTTCATGACCAAACACTTTCAGCAGCATCGCCACGTTAACGGCGACCGCCTGCTCATGCGCGGGCTCTCCTTTACCCTGAAGTAAACGGGTCAGAATGTCACGGTTTTCTTCCGGCGTCCCGCCCGCCAGCGCCTCTTTGTCATGCATGCCAAAACCAAAGTCATCCGGCGTCAGCTGATAGCAGGTAATTTCCCCTTCGCGCAGCTCAGCCACCTGCGTGGCGCTGTGCAGAGCGACCTCATCCATTCCGCCGCCGTGGACCACAGCGGCCCGCTGATAGCCGAGCACCTTCAGCGTTTGCGCGATGGGCAGCACCAGCTCCGGGCTGTACACGCCAATCACCGCCAGCGGCGGTCGGGCCGGATTGATCAGCGGGCCGAGCACGTTGAACAGCGTGCGCGATTTCAGCTGCTGACGCACCGGCATTGCGTGACGAAAGCCGGTATGGTACTGCGGCGCAAACAGGAAACAGACATTAAGATCGTCCAGCGCCTGGCGCGCCTGCTGCGCGGGCATGTCCAGATTAATACCAAACGCTGCCAGCAGATCGGAGGAGCCGGATTTGCTGGAGACGCTGCGATTACCATGTTTGGCCACTTTAAGGCCGCAGGTTGCGGCCACAAACGCGCTGGCGGTCGAGATATTAATGCTGTTACTGCCGTCGCCTCCGGTGCCGACGATATCAGCAAACGCATAGTCAGGACGCGGGAAAGGTTTGGCATCAGCCAGCAGCGCCGATGCGGCGCCGGCTATCTCCTGTGGCTGCTCGCCGCGCACTTTCATGGCAATCAGCGCTGCGGCCAGCTGAGTGGGCTCCAGCTGACCGGTAATAATGGCGCTGAACAGCTGGTGGCTCTCCGCCTGGCTCAGCGTTTGCGCCTGATACAGTTTTTCCAGAATAGTTTGCATCTTTATCTCCCTGTTACTGCGCCAGCGCCCAGGCCAGCGTCTGCTCAAGCAGGCGTGCGCCCTGGGTGGTGAGAATCGATTCAGGATGGAACTGAAAGCCGCAGACGCGATCGGCATCATGCCGCACGGCCATGACCATGCCGTTGTAGCTGGCGTTAACCGTCAGCTCAGCGGGCGTATTACTCCCCACCAGCGAGTGATAGCGTGCCACAGGCAGCGGATTACTCAGGCCGCTGAACATCGCGCTGCCGTCATGCTCTACCGCAGACGCCTTACCATGCAGAATTTCACCCGCCTGGCCCACGTGGCCGCCATACGCTTCAACGATAGCCTGATGACCCAGACAGATACCGATAATGGGCAGCTGGCCGCGCAGCGCCTGCAGCAGGGCTGGCATACAGCCCGCATCAGCCGGCGCGCCAGGACCGGGTGACAGCATCAGCACCGGATTTTCCATCTGCTGCAGCCGCGCAATCAGCGTCTCAGCCGGCACGCTGTTGCGGTAGATCACTACGTTGTGACCAAAGCTGCGCAGCTGATCCACCAGGTTATAGGTAAACGAGTCGATATTATCGAGCAGCAGGATATCAGCCATCAGAACATCTCCTTGCAGTGGTGCGCGGTTGCGATAGCGCGCAGAACTGCGCGTGCTTTGTTGCGGCTTTCATCCGCTTCAGCCTGCGGGACAGAATCCAGCACCACGCCGGCACCCGCCTGCACGGTAGCCACACCTTCTTCGACCCAGGCGGAACGGATCACGATGCAGGTATCGAGATCGCCGGTCGCCGTGAAGTAGCCTACGGCACCGCCGTAACTGCCGCGCCGCGTGCCCTCTTTTTCAGCAATCAGCTGCATGGCGCGTACTTTAGGCGCGCCGCTCAGCGTGCCCATATTCATACAGGCGCGGTAGGCGTGCAGGACATCCAGATCGTCACGCAGCGTGCCGACCACGCGGGAGACCAGATGCATAACAAAAGAGTAGCGGTCAACTTTGGTCAGATCGGCAACGTAACGACTGCCGGGTTTGCAGATACGGGCAAGGTCGTTACGCGCCAGATCCACCAGCATCAGATGTTCGGCCAGCTCTTTATGATCGGTACGCATCTCCAGCTCGATACGGCTGTCGAGATCGCGATCCAGCGAGCCGTCGGCATGGCGGCCGCGCGGGCGGGTGCCGGCAATGGGGTAGATCTCAATCTGGCGCGACTGCGCGTCATACTTCAGCGAGCTTTCCGGTGAGGCACCAAACAGGGCGAATTCCCGATCCTGCATAAAGAACATATAGGGGCTGGGATTGCTGTTCTTCAGCGTTTCATAAGCGGCAAGCGGTGACGGACAGGGTAGCGAGAAGCGGCGCGACGGCACGACCTGGAAAATTTCACCGATGCGGATAGCCTGCTGCAGCGACGCCACCACCTCGCAGTAAGCATCATCGCTCTGGCTGGTGCTGAGCGTCATCTGTTCCACGCGCTGCACCGGCAGGGCGGGCGCCGGCTGTGTCATCTGGCCGTGCAGCTGCTCAATACGGCTCTGCAGACGCTGAAACTCACTGGTTGACGGCGTAAACAGGCTCGCCTGCAGGCGGGCTGAACCCTGCTGGTGGTCGATAATCAGCAGCGTTTCCGCCAGATAGAAGCAGTAGTCGGGACAGCGCTGGTCGTTGCGCAGCGCCGGCAGCGCTTCAAAGCCGGCGACCAGGTCGTAAGCAAACAGTCCGCCCAGCAGCATCGCTTCACGCTCATCGGCAGGTGTATTAACCAGTTGCGGAATCAGACGCAGCGCATCAAACACCGAGAAGGCTTTTAGCCGCGAATCTTCATCCTGTACATCATTCGCCGTAGCAAAATGCAGCTCACGACCATCCGGACGAACGTCGATTTTTACGCTCTCAGGCAGAGCGGCATCCAGCAACGGCAGCAGGGCACGGCCATTTTCAGAGAGCGCCTGTAAAGTCACGGTCTGACCAAGGGCGCTGATGCGCAGTGCACTATCAACAATCAGCAGGCTTTTCAGATTTTTTTTGCTGTCGATGTCCGCAGACTCAAGCAGCAGAGTGGCCGGACGTGCGCCGCACAGTTGATGAAACACCGCGGCCGGATCTTCGCGATAGGGTGCGTTTCCGGTAATCAACTTCAATGTAGGTTTCGCATTTGCCATGATAATTTCTCTGAAATTCGCTCAAAAAAAAGCCCGCATGGTGGCGGGCTCAGGTATCTGCACAGCAATCAGGCTTGTGCACAATAACGCCACCCGTTACAGGAAGACGTACGCCAGCTATCTGTTAACCGCATTGCTACCTGACTCATGGCAGATACCCACTGTGTGTGAACTTGTGTACTAGTTAACTGGTTCGGGTGAAAAATGTCAATACCCTTTCTCAGTTAACAACAAAATCGCTATCATGCCCGCTGATTTTTAGCCGTGCTCCGGAGTTACTTTGTCAGATATCAGCCGTTTCCCGCTTTACGATCTTCACAGCCATACCCGCGCCTCCGATGGATTGCTGACCCCAGCGGCCCTGGTTCAGCGCGCGGTTGATAAGCAAGTTGGCGTGCTGGCCATTACCGATCACGATACGGTCGCGGGCGTTGCTGAGGCGCAGGCGTTTGCACAGGAGCAGAAACTGCCGATAAAAGTGCTGGCCGGTCTGGAAGCGTCCACGCTGTGGGAAAATCACGAAATTCATATCGCAGGCCTGAATATCGATTGCGATCATCCGGCACTTAAGGCCTTTCTGGCAGCGCAGCACCAGTGTCGTTATGAGCGGGCGCTGCAGATTGCTGAACGGCTGGAGCGGGCCCGCATCCCCGACGCACTGGCGGGCGCACAGCGGCTGGCACAGGGTGGGGTGATTACGCGCGGTCATTTTGCCCGTTATCTGATTGAACAGGGTAAAGCTGAGAATATGGCCCAGGTGTTCAAACACTATCTGGCGCGTGGCAAAACCGGCTATGTGCCACCACAATGGTGTACAATTGAACAAGCTATTGAAGCTATTCATCATTCCGGCGGCGTCGCGGTGCTGGCGCATCCGGGACGCTACGGCCTGTCGGCAAAATGGCTGAAGCGGCTGATTGCCTTTTTCGCACAAGCGGGAGGCGACGCGATCGAGGTGGCGCAGTGTCAGCAGCCGCCTAACGAACGCACCCAGCTGGCAGGCTATGCGCGCGATAATCAACTGGCAGCATCGCAGGGGTCCGACTTTCACCAACCCTGTCCCTGGATTGAGCTGGGGCGTAAACTCTGGCTGCCGGGTGGCGTTGAACCCGTCTGGGAACGCTTTCCCGCTCTGGCCCCCGCTTCAACTGCCTGAGACAGATGACAAGAGGTTTTTATGAGTCAACGTTTTCACATTCATCCTGATAACCCGCAGCCGCGCCTGATTAATCAGGCGGTGGATTATCTCAATAAAGGCAGCGTCATTGTCTATCCCACCGACTCCGGCTATGCGCTGGGGTGCCGGCTGGAAGAAAAAAACGCGATGGAACGTATCTGCCGTATCCGTCAGCTGGATGGTAACCACAACTTTACGCTGATGTGTCGCGACCTCTCAGAGCTTTCGGTTTACTCTCAGGTCGACAACTCAGCCTTTCGTATCCTGAAAAACAACACCCCAGGTAATTACACTTTTATTCTCAAGGCGACGAAAGAGGTGCCGCGCCGCCTGATGAATGACAAACGCAAAACCATCGGGCTGCGCGTGCCTTCGCATCCGGTTGCGCTGGCGCTGCTTGAGCGACTGAATGAGCCGATGATGTCGACATCACTGATGCTGCCCGGTAATGACTTTACGGAATCCGATCCGGAAGAGATCCAGCACAGCATCGGAAAACTGGTCGATCTGATCCTCGATGGCGGCACGCTGGGGCAACAGCCGACGACGGTTGTCGACCTGACGGAAGACACGCCGGTCGTGGTGCGCGCAGGTGCCGGAGATACGCGGCCATTTAGCTAATCGCCCGGCCAGGCCAGGTGTCGCTACGTGACAGGCGCCTGGCTGAGATTGCGCTCAAGCCAGCGCTTAAAATCGCCATAGGGAATATAGAGTGACACATCTTTAAGGATCACTTTTCTGCTACGTCTGTTCGCAATTTCATGACTGTATCCCACAATCACTCCGGCAATGGTTTCATCACTGTTATAGACCGCGCCGCCTGACATTCCCTGAGTCACACCCGCATTAGATGCCATTGCCATACAGGGTTTTTTATTCCAGCGATTAGTAATAGCCGTGCGCGCCAAATTAACGCCGCTCGATTCAACCGGCATGGCAGAAATAAAACTGTAGCCATACATTTTAATCGCTTCTCCGGGCGCGCTGGTACGAAACCTGGCCAGCGTATCAGGACTATTTTTGTGATAAATAATCGCAACGTCGCAATAAGGATGATAGGCCTTAACGCGCTGCACAGACGTTTTAGCAACGTGCGCCGCTGTCAGGCTGTACTCCGGCGTAAGGGGAATAGTTGTACCGAGAACACCCAAACCCAGCACTGTCGGCACGCCTGTTACGCTCATATCAACATGTTCAAGCGCCGCTTTGCTGTATTCAGTCTGTCCAACGGAACAACCGGTTAGCGCAAGCGCGAACAGCGCCGGGCAAAGTACGGTTATTTTCATTGTTACGATCTTCTTTAAGGCGCGTCAGTAACATCCCTGGTGAGGAGAGCAGACACGCTAATTAATTATGTCAGCATGTACGGGCATATAGACGGGATATTTTCCGTTAAAACAGCCGTCATGCAGAGTGACGTTAATAATTTGTTATAAATAGCTTTAGGCTTAATAAAATAATATTTCTTCGAATCTACATCTGGCCTGCTGCTTTATTTTACACCGCTTTTATTTATGCACAAATTCAGCGCGCTAATAGATGGCAATAAAACAGAATATAGAGCCTTAAACCAACCTGTAGCGCGGATCATACGCACAACCCACTCAGGGCGAGGTGAAATTTTGTTTTAAGCTGGTTGGGTAGATGATTGTGTGGTTTTCGTAAGCGATAGCACTATTTTGCCGTGCAGCCGGGGCCTGAACGGTTTTAGCGGGTTCATTGCTTTAAAGCGATTTTCCCGGTCGGGCTCATCAGGCATCAATATAATACGAGCTTCTCTATCGCCAGGTCATTGACCAGGCTATAAACAGGAGAGTGTCAGGGATAAAAACGCCTGTCGTCATGAACGGCAAAACCGGCAGAGGCGGGAAAACGCCGGCCGGCTATTATCGGCAGCAAAGTTAAAGGTGTTAACGCAACCTTAGCTGGTGTAAAATCGCAGGCCGTTTGCATCCGGTCAGATTGATGCGCAACGTTAACAGTTTCTGACAGAGGACGTGGTAATCCCGCTGTCTTACCCATTCTTACCACGACGCCTGGGAAGGCGACAACGAGGCAGCTCCATGAGCGAAAAATTACAGAAAGTATTAGCGCGCGCCGGTCACGGCTCGCGCCGCGAAATCGAAACCATGATTTCCGCCGGACGCGTCAGCGTAGATGGCAAACTGGCCACGCTGGGCGATCGCATTGAAAATGACAAAAGCCTGAAAATTCGTATTGATGGTCACCTGGTCTCTATTGCCGAGTCCACTACGGAAGTGTGCCGCGTGCTGGCTTATTACAAGCCGGAAGGGGAGCTTTGTACCCGTAACGATCCGGAAGGGCGCCCAACCGTGTTTGACCGCCTGCCGCGCCTGCGTGGATCGCGCTGGGTGGCAGTGGGTCGTCTGGACGTTAACACCTGCGGTCTGCTGCTGTTCACTACCGATGGGGAACTGGCTAACCGTCTGATGCATCCAAGTCGCGAAGTTGAACGCGAATATGCGGTGCGTGTTTTTGGCGAAGTGGGTGACGATAAAGTGCGTCTGCTGAGCAAGGGCGTTCAGCTGGAAGATGGCCCGGCTGCCTTTAAAACCATTAAGTTTGCTGGCGGTGAAGGGATCAATCAGTGGTACAACGTTACCCTTACCGAAGGACGCAACCGCGAAGTGCGTCGTTTATGGGAAGCGGTAGGCGTTCAGGTTAGCCGCCTGATGCGCGTGCGTTATGGTGATATTCAGCTGCCAAAAGGCCTGCCGCGCGGCGGCTGGATGGAGATGGAGCTGCCGGCGGTAAACTACCTGCGTAAGCTGGTGGGCATGCCGGAAGAGACCGTTACCAAAGTTGCCGTTGAGAAAGATCGCCGTCGCACCAAAGCGAATCAGATCCGCCGCGCAGTGAAGCGTCACAGCAGCGCCGGCAATACCACTCAGCGCCGCAGCAGCAAACGCGGCGCCTGATGGCTGTGTGCCGCTGCCCCGGCAGCGGCTACCAGTCAATTCCCTGTTGCGCCTGGATGCCGGCATCAAAGGCATGTTTTACCGGGCGCATCTCAGTCACGGTATCTGCCAGCTCCAGCAGGCGCCGGTGACAGCCGCGTCCGGTAATAATCACGCTTTGCGCAGACGGACGCTGTTGCAGAGCAAGCATCAGCGCCTCCAGATCCAGATAATCCATGCTCACCATATAGGTGATTTCATCAAGGATCACCAGGTCAACATCGCTATCAGCCAGCATGCGTTGTGCCTGCTGCCAGACCTGCTGGCAGGCGATCGTATCCGTGCTGCGGCTCTGGGTCTCCCAGGTAAATCCGGTGGCCATTACCTGAAACTCAACCCCGTGCTGCGCCAGCAGATTACGCTCGCCGTTGGGCCACTCCCCCTTAATGAACTGTACCACTGCCACCTTTTTTCCGTGGCCGCAGGCGCGCAGCGCCGTACCGAAAGCCGCCGTGGTTTTTCCCTTACCGTTACCGGTAAATACCATAACGATACCGCGATGTTCTGTCGCCGCAGCGATGCGCGCGTCAACCTGCTCTTTCAGGCGCTGCTGACGTTGCTGATGGCGATCGCTCATGCGCTGGCCGGACCCGCTTTACGTCCGGGCTGAGCATCGAAGCTCATGCCCGTTTTACGCCGGCTATCATCGCCCATCAGGTAGAGATAAAGCGGCATTAAATCGGCCGGAGTTTTCAGCAGGTTTGCATCCTCCTCCGGAAACGCGCTGGCGCGCATCTTCGTACGCGTGCCGCCGGGATTGATACAGTTTACGCGCAGGGCGTGGTTTTTATACTCATCGGCGAGCACCTGCATCATGCCTTCAGTGGCAAATTTAGAGACGGCGTAAGCGCCCCAGCCGGCGCGCCCGGTGCGGCCTACGCTGGAGGTAGTGAATACCAGCGATCCCGCCTCTGATTTCAGCAACAGCGGCAGCAGAGCCTGCGTCAGATAAAAGGTGGCATCGAGGTTGATCTGCATCACCTCGCGCCAGAGGGCCGGCTCAAGATCGGCCAGCGGAACAATTTCACCCAGAATACCGGCGTTATGCAGCACGCCGTCCAGACGCGGCACGCGCTCAGCAATCTGCGCGGCCAGCTGCTGACATGATTCAGGCGTGGCGGTCGCGAGATCCAGCAGGTATGAGCTGGCGGGCTGCTTATTAAGCTGGTTAATCGCCGCTTCTGTCTGCTGCAGGGTAACGGCGTTACGTCCGAGCAGGATAACGCGGGCGCCGTAGCGGGCATAGGTCAGCGCCGCTTCCCGGCCAATGCCGTCTGATGCGCCGGTAACCAGAATAATGCGGTTTTCGAGTAGATCGCCTTTAGGCTGATAGTGCACAGCAATCTCCTTCAGTCAGTGGTAGAGGTTTCTGGCTTTATGCCTGAATTCGCCAGCCGGTGCAATGCTACAGAGGAGCATTCTGTGCCGCCTGCGGGCTTTTCAGGCGACGAACCGGGTTAAAGCAGTTACACTCAGCTGTTAATTGTAATTCACTGTTTAATAAGGCGGCAGAATGGATTTTTTCTCCAGCTATGGGCTCTTCCTGGCCAAGGCTGTCACGGTAGTGATCGCCATTGCGGCCGTAGTATTTATCATACTGAATGCTGCGTTGCGCAAACGTCATCACGCCGGTCAGCTGCAGGTGACGCATCTGGATGATGAGTATCGTCAGATAAAAGAGGATCTGCAGCTGGCTAAAATGAAGCCGCAGGTACAAAAAGTCTGGCTGAAACAGCATAAAAAAGAAGAGAAGCTGAAAGCGAAAACAGAGAAGCGCAACGCAAAAAACGGCGTCACTGAAACCGCGAAGCCGGTACTCTATGTGCTTGGCTTTAAAGGCAGCATGGACGCGGGTGAAGTCGCCTCCCTGCGTGAAGAAGTATCCGCTGTACTGGCCGTAGCGCAACCGGGTGATGAAGTCCTGCTGCGGCTTGAAAGCCCGGGCGGGGTGGTGCATGGCTACGGTCTGGCAGCGTCGCAGCTGCAGCGCCTGCGCGACGCGGGTCTGCGCCTGACCGCCGCCGTAGATAAAGTGGCCGCCAGCGGCGGATATATGATGGCCTGTGTGGCAGATCGCATTGTCGCCGCGCCGTTCTCCATTATCGGTTCAATCGGCGTTGTGGCGCAGATCCCCAACTTCAACCGGCTGCTGAAGCGCAATGATATTGACGTGGAGCTGCATACTGCAGGCCAGTACAAACGTACCCTGACGCTGTTTGGTGAAAATACCGAAGAGGGGCGTGAGAAGTTCCAGCACGATCTGGATGAAACGCATCAGCTGTTTAAGGGCTTTGTGCAGCAAATGCGTCCGTCGCTGGATATGAACCGGGTAGCGACCGGCGAACACTGGTATGGGCAGCAGGCGCTTGAACTGGGTCTGATTGATGAAATCGGCACCAGTGATGCCCTGATTATCCGGCATATGGAGCGCTTCACCGTGCTGGGCGTACAGTATGCGCGTAAGAAAAAGATGATGGATCGTTTTACCGGCAGCGCCAGCCAGGCGGCAGAACGGCTGTTGCTAAAAATCTGGCAGCGTGGCGAAAAGCCTCTGCTGTAACAGAAACCCGGCTCCGGCCGGGTTTTTTATGCTTAGCAACGGGTGAGTCCCATTTACTTCGGCCGGGTTGTGAAATGAATTCCATTTTTGTCCCGAATTATCCGACTTTTTTTGACAGCGCATTTTCTCCTTCTATATTACCTGCCATTCTGTTGCCACTTATCCGTGTTCACGCCTGCAGCTGGCGCAAAATTAAACAGAGTGCTATTTAAGTTGCGTATCAGATTTTATCAGGTAGAGTGTGGGCGATTCAGCTTTCAGGGAGTTCACACCAGGATGTGTGATGATGTCAGGCGGAAAAAGTGTAGTTAATCATAAGGTTGCGCACACCGTTTTAAACTGAATAGTGGCAGTCCCCGCCAGCTTGAAAATCAGATTGCTGGCAGCAATATTAAACCCACTGGGTTTTGGGGCATTAATCCTCTCCCGTTTATCAGGACGTTTCAATCAGGTAAAGGTACATATGGGTAAAGCACTCGTTATCGTTGAGTCCCCGGCAAAGGCCAAAACAATCAATAAATACCTCGGTAATGACTACGTGGTGAAATCCAGCGTCGGTCATATCCGCGATTTGCCGACCAGTGGTTCAACGACCCGTAAAAGTACTGACGGTGAGAAGGTAAAAACCGGGAAAAAAGTTAAAAAAGATGAAAAGGCGGCGCTGGTCAACCGAATGGGTGTTGATCCGTGGCATGGCTGGGAAGCTGATTATCAGATCCTGCCAGGCAAAGAGAAGGTTGTGTCTGAACTTAAGAGCCTGGCCGCTGACGCCGATCATATCTATCTCGCAACCGACCTTGACCGCGAAGGAGAAGCCATTGCCTGGCACCTGCGTGAAGTCATTGGTGGCGACGACAAGCGTTTCAGCCGGGTGGTGTTTAATGAAATCACCAAAAATGCGATTCGCCAGGCGTTTGAAAAGCCGGGTGAACTGAATATCGAGCGGGTTAATGCCCAGCAGGCGCGCCGTTTTATGGATCGCGTTGTGGGGTATATGGTTTCGCCTCTGCTGTGGAAAAAGATCGCCCGCGGTCTCTCTGCCGGACGCGTTCAGTCGGTAGCGGTACGTCTGGTGGTTGAGCGCGAGCGCGAAATCAAAGCGTTTGTGCCAGAAGAGTACTGGGAGATCGACGCAGATTTTGCTACGCCAAAAGGCGATGCGCTGGCGATGCAGGTGACGCATCAGGGCGACAAAGCGTTTCGTCCGGTTAACCGCGAGCAGACGCACGCGGCGGTCGCGATACTGGAAAAAGCGCGTTATGAAGTGCTGGATCGTGAAGATAAACCGACCAGCAGCAAACCTTCTGCACCTTTTATTACCTCAACGCTGCAGCAGGCTGCGAGCACACGTCTCGGCTTTGGCGTGAAGAAAACCATGATGATGGCGCAGCGGCTTTATGAAGCGGGTCACATCACCTACATGCGTACTGACTCCACGAACCTGAGCCAGGATGCAGTGGCCATGGCGCGCGACTATGTCGCCAGCGAGTTCGGCAAAAAATACCTGCCGGAAGCGCCGGTGACCTATACCAGCAAAGATAATTCGCAGGAAGCGCACGAAGCGATTCGCCCGTCAGATGTCAACGTAAGCGCTGAGCAGCTGAAAGATATGGAAGCGGATGCGCAAAAACTTTACCAGCTTATCTGGCGCCAGTTTGTGGCGTGTCAGATGGTCCCGGCTAAATATGACTCCACCACGCTGACCGTAGGCGCAGCCGAATTCAGGCTCAAGGCAAAAGGCCGCACGCTGCGTTTTGATGGCTGGACGCGCGTTATGCCGGCGCTGCGTAAAAACGATGAAGACAGGACGCTGCCGCCAGTAGCGGTAGGGGAAATACTGGATCTGACTGCGCTGCAGCCGAGCCAGCATTTTACCAAGCCTCCGGCGCGATTCAGCGAGGCGTCGCTGGTGCGCGAGCTGGAGAAGCGCGGTATTGGCCGTCCCTCAACCTACGCGTCTATTATTTCTACTATCCAGGATCGTGGTTATGTACGCGTTGAGAACCGTCGTTTTTATGCTGAGAAGATGGGTGAGATCGTCACCGACCGGCTGGAAGAAAATTTCCGCGAGCTGATGAATTACGATTTCACCGCTCATATGGAAAACAGCCTCGATCAGGTAGCCAACAATCAGGCGCAGTGGAAAGGCGTTCTCGACTCCTTCTTCAGTGACTTCAGCCAGCAGCTGGAGCAGGCTGAAAAAGATCCGGAAGAGGGCGGCATGCAGCCGAATCAGATGGTGCTGACCTCAATCGACTGCCCGACATGCGGTCGCAAAATGGGCATTCGTACGGCCAGCACCGGCGTATTCCTCGGCTGTTCGGGCTACGCCCTGCCGCCAAAAGAGCGCTGCAAGCAGACCATCAATCTGATCCCGGAAAACGAAGTGCTGAACGTGCTAGAGGGTGACGACGCGGAAACCAACGCGTTACGTGCCCGCCGCCGCTGCGTTAAGTGCGGCACCGCGATGGACAGCTATCTGATTGATAACAGCCGCAAGCTGCACGTCTGTGGTAACAATCCAGAGTGCGATGGCTATGAAATTGAGCAGGGCGAGTTTCGCATCAAGGGCTATGATGGCCCTATAGTCGAGTGCGAGAAATGCGGGTCGGAAATGCACCTTAAGATGGGACGCTTTGGCAAGTATATGGCGTGTACCAACGAAGAGTGTAAAAACACCCGTAAAATCCTGCGCAATGGCGAAGTCGCGCCGCCGAAAGAGGATCCGGTACCGCTGCCTGAGCTGCCGTGCGAGAAGTCAGATGCCTGGTTTGTGCTGCGTGACGGAGCAGCCGGCGTCTTCCTTGCGGCTAATACGTTCCCGAAATCGCGCGAGACCCGCGCGCCGCTGGTGGAAGAGCTGAAGCGCTTCGCTGACCGTCTGCCGGAAAAGCTTAAATATCTGGCAGAGGCACCGGCAGCCGATCCGGAAGGAAATAAAACCCTGGTGCGTTTTAGCCGCAAGACAAAACAGCAGTACGTTTCGTCTGAAAAAGAGGGTAAAGCAACCGGCTGGTCAATGTTCTATATTGACGGTAAATGGCAGGAAGCGAAAAAATAACTCTCCGGGGCTGGCATCTGCCAGCCCCGTTTACTTTCCCCGCCTTATAACCTAACGTTCTTTATTCGATTAAAAACTGATATAGTTGTTATAGTTTTTCTATTCTCAATTCGCTCTGTTCCTCACATCTGCATCATGGGCGGCTGCCGGCACGCACGTTAGTCGCTAACGGGAAGATATAACTATGAAACTGCAGCAGTTGCGCTATATCGTGGAAGTGGTCAATCACAATCTCAACGTCTCATCAACCGCTGAAGGTCTCTATACCTCACAGCCTGGCATCAGCAAACAGGTACGTATGCTTGAAGATGAGCTGGGAGTGCAGATATTTGCCCGCAGCGGCAAACATCTGACGCAGGTTACGCCAGCCGGTGAAGAGATTATCCGCATAGCACGTGAAGTATTATCAAAAGTTGATGCGATTAAATCCGTAGCGGGCGAACACACCTGGCCTGACAAGGGATCGCTTTATGTCGCCACCACGCATACGCAGGCGCGCTATGCGCTGCCGGGCGTAATCAAAGGATTTATCGAGCGCTACCCTCGCGTTTCACTGCATATGCATCAGGGCTCCCCTACGCAGATTGCTGAAGCGGTATCCAAGGGCAACGCTGACTTTGCCATTGCTACTGAAGCCCTGCACCTCTACGACGATCTCATCATGCTGCCCTGTTACCACTGGAATCGTGCGATTGTGGTAACGCCCGACCATCCGCTGGCAGGCAAAGACAACGTGACTATAGAGGAGCTGGCCGATTTCCCACTGGTAACCTACACCTTTGGTTTTACCGGCCGCTCCGAGCTCGATACAGCGTTTAATCGTGCAGGTCTGACCCCGCGTATCGTGTTTACCGCAACTGACGCAGATGTAATTAAAACTTATGTACGGCTTGGCTTAGGTGTGGGTGTGATTGCCAGTATGGCGGTTGACCCGGTAGCCGATCCGGATCTGGTTCGCATTGAAGCTTCAGAGATTTTCACCAATAGTACGACCAAAATAGGCTTCCGCCGCAGCACCTTCCTGCGCAGCTATATGTATGATTTTATTCAGCGATTTGCACCGCATCTCACGCGTGATGTGGTAGACACCGCTGTTGCTCTGCGCTCCAATGACGACATTGAAGCGATGTTCCGCGATATCAAACTCCCTTTCAAATAATTCGCCAAATCATGAATTTACCGGGGTGTCCAGTGGGCACCTTCAGGTTTCCCCTCGCTTAGCGCCATCAGTAGTTCAACAAAAGCTGACATTTTTCTGTAAATAAAACATGCATCACAGGTTTTTTCATTGTTATTAATTAATTGAGAAACAGTACACATTTTTCGGTTCACTTCTTTGCACACTGCCAGGATTATTCCCATACTCCAGTTAACACCTGATGAAGAAGGGCTTTATTACTGAGGTTTCTTATTTAACTCAAATTTAAATTGGTACTAATTGTTGTTTAACCCAAATTTCGGTCGCCGTTTTTTTAATAGTTCTGAGGTCTGTGTTTCAATAAGGCTAATCAGTTTTCGAAGCTTTGATTAATAGCGTTAATCGTTGTGCTCAATAAAAATAACTGGATTTTTGGACTTAAGAAGTTTAGGATTCATCCTAAATCTTAATCGTTGTTATCAATCGTTTTGTTGAGAGTGATTATCAAAAACTATGGCTACGAGAATAACTGTACAACCCGACTTCCGGGCTAAGAGCACCAAGGTTCAGCGTACCGGTAACACCCGTCGCAAAGCCTGGTTGGCTGTCTTCGCTGCTTCAGCGCTGTTCTGGGTAGTGGTGGCATTAATGATTTGGCGTTTATGGGGCTAAGCCATGTGGGCAAACTCACTCAGTCGTAAATATCCGGTCACTGCACGGCAGCCAAATACACCTGCGTGCAAAGCAAAAGAAGCTCCTGCTGCTGAGCAGTCTGTAGCGATTCCTGCTTCCTGGGATCTGAGTGACAAGCAGCGCAGCTTTATCGAATCTTTTATGGATCCAAAACTCAAATAATTGTTGTTGCACTTATTTTTAGCATCTGATGTTGCTTTGATTTTTTTCCGGTTATTCCGGCGGGCCAGCAAAAAGCCCATGACCTTACACTGCAAATAAGCGTCGACAGTAGATTACTGAAGATTAAAGAAAATTTAGCCCGAGAACCGGGAAGGAGTGACGAATGAATACAACCACTTTTTCATGGCTTAGCGTTTATGCTTTCTCATTTGCCTTCTGGGCAGCGGCAGCCTGGGCTCTTATGTAACCGACGCTTCTTATCACCGAATTTATGGAAATGCCCCGACTCAGGTCGGGGCATTTTTGTTTGTAGCACCCAGTGCCCTTTCGGGTTGTTATCAAAACGTTAACGAAAATGTGGTCTATCTTTAAGCTAAACCTTGCACTCTCTGAGGTTTAGCCTAAGGAATTAAAGGAGGAGACATGTCGTTAACATTACGCGAGCAAAGTCAGGATACGCTGGCGGTCGGGGCACACACCTATCATTATTACAGTCTGGCTAAAGCCGCACAGCATACCGGCAATATTGATCGCTTACCGAAATCGATGAAAGTGCTGCTGGAAAACCTGCTGCGCTGGCAGGATGGCGAGTCCGTTACCCTTGAAGATATTCAGGCGCTGGCAGACTGGCAGCAAACCGCCCACGCTGACCGGGAGATTGCATATCGTCCGGCACGCGTGCTGATGCAGGATTTTACCGGCGTACCCGCCGTGGTCGATCTTGCCGCTATGCGCGAAGCAGTCGCACGACTGGGCGGAGATGTGGCAAAAGTTAACCCTTTGTCCCCGGTGGATCTGGTTATTGACCACTCCGTAACCGTCGATCGCTTCGGTAACGATGACGCCTTTGGCGAAAACGTCAGGCTGGAGATGGAACGTAATCACGAGCGCTACGTTTTCCTGCGCTGGGGACAGAAAGCGTTCAACCGGTTCCGCGTGGTGCCGCCGGGTACCGGCATCTGTCATCAGGTTAATCTGGAATATCTGGGTAAATCCGTCTGGCATGAAGAGCTGGAGGGCAAAAACGTTGCCTGGCCTGATACGCTGGTGGGTACCGACTCGCATACCACGATGATCAATGCGCTGGGCGTGCTGGGCTGGGGCGTTGGCGGCATCGAAGCGGAAGCGGCTATGCTGGGGCAGCCGGTTTCAATGCTTATTCCCGATGTGGTTGGCTTTAAGCTGACTGGCAAACTGCGTCCGGGCATTACCGCGACCGATCTGGTGCTGACCGTTACCCAGATGCTGCGTAAGCATGGCGTTGTCGGCAAATTTGTCGAATTCTACGGTGACGGGCTGGCCGATCTGCCGCTGGCCGATCGCGCAACGATCGCTAACATGGCACCCGAATATGGTGCCACCTGCGGTTTCTTCCCGATTGATGACGTCACCCTGAGCTATATGACGCTGACCGGGCGCGATGAGCAGCAGGTTAAATTGACGGAAGCGTATGCGAAGCAGCAGGGCCTGTGGCGAAATGCGGGCGACGAGCCGATCTTTACCAGCACGCTGGCGCTGGATATGGCTGACGTCGAATCGAGTATCGCAGGACCTAAGCGCCCGCAGGATCGGGTGGCACTGGGCGATGTGCCCGCCGCGTTTGCCGCCAGTAATGAGCTGGAGATCAACCACGCACAAAAGCCGCATAAAGCGGTCAGTTACCGCGACAGTGAAACCCGCCAGTCGCATCAGCTTGATGATGGTGCGGTAGTTATTGCCGCGATTACTTCCTGTACCAATACGTCAAACCCCAGCGTGCTGATGGCCGCCGGCCTGCTGGCAAAAAAAGCGGTTGAGCGCGGGCTGAAGCGCCAGCCGTGGGTAAAAGCTTCCCTGGCCCCCGGATCAAAAGTGGTATCTGACTATCTGGCCACAGCCCGTCTCACGCCTTACCTGGACAAACTCGGTTTCAACCTGGTGGGGTATGGCTGTACAACCTGTATTGGTAACTCAGGGCCACTGCCGGATGAGATCGAAAGCGTTATAAAAGAGGGCGATCTGACCGTTGGCGCCGTGCTCTCCGGGAACCGTAATTTTGAAGGCCGTATACATCCGCTGATTAAAACTAACTGGCTGGCTTCACCCCCGCTGGTGGTGGCCTATGCGCTGGCCGGCAATATGAACATCAATCTGCAGAGCGAGCCTATCGGTCAGGATCAGACCGGCAAAGATGTTTATCTCAAAGATATCTGGCCATCACCGGAAGAGATCGCCGCCTCGGTGCAGCTGGTTAACAGCAGCATGTTCCGCAAAGAGTATGCGGAAGTGTTTGACGGGACGCCGGACTGGCAGCAAATCTCCGTGAGTGAAGCGGCAACCTACGACTGGGATGAAGGATCGACCTATATCCGCCTTTCACCTTTCTTTGATGACATGGAGAAAACGCCAAAGCCGGTTGAAGATATTCGCGGCGCCCGTATTCTGGCGATGCTGGGTGACTCAGTCACCACTGACCACATTTCGCCTGCGGGGAGTATTAAGGCTGAGAGTCCGGCGGGACGCTATCTGCTGGCGAAAGGCATAGAGCGTAACGACTTTAACTCCTACGGGTCGCGCCGTGGTAACCATGAAGTAATGATGCGCGGTACCTTTGCCAATATTCGTATCCGCAATGAAATGGTGCCCGGTACGGAAGGCGGCTACACCCGGCATTTTCCGGGTAATGAAACGCTGGCTATTTATGATGCCGCAATGAAATATAAAGAAGAGGGCGTGCCGCTCGCCGTGGTGGCCGGGAAAGAGTACGGTTCAGGTTCAAGCCGCGACTGGGCTGCTAAAGGACCGCGCCTGCAGGGAGTACGCGTCGTGATCGCTGAGTCTTTTGAGCGTATTCACCGTTCAAACCTGATTGGTATGGGGATCCTGCCGCTGGAGTTCCCGGCGGGCGTTACCCGTAAGACGCTGCAGTTAACCGGTGAGGAGCGGATAGATATTGCTGACCTGACGCAGCTGACGCCGGGCTGCACGGTCAATGTTACTCTGACCCGCGCAGACGGCAGTGAGGAGCAGGTGGCCGCACGCTGCCGTATCGATACGGCAACGGAACTGACTTACTACCGCAATGACGGCATACTGCACTATGTTATCCGCAATATGCTGAACTAAAAAAAAGCCGGGCTTGCCCGGCTTCTTTTCTCTCAGGATTTCGGCAGCAGATGCCCCATCTTTTCCGCTTTGGTATCGAGATAGTGGGCATTTTTTGGATTGCGCCCGACGATCAGCGGCACGCGCTCAACAATATTAATGCCCGCTTCGCTGAGGATCTCAACCTTGCGCGGATTATTTGTCAGCAGGCGCACTTCATCGATACCCAGTAATTTGAACATATCAGCGCACAGGGTGAAATCACGCTCATCAGCGGCAAAGCCCAGCTGATGGTTCGCCTCGACGGTGTCATAGCCTTTATCCTGCAGCGCATAGGCGCGGATTTTGTTCAGTAAACCGATATTACGGCCTTCCTGACGGTGATACAGCAGCACCCCGCGCCCCTCTTCAGCAATCGCTGTTAACGCCGCTTCAAGCTGAAAGCCGCAGTCGCAGCGCAGACTGAACAGCGCATCACCGGTCAGACACTCAGAGTGGACACGCGCCAGCACCGGCGTATGATCGCTGATATCACCGTAAACCAGCGCCACATGATCGTGGCCGGTTGCCAGTTCTTCAAAACCTACCATCAGGAAATCTCCCCATGGCGTGGGCAGTTTAGCTTCTGCTACCCGTTTAAGCTGCATGTGATTCTCCAGAACCTTCAGAGGATGCGCTATCATCTTGATAACGCACGGGCCGACTGACCCGAAAATTGTGTCTATTGTGCCATATCCACAAGCAGGCCCGCTAATCAGTCAGAAAGATTGTAGTGATAAAGCACGATTATCCAAGCCGCTTTAGGTATGTTATTCTTTTTTCAGCTAAAGTTATTCAGCAAACGCATTATAACCCGCAGGAAAAGCCAAAGTATGTTGAAAATAGTGCAGCGCACGACTCTGGGTGCCTTTTTATTAATTGCGATGCCACTCTGCGTCTGGCTGTCGGGCTGGCAATGGCAGCCGGGTGAAAGCGGGGGAGTGCTGCGCTTTTTGTTCTGGATGACGGAAACCGTCACCAGCCCGTGGGGGATTATCACCAGCAGCGTGCTGAGCGCCTGGATGCTGTGGTGTCTGCGCTTCCGCCTTAAGCCTGCTATCCTGCTGCTGATTATCATGAATGGCGCGATTCTCGCCGGGCAGTACACGAAGTCATGGATTAAAGAGCAGGTGCAGGAGCCGCGACCCTATGTGGTCTGGCTGGAGCAGCAGCATGGCATCAGCAACGATGAATTTTATCAGCTGAAACGGCAACAGCGGGGCGAGATGGTTAATGGGCTGCTGGCCAGCGATACGCAAATTCCCCGCTGGTTAAAGCAGCACTGGGCATTTGAAACAGGATTTGCTTTTCCTTCCGGCCATACTATGTTTGCTGCCAGCTGGGCGCTGCTGGCAATGGGCCTGCTCTGGCCGCGTCGCCGGGTGGTGACGCTGGTGGTGCTGTTCAGCTGGGCCATTATGGTGATGGGCAGCCGGCTGGTGCTGGGTATGCACTGGCCGCGCGACCTGATTGTCGCAACCCTTATCTCCTGGCTGCTGGTGACCGTCGCGACCTGGCTGGCGCAGCGCTTTTGCGGTCCGCTTACGCTTCCGCCTGATGAGCAGCGCGAAGTCAAAGCGCGCGACGACGGATTGTAATCAGCCGAACTGCCCCCATATAGCTGATTACGCTTGCGCAAAGCCAGCTAACTGATAACGTGAAAGCAGCATGGTACACGCTTTTTTGGCATACTCTATTGGAAACTCTACGACAGGACGCATTGTGAAATATTTGCTGATTTTTCTGGTGGTACTGGTCATTTTTATCATTTCAGTGACGCTGGGTGCTCACAATGATCAGGTGGTGACGTTCAACTATCTGCTGGCGCAGGGTGAATTTCGTATCTCCACGCTGCTTGCGGTGCTGTTTGGCGCCGGTTTTTTACTGGGCTGGGCAATCTGCGGACTATTCTGGTTACGCATCCGCGTTTCACTGGCACATGCTCAGCGTAAACTGAAGCGTATGCAGGCGCAAAACGAACACGCTTCGGCAGCCACCACCGTATCGACTACAGGTCGTCGGGATTAATGTTCAATGCATGAATTGCTGTTTCTGCTTCTCCCGGTCGCAGCGGCCTATGGCTGGTATATGGGACGACGCAGCGCGTACCAGAATAAGCAACAGGAAGCGAACCGCCTGTCACGAGAGTATGTGGCCGGGGTAAACTTTCTGCTTTCAAATCAGCAGGATAAAGCCGTCGATCTATTCCTCGACATGCTGAAAGAAGACAGTGGTACGGTTGAGGCGCACCTGACGCTCGGTAATCTGTTTCGCTCACGCGGCGAGGTAGATCGCGCTATACGTATTCACCAGTCGCTGATGGAAAGCGCCTCGCTTACCTACGACCAGCGACTGCTGGCGATTCAGCAGCTTGGCCGCGACTATATGGCGGCGGGCCTCTACGATCGCGCAGAAGATATGTTCAGTCAGCTAACGGATGAAACCGATTTTCGCATTGCCGCTCTGCAGCAGCTGCTGCTGATTCATCAGGCAACCAGCGACTGGCAGAAAGCGATCGACGTTGCTGAGAAGCTGGTAAAACTGGGAAAAGAGAAGCAAAAAGGCGAGATTGCGCACTTCTATTGTGAGCTGGCGCTGCAGGCGATGAGCAGTGACGATCTCGATCGCGCAATGTCGCTGCTGAAAAAAGGTGAATCGGCCGATCATCAGAGCGCGCGCGTTTCCATCATGATGGGACGCATCCTGATGGAGCAGGGGGAGTATGCGAAAGCAGCACAGCGTCTGCAGCGGGTGCTGGATCAGGATAAAGAACTGGTCAGCGAAACGCTGCCGATGCTGGAAACCTGCTATCAGCGGCTGGCGCAGCCAGAGGTGTGGGCCGGTTATCTGCAGCGCTGTACCGAAGAGAATACCGGTGCCGCCGCTGAGCTCTATCTGTCAGATATTCTGGAGCAGCAGCAGGGGCCGGAAGCGGCACAGCTCTATATTAATCGCCAGCTGCAGCGTCATCCGACCATGCGTGTCTTCCACCGGCTAATGGACTTTCACCTGCATGAAGCGGAAGATGGCCGGGCAAAAGAGAGTCTGATGGTTCTGCGCGATATGGTTGGTGAACAGATCCGCACCAAACCGCGCTATCGTTGCCATAAATGCGGTTTTACCGCCTACGCACTTTACTGGCACTGCCCATCCTGCCGGGCATGGTCTTCAATAAAACCGATCAGAGGACTTGACGGGCAGTAACAGTTATTTTTAAAAAAAACAGGAAAAATAGTTACAACGTACTTTTTTAATAATCGCCTTATCGCGCATCAGACACCGACATATGGCTCAACAGGTCACGTATCCCGGGCGTAAGATTGTTCTGCCGCAGCATGGCAGGTAGAATGCAGGCCGTTTGTTGCCCCTGTGCCTGCTTATGAGGAAACGTTATGTCTGTAACCCCTTCACCCATTCTGGTGGCGCTCGACTACAGTAATCTGGATGACGCACTGCGATTTGTGGACCGTATTGATCCTGCTCAGTGTCGCCTCAAAGTAGGCAAAGAGATGTTCACGCTGTTTGGTCCGTCAGTGGTCCGGACATTGCAGGCACGCGGATTCGATCTCTTTCTCGATCTGAAATTTCACGATATCCCCAACACCACCGCACATGCCGTAGCCGCTGCCGCAGAGCTGGGCGTCTGGATGGTGAACGTGCACGCCAGCGGGGGAGCACGCATGATGCAGGCTGCACGCGAGGCGCTGCTGCCTTTTGGAAAAGATGCACCGCTGCTGATTGCTGTAACCGTGCTGACCAGCATGGATGAAGAGGATCTGCGCGGACTGGGCATCACCCTGTCACCGGCGCAACAGGCAGAGCGGCTGGCGCGCCTCACGCAACAGTGTGGCCTGGATGGTGTCGTCTGCTCAGCCCATGAAGCGGCTGCATTCAAACAGGCGTTCGGCAGCGAATTTGCGCTGGTCACGCCCGGTATCCGACCGGCAGGCAGCGACGCTGGCGATCAGCGCCGTATTATGACGCCTCTGCAGGCGAAGCAGGCCGGGGTTGATTATATGGTTATCGGCCGTCCGGTTACGCAGTCAGCCGATCCGGCTGCCACGCTGCAGCAGATTATTACATCGTTACAGGAGGCGTAATGGCGCAGGACAATCCACTGGTTTACTCCACCGACAGCGGGCGTATTGTGCCGGCAGAGGAGAAGCCACAGCGACCGCGCGGCGACGGTATTGTACGCATTCAGCGTCAGACCAGCGGACGTAAAGGCAAGGGCGTCTGTCTGATCACCGGTATCGATCTGGACGACAGCGCGCTGGCTACTCTTGCCGCAGAACTGAAGAAAAAGTGCGGCTGCGGGGGGGCGGTAAAAGAGGGCGTGATTGAGATTCAGGGGGATAAACGTGACCTGCTCAAAACGCTGCTCGAAGCCAAAGGCATGAAGGTTAAGCTGGCGGGCGGTTAATGAAAGCGGGCCACGCATTGTGGCCCGGACAAAAGGGTGTCTGCTGTGTAGCCTGCAAAAAATTAACGGTCGATTTGATGGCCGATAATACCGCCCACCGCCGCGCCGCCCACGGTACCCAGGCCACTGCCGTTGGTCAGGACTGAACCACCAATAGCACCGGCACCGGCACCAATTGCCGTGTTGCGATCGCGTTTAGACCAGTTTGAACAGCCGCTCAGCGCAACAACTAATGTTGCTGCCAGCACGGCAACGGATACACGTTTCACTGTTGTAGTCATAGATATCTCCTTGATGATTGGCTCAGAGGCAACAGCAATAAGTATAGATGCCCGACGGCAAAGTTCTTTATTCCCGGATGGAAAAGTTGGGCCAGGCCGCCGGGTTTATGCTGTCTGCCAGCGTAAATATCCTGAAACCGAATGGTCCTGTTTAATTTTAAACGCTGCGGCGCAGTCGTCAGACAGAAAACGCTGAATCTGCGCCGCATTTATGACGAGACAGCGACTTTCCACTGAGCATTCAGCCATTCTTTCCATAACATCCGATCCCCTCTCTGCGCACAATCTCTCTATCACAGACTGGTGGAGAACAATGATGCTGGAAGCGCTAAAGCAGCAGGTACTGGAAGCGAATCTCGATTTACCGCGCTACAACCTGGTCACGTTCACCTGGGGCAACGTCAGCGCCATTGACAGAGAGCAGGGTGTACTGGTGATCAAGCCTTCAGGGGTGCGATATGAAAAGATGCAGCGGGATGACATGGTAGTGGTAGATCTGGAGAGTGGTGCGGTGATCGAAGGCGCGCTACGACCCTCATCGGACACGGCCACGCATCGTGCGCTTTATCAGGCGTGGCCCGATATTGGCGGTATCGTTCATACGCACTCGCGGCATGCAACCATCTGGGCACAGGCAGGACGCGACATACCCGCCTGGGGCACGACCCACGCGGATGATTTCTACGGCACGATCCCCTGCACCCGCGCCATGCTGCGCATGGAGATCGAGCAGGAGTATGAGTGGAATACCGGACAGGTCATCATCGAAACTTTTGCCCATCGTAATATTCAGCCCGCCGCAATTCCCGCAGCGCTGGTTAACTCTCACGGGCCTTTCGCATGGGGCAGCGATGCGGCGGCGGCAGTACACAGTGCGGTGGTCCTGGAGGAGGTCGCCTATATGGCGCTGCATACCGAACAGCTGCGAGCTGAACTCCCGCCTATCTCGCAAAATCTGCTGGATCTGCACTACCTGCGCAAACACGGTAAAAATGCGTGGTATGGACAATAAGGCTGTTCTTACAGCCTCAGGCGCCTGCGGGCGCTTTTTTTATCGCTGCATCAGTAAATTCCTGGCTAACGATGCGTGATTCACGCGCGTGCAGTGTGCTAAATCGTCTTTATTCACAACGCGTTAGGCGATCTCATGTACTCTGGCTTTCGCTCTGCTCTATCCTGAAATGGCGCTAATGATTTTTCCCCCCCCTGTTCAGGGATACTTCTGGATTTTGCTTTATAAATCAATCTCTCATTTGGTCTGGCCTCACTCTGCATTACGCTGATGTGGCGTTAAACGCATCACATAAATATTAGAGGATGAGACTATGACCGTTATTAACCAACCAACCTGCCGCCTGTTTACCGAAGCGGGACAGACCACCCAACTTGTTGCTTACTACGAGGAAGGGCGTCGCACCATGTGGATGATGTTGCGGGCTCAGCCACGCCCAAGCTTCAACCATGAATTAATCGAGGAGATCATGAACCTGAGCTATACGGCTCAGCGCTCCGGACTGCCGATCGATTTCTGGGTAACCGGCTCTTTAGTCCCACAGATGTTCAACGCCGGTGGCGATCTGCGCTTTTTTGTTGAGTGCATTCGCAACAACCGTCGCGAAGCGCTGCGTGCCTATGCCCGGGCCTGCGTCGACTGCATTCACTCGGCGGCTCGCGGGTTTGATACTGGCGCGGTAACGCTGGCGATGATTGAAGGCAGCGCTCTGGGCGGAGGCTTTGAGGCCGCGCTGGCGCACCATTTCATTCTGGCACAGAACAGCGCGCGTCTCGGTTTCCCGGAGATTGCGTTTAATCTGTTCCCGGGAATGGGTGGCTATTCGCTGGTCGCGCGTCGTTCCGGTATGAAGCTGGCAGAAGAGCTGATCTGTGAAGGGGAGTCGCACAGTGCGGAGTGGTATGAGACGCGCGGCCTGGTCGATAAAGTGTTCCAGCCGGGTGAAGCGTACCGCGCGACGCGCACCTTTATCGATACCTTACGGCCGAAGCTGAATGGCGTGCGTGCCATGCTGAAAGCGCGCCAGCGCGTACTGCAGCTGTCACGTGCTGAACTGATGGATATTACGGAGGACTGGGTAGATTATGCCTTTACGCTTGAACCCAAGGATATCGCCTATATGGAGCGCCTGGTGCAGTTACAAAATCGCCACAGTGCTTCATTACGTAAAGCCGGATAACACTTCCGCGCAGCGTTAAACACGGGCAGGATGCTTCAGCCAATGCCCGAGCTGTTCTGCGGGCATTGGTTTGGCGTAAAAATAGCCCTGGCGCCCATCCACACCGTTAGTGAGAACAAATTTCTCTTCCGCTTTGGTTTCAATACCCTCTGCAATCACCTGCAGCTCAAGGGCTTTGGCAACCGCCACAATCGCGCGCACTAAAGATTGCGAAACCGGTTGTTTGTTGATATCCCGGACAAAACTCTGATCCAGCTTAATGGCATCAATGGGTACCCGTGCCAGCTGAGAAAGGGAGGAGTAGCCGGTGCCAAAGTCATCAAGATGTACCTGCGCCCCAAGCTCCTGAAACTGTTTCATGAGCTTAAGCGCACCCGCTTCATTCTCAATCAGGCAGCTTTCAGTTAATTCAATATCGATCGGGGATTCCGTCAGCCCCGCTTCGCCCAGCGCATTTTTCAGATCGCTGTAGATGCTCTGATCGATAAGCTGTTTCGCGGAGACGTTGACGGCAACGCGCAGAAAAATGCCTTCACTGCGCCACTTTATAATCTGCTGCAGCACATTAAGCATGACCCAGCGGCCCAGCGGGACAATGAGACCGGACTCTTCGGCATAGGGGATAAAGTCGCCGGGCGAGACCATGCCGCGTTCCGGAGAGTTCCAGCGTACCAGCGCTTCGGCGCTGCGCACCTCGCCGTCGCGATCGACCTTAGGCTGGTAATAGACCACCAGGTGATCCTGCTCCAGCGCTTTACGCAGATTGGTATCGAGCCAGAGGTATTCAAAGACCCGCTTGTTCATTTCGCTGGTGAAGATGCAGAACTTGCCGCGGCCATTCTCTTTGGCATGATACATGGCCGTATCCGCATTGCGGATCAGGCTTTCGCGATCTTCGCCATGCAGGGGAGCCAGTGAGATCCCGATAGAACAGCCGCTGTAAACCTCAATAAGCCCGATGCGAAAGGGCTGCCGCAGCCGCTCAAGGATACGCGACGACATCGCCTCCAGCGCCGCCTGACTGGTATGCTCAGCCAGCACCACAAATTCATCGCCGCCAAGACGCGCCAGCGTCTGATCTTTGCCCAGGCAGCTGAGGATAGCCAGCGATACCGCCTGCAGCAGCTGATCGCCGAACATATGACCGTAAGCGTCATTTACCTTTTTAAAATTGTCGAGATCGAGGTAGACCACGCCGGTCTGAGAACCGTTCGCCAGCTCCAGTGCCAGGCTAATTTGCTGGTGAATAGCGTTACGATTAGGCAAACCCGTGACCGTATCGGTATTTGCCAGCACCCGAAGCCGCTCCTGTGCCCGTCGCTCTTCGGTGATATCCGTACCGGAACAGATGAGGAAAATTTCATTTTTCCCGCTGCCGCTGTGAACGAACTTATTACGGAACAGAAACAGTCGCTGACCCTTTTTGGTTTTGACCCAGCGCTCAACTTCATACGAATTTCCGTCGCGGAAAAAACCGGTGATATTACGGCGTGAAGCCTGCGCCTCCTGCCGGGTCATAAATAGCTGAAAGACGTTACGACCGATAACTTCCTGCTCTTTCAGGCCGGTATACTCTTCACTCAAACGATTAAAGCGCTGAATGTTACCGCGCTGGTCGAGGATAACGATAACCGAGTTAGCTTCAGATACCACCTGTTCGGCGAAAGAGAGTCCCTGGGTGAGATCGCGGGCAACCGACGACGTATCACCCCATGCAGAGGCGGTGCCGGCCCAGGTAGACTGGTTCACTTTACGTCCGACAAAGTGCATTGGCACCGGGGTTCCGTGCAGCGGCAGAGTAAGATTAATGCTGGAGGTGATCACCGTCATCGCCCGTAACAGACTGGCCTGCGCCGGAGTAAGCGAAACGGCCAGATTGGTATTGGCATTTTCATCTTCGGCAAAATGCAGTGCGTCACTGTCAGAGGTTAACCGCCAATGGGGGCTGGTGGTGCCAAACAAGGCATACAGCAAGGTTTGCCCCTGTTCATCGGTCATTTAAACTTCCTCCGGCCATGTCTCTAAGACTCTATCTCATTATTTTAGCAACAGTATTCAACCTCCTGCGTAAGCACAAGATGCAAACCGAATATATTTTTGTTTTTATTAAAGAATGGCACGAAAAAGCCCCGAAAACGGGGCTTATAATCATCAGCAGGGACATCTGCCGGGGTTTCCAGCCTGGCTCGGAAAGCGGGCATTGAGACAGTGCCGGTGAAAAGTGCGCTCATCCATGGGCGGCGTTTCAGGATGATGGAGGCGCATATGCTTCAGATAAGTTTGATAATCGTGCACGCCAACCATTAAACGAAAGCTCTGCTGCAATCCGCGCCAGATTTGCTGCCAGCGGGAGAGCGGCGGGGTATCAGCGGCACTCACTATCAGTAAGCAGCGCTTTATCTGCCAGCCTGCGCCGGGAGGCGTCCAGCGATAGATGGACTCAGACATGGCGTACCTCCTTACGCAGTGAAACCTCGGCTTCGCGCACGGTCGGTGCGGTGCTGCGGAGCGCACGACGAATAACAAAGAAGGCGGCAACCAGCATGGTGGCTGCAACCAGCATAAAGAAGCCGCACAGCGCCGCGTTGATCTGATTGCTGAAGATAATGGTCTGCATATCCGCCACGCTTTTGGCCGGGGCGATCACGATGCCATTGTCGATGCCCTGCTGAAATTTGCGCGCCTGAGCCAGAAAGCCGATGGCGGGTTTTTCATGAAAAATCTTTTGCCAGCCCGCGGTCATCGAGGTGATAAATAACCATGCGGTAGGGAGAATAGTGACCCACGCGTAGCGCTGTTTTTTCATCTTAAACAGCACCACTGTCCCGAGGATCAGCGCCATTGAGGCGAGCATCTGGTTACCAATGCCGAACAGCGGCCACAGCGTATTGATCCCGCCCAGCGGATCGACCACCCCCTGATAGACAAAAAAGCCCCAGCCGGCAACGGCAACGGTGGTGCCGGCCATATTCCCCAGCCAGGAGCGGTTGCTGCCCATTGCCGGAACCACGGTACCCACTAAGTCCTGCACCATAAAACGGCAGGCGCGGGTGCCGGCATCCACGGCGGTCAGGATAAATAAGGCCTCAAACAGAATGGCAAAGTGATACCAGAACGCCATCATCGCGCGACTGTTGAATACCTCGGTGATGATGTGTGCCATACCCACGGCGAAGGTGGGTGCGCCACCGGCGCGTGAGAGCACCGTACTTTCACCGACGTCACGTGCAATGCCGCTCAGCATCTCCGGCGTGACAACAAAGCCCCAGCCATTAATCACCTGCGACGCGTTCTCGACGGTGGTTCCAATCAGCGCAGCCGGGGAGTTCATGGCGAAGTAGACGCCCGGGTCCAGTACCGAGGCGCAGATCAGCGCCATAATAGCCACGAACGACTCCATCAGCATGGCGCCGTAACCGATAAACCGGATATGGCTTTCGCGCTCTACCAGTTTAGGCGTGGTGCCGCTGGAGACCAGCGCATGAAACCCGGAGATAGCCCCGCAGGCAATAGTGATAAACAAAAACGGGAAGAGCGCACCGGAGAACACCGGGCCGGTGCCATCAATGAATTTTGTGACCGCCGGCATTTTCAGCTCCGGCATAGCAAACAGAATTCCTATTGCCAGCCCGACAATAACGCCAATCTTCAGGAAGGTGGAGAGGTAGTCGCGCGGTGCCAGCAGCAGCCAGACCGGCAGCGAAGAGGCGACGAAACCGTAGATCACCAGCACCCACGTCAGCTCTGTGCCTTTAAGGGTAAAGAAGGGGCCCCAGTAAGGATCGGCGGCCACATCGCCTCCATAGATAATCGCTGCCATCATCAGTACAAAACCGATAAGGGAAACCTCAGCAATTTTTCCCGGACGCAGAAAGCGCATATAGACGCCCATAAACAGCGCAATGGGAATGGTAGCTGCGATGGTGAAGAGTCCCCACGGGCTGTTAGCGAGTGCTTTAACCACCACCAGCGCCAGCGCAGAGAGAATAATGATCATCACGCCCAGCGCACCGAGCATCGTCACCACGCCGGCAAAAGAGCCCAGCTCCTGGCGCGCCATTTCACCCAGCGAGCGCCCGTCACGGCGGGTAGAGATAAACAGGATCAGGAAGTCCTGCACCGCGCCGGCGAGCATCACCCCTACCAGGATCCAGATAGTGCCCGGCAGAAAGCCCATCTGTGCGGCCAGAATCGGTCCGACCAGCGGTCCTGCACCGGCAATGGCGGCAAAGTGATGACCAAACAGCACCCATTTGTTGGTCGGAACATAATCCAGACCATCGCTGAGGCGCTCTGCCGGCGTACGGCGGCGATCGTCAAGTTCGAAGATGCGGCGGGCGATAAACAGGCTATAGAAGCGGTAGGCGATGCTGTAGCAGGCGACCGATGCAATAACCAGCCAGACCGCATTGACATGTTCGCCGCGACTGAGCGCAAGCATGGCAAATGCGCCAGCACCGATTAACGCCACTGCTAACCAGACGATGCCGGTTTTGACGTTGTTCATGAGTTAACTCCTTGTAGAGGCCGGAAAAAAAGGCAAGCGAAATACAACGAGTTAAAAGTAAGGTAAAAAAATGTTAACGAAAGGTAGTAAAAGCAGAAGTGTGAAGCGCGATACAAATTTTAAAGCAGAGCAGAAAAGAAGAGGCGGGATAACATCTGTTATCCCGCACTATGAGCGCCGTCAGGCTGCCGGGCGGGCAACCACGCTGCGGGTCTCCATGCGCACTTCGGCGATGGTGACATCAATAATATCGGTGACGCGATACACCACTTCACCTTGAACCTGCACCGTGCCGCTCTCCTGCGAGCAGACCAGCTCATCGCGTACCGCATGAATAAACGGCGCCGGAATAAAGGCCACCGCACCGTTCTCCTGCAGGCGTACGCGCATACCGCCGCGCGATACATCAATGATCTCGGCGCTGAATTTGCGCTCGCTGCCGGCGAAAGGCGTCAGGAAACGCGCATAAAGCCAGTCACCCACATCGCGCTCAGCCATCCGGTTAAGGCGACGACGCTCACCCATAATAACCGTAACGTCACTCTGCGGACGGGCAATGCTCTCACCGCGCACAATAGCTTTCAGCAGGCGATGGTTGATCATATCGCCAAACTTACGGATCGGTGAGGTCCACGTCGCATAGGCATCCAGACCCAGACCAAAGTGCGGGCCGGGTTCGGTGCCAATCTCAGCAAAGCTCTGGAAACGGCGAATGCGGCTGTCGAGATACTGTGTCGGCTGCGCGTCGAGTTCGCGACGCATCTGACGGAACCCTTCCAGTGTCGTAATGGCCTGCGGATCGACGGTAATGCCGTGACCAGCCAGCACGCCGGCTACCTGTTCAGCGTTGGCCAGATCGAAGCCGGTGTGCAGATTGTAGATGCCAAAACCCAGTTTTTTCTGCAGCACGTTCGCCGCGCAGATGTTGGCCAGAATCATCGCCTCTTCAACCATGCGGTTAGCGATACGACGATGTTCAGCGATAATATCCAGCACTTCGCCTTTCTCTCCCAGCAGGAAGCGGAAATCGGGGCGATCTTTAAATACCAGCGCATGGGTCTGACGCCATTCACTGCGCGCCAGGCAGAGACGATGCAGCAGACGGATCTGCTCAGCAATCGCCTCATTTTCCGGCTGCCAGCTGCCGCTGTTTTCCAGCCAGTCTGAGACGTTGTCGTAAACCAGTTTGGCTTTGGATTCAATCCAGGCTGCAAAGAAATGCACGTCGTCAGCGAGTGCGCCATCCGGCTGGACCGTCACCCGGCAGGCGAGCACCGGACGTTTCTCATGCGGGCGCAGCGAACAGATATTATCGGAGAGCTCGCGCGGCAGCATAGGAATGTTAAAGCCGGGAAGGTAGTTGGTAAACGCGCGCCGGGCGGCCAGCTTATCAAGCTCGCTGCCTTCCGCTACGTAAGCGGTCGGATCGGCAATAGCGATGGTCAGCAGCAGGCTGCCATCCGCCTGCGCTTCCGCATAGAGCGCATCGTCCATATCCTGCGTACTGGCGCTGTCGATGGTGACAAAGTTCAGCGCGGTGAGATCTTCACGCGTCAGCTGCTCATCCAGCATTCCGCCGCATTCACTCTCTGGCGCTTCGCGCTCCAGGTTATGGCGCGACAGCGTGACCCACCACGGCGCCAGGTGGTCGTCTGCGGTAACGATAAATTCAGTCAGCTCAGCATAAAAGCCGCGATCGCCTTTCAGCGGATGGCGACGCATTTCAGCCACAGCCCAGTCACCGTTCTGGAAATCGTGCGTCAGACCGCGCACGGCGCGACACTGAATGGCATCTTTCAGCAGCGGATGATCCGGCACGATGGCGAGACGATCGTCTTTTTTCTGCACCCGGCCGACGAAGCGCGTCAGAAACGGCTCAATCAGGGTATCCGGCTCTGCACTTTCACGATCTTTATCGGTGTGGATTACCGCGGTGATACGATCGCCGTGCATCACTTTCTTCATTTGCGGTGGCGGAATGAAGTAGCTTTTCTGAGCATCAACTTCAAGGAAGCCAAAGCCTTTTTCTGTGCCTTTCACAACGCCTTCGGCGCGCGGAGTCTGCGCGTGAAGCTTCTCTTTCAGCTGCGCGAGCAGCGGGTTATCCTGGAACATAATTTAGTCAGTTTCGTGGCCTAAGAGCGGTGGACAGTTTTACGCGAATCAGGGGCGCGCGGCAAGGTTAAAACGGGTTAAAAAGCCGCAGAGCGCGGCTTTTGTTTCAGAGAATAACGCGTAATCAGGCGATACGCTGCGTGGGCAGGGCGGCGCTAAGCGTGAGCTTCACCGGCACCGATTTAGAGGTCGGCGTTCCGCTGATATCGCCGTAGCTTGAGAGCGGTACCAGCGGGTTGGTTTCCGGATAGTAGGCTGCGAGATTCCCGCGCGGAATGTTGTAAGGCACCAGTTTAAAGCCGCTGACGCGACGGGTCAGGCCATCATTCCAGAGAGTTTCAATATCCACCTGCTGGCCTTCGGTAAAGCCCAGCGCCGCCATATCCTCAGGATGAATAAACACCACTTCACGCTGACCATAGACGCCGCGATAGCGATCGTCGAGACCGTAAATCGTGGTGTTGTACTGATCGTGTGAACGCAGCGTCTGTAGCGTAAACGGCACGGTCACGTCGCTGCCGAGCTGAGGAAACAGCGAGTCGGGCAGGGCGGACGCGCTGAATTCAGCACGCTGCGATGGCGTATTAAAGCGCAGCTCTGCCGCCGCGTTGCCGAGATAAAAACCGCCAGGCTGGTCGCACTTTGTATTGAAATCAGCAAAGCCCGGGATCGTTGCGGCGATATGATCGCGGATAATATTGTAGTCCGCCGCCATGCCGAGCCAGTCGATATGATCGCTGCCCAGCGTCGCGTGGGCGATACCTGCCACAATGGCGGTTTCTGAACGCTGCGTCTCCGCCAGCGGGATGCCCACGCCTTCTGAAGCGTGAACCATACTGAATGAGTCCTCAACGGTAATGAACTGATTACCACCAGCCTGACGATCGCGCTCGGTTCGGCCCAGCGTAGGCAGGATCAGCCCTTCATGACCCGGCACCAGATGACTGCGGTTGAGCTTGGTGCTGATATGCACCGTCAGACCACAGTGCTGCAGCGCGGCTTCCGTAACCGGAGAGTCGGGCGCTGCCGCCGCCAGATTGCCACCGAGAGCAATCAGCACTTTCACTTCATCACGCAGCATGGCGCCCAGCGCTTCAACGGTATTGTGACCGGCATTACGCGGGGGTTCAAAACCAAAATGGGCGCCCATGGCATCAAGGAAAGGCTTAGAAGGCTTTTCATCGATACCCATGGTGCGGTTGCCCTGCACGTTGCTGTGGCCACGTACCGGGCAAAGGCCGGCACCTTTTTTACCCAGCTGACCAAACAGCAGCTGCAGGTTGACGATTTCGCGTACGGTGTCGACGGAGTGCTTATGCTGCGTGATCCCCATCGCCCAGGTGATAATCACCCGTTCCGCGCTCTGATAAATGGCCGCCGCTTCGCGGATCTGCGCTTCGCTCAGGCCTGACTGCTGCACAATCTGCTGCCACGAGGTGTTATCTACCGCGTCCAGATAGGCCTCAACGCCCTGCGTGTTTGCGGCGATAAACGTCCGATCGAAAATGCCCGGCTCACCGGCGGCAAGGCGCGCGCGCTCCACTTCCAGCAGCGCTTTCACCATGCCGCGCAGGGCAGCCATATCGCCACCGAGGTTGGGCTGATAGTAGGCAGAGCTAATGGTACCAGCTTTTGATGTGACCACTTCCAGCGGCTTTTGCGGATCGGCAAAGCGCTCCAGACCACGTTCACGCAGGGTATTAAATGTCACAATTTTTGCGCCGTGATCGGCAGCGTGACGCAGGCTGTGCAGCATGCGCGGATGGTTGGTCCCCGGGTTTTGCCCGAGCACAAAAATGGCGTTAGCGTGATCGAAATCGTCGAGACGAATGGTGCCTTTTCCGACACCGATGCTGCGTTTCAGGCCGCTGCCGCTGGCTTCATGGCACATGTTGGAACAGTCAGGGAAGTTATTGGTGCCCATCACACGACCAAACAGCTGATAGAGCCAGGAGGCTTCATTGCTGGCGCGCCCGGAAGTGTAGAGTTCCAGCTGATCGGGATGGTCCATCGCTTTCAGGTGCTGAGCAATCAGCGCAAACGCCGCATCCCAGCTGATGGGTTCATAGTGATCGGTGGTGCTGTTATAGCGCATCGGGTGCGTCAGACGCCCCTGATACTCGAGAAAATAGTCGCTCTGCTGATAGAGCGTGCTGACGCTGTGCTGAGCAAAAAACTCAGGCTCGACCACGCGTCGCGTCGCTTCCCAGGTCACCGCTTTGGCGCCGTTCTCACAGAAGCTAAACGTACTTTTATTATCATCGCCCCAGGCACAGCCGGGGCAGTCGAAGCCGCGCGCTTTGTTCATGCGCATCAGATTACGCATATTTTTCAGGGCAGCTTTGCTGTCAAATACGAAACGGGTGGTCGCTTCCAGTGAACCCCAGCCGCCGGCAGCAGCGCGGTAAGGCTGAATTTTACGTTTAAATTTCATGGTAGTCGCAGGCTTATTGTTTATGAGTTGTTATCAGAATATGTCTTCTGTTGAAAAGAAGTGTGCGACTGAGAACAGAGGTTGTCTAATTGATTGACTTAATTGAGCGATAGGCGGCGTTTATCGCCATGGCGGCAAACTGTGATCTACTTCAAATTACCTCAGCTCTGAGAGACACGCGGCTGCGTAAGCAGCGTAATAGTGGCTAATAATTGCTCTTTCACCGTGTGAAGGAGCGCGTCATGAAACAACTCACCAGCCAGATCCACGCGTTTGGTAAAGCGCTGATGATGCCTATCTCGGTTATCGCCGCCGCTGGCATATTTCTCGGACTGGCCGCTGCGCTGCAGAACCCGGCGATCACCGGTGAAGCCTTTGCACAGATGCAGGTGCCACAGCTGATCATCGGCTTTATCCGCAAGGTTGCCGGTGCACTTTTTGCCAACCTGCCGCTGTTCTTTGCCGTTGCCAGCGCAATCGGGCTGGCGAAAGCGGAGAAACCCACGGCCGCTTTTGCCGCCGTCATTGGTTATCTGATGATGAACACAGGCATCAGCGCCACCCTGGCAGCCAAAGGGCTGACCGCCGCAACCACCACGCCGCAGGCGCTGCAGCAGGCGGGGATGGATCAAACCAGCGCGATGATGCTGTCGGCAGAATATATCCAGATGCTGGGCATTTTTACCTACAACATGAGCGTACTGGGCGGGGTGATTGCCGGGCTGCTTACGGTAGTACTGCACAACCGCTTTTATACTCAGCAGCTTCCGGTGGCGATCAGCTTTTTTGGCGGACGCCGTTTTGTGCCGATTATTACCGTGGTTGTGCTGCCGCTGGCGGGCGTGCTGCTGGCGCTCATCTGGCCAACTATCGGAGCCGGTATTGCCTGGGTCGGAGAGATGATTGGTAAAAGCGGGCAATATGGCGCCTTTCTGCTGGGAGCGTGCGAACGGCTGCTGATCCCGACCGGCCTGCACCATATTCTGAACGAGACGGTGCGCTTTACTCCGATTGGCGGGATGGCCACCGTCGAGGGACAGAGCGTCGTCGGCGCGCTCAATATCTTTAACAGTTCGCTGACGCATCCGGGGGCGATTCCGGATGACACCGTACGCACCGCCACGCAGTTTCTGGCGCAGGGCAAAATCCCGGTCATGATGTTTGGTCTGCCGGCCGCCGCCCTGGCGATCTACCATACGGCCCGTCCGGAGCATAAGCAGCGGGTAAAAGCGCTGGTGCTGGCGGGGGCGCTGACCTCATTTACCACCGGTATTACTGAGCCGCTGGAGTTCTGTTTTATCTTTGTCTCACCGGTACTTTATGTGCTGCATGCGCTGCTGACCGGCCTCTCGTTTATGCTGATGTCGATGCTGCACCTGATGATTGGCAACGTGCAGGGCGGCGCTATCGATCTGGTGGTATTCGGCATTCTCGGCGGCAGTAAGACTCACTGGTGGTGGACGCTGGTGCTGGGTGCCTGTTACGCGCCGCTTTATTACTATCTGTTTCGCCTGGTCATCACGCGTATGGGGGTAGAGACGCCGGGACGCGAGAGTGAAGATGAGCAGAAAGCGCCGCAGGTCACGGCAGACGAGCGTACCAGAGTCATTATCAGCGGTCTGGGCGGCGAAGCGAATATAGAGGAAGTCGATTGCTGCTTTACCCGCCTGCGGGTACGCGTCAAGGCAATGAATGAGGTAGTTGATCAGACGCTGCTTTCCACCGGAGCTAACGGCGTTAACCGCGTGACGGAACATGATGTGCAGGTGATCTATGGCCCGCAGGTTGAAAAAATTGCGAATGAAGTCAAACAGGCGCTCGGGGTAAGCTGATTTGTAAGCCTGCTAATAGTGAGGATCGCAATCATTGTTAAAAGCGTCGGGCGGATATTTGCGATAGTAACGCTGCCCTTTCAAGAGCTAAGCCATTGCGAGTGCCGGAGATAAGCGCCGGGTAGGGCATTACCCTGAAGCTGCCTGCGGGCAGCTTTTTTGTGCGCAGCGCTTACCGGTTATGAAGCGCAGAGTGCATAAAAAAACCCACCTGTCGGTGGGCTGGCTGAGAACAACGCTGGCTCTTTATCCTGTAAACGCACTTACAGGAATCAGTAACACGTACCGCCAGCATGGTGCGAGCCGGTACCGCCGTGAGGGTGGGTCCCTTTAGGACAGGCAACCGCTGCCGTTGAAAAAACAAATGCTGCAGTTAAAACCAGAAGCGTGGCGACTTTTTTCATTTTTATAGTCCTTTTGCTGTGTGCAATCTTTGCACACCTAATGTATCAGAATAATCCTATAAGTAAATGTTTATTTATCATTAATGCTTATGAGTTATCCCCCAGCCCGTATCGCTTACCGGCTCAGGCAGAGCCAGCTGACAGCTGGCCAGACCGCGCTTGCCCCTCTATTTTGCTCTGCCCCGGCATCGTCGGGTAACCAATATGTTATAATCAGGTCATACGTTAAATTGCCTTCGCGGGCAGTATCAGTTTGCCATCGGGTAAGGCTCACCAGCTGCTTTAACAGCAATCTGAAAACGTCTGGCACCGCAGTTATCCGCCGTTAGCTCATTGGACAGAGCGCTGGCTACTTAGGGCAGAGAGCGGGGTTAAAATCCCCGACGGCGGTCCAGCCCGATTCGTTGATCACCGAAGCTCTGCATCAGCCGCGCTTTTATATTGCCGCCGGCAACGTCTTCAAAGTTTGCGCTCATTACCTCAAACAGATGATCACTTCGGGTCGTACATAAACGTTATAACGAAGGATTTGGCCCTGCATAAGTTATTGACAGGTGAAAAAGAGGTATAAAAGAACAAATTTACCTCTGTAGTCATTAATTTAATAACAGGCTCTCTTTATTATCCCTTAATATCCCGGGCACTAAGGGCTTAAGCCTTATTTATTGCCCTGACCTGCCCCTCATAATGCCGGCAATTCGTACCTGAATCCCTGAAATCAGTACATAACATCGGGTACTTTGAGTAATTAAAATCTATGTACTAACCGTAAAAAATAGCACTTACAGATACTTAATCATGGTCGTTCATGGGTAAAGAGCATGAAAAGGTTTCTGAGAAAACCGATCGTGACGAGCTATCCGTACGGATTTGCAAAAAGGGCAAAGTGGTTTTTCACATGCACTACCGGTTACTGATAAACAGCGGCAAGTTGACGCGGGCGGCTATCCGGCACTCAGCCTTAAAGGGGCCCGTGAAGAATCAATCAACATCGGGCGTGAACCGGAAGAGGGCATGGATATTTACACGTACCCTGCTGCGCGCTATAAAAAAATGTCACAGCTATGACTGCTGAAAAGCTTATACGGGGATGGGACAGGGTTTACGCGCGGGCTAACCTGAAAGATGCTGCCGGAATTCTCCGTTCGTTTAAAATTCGTATGTCTCTGAAAACCGGCCATTTACCTCATGAGTCTGCTGGCAGGCATACATGGAGTGAGTTAATCAGGGAGATACCCAGGAACGTTCCGGGTATTACCAGGCGAATAGTGACATTTCATGAACCGGCACATTCATGAGTTGTGCGCCAGGATGGCAGAAGCGACCCCGGTACAATCCCTGAAAGCGAACGATTTTGGTATAAAGAAGCTTACGAAGCGTGTTCCTGATGATGACGAAATCCGGACCATTTATGGAGCGTTTGACAATACTGCAATGCGGCGTAAACCAAAGCGCCCTCAAAGTCATACCCAAAAGCATGTGCGTAATCGAGGATGCGGATAACGGCATCAGCCAGTTTAACCTCTGCTATCTTGCGATACGGCAGGTGGCCATCCATAAGATTTTTACGCTCTCCCTCTATGGCTTCACTCATTTCTGAATGAACTAAACACAGCAGCGTGCCTTTCTCTCGTGGGTTATCACAGTAACCGGCCTCTCCATTCTGCTGATGAGTTACTTCTGAAACGCTTTTATAGCCGTAACACCTTCTCACGCAGAGCGTGATAAAGATTAATGAGTGGGTAGTCCGATTTGGGCTAACAGGTACGAAAGATAAAAGTGGTATTTCTAATGCAATATATTTGCTTTTGATTTTTTTTGGCCTACAGTTGATAGGCTTTACTTTATCCTCCAAAGATATACGGCGGTCTTTTAACCTTTCAGGAACAGAGTGGACACACACACAGCCGTATCAGCTCAATTGTCCGAGCTAATTCAATTCCTTACGACTAGCGAGAGAGTAACAGCTAGTGCAGAAAATAATGAAGAGATGATGGAAATGTACCTCGTTTTGGGTGCACTTCTGCAATGGACATATCAGGTGAAAATTAAAGCCTAATTTTCGAACCACTCGACACAATGTTGAACGCAGCAGGCCCACCAGGTGCGGGTCTGCTGGACGTTTCACATATTCCTCTCCGGCTCGTCTTTGGTCAGATAACTTCATGCTCTTCTCTGCATTCCCGGCTGCGGTAGCTGTATCCATCGCGGGAAGGTTCCCCGCAGTCCCCATTACGGCAGAAGGGGGACCGCGGCTCCGGGCGTGGCCGGTTAGCCATAGCAATTTCTGCATTGACTATCTCAGGGTCTGACGCATCATCTGCAATGTCGGATATTATGATTCTCCGGATATCAGATATAAAAAAAACCGCCTCAGGGACGGTTGGTTAAATCTTATCCGGTGTTATGCAGGCCTTACTGAAGCCTTTGCTGGATGTCCATCAGGGCCATAATCATGAGTGTGGTCTGGGTCAGGCCCGATGATAACTATAAAATCTTCTCCTTTCCCATTACGCATCAGCGTCACCAGATCCCCGGCGCAGGGTTTGGTATCAAAATCATGTACCTCTTCAGCGCCGGTATCCTCGAAAACCACGTTAATTTTCATCATTCAGCTTCCTTTTGATAAACCGCCTTAGCGAGCAGCTTCTGCGGCTTTTTTAGCGTCATATTTTCGTCGTATATCAATCATTCTGATATAGAAGTCATACAACTCTTTGCGCATATGCTGCTTCATTTCATCAGGCAATGGCTCTTGCAACTTCATCCACTCATTAAGTTCAGGCTTGCATTGTGCGTAAGCATCATCAACGACTTTCTTCGGCGGGATACGGGTCTCAATGAAGGGGATGGTGTGGTCATTCAGGCATCGAACCTCTGGAGTATAGAAGCTTTGACCGTCCGCCATGACTGCGCTCGAAACTAAAATTCCTGATAGTAAAATCCATTTCACAACTTATTTCTCCTCGTTCTGATAAACCGGGTCCGTACTGCGCGGGAACTGCAGGGCGGCGTTCCTGTAATGCTGCAGGCATTAGTGATTTGATTAATGTGCTCTGACACAGGTCAGCCTTGATTAATCTGGCGCGGCGTTATGCCGCAACTATGTGTATGCACTGGCTGTCATTGGTCGTCATGCCGGAAAGCAGCATTGAAGAATATACCTCTGACGTATCCTGATCAGATCCACCGTTCGATACTGCTGTGTCTATACACAGTTATCATCAGAGCAGGATTTGATCATGCTACCGGGTAGCAGATTAAAGAAGCATTCATCAGTTTCATGAAGCGCGCGCCATCAGACCGCTGCATCGTCATCACTGGCGACGTTGCAGAGAGGCTGGGGCGCGTTAACTGGCACCTCACAAAGCAGCCAATGACCGGGTACGGAGCGACACGACGACCTTCCGCGACGCTTCAACGCAGGAGGGTGAGCATATGACGTGGTTCCGGTTCAACGCTGACGGTGGCCTCTGATGGGATTCACTTCACCGGCACACGACTCCATAGAGCCGCGGCTCAGCCTCAACCCGGTATTCATCTCCAACCCGGCGACCACGTTCCGCGTGGATATCCCGGATGGTTTTCTGCTGGTTGACTCAGCCGCGAAGGTAAAACCGGGAAACAGGATTGCGTATTAGTGGAACGGCTACTCCGGGCTGGGGAAAATATACCGCAACAGCCTGGTGACAGAAGAGGTCGAGGTGATCGAAAGTGAGCCGCTGAATGATGTCATCGTAATGAGAAGGTAACGTGCGAGATGCGGAACAGAGATGTTTCATTTTGACATTCATGCTGAGCTACCTGATGATCCGCACTCTGTATCTGAGCAATTTTTTATTTATTACGCAGGTTAGTACATAATAATTTTATCAGATGTTTTATAGTTCATAAGTCATTGATAGGTAATCAAAATAGACATAAAACAATTAATTTACCTGTGTAATCTTGAGCGGGAGCGCCATTTTGGTCGGGCGGCAGAAGCGAGTTTTGTCAGCCAGCCCACGCTCTCAATGCGGCTCAAAAACCTCGAGCGTGAGCTGGGGTTATCGCTGATTAACCGCAGTAATAACTTTGACGGCTTTACCCCGGAAGGTGAACGGGTGCTGACCTGGGCGCGGGAAATTGTTTCCGTCTATCAGGGACTGAAGCTGGAGGTTGAATCTCTCAAACATGGCGTAAACGGCACGCTGCGGCTGGGCGTGATGCCGCAGTGCAGCGTGGCGCTGCCGGCGCTGCTTAAAGCGGTCGAGACGCGCTATCCTCAGCTGGACTATCGCGTCGCGGCGATGAGCGCCGATCAGCTACTGGAAGCGCTAAACAGCCATACCGTCGACGGCGGGATCGGCTTTTTTGAGCTCACCGCTCTGCGCGAACTGCATTTTCAGACGGCACTGCTGAACGACGGCGGGGTGGAAGCGATTTTTAACCCGCAGCACTTTCCGGCGCTGCTGAAGCAGCAGCGGCTCTCACTGCATACCCTGGCGGCGCAGCCGCTCTGTCTGGCTGAACCCACGCGCTATTTCCGGCGCTATCTGGACGGGCAGCTGCGCGAAACCGGCCTGCTGCCGCGTGTAATAGTTGAGAGCGCATCCATTATGCAGCTGCTGCAGAGCGCGCAGGTTGGCCTCGGCGTGATGGTTTCACCGTGCGGGCATCTGCTGCCCGAACTGTTGCAGAACCTGGCGCGGCGCCCGATCGATATGGCACCAATGGGACGACAGGCTGCGCTGGTAATCGCAGAGCCGGGACGTGCCTCACCGCTGGCGCAGCACTTTTTTGATGAGGCGCGCCGCCATCTTCATGACTGACGCGTCTCTGCCAGCGCCATAGTAAGCCGGTCTTCCCAGCTGGCCAGCGCCACTCTCTGCAACAGCGTAAACAGGGCGGTATGATCCCAGCCGCTGTTGATCAGCGGCTGCAGGTGGGCGGCACTAAACCGATCGGGCTGACGCGTCAGCTGCCCGCTCAGCGCAGCCACCGCGTCGCGATTATGCGCAGCGTCAGCCAGTAACACTTCCCGCCGCTCACCGGCATAGCGTGTAAAACGCTGACGACAGCCGTGAATACGCGCGCTGACCGCCAGCGCCAGCGCCTCCGCCTCAGGGTTAACCGGCATCAGCTGCTGTTTCAGGCGCTGCAGGCCGCTCAGAACCGGCGCATCATACATCAGCAGCCAGCTCAGCGGCTCCAGATCGCTATCGTTCAGACAGTCAGCCTGCGCGCTCAGCTGCTGCGGGCTGGCGTAACGTCGCTCCAGCGGCTTCAGCCCGGGCGAGCAGAGATTATCTTCAGCAAACAGCGTGGCGCAGGCGTCGGGCGGCACTGATGCGCCGGGGATCCAGCGTACCGGCTGTGCCAGCAGCGCCTGCACGCCAGCCACCATCCGCGCCTGGAATCCTGTGAAACCGATAATCTGGGTCAGCGTAATGATATCGGGCTCTGTCAGTCCCACCGCCTCCAGCGCGCCGAGGCTGTGAGCGTTAATCAGCGCCGGCTGCATCGCCAGCTGACGAGCATACTGCGTCATCTGCGTCAGGCGATTGTTGCTCTCGCGGGAAGAGTCGGGACCGGGGAGCGGGTTGAGGCGCGCTGAGTAGTGATTGCACAGGCGCTGAACGCCCGCTACCTGGGCGACCGTCAGGGCCGCGCTCAGCCGGTCGTAGAGTGTCAGCGTATGCGTGTGCGATGCCGTCAGGCTGTCAGGAAACAGCAGCTGGCTTACATCGCGAGCCGCCAGCAGCGCCGGCTGAAAATGGCGAAACAGCGGCTGTAAAACCGTTGCTTCCTGCTGCAGGCCGAGCAGGAATCGATCGTTAACCAGGGCGGCCTCGGGGACCAGCGGGGCGGTGGTGGAGGTGTATGGGCGAGCCTGGCTTTCATACAGCCAGAGGTTATGGCCGGTAAAACGGCGTTGTTCCATAATCCATCCTTTCGCTAAATTCGGGCTGAGCGTACGACGGGAAATTCTGAAAAGCGTGTCGCCACTCGGGGGCAGGCTTATCGTCGCTGATGGTCATGCGCAGGCAAAAGAATGAAGGGGAATAATTAATATCGAATGGGTATATAGTGCGGTCAGAGAGGGAGTGGGGCGAGTCAGGCTCGCCCCTGCAGAACTTATTTCAGTTCCAGCTCGTTCATTGCAGCGATGCTAAAGCCGCCATCAACGTGAACAACTTCACCGGTGATACCACCTGCCAGGTCGGAGCACAGGAAGGCCGCAGAGTTACCTACGTCTTCAATGGTCACCGTACGGCGAATCGGGGTAACCGCTTCACAGTGGGAGAGCATTTTACGGAAATCTTTGATGCCGGAGGCAGCCAGGGTACGGATTGGACCCGCAGATACGGCGTTGACGCGCACGCCTTCCGGACCCATTGCGTTAGCCATGTAGCGTACGTTAGCTTCCAGCGACGCTTTCGCCAGACCCATAACGTTGTAGTTTGGAATAGCACGCTCTGCGCCCAGATAAGAGAGGGTCAGCAGGGCTGCATTCGGGTTCAGCATCGCGCGGCACTCTTTGGCCATCGCCACGAAGCTGTAAGCGCTGATGTCGTGCGCGATTTTAAAACCTTCGCGGGTCACGGCATTGACGTAGTCACCATCCAGCTGATCGCCCGGGGCAAAGCCGATAGAGTGCACGAAACCGTCAAATTTTGGCCAGGTTTTTGCCAGCTCAGTGAACAGGGCAGTGATGCTCTCATCTTCTGCCACATCGCAAGGCAGAACAATGTCTGAACCCAATTCTTTAGCGAACTCTTCCACACGACCTTTCAGTTTGTCGTTCTGGTAGGTGAAAGCCAGTTCTGCGCCCTGCTTATGCATCGCCTGCGCAATACCGTAGGCGATGGAGAGTTTACTGGCAACGCCAGTAATCAGAATGCGCTTACCGGAAAGAAAACCCATAGCTGTAATCCTTATGGTCATTGTTGTTGGCGGTCGTGATGATTAAAAAGTATACGACCGACGTTAATCGACGTGCGGATTCTAGCACGTCTGTGTCAAATACGGTAAACCGCACCGCGTTTTCCGCGAGACGGGCGGCATTCAGAGCGCGCGCCGCCAGGCTTCAGCGGTCAGCGCTTCACCAAAGTGGCTGGCGATGAGCCTTTTGGTCAGCTCATGCAGCGGCGAGGCTAAAACATCTGCGGTGCCGCCGCGCTCAACCACTTCACCCTGATGCATCACCAGCACCTGATCGCTGATATGTTTCATCATGCCAAGATGCTGCGTGACGTAGATATAGGCGATGCCATGTTTCTCCTGCAGCTCCAGCATCAGGTTAACCAGCTGAGAGCGCATGGTCATATCCAGCGAGGCGAGCGCCTCATCGGCCACGATCACCTTGGGCTGCAGAATCAGCGCCCGCGCCAGCGCCAGGCGCTGCTTCTGGCCCGGCGCCAGCATATGCGGATAGTATCCTGCATGGTCGCGCAGCAGCCCGACCTGACGCAGCGTGCTGATAATACGCTGCTCGCGCGCCTCATCATCCAGCTCCGTGTTCAGACGCAGCGGCAGGTCGAGGATCTGACTGACGCGCTGGCGCGGATTCAGCGAGGTCGACGGGTCCTGAAAAATCATCCGGATGCGCTGGCTGCGATAGCCGTAGTCGCCATAGCTCAGCGGATGATCGTCAATCAGCATTTCACCGGCACTGGGAGCCACCATGCCGCTCAGCATCTTGGCCAGCGTGGATTTGCCGGAGCCGTTCTCGCCAATGATTGCCAGCGTCTGCTTTTCACGCAGCGTAAAACTGACATTTTTTACCGCCTCGACGTGCTGGCGACGAAACAGCCCGGTGCGATAGCGATAGGTTTTGCTCAGGTTGCGTACTTCCAGCAGGGTTTCCATTACTGACGCTCCCGGTTAAGCGGAAAGTGACAGGCAAACAGATGCGATTTACTGCCGGTCAGGCGCGGCGTTTCAACGCATTTGCGCTGCGCGTAGGGGCAGCGCGGGCCGAGCCGGCAGCCAATCGGCAGATGCTCCAGCGACGGAATCGCGCCGGAGAGCGTGTTCAGACGGCTTTTGTGCGGTAGCGCGCTGCCAAAATCGGGCATCGCGCGGATCAGCGCCTGCGTGTAGGGGTGGTGCGGCGTGCTCATCAGCTCTTCGCTCTGCGCGGTCTCCACCGTCTGTCCGCAATACATCACGTTAATGCGGTCAGCCCATTTGCTCATGGTGCGCAGATCGTGGCTGATCAGCAGAATCGTGGTGTTGTTATTCTGGTTCAGGCGGCTCAGCAGGCGAAATATCTGCGCCTGGGTGGTAGGCTCCATGGCGTTAGTCGGCTCATCGGCAATCAGCAGGCGCGGCTGATTTGCCAGCGCAATCGCTATCATCACTTTCTGACACTCACCCTCGGTAAGTTCGTAGGGAAAGCTGCGCATAATATCTTTGTGATCGCGAATACCTACCCGGTGCAGTAATTCAATAGCGCGTGCTTTGCGCCAGAACCACAGGCGCTGATACCAGCGGCCCTTATGCGTCCAGCGTGGGATCGCCTGCATCAGCTGGCGGCCGACGCTCTCCGAGGGATCGAGACAGGATTGCGGCTCCTGAAAAATCATCGAGACATTGTGCCCCATGATTTTACGCCGTTCGCGCGGCGAAAGACGCTGCAGATCGATGTCGTCAAACACCATACGATCGGCGGTAACGCGCCAGTTATCTTTCGTTACGCCGCAGATCGCTTTAGCCACCAGGCTTTTTCCGGAGCCTGATTCCCCCACCAGCCCGCGGATCTCTCCCTCGCTCAGCGTCAGGTTAATGCGGTCCACCGCCTTGACCGGCCCTTCGGGCGTCATAAACTCAATCGTCAGATTGCGGATATCCAGTAGCGGCATTATTCAGCTCCCGCCTCAACCGCGCGACGGATACCGTCGCCCAGCAGGTTAACAATCAGGACGCTTATCATTAGCGCCGCACCCGGCAGCATCACCGTCCAGGGCGCAACATAGATCAGCTCCAGCGCATCTCCCAGCATCGCTCCCCATTCCGGCGAAGGAAGCTGTGCGCCCAGGTCCAGGAAGCCCAGCGCGGCGATATCCAGGATTGCCATCGACAGTGAGCGGGTAAACTCACCAATCAGCAGCGGCAGGATATTGGGCAGCACCGCGTTCCAGAGAATGCTGAGATTGCGGGCGCCGTCCAGACGCAGCGCCACAACATACTCTTTCTCCAGCTCATCGTGCACGGCGGTGTAGATCTCCCGTACCAGCCGCGGGATCAGCGCCAGCAGCACCGCCAGCATGGCGTGCGCCAGCTGCGGCCCGAGAAAAGCAACCACGATAATCGCCAGCAGCAGTGACGGAATTGACAGCAGCGTATCCAGAACGTGGTTCATCACGGCGGAACGCACGCCGCGCGTCATGCCCGCCAGAATACCCAGCAGCAGCGCGGCCAGCGCGGCCAGCAGCGTCACCACCAGCGCGGAACCCACCGTCGGCGCCACGCCGCTCAGCAGACGGCTCAGCACATCACGGCCCAGGTCGTCAGTGCCGAGGAAAAATGAGACGTCGCCGTAGCGTGACCAGGAGGGCGGCAGCAGCTGATAGCCCAGAAACTGCTGATCGATGCCATACGGCGCGATCAGCCGGCCAAACAGGCAGAGCAGCAGCAGCGTGCCAAAGCCATACAGGCCGATCATCGCGCCCGTATCGCGGTAGAAGTGATGCCAGCTGAGGCGCAGCGTGCTTGGCAGCCGCTTCTCGGCGTAAACGTTATCGATGGGCATACCACTCCTTGTGCTTTAGCGGGTTCAGGGCGGCGCCAAGAATATCAGAGAGAACGCTGACGATAATCACCAGCCCGCCCGCCACCATTACGCCGGCGGAAATGGCCGCATAATCCTGCTGGCGGATGGCGTTAATCAGCCAGCGTCCCAGACCCGGCCAGTTGAAAACGACTTCGGTGATCATCGCCAGCGTCAGCATGGTCGAAAATTGCAGTCCCAGCCGCGGGATCACCGGTGGCAGGGCGTTATGCAGCACGTGACGGCGGATTACGGTGAAGCGCGACAGGCCGCGGGTAGCCGCCGCTTTAACATAATTTTTATCCATCACTTCACTGGTACTGATGCGCAGCAGCCGGATCACTTCGGTGGTGGGTGCCACGGCGAGCACGATCACCGGCAGCACCATATGTGACAGCGCGCTCAGCAGCATCTCATGACGCCAGCGCGACGGACTCAGCCAGGCGTCGATCAGCGCAAACCCGGTGACATTCTGCACCGGATAAAGCAGGTCGAATCGACCCGATACCGGCAGCCAGCCGAGCGTTAGTGAAAAAAACAGGGTAAACAGCAGCGCCAGCCAGAATACCGGCATGGAAAAGCCCAGCAGCGCCAGCGCGCTGATCGCTCTGTCCGGCCATTTTTTACGCATCACGCCGGCACAGATACCGAGCGGGATCCCGGCCAGCAGCGCGAGCACAAACGCAAGAACGCACAGCTCCAGCGTGGCGGGGAAAACTTCACGCAGCTGCAGATCAACCGGCAGCCCGTTAATGCTGGAGACGCCAAAATCAAACTGCAGCAAACCCTGGGTCCAGAACCACCACGCATCGAGAAGCGACGCGCCTTCGAGCGGCGCGTTTGGGGTGAAATAGCTCAGGCTGAAGCTCACCAGCGACAGCAGAAACAGGGTGATCACCAGCAGCAGCAAACGGCGCAGTAAATAGATAATCATCGGTTACTCTCCGCTCTGCTCATCACGATGTACGCCGGCGAAAGAGGCGTTGCCAAACGGACTCAGTACCAGCCCCTGAATATCGTGCCGGTACGCCTGCACGCGCAGTGAAGAGGCGAGCGGCAATACCGGCAGCTCCTGAGCAAGCAGCTGCTGTGCACGGTCATAGCTTTCAATCCGCGCGGAGAGCTGCTGAGAGAGCAGGGCGCGCTGCAGAGACTCATCGAACGCCGGGGAACACCAGTGAGCATAGTTGGTCTGGGAACGGATCGCCGCACAGCTGAGCAGCGGACGGAAGAAGCTATCAGGATCGTTGCTGTCGGTGGCCCAGCCGCTCAGGGTTAAATCGTGGTTCATCGCCATCAGCTGCGCTTCCTGAAAGCGGCCCTCAACCGGGGTGATAATAACGTTAACGCCGACCTGCGCCAGATCCGCCTGCAGCAGCTCGGCGGTTTTAAGCGGGCTGGGGTTCCAGGACATGGAGGTGGTTGGCACCACCAGACGCAGCGTCAGGTTTTCGATGCCGAGGGCTTTCAGCGCCGCGCGCGATTTGTCCGGATTATATTCCGTTACGCGGGCGTCGCTGTCATAGGCCCACGAGGCGCGCGGCAGGATAGACGCTGCAGTTTCCGCCGTGCCGTAATAAATGGACTCCATCAGGCGCTCATTATTGATTGCCAGCGCCAGCGCGTGCCGCACTTCAGGCCGGTCCAGCGGCGCTTTACGGGTGTTAAACGCCAGATAAGCGATATTCATGCCGGGGCGCAGCGTCATGCGCAAACGCGGATCGTCGCGCAGGATCGAGAGCTGGCTCGCCGCCGGATAAGCCAGTACGTCACACTCGCCGGTCAGCAGTTTTGACAGACGGCCGGTGCCGCCAACGCCCAGGTCAATCACCACCTGCTGCAGGCGCGGTACGCCCTTCCAGTACCAGGGATTACGCGCCAGGCGCAGATACTGCCCGGTACGATACTCGCTCAGCTGATAGGGACCGGTGCCCACCGGTTCGCGATCCAGCTTCTCCTGCTGCCCTTTGGCATCCAGCTGCGCGGCATACTCCTGTGACAGTACCGGCGCGTAGTGGGTAGCGATATGCCATAAAAAAGAGGCGTCAGGCGCGTTCAGGCGGATCTCCACGGTATAGCGATCCAGCTTTTTGACGCTCTGGACGGAGTCGGAAAACTGCAGGCTGTCAAAATAGGGATAGCTGCCGCCGTTAACATTATGCCACGGATGATGCCGGTCAAACATCCGCGCAAAACTGAATACCACATCATCGGCGTTCAGCGTGCGGCGGGGCGTAAAGCTGGCGGTATGCTGGAAAGAGACATTCCGCCGCAGATGAAACCGGTAGGTTGCGCCGTTATCGCGCACTTCCCAGCTCTGCGCCAGATCGGGTATTAAACGATAAGTGTAAGGGTCAACGTCCAGCAGTCTGTCGTAGAGCTGCGCGGCCAGGGTATCAACCACCAGGCCGCTGCTGACCATCTGCGGGTTAAAAGTGTTAACGCTGCCGTTTACACAATAGACAAAGCCGGTCTGACGGATCGATTCCGCAGGCGCAGCAGACGCGCTCAAAGCGCTGAAACTCAGCAGCAGCGAGAAGAGAATTTTTAGCATAGAACTCAACGATTCTGAGGCAATAGCCAGAGTGTATCGCAAACCGGTAAGAGTTCCCAAACTCCCCCGCACGCCAGCAGCAATAACAGCCATATCGTCCAGAAAGCAGGCGCAGTAACTGTGTGGGAATGAGAAAAATTCTCAATAAAGCTTTACAGATGATAATAGGAATGATTATTATTCACTTGCGCTTCACCGGTGGCTCTGCCGGAGAAGAGCACGACATTGCTCACATTGCTTCCAGTATTATGTTGCCCGCCCTGTGCGGGCTTTTTTTTTTCTTCCTGACTGGCGCGGCAGCGGCGTTGGCTGCGTTCAGCAGAACCGGTCACATACTGATGTATGCTCCCGGTCGCGGCTTCACTTGCCGCCTTGCTGCCACACCAGTCAGTTTGAAAAAAGGCTGTCTGGTCTGCGGCAGCTGCACTGGCCGCGTTCAGCAGAACCGGTTACATACTGATGTATGCTCCCGGTCTCCGCTTCACTTGCCGCCTTGCTGCCACCTTACTACTCACTCTCATCCCGTACCTGAATATCATGCTTTTTCATCATTGCCCGCAGCTGATGATAGGTCACACCCAGCAGCCCGGCCGCGCGCCGCTGGTTAAACTTTGCCTGTTGCAGGCTCACTTCCAGCAGCGCGCGCTCCTGCTGATACTGCCACTGGCGCAAATCGAGCGGCAGCGCAGGCAGGACTGCAGATTCGGCAGGGCGCTGCGGCTCTGCTGAATCTGTGGCACGTGAAGCAAACGGATTGATGATGATCGTGTCCAGCGGCTCTTCGGTGCTGCGGTGACGATACACGGAACGCTCCACGACATTCTTCAGTTCGCGCACATTGCCGGGCCAGTGGTAATCCAGCAGCTCCCGCTGCGCACGTTCGCTGAAGCCGGGAAACAGCGGCAGACGCAGCTCGCGACACATCTGAATAGCAAAATGCTCCGCCATAAGCAGAATATCGCTGCGTCGCTGGCGCAGCGGCGGCAGCTGCACCACATCAAAGGCGAGACGATCCAGCAGGTCCGCCCGGAATTTTCCGGCAGCAGCGAGCGCAGGCAGATCTTCATTGGTGGCGCAGACCAGGCGTACATTAACCTGCAGCGCGTGATTACCGCCAACGCGCTCCAGCTGGCCATATTCGATTACGCGCAGTAGCTTCTCCTGAACCAGCATCGGTGCGGTCGCCAGCTCATCAAGAAACAGCGTGCCGCCGTCGGCGCGCTCAAAGCGGCCAAGATGACGCTTCTGCGCGCCGGTAAAAGCGCCCGCCTCATGCCCGAAAAGCTCAGAGTCGAGCAGGCTCTCATTAAGCGCTGCACAATTAAGCGAGATAAAAGGACCCTGCCAGCGTTCAGACAGATAGTGCAGCCGGCTGGCGATCAGCTCTTTACCGGTGCCGCGCTCACCAATGACCAGCACCGGTTTTTCCAGCGGTGCCAGCTGAGACACCTGCTCCAGCATCTCAAGAAAATTATTCGACTCGCCCAGCAGGTTATCGTTGCCATTAACCATGATGAATTTCACCAACAGTTGTGTAATTTACTCATCCTGGCCTTTCGCAGCAGGAATGTAAACCCAGCGCACTCAATAAAATCAGCTACTTAAAAGTTGGCACACATCTTGTAAGCACTACAGGCGTCCCGACCATATACATGACAATATTGAGGAACATCATTATGGGTATTTTTTCTCGTTTCGCTGACATCGTAAACGCTAACATTAACTCGCTGCTTGAGCGCGCAGAAGATCCGCAGAAACTGGTACGCCTGATGATTCAGGAAATGGAAGACACGCTGGTTGAGGTACGTTCAACTTCAGCGCGCGCGCTGGCTGAGAAAAAGCAGCTGCTGCGCCGTATTGAACAGGCTGAGGTCCAGCAGTCGGAGTGGCAGGAAAAAGCGGAGCTGGCTATCAGCAAAGAGAAAGAGGATCTGGCACGCTCTGCGCTGATTGAAAAACAGAAACTCACCGATCTGATTAGCCTGCTGCAGCAGGAATCAACGCAGGTGGATGAGACGCTGGAGCGAATGAAAGGCGAGATCGGCGAGCTGGAAAACAAGCTCGGCGAAACCCGCGCCCGCCAGCAGGCGCTGACGCTGCGCCATCAGGCGGCTTCCTCATCACGCGATGTTCGTCGTCAGCTCGACAGCGGCAAAATTGATGATGCGATGGCGCGCTTTGAGTCCTTTGAACGTCGTATCGACCATATGGAAGCTGAAGCGGAAAGCCAGCGCTTTGGTAAATCAAAAACGCTGGATCAGCAGTTTGCTGAGCTGAAAGCTGATGATGAAATCAGCCAGCAGCTTGCCGCACTGAAAGCCAGAATGAACCGCGGTGAGTGATCGCGTCCGGGCCCGTTTTCGGGCCCGGCTGAAACGGTGTAGATGATTAAGGAGAGTCAATGAGCGCACTTTTTCTTGCCATACCCCTGACGATTTTTGTGCTGTTTGTCGCACCCATCTGGTTATGGCTGCATTACAGCAACCGGCGCAGCGCAGGTGAACTGTCGAATAATGATATGCAGCGGCTGCAGCAGCTGACGCAGGAGGCGCAACGTATGCGCGAACGCGTTCAGGCGCTGGAAGCGATTCTTGATGCGGAGCATCCAAACTGGAGGCAGCCATGACAGGCGATCGCAAACTCTGGCGCATTCCGCAGCAGGGCAAAGTACGCGGCGTGTGTGCCGGTGTAGCGGAATATCTCGACATACCGGTGCGTCTGCTGCGCGTCATCGTCGTGCTGTCACTGTTCTTTGGCCTGTTTATGATCACCGTGACCGCCTATTTTATTCTCGGCTATGTGCTGGATGAGAAACCGGCCACGCTGCCGGATCAGAAGCAGCCAACGGCCCGTGAACTGCTGGATGAGCTGGCGCTGACCCTGAGCCAGGATGAGCGCAGCGTTCGCGATGTAGAGCGTTACGTGACCTCTGAAACCTTCAGCGTGCGCAGCCGTTTTCGTCAGCTCTGATCCCCGGACCCTCGCGGGTCCGCATCTCAACTCATAAGGGGCTTTATGCACACTCAGCGAATGACTGCTCTGCGCCGTCGCGCAACGCCTGCGTTGAAGTCGGCCGGAAAATTCATCATTATCAGTGCGGTAACATATGGTCCCGGCGGGCTCGCCGGCTGGGCTGTTAAATCGGTGGCGCGCCGTCCGCTGCGCCTGTTGCTGGCGGCCGCCCTGGAACCGCTGCTGAGCAGGGCGTTTCGCCGTCTGTCAGCGCGATTCATCAGGGAGAACGATGAAAAAACTGCAAAATGAACTTGTCGCGTTGATGAACCGCGGCGTGGATCGTCATCTGCGCCTGGCGGTCACCGGACTGAGCCGCAGCGGCAAGACCGCGTTTATTACCTCGCTGGTCAATCAGCTGCTGAACGTCCATCACGGCGCGCGCCTGCCGCTGTTTTCAGTGGTACGCGAAGAGCGTTTACTTGGCGTCAAGCGCGTGCCGCAGCGCGAGCTCGGTACGCCGCGCTTTACCTATGATGAAGGGCTGGCTCAGCTCTACGGCGCGCCACCCGCATGGCCCACCCCAACGCGCGGCGTCAGCGAAATGTGCCTCGCGCTGCGCTACCGGCCTGATAACTCACTGCTGCGTCACTTCAAAGATACCGCCACGCTCTATCTTGAGATCGTTGACTATCCCGGTGAATGGCTGCTCGATCTGCCCATGCTGGCGCAGGATTATGTCAGCTGGTCGCGGCAGATGCGCGGACTGCTGCAGGGCGACAGAGAGAAATGGTCAGCCCGCTGGCGTGAGCTCTGCCATAACCTCGATCCGCTGGCACCCGCTAATGAAAACCAGCTGGCAGAGATTGCCGCCGCCTGGACAGATTATCTGCACCACTGCAAAAGCCAGGGGCTGCACTTTATTCAGCCGGGCCGCTTTGTGCTGCCGGGCGAGATGGCGGGCGCACCGGCGCTGCAGTTTTTCCCGTGGCCCGATGCGGATGAGCAGGCTGTGAGCAAACTGGCACAGGCGCCGGCCGGCAGTAATTTTGCCGTACTGCAGCAGCGGTATAACTACTACTGTTCGCACGTGGTGAAAGGCTTCTATAAAAATTATTTTCTGCGTTTTGACCGGCAAATTGTGCTGGTGGACTGTCTGCAGCCGCTGAACAGCGGGCCGCAGGCGTTTAATGATATGCGTCTGGCGCTGACTCAGCTCATGCAGAGTTTTCATTACGGTCAGCGGACCCTGTTCCGGCGCCTCTTCTCCCCGGTGATAGACAAGCTGCTGTTTGCCGCGACGAAAGCCGATCACATCACCGCCGATCAGCACGCCAATATGGTGTCGCTGCTGCAGCAGCTGGTACAGGATGCCTGGCAGAACGCCGCATTTGAAGGTATCAGCATGGATTGCCTCGGACTGGCCGCTATACAGGCTACCGAAAGCGGCCTGGTGGATCACCGGGGCGAGAAGCTGCCGGCACTGCGCGGTGAGCGGCTGACAGATGGTGAGCCGCTCACCGTTTATCCGGGTGAGGTGCCGCCCCGTTTGCCGGGGAACAGCTTCTGGCAGCAGCAGGGGTTTCAGTTTGAGCAATTCCGGCCGCAATCGCTGGATATAGATCGGCCTCTGCCGCATATCCGCATGGATGCCGCGCTGGAATTTTTACTGGGAGATAAATTGCGATGAGTGATGAGACGCCGTTAAAAGCGCGAATCGATTTTGCCCGTCCGCTCAGCAGCGATGCGCAGCCACCGCTGCGTGCTGCGCAGACTTTTGACGTAAAAACCGCCGATTTTGTCGCAGCGACCGGGGCAGATCCGCTGCCTGAAGGCGCCGGTGAAAAGATGGTGGAGGCGGCGCTGCGACCTAAACGCAGCCTGTGGCGTAAAATAGCCGCTGCGGGCGTGGCGGTGTTCACCGTGAGCGTGCTGGCTCAGGGCGTACAGTTTATGCACGATGCGTGGCAGGCGCGCGACTGGTTTGCCCTGGGCAGCGGGGCGGCAGGCGGGCTGATTGTGCTGGCTGGCGCCGGCGCACTGATTGCGGAGTGGCGGCGTCTGTGGCGGCTGCGCCAGCGCGCAGAATCGCGCGATGTGGCGCGTGACCTGCTGCAGAGTCACGGCATCGGCAAAGCACGCGCCTTTTGTGAAAATCTCGCGCAGCAGGCGCGGCTCGATCAGGCGCATCCGGCGCTGCAGCGCTGGTATGCCGCGCTGCATGAGACGCATAACGATCGCGAGATTGTCACGCTCTACGCACAGCTGGTGCAGCCGGTACTCGATCGCCAGGCGCGCAGTGAAATCAGCCGCCACGCCGCGGAATCGACCCTGATGATTGCCGTCAGCCCGCTGGCGCTGGTGGATATGGCGTTTATCGCCTGGCGTAATCTGCGGCTGGTGAATCGTATCGCCGCGATTTACGGCATCGAACTGGGTTATTTCAGCCGTATCCGTCTGTTTCGTCTGGTGCTGCTCAATATGGCCTTTGCCGGCGCGTCCGAACTGGTGCGCGAAGTGGGGATGGACTGGATGTCGCAGGATATCGCGGCGCGTCTTTCAGCCCGTGCCGCACAGGGTATCGGTGCCGGGTTGCTGACCGCGCGGCTGGGCATAAAAGCGATGGAGCTGTGCCGTCCGCTGCCGTGGCTGGAAGAGGATAAACCCCGCCTTGGCGACTTCCGCCGCGACCTGGTGAGCCAGCTTAAAACCTCGCTGGCAAAAGGCAGCTCCGCCTCAGAGCAGAGTGCTAAATAATCAACGTTCCTGTCACTTTCATTCTGCTCCCATGCTAAAAGGCAACGTAAACGTTGCCTTTTTCGTTTCTTCCCGGCATAAGCAGCTCTGTCTGACCCGGCGAAAAGGGGAATCTGTGCTGCACTGTCAACTTTTCATGACACAGCCCTTCTGGGGTGCTGCAAGTTAGCGTATTATCTCTGAAATCAAAACCTGACTAAGGCTTACTGCCATGCGTTTGGAAGTTTTTTGTCATGACCGAATCGGTCTGGCGCGTGAACTGCTCGACCTGCTGGTCGCCCGCAATATCGATTTACGCGGCATCGAAATTGCCCCGCAGGGCCGCATCTATCTCAGCTTTTCTGCGCTGGAGTTTGACGCTTTCAGCAATTTGATGGCAGAGATCCGGCGCACGCCCGGCGTCACCGACGTGCGTACCGTGGCATATCTGCCCTCTGAGCGCGAACATCGCGCGCTCAGCGCGCTGCTGGTGGCGATGCCGGAGCCGGTCTTCTCTATCGATCTTAAAGGCAAAATTGAGCTGGCCAATCCGGCGGCGCAGCATCTGTTTGCGCTGGATGAGCAGAAAATCCGCAATCACAGCGTGGCGTCACTGATTGGCGGCGTTAATTTTCAGCGCTGGCTGGAGAGCGAACGGGTAGAGGCGCAGACCCAGCATGTGGTGATTCAGGGGCGTGACTTTCTGCTGGAAGCGCGACCCATCTACCTTGCAGACAGCGATGAGCAGGGCGATAACCCGGTGGGCGCAATGATCACGCTGAAGTCCACGGCGCGTATGGGACGTCAGCTGCAGAATCTCAGCGTCACGGATGAGTCCGAGTTTGACCATATCGTGGCGGTGACGCCTAAAATGCGTCAGGTCATTGAGCAGGCGCGTAAACTGGCGATGCACGATGCGCCGCTGCTGATTGTGGGCGATACCGGCACCGGCAAAGATATGCTGGCGCGCGCCTGCCACCTGCGCAGCGCACGCGGTAAAAAACCGTTTCTCGCGCTCAACTGCGGTTCGATTCCGGACGACGTGGCGGAGAGCGAGCTGTTTGGCCACGCGGCCGGCGCCTATCCCAACGCGCTGGAGGGGAAAAAGGGCTTTTTTGAGCAGGCCAGCGGCGGCTCGGTGCTGCTGGACGAAATCGGTGAGATGTCGCCGCGTATGCAGACCAAGCTGCTGCGTTTTCTCAACGATGGGACCTTTCGCCGCGTAGGCGAAGATCATGAAGTGCATGTTGATGTCCGGGTGATCTGCGCCACGCAAAAGAACCTGATTGAGATGGTACAGCGCGGGGAGTTCCGCGAGGATCTCTTTTACCGGCTCAACGTGCTGACGCTGAATCTGCCGCCGCTGCGCGAGCGTCCGCTTGATATTCTGCCGCTGACAGAGATGTTTGTGGCGCGTTTTGCCGATGAGCAGGGGCTGCCGCGCCCGCGCCTGTCACCGCAGCTGCTGCCGTTCCTGACGCGCTACAGCTGGCCGGGCAATGTCCGGCAGCTGAAAAACACGCTCTATCGGGCCATGACGCAGCTGGAAGGTTATGAGCTGCGTCCGCAGGATATCGTGCTGCCGGAGCAGGCGCTGGATGTGTCGCTGGGTGAAGAGGCGCTGGAGGGATCGCTGGATGAGATCACCGGCCGCTTTGAGCGTTCGGTACTGACCCGGCTCTATCTCTCCTATCCCAGCACGCGTAAGCTGGCCAAACGTCTGGGCGTATCGCACACGGCGATTGCCAATAAACTGCGTGAATATGGATTAGGGCAGAAGCGCGGAGAGAGCGAGTAGCTGCGCTGGCCTGTTCTGAACAGTAAAAACCGTCCCATAAGGACGGTTTTTTTATGAGCAACTTACTTCAGCGCGGCCAGCGCTGCATCGTAATCGGGCTCTTCGGTGATCTCATTGACCAGCTGGCTGTAAAGCACCTTGTCATTCTCATCAAGCACCACTACCGCACGGGCGGTCAGGCCTTTTAGCGGGCCGTCAGAGATAGCGACGCCATAATTCTCTTTGAACTCAGAGCCGCGCATAGCGGAAAGCGTGACCACATTGGCGACGTTCTCCGCGCCGCAGAAGCGTGACTGGGCAAACGGCAGGTCAGCTGAAATGCAGAGCACCACGGTGTTGCTGGTATCACCGGAGCGCTCGTTAAACTTGCGAACCGAGGCGGCGCAGACGCCGGTATCGATACTCGGGAAGATGTTCAGCACTTTGCGCTTTCCTGCATAGTCTGCCAGCGAAACATCAGCCAGATCTTTAGTGACCAGCGTAAAAGGCTGCGCCTGCTCGCCTGCCTGCGGGAAGTGGCCGGCAACCGGAACAGGATTACCCTGAAAGTGAACGTTCTGTGACATACAATCTCCTTTTTAAATGAAAAGTCAGCGCAGCGCGCGACTTTACGAAAACCGTTAAAGTTTATGCCATAATTTTTAGGGGTTTACGATTACCTTTCTTACAATAATCGCTCAGCTTCACATCAGGCGCACAATTTTAAGGTGTAAAAATGAGAACAGTGAAGAGTTATCCTGAAGCCTGGCCACTGCATTCGCCGTTCGTTATCTCGCGCGGCAGCCGGACGGAAGCGCAGGTTGTGGTGGTGGAAATTGAAGAGAATGGTATTAAAGGCACCGGAGAAGCGACCCCGTATGCCCGTTATGGTGAGAGCGAGGCCTCAGTGCTGGCGCAGATTGCCGCTCAGCTGCCCGCGCTGCAGCAGGGCTTAACCCGAAGCGCGCTGCAGCAGGCGATGCCGGCGGGTGCGGCGCGCAATGCCATTGATTGTGCGCTCTGGGATCTGGAACGCCAGCAGCATGGGCAGACGCTGGCCGCGCTGTGCGATCGCCCTCTGGCCGGGCAGGTAGCCACGGCGCGCACCATCAGTATCGATACGCCGGAAGCGATGGCCAGCAGCGCGCTGGCGCTGTGGCAGCATGGTGCAAAGCTGCTCAAAGTGAAAATGGATAATCATCTGATCAGTGAGCGGCTGGTAGCGATCCGCAGCGCGGTGCCGGAAGCGACCCTGATTATCGACGCAAATGAATCCTGGGAAGCGGAAGGGCTGGCGGCACGCTGTCAGCTGCTGGCGGATCTCAATATTGCGATGCTGGAGCAGCCGCTGCCCGCCGGGCAGGATGCTGCGCTGGCAAATTTTGTCCATCCGCTGCCGATCTGCGCAGATGAGAGTTGCCATACGCGCGACAGCCTGGCGGAACTGGCGGGGCGCTACGAGATGATCAATATCAAGCTGGATAAAACCGGCGGCCTGACAGAGGCGCTGGCGCTGGCCGCTACCGCGCGTGAGCAGGGATTTACGCTGATGCTGGGCTGTATGCTCTGTACCTCGCGCGCTATCCGGGCCGCGCTGCCGCTGGTTTCACAGGCCGCCTTCACCGATCTGGATGGCCCGACCTGGCTGGCAGCAGATGTCGATCCCGCGCTCTCATTCAGCTATGGCACACTTAATGCGGCGCCTGCCAGCGCAGCAGATTAATCATCGCCTCAAGATAGCGTTCGGTCGCCTCATCAACGGAAATCGGCGGCATTTCCGCCGTAATGCAGAGTAGCCCCAGATCGGCGCACCAGCTGCCAAAAGAACCCGGCGTGGCGTATCCCACGCTGCTTACCACCGGCAATGCGGTCTGCTCACCCAGCCAGCGCGCCAGCGCGCTGTGATGGGGATCGTCGATACAGGCCAGCGGTTCATGCCATGAGACCACCCAGCGCGGCTGCAGCTGATGGATCAGCTGGCACAGCGCGCTGGTTTCGGGTTCGGAGGCGGGCTTCTCACCAGTAGAGAGCACCACATCGCGTGCGTCAGCGGCGCTGTTCCAGCGGTAGTGCGTATCGCCCCGCTGCCAGTTAGCGGCGGGAAAGTTACGGTTGAGATCGACGCCGCGCGCGTTGGCGCGCAGCCCGAGCTGACAGCCGTCCGGATTCACGGCCAGAATGACATGATGGCGGCGCAGGGAGGCTGGCAGCGTCCGCAGCGCGGCGGAAAGCGTGGCGATTGCGGCGTTCTCATCGCCGTGAGTGCCGGCGATGATCAGTCCGCTCTCTTCATCAGCTGACTGCGCCGGAAACCAGAGCAGCGGGGCGCCGAGCGCCGAGCGACCATACTGCTGCCAGACCGCATCAAGCTGACCGCGCTGCGGTCGCGGGTGATGAAATGACATATCAGGCTCTCCTGTGAGCGGCTCTGCAAACGAGCGGGGCGCGCGCCTGTCCGGCACTACATTAACGGTAAACAGCAAACCGGGAAATAGCTACATACCAATCAGCAATTTGCGTTACAGTTGCCGGAGTTGCTGGCGACATTACGCACTTCAGGTCGCCCTTTTTTCTGTTAAGGAGTGATGATGAAGCCTCTGTTTTTCCCCACGGCGCTGGCGCTGATCGTCAGCAGCACGTTTTTTCCGGCTACTGCTGCTGAGATACCGGCGGGCGCGCAGCTCGCCAGCCAGCAGACAATTGTTCGCCACATCAAAGATGAACCCGCCTCGCTTGATCCCATGAAAGCCGTGGGATTGCCGGAAATTCAGGTCATGCGCGACCTGTTTGAAGGCCTCACCAGTCAGGATGCAAAAGGCCAGATTGTGCCCGGCGTCGCTGAGAGCTGGAGCAGTAATGACAATAAAATCTGGCTGTTTACGCTGCGCAAAGATGCGCGCTGGTCAGATGGCAGCCCGGTCACTGCGCAGGATTTTGTCTACAGCTGGCAGCGTCTGGTCGATCCGAAAAACAGTTCGCCTTTTGCCTGGTTTGCGGCGCTGAGCGGTATTGAAAATGCGGAAGCGATTACCAAAGGCAGCATGAGTCCGGAGAAACTGGGCGTAACGGCCACCGATGCCACCCATCTGAAAGTGACGCTGTCACGACCGGTGCCGTGGCTGCCAGCCATGATGGCTAATGCCGCGCTGTTTCCCGTGCCGCAAAAAGTTATCCAGGCTGAAGGTGACGCGTGGACCGCGCCGGGCAAGCTGGTGGGAAATGGCGCCTATCAGTTACAAACGCGGGTCGTAAACGAAAAGATTGTTCTGGTGCGCAATAAACATTACTGGGACGACAAACATTCAGTGCTGACGCAGGTGACCTTTCTGCCCATCAATGAGGAGTCCAGCGCCACCAAGCGCTATCGCGCCGGGGATATCGATATCACCGAATCATTCCCGAAAAATATGTTTGCGCTATTGAAAAAGAGTCTGCCGGGTGAGGTCTATACCCCTGACCAGCTCGGGACCTACTACTACGCCTTTAATACGCAGAAAGGACCGACGGCTGATGTGCGCGTGCGTAAAGCGCTTTCGTGGAGTATCGATCGCCGCATTATTGCGGAGAAGGTGCTGGGGACCGGCGAGAAGCCGGCGTGGCATTTCACTCCCGATGTGACGGCCGGTTTTACGTCACAGCAGAGCTATCTGCAGCAGCATAGCCAGCAGGAGCTGAATGCGCAGGCGAAAGCGCTGCTCGCGGCAGCGGGCTACGGTCCAGCTAAGCCGCTGCATCTGACGCTGCTCTATAACACCTCAGAAAGCCATCAGAAAATTGCTATCGCCGTCGCCTCGATGTGGAAAAAGACTCTGGGCGCAGAGGTTACGCTGCAAAACCAGGAGTGGAAAACCTATATCGACAGCCGCAACAGCGGAAATTTTGATGTGATCCGCGCCTCGTGGGTCGGTGATTATAACGAACCCTCTACCTTTCTCAGTCTGCTGACGGCCAGCCACAGCGGGAATATTGCGCGTTTCAACAGCGCGGAGTATGACGCGCTACTGGCGAAAGCGAGTACCGAAACCAGCGTGCAGGCGCGCAATGCAGATTACAACAAAGCGGAGCAGATCATTGCCGACCAGGCACCCATCGCACCGCTATATCAATATACAAACGGCCGCCTGATAAAACCGTGGGTAAAAGGCTATCCCATCACCAACCCGGAAGATGTGGCTTACAGCCGCGAGTTGTGGATTGAAAAGCACTGAGTACCTTGCGTCACGTTTGCATACACCGGCGCGATTGCAACTGAAAGGCGCGGCGCTAGACTGTAGCCTGTTGATTGAGAGCGTGGAGTGGGGACGTGAACGTTATTGAAGGGAAAGCATTACAGGTATCAGATGCCATTATTGCCTGTCAGTTTGATGGCAAAGGTGGCGTTATCGCGATTAAAGATGACGATATCATCCACTGCGAGCGCCACTGCTGGCTGCATCTGAATTACGCGCAGCGCCAGAGCGCGGAGTGGCTGCAGAATACGCCGCTGATCCCCGATGCCGTGCGCGATGCGCTGGCAGGCGACAGTATGCGGCCGCGCGTCACGCGGCTTGGCGACGGCTTTATGATTGTGCTGCGCAGCGTGAACCACAACGCCGACTCGCGTCCCGATCAGCTGGTGGCGATGCGCGTATTCATCAATGACAAACTGATCGTCTCTACGCGCCGCCGCAAAGTCAACGCGATAGATGAAGTGCTCAATGAGCTGCAGCATGGTAATGGCCCGGCAGACGGCGGCAGCTGGCTGGTGGATGTCTGCGACGCGCTGACCGATCACGCCAGCGAATTCATTGAAGATATGCATGACAAGATTATTGAGCTGGAAGATGCGCTGATGGATCAGCAGGTGCCGGCCAGAGGCGAGCTGGCGCTGCTGCGCAAGCAGCTGATCGTCATGCGCCGCTATATGGCACCGCAGCGTGATGTCTATGCGCGACTGGCCAGCGAGAAACTCCCGTGGATGAGTGACGACGACCGGCGACGCATGCAGGACGTGGCGGACCGTCTGGGCCGCGGCCTGGACGATCTCAACGCCGGCGTGGCGCGCACCGGCATCCTCGCTGACGAGGTCGCCTCGCTGCTGGCGGAGTCGATGAACCGCCGGACGTATACCATGTCACTGATGGCGATGATTTTTCTGCCTGCGACCTTTCTTACCGGACTGTTTGGCGTCAACCTCGGTGGCATTCCGGGCGGTAACTGGCAGCACGGTTTTCTGCTGTTTTGTCTGATCCTGCTGCTGATGGTCGGGGGCGTGGCGGTATGGCTGAAAAAACGCAAATGGCTGTAGCAAAAGCGGGAAAAGCTGATCGATATCAACTCACCCTGCGGAAAATCGCGGCACACTCTCTTTCGCAGGTGAATGCAACGTCAGGCGATGGGCGTTGTACTCCATATTGTCTTACTTCCTGTTTGCGAATTACTGCATAGCACAGTTAATTCCTCTGACACCGGCCCCAGGGCCGGTTTTTTTTATGCTGGCTTGTTCAGCAAAGCTTTCCTACGCTTAAAGTACGTTCCGCAACAGGAGAAAGCGATGCAAGCTATCCACGCCAGTGAACCGATCCCAACCGACCCGGTGCCGATTCCGGAGCCTGTTCCGCAGCCGCAGCCCATTCCGGAGCCGGAGCCGCCGCACGATCCCGATGTGCCACCCATCAGCGATCCGCCGCCGCATCAATAAAAAAAGGCGCGTTCCCGCCGGGATACGCGCCTTTGTAGTTCTCAGCAGAACTACTTTATCTCTAATACATCCAGCCGCAGCTCCGCGGTGGCTGCTGCATCCTCATCCGGCTGCCAGCCCGCGGGCTGCATCGGCAGCGTTTCGCGATCGAAGCCAATATCACCACCATCAACCACTTCATCGCCATGGCGGATGCCTTTGAAATCGAACAGGCTGATATCCGCCATATGTGAAGGCACAATGTTCTGCATGGCGCTGAACATGGTTTCAATGCGGCCCGGAAAACGTTTATCCCAGTCGCGCAGCATATCGGCCACCACCTGACGCTGCAGGTTGGGCTGCGAACCGCACAGGTTGCAGGGGATAATCGGGTACTGGCGCGCTTCAGCAAAGCGGATAATATCTTTTTCACGGCAGTAGGCGAGAGGGCGGATAACAATATGCTTGCCGTCATCACTCATCAGCTTGGGCGGCATGCCTTTCATTTTGCCGCCGTAGAACATATTAAGAAACAGCGTCTGCAGGATATCGTCGCGATGATGGCCGAGCGCAATTTTAGTACAGCCCAGTTCGCTGGCGGTGCGATAGAGAATACCGCGACGCAGACGCGAGCAGAGTGAGCAGGTGGTTTTGCCTTCCGGGATCTTCTCTTTAACAATAGAGTAAGTATCTTCGGTGACAATTTTATACTCCACGCCCAGCGTCTCAAGATAAGCGGGCAGAATATGCGCCGGGAAGCCGGGCTGCTTCTGATCGAGATTGACCGCCACCAGCGAAAAATTCACCGGCGCGCTCTGCTGCAGGCTGCGCAGGATCTCCAGCATGGTATAGCTGTCTTTACCGCCTGAGAGACAGACCATGATGCGGTCGCCTTCTTCAATCATGTTGAAGTCAGCAATCGCTTCGCCGACGTTGCGGCGCAGGCGCTTCTGCAGTTTATTGAAGTTGTATTGCTCTTTTTTTGTTACGTCTTGATTTTCTGACATTATTTTCACGCTTGAGAGTGCCGGCGAACAGAACAGGCGGCTGAAACCCGCATTGGCGGTCATAAACCTGTAGTTATGGATGCGTATGGTACGGATTGCGCGCGCGAATACCAGCCTCGCGTGAACGCTTTTAATCTGTTGCCGCATCCGTGGCTAATAATTTTGCTCTGTCTGCGCCTCTATACCATCTCCAGTGACTGCACCCCTTTAATATCCATGACCTTCTCATAAAGGCTGTGGCGCGGTGCCCGGCGGGAGAGTGTGACCTCTACGCTGAGTTCACACAGGCCGCTCTCTTCGTCACGGTTGACCACCGCGATATGCCCGTAGCGGATCCCTTCACGCTGCAGCACCAGTAACACCAGCGGGACGCTTTTGGCTTTCAGATGCACGATCAGCGTATGATGGCGGCCAATCAGCCAGTGGCTGAGGCGGCGAAAAACCTCCAGCACGACCAGCGCCAGCAGCGTGCCATAAATGCCAATTTCATACATGCCGCTACCGATAACCAGACCGATGGCGGCGGTAACCCAGAGGCCCGCTGCGGTAGTCAGGCCTTTCACGATCTGCTTCTGAATAATGATGGTACCGGCCCCGAGAAAGCCCATACCGCTGACGACCTGCGCCGCGATGCGGCTGGGATCAAGACCCACATGGTCGCTGCTGAGCATATCGGCAAAGCCATATTTCGAGACCAGCATAAACAGGGCGCTGCCGATCCCCACCAGAATATGGGTACGCAGACCCGCCTCTTTTGCCCGCATCTGACGCTCAAGTCCGATAAGCCCGCCGAGAACGCCGGCCAGCGCGATGCGTAACAGCATATCGGTTAACATAATTTCCCCTGAGCAATTGAAATAACGGATTATTTTAGAAGATAACCGGCAAAAATCTTCTCTTCAGGATAATTCTGCTTGCAATGAAAGGTCTGAAATTTTGTAAAAAGCTATGTCCGCACTCGATTCGCAGCAGAGGCTGTCATATGCTGTGAGCACTTTTCGTCCCCTGTCCCCGGAGTCCGACTAATGAAAGCTGCCTCTTTACTGCTGGCTGGTGCAGCACTGCTGCTCTCCGCCTGCAGCAGTACCCCTGATAACGAACCGCCGCAGCAGGCGACCGCGGCTCACGTCCAGCCGCACGTCGTGATGTCCGCGATGGCAGAAAGCAGCTGCAGCGGTGCCGGGGGCACGCTGGCATTTTCCCGCCAGCTGGATGGTTCACGTATCGGCATGTGTCAGCTGTCAAACGGCCGCCGCTGCGATGAACAGGCGCTGATGGGTGGCACGTGCGCCCGCTGATGCGGGCGCACCATTTCAGGGCTTAACCCGGTTCGGGCACGCTTCGCCTTTATCGAGCTGCTGCAGATTACCCAGCGTGGTTTCTGAGATGGCGGTCAGGGCTTCTGCGGTCAGAAACGCCTGATGTCCGGTAAACAGCACGTTGTGGCAGGCAGAGAGGCGGCGGAAAATGTCGTCCTGAATAACGTCGTTCGATTTGTCCTCAAAAAACAGATCGCGTTCATTTTCATAGACGTCCATTCCCAGCGACCCGATCTTCTGCTGTTTTAGCGCTTCAATAGCCGCCTGCGAATCGATCAGGCCGCCGCGGCTGGTATTGATGATCATCACGCCATCTTTCATTTCGCTGAACGCCTGCGCGTTAAGCATATGATGATTTTCCGGCGTCATCGGGCAGTGCAGCGTAATCACATCCGAGCGGGCAAACAGCGTTTTCAGATCGACATATTCTGCACCCAGCTCAAGCGCAGCGTCGCTCGGGTAGGGATCACAGGCCAGCAGCTTCATGCCAAATCCTTTCAGGATCCGCAGCGTAGCCACACCGATTTTCCCCGTACCGACCACGCCTGCGGTTTTATTGTGCATGTTGAAGCCGGTCAGGCCATCAAGCGAAAAGTTTGCGTCACGGGTGCGCTGATAAGCGCGATGAATGCGGCGATTCAGCGCCAACATCATACCCACCGTGTGTTCCGCCACCGCTTCCGGGGAGTAGGCGGGCACGCGTACGACCTCCATGCCCAGCTCAGCAGCCGCCTGCAGATCGACGTTATTGAATCCGGCACAGCGCAGGGCAATATACTTAATGCCCAATGCCGCCAGCTCTTCCAGTACCGCTCTGCCGCACTCGTCATTTACGAAAATACAGACCGCGTCACAGCCGGCGGCATTTTTTGCCGTATCCTCGCTGAGCAGGAAATCAAAGAACACCAGCTCAAATCCAAAACGGGCATTGACCTGTTCAAAATATTTCTGGTCATAGTGCTTGGTGCTGTAAACCGCAACTTTCATTGTTTCGCTCCTGAAAAATGCCATGTCGGTATCATTAAAGGATAACGGTTTCTGCGCGACTTTGCTTTTCTTCACGCAGCAGGCCAGGCTAACACCTTCATTTGCGAATGATTACGTGCCATCATTTCGGCAGGAAAATATAAACAACAGGATAGTTACCCGCCATGACGCGTGGCCTTCGCCGACTACTTGCCGCCTTGCTGGCGCTGATTCTGCTGCTGCTGGGCCTGCTGCTGACGCTGACGCAGTGGCTGCCACGGCTGGCCGGTATCTGGCTGCCGGATGAGACGCGCATCGAAATTGAGGGCAGGCCGGGCTGGCAGCAGGGCGCAGTGACGTTGCCGCAGCTGCGTTACCTGACGGGCAGCTGTACGCTGGCTAAGGTTGAGCAGGTGGCGCTGGGCCGCTCACAGCAGCGCTGGCAGCTTAGCGCACAGCGCGTCACGCTTAACAGCGCCTGCTGGCAGTCGCTGCCGCCGCAGCCAGCTTCTGCCGTACCGCGTACGCTGGCCGACTGGCAGCAGCGCCTGCCGGGGGCCGATGTGCATATCGGCAGGCTGGCCGTCCTGCCGTGGCAGCACTATGCCGGTGAACTCGATCTCACGCTTGCACCGGAACAGCAGCAGCTGCGCTATCGCGGCGATAATCTCAGCCTGAACGCACGCCTGCAGGGCCAGACGCTGACGGTCGACTCTCTTAAGTTACAACATCCTTTTCTGACACAACCGCTGGCGTTACATGGCAGCGTAGCGCTGCCCACATTTGCGGATGGCTTGCCAGTAACCGGCGCGCTGCAGAGTGAGCTAAGCGTGGCTCAGTGGCCGCAGCCGCTGACGCTGGATCTGCAGTGGCAGCAGCAGCAGGGTAAGCTGATCGTTCAGGAGCAGGGCGATGAGACACCGCTGCTTGAGCTGCCGTGGCAGAGCGACCGCGATACGTTTCAGATCGCCGACGGGCGCTGGCGCTGGCCTCTGGCCAGTCAGATGCTGTCAGGCGGCGTGGGGCTGACCCTGACCGGATGGCAGCAGGGGATGGACAACCTGCGCGTGCAGGGGCGGCTGAATCTGCTGACGCAGGGGCGCGGCGGTAAAGGCAATGTGGTACTGAGCGTCGGGCCGGGACCGCTGCGCGTAACGGATAACGCGCTGCCGCTGCGCATTACCGGCGAGAGTAAATTTGCCGGGCTGCAGCTCTATGGCAGCCTGCCCGGCGAGCTGCGCGGTGCACTCAGCGCGCCGACGCTGACGTTCCAGCCAGGCGCACTGCTGCGCCTGCGCGGCCAGCTGCTGGATCTCCCTGAAGTGGATGAAGCGCGCTGGCCCCTGGCGGGTGTTTCACTTTCAGCGCAGGGCATTAATGGCCGGCTGCAGGCGATTCTGACGGCGCATAAGCGCGACTATGGTCACTTTACGCTGCATCTGGATGGCCGCGCTGCCGCGTTCTGGCCAGACAGCGGCAGCTGGCGCTGGCGCTACTGGGGCGACGGCAAACTGCAGCCGTTTAACGCAGAGTGGGATGTTACAGGCACCGGCAGCTGGCTGGATCAGCGTATTACGCTGGATACGCTCAATACCGGCCTGAATCAGCTGGCGTGGGGGCCGGTGCAGATTGACCGGCCGCGTATCCGGCTCACTGCGCCGCTGCGCTGGCAGCGGGATAGCACGCAGCCCGGTTTTGCAGGCAGTTTTCGTCTTGATGCGGGGCAAACGCACTTCAGCTACGGCGGCTGGCTGCCGCCTGCAGAGCTGACATTTGATGTAAAAGGCCGCGATCCGGCACGGTTTTTATGGCGCGGTGAACTGCGCGCTGAAGATATCGGCCCGCTGCGCGTGCACGGGCGCTGGGATGGTGAGCGGCTACGCGGGGAGGCCTGGTGGCCGGCACAGTCGCTGCGCGTGTTCCAGCCGCTGCTCAGCAGCGACTTAAAAATGCGTATCCGCAGCGGTGAGCTGCGGGCGCAGGTCGCGTTTTCAGCCGGAGCCAGTCAGGCATTTCAGGCTGGCGGCTTCTTTGCGGTTCAGCAGGGTAGCCTGCAGCTGCCGGACAGTGACATCAACGGCATCGACTTTGCGCTGCCGTTTCGCTATCGCGCTCAGCAGTGGCAGCTGGGACGGCGCGGACCGGTTTCGCTGCGTATCCGCGAGGTTAACAATCAGTTTGCGCTGCAGAATATCACGGCCGATCTGCAGGGTTACTATCCCTGGCAGGAGAGACAGCCGCTTACCCTGAGTAACGTGACGCTCGATTTACTGGGCGGGCACGTCAGTATGCCGGCGCTGCGCATGCCGCAGCGCGAAGCGGCCAGGATTTCGCTGCGCCAGATCGATCTCAGCCGGCTGGTGACGGCACTCAAGCCCAAACAGTTTGCTATGTCGGGTAAGGTTAACGGTGAGCTGCCGCTCTGGCTCAGTAATCCGCAGTGGCTGATCAGAAATGGCTGGATCGCTAACAGCGGGCCGCTCACGTTTCGGCTGGATAAGGATACGGCAGACGCGATTGTAAAAGACAATGTCGCCGCCGGGGCAGCGCTGAGCTGGTTGCGTTATCTGGAGATTTCACGCTCCTGGGCCACACTCGATCTGGATAATACCGGTAATCTGGTGATGCAGTCGCAGGTCACCGGCGTCAGCCAGTTCAGCAACCGGCGCCAGACAATCAATCTCAACTATCGTCATCAGGAGAATCTGTTCCAGCTATGGCGCAGCCTGCGCTTTGGCGATAATTTACAATCCTGGGTGGAGCAGAACGCCACCCTGCCATCAAAGAGGGATCCCTGATGATGAGGTTAAGAGGTGCGCTGCTGGCAGGCAGCGTTGTGCTGGCAGGATGCGTACCGCGGATTGAAGTGGCCGCTCCTGATGCGCCGATTACGATAAATATGAACGTGAAAATTGAACATGAGATCCACATCAAGGTGGATAAAGATGTCGAGGCGCTGCTGCAGAATCAGAGCGGGCTGTTCTGATGGCCCGCAACCGAACAATACGCGCCGTTGCGCTGCTGCTGGTTTTGCTGGCCGGGTCTGCCCATGCGCTGACGCTTGATGAGGCGCGGCAGCAAGGGCGGGTCGGGGAAACGCTGAGCGGCTATGTTGCTGCACGGCAGCAGGATGAGGTCACGCTGGCGCTGGTGAGTCGTATCAATGAGGGCCGCCGGATGGCGTATCAGCGCATTGCCGGAGAAAACAAACTCACAACCAGCGACGTCGCGCGGATTGCCGGAGAGAAGCTGGTGAGCCGGGCCAGCGCAGGGGAATATGTGCGCGGCATCAACGGCCAGTGGCTGCAGAAGTAACCGGTGGCGGCAGAGCGATAACGCCTCCGTCACCGGTCCTGACGGCTGAAAAGAGCACTGCTGTCGGGCATCAGGCCGCACTGCGGATGTCGTAGCCCTTCAGTGCCGGCTGGCCTTCAAGCAGTGCGGCGCGCATTTCATTTTTGTCAAAATGGTGACGTGTACCATAGAGGTTTTTTTTGTCGCTCTGTACATCATTAAACAGCTTCGCATAGCTGGCATTAATCATTCTCTGAGCGATTGACTGCACCGAGTTTGCACGCTGGCGCCTGTTTAAATTCTGAGAAGAACGATGCAGGGTAGCAGAACTTTCCTCTATATTATTGATAACTTCCTGAAGCTGCCTCGTGCGTTGTTGCATAGAAGGTAAGCCGCAGATATTAGCGCGCCTGATGGTGTTATTTTCTGTTACTGTAAAGAGCAGGGAGTTAACACCGGAATTGAGCGCATAATGGTTAGCCTGTTCGCACAGCCTGTGTATATCGACGTCTGCATTTTCTCTTTTAGCTGTTTCGATAATGTCATTTATAGCATCAAATATTATATTTTGCTTTGCTGCGTTATATAAGGACAGGGCTCTAAGAGGATTTTGTTGATATGCATTATTTATTTCATTCATCGCGTCATGGGCTTGTGATTTATTCCTGGATAAATTTTCAAACTGCATTACATTTTCATTCTTTTGCAACCGATAGGTCTGTACCAGTGATGAAACAGAGCGCTTCAGCGATGACCAGATTTGCGTAAATTGATGCCTGATACGGGTCAGTAGTGAAGGCAAGTCTTTATGCCCGGCTCTGATTTTTGCCTCAGCGGTTTCAGGCTCAGGTTTTACTTCTGCCTGAGCAGGCGCCGTCGCAGCCGGCCGGGCGATAATAATATCCTGTGCTGCCGCAGCTGGCGCCACTACAATCGTTGCTATGCCCGGTGCAGCGGTGAAGTTTCTGGCTGAAGCAGTCGGCATATGATTGCCCGTGCTGTGAAGCTTTTCGAAGGTCGGCGTCAGCAGCGAAACTTTCCTGTTCGCTTTCATGGCAGTTATGTCACGCATGTATTCAGCGTTTAACTTTAACTGCGTGCCCTGATTGCCCGTCGCTTTAACAGGCATCTCAAACATTTTAATTTTGTCGATTACGGGCGGGAAGGAATTGATTGCTGCAGTTTTAGCGGGCAGGGTATTACTTACAGGGATATAGCATAACATTAAGGCCATATTATTCTCCTGAAAAAATATTTAGTAATTGAGGTAAGAGTTGAAACCAGTTCCAGCCTCTGTGGCTGAACTTTATTGCGGATTTATCGTGCCACATTGCTTATGAGAAAACTTTCTCATTTCGCTTTTTATTAAAAGGTTTGCGGCACTGTGCTTTGATCAAAAAGCCTTTGTGACTTGTCAGTAACAAAATCAAAACTGTAAAGCAGAATGAGAGAGCGATGTTAAAGTGTAAATTAAAAAGCAGGAAGCTGCCGGCAGGCATAGATATATTGACATTAAAATAAAAACCGGGCACTCAGGCCCGGTAAAAAATAACTCAGCAAATCATTTTTCTAATCAGGCAGAGACGCGCTGTTTAATCGCATCTTTCGCCTCAGCGGTCGCTTTGGTCGCCACTTCCGGACCGTAGGCGATCCCTTCGGCAAACACAAACTCAACGTCAGTGATGCCGATAAAGCCGAGGAACAGCTTCACATACGGCGTCAGCAGATCGGTTGGGGTATCTTTGTGGATACCGCCACGGCTGCTCAGGATCACCGCACGTTTGCCTTTAACCAGACCTTCCGGACCCGCTTCGGTGTAGCGGAAAGTCACGCCCGCGCGGGCAATCAGGTCAAAGTAGTTTTTCAGCTGCGTCGGGATGTTGAAATTGTACATCGGTGCCGCAATAACAATGGTGTCATGCGCCTGAAGCTCAGCGATCAGCGCATCGGAGAGTGCCAGCGCCTCCTGCTGACGCGGAGAAAGCGGCGCATCTGAAGGACGCAGAGCACCCACTAGTTCACCATCCAGTACCGGTACCGGATCGGCAGCCAGGTCGCGTACGGTTACGCTGTCGCCGTTAGCGCGCGCTTCTTCAGCGTAAAAATCAGCCAGCTGGCCTGACTGTGAATAGCCGGCAAGGATACTGGACTTCAGAATTAATACGTGGCTCATAATAGGTTCCTGTGGGTTATGCGGCGGGCTTCCCGCTCAATGCGCCATACTCTACGGCGTTCACCGGCAGCGTAAAAGCGTAATAATTCGAGGCCAATGTTCGAATTAATTGAATAAGCCAGCCGGAGCGGCTCAGCCAGCAGGCTGAGAATATGCTATTATGGCGTCCGGTAATCGATTGAATCTGCCGGGAAAGCGTCCCGGCGCCGCGCGTGTTTCCGCCGTGCTGCACTAACAGGTAATCCATCTCTATGTCATCATCCATTGAATCACCTTTAGCTCCATTCTGGGCCCGGCTTGATGCGCTGACGCTGCGCGATCGCCAGCGCCTGCAGCGACGTCTGCAGGGTGCGGCAAAGGTGAAAAACAGCGCCGCACAGCAGACCATTGCCGCAGAGCTGGCGGAGGAATTCAGCGTTGCCGAACAGCGCATCGTCCGGCGCGTGGCCGGCACCCCGCGCATCACCTTTCCTGAGAATCTGCCGGTCAGCCAGAAGCAGCAGGCGATATCAGACGCGATTCGCGATCATCAGGTAGTGATTGTTGCCGGTGAAACCGGATCGGGTAAAACTACTCAGCTGCCAAAAATCTGCCTGGCGCTGGGACGCGGCGTGAAAGGTCTGATCGGGCACACGCAGCCGCGTCGTCTGGCAGCCCGCACCGTGGCGAACCGCATCGCGGAAGAGCTGGAGACCGCGCCGGGAAGTACCATCGGCTATAAAGTCCGTTTTACCGATCAGGTCAGCGACAGCACGCAGGTCAAACTGATGACCGACGGTATCCTGCTGGCGGAGATCCAGCAGGACCGGCTGCTGCTGCAGTACGACACCATCATTATTGATGAGGCGCATGAACGCAGCCTCAACATCGATTTTCTGCTGGGATACCTGCGTGAGCTGCTGCCGCGCCGCCCCGATCTCAAAGTGATCATCACCTCCGCCACCATCGATCCGCAGCGCTTCTCGCGTCACTTTAATAATGCGCCGGTTATTGAAGTGTCAGGTCGTACCTACCCGGTAGAGGTGCGCTACCGGCCTATCGCGGAAGAAGCGGATGAGAGCGATCGCGATCAGCTGCAGGCCATTTTTGACGCCGTGGATGAGCTGGGGCAGGAGAGCCGTGGCGATATATTGATCTTCATGAGCGGAGAGCGTGAGATCCGCGACACGTCTGATGCGCTGATGAAGCGCGATTTACCGCATACCGAGATCCTGCCGCTCTATGCGCGTCTCTCCAATGCCGAGCAGAATCGCGTGTTTCAGTCCCACAGCGGGCGGCGCATTGTCCTGGCCACGAACGTGGCAGAGACCTCGCTCACCGTGCCGGGCATTAAATATGTCATCGATCCCGGTACCGCGCGAATCAGCCGCTACAGCTATCGCACCAAGGTGCAGCGCCTGCCGATTGAGCCGGTTTCACAGGCTTCGGCAAACCAGCGTAAAGGGCGCTGCGGCCGCGTTTCGGAAGGGATCTGTATCCGGCTCTACTCCGAGGCTGATTTCCTCAGCCGGCCCGCTTTTACCGATCCGGAGATCCTGCGGACCAATCTCGCGTCGGTGATCCTGCAGATGACCGCCCTGGGGCTGGGCGATATTGCGGCGTTCCCGTTTGTGGAAGCGCCTGACAAACGAAATATTCAGGATGGCGTGCGGCTGCTGGAAGAGCTGGGCGCCATTACTCTTAATGAAAATGAGCACTACCGGCTGACGCCGTCCGGTCGTACCCTGGCGCAGCTGCCGGTGGATCCGCGGCTGGCGCGGATGGTGCTGGAGGCGCAGCGCTTTGGCTGCGTGCGCGAGGTGATGATTATCGCGGCGGCGCTCTCGATTCAGGACCCGCGCGAGCGGCCGGTCGAGAAACAGCAGGCGTCCGATGAGAAACATCGCCGCTTTGCTGATAAAGAGTCTGACTTTCTCACCTTTGTTAATCTCTGGAACTATATCCAGGAGCAGCAGAAAGCGCTGTCGGGCAACCAGTTCCGCCGCCAGTGTAAAAGCGACTATCTCAACTATCTGCGCGTGCGCGAATGGCAGGATATCTATACGCAGCTGCGTCAGGTGGTGCGTGAACAGGGGATGCCCGTCAACAGCGAGCCGGCACCTTATCGTGAGGTGCACTGTGCGCTGCTGACCGGCCTGCTGTCGCATATCGGACAGAAAGATGCGGAGAAGCAGGAGTTTACCGGTGCGCGCAACGCCCGCTTTGCCATATTCCCTGGCTCCGGTTTGTTTAAAAAACCGCCGAAATGGACCGTGGTGGCAGAACTGGTAGAAACCAGCCGCCTGTGGGGCCGGGTGGCGGCACGCATCGATCCGGAGTGGATTGAGCCGCTGGCTCAGCACCTTATCAAGCGCAGCTACAGCGAACCGCACTGGGAGAAAGCACAGGGCGCGGTGATGGCTACGGAAAAGGTAACGCTCTACGGGCTGCCCATCGTGCAGGCGCGTAAAGTGAATTACAGCCGCATCGATCCGCAGCTGAGCCGCGAGCTGTTTATTCGCCATGCGCTGGTTGAGGGCGACTGGCAGACGCGCCACGCCTTTTTCCGCACCAACCTGAAGCTGCGCAGTGAAGTTGAGGATCTGGAGCATAAATCACGCCGCCGCGACATTCTGGTGGATGACGAAACGCTGTTTGCTTTTTACGATCGCCGTCTGGGCAAAGAGGTGGTCTCTGCCCGTCACTTTGACAGCTGGTGGAAGCAGGCCAGTAAAGAGAATCCGGACCTGCTCAACTTCGACAAGCAGATGCTGATCAAAGAGGGAGCAGATAAGGTCAGCCAGCTCGACTACCCTAATGTCTGGCAGCAGGGCAACCTGAAGCTGCGGCTCACCTATCAGTTTGAGCCAGGCGCCGATGCGGATGGCGTGACCGTTCATATCCCGCTGCCGCTGCTGAACCAGGTGGATGAAGCGGGTTTTGAGTGGCAGATCCCCGGCGTGCGGCGTGAGCTTATCATCGCGCTGATTAAATCGCTGCCCAAACCGCTGCGCCGCAATTTTGTGCCGGCCCCCAATTACGCGGAAGCGTTTCTCGGTCGCGTTCAGCCGCTGGCACAGCCGCTGCTGGATGCGCTGGAGCGTGAGTTCCGGCGCATGTCAGGCGTGACGATTGAGCGCGATGCCTGGCACTGGGATCAGGTGCCCGATCACCTTAAAATGACGTTCCGCATTGTGGATGAGCACAACCGCAAGCTGCAGGAAGGTAAAGATCTGCATCAGCTGAAACAGGCGCTGAAAGGCAAAGTGCAGGAGACGCTGTCGAAGGTTGCCGATGATGGTCTGGAGCAGAGCGGCCTGCACATCTGGAGTTTTGGCGACCTGCCACAGAGTTATGAGCAGAAGCGCGGCAGCTATCAGGTCAAAGCCTGGCCGGCGCTGGTAGATGAAAAAGATAGCGTGGCGATCCGCCTGTTTGACAGTGAAGAGGAGCAGCAGAAGATGATGTGGCGCGGTCAGCGTCGCCTGCTGCTGCTGAACATTCCGTCACCGGTTAAATATCTGCATGAAAAGCTGCCGAATAAAGCCAAGCTCGGGCTCTACTTTAATCCGTATGGCAAAGTGCTGGAGCTGATAGACGACTGTATTGCCTGCGGCGTGGATAAGCTAATGGCGGAGGCGGGCGGCCCCGCGTGGCAGCAGCAGAATTTTGAGCAGCTGCGCGATAAAGCGCGGGCGGAGCTGAACGACACCGTGGTGACGATTGCGCAGCAGGTTGAGCAGATCCTCACCTGCGTGTTCAATATCAACAAATTTCTGAAAGGCCGCGTGGATATGACGCTGGCGCTGGCGCTGGCAGATATCAAACAGCAGATGAGCGGTCTGGTCTATCGCGGATTTGTCACCGGCAACGGCTACGATCGGCTGGGAGATACGCTGCGCTATCTGCAGGGAATCGAGCGCCGTCTGGAGAAGCTGCCCGCCGATCCGCACAGCGATCGCGCCCGCATGCTGAAGGTACAGGCGGTGGAACAGGCGTGGAACGTCTGGCGCAGCAAGCTGCCGCCGCAGCGCCGGGATGATGCCGATGTAGTGGCGATCCGCTGGATGATTGAAGAGCTGCGCATCAGCTACTTTGCTCAGCAGCTGGGTACTCCCTATCCGGTTTCAGATAAGCGGGTGCTGCAGGCGATGGAGCAGCTGAGCTGAATGCATAATGCGCGCAGGTGTGCGTGATCGCGCGCCTGCCTGCTTATTCAGCCAGCTCTTCGAGTTTATCTTTAAACGAGGTCACGGCAATGGCCCGGTTGTCAGCGCGATAGCGATCGACCGGCGCCGGTGCCGAACTCTGTACGGCGATGAGCTGCCAGCCATCATCTTTTTTCAGCAGCAGCGGGGAGCCGCTGTCGCCAGGCAGCGTATCGCACTGGTGCGAAAGCACGGCGCGCTGCGCCCAGCCGGTGACTATACAGTCGCTATGCGAATAGAGTGAATCGAGGTGATCGGCCGGATAACCCGCCTGCGTGACTTTGCGTCCGCTCTCTTTGAGCGCGGCGGTGAGATCGCTGCGAGAGCCATCAAACAGCGGGATCGGCACAATACCTGAAGGGGGGTTGTGCAGGATTACCAGACCATAATCGTAAGGCGCGGCGGCAGAGGGCACAATCCAGCCCTCGCCATCGGCCTGCAGGCGCCGCGCCAGCGACGGCTCAACCCGGGCATCTATATCGTGAATTTCGTAACGCCAGCCTTTTTCACCCGCCATAAAGCGCAGCGCAACCGGCTTATCGAACCGGCCTGGCGGTGTCAGCAGGCAGTGGCCGGCGGTCAGGGCCAGATGAGCAGAGATCAGCGTGGCGGTGCAGAGGTTGCCGCTTTCCGTCTCCAGCTGACCAATGGCATCCCAGGGCGCAGCGGCCACGTCGCTTATTGCCTGGCGATGGTCTTTACCAAAAAACAGCGTCTTGATCTCTTCGGGACTCAGCCCGTCTTCATCATCGGCGTGTGCTGTGAGGGTAAAGCCGAAAATACCAATAAATAACAGAATTGCCAGGCGCATAGTTCTCTCGACAGGGAGAATAAAAGGGAGTTTTTGTTATCACGCTTAGGCGATAACTATAGTCGGTGAGCGGTAAAAAAGGGAGAAATATTGGAGTAATCAGCGCGCTACAGCCATCAAATAAAAAAACTGGCCGCGACAATGCCGCAGAGAATCATCACAATGAGAATAATTTCGAAGCGATAGCGACGCACCATTTTTCGCTACTCCAGTAAATAAACACCCGGCATAACCGGGTGTTTTAAACAACATCGTGGTGTTGGCGCGAACTTATTTCGCTGATTTTTTCATTTTGTGATGCTTTTTAGCTGCCTGCGCTTTCTGCGCAACTTTAGCGTGGTGCTTTTTAGCCGCCTGCGCTTTCTGTGCAGCAGGTTTAGCGGATTTCACGTGGTGCTTTTTGGCAGCCTGCGCTTTCTGTGCAGCGGGCTGAGTTGATTTTTTGTGATGCTTTTTAGCGGCCTGCGCTTTCTGTTCAGCAGGCTTGGTTGCTTTTTTATGATGCTTTTTCGCAGCCTGGGCTTTCTGCGCAGCAGCTTTATGTTTGTGATGCACCATTTTATGTTTAGCTGGCGCAGCGGTAGTGGAGCTGGTGGTGGCAGTTGCCGCCGGAGCAGCGGTTGTCTCAGCAGCAAAAGCAGCAGAAGAGAGACCCATAGCAGCGGCGATTACCAGTGCACATAATTTTTTCATCGCTTAATCCTCGGACTATTTTTTCATATGTAGCCCACTGCGGGGCCGGTGAAAACACTATATGAAAAAGCGATTTCGCTTTCCGTGAGGGATTGGTATCGGCGTGTAACGGATTGTACAAGGCGGGAAAGTGGCGGCCGTTGCGGCCGCCTGCGGGGTCAATCGGCGAGGTAGCGCTGCTCAAGGTGCTGACGGAAATAGTCCGGATTCAGCGCTTCACCGGTGGCGTTGCGCAGCAGCTGTTCAGTCGGGAAGCGACTGCCGTGCTGCCAGATATTCTGCTGCAGCCAGTCAAATACCGGCTGCAGCTCGCCGTTGAGGATCAGCGTCTCCAGCTGCGGGATCGCGCGCTTAACTGCCTGATAAAGCTGTGCCGCATACATCGCGCCCAGCGTATAGGTCGGGAAATAGCCGAACGCGCCGTCGGTCCAGTGGATATCCTGCATACAGCCATCGCGATAGTTGCCACGGGTATCAATGCCGAGCGACTGCTGCATTTTTTCATCCCACAGCGCCGGAATATCCTCTACCTCAATCTCACCTTCAATCAGCGCGCGCTCAATCTCATAGCGCAGAATAACGTGTGCCGGATAGCTCAGCTCATCGGCATCGACGCGGATAAAGCCAGGCTTGACGCGCTGCGCCAGACGAATAAAGTTAGGCGTCTCCAGCGCAGGCTGCTCACCCATCAGCGCGACGACCTGCGGCTGAATATGCTGCAAAAAGGCGCGGCTGCGGCCCAGCTGCATCTCCATAAACAGGCTCTGCGACTCATGAATCGCGGTAGAGCGCGCCAGGGCCACTGGCTGACCGCGCCACTGCTGTGGCAGATTCTGTTCGTAGCGCGCGTGCCCGGTCTCATGGATCACACCCATCATGGCGCTGAGAAACTCGCTTTCGTTGTAGCGCGTGGTGATGCGCACGTCGTCCGGCACACCGCCGCAAAAAGGGTGGGCGCTGACATCCAGACGACCATGATTGAAATCGAAGCCGAGCAGCTTCATTACGCTCAGCCCCAGCTGCTTCTGTGACTCAACGGCAAAGGGTCCCAGCGGCTGAAGCGGCGCCTGCGCCTGCTTTGCCACCGCCCGCTGCAGTAAATCAGGCAGCCAGCTTTTCAGCGCGCCAAAAGTGGCGTCAAGCCGGGCGCTGGTCATGCCTGGCTCATACAGATCCAGCAGCGCGTCATAGCGCGACGTGCTGGCCGCAGCGGCGCGCAGCTGCGCCTCTTCCCGGCTCAGCCGGACAACCTCTTTGAGGTTAGCGCTGAAGCCCTGCCAGTCATTCGCCGGGCGCTGCGATCGCCACGCATGCTCGCAGCGCGAGCCCGCCAGCGATTTTGCTTCGACCAGCGCGGCGGGAAGCAGCGTTGCCTGACGCCAGGCGCGCTGCATCTCCGCCACGTTTGCCTGCTCAACATCGTTCAGCGACTCCTGCTCAGCAGCAGAGAAAAGCCCTTCCAGCGCCGGCGCGGTCAGCAGCTCATGCATAAACACGCTGAGTTCGGCCAGCGCTTCGCCACGCGTCTGACTGCCGCCGGGCGGCATGGTAGTCTGCATATCAACCCCGGCAATCGCACCGAGGTGACCGAAACGGGAAAGGCGCTGAAACGTGCGGGTAAGTTCCTGATAAGCTGATGTCACAGCCAGATCTCCTTAAGCGGGTAAGCGGGGGGGTGTCTCACGCAAGGGTAAATCAACCGGCCAGCAAAAGCGAACGCTGGCGCCGCCGAGCGGCGAGCTCTCGATCACCACCTGACCCTGCAGCGCCTGGGCAATCGAATGGACGATAGCCAGCCCGAGGCCGCAGCCGCCGGTCGCGCGATCGCGGCTGGGATCGAGACGAACGAAAGGCTCAAAAACCCGCTGGCGCTCTTCGGCCGGAATGCCGGGACCATCATCCTCTACCTGCAAAATGCCGGTTGTGCCGTCAAACCAGAGGCTGACGCGCAGCCGCTCAGTAGCGTAGCGCAACGCATTATTGACGAGGTTATCCAGCACCCGCTCCATCAGCCGCATGTCGGCGCTGCCGGTATTCTGCAGCTGCGGAATATCCAGCGCGATCTGCGTGTGCGGCTGCATACTCTGTACATCAGCAATATAGAGCCGCAGCCACTGCGCCAGGTCGAACGACTGCAGATGCAGGTCGACCCGCGGACGGTCCAGCCGGGCATAGGTCAGCAGTTCTTCAATCAGGCTCTCCAGCTGGCCCACATCGCGATTCAGCGCGGCGGACTCCGCCTCTGTCAGGTTATCGCTCATCTCCAGCCGGTAGCGCAGGCGCACCAGCGGCGTGCGCAGCTCGTGGGCGATGCCATCAATCAGCTGTTTTTTGCTGGCCACCAGCGTATTGATGTTATCCGCCATCTGGTTAAACGCCACGCCGAGACTGTGAAGGCTGGAGGTGCTTTCAAAATGGGTGCGCACGTCCAGCTCACCGCGGCCAAAGCGCTCCGCGGCTTTCTCCAGCCGCTGCATCTCCTGCCAGTGCGGACGCAGCCAGATAAATACCGGCAGTGCCAGCGACATACCGATAAACGCCACCAGCGCAATATCCAGCAGCCGCATCTGATGCAGATAAAACAGATAGGGGATAGGCCCGACAGAGAGCACGTAGTGGCTGCGGGGAATATGCTGCAGAAAGGTGTATTGATCGTCGAGTGCGACAATTTCGCCGGCGCGCAGACGTTTCATATCCCTCTCATCCAGCTGGTATTTGCTCATAGGTTCGATATTGAGATCGAATGAGAGGTCAAGATCGAGACTGCGGATAGTTTTGTTCCAGTCGCGCGGCGGGATCTCGCGCAGCTCGCTGCGCATCAGAAACAGCGAGCTGGCCATCAGGTCATTCATCGACTGCCGGCCAGCCCGCTCGGCGGTAAACTTATACACCAGGCCCACCAGCAGGGTCATCACCAGAAAGCAGACAAACAGCAGCAGGTAAAACTGAATAAAGAGCTTTCTCATCAGCTGCGGGTATCCCAGGCCTGAGGCGCAAACAGGTAGCCTTTGTTGCGGATGGTTTTGATGCGAAACGGCTCAGTCGCGCTGTCATAGAGCTTTTTGCGCAGCCGCGAGATAGCCACATCAATACTGCGATCCATGCCGTCATAGCTCACGCCGCGCAGCGTCATCAGCAGCGCGTCGCGATCGAGGATCTCGCCGGCGTGGCTCGCCAGCTGCCACAGCAGATCGAAGTCGGCCGTTGAAAGCGTAATGTTCTCATCAAACAGCAGCACCTGACGGTTCAGCGCATCGATGGTCAGCGAACCAAACCGCAGCACTTTCTGCGACTGCTGCTGTGCCGGCGTGCTCTCCGGCTTGTTGACCACCGCCTGACGCAGATGCAGCCGCAGCCGCGCCAGCAGCACGGCAGGGGGCGTGGTCTTGAGAATGTAGTCATTGGCGCCCATTTCAAGCGCGAGAATATGGTTCATATCGCTGTCGAGTGAGGTCAGCAGGACAATGGGACCACTCCAGTGCGCCCGCAGGTCGCGGCAGAGCGTCATGCCATCTTTACCCGGCAGCATAATATCCAGCAGGACCAGATCCGGCTGGACGTTAAGAATCGTCGCCTCGGCGCGATCGCCGCGCGTTTCGACAACCACGTCAATATCATGGCGGCCCAGATAGGCGGCGATCAGCTCGCCGACTTCCGGCTCATCTTCAACATAGACAATTTTGTTCATAGGTAAGCGCGCTGAAAAAGAATGGCAGCAGCATAGCTTTTCCTGGTCCTGAGCACTACGCTACCGCACGAAATATCCCTGTCTTACTGGTATGTATACTGTGAAATGTGCCATTATTAGCGGCGCGTTAAGGCGCAAGGTTCGGAACCGCATTGAAAAACAGGAGGAGTGCGAGGGTGTCTGATAAAGAGCTGGCTTCAGCCGGATACAGTGATCGCATCTGCTTCAATTACAGTGACTTTCTCTCCGCTTCCTGCAAAAAACGCTGGAGCTTTGTTGACGCCATTTACGGTGTCATGCCCATTTTTGGCATGGTAACCCGCAAGTCCGCTCACAGCTTACAGGCCAGCGACGATCATCTGAAAGAATTAGCGTTGCAAATCATTTCAACGCAGGTCAGCGATGAGATCAATATCGCCCGGCTGATCACGCTGGCGGAGCAGCAGCATATCAGCCGGTTTGATATTCAGCTGCCTTATCCGCTCTCTGCGGAACAGCTTGATGGGATCCACCTCGAATACAGCAAACCCCTGAATCTTACACAGCAGAACGATCTGCTGTGCGTCTCCATTCCGGCACTCGCGCATTGATTACTGCGTAAGCTGCCACAGCGCGGGCAGCGATGCCGCCATCAACAGCACAATCGCCATGCGTTCCAGCTGCAGCAGCGGCTTGTCACCGCGTCCGCCGCGGCGCGCGTAGAGAAACAGCAGCAGTCCCGGCGCGTAAAGCACCACGGAGAGCAGCAGATGCAACGGGCCTGAGGCGTAGAGCAGCCAGAGGCCATACAGCGTGGCACCCAGCCCGATGCTCATCGCCAGCGGTTTCTGCTGGCCGCGCACCACCTTCATCAGATAGAGTCCCACCAGCAGGTAAGGCACCAGAATCATCTCTGAGGCGATTGTCAGCAGGGTATTGTAGTCAGCGCCGGTCAGCGCGATGGCGATCAGGCAAACCTGTACGCTGCCGTTGGTCAGCCACAGCGACGCCGCAGGCGAGTTATGACGGTTTTGTCGGGCGAGGCTGCGCGGAAATGCACCCTGCCGGGCAGCGATAAAGGGAACTTCAGCCGCCATAATGGTCCAGCTGAGATAGGCGCCGCAGACCGAGACAATCAGCCCCGCGGCTATCACCGCATCGCCCCAGTGACCCAGCAGATGCGTCATCAGCCCGGCCATTGACGGGTTGCGCAGCTGCGCCAGCTCAGCGCGCGGGATCACACCCAGCGAGAGCAACGTGACCAGCAGATAAACCAGCAGCGCCGCCAGCACCGCCAGCAGCGTGGCGCGCCCCACATCCTGTTTATTGCGCGCGCGCGCCGATACCACCACGGCACCCTCAACGCCGATAAAGACCCACAGCGTGATAAGCATGGTCTGCTTGATCTGCTGCCACAGCGGCTGACCCAGCTCAGCGCCGCTGAAATCGAAGCTGAACCGGTCATAATTAAATGCCAGCAGCGCCAGCACCACAAACAGCAGCAGCGGGACCAGCTTGCCAAGCGTGGCCAGCATATTAATGCTCGCTGCAGTCTGCACGCCACGCAGCACCAGCCAGTGTACCAGCCAGAGCAGCACCGAAGCGCCCAGCATCGCCTGCCAGGTGTTACCGTCGCCAAACACCACGTGCTGCGGCGTATCGGTAAAAAAGCTCAGCGCAGAGAACACAATCACCAGATAGGAGACGTTGGCGATCACGGCGCAGAGCCAGTAGCCCCACGCCGAGCAGAACCCCGTCAGCTCACCAAACCCGGCGCGGGCATAGGTAAAGATACCGCCGTCGAGCTCCGGTTTGAGCCGCGTCAGCAGCAGCATTGCGAGGGAGAGAAAAATGATACCCACCCCGGTGATGAGCCAGCCGATGAGCAGCGCCGCCGGACCCGCGACGGCCGCCATATTCTGCGGCAGGCTAAACACGCCCGCGCCAAGCATGGAGCTGAGCACCAGAGCCGTCAACGCGCTAAGACCTAATTTTTTATCCAAAATGCCTTTCCTGAACAGCAGAGTATGCTGGGTCGTGAACTTTCCGTAGAAGTGTAGTGCACCATCAGGCGCAGATTAAAACGGAATCCCCTGAAAACAGGCGGCAGATTTTACGAGGAGGAGAGAGGGATGGCAATGCAAGAGTATGCAGATTTGTGCAGGAACTATGCAAACAGCAGGGCAGTCTGGCTGCCCCGCTGCATCATTATTTAAACAGGTCGGCGGTAACGGTAAGGTTGCCACCGCTCTGGTTCTGCCACTGGCGCGTGATGTGGTAATACTTCGCGCCTTTGGCGATAGCCCGCTTGCCGACGGCCTCTGAAATCTCAGTCGGCGTGCCGAAATGATCGGAGAAGGTGATGGTATCAAACGGCTGCATCTGCGCGGCGGTAATCGCATTGACTTCCTGCACGCTGCGGCCGTCTGACTGCTTCACCGTATAGCGTTTGCCGGTTGAACTCTGCGTCTCAAAGAAGCGACCTACATTGGTGCTCGGCGTATCAGAAGAGGCTACACCCGGCAGCGCCACGCGCGACGCCGCTGCGCCGCCAGCGGCCAGCGCGGCTTTTCCGGCTTCAGAATCAGCAGGAATCGAGTTTGATGTATCCTGGACGATACGCGCTTTGGCATCAGCTTTATAGACATAGGCGGTGACGTACTGATTGCCGCCGTTATTGGCATCAACCTGGCGCACGATAAAGAATGAGGCGGCGCCTTTTTTCTGTGCGGCTCTGGAGATCGCATCATTTACCGCAGGCTGGCTGGAGAAGAAGCCACTGACTGAAACCGTGTCGAACGGTTCAAGGCGGTAGGCTTCCGCTTTCGGCAGCTCTTTAACGCCGTTGATCACGCGATACTGCGTATCGGTCGATGCTTTAGCGGCGTCCGCTTTGTATAAATCTGCGGTGACGCGCCAGTTGCCGCCGTTACCGTTGGTATCATTGATGCCCTGAACGTAAAACGAGTCAGCGCCTTTCTCATCTGCTGCTCTCGAGACTGCGCTGGTGGCATCACCGATTGCGTTGAAGCGGCCGTTGATATTAATACGTTCGAATGGTTTCAGGCCGGCCGCTTGTTCCGGCGTCAGCTCTTTGGCAGCAAACGCGTTAGCTGCCAGCAGCGATAACAGAGTAGACGCCAGAATGGTGTTCTTCAGCTTCATAAAAATGATCCTTCGCCTTACGCAAAATGAGTACGAAAACGTGCTGGACTCTTGATGTATAACAGATTAGCCGCTGATTATTGCATGTAATAATCAGCCTGTCTCAGCCAATTTAGCGTGAATGCCGTATGGATGCATGTCTCTTTTTGCGGCAATATTTTTTCTGAAATCGCGGACGCATCTGTCGGGCAGTTAAGCGCGTAGCCCGTTCAGGCTACGCGCTGCGGTATAGGATGTTGTTAAGCGGGGCAATGGATCAGGATGGGCGTAATCATGCAGGGGCGCCGCAGCGCCCGTGACGGTTAATCCTCTTCATCTTCCTCATCATCACGATCGACCGGCGATTTAAAATCATCCGGCTTGATGGCCAGTAAATCACAGCGCAGATGATCAATAACTTGTTCAGCGGTGTTGCCAAGAAAGGCCGCCGAGAGGCCGGTACGGCCAATCGTACCAAGCACGACAATACCGGCATCCAGCTGTGAAGCGATATCGGGGATCACCTCTTCCGGCAGGCCTTTAGCGACGTGAGTAAACTCTTCACCAATGGAAAATTTCTGTCGCAGCGCTTTCATCGCCACCAGATGCTGACCGCGGATAGCGTCGTTATAGACGCTGGGATCAAAATCGGGCAGCTCAATGGCGATATTAATCGGCGTAACCGGATAAGCGCCCACCAGATGGACTTCGGTGTGATTTACCATTTCCGCCAGACGCGCGGTTTCGCGGATCAGTTTCTGATTCAGCTCATCGTGATGCGGCTCTTCGCTGGCGAGGTTTACCGCCACTACCGCTTTACCGCCTTCCGGCCACGGCTGATCTTTTACCATCCACACCGGGCAGGGACATTTACGCAGCAGATGCCAGTCGGTGGGGGTAAAAATAACCGACTCCAGCCGGTCATGCTGGTGTGCCATTTTCAGCACCAGGTCATGATTGTGCGCCAGCACCTCCTGAATAATCGCTTCAAAAGGGCGGTTGTGCCAGACCACTTTGATTTCGATATCTACGCCGGCATCCAGATAGGCCTGCGCCTGCTCACGGATCCACTCGGTGCGCTGGCTAATCACCCCTTTGCGCATATTGGTGCGCTCATCAGGCGAAAGCAGGGTGGTCATTTCATAGGAGAAATCATAGATAGGCAGAAACGCTTTAATTTTTCCGCCGATGCGTTGATTCAGATAAACCGCGCGACGCAGCGCCGGCTGATCGTCCTGCTGAGGATCGATCGCGACCAGAACATGTTGGTAACGGGACATAGCGCACTCTCCTTAGACCCAGGCCATATGGAATAAAGATAGCCTAAGTTTCGGGCGTGCAGAAGCGGAAAAGGTGTAGCCGGATCAATAAAATAACAATTACTGACCCGGCATTGCCTCAGGCGGGTTGTTCCGCCTGACCCGCCAGCTCAGAGAGCAGGGCGTGATCTTCAATAGTGATATATTTGCCTTTAACAGCCAGCATGCCGCTTTTCTGAAAACGCCCCAGCAGGCGGCTGATGGTTTCAACCGTCAGTCCCAGATAATTGCCGATATCGCCGCGCGTCATGGTCAGCCGGAACTCGCGCTGCGAAAAACCGCGCTGGCCAAAGCGCCGCGAGAGATTCCAGATAAAGGCGGCCAGACGCTCTTCAGCATTTTTTCTGGAGAGCAGCATAATCATATCCTGATCGCCTTTAATCTCTCCGCTCATCAGACGCATCATCTGCTGACGCAGTGCGGGCATTTTGCCTGACAGATCGTCCAGCGTCTCAAAAGGGATTTCGCAGACCATGGCCGTCTCCAGCGCCTGTGCGAAGCCCGGGTGCTTAGCGTTAACGATGGCATCAAACCCGACCAGGTCGCCTGCCAGATGAAAGCCGGTGATCTGCTCGTCGCCCTGTTCGGTAATGGTATAACTCTTGATTGTGCCGGAGCGAATGGCATACAGCGACTTCAGTTCGTCACCCGCCTTGAATAATGTCTGGCCTTTCTGAATCGGCTTTTTACGTTCGATGATGTTGTCCAGCTGATCAAGCTCATGCTCATTCAGTGTGAAAGGAATACACAACTGGCTGATACTGCAATCCTGACAGTGGATCGCACATCCGCCAGACTGAATACGTCGAATGCTGCGTTTTTCCTGGATCATATCTGTACGCTCGATGATTATTGACTGCCGTCAATTTTACCATTTTTCTTCCTGCTGTGAATGCATGCAGGCTGGATCTGGCACAAAAACCTTACAAATAATGGGTATTCGCCCGATTGATCTCACCCGCGCGGCGTAACAGCATCCGGCCTCTGCGGTGCAGACCTTTTACCCCGTACGGCAACCTTTGCTATTCTTCAGTTTTATCAGTATGCCGTGCGCATATGCTTAATCGGGTATGGGGAAACATGATGAACCTTGATGATGAAGACCTGTTCCGCGATGCCATGGGGGATGTCACGCCCCTGAAAGATTGTGCTAATACGCAGTGGCTGCGTGCGCCCTCCACTAAAGCGCCACGGACTGTGCCGCCGGAGAGCGAAGAGAACTTTCTTACGCGCGGTTTTCTGGAGATTGTCCCGCTCACATCACCGCTGGAGTACCGGGCAGAAGGCATTCAGCAGGGCGTCGTGGATAAAGTGCGGCTGGGCAAATATCCGCTGGAGGCCAGCCTGAATCTGCTGCGTCAGCCGGTGGAGACCTGCCGCCAGTCGCTGTTCAGTTTTATGCAGGAAGCGCGCCGGCAGGGGCTGCGTAATTTGCTGATTATTCACGGCAAAGGACGTGATGACGAGTCGCATGCCAACATTGTGCGCAGCTATCTGGCGCGCTGGCTGCAGCAGTTTGATCAGGTGCAAAGCTTCTGTACCGCACAACCGCAGCACGGCGGTGCGGGCGCGCTTTATGTGAGTTTGCGTAAAACTGAGCAGGCGCGGCTCGACAACCGCGAGCGGCATGCAAAGCGCAGCCGCTAATGGTGAAACTTGCGGATCGTGGCGATCAGCACTTCGGCGCTGAGGCTGAGCGGATAGCCGCTGCGGGTGATGATCCCTACCGGTTCGCCCGGACCGGGTGAGGCGAGCGGCAGTGCATGCAGGGCATGGTGTTCAAGATCCTCCTTGACCGCGCCAGAAGGAACAAACCAGACGTAGTCGTAGCGCAGCGCCAGCTGGCGGGCAAGGGAGGTAGAGGAGGTTTCAACGCAGTCCGGAGGCAAACTGCAGCTCTGCTCATCCAGCATATGCTGCGCGATGCGCCGCGGCGCGGTGCCTTCCGGCGAGATCACCACCGGCCACTGCATGGCGCGGGACAGTGTGACGTTGTCACTTAAAAGCGGATGTTCCGGCCTGACGACCAGCTTCAGCGACTCCAGAAACAGCAACTCATAACTTAACCCCGCCATCATTTCACTGCTGGCCATGCGGCCAATGCCGACATCAAATTCACCGGCGCGCAGCCCGGCCAGCAGCACGTTGTTGTGCAGCGTGGCTACCTGCACCGTGGTGTTTGGCTGCTGCTCATGAAAGCGGTTCAGAATCTGCGGTAACATGCCCATTGCCGCCGTGGTCAGCGCCCCCAGCCGGATAATAACCGGCCGTCCCGGTGCCGGCGCGTTAAAGCTTTGCGCAGCATGATTCAGCGCGTCCAGCACTTTTACTGCGTAAACCAGAAACTGTTCGCCCGCCGTGGTCAGCTGCGCGCCTGAACGCCCGCGATCCAGCAGGCGCGCGCCTGCCAGCTCTTCAAGCTCATTCAGGGTCTTGGAGAGCGCAGGCTGGCTCAGGCTGAGCGTCTCTGCTGCACGCCCCAGCGTTCCCTGTTGCGCAACGGCGACGAAAGCGTGCAGATGGCGCAGGCGAATGCGCTGGCTGAAAACCGTGTTTTTATCCATAGGGTCAACGTAATCCGTAAGGGCTGGCGAGAGCAACCAGCAAAAATGCGTTCTGTTAACTTAATTGCAAAATGAATTTAACAAAAGTCTTTTCATACACGGCCTCCCTTAACCCCTTGTTTTTGCAACCTGGTCCCGACTGGCTGAAAAGCAGTTTTTGCAAAAGTATGTTTTATCAGAGGCTTAAATCGTTCTGTTTTTGAGTGAAACGGGCGTCATGTGAAAAAATTGTGCAGTGCAGGGTTAACGATGGGCTATCATATCCGCCGTTTTTTTTACCAAAACTGATGACCTTTTTGCTGAACAGCAGGAGTTAAACCGTGACCAGCGCCGAAGCCGTAGATGTTCGCCAGTTAATCAACCGTCATGCGCTGAGCCGCTGGCAGAAACGGCTTATCGCGCTCTGCTTTGTGATTGTGGCACTGGACGGTATGGATATCGCGCTGATGGGGTTCATTGCGCCCGCGCTAAAAGCAGGCTGGGGCGTAACAAACCATCAGCTGGGCATGGTGATCAGCGCCGCGCTGATTGGTCTGGCGCTGGGGGCGATGGTGGCCGGGCCGCTGGCCGACCGCTATGGGCGCCGCATCATGATCCTGCTCAGCGTGCTCTTTTTTGGGCTCTGGACGCTGGCCACCGCGCTGGCGCAGAACATCGAGCAGATGATACTGTTTCGCTTTCTGACCGGACTGGGGCTGGGCGCCGCCATGCCCAACGTGGGCACGCTGGTGGCGGAATATGCTCCTGAACGTCGCCGATCTTTTATTATCACCGTAGTCTTTTGCGGCTTCACCTTTGGCGCAGCGGCTGGCGGATTCGCAGCATCCTGGCTGCTACCGCGCTACAGCTGGCACGCGGTGTTACTCATGGGCGGCATTTTGCCGTTGCTGGTGCTGCCCTGGCTGATGTATGGCCTGCCGGAGTCGGTGCGTTTTCTGATTCACCAGCGCGCGCCGGCGGCGCGTATACACGCGATCCTTGAGCGTATGCTGCCAGGAGAGGTGGCGCCAGGCAGCCGCTATCACGCCAGTGAAACTCTGAACGTGCGGCGCGGCGCGATAGCTACCGTGGTATCAGAATCCTATCTGTTTGGCAGCCTGATGCTCTGGGGCGGCTATTTTATGGGACTGTTTCTGGTCTACCTTATTGGCAGCTGGCTGCCGTCGCTTATCAACACGCTGGGGATGTCGCTCACCGAGGCCGCGATTGTCACGGCCATGTATCAGGCGGGCGGCACGCTGGGCTCGCTGTTTGCCGGCTGGCTGATGGACCGCATGAACGCCAGTCTTGCGCTGGCGACCATCTACTTCTGCGGCGGCATTGCGATAGTTGCGCTTGGCTTCTCTCCGGCGCAGGTCGGATTGATGAGCGCAATCGCGTTCTGCAGCGGCTTCTGTTTTAACGGCGCCAATACCGGCATGAATGCGCTCTCCGCTCACTTCTATCCCACACACGCCCGCGCCACCGGCTCAAGCTGGATGCACGGCGTAGGCCGTATCGGTGCGATTCTCAGCGCGTTTGCCGGCGCAGAGTTGCTGACGCTGGGCTGGGCGTTTAGCCAGATTTTCCTGCTGCTGGCGATACCGGCCGTGCTGACAACCCTGATGCTGGTGCTCAAGTACCGCTTTGCCGATCCAAAACCGGGCGTGGAGTGACAGGGCGATCACACTTCAGGGAAAATTTTACCTGCGCTGCGTGCCTTGATTTAGAGTAACAGCACTGTTCCGGCTCAGGACCCCTGTTATGGAAAATTTTCTCAGCTCTGATGCGATCCGTACGCTATTTTCACAGGCCATGTCGGCCATGTATCAGCAGGAAGTGCCGCAGTATGGCGCGCTGACGCAGCTGGTCAGCGCGGTCAATGAACGCACGCTGGAAGCGAACTCCGCGCTGAAAGATCGGCTGGCAGCGGCGGATGAGCTGGCGCGGCTGAGCGTTGAACGCCATGGCGCTATCCGGGTCGGGACGGCCGCCGAGCTCTCTCTGCTGCGGGAGATGTTTGCAGTGATGGGCATGGAGCCGGTGGGCTATTACGACCTGTCGCAGGCGGGCGTACCGGTTCACTCCACGGCTTTCCGGCCCGTGAGCGAGGCCGCGCTGCGCCGCAATCCGTTTCGCGTTTTCACGTCGCTGCTGCGTCCTGAGCTGATTGACGATCCGGCGCTGCACGCCCGTGCGATGGCGATACTCGACGCGCGTGACATCTTTACGCCCGGCTGCCGCAGGCTTATCCGGCGTCATCAGGAGCAGGGCGGCCTCAATGCCAGAGACGCAGCCGCGTTTGTCAGCGAGGCGCTGGAAACGTTCCGCTGGCATGCGCAGACCACGGTGGATAGCAAAACCTATCATGCGCTGAGCCAGCAGCACCGGCTGATCGCTGACGTTGTCTGCTTCCGCGGCTGCCATATCAACCATCTGACGCCGCGTACGCTGGATATCGATCGCGTGCAGGCGCTGATGCCGTCGCGCGGTATCGAGCCAAAAGTGCTGATTGAAGGCCCGCCGCGGCGCCAGGTTCCGATCCTGCTGCGGCAGACCAGCTTTAAAGCGCTGGAAGAGGCGGTGCATTTCAGTGACGGTACGCCGGGCACGCACACGGCGCGCTTCGGCGAGATAGAGCAGCGCGGTGCGGCGCTGACCCCGGCCGGCCGGGCCCTCTATGACCGGCTGCTGGCTGCCGCGGGCTCCGGCAGCGATAATGCGCAGCATCAGCAGCGCCTCAGTGAGGTATTTCGTGATTTCCCCGATGATGAAGAGACGCTGCGCGAGCATCAGCTCGCCTGGTTCCGCTATCGTCTGACGGAGCGCGGCGAACAGCAGCCTCCGCGCGCCGGAGAGAGCGTGTCAGCCCTGCTGCAGGCCGGCCGGCTGCAGGCAGAACCTATCGTGTATGAAGATTTTCTGCCGGTCAGCGCGGCGGGCATATTTCAGTCTAATCTGGGTAATGCGGTAACAACGCGCGAGGCGGGTCACGCCAGTCAGGCAGCGTTTGAAGCGGCGCTGGGCGCGTCAGTACAGGATGAGATGGCGCTCTATGCGCAGATGCAGCAGCGCAGTCTGATTCGCTGCGGCATTCACGAGGGATAACAGAGAGCCGGTCAGCGAAATCAGCGATGATTTCAGCAGCCGGCGATTTTTTATCATTATAATGGCAGGCGCATATGCAAATACGCTTCTGCTCAGCGGCACCGTTCAAAACGGTTACGCTTTTTCCCCGATGTAAGCATGGTATTCGATCAAATCCGCCCGTTCAGGATGAAACTCATCTGACCTGCCGGATTCAGCCCCGCCACAATAGACTAAACAGCCTGCCGACAGTAAGCCAAAATATTTGATGATCTCATTCAGCGATCCGGGTCATGTTTCGGCATAATCTGCAAATGCTTTAAGAACATAGACATTTATCAGGTCGCTGCAAATAATGAGGCACGCTTTATCAGGGAACCCGATATGAAAAATGAACCGCGTCTGAGGATCAAGACAGCAGAAGGCGAGCTCAGCGGCCTGATGGATGATGACATCTATGTTTTCAAAGGGATACCTTATGCTGCGCCGCCGACGGGCGCGCTACGCTGGCGGCCGCCTCAGCCGGTTACCCCCTGGCAAACCGCACGCGACGCGACCGCGTGGGGAGCAGCGAGCTGGCAAAATCGCGAATACTGCATCGGCATCGGTGGTGGCGATCCGGGCACTTTCAGTGAAGATTGCTTATATCTCAATATCTGGACCCCCGATCCTGAGCCTGGCGCACCGCTGCCGGTGATGGTCTGGCTGCACGGTGGTGGTTTCACCCTCGGTGCCGGCAGCCTGGATCCTTATCAGGGTAAAGCGCTGGCCGCACAGGGCGTGGTAGTGGTCACCCTTAACTACCGGCTGGGCCATCTTGGTTTTTTCTCACATCCCGCGCTGGATGCGCAGTATAAGGCGGGCGCAACCGTCAATAACTTTGCGCTGCTCGACCAGATAGCCGCACTGCAGTGGATCCAGCGCAATATTCCCGCCTTTGGCGGCAACCGTCGCAATATCACGCTATTTGGTGAATCGTCTGGCGCCCGCAGCGTACTCTCTCTCTGCTGTTCACCGCTGGCAGAAGGGCTGTTTCACAAAGGCATCGTCCAGAGCAGCTACAGTCTGCCCGATCTGACGCAGCCGCAGGCGCGGCAGAAGGGAATAGAGGTCGCCGCCCATTTCGGACTGCCGGAGAACGCAACGGCAGAACAGCTGCGCGCGCTGCCCGGCGATGCATTCTGGTCGCTGGCGCAGCCGCTGGCACCGGGACCGGTGGCGATCAGCGGGGATGCCGTGCTGCCAAAGCCGATGCTCGACACCTTTATCGCCGGCCGGCAGCATCGCGTGCCGCTGATGATTGGCAGCAACAGCGATGAAGCCAGCGTACTCAACTATTTTGGGGTCGACGCGCGCGGCGTGCTGCTGCAGATGCGCGAGAAGAACCGCTTCACTTATCGCCTGCTGAAATGGTTATACGACATTCATGATGATGCGCTGCTGGGACGTGCGGTGGCACGCGATATGGCGTTTACCGTCATGCCGCTGCTGGTCGCGCAGTCGCAGTCCGGTACCGGCATGCCCGTCTGGCGCTACTGGTTTGACTATGTTTCTGAAAATGCGCGCGATCTCTACCCGCACGGCGCCTGGCACGGTAATGAAATCCCCTATGTGTTTAACGCGCTGGAGACGCTGCCGCCGCCCGATAACCGGCCTTATACTGCCGCGGACAAAACCCTGGCGGCAGAGGTAAGCGCATACTGGGTGGCGTTTGCCAGGGATGCCACTGAATTCAGCTATCGCCTGCGCGGTCGCAATGAAACGGAGTGGCCCGTCTGGCGCACCGGAGAGGATGTCACGCTCGCGTTTGGTGAACAGGGCCGTGCGGTTACCACTTTAAAAAAGCGCTTTATGCGTCGCCGTTTGCGCCTGTTCCGGCTGATGATGCGCAGCCACGTGCAGCTGTAATGCCGGTAGCAGACTGGCGCACGATTGCGTTGTTCCCCCCCGCTGCGCTGGCGCTTATTTAGCTTACAAAACGGTTACATTTTCCCTGCCTGCTGCCGATAACCGCAATATGCCCGATTTTATCGGGCGATAACGCGTATCAATCCAGGGGAACAGGTATGGGTATCTTTAAAAATTTTACGATTCGCGCGGTTTTACTGGCGCTGCTCGGGCTGTTTTGCCTGCTGTGGTGCGGCGTCGGTCTGTTCAGCGTTTATGCGCTGAATGCGCTGGGGAAAGGCAATGAGGTCGATCGCCAGCTGGTGAATCAGATGACGGTGCTGAGCAAAGGCAACGATCAATATTTTCGGGTAGTAACGCGTCTGTCGCGCGTGATGGAGAGCCGTACCGCCGGCGCGGCAATCAGCACAGAAGCCTTTGCCCCCGTTGAGCAGGCGCTCAGCAGCATGAAAGCGCAGCTGGATCAGTTTAAAGCGATGGCACCCGGTCCGATGGATCCGGCAACAGCGCAGAGCGTAATCAACAGCTGGCAGAAACTGCTGGATGAGGGCATTGCGCCGCAGGTCGCGCTGGCGCGCCAGGGCACGCCTGAAGCGTACAAAGCGCAGGCGACCGGCGTGACGCCGGCGCTGAGCCGCGCGTTTGGCGCCACTGCCGAAACCTTTAATCAGTCCGCGGGCAGCAAACTGGATGCAACACGGGTCACGGTAGACCGGCTGACAGGCATGACCAAAGTCATCATCGTGATGGCGGTGGCGGCAGGTCTGCTGATCCTGCTGTTTACGGACAGGTATCTGGTGAGCATGCTGGTCAGGCCGCTGGCGCGGATCCGCGAGCACTTTACGCTGATCGCGCAGGGCGATCTCAGCCAGCCAATGGAGGATGCAGGCCGCAACTGCGTGGGCAAACTGATACCGCTGCTGCGCGCCATGCAGGAGAGCCTGCGCGATGCCGTCAGCGCTATCCGCAGCGGGACAGATAATATCTACCGCGGCGCGTCGGAAATCTCCGCCGGCAACAATGACCTCTCTTCACGCACCGAAGAGCAGGCGGCCGCGCTGGAACAGACCGCGGCCAGCATGGAGCAACTCACCGCGACGGTGAAACTCAACGCCGATAACGCCCGTCAGGCCAGCGCGCTGGCTGATACCGCGACCGGCACCGCGCAGCAGGGTGGTCAGCTGGTAGGCGAAGTGGTTGCCACGATGCAGGGCATTTCCGGCAGCTCGAAGAAAATTGCTGAAATTACCAGCGTCATCAACAGCATCGCTTTCCAGACCAATATCCTGGCGCTCAATGCGGCAGTTGAAGCGGCGCGTGCCGGTGAGCAGGGGCGCGGCTTTGCCGTAGTGGCCAGCGAGGTGCGCAATCTGGCACAGCGCAGCGCCGGAGCCGCAAAAGAGATTGCCAGCCTGATTGCCGACTCGGTGGAGCGGGTGGACAAAGGCTCCGTGCTGGTAAGCAGCGCCGGCACCACGATGGATCAGATCCTGACGTCCGTGCAGGATGTCAGCGAAATTATGAAGCAGATCGCCGCGGCCTCCGAAGAGCAGAGTAAAGGGATCTCGCAGGTTGGCACCGCAGTCACGGAGATGGACAGCGTGACGCAGCAGAACGCCTCGCTGGTTGAGCAGGTCTCTGCGGCGGCGAGCGCGCTGGAGCGGCAGACGGAAGCGCTGCAGCTCTCCGTCGCGCGTTTCCGCCTCTCTGCCGCCGCGCCGGTTCATCATGCGCCGCCGGTTTCCGCTGCTCCGCTGCGTCGTCCGGCGCTGGCTGGCGCTACGCCGGCGGCGAAACCCGCAGCCAGTGAGGAGTGGGTCGCTTTTTAGGCACGGCTGAGCCACGACACCAGCTCAGCGAGCAGCGGCGGGGCGCGCTTATCCTGACGCTGCAGTAAACTGTACGCCGCCCCGGTTGCCACGCTGCCGGGGAACGGCGTCACCAGGCGCTGCGCCAGCAGATCGTTTTCAATCAGCGTGATATCCGCCACCGTAATACCAAACCCCTGTATTGCCGCACTGATAGCGAGATCCATCGTGGCAAAATGCTGATTACGCTGCATCACCAGCTCAATCCGCTGCTGCTGCAGCCAGTGCTGCCAGTCACGCCGGTCTGGCGTCGGATGCAGAAACGTCAGCGCGCTCATCTCTTCAATTCGCTGCGGGATCGCCATCCCGGCGGCCAGCACCGGCGTCAGACGCTCATCAAACAGCCGCAGCGCATCGGGTGGCGGCAGACCATAAACAATCGCCGCATCGAACTCCTCCAGCTGAGAGAGATGCTCCTGGGTCGTGGTCAGCGCGACATGCGTTGCCGGGTAGCGCTGTTCAAACGCAATCAGGCGCGGGAGCAGCCAGCGCATAATGCAGCTGGGCGCTTTCAGCCGCAGCGTCTGCGACGGCTGGCGCGCCCGTTCCGTTACCGCCAGCAGCTGCTGATAGCTCTGCTGCAGCTCCGGCAGCAGCGCCGCGCCGCGTTCAGTCAGCCGCAGGCCACGCGCATGGCGCTGAAACAGCGCAAAGCCCAGCCAGTTTTCCAGCGTGGCAACTTTGCGGCTTACCGCACTCTGCGTCAGGTACAGCTCGCGCGCCGCATGCGTCAGATTGAGACAGCGCGCCGTCACCAGAAACGCGTTAATCGCTGTCAGGGGAGGAGCAGAACAGGCCATAACATCCTCAGCTATGCAATTTTCTCATGGCTATTATGACGACAATTCGCTTGTCGTCTCAAGGCGCTATGCGTTGAATAACGATCTGATCTTTCAATCTTACTCTGTCAGTCAGCGAGGCCGCAGCAATGAGCATCACCACGCCAGTTTCTCTCTGTTCAAAACAGCCCGATGTGGGCACCACGATCTTTAGCGTGATCGGTCAGCTCTCGGCCCGCCATCAGGCGATTAACCTGTCGCAGGGCGCCCCCAATTTTCCCTGCGATCCGCTGCTGGTGGAGCTGGTGGCGCAGGCGATGCACGACGGCCAGAATCAGTACGCGCCGATGACAGGCCTGCCGGCGCTGAAAAACGCGCTGGCGGAAAAAGTGCGCACGCTTTATGGCCAGCATTATGATGCTGACAGCGAAGTGCTGATCACCGGCAGCGCCAGCCAGGGGCTCTATATGGCGATTTCAGCCCTGGTGCACGCAGGCGATGAAGTGATTTTTTTTGAGCCAGCCTTCGACAGCTATGCGCCGGTGGTGCGCCTGCAGGGCGCCACGCCGGTAGGGATCAAGCTGCAGCAGCCCGATTTTGCCACTAACTGGGATGAGGTACGCGCCCGTCTCTCACCGCGTACCCGCATGATCATTATTAATACGCCGCATAATCCGACCGGACAGGTGCTGACGCCGGCAGACCTGAGCGCGCTGGCGCAGCTGACGCGCAACACCGATATTATTGTGCTGTCAGATGAGGTGTATGAGCATATTCTGTTTGATGGCCGTCAGCATTGCGGTATGGCGACCCATCCGGAACTGGCGCAGCGCAGCGTTATCGTCTCGTCATTTGGCAAAACCTTTCACGTCACCGGCTGGCGGGTTGGCTACGCGCTGGCACCGGCTGCTATCATGGCAGAAATCGTCAAGATCCATCAGTTCATGATGTACGCGGCAGACACGCCGATGCAGGCGGGGTTTGCCTGCTATCTCGCGCAGCCGGAGCACTATCTGCAGCTCGCTGCGCTCTATCAGGCAAAGCGCGACCGGCTGGCCACGCTGCTGCAGGCGTCACCGTTCAGGCTGCTGCCCGCCAGCGGATCCTTTTTTATGCTGGCGAGCTTTCGCGATTTCAGTGACGAGAGCGACAGCGAAATGGTAAAACGTCTTATCGTTGATTACGGCGTGGCGACCATTCCGCTCTCAGCGTTTTATTCAGATGGCACCGATAACCGATTAATCCGTCTTTCGTTTGCTAAAGATGACGCCACACTTGAGGCGGGCGCAGCTGCGCTCTGCCGGGTTACAGGGTAAAAGAGGACATATAATGAAAAAACTGAACGCGCTGTTTATTGCACTGGGCATGATCGCATCGGCACAGACGCTGGCGCAGACCAGCCTGCGCTATGGCGTAGAGTCACAATACCCGCCGTTTGAGAGCCGCAACGCCCACGGCGAGCTGGAAGGCTTTGATATTGAGCTGGGTAACGCCATCTGTAAAACCGGCAACTTCAATTGCAGCTGGGTGGAGAGCAGCTTTGATGCGCTGATCCCGGCGCTGCAGGCGAAAAAGTTTGATGCGATTAACTCCGCGATGAACATCACCGAGGCGCGGGCAAAAAGCATCGATTTCACCAAACCGATTTACCGTATTCCCAGCATGCTGATTGTGAAAGCGGGCGAGAAGCTGCAGCCTTCAGCAGACGCGCTGAAAGGCAAATCGGTCGGCGTGCTGCAGGGCTCTATTCAGGAGACCTATGCGAAGAAACACTGGGAGCCTCAGGGCGTGACGGTAACGTCCTATCAGGATCAGAACCAGGTCTATAACGATATGGTCGCCGGTCGTCTGGACGGCACGCTGGTGATGTCGGCGGCCGGGCAGTCCGGCTTCCTGGATAAGCCGCAGGGGAAAGGTTTTGCCTTTGCCGGCGGACCGGTTGAGGATGACGCTATCCTGGGCACCGGCATCGGTTATGGACTGCGCAAAGGCGACAGCCAGCTGAAAACGGCGCTGGATGAAGCTATCAGCAAGGTTCAGGCGGACGGCACCGTGACCCGGCTGGCAGCCAAATATTTTCCGGGCATTGACGTGACCGCCAGCAAACAGCCCTGATAAAGAGCGGGCAGGCGCAACGCCTGCCCTCTGTCAGGCTGGCCTGGCAGCCAGCGCGCACAGCGCCTCCGCCACCTGATACGACTTCACAAACGAGGGGATCGGCAGAAACTCAAAGCGCGAATGAAAATTGTGCGCGCCGGTAAAAAAGTTAGGCGTCAGCAGACCTTTCGCTGACAGCGCAGAGCCATCGGTGCCACCGCGCATCGGGATCACTTTCGGCGTCACGCCAGCCTGCGCCAGCGCGGCAAACAGCAGATCGATGGCGCGGCGATCTTCACCAATCGCATTGCTGATATTGCTGTAAACGTCGCCGATCGTCAGCGCCACCTTGCCGGTGGGATAGCGGGCGGCAATCTGTTCGGCAACCGTTGCCAGCTGCTGTTTCTTCGCGGCAAAACCCTGCAGATCGAAATCACGAATGGAGGCTTTCAGCACCGCCTGGCTGGCGTTCGCCTGCATCTCATTAAACCAGATATAGCCTTCGCGGCCCTCGGTCTGTTCCGGCGTCGCCTGGCGATCAAAACAGCTGATAAAATCATGCGCCATCAGCAGCGGATTGACCAGCACCCCTTTCCCTGACATCGGATGCGCCGGCACGCCGCTAAACACCAGCTCAGCGCTGGCGCCGTTGAAGCATTCATAGACCACCTCTCCCAGCTCACAGCAGTCGATGGTCCAGGCGAAATCGACGTTAAAACGCCGCTCAAGGTCCAGCGCTTTGGCACCGCGCAGCCCAATCTCTTCGTCCGGCACAAACGCGACCACGACATCGCCGTGCGCGCCCTGCAGATTCGCCATGAGCGTCATCACCACGCTTACCGCAGCTTTGTTATCGGCACCCAGCACGCTGGTGCCGTCGCTGAAAATAATCTCCTGACCGCGGTAAGGCAGGATCTCCGGATGTTCCGCCACGCGCAGCCAGATTTGCTGCTCAGCATTAAGACAGAGGTCGTCGCCGGTAAAGGTCAGCTTTTGCGGATGGATATCGGGCGAGAGGCCAACGTCCACGGTATCGATATGGGTAATAAAACCGATACGGGGTGCGCCAGGCGTGTTGCCGGGCTTAACGGCGGTTACGGTGGCGTGCTGGTCAATCTCGACCTGCTGCAGCCCCAGGTCTCGCAGCTCCTGTGCCAGCAGCGCAGCCATCTCATGCTGAGAGGGCGTACTGGGCAGGGTGGTGGACTTTGCATCACTCTGGCTGGAGACCGCCAGATAACGATAAAACCGCCGGGTCAGTTCCCGGGCAAGCTGGTCTGTCATCACAATTCCTTATCAGTAAGGGTCCGCAGGTGATACGCCTGGCGGTGAAAACATGTTATCAATGAAATAAATAGCGATGCAGACCAACATAAGTCAATAAAAAGCGAGAAACAGTATGAAAATGATGATGAGCAAACTGGCGCTAAGCCTGCTGGGCGTGGCTGTGGCGGGCAGCGTATCCGCGAAGACGCTGGTTTACTGTTCTGAAGGCTCCCCGGAAAACTTTAACCCGCAGCTTTATACCTCCGGCACCAGTGTGGATGCCAGCGCCGTACCGCTGTTTGACCGGTTGGTGGACTTCCGTCCCGGCACGACCGATTTACAGCCTGCGCTGGCAGAACGCTGGGAGATCAGCCCCGATGGCAGGGTTTACACCTTCCATCTGCGCAAAGGCGTAAAATTCCACAGCAATAAACTCTTCACGCCGGGACGCGACTTCAATGCGGACGACGTGATTTTTTCTTTTATGCGGCAGATGGATGCAAAAAATCCCTATCACACCGTATCCGGCGGCAACTACGCGAACTTTGAGAGCCTGGAGCTGGCAAAACTCATCACCGCCATTGACCGCGTAGATGATCACACCGTGCGTATCACGCTGGCGCACCCGGAAGCGCCTTTTCTCGCCGATCTGGCGTGGTATTTCGCCTCCATTCATTCCGCCGAGTATGCGGACAAAATGCTGAAGGCGGGCACGCCGGAAAAGGTTGATATGCAGCCGATTGGCACCGGCCCGTTTGAGCTGGTGCAGTATCAGAAAGATTCACGCATTCTGTATAAGGCGTTCCCGGCTTACTGGCAGGGCAAAGCAAAACTGGATCGGCTGATATTTTCAATCACGCCGGACGCCTCGGTGCGACTGGCGAAGCTGGAGAAAAATGAGTGCCAGGTTATGCCGTTCCCGAATCCGGCCGATCTCGATAAGATGCGCAACAATCCCGATCTGACGCTGGAGCAGAAGTCGGGCCTGAACACCGGTTTTCTCTCGTTTAACACCACCAAAGCGCCGCTGGATAATGTGAAGGTGCGCCAGGCGCTCGCAATGGCCATCAATAAACAGGCGATTATCGACGCAATCTTCAAAGGCACCGGCACGGTAGCGAAAAACATTCTGCCGCCGGGCGTCTGGAGCGCGGATCAGCAGCTGAAAGATTACGCCTGGGATCCGCAACAGGCCAAAGCGCTGCTGCAGGAGGCGGGCATCAAACCCGGTACCGAAATCGCACTCTGGGCGATGCCGGTGCAGCGCCCCTATAATCCCAACGCGCGCCGGATGGCTGAGATGATTCAGGCGGACTGGGCGCAGGTGGGCATCAAAGCCAGCATCGTCAGCTATGAGTGGGGCGAATACCTTAAGCGGGTCAAGAGCGGCGAGCATCAGGCGGCGCTGATGGGCTGGACCACCGCCACCGGCGATCCGGATAACTTCTTTGGTCCGCTCTACAGCTGCACATCAGCGAATGGCGGCTCCAACTCGTCAAAGTGGTGCTATCAGCCGTTTGAGAAAATCATTACCGCCGCGCGCGCCGAGCAGGATCATGATCGGCGCGTTGCGCTCTATCAGGAAGCGCAGCAGATGATGCATGACCAGATGCCGGCGGTCATGATCGCACACTCCACTATTTTTGAACCGGTGCGCAAGTCGGTCAGCGGCTATCAGGTTGATCCGTTTGGCAAGCACAACTTCTATCCAGTCGATATTAAGCAGTAAGCGCTGGATCTTCTGCGCTCAGCTGCTGCTGCAGGAACGCGAGGAACAGCGTCAGGGCGGCGCTGCGGGGCCGCCCTGACTGCGCCTGCAGCTGGAGTGTACGCTGACTGAGCTGTTCGATATTAATGCTCCGCAGGGCGAGCTGATGCCGTCCGGTCTGGCCGCGTACGGTAAAGGCGCTGCAGATTGTCACCGCCTGCGGCGTCTGCAGCAGAAAGTTAAACAGCGCCGAGAAGTTGTCGCAGGTTAACACCGGCTCAATCAGCTGGCCGCTCATGTGGCTCGCCAGTTCAAACAGCTGGCGTACGGTCGTATTTTGCTGCGGCAGCGCCAGCGGATAGTGGCTGAGCTGCGCCAGCGTAATAGCGGACGCTGCGGCCAGCGGGTGCTGCTGCTGCATCAGGAGCAACACCGGCGCAGGCCAGGAGCCGATAACCTCCACTCCCTGTTCAGCACGCAGGCTGAACTGCAGCGCAATATCGCACGCGCCCTGACGCAGCTGCTCTGCCACACCCTGTGCGTCTGCCACCTGTACCTCAAACAGCGTGGCCGGGTGGTCAGCGCGAAACGCGGCGATCAGAGCCGGTAGCAGGCTGAACGCCAGACCATCGGTACAGGCCACGCGGATCAGCGTGCGCCGCATCGCACGTAATCCGTTGATTTCCGCCAGGGCATACTCCATATCGAGCTGCGTTTTTCGCACGTGATGCGCAAAGATTTCCCCCGCCTCCGTCAGCACCATCCCGCGCGCGTGGCGCTGAAACAGCGGCGTGCCAACCTGCGTCTCCAGCCGCTGTATCTGACGACTGATAGCGGAAACGGCTACGTAGAGCTGCGCGCTGGCCGCGCTGAGCGATCCTTCCCGGGCAACCACCAGAAAATAGCGAAGTTCAGTGCTTAACATCGACGTGCCTCATGATAGTGCATGCCTCAGAAACGGGCAGGGAAGCTTTGCTGTAAAAGCAAAGCATACTCGATAAATTGATAATTGTGGCAAAGCAGTGATTTCGTAACTATGTCAGCACAATAACGCAAACAGAGATGCAAACATGACACGAGATCGGGCGATATCAGCCGCGCTGCGCTACTTCGACAGCGGTGAGTTTCAGCAGCTGCTGGCGAGACGCGTGGCGCTGCGCACGGAGAGTCAGCGACCAGATCGTGCGCCGCAGCTGGCGCATTACCTGCGCGAGGAGATCGGCCCGCAGCTGAGCGCGCTCGGTTTTGAGCTGCACTTTATCGCCAACCCGCTGGCGGATAAGCCGCCGTTCCTGGTTGCCATCCGTATGGAAGCGGCGACGCTGCCCACGCTGCTGAGCTATGGTCACGGCGATGTGGTCTTTGGTGACGATGAAAACTGGCGCGCCGATCTGGATCCCTGGCAGCTGACGGCAGAGGGCGATCGCTGGTATGCGCGCGGCAGCGCGGATAATAAAGGCCAGCACTGCATAAATCTGGCGGCGCTGGAGCAGGTCTGGCACGCGCGGGGCGGCCGGCTCGGCTTTAACTGCAAACTGCTGTTTGAAATGGGTGAGGAGATTAGCTCGCCGGGCCTGGCGGAACTCTGCCGGGAACATGCTGCGCTGCTGAAGGCCGATCTCTTTATCGCGTCAGACGGACCGCGCGTCAGCGCACCCCGTCCGACCCTGTTTCTCGGCTCACGCGGCGCGGTAAATTTTCGTCTCACCATCAACGCGCGCGACAACGCCTGTCACTCCGGCAACTGGGGCGGCCTGTTGAGTAACCCCGGTACCCGGCTGGCCCATGCGATCGCAGCACTGATAAGCGCCCGCGGTGAGCTGCAGGTCGCCGCGCTGAAACCTGACTCTCTGACGCCCGCGGTGCGTGCGATCCTGAGCAGCATCCGCGTGGGCGGCATGCCGGGCGATCCTGCGCTTGCCTGCAACTGGGGGGAGCCGGGGCTGACGCCTGCCGAACGCCTTTATGGCTGGAACACGCTGGAAGTGCTGACCTTTATCACCGGCAATCCGGCACGCCCGATGAATGCTATCCCCGCCAGCGCCACGGCGGTATGCCAGCTGCGCTTCGTGGTGGGAACCGACTGGCAGCGGCTGGGCGAGCACGTTACGGCTCACCTTGCCGCCGCAGGCTTTACTGACGTTGAGGTTGAGGTGCTGCACGGATCGCCGGCAACGCGTTTTGATCCGACCGATCCGCTGGTGGAGTGGATCATGCATACCATGACGGCGCTGTGTGAGCAGCCTCCGGCGCTGCTGCCGAATCTGGGCGGATCGCTGCCGAACGATGTGTTTGCGGACATTCTGGGATTACCGACGCTCTGGGTGCCGCACTCCTATCCGGCCTGCGGGCAGCATGGCGTCAATGAGCATCTGCTGACGCCGGTGGCGCGCGAAGGGCTGCAGATCATGACCGCGCTGCTGTGGGATCTGGGCGAGCGGGGTGACGCGCTTATTGCACAGCATCGTGCCAGAGCAGGAGGTGCACAATGAGCAGCCTGAACCCGGCCGCCACGCTCGCGGGGAGTAAACCTGCGCTGCATAAAACGCTGTTTGCCACCTGCATCGGCAACGCCCTGGAGTGGTTTGATATTGCGGTATATGGATTTTTTGCCAGCTATATTGCCCACGCCTTTTTCCCGGTCAGCGATCCGGCGGTCTCGCTGCTGCTGACCTTTGGCAGTTTTGGCGTCTCATTTCTGATCCGTCCGCTGGGGGCAATCGTGCTGGGTAACTACGCCGATCGCCACGGACGCAAGCGGGCGCTGCTGCTCTCAATCAATCTGATGATGCTGGGCGGGGCGATCATCACTTTTATGCCGGGCTATGCGCACATCGGGCTGCTGGCGCCGCTGCTGATTCTGGTAGCGCGGCTGATTCAGGGATTTTCAGCTGGCGGCGAGTTTGGCAGCTCGACGGCCTTTCTGGTGGAGCACTATCCCGAGCGCAAAGCCTTTATTGCCAGCTGGCAGTTCGCGACCCAGGGAGCCAGTACGCTGATGGCCTCTGCGTTTGGGCTGGGGCTGACGCAGCTGCTGAGCGAAAGTGAAATGCAGGCGTGGGGCTGGCGCATTCCGTTTGCCTTTGGGCTGCTGATTGGTCCGCTGGGTCTCTATATCCGCCGCCATGTGCATGAGCCCGCAAGCTTTGCCGACCGCCCGCCGGAGCCCGCGCCGCTGAAGCGTCTGTTCGGGCGCCAGAAGCAGCTGATGCTGCTGGCGATTGGCCTGATGGTAACCTCGACGGCGGTTAACTACATGCTGAACTATGTGCCGACCTGGGCGACCAAAAATCTCCACCTTTCAGGCAGCGCGGCCTTTACCGCTACGCTGCTGGGCGGGGTGATCCTGACGCTGGTGACGCCGCTGATGGGCCTGTGGGCGGAGCGCGTTGGCCGCGCACCGCTGATGTGGGGATCGCTGATACTGTTAATGGTTACCATCTGGCCGGCGTTCCGGCTGTTAGCGAACCATACCACGCCGGTGACGCTGATTTTGCTGGTCTGCTGGATGGCGCTGCTGAAGTCGGTCTACTTCTCCGTGGTGCCTTCAGTGATGGCCGATCTCTTTCCGATGGGCACGCGCGCCAGCGGCATGGCGATCAGCTATAACGTCGCCGTTACCCTCTTTGGCGGCTTTGCGCCCCTGATTTGCACGCTGCTGATTAGCTGGACGGGAAGTAGCCTGGCACCGGGCTATTATCTGATGGCGATGTCGCTGCTGAGCGGCGCGGCGTTGCTCTTTAGCCAGAAGCATATCCGTTAAGGCGCAGACGTCGGCTGCTGCCGCCGCAGCGGTGCCGCTTTACGACCCCGGCACCGCTGCACCGCTGGCGATAAACCAGGCCAGAAACGTTACGCCGGCAACAATAATGGCAATGGGAAACAGCAAACCAATCTTCATAGCAATCCTTATTAAGCGAGCCGGAGCAGCGCGCGATGCGTTTTCATCATGCTGAACAGTTCAAACTGCGTGGCATCCGCGATCTGCCGCAGGCGATCGCCTTTATGGTAGTCAATGTGCTGAATCTGCCCGAGCTGACGCCAGACCACAATAGCGGAGGCGAGCAGCGCACAGTTCTCTTCGCTCTGCAGGCACTCAACCGTGGCGTAGCGGGTTTCATCCAGGGTATTGATAAAAACGCTCAGCGCAGCGGCTGGCACAATCGCCCGGATATCCTCAAGCATGACGTGGCTGACGGCGCGCGACAGAATCAGCGTTACTCGTTTACTGTTCATAACGGTCCCTGCGGAGAGAGTCAGTGGGATTATAAAGGGCAAAACGGACAGGATGCGAGGCGTAATACAAAAAGCGGGATCCGGCAGCGTGCATCCCTGCAGCTGCCGGTCAGTCAGTCAGCCATTAGAGCGTAACTGCGGATAGCGGCGGAAAATCGCCACGCACCAGAACAGCGAGAAAAGCCCTATCAGCGCCCCGACGTTACCCACGTCTGAGAGCTGCAGATGCTGGCTGACCTGGCTGCCGAGCAGTGCGCCGGCTCCGATACCGATATTATAAATACCGGAGAAGAGCGACATCGCCACATCGGTGGCATCCGGGGCCAGTGACAGCACGCGAACCTGCATCGCCAGTCCGATCATCATCATCGCCATGCCCCAGATAATACAGAGGGTAATAATGGCGGTCGGGCGCACCGCTGCAAAAATCAGCAGTCCCATACAGAGCGTGATCAGCGCAATAGCAGCGATTAACATCGCAGACGGGAAGCGGTTACCCAGCGTACTGAACAGAATACTGCCGAGAATGCCCGCAGAGCCGAACAGCAGCAGCAGCAGGGTGGTAAAATTGGCATCCGCGTTCGCTACCACCTGCATAAAGGGCTCAATATAGCTATAAGCGGTGTAGTGCGCCGTGACCACCAGCGTCACCAGCAGATACATCGTCACCAGCGCCGGACGGCGGAACAGCATCGGCACGCTGCTGAGTGAGCCGGTATGCTCGCTGGGCAGACGCGGTAACACACGCACCAGCAGGATCATCAGCACCAGCGCCGAGAGGCCAATCATGCCAAACGTGGTGCGCCAGCCGAGATACTGCCCGATTACGCGCCCGATAGGCACCCCCAGAACCATTGCCAGTGCGGTTCCGGTGGCAAGCATACTCAGCGCCTGCGTTTTTTTACCTGCCGGTGCCACGCGAATAGCCAGCGAGGCAGTAATCGACCAGAACACGGCGTGTGAGAGTGCAATCCCGATACGGGACACCACCAGAGAGCGGAAATCCCAGGCAAACGCTGAGAGCACGTGGCTGCCGGTAAAGAGAATAAACAGCACCGCCAGCAGCAGACGCCGCTCAACGTTGCGCGTCAGCAGCATCAGCGGCAGCGACAGCAGCGCCACCACCCAGGCATAAATGGTGAGCATGATCCCCACATCTGCCGTTTTCATCGTAAAGCTTGCTGCAATATCAGAAAGCAGGCCGACCGGGACAAATTCAGTGGTATTAAAGACAAACGCCGCAATGGCCAGCAGGACAACGCGTAGCCAGGCTGTTTTACGGGAAACGGTAGATGTTTGCATGAAGTTCAAATTAGTCAGACAGCAGGTTAACGGGAGCAGAGACGCCTCAAAGGTGATCTGCGTCACAAATTATCTCTATTGTGGCTGATGAACCGGCAGATGGAAACCTGCTAAGGCTTTTTTATTCCTCTGTTTATTACCGGCATCAGCCGCTGACGGGGAAAAGCGCGGAATTCAGGGCTGACAGAGTGGCGACGTAACCCTTATTTATAACAGTGTGACTTCAGACCAGAATTATCAGAGTCACACCATATGTTTCAGGGCCACGCTATTGCAGGGGGTCAGGTTTTTTTTTACACCCACCGGGCAGCAGTGCTCACAGCCCATGGCGCCCGGATAGAATTTACGCGCCTGCTGGATCGCCGCGTTCGGCGCATAAAAAGTGCCAAGAAAGCGCCGCGCAGGGTCGGCAGGGAGGAACGGGCAGCCTTTTGCGTGCACCACATGATTATTGTTATACCCGGCATGTTTATCAACATAGTAAAAAAGCGCCATTAACCACCTCATTGCTGTAAAAAAAACGTCTGACTATTATTGGAATAGAAAAGATTATAACGATGAATTGCAGTTTTGTTTCAGGTGGACCTGGAGAAAGGTGGCAGAAGCGGAGCCGGGGCGCTCCGCCTGGCCATAAGCGCGGGTCAGAGGCGGCGGCGCAGCAGCAGAAAACCGGTGAGCAGTGCCAGCAGCAGCAGCAGCGTAATAAATAACGTGACGCCCGGCCAGCCGTAACTATGCCAGAACAGGCCGCCCGCCGTACCGGCCAGGCTGGATCCGGCATAGTAGCTGAACAGATAGAGTGAAGAGGCCTGGCCTCGGGCGCGCCGGGCGCGGGTTCCCACCCAACCGCTGGCAACGGCGTGAGCGGCAAAAAAACCGGCGGTAAAGAGCAGCATGCCGGGAACGATCAGCCACAGGGTGGGCGCCAGCGTCAGCAGCAGTCCGGCCAGCATAATAGCGATAGCGCTCAGCATCACCGGCGCGCGCCCAAAGCGGCCGGTCAGGGCTCCTGCTTTTGGCGAACTCCATGAGCCGGTGAGATAGACCAGCGACAGTAATCCTACTACCGCCTGGCTGAGAGTCCACGGCGCACTCATCAGCCGGTAACCAATATAGTTAAACAGGGTGACAAACGCGCCCATCAGCAGAAAGGCTTCGGCAAACAGCAGCGGCAGCCCGCCGTCGCGCCAGTGCAGGCGGAAGTTGATCAGCAGATGGCGCGGGCGGAGCGAGGCGGGGCGGAAGTGACGCGATGCGGGCAGGATTTTCCAGAACATCAGCGCCGCCGCCAGCGAGCAGCAGCCGGTGACGCCAATGGCGATTCGCCAGGAAAAGAGATCGGTGATCACCCCGGTGAGCAGACGGCCGCTCATGCCGCCAATGGAGTTACCGCTGATATAGAGTCCCATCGAAAAAGCCACCACCCGGGGATGCATCTCTTCGCTCAGATAGGTCATGCCAACGGCGGCCACGCCGCTGAGCGACAGGCCGATCAGCGCACGCATCAGCAGAATGGCGTGCCAGCTCTGCATCATCGCCGACAGCAGCGTACACAGCGCCCCCAGCATCAGCGCCGTTACCATCACCGGCTTACGGCCAATAGCGTCTGAAAGCGGACCGGTAAACAGCAGCCCCAGCGCCATCAATCCGGTAGAGAGCGAGAGCGAGATGCTGCTTTGCGCCGGCGTAATGCCAAACTGCTGCGACAGCACCGGCAGAATAGGCTGGACGCAGTAGAGCAGAGCAAAAGTGGCAAGGCCGGCAGAAAACAGCGCCAGCGTCACCGGCAGGAACTGCGGTGAGTCGCGCCCGATGCGGGACGGGGTGGCGTCAGCAGTGACGTCGATAGGGTTACGCCATATCAGCGAGGTAAGGCGGCTCACAGGATATCCTTATTGAGAGAGAGTGATTTACTGTAGAAAGGCGTTAATGAGATGTACAATATATTAATCATCTCAACTGATATGTTAAAAATATGGCTATCGAGCTGCGTCACCTGCGCTATTTCATTGCTGTCGCTGAGGAGCTGCATTTTGGCCGCGCGGCGCGGCGCCTCAATATTTCTCAGCCGCCGCTCAGCCAGCAGATCCAGCAGCTGGAGCAGAGCATTCAGGCCCGACTGCTGGTGCGCACCAATCGCAGCGTACAGCTGACGCCGGCCGGTGCCGCTTTTCTGCAGGATGCGCGCGCTATTCTGCTGCAGGTAAACCAGAGCGCTGACCGGGCGGCACGCATTCATCAGGGGCAGCAGGGCGAACTGCGCATCGGTTTTACCTCATCAGCCCCGTTTACCGGACTGGTTTCCGATGCGCTGTTTCGTTTTCGCCAGCGCTGGCCGGAAGTGCATATTCATATGCAGGAGCACAACACCCGCCAGCAGCTGACGCCGCTGCTTGATGGCCAGCTCGATCTGGGTGTGATGCGCAATACGCCGCTGCCGGCAGATCTGCATTACCAGCTGCTGCTGCGGGAGCCGTTATATGCGGTGATGCACCGCGATCATCCGCTGGCGCAGCACCGCAGCCTCTCCGTTCGCGCCCTGACCGGGGAGCCGTTTATCTTCTTTGACGCGCAGAGCGGTACGGCGCTCTACGGTGACATTCTGGCCCTGCTGCATCGCTATCACGTCAGCCCGGTTATCACGCAGGAGGCGGGTGAGGCGATGACGATTCTGGGACTGGTAGCGACCGGGCTGGGGATCTCGGTATTGCCCGCTGCGTTTGCCCGGGCGCGGCTCGCCGATCTGATCTGGATCCCGCTGGAGGAGAGCGATGCGCGCTCGGAAGTGTGGCTGGTCTGGTCAGCGCTGCGGGAACCCACCGCCCAGATGCGCAACATGCAGGCGCTGATGCTGGAAAACGCTGAAATCTGACGCAATCAGGGCAGACGGAGCCGAACAATCTGTGCGACCAGTCACATTTCCAGCCAAATAGTTAACGCTCTCCGGCAAAGTGCCTCACCATAGCGAATGTTTATTTAGAAGCGCGAAAATATCCGGGAGCAGGGTGTGAATCGGGAGAGTCAGCCTGGTCATATTGACCACATCAAACAGACTAACGCAGGCGTAGTCTACCGTCTGATTGACCAGCATGGGCCGATATCACGTATTGAACTCTCCAGGCGGGCGCAGCTGGCACCCGCCAGCATTACTAAAATTGTACGCGAAATGCTGGATGCGCATCTGGTGCAGGAAACGGAGTTTCAGGAGCCGGGCAGCCGCGGTCGTCCGGCGATTGGTCTCGTGCTCGATACCCTGGCGTGGCACTATCTGGCGATACGTATTCAGCCCGGCGCAATCACGCTGACGCTGCGCGATTTAAGCAGCCGCGCACTGGAAGAGGATCGCCTGCCGCTGCCCGTGACGTCTGACGTGCCGCTGCTGCAGACGCTGCAGACGCTGGTGGATGCGTTCTTTATCCGGCATCAGCAGCGGCTGGAGCGTCTGACAGCTATCGCTATCACCACCCCGGGTCTTATCAACGCCGCCTCCGGCGTGGTTCATCGCATGCCGGGCTATGATGTAGAGGATATGCCGCTGGGCGAAACGCTGGCGCAGCGTTCCGGCCTGCCGGTGTTTGTGCAGCATGACATCTCAGCGTGGACGCTGGCAGAGGCGCAGTCTGGCGCATCGCGCGGCGCGCAGGATGTTATTCAGATTGTTATTGATGAGACCGTAGGCGCAGGGGTCATCAGTGGCGGTCAGCTGCTGCATAAAAGCGGCCGTGCGCTGGTGGAGATAGGGCATACCCAGATCGATCCCTGGGGCCAGCAGTGCTATTGCGGTAATCACGGCTGCCTGGAGACCGTGGCCAGCACTTCCAGTCTGCTGCAGCTGGCGCAGCAGCGGCTGGCGCTACAGCCTGACAGCCCGCTGCATCAGCAGCCGCTGACGCTGGAAAACCTCTGCCGCGCTGCGCAGCAGGGTGACCGGCTGGCGCACGATGCGATTGCCGGCGTGGGGCATCACGTCGGGCGTATGCTGGCGATGATGGTGAATATTTTCAACCCGCAAAAAATTCTTATCGGTTCGCCACTCAATCAGGCGGCAGACGTACTTTTCCCCGCCATAAACAGCACTATCCGGCAGCAGGCGCTGCCCGCTTACAGCCGCGATCTGGAGCTGGTGCCTGCGTTAATGAGCGATCCCGGTACGCTGGGGGCGGCAGCGCTGATCAAAGATGCCCTCTATAACGGTCATCTGCTGATTAAACTGCTGCAGGGATAACTACAGCCCACCTTAAGTTTGCGCTAACGCAAGCATCCGGCGGCGTCAATTACCTACACTGCCTTCTTCGCAGGCTATCCATGCTGCTTACTGGAAGGAGTGGAACAGGTGAAAACGCTATTTGTCACAGGTACCGATACCGGAGCAGGAAAAACAGTGGTTGCATGCGCGCTGCTGCAATTGCTGGCACAGGCAAACATCTGCGCCGCAGGTTTTAAACCTGTGGCAAAAGAGGCGCGCGCCACGCCGGAAGGATTACGCAACCGCGATGCAGAACTGCTGCAGCAGGCGTCAGGGCTGACGCTCAGCTATCCGGCGGTTAATCCGGTTATTCTGACCGATGATGCGTCCGGAACGGGGGCACGGCAGCATATCGATTACGCGCTGCTGGATCGTCATCTGGCCGATCTGCAGACGCAGGCGGGATATGTGATCGTGGAGGGCACAGGCGGCTGGCGCAGCCTGATAAACGATCGGCAGCCGCTCGCCGGCTGGGTACAGCAGCAGCAGCTGCCGGTCGTGCTGGTCGTGGGGATAAAAACGGGGTGTATTAATCATGCGCTGCTGACAGCGGAGGCGATTGCGCACGATGGCCTGACGCTGGCAGGCTGGGTCGCAAACCGCATCAATCCGGGTTTGGCTCACTATGCGGAGATTGTCAGCGTGCTGCGCGACCGGCTTGCCGCGCCGCTGCTGGGAGAGCTGCCTTATCTGCCGCGCGCTGAGCAGCGCGATCTCACGCGCTATATCGATCCGGAGGCGTTAACCGGGCCGGCGTTTTCCTTTACCAGGGCACAACCCGCAGCCGTCAGCGTGTCAGAACACGATTAACGAGCCACGCGTGCGCCGCTTCCGGCGCACGCAGCGTTCAGGGGTTCAGACGGCGGCGGGTCCGGCCAGAACTGAGATAATCCGCTATGTAATCCTGCGAAATTTCGCCGCTGTAGCGACCATCTTCATCGACAATCGGCATCCAGACGGTATTGTGCTCATACAGCTTTGACAGCACCACGCGCAGGTTCTCTTCAGCTTTACCGGTGACGCGAAAGTGGTGCAGCAGCTCTCCGCACTGGCCGGCAGCGCCGCGCGCTTCGCGCCGCTTCACAAATCCGAGCGGCCTGCCATCCTCATCGACAACCGTAACGGAACGCATATCGTTGTCATCCATGGTGGCAAAGGCCTCTGTAAGCGGCGTGCTGCGGCGTACGGTAATGGTGGGCTGCTGGTCAGTGACGTCGCCCGCCTGTACCAGCAGCAGGCGCTTAAGGGTGCGATCCTGACCAACGAAGGATCCGACAAAGTCATTAGCAGGTTTTGCCAGCAGCTCATCCGGGCTGGCGCACTGCACAATTTTTCCCTGACCAAACACCGCAATGCGATCGCCGAGCTTCAGCGCTTCATCAATATCGTGGCTGACCAGCATGACCGTTTTTTTCAGCTGTCGCTGCATCTCCAGAAACTCGTTCTGGATTACTTCGCGGTTTATCGGATCGACGGCGCCAAACGGCTCATCCATCAGCAATACCGGTGGATCGGCGGCCAGGGCGCGGATAACGCCAATACGCTGCTGCTGACCACCGGACATTTCACGCGGATAGCGATGCAAAAATTTAGTCGGGTCCAGCGCCACCATGCTCATCAGCTCCGTAGCCCGTTCGCGGCAGCGCTTTTTATCCCAGCCCAGCATACGCGGCACCACCGTAATATTCTCCTCAATCGTCATGTTCGGAAACAGGCCAATCTGCTGGATCACATAGCCGATGTTGCGGCGCAGCGTTACCGTATCCTGGCCGCTGGTATCCTCTCCGTTGATATAAATCTGGCCGCCGCTGGCCGGTATCAGCCGGTTAATCATCTTCAGCGTGGTGGTTTTGCCGCAGCCGGAAGGGCCGAGCAGCACGCACATTTCGCCTGCCGGTACATTCAGGCTGACGTTATCAACCGCATTGAAGGCCGCGCCACTCTTCTGGGTAAAGGTTTTCGTCAGGTTTTCCAGTTTAATCATTAGCGAATCCCCCTCGGGGTCAGTGCCAGCTGCAGCCGGTGCAGCAGCCAGTCAAGAAAGATAGCCAGCAGACATATCATCAGCGCGCCGGCAATAAGCATGCGTACATCGCTACCGCCGATGCCATCCAGCAGCTGCAGTCCGAGACCGCCTGCACCGATAACGGCGGCGATCGCCATAACGCCGACGTTCATCACCACCGCCGTGCGGATGCCGCCGAAAATCACCGGCAGCGCCATCGGGATCTCTACCCAGCGCAGCCGCTGCCAGAACGTCATACCGATGCCGCGTCCCGCTTCGCGCAGTCCGGAGGGCAGGTTTTCCAGCGCCGTATGGGTGTTACGCACAATAGGCAGCAGCGAATAGAGAAACACTGCCGTGATGGCGGGCAGGGCGCCGATGCCCTGGCCGATCTGCGAAAACAACGGGATCATCAGCCCGAACAGCGCAATAGTCGGAATGGTCAGTACAATAGTGGCGACGCCCAGCACCGGTGTCGCCAGCCACTTAAAGCGGACAATTAAAATGCCCAGCGGTACGCCAGCCAGGATGGCAAAACCAACCGCCACCAGCACCAGCCAGGTGTGCTGCCAGGTCAGGCCGAGCAGCATCTGCCAGTTATCAGTGATGTAATAGAGGGTATCCATGGTGTCTCCTTACAGCATGTTACGGGTCTGGAGGAAATCGCGTGCAACCTGAGCGGGTGACTGATGATCGATATCCACCCGCTTGTTCATTTCTGAAATAGCGTCATCAGTAATCAATGCTGACAGCTGATTCAGCGCTTTCTCCAGGCCAGGATGTGCAGCGAGCACCTCTTTACGCACCACTGGCGTGACGTTGTAACTGGGGAAGAAGTGCTTATCATCTTTTAATACCAGCAGGTCAAAGCCTTTGACGCGACCATCGGTGGTATAGATCAGGCCGGCGTCCACAAACCCGTCACGGACCGCGTTATAGACCAGGCCGGGATCCATCTGACGGATTTGCGGGCGATCGAGCGGCAGTTGATAAACTTTTTGCAGCGGCTTCAGGCCATCGGAGCGACCAGCGAACTCCAGGTCGAGTCCCAGCCGCCAGTTATGCTCCGGCTCGCTGGCGCGCACCTGCTCCATTTTGCTGACCAGCTGCGACAGGGTGGTAATACCCTCCTGCTCTGCGCGACGTCGCTGCATGGCAAAGGCGTAAGTGTTGTTCATCGGTGCCGGTTCAAGCCAGACCAGGCCCAGTTTCGCATCCAGCTTTTTTACTGTTTCCCACGCCTGTTCAGGAGACATAGGCTTACTGATGTGGTTAAAAATAATGAGCGAGGTGCCGGTATATTCCCATGTCATATCGATCTGTTTGTTGATCATGGCATTACGGCTGATGGTGGTCGCAATATTGGTCTTAGGGACGATCGTAAACCCGTTTTTCTGCAGCCATAAAACGGACAGGGCAGACAAAATATGCTGTTCAGTAAAGCTTTTGGTTGAGAGCGTAATAGGCGCAGCCGCCAGCGCTGACTGATTAAGCAGTAGCGCAGCGCTCAGGGCCAGCACAGCGCCGCGCAGCCGGTTGAAAAACAGCCTGGTGGGGGTCATCAAAACGTGCTCCATGAGTTAAGTTGCAGCGTGTGGCGAAAGAATGCGGCCCAGCGCGGCCAGCAGCATGTCCAGGATCAGGGCAATCAGCGCGGTAGCGGCCGCACCCAGAATCAGCGTCGGGAAATCGTTCAGATAGATCCCGGGGAAAATCAGCTCGCCGTAGCTGCTGGCGCCTATCAAAAAGGCCAGCGGCGCGGTGCCGACGTTAATCGCGGTGGCGATGCGCACGCCAGCTAATATCACCGGCAGCGCGTCCGGCAGCTCAACCTGGCGCAGCCGCTGCAGGCGGGTCATGCCAATGCCTTTAGCCGCCTCGGTCAGCGCCGGTGGAACTGCGCACAGGCCGGCATAGGTATTGCGCACAATGGGCAGCAGCGAGGCAAGAAACAGCGCAATCAGCGCCGGTCGCTCACCGATGCCCACCACGACCATAGCCAGCGCCAGCACGGCCAGAGGCGGGAGGGTATTGCCGACGTTGAAGATCTGCATAACATATTCAGCCTGACGTCGCGCAAAAGGACGGCTCAGCACAATCCCGGCAGGGATCCCCACCAGCAGGGCGCAGAGCATGGACCAGAAAACCAGCCAGAGATGCTGCTGGCCAAGATAGATCAGATCGGTCTGGCGGGCGCGCAGCGTATCCGGACCAATGCCCCAGATCAGAAGCGCAACGAGTAGCGTAAGAGTGAGAAGAGCCAATCCGGTGCGCCGGATCAGCGATGCGTGAGGCATAACCGTTTTCTCCCTGAATAAACAGAACTATCAGCTATGATTGCTCTGCTGAGCGGCAGGATAAGAGGCCGCGTTCGATAGCAAAATTTTATGGTTAAGGTGCGGGTTGCCTGCGTTAATTCGGCATAAATTCACAGATAATTAACCTGACGGCTAAAAGTCTATAGCAATCTCTGATCGGCAACGCCAGCATTTAACGCAAAAAACAGCTGACAATGAGGGGTCAAAACCGCCTGCAGCCCGCACCGGGTACGGGATGGTATGACAATAAAAAAAATTCATCGAAAAAGGTTACCCTGTCACATAAGCACGGGCTGTGTGGCGGGATAAGAGAGAGTAAAACGGGATAAGGAGCGTTATGTCAGAGCACGCTGAAGTTTTGCGCAGCCATCGTCCATGGATTTTGTTTGCCTGTATGCTGGCTATGTTTATGGCCGCAATTGAGGTGACGATTGTGGCGACGGCGATGCCTACGATTATTGCCGATCTGGGCGGCTTTGCGCAGTTTGGCTGGGTATTTTCTATTTATCTCCTGACGCAGGCGGTGAGCGTGCCGCTTTATGGCCGTTTAGCCGATATATGGGGACGTAAGCGGCTCTTTTTTGTCGGGGTATCGCTGTTTTTGTTTGGCTCAGTGCTGTGCGGCTTTGCTCATACCATGATATGGCTCATTCTGTTTCGCGCCTTTCAGGGGCTGGGAGCGGGTGCCATTATGCCGCTGACCACTACCATTGTGGCGGATATCTACTCCCCGCGTGAACGCGCCACCGTTCAGGGCTGGCTCTCCAGCGTCTGGGGCGTGGCGGCAATTATCGGACCGCTTAGCGGTGCGTGGCTGGTGCAGCACTTTAGCTGGGCGGTGATCTTTTGGGTCAACGTGCCGATAGGGCTGATCTCTATGCTGCTGCTGGCGCGTTTCCTGCCCGCCCGCCCGGTCTCCGCCGCAGGTGCGCTGAATATTACCGGCAGCTGCTGGCTGATGATCAGCGTCACTGCGCTGCTGGTGGCGCTGCTGCAGGCGGAAGCGCTCGGCTACTGGCTGCTGCCGTTTCTGCTGCTGGCAGGCGTGGCAGGCTGGCGTCTCAAACGGCACGAACAGCAGACGGCGGCACCGCTTTTCCCGCTTGCGCTGTGGCGCAGCCGTCTGATTGTGGCAGGCAACGCCGGTAATCTGATTATCGGCGCCACCATGATGGGCATCAGCGCGTTTCTGCCCACCTGGATCCAGGGGATCACCGGCGGTACGCCGCTGCAGGCGGGCAGCGCGCTGGCGATGATGTCAATTGGCTGGCCGATTGCCAGTACGCTCAGCGGTCGCCTGATGCTCGTGACCTCTTATCGCTTCACCGCTCAGCTTGGCGCACTGTTACTGATCGCCGGCAGCGCGCTGCTGCTGCTGCTCCACGCGGAAAGCTCCGTGCTGCAGGCGGGCTTTACGGCCTTTGTTATCGGCACCGGCATGGGCATGACCAGCACCACGTTTCTGGTTTCCGTGCAGAACCATGCGCAGTATGAGATCCGCGGTATCTGTACCGCCTCTATTATGTTCAGCCGGATGCTGGGTTCAGCGCTGGGAACCGCACTGATGGGGGCGGTTTTAAACATCAATCTGGCGCAGCGGCTGCCGCAGGCGGAGGATCCGATGCAAAAAATCATGTCGCCGGAAAGCCGGGAGGCGCTGCCGGTTGCAGAACTGCAGCTCTGGACGACCCAGATTGCCGCATCGCTGCACTGGGTATTTATCGTGGCCTTGCTGATCGCGCTGCTGACGGTGTGGATCGCCTGGCTGATGCCGCGTCAGCGACCGGAGATGGAATAGAAGAGAAGAAGCGGGGCAGCGGCGGCTGCCCCGGTTGCAGGTTACTGCGCTGACATATCCTGAGAGCTGCCGGCGCTGTCGGGTGCGCTACCCTCTGCATCCCGCATATTCTTTTTATAAACAATTTTTTGCGTATCATTTTCACAGTGGCCGACCACCTGACCGCCCGCCTGGTCGGCCTGATCGTTTGGCACGATATCCAGCGTAAAATCTGACTCCGCCACGCCATTACTGACAATTTTTTTACTGATATCGGCGCGAACGCTGTCGCAGGAGGCCTGAGCCATCAGCGGCAGCGTCATCACACCCAGCAGCAGTACCAGAGAACCCTTTTTCATCGCAAACTCCTTGTTGACTGTCTCTCTGAACACTATAGCAGCAGCGCCGCGTTACGGCGCGACCGGACGACCGGTGCGGCGATCGAGGCAGCGCAGGGTATTCTCTTCCCAGTAAGCGTTGACGTTATAGCTCTTGTCGCAGGCGTCGCGGGTATCAAACGCGCGGTCCGCTTTGTCGAACTCTTTCTCTGTCCGGGTATTAATCTTGCTGCGCAGATTACGAGTATCGTTCCACTGCTCTTTACTCTGGCGGGCGGCTTCATTGCTGGCCGCGCTATTGCCATCTTCCACGATCAGGCGATCGGTACGGGCAGCGGCAAAGGGAGCGCTCAGCAGCACGCTGGCCGTCAGCAGCGCCGTAAACAGAACGGAAGCATAGTTTTTCATGATGTTGTCCTTTAGTCAGACCCGGTCAGCCGTGCGAGGCTGTTGCCGTAACAGCGGCTAGTATATCATCCTGCTTTTGCTGCTCACCAGCGGTGTGCAGCGCGTTGAGGGAACAGAGAGCAGAGTTATGCTGATCAAGACCGCACTATTATTTTTCATTACGGCTGTCGCAGAGATTGCGGGCTGTTTCTTGCCCTGGCTCTGGCTGCGTAAGGGGATGAGCGCCTGGCTGCTGTTGCCGGCTGCGGCGAGTCTGGCGCTATTTGTCTGGCTGCTCACGCTGCATCCGGCGGCGAGCGGGCGGGTGTACGCGGCGTATGGTGGTGTCTATGTGTTTACGGCTCTGATCTGGCTGCGCGTGGTGGATGGGGTACGGCTGAGCGCATGGGACTGGGCGGGCGCGCTGATAGCGCTGTGCGGAATGCTGATTATTGTCACCGGCTGGGGAAAAGCGTAACAGCGTCACCCGGTGCTATCAGGTGACGTTGTCACACACGGTTATGCGTCTTTATGCACTTTCAGCCCGGCGGTGGTCTGGCTGACCGGCATAATCTCCAGCGTGTTGATATTGACGTGCGCTGGCAGCGTGGTTACCCAGTAAACGGCCTCGGTGACATCCTCTGCTGTCAGCGCCGTTGTACCTTCATACACCGCGCCGGCGCGATCGTCATCGCCTTTAAAGCGCACGTTGGAAAATTCCGTTCCGCCTACCAGACCCGGCTCGATATCGGTCACGCGCAGCGCGGTGCCGTGGAGATCGGTACGCAGATTCAGGCTGAACTGGCGCACAAACGCTTTGGTTGCGCCATAGACGTTGCCGCCCGCATAGGGCCAGCTGCCGGCAATGGAACCGATATTGACGATATGCCCGACGTTGCGCTCTACCATGGCAGGCAGCAGCGCCCGGGTCATGAAAACCAGGCCTTTGGTATTGGTGTCGATCATATTCTCCCAGTCATCGACGCTGGCTTTATGGGCTGGCTCAGTGCCCAGCGCCAGGCCGGCGTTGTTGACCAGTACATCAATGTTGCGCCACTCTGCCGGCAGCGCAGCAATGACCTCCTCGATAACGGCACGATTACGCACATCGAGCTGAACGGTATAGAGGTTTTCACCCAGCTCATCCTTCAGCGCCTGCAGCCGTTCGGCGCGCCGCCCGCTGGCGATCACTTTATGGCCTGTGGCAATGAAGCGACGGGTAATACTTTCACCAAACCCCGCAGTAGCACCGGTAACAAAAATAATCATCTCACTGTTCCTTAACTGTTTTCAGGTAGTCCGCGTTTAACCATATCACCATCATTCTTCGCCTGCTGAAAAAAAGCGGCCGGCAAACTCTCTGTCGCCGGCATGCGTTAACAGGGTGCAGGCGTGCACCGCGCTGATGCATCATGGTGCAGCGTGAGCGGTCGCCAGCAGATCTTAACGCCGGTGCAGATGCACGTAATCGTTTGCGCATCCGGTTGCCTCTCTTTTAGCCTAACCTTATGATTTAGCAGGTAAATAACCCTGAACTGGCACGGCTTTTGCACACTCATTTTATCTTACTGAGAGGATGAGTTATGAATGCTGACAACGAGACGCTGCTGCGCGCCAGTTTTTTTGATTTTACCCGCACGGTAGATCAGCCAGAGGCGCTGAGTGACGCCGCACGCTATTTCGCTGATGGTCTGCTCACGCTGCGTGCAGGAAAAATTGTCAGCCTGGAGAGCTGGAGCAGCGCGGCGCTACGGGTGGATAGCCGGCGGGTCACGGACCTGCGCGGCAAGCTGATTGTGCCGGGGTTTATCGATACCCACATTCACTATCCGCAGACGGAAATGATGGGCGCGTTTGGCGAACAGCTGCTGACCTGGCTGAATAACTATACCTTTCCGGTTGAGCAGCAGTATCACTGTGCAACCCATGCGGCAAAGATGTCCGATTTTTTCCTGCAGCAGCTGCTGGCTAACGGTACCACTACCGCACTGGTGTTTGGCACGGTGCATCCGCAGTCGGTTGACGCGCTCTTCAGCGCGGCGGAGCGGCTCAGCATGCGGCTCATTGCCGGTAAAGTGATGATGGACCGCAACGCGCCGGACTACCTGACTGAAACCCCCGAAACGAGCTATCAGCAGACGCGGGCGCTGATTGAGCGCTGGCACCGGCGCGGCCGTCTTGGTTATGCGCTGACCCCACGCTTTGCGCCGACCTCTTCGCCACAGCTGCTGGAACGGGTAGGTCAGCTGCGGAGAGAGTTTCCCGATACCTGGCTGCATACGCACCTGAGTGAAAATCCGCAGGAGGTGGCGTGGGTCAGAGAGCTTTTTCCCGAGCGCAACGGCTATCTCGATGTCTATCACCACTATCAGCTCACTGGCGCACGCAGCGTATTTGCCCACTGCCTGCATCTGCAGGACCATGAGTGGCAGTGCCTGCACGACACCGGTTCAGCCATCGCATTTTGCCCTACTTCAAATCTGTTTCTTGGCAGCGGGCTGTTTGATCTCAAACGCTGCTGGCAGGAGAACGTGCGCATGGGGATCGGCACTGACGTTGGCGCTGGTACCACCTTCAACCTGCTGCAGACACTGGGCGAGGCGTATAAAGTCGGGCAGCTGCAGCACTATAAGCTGACCGCCTGCGAAGCGCTTTATCGCGCCACGCTAGGCGGGGCGCAGGCGCTGGATCTCGACGATAAAATTGGCAACTTTGCGCCCGGCAAAGAGGCGGATTTTGTGGTGCTGGATCCGGCCGTATCGCCGCTGCAGCAGCTGCGTCATGGCAACAGTAAAGATATCTTCGAGCAGCTGTTTGTTCTGATGACGCTGGGTGACGATCGCAACATTGCGCAGACCTGGGTAAATGGCCAGCCGGTGTGGCAAAAAGAGAGGGCGGGCAGCACGCCGGGTTGTTGCCCGCACACCGGCGTGCCAGGATAAAGGCTCTCTGCCGCAGGCTATTGCGGCGTTGCTGATTATCAGGAGCGATAATGAACCGATCCGCCAATCCCTTTTTTAGCGCCAGCACGCTGCCGTATCAGGCGCCGCCGTTCGATCAGATAAGCGAAGACGATTTTCTGCCGGCGCTGGAAGCGGGCATCGAAGAGAAGCGCCGCGAAGTCGCCGCGATTATCGCAAACCCTGCGCCACCGGACTTTGCTAATACGTTTGAAGCGCTGGAGCGCAGCGGCCTCTTACTGAGCCGGGTGTGGCAGGTCTTTTCAGCCATGACGGCAGCGAATACGTCGCCACGCCTGCAGGAGGTGGAAGAGATCATTACGCCCGCCCTGGCGGCGCTGCACGATGAGATCTACCTCAATAGCGCGCTCTTCGCCCGGCTGGAGGCAGTCTGGCAGCAGCGCAGTACCGCCTGCCCGGACGCAGAGGCGGTGCGGCTGACGGAGGTTACCCGGCAGGCGTTTCAGCTGGCCGGAGCCAGCCTGAGTGATGATGAAAAACAGCGGCTGCGCGACATCAATCAGGAGCTGGCAGGCCTCAGCACCCGCTTTGGTAACCGTCTGCTGGCGGCGACGCAGTCAGCCGCTTACACCGTCAGCAGCCCGGAGGCGCTGGCGGGACTCGACGATGCAGCGCTGGAGCAGGCGCGTGCCGCTGCGGCCGCACGTGGTCTGGATAATCAGTGGCTGATCCCGCTGCAAAACACCACGCAGCAGCCAGCGCTGAGCCGGTTAACCATCCGCGCCACGCGGGAAGCGCTGTTTGAGCAGGCGCTGAAGCGCTGTGAGCGTAACGATGTTAACGATACGCGGCCGCTGGTTTCGCGTATGGCGCAGCTGCGGGCGGAGCAGGCCGCGCTGCTGGGCTATAGCAGCTATGCGGCGTGGAACCTGCAGGATCAGATGGCGAAAACGCCGGAGGCCGCGCTGGACTTTATGCGCAATATTGTGCCGGCAGCCTGCGAGCGCGCCGGGCGCGAGGCCGCAGAAATAGAACAGCTGATGGCTGAGCAGCAGCAGAGATTTGACCTGCGCGCCTGGGACTGGAATTTTTACGCAGAGCAGGTGCGCCAGGCGAAATATGACTTTGATGAAGACGCTATTCGCCCCTGGTTCGCGCTGGATAGCGTGCTGGAGCGCGGCGCGTTCTGGGCCGCCACGCAGCTGTACGGTATTCGGTTCAGCCGGCGCCACGATCTGCCGGTCTATCATCCGGATGTGTGCGTCTATGAGATTTTCGACGCCGATGAGACGCCGCTGGCGCTGTTTTATACCGACTTTTTCGCTCGTGATAATAAAAGCGGCGGGGCATGGATGGGCAACTTTGTTGACCAGTCTGCGCTGCTGGATCAGAAACCGGTGATCTACAACGTCTGCAACTATACCAAACCGCAGCCTGGCCAGCCGGCGCTGCTGAGCTGGGATGATGTTATCACGCTGTTCCACGAATTTGGTCATGCGCTGCACGGCCTGTTTGCCAGCCAGCGCTACGCCAGCCTCTCCGGTACGGCCACGCCGCGCGATTTTGTGGAGTTTCCGTCGCAGATTAACGAACACTGGGCCAGTCATGAGGCGGTGTTCGCCAGCTATGCGCGCCACTGGGAAACCGGGGAGCCGATGCCCGCTGCGCTGCGCGAAAAAATGGTACAGGCCGCTACCTTTAATAAAGGTTATGACATGACCGAACTGCTGGCCGCGGCGCTGCTGGATCTGCAGTGGCACTCCCTCTCCGCGCACGATAAGCCACAGGATGTGGAACATTTTGAACGGCAGGCGCTGCAGGCAGAAAACATTGCGCTGTCAGCAGTGCCGCCGCGCTATCGCTCCAGCTATTTTCGTCACATCTGGGGAGGAGGATATGCGGCAGGCTATTACGCCTATATCTGGACGCAGATGCTGGCTGACGATGGTTATCAGGCGTTAACTGAACAGGGTGGCCTGACGCGGGAAAACGGGCAGCGCTTCCGGGATCTGGTCTTGTCACGCGGAAACAGCAGCGATCTGCAGCACGTCTGGCTGAGCTGGCGCGGTAAAGCGCCAGCGCCAGAGCCGATGCTGCGCCATCGCGGATTAAGCGCAGAGTAGGGCAGAAGCGGTGGCGCGCTATCCCATCGGGCCACCGCAGATTGTGTCGCACATGCCAGCCAGCACCCGCTCGCCGCTTTCGGTTTTTAGCTCTTCATACCAGGCTGCCGTCAGCGCGGGCTCTTTACCGTGCGTCACGTCGCAGCGCTTGCGTGCCTTCAGCACCAGGTCGCGGGTGCGGTCCAGCCGGCGCGCCTGATAGCGCAGCAGCGCATCTTCCACCCCCAGCGAATGTGTCGCCAGCGTTTGTGCCAGCACCACGGCATCTTCCATTGCCGCGCAGCCGCCCTGACCAATATCGGGGGTGGTGCTATGGGCTGCATCGCCCAGCAGCGCCACGCGTCCGCGCACAAAGCGGGTAAGGGGTTCGGTATCGTGTATTTCGACCCGGTTAGTGGTGAGCGGATCGAGCTGCGCTATCAGCCGCTGTACCGGTTCGGCCCAGCCGGCGAAATAGCCGCTGAGATCGGCGCGCAGCGTGGTGCGATCCTGAGCGAGGCCGGCAGGTAGCGGCACATCAAAGAAGAAGTAGAAGCGGTTGCCGGCAACCGGCATCAGCGACACGCGCTTGCCGTCGCCGACAAAAGTGGTCCACTGATCGGCGGGTGCAATCGCTTCATCCACGCTAATCAGCCCGTTCCAGTTTACATAGCCCGCATAGCGACGCGCCACGCGCTCGCCCAGAACCGCCTCGCGCAGTACAGAGTGCGTGCCGTCCGCAGCGATCAGCAGGTCGCCTGTGGCTTCGCTGCCGTCGGCAAAGAAAGCGGTAACGCCCTGCGAGGTTTGTTCAGCATGCGTGACGCGCCTGCCAAAGCGAACGCGCGTCCGGCCATAAGTATCAAGCAGCATCGCCTGCAGCCCGGCGCGTGATACCGGCGCAGGATATTCACCGGTGCGCTGCACCAGCGGATCCAGGCTGAAGCGGGTCAGGGGGGCACCGCTTCGCGCATCGTGATAAGCCATCCAGGCCATATTGCCGCTCAGCGCGCGCAGCGGCTGTTTCAGACCGAGGGCATTCAGGCATTTCACGCCGTTAGGCCAGACGGAAATGGCTGCGCCAACCGGTTTCATCTCCGCAACGGCCTCATAGACTTCCGTCTCAAAGCCCGCCCGTTCCAGGGCGATAGCAGCACTCATTCCGCCGATACCGGCGCCAATAACAATCACTTTCATCATGCTCTCCTGTGCTCAGACAGGGAGATACTGCAACTTCTGTACCAGATGCGCGCCAACAGACAGCGTGTTGATAACTATGGTTTTTTATAAAAGAGACATAATGATGAAACGATTGTTGCAGTGCGTTCGCACTTTTATAGTGCAACTCTATGCGCATGAATCTTTTGTTTCATGCGGCATTCTGACCAGATTTTGCGCATACTTAAAGCTTCAGAGCGGAGGATTAATCATGAAGTGGATAATTGCGTTAATGATGGCGTGCAGCGTAAACGCGATGGCGCAGAGCAGCTGGCAGCCGTCGCCCAAATCGCCGTCTGCTATGTTTACTCCGATCGCGTCAAAATGCGATCTGTCGGCCTGTCAGCAAAACTGCTACGTACAGCAGTCACAGTGCAAAAATGATAGCGGCGGCGGATGTGGCTCGCTGGCGCAAATTTGTGTACAGAACTGCACCAGCCAGTGTCGCTGAGTATCAGCGGGTCTCGCGCCAGATGTCGCGCATCGCCAGCTCCAGTTTTTTAAACTGGTGATAGCGCGCGTCGTGGAAGCTGACCCACTCCGGCCGCGGCTGCCGCTCTTCCGGCTGCAGACGCACCGCATGCTGCACCGCATCCGTCAGATCCCGCCACACGCCCACGCCAACGCCTGCACAGAGCGCGGCGCCCAGCGCGCCGGTTTCCGTACACTCTGCCACCCTCACCGGAATATTCAAAACATCGGCAAACATCTGCGGCCAGATGACGCTGCGCGCGGCGCCGCCTGAGAGCGTGGCACGGGTAAATGGGAGGCCGGCAGCGTGCAGCCGGTCAATATGCGCCCGGTGAGCAAAGGTCACGCCCTCAAACAGGGCAAACAGCATATCTGCACGGGTATGCCAGCCGCCCAGCCCGTAAAAGCCGGCGCGGGCCGGTTCCGGTTTGCGGCCGGAGTAGAGGTAAGGGTGATAAAACGGCAGATGCGGATCCTGACGGATCTGCGCCACGCACTCGCTGCTCTGCACCGCGCCTTTTCCTCCGCGCCGGTCGTCAAATTCCCGCAGAAACCAGTTGAGGTTGGCCGCCGAGGTTGCGCTGGCCTCAATCGCCATAAAGCGATCCCGCTCTATCATTGAACTCATGGAAACCGGGCGAAGATAGTCAGGTTTATCCACCACAACCTGATTGATACTCCACGTACCCGCTACGATTGAGGCGTCACCGCAGCTGACGACCCCCGATCCCGCTGCGCTGGCCACCACATCAAACAGACCCGCCACCACCGGTATACCCGCCGGCAAACCGGTGCGTGCCGCCGCCAGCGCGGTAACATAACCGCTGACAGCGCTCGATTCACGCAGCGGCGGCAGCCAGGCTGCTGCCTCCTCAATGTCATAGAGTGCCAGCAGTTCACTGCTGTAATCGCGAACGCGATAGTCAATCAGCCCGGCACCCGCCGCATCTGAATAGTCGCTGCTGAGCGCGTCGCTGAGAAAATGGACGATAACATCTTTAGCGCTCAGTACCGCACCGATCTGCTGCCATATCTGAGGCTGGTGCTGTTTAACCCAGCTCAGCAGCACCGGCGTGGAGGCTGCCCACGGCGTCTGGCGGGAGAGGGTATAAATGGCGTGCTGTTTTTCAGCCTGCTCCAGCGCAGCGACAATATCGTCCGCCCGCCGATCGATCGACTGAATGCCAAGCTGCGGCTGCAGCGCCCGGTCCAGCGTATAGAGGCCATTGCCGTGTCCGGCGGCGCCCACTGCAATGATATCCTGTGCGTCCGTGCCCGCCTGCAGCAGGCAGTGACGGATCGCCTGTTCAGTACCGTGCCGGATGGCGGCTATCGAACGCTCGGCGTAGCCCTCCTGCGGCTGCAGCGTTTCGCCGCTATGCTCAGCCACGGCCAGTATCGTCCCGCTGAGATCAAACAGCACCGCCTTGATCATCGTATTACCGGCATCAATACCCAGGATTTTCATATCCGGCTCCGTAAAACCGCAGAGGAGAGCGCGCACAGAACGTGCGCCAGGTCAGGCGTCAGCCTGCTGATAAAGGGCCAGCGCATCCTCGCCGCTAGCACCCTGATGAATAATGGCCATCAGGGCGGCGACGACCCGGGCAGGAGAGGCGTGCTGATAAACATTGCGCCCATACACCATGCCGCTGGCACCCTGCGCCATCAGCAGCGCGCTTTTGTGCAGTACCGCACCGATCTCGCCTTTACCCCCACCGCGCACCAGCGTCGGACAGCGCGCCGCCTCTACCACGCGGTGAAAATCAGCCGGGTTATCGGTTGGATCCGCTTTAATAATATCGGCGCCCAGTTCGCGCGCCAGCCGCACCAGCGGAACAATCTGCTCTGCATCGCCCAGTGAACCGTAGGCGGCCCCCTGACCGGCGGGTGCCATCACCAGCGGCTCAATCATCAGCGGCATGCCGTAGCGGTCGCACGCATGGCGCAGCCGGCCAATATTTTCGATGCACATGCGAAAAATCGCGGGTTCATCGGGGATAAGATAAAGATTGACCACCACGGCGGCCGCATCCAGCTGCAGCGCCGCCAGAACCGGCTCATCGGGATTATGCAGCACTGCCCACATCTCGCGATGGCGCACGGCGTTATAGGCGTTGCCGACGTCGGTGCGCAGCACCAGAGCGGGTTTCACTCCTTCCGCGCACTGCAGCAGATCTGCCTGTCCGTAATTGAGCTGAATCGCATCGGGCTGCGCGGCAATCAGGTTCTGCATCACCGCGTCAATATTCTCAAGCCCCTGCAGAAAATCGGGTTCATTGGCAATACCGTGATCGACCGCTACGTCCAGACAGCGGCCGTGACGGAATAACCGCTTCATGCGTGCCTTACTGCTCGCTGACATGCTGTGCCTCCTGCTGCATCACCGTAGGGTAGAGGCCATGCAGACCGTGAAAACGCGCCAGCGACGCGCAGCAGCGCTGCAGCTGCTGTACCCGCTGACGCTCGCTCCAGCCCAGCGTCTGCGCCATCAGCAGCGAGATCTCCTGAATGAGCGGCGGGGTCAGCTCGCCGCCGATCGCCAGCGACGTGCGGCGCACCAGCAGATCTTCCAGCTGGCACACCTGCTCATGCTCTGTCAGATAGCGCAGTTCCGTGGCGCTGTAATCGGCGTGGTGATGCAGCGGACGGTCGTCATCGCGCAGCAGCGACAGCAGGGGTAAGGCGCGGCTGCCGTAACGTTTTACCAGCTGCGTGACGCGCGGCAGCGGCAGCGCATGCTGCTGCGCCAGCTGGGCGATCCAGGCGGGCTGGGCCGCCGGAGCAGGGAAGTCGCGCCCGCCGCCAATCGCTAAATCAGTGGTGGAAACATGGCGCTTTTCGCCCAGCAGCCGCAGAACGCGATCGGCCGCCTCTTCACCGAAGCGGCGAAAAGTGGTCCACTTACCACCTACCAGACAGAGCGTGCTCCAGGCGCGGGTGGGATCGGGCGGCAGCATCACCAGCGAGTGGTTACGTGATATCTGACCGCTCAGCTTTGCATCACTGGCAGGCAGCGGACGTACGCCGCAAAAGGTGTAGACCACGGCGGACTCCGGCACCACCACCTCAGGAAAGACAAAGCGCAGCGACTCAAGAATATACGCTTTCTCGGCTGCCTCGCAGACCACGTTATCGGGATCGTCAACGCGGATATCCGTTGAGCCGGCCAGGACTTTACCTCCCCACGGATAGAGGATGCAGACGCGCCCCTCCTGATTCTCGAAGTAGACCATTTCACCATCAAGCATGCGCAGCAGCTCCGGATGATCGAGGATCAGATGTGACCCTTTGGTGCCGCCAATCAGTTTCTGCCGGGCGCTTTTGGGCGCGATCTGCTGGTTAAGCCGATCAATCCATGCGCCGCCGGCATTGACCAGCACGTGTGGCTGCAGGCGAAACTGCTCTCCGCTCAGCGTATCTTTCAGCGTGACGCTCTCACCGTCGCTGCTGATTAACTGCATATAATTCAGCGCCAGCGCGTCGCTGCAGGCGCGCTCCGCATCCTCCACCAGCTCAAGCCCCAGCCGTTCAGGGGCGCTGATCCACGCATCATAGTAGCTGGCGCTATATTTCACCCACGGCGCAAAGCCCGGCCAGCGATCGCGGGTTGCCGCCTCGCTTCGTACCTGATGTTTAGGCATGGAGCCATACTGGCGCGTATAGAGGTCATACAGGCTGAGGCCGGTTTTGATCAGCAGCGCACCGCGCCGGGCAGGTTTGTCACTGAGGCGCAGAAACCGTCGCGTGGCGTTGACCATGCCGCCGCCGAAGGTTTCCACCGGCACCGTCGTCCGCAGCGGGAAAACATAGTGCGACGCGTTTTTCAGCAGCCGGTCGCGCTCGATCACAGACTCTTTAACCAGACCAAACTCACCGGTTTCAAGATAGCGCAGGCCGCCATGGATCATGCGCGACAGGGCACCACTTGCCGCCTGACACCAGTCATCGCGCTCCACCAGAATAGCCGGGATGCCCTGAAGGGCCAGTTCGCGAAAGGTACTGATGCCGTTTATGCCGCCTCCGGCAATCAGGACCGGTGTAATCTGACGCTGGCGCAGCCTGTCGAGACGCTCATTACGGGTTAACACAGTAGCCATAGCACGCTCCCTGACGGTGAAGGCTTATCCGTCAAAGGTATAGGAGTGCGCAGCCAAAACGGCAAACCCGCTTACTCAGGATGTGACTCTGTTCACTTACACCACGAATGGGCATGTGGGGTGGGCCGGGGGCGGATATACTATGCGCACCGCTTTTGGTTCTGACAGGAATAAGGATTATTCATGCGACGCCGCGTTATGGCTACATTTTTGCTGTTTATCGCCAGTTCTGCTGCTGCCCGGGCACCGGATGAGATTATTGAGCCGCTGATGGCGCGCTTTGCGATCCCTGGCATGGCGGTTGCCGTGCTGAACAAAGGCCAGACGACCTTTTATAGTTACGGTGTCACTTCAACCGATCGCGGAGAGCCGGTCACCCCCCGCACGCTGTTTGAGATCGGCTCGCTGAGCAAAACCTTCACCGCCACGCTCGCCAGCTACGCCGTACAGCAGCATAAAATGCAGCTTCGCGACAGCGCCAGCCAGTGGCTGCCTGCTCTGCAGGGCAGCGCGCTCGATCGCGTTACGCTGCTAAACCTGGCGACGCATACCAGCGGCATGCCGCTGTTTGTGCCGGAAGAGGTCACGGATAGCGCGCAGCTGATGCAATGGTATAAGGCGTGGCAGCCTGAGGCAGAGCCGGGAACAGAGCGCGTCTATTCAAACCTCGGTATTGGTATGCTCGGCATGATAGCGGCGAAGAGCCTGAATATGTCATTTATGCGCGCAATGGAGTCGATGCTGCTGCCGGCGATGGGAATGCATCGTACTTTTCTTCAGGTGCCGCCGCGCGCCATGCCGGATTACGCGCAGGGCTACGATAAACAGAACCGGCCGGTACGCGTGACGCCCGGGCCGCTGGATGCAGAAGCGTATGGGCTGAAATCAACGTCAGAAGATCTGATTCGCTGGATCGGCATTCAGATGGGAGAGGTTAACGTGGTACCTGCCTGGCGGCAGGCGGTGGCTGCCACCCATCAGGGCTATTTTCGCACGGCGGCATTTACGCAGGCGATGATGTGGGAGTACTACCCGCTGCCTGTTACTCAGCAGCAGCTGGTGGCGGGGAACAGCAGCAAAATCATACTTAACGGTATGCGGGCCACGCCGGTTTCTCCTTCTGCGCCGGTGCCGCTGCGCGCCTGGTATAACAAAACCGGCTCAACCAATGGCTTTTCAGCCTATGCGGTGTTTATCCCTTCCCAAAGGGTGGGGCTGATTATGCTGGCCAACAAATGGATACCCAATGACGATCGCGTTATTGCTGCAGATGAGATTATCCGTGCGCTGGCAAAGTGAGGAGAGACGATGAATATACGGGCATTGCGGGCTGAGGATTATGTGGCCTGGCTGCGGTTATGGCAGGGCTACCAGCAGTTTTATCAGACAGAGATTGATGAGGCGACGACCGGCGAAACGTTCCGGCGCATGCTCTCCCGTGCGGAACCGATGTATTGTCTGGTGCTGGAGCAGGGTGGCAGCATGGTGGGGCTGGTGCATTTTCTGACGCATCGCTCCACCTGGACGCGCGGTGACTACTGTTATCTGCAGGACCTGTTTGTCGCAGAAGCGGCGCGCGGTAACGGTGCGGGCGAAGCGCTGATACTGGCCGTCTATGAGCAGGCCAGAGCGCGCGGCTGTTCACGGGTCTACTGGAACACGCAGGAGGGAAACGTCGCCGCACGGGCGCTGTACGACCGGCTGGCAACGAAAACGGAATTTATTCAGTATCGCTATCTGGTAGCACCTTAGTAGTTACAACAAACAATTTTTTTTTTCCATGATAGAAAGGGTTAACCTCCTCTGCAAAAAATTGCCTGACAGAAAATATAAGCAGCGGGCAGGGCGGCCCGCAGGAGCTGAGCGCTCTGTTACCGCACACTTTCAAATGAAACCTTCTGCCAGCTGTGACCGCGTCCGGATTTCCGCCACGGCTGACTTGCTATACGCCAGCTGCATGTTATGAATGAAATTCAGTTAACTTTCATTTGAAACCAGAGCGAGAGGTGATTTCTGTGACCACTTTATTGTCTTCAGCGCAGCAGCCCGACGATTTCAGAAAAAGCATTCGTCAGATGAAGCAGCAGCTGCGCCAGCAGATCGGAGATGTGGAGGCGCTGTATAAGCAGGTGCGGGAGAGCGTGGTGACGGAGCTTGCCGCGGCCAGAAATGAAGAGGCGCAGTCTGGTTCCGCCTGGCCCCAGCTGAGCTGGCAGGCGATAGCCGCAGGTGAAATCAGTGAGGCGCAGAAAGCACATATCCGGCGGCGCGGCTGTGTTGTGGTAAAAGGTAATTTCAGCCGCGAATGCGCGCTGGGATGGGATGCATCGATGATGCGTTATCTGGACGATAACGATTTTATGACCGGCTACCGGGGACCGGGAGATGATTTCTTTGGCAATCTTGCGGCGTCGCGGCCGGAAATCTATCCGATTTACTGGAGTCAGGCGCAAATGGCCGCGCGGCAGAGTGAGGCGATGGCTGCCACCCAGCGATTCCTCAATCACCTGTGGCGGTTTGATTCTCAGGGTAAACGCTGGTTTGACCCTGATGTCAGCATTATCTATCCCGACCGCATCCGCCGGCGGCTGCCCGGCACAACCTCTAAAGGGCTCGGTGCGCATACCGATTCCGGTGCGCTGGAGCGCTGGCTGCTGCCGGCTTATCAGCAGGTATTCAGACATATCTTTAATAACCGCTTTGCACAGTACGACCCGTGGGATGCGGCATACCGCACAGAGGTAAATGAATACCAGTCCGGTACTACCACAAAATGTTCGGTATTCCGTACGTTTCAGGGCTGGACGGCGCTCTCTGATATGCAGCCGGGTCAGGGTTTGCTGCACGTTGTGCCGGTGCCGCAGGCAATGGCGTTACTGCTGCTGCGTCCTCTGCTCAGCGATGTACCGGAAGAGGAGCTATGCGGGGTTGAGCCGGGTAAAGTCCTGCCGGTATCGGAGCGCTGGCATCCTGAACTGATTGCCGGACTCTGCTCCATTCCGGCGCTGGAAGCGGGCGATTCCGTATGGTGGCATTGCGATGTAATACATTCTGTCGCGCCGGTAGAAGATCAGCAGGGCTGGGGTAATGTGATGTATATTCCGGCCGCGCCGATGTGCGACAAAAATCGCGCTTACGCGCATCAGGTGGCGCAGGCGCTGACAGAGGGTGTTTCACCCGGTGATTTCCCGCGTGAAGATTATGAGGTTAACTGGCAGGATCGCTTTACGCCCCAGCATCTGAACGCCCGCGGCCGTCAGGCGCTGGGCCTTACTGACTAACTGCAGGACACTATGAACGCACGTCATCAGTCAATTATCGAGCTGCTCAGCGCGCGCGGCAGCGTCAGCGTCAGCGAGCTGGCGCTGACCACCGGCGTCTCTGAAGTCACGATGCGCCAGGATCTTAACCAGCTGGAAAAAGAGGGGCTGTTGCGTCGGGTGCATGGCTCCGCCGTTGCTGCGGGCGGTGACGACGTCAGCGCCCGGATGCAAACCCGCCTTGCCGTAAAAAAACGGCTGGCCGATTATGCCGCCTCTCTGGTGAATGCAGGGGAAACGGTATTTATTGAGGGGGGCAGCACCAATGCGCTGCTGGCACAGGCGCTGAGCGAGCGGCATGACGTTACGCTGGTCACGGTAAGCCACTATATTGCCGGCCTGCTGCGTGAAAAGGGCGGCGACGTCATTATTCTCGGCGGTCTGTTTCAGAAAAGCAGTGAGTCGGTGGTCGGTCCGCTGACCCGGCTCTGTATTCAGCAGCTCAGCTTTCATAAAGTCTTTATCGGCATTGATGGCTGGGATCGCGCCACCGGCTTTACCGGGCGCAACATGCTGCGCTGCGATGTGGTTCATGCGCTGCTGGAAAAGCCTGCGCACACTATTGCGCTGACCGACTCCTCTAAATTTGGTCAGATCCACCCTTATGCGCTGGCGCCGCATCAGCCGTTCAGGCAGCTGATTACCGACAGCGAGCTTGATCCGGCCGCTCAGGCGCTGCTGACGGCGCAGGGAACGGAGGTCACGCAGATTTAACCTGGCGGTGCAGAGCGCTATTTTACTGACCGGTCAGCGTTATATCAGCAGCGCCTGCGCCGTGACCTCATCAGTGATCAGCCCGGAGAGCTGACCGCTGCTCAGCACGGCACGAATAGCCGCCACTTTACTCAGGCCACCCGTCAGCGCCACAATCTCACTGCGGTTCTGGCTGAGCGGCACGGAAAGTGTCCGCGCCGTCAGTGAGTTGTGGATCAGCGTGCCGTCGGCGGCAAAAAAGTGGCCCAGCAATTCTCCCACCGCGCCGGCAGCTGAGAGGGCGTTGATCTCCGCCTCTTCGAGCATGCCGGCTTCAACCAGCTGAGCCGCCGGCTCTACCGTCCCGATACCGACCAGCTTGACCTCACTGCGCGCGGCCATATCAAAAATCTCGCTGACGCCGCGCTGCGCCAGCAGAACATCGCGATCTTCTTCAGTGTTCGCAAAGAACGGCACCGGCATCATGTAAGCCTGCGCGCCGGTTTTGGCGGCGATACGGTGCATAACATCATGCGGGTTGAGCGCATAGTTGCGCGTCAGGCAGCCCAGCAGCGACACAAAACGCGCCTGTGGTGCCTCAAGGCGCGCCAGCTGATGGATCGCCGCGGAGAGGGTACGGCCATGCCCCAGCCCGAGCGTAATCGCGGGCGCGCCGAGCAGCAGCTGGCGCAGATAGTCCGCGCCAGCCATCCCCAGCGCCCGCACCGGCAGCCCGGTTTCACCCAGATCGGGCGCAACCTGACAAAACCGCAGGCCAAAGTGCTGACGCAGCTTATCCTCGAGCGCCACGCAGTCGAGAATATCGCCATCAATGGTGATTTTTACTGCGCCTTCCGCCACCATGCGCGCAATCAGGCGGTGCGTTTTTACCGAAGGCAGCCCCAGTCGTTTAGCGACTTCAGCCTGAGTCAGGCCGCCTACGTAGTGCAGCCAGGCCGCACGCAGCGCCAGAGAGTCATCACGATCGGCAGAAGCAGGTGCGGATTTCATGTCTTTGTCCATTCAGAGTAGAAGACGACGCGGGCTCCGGCCCGCGTGTTTAGCTGTGCGCTCCGGCGGGCCGGTGCGTCGCCAGATGCAGGTCCGCCACGCCGGTTTCAATATGGCTGGCCCAGAAAGCCACGCTCTCTGCGATCTCCGCCACGGCGCGACTGTCGGTGGGCTCGCGCTCTTTGAAACTCAGCTCCAGGCAGATTTCATTATCCTGCGCGCCACCACGCGCCAGCGCCTCCAGCAGCGGCTGCGGCTGAATACGGCCGCCGCTATTGTACTGCATTGTAAACGGACGATGCCCGCCTTTATCCATCATGCTCTGCTTGATATGAATGATCGGCGAGCAGCGCGGCACCGCTTCGGCCCAGGCGTAAGGATCGTAATCCTGCGGATCGGCCGAGGTCACATCACCGTGGTCAATATCCGCCATCATCCACATTGGCAGGGCAAAATCGCGCTGGCTCAGGCGCTGCTGCAGTGCCAGCGCGGCGGGAATGGTTTCGCCAAACTCGCGCGCCACACTCATCGGCTCCCAGAAAAGATATTTCAGCCCCGCCGCGCGCGCATGTTCAGCGACCTCCTGCCAGCAGTCAGTGGCGATATCGATAAGCGTTTCGCGGCGCTCTGCGTCCCGGAAGTCGCGCTGCGTAAAAATGGCAAATTGCGAGCCGATAGCCACACCGCCCAGTTCAGCGGTGATATCCGCAAAGGTTTTGAACCAGTCAATATAGTAGCGGCGCACCGCAGCATCGGGATGACCAAAGTGGTTCAGTCGCCCGTAGGGGCCGGTCATACCGGAGGTGACGCGCACGCCGGTGGCGTTCAGCGCCTGCTGCATACGACGCGTCATTGCGGTTATCGTCGCGGCAGGCCAGCCCGGATTGATAAATTCATGGGTCAGCTGCAGGTCGCGAATGCGGATCTGTTCCGCCACCGTGATAATTAAGTCGTGCGGATCGGCAAAGCGGTTAACCAGCGGATTCGTATTAAGCGAAAGAGTCAGGGCCATATCAGTTCTCCTGTCCGGCACGGGCGCGCAGCGGGATCACGCGCGCGGAAGCCGCTTCAAACCAGGTGATGAACGCATCGCGCTGCGCCGGGGTAAGGTGCAGCTGATGTTTAGTGCGCCGCCACAGAATATCCTCCGCCTGCTGCGCCCACTCGTGGTCAGCCAGATAGCGTGCTTCTGCTTCATACAGCAGTCCGCCAAAATGGCGTCCCAGATCGCTCAGCGCCGTTGCATCTGCCAGCAGCTGTGCGATGCGCGTTCCATAAAGACGGGCGTAGTGTTTACGCAGCGGCTGCGGCAGCCATGGCCAGCGCGCTTTACACTGTTCAAGAAAGGTTTCAAAGTCGGCGTCAGCCATATCGCCTCCCGGCAGCGTGGCCGCACGCGTCCAGTCAGCGCCCATCTGCGGAAAGAAGGGGGCTAGCTTCTGCAGGGCGTGCTCTGCCAGCTTGCGGAATGTAGTGATTTTCCCGCCGAAGACGTGCAGCAGCGGCGCATCCTGCTGGTTATCGAGGTCAAACACGTAGTCGCGCGTCACCGCGGAGGGGTTGCCTTTGCCGTCGTCAAACAGCGGACGCACGCCGGAGAAGCGGGTAATAACGTCAGCCGGGCGCAGCTTAACTTTGAAGTAGCGGTTAACGACGTCTAACAGATACTGTTGTTCCGTATCGTCGGCGGTCACCGCTTCCGCTTTGCCTTCCCACGGAATATCCGTCGTGCCAATCAGCGCTTTATCGCCTTCATAAGGATTGATAAAAATCACGCGCTTATCGGTGTTCTGCACCAGATACGCCTGCTGACCCTCCCAGAATTTAGGCACGATAAGGTGTGAGCCTTTCACCAGACGCACCCGGCGCTGGCTGTGGCTCTGCGTCACGTCGCTGACAATGTCCAGCACCCAGGGTCCCGCCGCGTTGACGATTGCCCGCGCAAACAGCGTGCGGCGCTCGCCGCTGCTGACATCTTCAAGGGTTATCTGCCACTTGCCGGCCAGGCGCTGTGCGGCAACGCAGCGCGTGCGCGGCAGAATGGTTGCGCCACGCTCAGCGGCATCCAGCGCGTTCAGCACCACCAGCCGCGCGTCATCGACCCAGCAGTCGGAGTACTCAAACCCTTTTTTATAGCTGTCGAGCAGCGGGGCGCCTTCGGGATCGCGCGTCAGATCGAGTGAGCGCGTACCGGGCAGTTTCTTACGGCCGCCCAGATGGTCATAGAAGAAGAGGCCGAGCCGTACCAGCCAGGCAGGGCGATCGGAGGGGCTGTGCGGCAGCACAAAGCGCATCGGCCAGATAATATGCGGGGCAGCATTCAGCAGCACTTCCCGCTCAATCAGCGCTTCGCGCACCAGCCGGAACTCATAATACTCCAGGTAGCGCAGGCCGCCGTGCACCAGCTTCCCGGAGCGGGAGGAGGTGCCCTGCGCCAGATCGTCTTTTTCACACATCGCCACCGACAGGCCGCGACCGGCGGCATCGCGGGCGATACCGGCGCCGTTAATGCCGCCGCCAATAACAAACAGATCCAGCATAGTGTCACTCATGATTGACTCCGTTACAGGTATTCAGCGCCTGCCAGCAGGCCGGCAGATCGCTGCGGATCTGCTGATAATGAGGAAACAGCGCGTCATAGCGCTGCATCAGATCGGGCTGCGGCGTTTCCGGCGCGTCAAGCAGCGGGCGGACCCAGGTTTCGGCACACGCGGCCATAGAAGAGAACGCGCCCACTGCAACCGCGGCCATCATTGCCGCGCCGGCCGCGCCCGCTTCTTCACGCTGACTGATACGCACCGGGGCACCGATAGCCGCCGCGAGGATCTGCCGCAGCGGTGCTGAACGCACCGCACCGCCGGTCAGACGGATCTCGCCGGGCCGATCCTGACCCATCGCCTGGTAGCAGTCGCGCGCCGCCATACCAATTCCCTCTACCACGCCGCGCACCAGGTCTCCAAAAGTGTGCTGATAGTGCAGGCCGGTAAAACCGGCACGCGCGCTGGCATTCACGAAGGGACCGCGTTCGCCCGCCAGTGAAATATAGGGATGAAACAGCAGCGTGCCGGGTGTGGTGTGCGTCAGCCAGCTATCAATCTGCGCCACCAGCCGGGCGTGATCGGTTTCGCAGCCAAAGCTCTGCAGCAGGTCTCCGGCGACATTCAGCAGCCAGTCCAGATTCAGCGTCGAGGCCATATTGGTCTGAACCTGCGTGACATAACCGGGCCACGGCAGCGGGATCACGTAGCCGGTCTGCGCCGGATTGAGCCAGACATCATCAACAGTAACGCTGCGCAGATGGACGCCGGTTGAACCCACAATCGAACAGGCGGTATTGGCCTCGCCGGTGTGGACGCCCGCGCCCAGCGCCGTCATCGCCATATCCACATAGCCCAGCACTATCGGGGTCCCGGCCCGCAGGCCCGTCAGCGCTGCCGCCTCGCGGGTCAGGGGATGCGTGGTCTCTGTGCCCTCAACAATCTCCGGCAGCAGATGACGCCGGTGCGTCAGCCCCAGCGCGTCAATCACGGTGTCGTCATAGCCGGCGTGACGAAAGTTGCCAAAGGTAAAACTCGCCTCAGACGGGTCGGTGGCGCGTACACCGGTCAGGTTAAGGTAGAGCCAGTCTTTGCAGTGCAGCGCGACGTCAGCCTTTGCCAGCAGTTCAGGAAAGTGCCTGTCCATGTGTGCCAGCTGCGCCCCCTGCTGGCAGGTATTGAGTCCGGTGCCGGTGGCGCTGAAGCGCGCCTGCGCCAGCGGGTGCTGATTCAGCGTGGCCACCGTGGGGGCCGCCCGGGCATCGAGCCAGATCCAGGCGTCACCCACTGGCCGATCTTCCGCATCCACCAGCCAGCTGCCGTCCCCCTGAGCCGTCACGGCTAACGCTACTACGCGGACTGCCAGGTTGTCGATATGGTCGCCGAGCTGACGCAGGGCACTGGCTGCATCCTGCCAGGTTTGTGACATCGACTGCTGCGCTGCGCCACCTGCTGCGCGATAATAGCGGTTACGTACCGACGCGCAGGCCAGCTGTTTGCCGGTCAAATCAAAGGCTACCGCCTTGACCACCGAGGTACCTGAATCCAGGCCCACAATGATATCGCCACTCTCCACCGACACCTCCACCTGGTATGTGCTGCGGGCTGCCTGCGATCCCGCCGTATGCCGTGTTAACGGCGTGTGATTATTATGCTGCTGCTAGTGATACTTCTTTTCTCACTTAGATAACATATCTTTCGTATTAAATTTCAATCCAGGTAAAATATTTCATTCCACTTAGCGAGCAGGATCACGAAATCACCGCCCGACTGAGTCACCTCCAGACAACTTATCCTCGCCAGCATCCCTGACATAAGGGAATTTAAACCTTTATCAGCGGTTGCGGTTCAAACAGCGATCCAGATCGCTCTCCTGAAAAAATCGCCGCCGGGCTGTTGACATTTTAGTCACATCAGCACAATTCTCATCACATTAGTTATCACATATATAACACAGTCTGCGTTAATTCCGGGCTGTTAACCCGATGAGGTGTCGTTATGTCTGATGTTTCAGTGCTCGCACACCAGCTTGACCGGCAGCGCAGGCGTCGCCTGCTGCTGACCGCCGTGCTGAGCTGTGCCGTCATAGCCGGCATTGCCCTGGATACCCACGTTGTCAGAACCGACGCCGCCGGGCAGACGCAGCAGGGCTTTTCACCAGACAGCTGGGCGGAACAGCACTTTCCTGAGGTGAAGCAGAGCGTGGAGCGTCGCGCCGTTGCGGCGCAAACGCTGGCCGCAGCGCTGCAGGCGAACCAGCAGGCCGCCGCCGCGCAGTATGGTGTCGGCTCGCCGCTGCCGGTGATCCCGGTCAGGCTGGAGGGCGTAGTGCAGCCGGGCGAGAAGGGGATTTTTCCGCTGCAGGTCGCCGGCGTGCCGGAGAGCCTGAAAGTACGCCTGCAGACCGGGCCGGCCCTGAGCGGTACCGATCTGCGCGACGCCAGCGGCACTATTCAGTTCGGCGATTTTACCAACCAGATTGAGTATCAGAACGCCGGGGCAGCGCTGAACCGCGCCATGAAAAAAAGCGTTCTGGAGAAGCTTGACCGCAACGCGCTGCCGGGCAAGACCGTGGAGGTCATCGGGGTGTTTCGCCTCCTTAATGCCAGTAACTGGCTGATCACACCGGTCAGCGTGGAGGTTAAATGAAACCCTTTCCTGTTAATCCGGCGCTGTTAAAAGGTGAAGTGGTGCTGCAGGCGCGTAACGTCAGCAAGGTGTACGGCTCAACGCATGCGCTAAAAGGCGTGAACTTTGAGATACGCCGCGGCGAAGTCACCACGCTGTTTGGTGAAAACGGCGCCGGCAAGTCGACCTTAATGAAGATTTTATCCGGCGTGATTACGCCAACATCCGGGGAAATTTTGCTCAATGGCGAAAGTAAGCTATTTCACTCCGCCACCGAGGCGCGCGGCTGCGGTATCTCGATTATTCATCAGGAGCTGAATCTCGCGCCCAATATGAATGTCCGTGACAACATCTTCATGGGACGCGAAATCATGGGGGCTACCGGCGTTGACTACGACGAAGAGGCACGGCTGACCCGGCACCTGATGGCGGCGCTCGAAGAGGATATCGATCCGCTGACGCCGGTCGAGAACCTGCGTCTCGGCCAGCAGCAGATTGTGGAGATTGCCCGGGCGCTGTCGGTAAATTCGCAGATCCTGATCATGGATGAACCAACCTCGGCTCTGAGCGCCGCCGAAGTCCGGGTGCTGTTTCAGGTGATCCGCGATCTCACCAGCCAGGGCGTCGCCATCGTTTATATCTCCCATCATCTGGAGGAGGCGCTGGAGATCACCGACCGCGCCGTTGTGTTGCGCGACGGCGTGATGACCGCCTGGGCAGAGCGCAGCGATATCGATCTTGAGTGGATCGTACGCAACATGGTGGGGGAGCATTTCGATCTCGGCTCGCCGCCGCAGGGTTACGCCTTTGGCCCGCCCGCGCTGACGGTTGAGAACCTGACGGTGAAGAGTAAAACCGGCATCCGGCTGGTAGACAACCTGTCGCTGACCATAAAGGCGGGCGAGATAGTCTGTATTTATGGCCTGATGGGAGCAGGGCGCACGGAGCTGCTGGAGTGCATTGCCGGACGTATCGCGCAGAGCAGCGGCGATATCCGGCTGCAGGAGACGGAGATTAGCCGCTTATCTCTGGCGCAGCGTATCGCTATCGGGCTGGCGCTGGTGCCGGAAGATCGGCAGCGCGACGGATTGGTACAGACCATGAGCGTAGGGGAGAACCTGTCGCTGGCCAGCATCGGTGAGTTTGTCCGGGGACTGATGCTCTCCGCCCGCCGTGAGAAGCAGCTGGTAAGCGATACCATTCGCAACGTCACGGTGAAAACCGCAGGCGGTGACGCGGCAATCGGCTCGCTCTCGGGCGGTAATCAGCAGAAAGTTGTGATTGGCAAGATGCTGGCGACGCGGCCCAACGTGCTGCTGCTCGATGAGCCAAGCCGCGGCATCGATATCGGTGCCAAAGCAGAAGTGTTTCGCCTGCTGGCAGAGAGTGCGAAGCAGGGGCTGGCGGTGGTTTATACCACCTCCGAGGTTGGTGAATGTCTTAGCATCGCTCACCGCATCGTGGTGATGAGCAAAGGACGTATCTCCGCCATTTTCGACGCCAGCGTGAGTAAAGAGCGCATCATGGCGGCGTCGGGTGAAGCGCTGGTGGCATAACATGAAAAACGGAGTGAAAAGTATGACCGATCAAACGCAAACGCTGGCCACCTCGCCCGCGGCGAATGCCTCCCGCACTACAAAACAGCTTAACCTGGCCCGCCTGCTGCTGGAGGGACGCGCCTTTATTGCGCTGCTGGTGATTATCGCGACGTTTTCGTTTCTGTCGCCTAACTATTTTAGCGGAGCTAACTTCCTGACGATGGCGTCACACGTGGCGATATTCGGCCTGCCCGCTATCGGTATGCTGCTGGTGATCCTGAATGGCGGCATCGATCTCTCCGTCGGCTCCACGCTGGGACTGGCTGGCGTAATGGCGGGCTTTATGATGCAGGGCATCAGCCTTGAGGCGCTCGGCGTGGTGCTCTATCTGCCGGTGTGGGCCGTGGCGATCCTGACGCTGGTCGTGGGCGCGCTGGTAGGGCTGGTGAACGGCGTACTGATTGCCATCTGCCGCGTACCCGCTTTCGTGGCCACGCTTGGCACTATGTATGTGGCGCGCGGCATTGCGCTCCTGATGACTAACGGTCTGACCTATAACAAGCTTTCCGGCAGTGAATCCCTGGGCAACACCGGCTTTGACTGGCTTGGGTTTAACCGGCTGTTCAACATTCCGGTTGGCGTGCTGGTACTCGGCGCGGTGGCGCTGGCGTGCGGTTTTCTGCTGAGCCGTACCGCGTTTGGCCGCTGGCTCTATGCGTCAGGCGGCAATGAGCGTGCCGCCGATCTCTCCGGCGTGCCGGTGAAACGCGTGAAGATTAGCGTATATGTGCTGTCAGGTATCTGTGCCGCGATGGCGGGGCTGGTGCTCTCTTCGCAGCTCACCTCTGCCGGCCCGACGGCGGGTACCACCTACGAGCTGACGGCGATTGCGGCCGTGGTCATTGGCGGGGCGGCGCTGACCGGCGGGCGCGGTAACGTGCGCGGCACGCTACTGGGAGCATTCGTGATTGGCTTTCTCTCTGATGGTCTGGTGATTATCGGCGTTTCTGCCTACTGGCAGACGGTGTTTACCGGGGCCGTGATTGTACTGGCCGTGTTACTGAATACGCTGCAGTACGGGCGACGCAGCCGCTGAATTGCGCGCGCCGCTGCGGTGCGCGTTTATCCGTAAAAAAAACCTGTACCCTGATAATAACGGAGTCACTATGTTTACCAAACGTCTTATGCTTGCCGCTACCGTCGCCATCAGCACCTTTGCTGCACCAGGCTGGGCCGATAAAGGTCTGATGACTATTATCGTCAACGATCCCTCTAACCCTTACTGGCTGACGGAGGGCCAGGTCGCGCAGAAGGCGGCTGAAAAACTTGGCTACAGCGCCAAAGTCAGTGCCCATAAAGGCGATACCAACGCGGAAAGCCAGCTGATCGATACCGCCATCACCAATAAGTCTAAAGCGATCATCCTCGATCCCGCCAACGCTGACGGCTCCATCGGCTCGGTGAAAAAAGCGATTGCCGCCAATATTCCGGTGTTTGTCATTAACGCAGAGCTGAATCAGAGCGGGCTGGCGAAAGCGCAGCTGGTTTCAAACAACGCGCAGGGCGCCGCTGCTGGTGCCATGGAGTGGGTGAAACAGGTGGGCGACAGCGGTAACTATGTTGAGCTGGTAGGACCGCCCTCGGATAACAATGCGGCAACCCGCGCCAACGGCTTTGATACCGTGCTGTCGCAATATCCCGATCTGAAAAAGGCGGGTCAGGAAGTGGCGAACTGGGATCGCACGCAGGGCTTTAACAAGATGCAGTCGCTGCTGCAGGCGAATCCGGATATCAAAGGCGTGATCAGCGGTAACGATGAGATGGCGCTGGGCGCTATTGCGGCTCTGAAACAGGCCGGCAAACTGGGGCAGATCAAGGTCGGGGGCTTTGACGGCACGCCGGACGCGGTCGATGCGGTGAAAGCCGGCACGCTGGCCTATACCGTTATGCAGCCGGTCGCGCTGTTTGCACAGAAAGCGATTGAGCAGGCAGATACTTTCCTGAAAACCGGAAAAACCGGCGCACCGGCTGAAAAACAGCTGTTTGACTGCGTGCTGATCACCAAAGAGAACGCCGGCAACTTCATTTCACCGTTTGTGCTTAAACAGTAACCGCAGCATCCCCGGCTGGCCGCAGCTGGCCGGGGTGCAGGCGATCGGTTATTTGCATTAATGGGTATAACGCGCTGTAATTACAACTAATCCTGCATTTTACTCCTCTCCGGAACTTATATGGCGCATAACCCACACGACACGCTGCCTGGTGTTTTCACGGCGGATACGCTGCCCGGCGACAGTCGCCAGGCACGCCAGCAGGCGCGCCGCCAGCTGATCGCGGAAGCGGTCATGGCCGAGGGCGCCGTACGAATCGAAGATCTGACCGCGCGGTTTGGTATCAGTCTGATGACCGCACACCGTGATATTGATGAAATGGTCGAGCGCGGCCTGCTGCATAAGTCGCGTGGGGTGGTATCGGCTACCTCAACCAGCCTGGTGGAATCGAGCGATATCTATCGCGCCACGCGCCAGCTGGAGGAGAAGCAGGCGATTGCCGAAGTTGCAGCCAGCTATCTGGAGCCAGGGCAGGCGCTGTTTCTGGATGATTCCACCACGGTATTTCAGCTGGTGCGGCAGCTTTACGCGAAAGCGCCGCTGACGGTGATCACCAACTCGCTGACCCTGATGAACGAGCTGCGTAACGGGCGGGATATTACCCTGATGGGGCTGGGCGGGCAGTATCACCCCTGGTGTAACGCGTTTATGGGGCGCATGACGCGCGAAGAGATCGCCTCGCTGCGCGCGGATATCTTTTTTGTCAGCATGTCCGCCATTGTGGATGACGCGGTGTTTCATCAGTCAGCAGAGACGGTAGAGACCAAGCGCGCCATGTTTGAGTCGGCACAGAAGCGTATTCTGCTGATGGATCACACCAAGTTTGGCCGGCGCGCGCTGCATCGCTTTGCCGATTTGCGCGAGTTTGACGTGGTGATTGTGAATCAGGGCACGCCGCTGCCGCTGCTGCGTCGCATGCAGGATAACGGGGTCAACGTGGTGGTTGCACCGATCAAGCGCGCCGCTGGCAGCCCGGAATAAACCGGGCTATTTAACATAATACTAAACCCTCTCATCTGCCAGCCAGGCGTAATCAGCGGGAAAACACCCGACGGGGAGGGATATTCAGCTCTCTGGCACAGCTGTTCAGTCAGCTTTTTTGCACAGAGAACCAGCTGTAACAGCTATCGGCCAGCTTTTTACCTGCGCGGATAGCGTAGCGTTCGACATAGCGAAACAGCAGTGCGGCCAGTGCGATACTGCCGCTTACCGACAGCGCAAAGATCAGCAGCTTTGTGCCTGCACTGGCGTCAGCCGGCAGCTGGTTGAGCAGCACGCGGCGCAGCGGATAGTGCACCAGATAAAGGGAATAAGAGATATTACCGAGAAAATTCAGCACCGGCTGCGGCGCTGACTGCCGCCCGTCGCTGAGCAGAATGACGCAAGCCATGATAATGGCGGCGAGCCAGTAGCCGCCGTGCAGACCAAATGGCTGCGGGCCTGTCAATAATGCGATACCTGCCGCGGCGGCGAGCGCCAGCCAGACAATGCGTCGTCCGCGGGTGCGCAGCGCCGGCATGTTGCCGCTGACAACCAGTTCAGCCAGCAGCATGCCGGTAATAAACTCAAATACAATGGTATTGCTGATGAGTTTGATCCACGCCTGCCACCAGGCATTTACCACCAGGTCCGGAGACGCCTGAGAGGAGAGGGTAATGCTGCCGTTATAGGCCAGCTGAAAACCGACGGAGGCAACGATAAACATCAGGCTGCAAACCAGACTGCGCTGACGATAGCTGATACACATCGCCAGCGTGAACAGCGTATAGAACAGCACTTCATAGGTCAGCGTCCACGGTGGTCCCAGCGCGCTATAACCAAATACCGGTCCGGTGCTGCTGTAATCCTGCAGGCAAAAGTAGAGCACGCAGCCCATCTGCTGGAATCCGCGTTCGTTATACACCAGCGTCCACGCCGCCAGCCAGACCAGAAAAAACACCGGCCAGATGCGAAAGAAACGCTTAATCAGAAAAGGCAGCGGACGTTCAGCGGATTGTGCCGTAATAAAGGTCATGATAAAGCCGCTGATGATAAAGAAGATATCGACGCCCAGCGCGCCCGGAATATGCGCCGCCATACCATCCGGTAACAGTAACGCGTTATGCGCAACAACAACCAGCAGCGCGGCCAGCCCGCGCAGATACTGAACAGAAAGGATCTTCATTTAACACATCCTGTGGCCGATCGGGTTGTCCGAGGTACTTTGTCAGATCAGAAAGTACCACGATAAAAGATGACGCATGAATACATGCTAATTGAATCCCGCCGGGCGGTCGCCGGATTTATGCGTGAGCCGGGGTCGGGCGCAGGTTCTTTTACCACGGGGCGGGCGCATGTTCACCAGGAGCGCATTAATACGCCCCCTACAAAATTCGCCGGAGCGCCCGGATAACACGTCATCATTCAACGCACGCCCATAAAACCCGTAGGGGCGCCATTAATGGCGCCCAGGCCCGCGCGGTTGTCGGATCCGGATCGCATACGGTTTTGTAGGGGCGCTATTAATGGTGCCCAGGTACATGCGGCCGATTCTGTATAAATGTCTATTCTGCGATAGATTACCGGCCACCACTAAAGTGCACATAATGTATATTATGTTAAATGATGGATTTCATCCGCAACGACGCAATGACCTCAGACCTCTGTCAGACCGTTTTCCCTGCTACCCGCCTCACCTCTTCCGTTGAGATCATTAGCCTTCTGCTTTTTCTGCTGCAGTCGCCGCTGCTTATCCTGGCGAATACGCTCCACATACTCTTTCATGTCCGCTGCTTTAACCGGTAACGCTTTCTGCCAGAATGCTGCCGGCACATTATAGCTTTCCGGTTCAGCTGCAAATATTGCCATCAGCTGTTCAACGATACGGTACAGTGCCATCTCATACCGCATCAAAATTCTTCAGGATAACTTTTACGCCGCTCTACGCCACTTCAGCTGACGTGTCGATCAGCGCCTGCAGGCGCTGGCGATAAGCGGTGTCGAACTGCGCCGGCACGCGACGAATATAATCAAATGCGTGTTCAGCCGCCTCACCGCTCAGGCTGGCGAGATGCGCGAGCGCCTCGTCGCAGCTGGGGATTAAGCCTTCCTGGTGCTGATAGCGCGGCGGCAGCGCGGTCCAGATCACCGCATCAAGGCAGCGATCCTGCGCCCAGTCGCTAAGCACACCCGGCGTATGCTGCGGCTGCAGCAGTATGCCGACGCCATCTTCACGCTCATCAGGGATCGCCTCGCGCAGACGCAGTGCCGCCACCGCTTCCGGCAGCGAAACGCTCGCCAGTACTGCCCAGTAAACGTTAACTGGTGCCGCGTTCATACAGAGCGCCGTAGCCAGTTCACCGCCATCGCCAATACGACAGAACTCCACCGGCAGCGCCGGACCATCCGCATGCCACTCGCCGGCCACCGGCAGTTCACCAGGTTTCCAGATCAGTGACCCCCATGCTAAACAGGCTATTTTCACCGCTGTCCCCCTATTAATGATGTTATTTAACGCGTGAGCACCCGTTATTAAAGGTAGCGCAGTTCGCGATTCCCGCTACGCTTCCTGCAAATTGCCTGCAGCTCTCACACTTTTCTCGCCGTTTCTCTCACTTTCAGGCGGCCTGTGCCACACTTGCAACACCGTCTATTGGTAAGGAAAACTGATGCGTTATTCTCTTATTGCCCTGGTCTGCACCGCGCTGTGGAGCGCCGGAGCGGGTGCGCAGCCTCTGCCGCAGCGCCCGCCTGGTACGCTGGTCCCTGAACAGTATCTCTCCGCAGTTAACACCGATGACAGCATAACCTGGCGACTCTGGGCACCCTCTGCAAAAGCGGTGGATGTGGTCACCGGCGCCACGCCTGACCGCTATGTCGCGCATCCCATGACTAAGGATGAGCGTGGTATCTGGCGCTTTACCAGTGAACCGCTCGCCCCGAGCCTGTATGAATATTTCTTTAACGTAGATGGCTTTCGCAGCATCGATACCGGCAATTCCCTGCCCAAACCACAGCGACAGGTCAATACCAGCCTGATTCTGGTGCCCGGCAGCCTGCTGGATACGCGTCAGGTCCCGCATGGCGAAATCCATACCCTGACCTGGCACTCAGAGGTGCTGAAGCGCGAGCGACAGCTGGCGGTCTGGGTGCCACCGGGCGCGGCGGACGCCGCGGATCCCCTGCCCGTGCTCTATTTCTATCACGGCTTTGGCGACACCTCGCTGTCGGCGGTAACCCAGGGACGCATCCCGCAAATCATGGATAACCTGCTGGCGGAAGGTAAAATTGTCCCGATGCTGGTGGTGATCCCGGATACGGAGACGGATATCAGCGATGCCATCCCCGAGACCTTTGCGCCCGCCTCCCGGCGTGAAACCTTCTATCCGCGTAACGCGCAGGCAGCCGATCGTGAGTTAACGCAGGAGATTATGCCGCGTATCGCTCAGCGCTACCGTGTGCGCAGCGAGGCTGGCGGCCAGGCGCTGGCGGGCCTCTCTCAGGGCGGTTACCAGGCGCTGGTCAGCGGCATGCGGCATCTGGATCGGTTTGCCTGGCTCGGCATCTTCAGCGGCGTCACCACGGAAACCGTGCCTGACTTTCGTGTTACCGCACAGCTGAAAAAGCCCGCCGCAATCAATCGTCAGCTGCGCCTGTTTGCGCTGGCGGCAGGTGACGAAGATATTATCACCGGCCGGGATATGACCGGACTGCAGGCGCTGCTGGAGCAGCAGAAAATCCGGCATGAGTGGCACAGCTATGCCGGTCTCGGGCATGAGATGGATGTCTGGCGTCCGGCTTATATAGCGTTTGTCCGGCAGCTGTTTAAACCTTCAGACGCCTCAGACGCCCGGTAGCGCCCGCCACAGCGTCAGCTGGTTCTCTGCCGGCTGACGCTGATAACTGACCCGATCCACGCTGGCGTAAATCAGCGGCCAGCCCCGGCCGCCCTCAGCCAGCAGAGCGATGTCATCAAAACCGCGCTGCGCGCGCTCCATAAGTGCCTCAGGCACCGGTTGCCCGCTATCGGACAACGTGACGGTGACGCCCTGCTCATCACAGGAAAAATGCACCCGGTAGTGCTGCTGCGCATCATCCTGATAACCGTGGCGGATAATATTGCTCGCCGCCTCGCACAGCGCCAGATCGAGCGGGTAGATCCAGCTCTCCGGCAGCTGCAGCGGCTGCAGAAAACGACGCAGCGCGTTGCCGAGACGGGTCAGGCTGTTGAGCGTAGCGGGCAGCGTCAGCATCTCTGCGGCCATTGCGTGGTGCATAAGCCCCTCCTTATTGCAGCGTACGCAGCGCCTCTTCGCGATTGGCGCACAGCGTAAAGACCCGGTCCATCCGGGTCAGCGTGAACATACTTTTGATGTTGCTGTTCAGAGCACACAGGATCAGCTGGCCGCCGTTAAGTGATTTCAGGATAGAGATCAGCGCGCCCAGACAGCTGCTGTCGATAAAATCCACGCGTGAAAAGTCGAGGATGAGCGCGCGCGTGCCCTGCCGCATCTCCTCCAGCACCTGCTGCTTAAAGGGCAGCGCAACGGCGGCGTCCAGTCGTCGTACCACCGGGGTCAGAATGCGGGTGTTATCGACGGTGTCAGATTCAAACTTCATGTGCAGACTCCTGTTCGTCCGGGTTCAGATGTTCAATGACCAGCAGTGAGATATCGTCGCCTGCCGGTGCGGTACTGTCAGCGGGCAGGTCACGCCAGCGGTTAAGCTGCTGGTGCAGCGTCTGCAGCAGGCTCTCTGCCGGCTGGCAAGCCTGGCCGGCGAGCAGCGCCTGCAGCCGCGCCATGCCAAACATCTCCTGCTGTGGATTTTCACACTCTGTAATGCCATCGCTGTAGAGGCAGAGCCGCTCGCCGGGGGCCAGCGTAAAACTCACCTCCTCCCAGCTCAGATCGTTAAGCAGCCCGACCGGCGCACCGCCCTCACCGACGATGCGGATTGTGCCATCGCGCGCCACAATCAGCGGTGGCGGATGCCCGGCCTGACAGAGTCGTCCGGCACCGCTCTGACGATCAATCGCGCCATACACCATAGTGAAATAGCTGGTTACGTCGCTGCTTTGCGCCACAAAGCGCTCATTCAGTATCGCCACTACGTCGGCGGGCGGCGTAATCGTCTCGCCGCTATAGAGAAACCGCTCTACCGTACGGCCATGCAGAAACTGGCGCGCCACCGCTACCGACATCATTGCCGCCGACACGCCATGCCCGGAGACATCCACGCTGTAAAAACCGAGCGCCTGCCCGTCCAGCGGAAAAAAATGAAAAATATCGCCCGAAACCCAGGCCGAAGGTATAAACAGCCAGTCGGCAAACCAGCCGGCGTGATGAATGGCGTGCGGCGGTAATATGCTGCGCTGCAGCGCGGCGGCAGCCTGCAGGTCGGTCTCAATCTGCTGCAGCGCCTGCTGCAGGCTCTGATTGCGGCTCTCCAGCGTCGACTCCAGCTGCAGAATGCGCTCTCCGGCATGCAGGCGCGCCTGCAGCTCGACCCGGTTTACCGGTTTACGCAGAAAATCATCCGCACCGGCGGCGAAGCCGGCGCGTAGATCGTCGGTGCTTTCACGTACCGTCAGCAGGATCACATAGATATAACGCTGCCGGAACTGCTGGCGCACCTGACGGCACAGCGTCAGCCCGTCCATGACCGGCATCTCCCAGTCGCTGATCAGCAGATTAACCGGATGCTGCCGCAGCAGCGCCAGCGCCTGCTCACCCTCTTCAGCTTCCAGCACGTGATAGCCCCACTGCCGTAGCAGACCGGCCAGCAGCTTACGCCAGGTAAGCGCATCATCAACAATCAGTACCGACTGGGCGGAAACGGGCTGCATATATACCTTCCTAAAACGGCAGGAACCAGATCAGAGATACCGTGCCTTCACGAAACTTTGCATTCGCACTGCTTCTGCCGGGAAAGCGGGTACCGCTATAGTTGCTGTACTGCAACGAGAACGAGCCAGGCGTATAGCCGGCATAGCCAAAGCTGTAGCTGTAATCTCCGTTCCACGGCTGCTGCTGGCTGGCGTGCGGATACCAGAACGCGGTGGCGCGGACGAAGAAGTGCTGTTTAAAGGTGTAACCGCAGCCGCCCAGCATGACCTGCTTGTTGGCGCGCAAATCGTTATCCGCCAGCGAATAGTAGCGCGGCACCCAGCTGTAGCCGAGCTGGCAGGTCAGCGCATCCCCGTCGTTAATCAGCAGGTGACGCTCAAGGGGTTTGGGCAGCGAAAATTTATAGGCAAACGTAAATGCCCCCTGCTCAAAGTAGGTAAAGCGCTTAGTGCCGGAGGGAAACAGATGGTTATCGCCATAGTTGCTGTAGACCAGGCTAAAGGTGTTGGCATGCCAGTCGTCATAGCCGAAGCTGTAGCGAAAATCGGTGGTGTAGCGGTCAAAATCGGTGATCGGTGCGCGCAGGGTAACGTTAGCAAACCAGTAGCTGTAAGGTGAATACTGCAGGCTCAGGTTCAGCAGCTGATTGATCTTCTTTTTTTGCTGCGCAGATTCAGAGCCGTTCGGGATGGTCAGCCACTGCTCTTTCAGCCCGCTGGAAAAACTCAGCGCGCCGGAGAAGGTATCTTTGTTACCGGAAAAGAGTCGTCCCCAGCGGCTGGTAAACACGCCCGCCTGAATCGGCTCACTGCTCTCTGCTCCAGCCTCTTTATCCGAGCCGGTCTCTGCCGCTGAGGCGTTAAACGTGCCTGCCACCAGCATGAACACACCGCACGTTATCCCTGCCCGCTGCCCGAATTCCATCTGATGTCTCCGATCAATTAGGAATAAAACGCCCGCCAATCTCTTTTTTAGCCATCCACCACAGCAGGCCGAGTGCGCCCAGATGGATAGCGGTGTTGCGCAGCCACGCCTGCTGCCACAAATCAAAGGTGACGAACTGGCTGACGCCCAGCACCACGAACACGTGCAGGATAAAGGTGTATAGCGAATGCTGACCAAGCGGGATCAGAAACCAGCCCGCCACTTTATTGATGGGCCACCAGCAGCGGGTAAGGATCAGATAGACCAGCAGAATCAGGCAGAAGTCGTTGATGACCCGACACGGTCCCAGCGCGTTCTTGGCGGCGAGATGGTGATAAAACCAGTTAAAATCGGCGGGCGGGATGATGTGCAGCAGCAGCGCCGGCGGCATAAACGGATTGGTATGGTTCTGCGCAACAAACATCATCACCAGCGCATAAATCACCATCAGCGTGATCACCACATAGCCTGCCGGGGTGCGCGCCAGCGAGGTCAGCTCATCTTTAAACCAGCCGCAGCACATGCCCAGCACGTAGATCAGCTGCCACGCCAGTAAGGGAAAGGCGAATTCAAACTCGGAAACCGTCAGCCGCAGCGGCCAGCGCTGGTAAGCGAGATAGCCAAGCAGCGAAGCAGCGATAAGCCAGCCCGCGCGTCGCGTCTGCAGCAGCCAGAGGAACAGCGGGCTGACCAGCAGCAGGCAGATATAGAGACCCAGGATCTGCGTCTGATGAGGGCCTATCTGCAGGTAAAGCACAATATTAAACCAGGTCTCTTTGATCTGCGGCGTAGCGGGAAACAGCGCCCAGACCGTACCGGAATAGCGATCGACAAAGTGCGTAACCTCAAAGGTGTTAATCAGCGGCAGCGCGGAGAGCAGCAAAATCAGCAGCACAATGACGATATTCACCAGATAGATCTTCCCGGCCCGCCGCCATAGCGTCCAGCCAATCGTCAGCAGCACCTCTTTTTGCAGCCGCTGCCGGTTGAGCATGCCGAGCATAAAGCCGGAAAGGATGACAAACCCTTCAGCCCCCGTAGTCAGGCCAAACCGCTCCCAGGTAAAGATATTGATCGCAGAGAGCAGTTCAGTATGAGCCACGACCATCATCACCAGCGCAATCCCGCGCAGCATATCAATACGCAGATCGCGCCGGCCAGGCACGGCATAACGCCATGTCTGCGGCACGGTGACAGAGGTTGCAGCCGCGGCGACAGTTTCGCTCATAACGCATTAGCCCTGCTGATAAAGGATGAGTAAAAACATTAATATAATATATATTTCAGATGTAAGGAAAAGTGTAGCTCCACTGTGTAATAAATCACCTTTTAGCAAATATAGCGCTAAATAAGCTGTTAAAACCGCAGTTTGCCAGCTATATCTTTTCTTATATCGTCATGTTCTGTAAACGTCAGCAACAGAAAGCCAGACGCAAATAATAAATTTTAGTGATCTGTTTTAATATTATTCATTCATTTAGCTTGCCTTAACGCGTTCACCAGGTCAGATGCCCTTTTTTGCAGGATGTGAGACAGGATGCCATGGACCACTACTTTTCCCGTTTTGAACAGCGTCGTCCCCCTCCGGCGCTGCAGACACCGCGCTGGATCGTTATCTGCTGGCAGGTGCTGGCCGTTGCCGGACTGATTCTGGGCGCAAATTATATTCGCTGGCGCTGGATGTCTTCCCTGAACCCCGACGCGCTCTGGTATGCGGTGCCGCTGGCGCTGGCAGAGACCTGCGCCTGGTTTGGCACGCTGCTGTTCACTATCAACATCTGGCAGGAGAAAGATCCGCCCTGTCCGCCTGCGCCGGAGGAGATTAACCAGTGTCTGCTGCCGGCAGATCAGGCCGCGCCGCGTCCCATCCGGGTTGACCTGTTTATTGCGACCTACTCTGAAGATCCGGAGCTGGTCAGGCTGTCGATTCAGGATGCCTGTAAGGTGCACTATCCCGCCGCTATCGATTACAAGGTGCACGTGCTGGACGATGGTCGTCGCCCGGAGATGCGCGCGGTGTGTGAGCAGGAGGGCGTAAATTACATTACTCGCCACAACAACACCGGGTTCAAGGCGGGCAATATCCGCAACGGCATGGAGCACACTGACGGCGATTTTCTGGTGATCTGCGATGCGGATACCCGTGTTTTCCCGACGCTGCTGGTGCACACGCTGGGCTATTTCCGCGATCCGGACGTCGCCTGGGTGCAGACGCCGCAGTGGTTTTATGACCTGCCTGAAGGTGAGCGTCTGCCGGCATGGCTGCGGCGCCGGACCGGCTGGCCCGGCTGGCTGCTTGGTAGCCTGAGTGAAAAGCTGTTTGGCCCGCTTACCGTGGGCAGCGATCCCTTCTTTAACGATCCGCGTATGTTCTACGACGTGATCCTGCGCCGCCGCAATGCGGCCAACGCGGCGTTCTGCTGCGGTGCCGCCTCTGTCCACCGGCGCGAAGCCGTTATGCAGGCCGCCCTGCGCAGCTACGCGTTTAACGTGGAGGAAGAGATTGCGCGCTTTACGCAGGATATCCGCGATGAGGAGACGCGTCAGGCGCTGTCACAGGCGATGCGACCGCACATTATTGCCGACACGGAGCTAACGCCCTATAAATTCCACGTCTCTGAAGATATCTATACCTCAATCGTACTGCACGGTGACGCCGGTCGCCGCTGGCGTTCGGTGATGCATCCGGGCATTGAATCCAAAATGCTCTCGCCGCAGGATCTGCTGACGTGGATGATCCAGCGCTTTAAGTACGCTGCGGGTTCGCTGGATATTCTGTTTCATGACAAAATTTTCAGCCGCCGCCGCTTTAAGCTGAGCGCGGCACAAACGCTGATGTATGGTACAACGTTCTGGTCCTACCTGGCCTGCATCTGGAACACGGTGTTTCTTATCTCGCCGCTGATCTATCTGTTTACCGGTATTCCGCCGGTGGCCGCTTACTCAACGCCTTTTTACCTGCATTTTCTGCCGTTCTTTATCGTCTCTGAGCTCGCCTTTATGTTCGGCACCTGGGGGATCTCCGCGTGGGACGGTCGCGCCTCTTATCTGGCGTTCTTCTCTGTCAACCTGCGGGCGCTCGGTACGGTGCTGCGCGGGGAAAAAATCAAGTTTCACGTCACGCCAAAGGAGCGGCAGAGCGGGCGTTTTCTCTACCTGGTGAAGCCGCAGCTGGCGATTGTGGCGCTGACGCTGCTCGGGCTTATCTGGGGCGGTATACAGGTAGCGCGCGGCAACGTCGATGACCCTTCGGGTTACGTCATCAACATTTTCTGGGGAGCCGTCAACATTGCGGCGATGCTGCCTATGATTATGGCTGCGCTCTGGACGCCGCCGGCACAGGAGACGGCAGACCATGAGCCTTAAAGCGGGACTCTATAGCGCACGCAGCTATCTCACCATTCTGATCGGCTTTCTGATCGGCTTTGCCATTGTGCTGTGGGTTGAACATCAGATGCCCACCCGCACGGAAACCACCGATGGAATTATCCTCAGCGAAAGTTTTCCCGCGCTGCCGGAGACGCGCGAGCTGACGTTTGAGGAGGCGGTGTGGGCACGCGTGGCGTGGCAATACTTTGTCAATAACACGCAGCCCAACGGGCTGGCTAACGCGGAAGCGGATAACCCCTGGCTGAGCCTGTGGAGCAGCGGCAGCTATCTGCTGGCAACCATTGCTGCCCGCCAGCTGGAGGTGATTGACGCCGCTGAGTTTGACGACCGCATCGGCTCCGCGCTTGAGGCGCTGGGCAGGCTGCCGCTGCAGCCGGATAAACTTCCCGCCGCTTTTTATCAGGCTGAAACCCTGACCCCGCTCGACCAGGATCCGGCGCGCCCCGGCTCCGCTATCGATATGGGCCGTCTGCTGATGCCGCTGCAGATCCTGCTGTGGCGCTATCCGCAGCACGCTGCCGCCGTACAGCAGCTGCTGGCGGGCTGGCAGCTGAATGCGCTGCTGCAGAGCAGCGGTCCGCAGGGTGCCAGCCTGCCGGTCAATCGCTGGGTGATCCGCAGCGACGACCCGCGCGGCAGCTACGGCTACCGTCTCTATGCGGGCAGCGTGCTGCGGCTGATCAACAGCACCGCGGGACTGGCGGTCAGTCAGCCGCCGGACGGACTCAAGATGATTGAGATCGAGGGGCATGCGGTGCCTGATGAAGGGATCCGCACGCCGTGGGGCAAGCAGCCGTCGCTCATCAGCTCGCCCTATCTGCTGACCGGGCTGGAGCAGGGATTTGACGCGCGCAGCGGTGAGATCAGCTGGCGCATTATGCAGATCCTGCAGCAGCGCACCGGCAAACCTGACTTACGGGGGGATATCAGCGCCGACTATGCCGAACAGGCACCCGATTTCAATGCGGCGCTGCCGGGCCGACAGCCGCAGCGCGGCGCACCACAGCATACCGTCGCCCCGCTGCCCAACCAGGCGCTGCTCTCGGTCCGTACCGCCTTTGCCTGGTATGCCCTGTTCCGCAATCGCTGGAGCGACGCGCTGCGCCAGCAGATGCTGCCGCTGCTGGTGCCCGGCAAAGGCTGGCAGGCGGGATTTAACCCTGACGGCAGCGTGAACGCTGCCCTGAATGCCGATACCAACGCGATGGTGCTGGAGAGCCTCTCCTATATCGCCCACGGACAGCTGCTCTGCCTGGGCTGCCTGTCTCAGCCCCCCGCAACCGCACGCAACAAGGAGCAAGAACGATGAAAGTGCTATCGCTACAACACGCTGGCCTGGCGGGGCTGACGCTGCTGCTGACCCTGTGGATGCTGCCGCTGCAGGCGGCCGTCAGCCTGCCCGCCTCCGACTATAAAAGCCGCCACGGCGAGCTGACCGCGCGGGAGATGCAGGTGGCGCGCAACGCCTGGTCCTATTTTGTCGCCAACTATCAGCCCACTACCGGTCTGGTGAACGCGGTGAATAAATACCCCTCCACCACCATGTGGGACAGCGGCTCTTACCTCGCCGCGCTGACGGCAGCACGCGAGCTGGGGATCATTGATAAAGCGGAGTTTGATCGCCGCTTTCTGCAGTTTATCGCCACGCTGAACAAGCTGGTGCTGTTTCAGAACCAGGTGCCAAACAAAGCCTATAACACCATTACCGGGCAGAAAGTCGATTACCTGAACAAACCGGGCGAGATAGGCTTCTCCGCTATCGATATTGGCCGCATGCTGCTCTGGCTGAAGATTATCAAAGAGCGCTATCCGGAACATGGCAACAGCATTGATAACGTCGTGCTCGGCTGGGACTTTACCCACGTGGTGGATGAGTGCGGCACGCTCTATGGCGCCTATCTCGATAAGCAGAAGCAGCCTCAGTACGTACAGGAGGGCCGGCTTGGCTATGAAGAGTATGCGGCGGCGGGCTATCAGCTGTGGGGATTTACCACCTGTCAGGCGAGCCGGCCTGAGCCTTATGCGCTGGCGGATATCTACTGCGTGCTGGTGCCCTACGACTCGCGCGATCCGCGGCTGACCAATCAGCATAACTACGTGGTCACCGAATCCTATCTGCTGCATGGCCTGGAGATGGGCTGGGACAACAGCGACGATCGTGAAGCGCGCCCCAACAACCACTCTCATCCGTGGATGAAGAACTTCGCCGATCGGGTCTATCAGGCGCAGGAGAACCGCTACATGATCACCGGTACCCTGACGGCGCGCTCCGAACACCAGCTCGATAAATCCCCCTACTTTGTCTATGACACCGTCTTCAGCGACGGCTTCAACTGGAACACCATCACCGATAAAGGCCAGTATGTGCCCAATGTGGCGGCTGTTTCGCTGAAGGCCGCACTCGGCATGTGGGTGCTGTGGAACTCCCCTTATACCGATCGCCTGTTTGACGCGATTGAAAACGCCGATGAGAAAGACAAAGGCTACTACGAAGGGCTCTATGAGAATGGCGACGGCCCGATCAAAGAGTTCACCGCCAACAACAACGGCATCATGCTGGAAGCGCTGCTGTTCAAAAAACAGGGCAAGCTGCTGCGCTTTAACACTAACGATGCGCGCAGCCGCAGCTATGCGCCCTCCCTGTGGGAAAAGCGCCTGGTAGATCTGTTTGAAGAGAACAACACGCGTCGCAACCGGCCTTTCCTGGAGGTGACGCCCGGCATAAAAACCTGGTGCGATCAGAGCGGGACCGCCGTGCGCAGCGCACCGAAGTGCAGCGCCTGCAAATGCGCCCGCTGCGACAGCAGTGCGCCCGTTAAACTTCCGCCGGTAGCGACCTCATGCCTAAAACCCTAGTGCGTATCACCGGTCTGGTCGTGGCTCTGCTGCTGGCGCTCGGGGCCTGGCTGCTGCTGCGTCACGAGGGAGACGGCTGGCGCTGGCTGGTGAACGGCGGCTGGCACACCACCGCCCGCACCGGCGCGCTGACGCCTGAAGAGCAGCGCTGGGCCGCGGTGGCCTGGCGCTACTTTGAGAATAACAGCGAGGCGAACAGCGGTCTGGTTAGCGGCAGCGACCGGCGGCCGGTGGTCAGCCTGTGGCAGATGGGCGATACCCTGATTGCGCTCACGGCTGCGCGCGAACTGCAGCTTATCGACGATCGCCGTTTTGACCACCAGCTCAGTCAGCTGCTCGGCAGCCTCAATCGCCTTCCGCTCACCCAGAGCGGCGTGCCCAATCTGCTTTATAACAGCCGGACGCTGTCGATGGTGGGCTACAGCAATACGCCACAGGTGATCGGCTGGTCCTCACGCGACATGGCGCGTCTGATGATGGCGCTGCAGGTGGTCGCAACGTTTCACCCGCAGTACGGGGAATATCTGCAGCGCATTATCCTGCGCTGGAACTTCTGCCCGGTGGTGGATAAGCAGGGCCAGCTCAGTGCGGGCATGTGGCAGCAGCAGCAGATGCGCATCCAGCCAGAGGGGCGGCTGGGCGACAGCGAATACAGCGCCGCTGGTTTCGGGCTGTGGGGCTTTGCTAACCAGCAGTCGCTGCAGCCTCCGGCGCAGCACGTCATTATCGACGGGCTGGCGCTGGATATCGACAGCCGCGATCCCCGCACCACCTGGACGCCCGCCGCCCTTACCACGCTGCCCTGGGTGCTGAGCGGAATGGAGTATGGCTGGCAGCTGCCGGGCGCCGACCGCGCGCAGATCCGGCAGCAGCGCCAGCGCGCCAGCCTGGTCTATCAGGTGCAGGAGCGTCGCTGGCAGCGTCAGGGCATTTTAACCGCCCGCAGCGATTTCGCCCTGAACGTCGCGCCGTGGCACGTCAACGACACCATTTTCGCTAACGGCTACGCCTGGAACACGCTGACCGATGACAATAAATGGGTGCCGACGCTGGCGCAGGTCTCCACCCGCGCGGTATTTGGCCTCTGGGCGCTCTGGGACACGCCGTTTACCGATGCGCTGATGCGCACCACCCGGCTGCAGTACGATCCGGCGCGCGGCTGGTATGAAGGCCGCACCGAGGCGACCGGGGATTACAACCGCGCTATCACGCTCTCTACCAACGCCACGGTACTGGAAGCGCTGCTTTTCAAAACCCACATGAAGCCGCTGATCGACAGCAGAAATAGCGAGAACCGCCAGTTTTTCCGTCAGCAGCTGGCCGATCCGTTCCGTGTGCCGCAGCGCTGTCTGCCGGTCACCGCCCCGCTGGCCGAAGAATAAGGAGAAACTGATGCCGGAAAGCCTGTTACCCAAAGCGCTCGATTCCCTGCGCGCCGCGGTGCTGATGTATGACGCACAGGAGCGGCTGGTGGCGTATAACCAGCAGGTAGTCTGTTTCTACCCCGGAATGGAGCAGCGGATCCGCGTCGGCATGACGCTGACCGAGCTGGCGCAGGATTTTATCGCTTCCGCCTACATGACAGAGGATGACCGCAGCCGTCAGGCGATGATCGATAACCTGATAAGCCGCTGCCGGCTCGACAATCACAGTGAGATGCGGCGCATCGCTAACCGGCAGGTGTTTGTCCAGCATAACCGCACGCCTGAAGGCGGCATCGTCAGTCTGCATATTGACGTCTCGGGCTATACGCTGATTGACGCATCGCGGCGGCAGCTGCACGCCGACTTTGTGCTGGCGGCAGAATCGACCCAGATTGGCATCTGGGACTGGCAGCAGCAGCACGATCTGCTGCAGGTCAACGATGCGCTGCTCAATATGCTGGGCTATCCGCGTGAAACCTGGCACTACAGCGCCACTTTTCTCGATACGCTGCTGCACCCGGACGATCGCGAGCCGCTGCAGCAGCTGTTTGCCTCCGCCAGCAACAAACAGCTGCCGGTATTTGAACGGGAAATTCGCCTGCTGCACCGCAGCGGCAACTATCGCTGGATGCTGCTCTCCGGTCAGGTAGCCAGCGTCACGGTCAGCGGCGAGACGGAGCGCGTCATTGGCACGCTGCAGGATATTACCAAGCGCAAAGAGGCAGAGCAGCTCTCGCTGCAGGCGATTGCCGCTGCGCACGCGGCCAATGAAGCCAAAAGCGCGTTTCTGGCGAACATGAGCCATGAGATCCGCACGCCGATGAACGGCATTCTGGGGATGACCCAGCTCTGTCTCGACACCCGGCTGACTGCGGAGCAGCGCGAGTACATGACGCTGGTCTATCACTCAGCCCACACCCTGCTGCGCATCATTAACGATATTCTCGACTACTCCAAAATAGAGGCGGGAAAAATTGAGCTGGATGAAGAGCGGTTTGAGATCCGCCCGTTCCTGCACGCCGTGGCGCGGCCGCTGATGCCGGCCGCCAGCGAAAAAGCGCTGGAGCTGCTGATTAACGTCACCCCGGATGTTCCCGCCACCTTTCTCGCTGACACCGTACGCCTGCGCCAGATCCTGACCAATCTCATCAGCAACGCGCTGAAGTTTACCCATCAGGGCGAGGTTGAACTGGCCGTGACGCGCGATGCCACGCACAACCGGCTGCGCTTTCAGGTGCGCGACACCGGCATCGGTATTCCACCGGAGAAGCAGCAGCTTATATTTGAATCGTTCAGCCAGGCAGACACCTCGACCACCCGCAAATATGGCGGCACCGGGCTCGGGCTGACCATCTCTGCCCGGCTGGTGGAGCGGCTGGGCGGTTCGCTGACCGTACAGAGTGAACCGGGGCGCGGCAGCACGTTTACCTTCTCTCTGCCGTTGCCGGCAGAGACAGAGAGCGATCCGGTGCGGCATTCGCCGCGCCTGGCACCGTTACCGGTACTGGTGGTGGATGACAACGCCACTAACCGCCATCTGCTGAGCGACATGCTGCGCAATATGGGTCTGCGGCCCAGCCTCGCCGCCAGCGCCGCCGATGCGCTGGCGCTGCTGCAGGCGCAGCCGGACTTTCCGCTGATCCTGCTGGATGCGCAGATGCCCGATCGGGATGGCCTTGACCTGGCGCGGGAGATCCGGGCAAACCCGCAGCTGGCAACCAGTCAGATTATTATGCTCAGTTCAATGAGCCGGGCGATGGATGCAGAACAGCTGCGGCAGCTCGGCGTGAATAAGTTTCTGGCTAAACCGATCGATCAGCGTGAGCTCTATGACGCGCTGGCGGGTGCCTCCGGGCAGCGCCAGCCCGCCAGCAGTGCGGAAAGTGCGCCGGCCAGCCCCGTGGCCGACCCCGCCACGCAGGCGCTGCGCATTCTGCTTGCCGAGGACAATCTGGTGAATCAAAAGCTTGCCGCCCATTTCCTCACCCGGCTTGGTCATGAGTTCGCCATCGCCGGTAACGGGCTGGAGGCGCTGACGCTGCTGGAGCAGGATGGCTGGGACCTGGTGCTGATGGATCTGCAGATGCCGGAGCTGGATGGTGAAAAAGCGACGCGTCTGATCCGCGAACGTGAAGCCGCCGCATCGCCGCCCCGCCACCAGCGCATCATTGCCATGACGGCGCACGCGATGAAAGGCGACCAGGAGTACTGCCTGCAGAATGGCTTTGATGGCTACGTCGCCAAGCCGGTGAGCCAGGAGATGCTGCATCAGGAGATCAGCCGGGTCATGGCGCTGCCTGACCCGGCGGCAGGCGACACGCCTGCGCCAGCCGGCAACGCCGCCGCGCTGGCGCAGCAGCTTGGGCTGGACGCGACGCTGCTGCACGAACTGCTGCTGCTGTTTGCCGATTCGCTGACGGAGATCGAAACGCAGCTGCTGACCGCGCTGAGTGAAGGCGACTGGACGAGCGCGTCACGCCACTGCCACAAGCTGCGGGGCGAAGCCGCCATATTTGGATTCACAGACTTAACCCATACGCTGCAGGCCGCTGAAACGCAGATCCGCCGGGGTGACGCCATCGATGCCGCCCGGCTGCGCGCAAACCTGATACAAGAGTGTACGCAGGTGCGTCAGCAGCTGCGTGCCCTGCTGGAGGAGAAGTGATGCGTGGTTTACTGCCCCTGTTACTGATAGTCAGCCTGCCCGCTGCCGCGGCCAGTGAGGCGCCGGTCAGCTGGTCGCTGGCCGGCCAATGGCGCGTGCATGACGCAAATATCCCCGGCTTTGAGGGCTGGCGCGAAGCGGACAGCAAATGGCCGACGCTGCGCGTCCCCGCCAACTGGTATAGCGCCGGTCGCGATCATCAGGGCGCGCTCTGGTACCGCCATGAGTTCTCTCTGCCGTCGCTGCAGGCGGACCAGCAAGCAACGCTGGAGTTTGACGGGGTCGATTACCTGGCTGACGTCTGGCTCAACGGCCGGCGGCTGGCGCAGCATGAGGGATATTTCCAGCGCTTTGCTGTCGATCTCACTGACAGCCTGCGCCGCTACAACCGGCTGGCCGTGCGGGTCGACAGCCCGCGCGAGGCGACGCCGGGCACCTGGCCGCTGCACAAGAACCTGATGAAAGGGATCCTGAACCAGCACGATACGCGTCCCGGCGGGGCCTGGAGCGATCGCGGTCAGGAGGCGAACTCCGGCGGCATCTGGGCGCCGGTGCGGCTGCGCATCAGCCGGGGGGCAACGATCGATCGGCTGATCCTGCGTCCCGACTGGTCTCAGGGGCTGGCGCAGCCGCAGCTCTCTGCCGGGCTGCACTACCGCGCCCCGGTCGCGGCTGACGTCACGCTGACCCTGCGCGCCGCACCGGATAACTTTCCCGGCCAGGCGTTTGAGCTGCAGCAGCGCGTGCGGCTGGAGGCGACCGGCGATACGCCCGCGCATCTGCAGGTCACGCTGCCGATGCCGGCGGCGCGGCTGTGGTGGCCTGTGGGCTACGGCAAACCCCATCTTTATCAGGTCAGCGCCACGCTCCGTGACGATCGCGGCGTGATGGATCGGCGCAGCAGCCGCACCGGTCTGCGCAAGGTGGAGGCGCTGGAAAATAATCAGGGCTGGCGCATCAACGATCGGCGGGTCTTTGTTCGCGGCACCAATTACATCGGCTCGCCGTGGCTCAGCACCATGAACAAAGCGCGCTATCTGCGCGATTTTACGCTGGTGGAGAAGATGAACGCTAACGCTATCCGCGTGCATGGTCACGTGGCGGGCCGGGCGCTTTATGAGGCGGCTGATGAACGCGGTCTGCTGATCTGGCAGGATGTGCCGCTGCAGTGGGGGTATAATGACTCTGCCGCCTTTGCGGATAACGCGGTGGCGCAGACCCGCACCATGACCGCACAGTTTGGCAACTCGCCGGCTATCGTAGTCTGGGGCGGCCAGAACGAGCCGCCGTTTAACTCGCCGTGGATGGAGAAGCGCTTTCCCGACTGGCATAAAGATCTTAACCGCACCCTGACCCGGCGTGTGGCAGAGGCGCTGGCGGAAGATCGCAGCCGCATTGTGCATCCTTACTCTGCTGTGGAAGAGCACTACTGGGCAGGCTGGTATTTTGGCACGCTGAATAATCTGCTTGAGACGGCGAAAACGGCCACCGTCACGGAGTTCGGTGCGCAGGCGCTGCCCGATCTGGCCACCCTGAAGAGCATCATTCCGCGCCGCGAATGGTGGCCAGCCTCAACCGAACCCGGCGATCCGCTCTGGACGCGCTGGAAATATCACAATTTCCAGCCGATCCAGACGTTTAAAAACGCGGGCATCAGCCGGGGCAAGAACATCCATGACTTTATCAAAAACACCCAGCGCTATCAGGCGCAGCTGGTCGCCGTGGCTGCCGAGAGCTACCGGCGGCAGCGCTTCCAGCCGGTGACCGCGTTGTTTCAGTTTATGTTTGTGGAAACCTGGCCCTCAATCAACTGGGGCGTGGTGGATTACCTGCGTCAGCCGAAAGCGGGCTATTACGCCCTGCAGCGCGCCTACCAGCCGCTGCTGCCCTCTATCGATCCCCATACCCTGAACTGGCAGGCCGCCAGACCTGGCGCGCTGTCACTCTGGGTGATTAACGATCTGCCGCAGGCGTTTCCGGCGCTTACGCTGCGCTGGCGCGCCACTCAGCAGGGTCATCTGCTCGCGCGCGGTGAACGGCAGGTCGCGGCGGCGGCTGATACCGGCAGTAACGTGCTTGATGTGCCGCTCACCCCCGTCAGCGCTACTCCGCTGCGGGTGCAGACCTGGCTTATCGACGCACAGGGTAAAACGCTGGCAGAAAACCAGCTGGAGCTGGAGGTGGCACCCGCCGACGCCAGATAACTGCCCGCCCGGCACGGCAGCGGGCGTGGCGGTTTACTCATCGTTGGTAAAGCGACCGACGCGGGTGGCGCCGGCGAGCGCGTGACCTTTAAGCTGAGCGATCAGCGCATCATGCGTCAGCCCGGCCGGCAGCCTGTCCGGCGGCAGATCGGTGGCGATAATCACAAAGTTGTAGTGATGCATGCCGCTGCCCGCAGGCGGACAGGGTCCATAGTAGTGCGCCGTGCCTGGGCTGTTGGTGCCGCCGGTATAACCGGTTCCCCTGCTCAGCTCGCCGCGCGCAAACTGCTGCCGCTCCGCCGGAATGTTATAGGCGACCATATGCACCACGCCCAGCCCTTTCGCACCCACCGGATCGGTCATCAGCAGCGCAAAGCTGCGTGTGCCCGGCGGCGCATCGCGCCAGCTGAAGGCGGGTGAGAGGTTCTCGCCGCTGCACGCCGGATTGCCCGGTTTATTGCCGGCAAACGCCTTCTGCAGCATACCGCCATCCTGAAAATCGGGCGACTGCAGGGTAAATACCGGCGCGGCCAGCGCGCTGACCGGCAGCGCCAGCGCCAGTAACGCCATTTTTACGCTGTTCATAACAAGCTCCCGTAATAAATCGCTGAGCATCAAGTATATAACCTGTTCAGCCGCGCGCGGGCGACTACACTGCTAATCGCGCCCTCTTACCCGCAAGGAGTCCGGGATGTCTGTCCCACCGCTGTCGCACTTTCTACCCGCCACGCGCCTGTGGTTTACACAGACGTTCGATCAGGCGACGCCGGTTCAGCAGGCGGCCTGGGAGGCGATCGCCGGCGGCAGCCATACGCTGGTTGTGGCGCCGACCGGCTCCGGCAAAACGCTGGCGGCGTTTCTGCACGCCATCGATGCGCTGTTTCGCGAGCGCAGTCCGGATGCCGCCGTTGCGCACGAAGAAACCACGCGCGTGCTTTATATCTCGCCGGTTAAAGCGCTGGCCGCCGACGTGGCGCGCAACCTGCAGCTGCCGCTGGCGGGCGTCAGCGCATGTCGTCAGCAGCAGGGCGAGCCGGCCATCACGCTCCGTTGCGGGATCCGCAGCGGCGATACCCCGGCGCGCGAGCGGGCAGCGCTGCGCCGCCATCCGCCCGATATCTTAATCACCACGCCGGAGTCGCTCTATCTGCTGCTGACCTCGCAGGCGCGCGATACGCTGCGCGGCGTCACCAGCGTCATCGTTGATGAAATTCATGCGCTGGCGGGCAACAAACGCGGCGCCCATCTGGCCCTGTCGCTGGAGCGGCTCGATGCGCAGCTGGCCCGGCCGGCGCAGCGTATCGGGTTATCCGCAACGGTAAACCCGCCGGAGACCGTGGCGCGCTTTCTGGCCGGTCGCCGCCCGGTCACTCTCGTCAACCCGCCGCTGCCGCGCCCGCTGCAGCTCCGCGTCACGGTCCCGGTGCCGGATCTCACGGCTCCCCCGCCGCTGCCGGGGAGCGAAAGCGAAGCCGGCGCGCTCTGGCCGCATCTGGAAGCGGGAATACTGGCCGCGGTGCTGCGCCATCACACCACGCTGGTGTTTACCAATTCGCGCGCGCTGGCAGAGAAGCTGACGGCGCGCCTTAACGCCCGCTGGCAGCAGCAGCAGCGCGATGACGCTGCAGAGATTGCACGTGCGCACCACGGCTCCGTTGCCCGGGAGCAGCGCCTGCTGATCGAGAGCGCGCTGAAGAGCGGTGCGCTGCGCTGCGTGGTGGCCACCTCCAGCCTGGAACTGGGGATCGATATGGGCAGCGTCGGACAGGTGATTCAGGTCGGTACGCCGCCGTCGGTCGCCAGCGCCCTGCAGCGCACCGGACGCGCCGGACACCGGCCGGGCAGCACGCCGCAGGGGGAATTCTGGCCCCGATCGCGCAGCGATCTGCTGCAGACGGCGGTGATCGTCACGGCGATGCTGGCGGGCGAAACGGAGCCGCTGACCGTGCCGGAAAACCCGCTGGATATTCTTGCCCAGCAGACCATCGCTGCCGCCGCCATAGCGCCGCTGGAGGCTGGCCGCTGGTTTAAGCAAGTCACGCGCAGCGCGCCTTTTCTGACGCTGTCGCGGCACGATTACGATGCGGTGCTGGCGATGCTGACGGGACGCGACGACACTGACGCTTTCGCCCTGCTGCGCCCGCGGCTGATCCACGATCCGCAGACGGATCGCATCACGGCCCGGCCCGGCGCAAAGCTGCTGGCGATTATGCACGCCGGCGCCATTCCCGATCGCGGCAGCGTCAGCGTGATGCTGCCGGAGGGTGAGGCGCAGGCCGGTACCCGCCGCGTGGGCGAGCTGGATGAGGAGATGGTTTACGGCTCGCGCGTCAATGACATCGTGACGCTGGGAGCCACAACCTGGCGTATTCAGCAGATTATGCGCGACCGGGTGATTGTCACACCGGCACCGGGACGCACCGCACGGCTGCCGTTCTGGCAGGCGGATGCGCCCGGACGCGCCGCATCGCTCGGCGCGGCGCGCGGCCGCTATCTGCGTCAGGCCGCAAACGGCACGGCAGAAGACCCGGCGCTGGACGCGCACGCCCGGCGTAATCTGCAGACGCTGCTGCGTGAGCAACGGATGGCGACCGGACAGCTGCCGGACGATCGCACGCTGCTGATTGAGCGCTGTGCGGACGACAGCGGCGACTGGCGCATTATTCTGCACTCGCCGTGGGGCAGACGCGTACACGCGCCCTGGGCGCTGGCGCTGGCCGATCGGCTCGCGGAACAGCACGGCATAACGGCTGACGTGGTCGCCAGCGACGACGGCATTGTGACGCGTCTGCCGCCGCATGCCACATTTTCACTTTCCGACTGGCTGCAGTTTACGCCGGATGAGTTACAGCAGCGGGTCAGCCGCGCCGTCAGCGGATCGCCGCTGTTTGCCGCCCGCTTTCGCGAATGCGCCGCCCGCGCCCTGCTGCTGCCGGGTCAGCGTGCCGGGCAGCGCACCCCGCTCTGGCAGCAGCGGCTGCGCGCCGCAGAGCTGTTTGACGCCGTGCGGCCGTTCCCGGATTTTCCGCTGCTGCGGGAAACCGCGCGTGAATGCCTGCAGGATGTCTATGATCTGCCCGCGCTGCAGCAGCTGATGGCGCAGATCCGCGCCGGAGAGGTGCAGCTGCGCGAGATGACAACTGACGCGCCCTCGCCCTTCGCTGCCGCGCTGCTGACCAGCCATCTGGCTGACGCCGACCGCCGGGCGGTGCCGCAGGCTGAGCAGCTGGCCGCACTGCTGGCGCTGGATACGTCACTGCTCAGCGAGCTGATCGGGGCGCTGCCGCCAGAGCAGCTGCTGGACGCAAACGTCATTGCGCAGACGGAAGCGCTGCTGCAGCGCCTGACGCCAGCACGCCAGGCTACCGGCGAGGAAACGATGGTGGATCTGCTGCGCGAACTGGGGCCACTCAGCGCCGGAGAGATAGCCCGGCGCTACCGGGGCGCGTCGCCGCTGGCTGACGTACTGGAGACCCTGCAGCAGGCGGGCCGGATCCTGCTGGTTACGTCTGGTGCGCAGGCCTGTTTTGCGGTCGCAGAAGATGCCGCCCGCCTGCAGGCGCTCTCCGGTGGCGGCAGCGCAGTGCCGGAGAGCGCGGTTCGCCCGCTGCAGGGGCTGGTCAGCCGCTATCTGCAGACACACACGCTGGTAAGAGCCAGCCAGGTCGCCCGGCATTTTGGCCTCGACGCCGGCACGGCAGAGAGGCTGCTGGCGGAGACGCCGGGTGTCGTCAGAAGCGAACCCGCCTCCGGCGGGGTGCAGTGGATCGCCGCGCCGGTATTCCGGCGTCTGCGGCTGGCATCGCTGCAGGCGGCGCGTGAGGCGACCCAACCCGCTGCGCCGGCGGCATGGGTGCAGGCGCTGACGGAGCGCCACGCGCTTACCGCCCCGCTCAGCGGTACAGAGGGTCTGCGCCGGGTGATCGCGCAGCTGGCCGGCGTGGCCCTGCCTGCCGGGCTTTGGGAGAGCCAGATTTTTCCGGCGCGTATCGCTGATTACCAGCCCGCGCTGCTGGATGAACTGCTGGCGAGCGGCGAGGTGCTCTGGCGCGGCAGCCGCGCAGCCGGCACGCGACAGGAGCGGGTGGAACTCTGCCCGGCTAACGCCGCTGCCGCAATCATGACGCCACCGGCGGAGACGCAAACCGTGACGATGTCACCTCTGCAGCAGCGGATCGTGGCGCACCTGCAGCAGCACGGCAGCGCAACCTTCCGGCAGCTGCAGCTCGCCACCGAGAGCGACGCCGGTGATGGTGCGTCACCGGAAACCGACGCGGCGCTGTGGGATCTGGTGTGGCGTGGCTGGATCACGTCGCAGAGCTGGCAGCCGCTGCGGATGCCGCCGCTGCGCAGCAAACCGCGTCCGGCACGCCGTCGCCGCATGGCCGGACGCCATTTTGGCGCGGCACCCGGCGGCGCCGGGCGTCCGGCCCTGGCCGCCACCGTGACGCTGCCCGGCAGCTGGACGCTGCTGAATATCAGACCGGCGTCCGATACGGTGCGGGCGCTGGCGCTGGCCCGCGCCCTGCTGGACCGCAGCGGCGTGGCAACGCACGGCGCCGCCCGCAGCAGCGCGATCCCCGGTGGTTTTCCGGCGCTGCAGCCGGTGCTGCGCGCGATGGAGGATGCCGGACACCTGCTGCGCGGGCGCTTTGTCAGCGGCATGGGGGCCGCGCAGTTCGCTGAGCCGGCGCTGATTGAGCGTATCCGTCAGCTGCAGCGCGCGCCGTCCGCTGCGACGCTGGCGCTGGCTACGCTGGATCCGGCTAATCCGTTTGGCACCCTGCTGCCGTGGCCGCTGACCCTCTCCGGGACGAAACCGCTGCGGCGCAGCGGCAGCTGGGTGGTGCTGTTTCAGGGAGAGCCGCTGCTCTGGCTGCCGCCCGGCGGTAAACAGCTGCATACGTTTATGGCCGGTATATCGCCGGAGATCCTGCAGCAGGCGCTTGGCGCGCTAGCCGCGGCCCTCCGGCGCGAGCCGCGCCTGCGCTTTACGCTGGAGCAGATTGATGGTTCTCCGGCCAGCCAGTCGCCGCTGACGGCGCTGCTGAAACCGGCAGGCTTTGCGCGCGTACCGGGCGGCTACAGCTGGGATGGCTGAGCGCGCAGGCGCAGAGCGTGCTGCTGCAGGGCGGCGCGCTGGCCGGCGGTCGCCTCCGGCCACGCCAGCTGCGGAAACAGATAGAGCCGGACGCTGAACAAATGAAACAGCGGCGTAAACAGGCGTTCATCGTCCAGCGCCAGCGCTTCCAGCTGCAGCAGCAGCAGATCCAGCGTCTGCTGCAGTTCAGCGTGCGGGGCGCTCTGCAGCGACTTCAGCCGCTGCTTCAGAAAGCGTCCCAGCTCATAGAAAAACGCCCCGCTGTCGAGCAGGTAATTACCCAGCAGCACCCGATGCCGCGCATAGTAGTCGAAGCTGTTGACGCCCAGCCACACCTCATTAAGCAGCATACCGGCGCTGCTCATATCTGACTGCGGATCGAGACGCAGACGCGGCAGCACCATGTTGACCTTATCCAGCATCAGGCTGATAAAGCGCTGCCGGGCCGGCAGGGATGAGCCGTTGCGCTCAATCTCCTTAATAAAGCGCAGCAGCTCGCGCAGTCCGCGCCGCACCGCGCGCCGCGCACTCCACGACGGCCGCTTGTTGCGCATAATGGCCGTGGCGATCGCGGCAAACAGGACACCGGTCACCGAGGCGATGGCGTTATTCACCAGCAGCACCAGATCCGGCTTCAGATGGTGACCAAAACCGATCAGTCCCGGGATCTGAATCGCCACGCTCAGGCCAATCAGGTTGGTTGCCGGGCGGGCGATCGTCAGCGCCAGCATAATAAGCCCCGGCGCCATGCAGATTATCAGCGCCTCAAACGAGGTCGCCTGCGGCAGCAGCAGCGCGACATACACCAGGCTGATGCCAATGGCGATCAGCACGCCGCGCACGAACAGCTTCATCGAGGTGAGCGGCGTATCGAGGCTGGCGAAAAAAGAGCTCAGGATCGCCGCCATAACCGGGGCAGACGCACCGTCGCGCCACCCGCTTCCCATCCACAGCAGGCAGCTGCCAAAGGTGGCGCAGAAAGCGGTCAGCGCCGAAAGACGGATAAGCCCGCGATCAAAGAAGCGGTGGGTGCGTCTGCCGCGCGCCAGTGCGGTGTCACCCGACAAATCGCTCACCATGCCACTGACGCTCTGATACGCCCCGGCGATGCGCACAAAGTCGATCATGCGCTCCAGCAGACCGCTCAGCAGCAGGCAGTGTTCCACCGGCAGCTCGCCGGCGCGCCACGCCGCGTTGATCTGCGCCTGCCGGTGGGTCAGCTCCAGCTGAATGCCGATCACATCGCCCGGCGCCTCTCCGTCGCTGAGCCACTGCAGGAACTGCTGAAATCCCTGCGCCACATAGTCAGGCAGCAGGATATTGCGTGCGGCCAGGCGCTGCAGGCGCAGCTCGATGGCGGTCAGCGTCGGGATAAGATAGGAGAGATGCTGATACTGCGCGCTGACTAAGCGGATCAGCCGCCGGGCAGCGTCACCCTCATAGACGCAGTGGGTGATCAGAATTTCCACCTGCTGCGGTGCGGTAGCCATCTGCGTCAGGATCGCTTCCCGCTCGGGCGAGACGGCGCTAACCGGCCCGGAGAGCAGATCGTGACAGAGCCGGCGGCCGGTGAGATACCACTGCGTCACGCTCTGCTCCAGCAGGCTGCGCATGGAGACCGGAAACAGCAGGCCGTGTATCAGGCTGCTGCAGACAATGCCTAAGGTGATCTCTTCAATACGCGACAGCACCGTACTGGTAATGCCCCACGGCGTGTAAACTTCCGGAAACCCCATAATCGCCGCGCTGTAGCCCGCCAGCATAAACACATAGCTTTTGGGCGTCCGATCATGCAGTGAGAGCCAGAGACAGCCGCTGACCCAGAGTGAAATCACCAGGCTGAACAGCAGCGGATGCGCCACCGTCAGCGGAAAAATCAGAAAGATAAACAGGCCGCCCAGCAGCGTGCCGAGCAGACGAAACAGCGATTTAGAGATGGTCGAGGCGGAGTAGAGCTGCGAAGCGACAAACACCGTCGTCAGCGCCCAGGCGGGGCGATCCAGGTTAATCTCCAGCGCCAGCCAGAGCGCCAGAAACGCAGCGAGCGTGGTTTTTAAGGCAAAGAACAGAGCGGGTCGGGTAAGCCACGGCATGTCACAGGGACCAGAAGGCACTAAGTGCGGCGTATCCTGCCAGATTGCTGCCTGCGCTCACGCAGATAACTACGACAAATTGTTTCGTCATCAAAATTTATGCTGGATGATACGCCCCGCGTGTGCGGTTATCCGTTAACGCCGCTTATCGAAGCTGCCGGTGCCGCAGCGGCCAGCGTAGTGGCTGCACGGCACCGGAGGGAATCGTCCGGTTAACAGATAAAATGTGTCGGCGATCACATTTCTCAGCTGTGCGGCGGCTCCATAAAATTATTTTGTGCAGACCGCCGCCTGCACAGCCGTCAGTAGTGCACGATCGTCACCCAGTTGGCATCGCTGCCCACCGGCGCTTCACCGGTGCGCGTCAGCGCCCCGCTTTGCGGATCGATGCGGTAACTGCCAATCACCGCGCTCTTCTCGCCGCTGACCACCAGCCCGCGTCCGTCCGGGGTAATGGCAAACCCGCGCGGCTGCTTCTCCACCGGCCAGCTGCCCGCTAACGTCAGCGCCCCGCTCTCTGCATCTACCCGGTAGCCGCTCAGCGTACTGCTGGTGCGCTCGCTGACGTAGAGAAAGCGCCCGTCCGGCGTGAGATGAATATCGGCGGCCCAGATACGCGGCGTGGGATCGCTGTATCCCGGCGGCCGTTCGCGCCCCTCTGCCAGATGATAAGAGGCGGCAACGGCGCTGGGGAATTCAGCAACTTTTACCAGCGCCCCGTTCGCCTCACGCCGGAACTGCGTGATCACCCCGCCCATTTCGCCAATGTTATACAGAAAGCGCCCGTCTGCGGACATTACCGAGTGGCGCGGGCCGTTGTTTTTAGCCGTAGCGACATACCCGCCGCCGAGCGCGGCCAGCGTGCCGCTGTCGCTCAGCGTCAGCTGCAGCACGCGGTCGGTGCCGAGGTTGCCGACATACACCGTTTTGCCGGCTGGATCCGCAATGGCCGAGTGAGCGGCAGGCCCGGTGGCGTACCGGCTCACCGGCGGTGCGCTGAGTGTCGCTTCCGGCGTCAGCCGGTATACATCAACGACGTTACCATCATACGAGGCCGCCAGCAGAAAACGCCCCTGCGGCTCAGCGACGATCCAGGGATAACTGGCGGCGGCGGGCACCTGCTGCTTCTGCGTCAGGTCGCCGCTGCGGCGATCAATCACCCAGCTTGCCAGCTGCAGCGGCTTGCTGCGGATCGCCGCATAAAGATGGGTTTTATCGGTGCTGAGCGCCAGCGGCATCACCTTGCCGTCCGCCGGAGTATGGCCCAGCAGGTGCAGAGCGCCGTGCTGATCCAGACTGTAGCGCGCAATCGTGCCGTCGCCGGCTTCTGAAACATAGACGTAAGTCTGCGCCAGCAGCGGCGTACTGCCTGCCAGCGGCGCCAGCAGCAGCGCGGCGCGTAACGGTTTTATCATAACAATCTCCGGGTCAGGAAATGGCACATGCGAAGCAGCACGGTCCGGGGGGATCTGGCAATCGGTCGCTCTTATATAACACCCTTCCGCGAATGAGTGACAAACTATTGCGGCAGACCGGCCGCGCAATATCCGCTAACGGCAGTGCGCTTATCCTCAGCTACACTTGCCTCACCCGTTTGTCATAAGAGAGGTAACTATGTCGCAACACGCTGTATCAAACCAGGCCTGGCTGCTGGCTTCCCGTCCCGAGGGCGAACCGGTAAAAGAGAACTTCCGGCTGGTGGAACAACCGGTGCCGGAGATCAAAGAGGGTGAGATGCTGCTGCGCACGGTGTGGCTGTCGCTGGATCCCTATATGCGTGGCCGCATGGATGACGGTAAATCCTATGCGCCGCCGGCGGAACTCGACCAGCCGATGGTTGGCGGCACGGTGTGTCAGGTTGAGTCATCAAAGCACAGCGATTTTAAAGCGGGCGACTGGGTGCTGGCCCAGAGCGGCTGGCAGACCTATGCGGTTTCTGATGGCGAAGGCGTGGCAAAGCTCGGCGAGCTGGCTCACCCCTCCTGGGCGCTCGGCATTCTCGGCATGCCCGGTTTCACCGCCTATATGGGGCTGATGGACATTGGTCAGCCTAAAAAGGGCGAAACGCTGGTAGTGGCGGCGGCGACCGGTCCGGTCGGCGCGACCGTGGGCCAGCTGGGCAAGCTTAACGGCTGCCGCGTGGTGGGCGTCGCCGGGGGTGAAGAGAAGTGCCGCTATGCGATTGAAAAGCTCGGCTTCTCCGCCTGTATCAATCACCACAGTGATGACTTTGCCGACCAGCTGGCTGCGGCCTGCCCGGACGGTATCGATATCTATTACGAGAACGTCGGCGGTAAAGTGTTTGACGCGGTATTCCCGCTGCTGAACACCGCTGCCCGCGTTCCGGTCTGCGGCCTCGTCTCGGGCTACAGCAGCCGCGACCTGCCGTCGGGACCTGACCGCACGCCGCTGATCATGGCGGGGATCCTGAAACGCCGTATCCGCATGCAGGGCTTTATCATCTTCCAGGACTACGGCGACCGCTATCCTGAGTTTCTGAAAGCGATGACGCCGCTGGTTGAGCAGGAGAAGGTGCACTATCGCGAGCATGTGATTGAGGGGCTGGAGAATGCACCGCAGGCGTTCTTCGATATGCTCAATGGCAAAAACTTCGGTAAAACCGTGGTGAAAGTCAGCTGATACCTCCCGCCCGGGTGCCGCCACGGCACCCGGTTTTACCTCACGGCAATAACGGTAAAACGCACCGCTACCCGGCCTGCTACGCTCTCTCCCCCACAACAGGAGGCAGCATGAGTTCCATTATCGATCTTTTCGCTCAGCATAAGAGTGAGCGCAGCTATACCGATCAGCCCGTAGAGGATGCGGTACTTGAGCGAATTATTTCAGCGGCGTACTACGCGCCTACCTCGGTCAACTCCCAGCAGGTATCCGTCGTCGTCACCCGCGACGCCGCGCAGCGCCAGCAGATTGCCGCCATTGCCGGCGGGCAGCCGTGGATCGCGAAAGCGCCCGTGTTTCTGACCTTTGTCCTGGATATGCATAAGTCGCGCCTGGCGATAGAAGCCAGCGGCCGTGAGCAGATTGCGCAGCAGAGTATTGAAAGCGTGGTCTCCGGCGCCACCGATGTGGGCATTGCGCTGGGATCGGTCATGGCCGCCGCGCGGGCTGAGGGGCTGGGTATTGTGCCGATTGGCGGCATCCGCCGCGATCCGGAAGCGATGATCGCGCTGCTGGATCTGCCCGACTATACCTTCCCGGTTGCCGGGGTGGTCATCGGCCACGTCGACCAGCCTGCGCACCAGAAGCCGCGTCTGCCGCTGCCGACTTTCCGCCACGAAGAGCGTTATCAGCAGGCGGATCTGCCGCAGCATATCGCTGATTACAACGCGCAGCTGGTGCAGCACTGGCAAACTACCGGCCGCAGCGATGGCGAGAGCTGGAGCGACAGCGTCAGCGGCTACTACCAGCACATTTACTTCCCGCACGTGCTGGTGGCGCTCCATAAACAGGGGTTTGGCACCGATAAATAATCCGATCCGCCCGCAGGCCGGGCGGATAATCCGGGGCTTAACGCCCCTTTTTTTTGCGGCCGGGCTGGGTAAAGCGTTTGCGGTTCGCGCCCTGGCCCCCCGCTTTATCGCCCTGCTTTGCAGCCGCAGCGGGCGCTTTTTTCGCCGGTGACGCCGTTTTTTTCTTCGCCTGCGCCTGCCGGGTTTTAGTATCTTCTGATGACGAATCCTCAATCAGCTTAAACAGATCGATCAGTTCATCATCGGTCAGATCGCGCCACTCGCCGAGCGGAATCCCCTTCAGGCTGACGTTCATGATGCGCGTACGCTCAAGCTTCGTCACCTCATAGCCAAAGTGTTTGGTCATGCGGCGGATCTGGCGATTGAGCCCCTGCACCAGAATAATGCGGAACACAAACGTCGACTCTTTTTTAACTTTGCACTTTTTTGTTACCGTGCCCAGCATCGGCACGCCACCCGCCATGCCCGCGATAAATTCATCAGTGATCGGTTTATCAACCGTCACCACATACTCTTTTTCGTGGTTATTACCGGCGCGCAGAATTTTGTTAACCAGATCGCCGTGGTTGGTGAGGAAAATTAACCCCTGCGAATCTTTATCCAGCCGGCCGATAGGAAACACGCGCTTGCTGTGGTTCACAAAGTCGCCGATATTGTCGCGCTCACCCTCTTCCATGGTGGTAACAATGCCGGTGGGTTTGTTAAGCGCAATCAGCACCAGATCGTCGGCGTCACGCGGCTCAATCAGCTGGCCATTCACCCTGACCTCATCTCCGGCGTACACCTGAGCACCGACGGCGGCGCGTTTACCGTTAATAAATACGTTGCCCTGTTCGATATAGCGATCGGCATCGCGGCGCGAGCAGATTCCGCTCTCGCTGATGTATTTGTTCAGGCGGGTAGATAAGTCAGGCAGCATGGTTCCTCCGAAAAAAAACGGACTATACCTCAACTGCCGCCGTTGCGTAAGGCTGTCGCACCTTCCGCGTACGCGCATAAATCCCTGCAGACTGCAGGGTTGTTTAGCGTCAGACGCCAGGCGACAATCCCCGGCCACTGTTTCTGGCTTCTCACGGATTTTCTATGACACAACCGCAACCGGCGAGCCGACTGGCCTCGCTGCGCCTGTTTCTGGCCCGCTTCTGGCCACATCCCCTGCCCGTGGCGCGCAGACAGCGCCTGCTGGCCAGCCTCGGAGCCGGGCTGGGCCTTATGCTGACGAGTCTCATCAGCCACTGGATGCTGGGTGCGGTAAACCTGTGGTTTGTCGCGCCAATGGGAGCGTCTGCGGTGCTGCTGTTTGGCCTGCCCAATAGCCCGCTGGCGCAGCCGTGGTCGATTATTGGCGGTAACCTCGTTGCCGGCGTTATTGGCGTGACCACGGCACTGCTGATCCCGCAGCCGGCACTGGCGTGCGGAGTAGCCGCCTGTCTCGCTATTGCGGTGATGTTTCAGCTGCGCTGTCTGCACCCGCCCAGCGGCGCGGTGGCGCTGACGGCGATTCTCGGCGGCGGCAGCGTGGCGCAGCTCGGCTACCACTTTGTGCTGACGCCGGTGATGCTTAACTCTGTCTGCCTCGCGCTGCTGGCGATCGTATTTAATAACCTCGCCGGACGCCGCTATCCTCATCCGCTGGCGGCCGCCGAGGCGAAACCGCAGCCGGTGGCGATGCCGGTTCCGCTCACGCGCGACGACCTGCATCAGGCGCTGGAGAGCGGGCCCCTGCTGGATATTGATGAGGACGATCTGCAGCTGCTGCTGCAGCGCGCCGAAGAGATTGCAATCCGGCGCGTTCAGATACGCTAAAGCGCGCTTTAGCGCGCCTGTACCAGGCTCAGCACCGTGCGGATATTCTGCGCCGAGGTCGCGATGATATCGATGGCCCCGGTGCGCAGCGCCCCGAGTATCGCCATCGCCTTGGTATTCTCTGCGGCTATCGCGATCACGCACGGGATCCGGCGCAGCTCATCAATGCTCAGCCCGATCACGCGCTCATTCATGACCGTCTCCACCGCTTCACCGCGGGCGTTGAAAAAGTCATAGCCGGCAATATCACCGGTCACACCCTGATTAACGCTGGCGTCGATAATTTCACGCGGGGTAAACCAGCCCAGCTTCACCATGTAGCTGTTCTCATTCATATCCCCGATCCCCACCAGCGCCACATCCGCTTTACGCGCGCGATCCAGCGTCTCTTTTACCGTACCGTTCTGCATAAAGCTGTCGCGCAGCGCGCGGTTCTCCACGTAGGCGGGGGCATAGAGCGTTTCGCTGCTGCCGCCAAACTTCTTTGCCAGCCGGCGGCTGATGTGATCGGCGTTGATGGCGTCGCCCGGGCGGTGCGTGCCGCCAATACCGCTGATAAACAGGCAGTTGCGGTCGGGCACCTGACCCGGATGATCGGCCACCGCCGCCACGTTACGCCCCTGACCGACAGCGACGATAGCGTTATCTTTCAGCGTCTGCGCCAGATGGGCAGACACCAGCGCGGCTACCTGACGGCGCTGCTCGTCGCTGTCGGCGGAATCCAGCGCAATCAGCGCCCGCTGCAGGCGCGGAAAAGAGCGCTGCAGCTGCTGCTCCAGCCGTGTACTGAAAACCGGATGGTAGCGCACGCTGATTTCCACAATGCCCTCTTCGCGCGCGCGTTTAAGCAGTCGCCCGACCTTGATGCGCGAGATACCAAATTTACGCGCGATCTCCTCCTGCGTGATGGCATCCTGATAGTAGGCGACGGCAATCTCGGTCAGCAGCTCAGCATCCTGACCCGGCGTGGTATTCTCCATCTCTTCTCTGTCCTGTGTAACGCGGTCGTAAGCAGCCGTAAGTTATAGCACTCATCGCGGCCGCCCCGCTATGCTCTGCCACCGGCGAGCGCGCTGGCCTCTTCAATAATCTGCGCCAGCGCCTGCGGGTCGTGAGCAAAGCGGCCAAGAAACAGGCCATCCACATCACTGCCCAGCCGCTGGATCAGACCCGGTCCGGCGCTGCCGCCGTATATCACCTTCAGCGTAATACCGGCGGGCAGCGGCAGCGTCCGCAGCCCGGCGCAGACGGTACGAATATAGCTGTCGGGGGCCGGCTGCGGCGCGCCAATGGCCCACTGGGGTTCATAGGCAAACAGAATCTCGCCCCGCAGGCGATGCGCCGCCGCCTGCGCCAGCGCATCGTTAAGCTCTGCGGCACAGAGCGCAATCGCCTCCGCGGGCGTGCCCTGCTCCGACTCGCCAATACAGAGCACCGGCGTCAGCCCGTGCTGTAGCGATATCGCCACTTTGGCGGCAATCTGCGCCGCATCCTCGCGGAAGTGTCGCCGCCGCTCCGCATGACCGATTTCAGCCAGCGAACAGCCCAGCTCCTGCAGCATGCTGGCGCTGACTTCACCGGTCCAGGCGCCATTTTCCGCCTGGCAAACATCCTGTCCGCCAATGCGTACCGGCGTGCCCGCGAAGATCTCCGCTACGGCAGGGATCGCCGGATAGGCGGGCAGGATAAACAGGCCGACCCTGCCGCTTCTGATCGCCGGGTGATCGGCCAGGCTGGCGACCTCGCGGCACCACGCCAGCGTTTGCTGATAGCCAAAGTACATTTTGAGACTGACACCAAGTAAGCGTTGTGGCTGAGACATCATGCAGCTCCCGGTTATAGCGCGCCCTGACCCTGATGGTCATTTGTTCATATGAACAGTAAATGAATTAATGAACCTGTTTCAATGCGCGTTTAGAGGATCTGTGACCTGGCGCAAGGCCCTGTCGCGCCTTAAAACCTGCCACCTGACTCATCTATCGCGATCGCGCTCACAAAACCACCATATTACAAATGAACATGCATTGAACAAATGTTTAACCCTGTGGCACGCTGTGATCCACGCCTGGATGCAGGCCCTTTTTCTTTACCGGAGAACCGCTATGAAAACGATTGCAATCGGTGCTGATGATGCGGCTGTCGATCTGAAAAATATCATTAAGACGCTGCTGGAAACGCAGGGTTATACCGTGACAGATTTTACCAACGATGCTGATAACGCCCGCCCTATGTACCCGGATGTTGCCTGGGCGCTGGCGACCGCGATTCAGCGGCAGGAGTTTGCGCGCGGCATCCTGCTCTGCGGCACCGGTATTGGCGTAGCCATCGTGGCCAATAAAGTGCCCGGCGTGCGGGCAGCGCAGTGTCACGACACTTTCTCTGCCGAGCGGGCGCGTAAAAGCAATAATGCCCAGATCATGACGCTGGGCGCGCGCGTGGTGGGTCCGGAGCTGGCAAAAAATATTGTGAATGCGTGGCTGGCGGCGGAGTTTGAGGGGGGCGGTTCTGCGGCAAAAGTAGAAAAGATAGATTTTTACGAGCACGCGGCGCAGCGCTGATCGCCCCTTCTGCCCGGCGCGCGGGGTGTTCCGGACAGGGTGAGTGGCGCTCGCTTCAGATTGCGTAACTAATCAGGCAAGCGCAGCGCATGCTGCTACGCTTAAAGGCTGAGATTACCCTTACAAAATCTGGAGATATTATGAGCAGTGATAATCGCAAACCGACCACCACGGATGCGGGCATTCCGGTAGCCAGCGATGAACACTCCCTGTCGGTCGGGCCTGATGGTCCGCTGGTGCTGCACGATCACTATCTGATTGAACAGATGGCCAACTTTAACCGCGAGCGTATTCCGGAGCGTCAGCCCCATGCAAAAGGCAGCGGCGCATTTGGCCATTTTGAAGTGACAGAAGATGTCAGCCGCTATACCAAAGCCGCCGTTTTCCAGCCCGGGACCCGCACTGATGTGGTGATGCGCTTCTCCACCGTAGCCGGTGAACGCGGCAGCCCGGATACCTGGCGCGATCCGCGCGGCTTCTCTATCAAGTTTTACACCACCGAAGGCAACTACGACATGGTGGGCAATAACACGCCGGTGTTTTTTATCCGCGACCCGATGAAGTTTCAGCACTTTATCCGCTCGCAGAAGCGCCGGGCGGATAACAACCTGCGCGATAACGATATGCAGTGGGATTTCTGGACCCTCTCACCCGAATCTGCGCACCAGGTGACCTGGCTGATGGGCGACCGCGGCATTCCGAAAAGCTGGCGCCACATGAACGGCTACTCCAGCCATACCTATATGTGGGTTAACGCCGCTGGTGAAAAGTTCTGGGTGAAATATCATTTTAAAACCGATCAGGGCATTGAGTTCCTGACGCAGGAGAATGCCGACACGCTGGCCGGTCAGGATGGCGACTACCATACGCGCGACCTGTTTAATTCTATCAAAGAAGGCAATTTTCCGAGCTGGACGCTCTATATGCAGATCATGCCGTTTGCAGAAGCGGACAGCTACCGCTACAACCCGTTTGATCTGACCAAAGTCTGGCCGCACGACGACTATCCGCTGATCAAAGTCGGTAAACTGACGCTGGATCGCAACCCCACCGATAACCATGCCCAGATTGAACAGGCGGCGTTTGAGCCGAATAACCTGGTTCCCGGTATCGGCCTGAGCCCGGACAAAATGCTGATGGGCCGTATTTTCGCCTATGCAGATGCGCACCGTGCACGTCTTGGCGTTAACTATAAGCAGATCCCGGTGAACGCGCCGCAGGCGCCGGTCAACAGCTACAGCAAAGATGGTGCGATGCGCATTAATCCGGTCTCCGATCCGGTCTATGCGCCTAACTCCAAAGGTGGTCCGGTGGCCGATGGCGAGCGCTACCCTACCGATTCCACCTGGCAGTCGCAGGGCGATATGGTGCGTTCACCTTATACGCTGCGCAAAGATGACGATGATTTCGGCCAGGCGAATCAGCTGGTGAATAAAGTGATGGATGATGCCGCACGCGATCGTCTGGTAAACAACGTTGCCGGTCACCTGCTTAACGGCGTGGAGGAGCCGGTGCTGTCGCGCGCTTTCACCTACTGGCGTAATATCGACAAAACTATTGGCGATCGTATTGCGCAGAAAGTGCAGAGTGAACGTGCGAAAGCGTAATCTCTGATGCAGCGTCCCGCCGGGCGGCGGGACGCTGGTTAACCCTGGTGTGATACGTCCTTCTTTACTTCAGACGAAACGCCACCACGCTGTCGCCCGCTTTGGTGCCGAGCGATCCGTGCCCCCCCGCCGCGATTACTACATACTGCTTGCCATCTTTACCCATATAGGTTGACGGCGTGGCCTGTGCGCCTGCGCTGAGTTCGGTCTGCCACAACAGCTCGCCGGTGGTGCTGTCATAGGCGCGGAAGAAGTTATCTGCCGTAGCACCGTGGAACACCAGATCGCCAGCGGTCAGCAGCGGCCCACCGTGTGCCACCATCCCCATCGGGAATCCCAGCGGGAAGCGGCCTGGCAGGAAAGTGGTTTTCAGGTTCTTCGTGGTGCCGATACGACGCAGCCACTCCGTTTTCCCGGTTTTCAGATCAACCCCCACCAGGCGGCCCCACGGCGGTGCAATGCAGGGAATACCCAGACCCGACGCGAGCTGCTGAATGTGGATCGCATAGTCGCCGTGAAAGTTTTCATTCCAGTAAGGCTGACCATCTTTGGTGAACAGGCGCTCGGTCGCCGTCTGCGGCGTGCGCTTGATCAGATTATATTTATACGCCAGGCGTACCGGCGCAGCGATCAGCATCTGGCGCTCCGGATCGACCGCGACGGATCCCCAGTTAAAGACGCCAATATTGCCCGGGAACACCAGCGTGCCCGCCTCGGTAGCTGGCGTCCACGGATTGCCATCATAACGCAGACGATGAAAATCGATCCGGCAGGCGATCTGGTCAAACGGCGTAATGCCCCACATCGATTTTTCCGTCAGCGCCTGCGGAATAAAGTTCAGGCTGGAGACCGGCTGCGTGGCGGCAAATTTTTCGCCGGGAACGCCGCCTTCAGTCGAGACTTTCACTTCGTTCACCGGATAAACCGGCTGGCCGGTCAGACGATTCAGCACAAACAGGTTGCCGGTTTTGGTCGGCAGGATCACTACCGGCTGCTTCTGGCCCTGATAATCGATATCCAGCAGTGAAGGCTGTGACGGGTTATCGCGATCCCACAAATCGTGGTGCGAGCTCTGATAGCGCCACTTAAACGCACCGGTCTGCAGATCCAGCGCCACCAGCGTGTCGCGGAACTTCTCGGTGTTACTGTCAGCGTCGCGTTCAATCCCCACTTCATCCGGTGATGCATTACCAAAGGGAACGTAGACCAGGCCATTTTTGACATCGGCGCTCAGCGTTGCCCAGGCAACCGGCGTATCCTGCGGATAGCGCTTATCTGCGGCAATCGGCGCGGTCACATCCGGCGTGGCCGGATCGAAATTCCACACCAGGCGGCCACTCTGCGCGTCATAGGCACGAATGACGCCGGAAGGATTGCCTTTCTCAAAGCCGTTATCCATGACCGATCCACCCACGATCACCAGATTACCGGCCACCAGCGGAGCAGACGTCTGCATCAGCGCGTGCGGGCGGATCTCACCCATGTTTGCGCGCAGATCCACCACGCCATCGCGGCCAAAATCAGGGCAGCGCTTGCCGCTGTCGGCATCCAGCGCAATCAGGCGCGCATCGGTGGTGGCGTTGAAGATACGCTTACGGCAAAGCGCAGGCGCACTGCTGCTGGTTTGTGCAACCGGTGCGGCGTAGTAGCTGACGCCGCGGCATGTCTGATGCTGCTGAAGATAAGAGCGGTTTTTCTCCGGCGTATATTTCCATTTCACCGCCCCGCTTTCCGGATTGAGCGCGTGGACTTCATTATGCGGCGTGCAGAGATAGAGCATATCGTTGGCTTTCAGCGGCGTCGCCTCAAACGTATACTCGGTGGCATCGCTCTCCTGACGCATATCACCGGTATGATACTCCCAGGCGACTTCAAGGTTACTGACGTTCGCTTTGCTGATCTGTTTCAGCGCTGAGAAGCGTTGCCCCGCTGGCGTACCGCCATAGGCAGCCCACTCATTTTCTGCGCCAGGCTCGTTTACCGGCTCGCGTGCATTGGTGATGGTACCGGCCTGCGGCAGCGGATCGTAAAAACAGAGACCGATGACGACCAGCACCATAATCGCCACGGTGCCGCCGAGCAGCGGATGAAAACGGCGTTCGCCGCGGGTAAGCGGCCTGACAACCCACGGCATCGCCAGCCACAGGCCGATCACGCCAAACAGGTCGCCGCGCGGGATCCACTGCCACTTATCAAATCCCGCTTCCCAGACGATCCACGCCAGCGTGATCCACATCAGTACCGCATAGAGCGTCAGCGCACTGCGCTGTTTGCGGAACAGTAAAACAGCCGTCAGCAGTAATCCTGCCCCCATCATCGCGTAGAACGCGCTGCCTCCATTGAGTAACAGCTGACCACCCATATAGAGCAGCGCTATCGCCAGTATCGCCATTACGATACTGGTGAGTTTTGTTATCATGCCAATCCCTCAGTTTTGTTCATTAATTTATGCCGTTACGACATCGCAGCAATTCCAACAAAATATTAACTTATGTAAGCACTGTGTAAAAACCCGTGAGTTTATGTGTTGTCAGATCCGCTAATGAATCAAGCGTTGCTTAAGGCTTGCCGTCAGCGGCAGGCTCACCATGTGACTGAAATCACGTTTAATTTTGATAGATTTAATTAATCATTGCCGCAGCGATTGCGCACCTTTTGCTAACTCACTGGCATAACAGATGGCGTGAGCGCGTGCACGATAACAGGCCCGGCATCATAAAAATGATTACCGTCAGGCTCGCTGAATGGCTTAAATGAGGGGCAATAGGGCCTGCAGCACGCTTTGATGAAATTGATTAACGGGTCCGCGCAGCCGGTATACGAATTATCCTGGCGTAAATTGCCTGCTGCCATTTAATTTGCCGCTACGCCTGACAATTCTTCCGATTGGTTTTACGTTGAGCTGGGGTTTAATCATTAAATAATGCAGCGTGATTTCAGTTTGGGAATTTCCTCAGCCTCTGTTTTTTCAGGAAGAGTGATATAAATCACCTGACTGCTCTATAGCAGATCCGCAGATAAAAAGAAGGTTATTATGATCAGCGCAGATTCCCTTTATCGTAAAATACGGTTTCCATTTAAATTTACACACGCAGCGTTAAAATTCCCGGTTGCCCAGGCACATGCGCGGCAATATCAGGTGATGTCACCTGAACAGACGATCGATTTGCTGCTCAGTAACGACAGGTTATCCGTATGCCGGTATGGGGATGGAGAACTGGAGATGACACTGTTTAAAAATATTGGCTTTCAGTCATTTGATGAGCGTCTTTCTATCAGACTGAAAGAGATCATGCGGCGCGGTACGCGTGACGATAACCCCTGCCTGCTCTGCATGCCGGATGCTTTTCGCTCCACCCGCAATATGCGTTTTGGCTCAGCCCTGTTCTGGTTTTTTCATAAAGCCTTTTTCTTTCGCCGCTATGAGCCTTTATTAAAAAAAACGTATCAGTATGGAAATACTTCGGTGACGCGTCCTTATCATGATTATATTGATAAACAGCAGGCGACCCGCGTATTTGCTAAATTCAAACAGCTTTTTTACGACAAAAAAATATTGATCGTTGAAGGCAGCGGCACCCGGCTGGGTATCGGCAACGATTTAATGGACGGCGCACGCGAAATAAAGCGTATTACCACGCTAAACCGTAATGCATTTTCAGTCTATAACCAGCTCTATACCAGTGTGCTGGCGCATGCCCGCGAGTATGACTTAGTGCTGATTTCGCTGGGTCCGACGGCGACCGTGCTGGCTTACGATCTCAGTCAGCAGGGGATCCGCTGTATTGATACCGGGCATATCGATATTGAATATGAGTGGATGCGCAGTGCGGCGCGTACCAAAACGGAAATTGCGGGCAAGAATGTCAATGAAGCGGGCGTGTTGCTGAGCGACGATCAGCACGACACGGATGAGCACTATCGTGGTCAGATTTTACTGCATGTCGGATTACCTCAGGAGCCGATGGTGAATGGCGTGATCCTGCAGCAGCCCGTGGTGTAATTCTGCACCCTCAATGCACGCTTAAGCATCCAGTCTGGTGCAGCGCAGCAACCTTTACGTTTCCCGAAGCATAAAGTGCTTGCTGTTCTGCCCGGTTTTATCCCTCTTCGCGCTGATATGACCCGGCTCAGAGATTCTGGCATTACCTTTGCTTACTCATTCCTGTGTTCTTCACAGGAGTTATGCCATGAAAGCCTCTGCTGTCCGCTACCGTATCTTTTCATTATTGTTCCTTATTGCGCTGATTAATTACGTTGACCGCGGTGCACTCTCCTTCGCTGCGCAGGCCATTTCGCAGCAGTTCCATTTCAGTAAGGTCGAGCTGGGCGCCGTGCTGGGGTACTTTGGTTTTGGCTATCTGTTTGGCTCGCTCTGCGGCGGTTTTCTCGCCGACCGGTTTGGCACGCGCAAAGTGTGGCTGATGGCCGGCGTGCTCTGGTCGCTGCTGGAGATCGCCACGGCCTGGGCAGGTGAAATTGGCGTGGCGCTGTTTGGCGGCTCCGCCATCATGGGGTTCGCCGCGCTGCGCGTACTGTTTGGCTTTGCCGAGGGTCCTGCCTACGCGCTGATGAACAAGACAATTGCGCACTGGGCGCCGGATAATGAACGCGGCATGGCGCTGGGTATCGGCCTGCTGAGTACGCAGGTAGGCTCGCTGCTGACCGCCCCCATCGCGGTTGGCCTGCTGCTGCTGACCAACGACTGGCGCATGATGTTTATCCTGCTTGGCGTCTTTTCGCTGCTGGCGATGCTGCTGTTTGCCCGCTACTTCGCCGATACGCCGCAGCGGCATCCGGCGGCGAACGACGCTGAGCGTGCGCTTATTGTACAGGGGCAGCGTGCTGAAGCGCATGATGAGCGCCCGTTACCCTGGTGGCGCTTTTTCACCAGCCGCACGCTGGTGTGTAATGCGCTGGGCTATTTCAGTTTTCTCTATATCACCTTTACGCTGGTCACCTGGCTGCCAAAATATCTGCAGGATAATTTTCATTATGACCTGCACTCGCTCTGGTATATCGCCATGATCCCGTGGAGCGGAGCCTGTCTGACGGTGCTGCTCGGCGGACGCCTCGCCGATCGTTTGCTGGCGCGAACCGGAAATCTGCGGCTGGCCCGCAATGGCTTTGCGGCGATTACGCTCTGCGCCACCGCCTGCTGCTTTATGGCCATCCCGTTTGCCGGTTCGGCGGCCGCGATCATCGCCCTGATGACGCTGGGAAACGCACTCAATGCGCTGGTCAATAATGTTTACTGGTCGGTGGTTATAGACGTTACGCCAAAGGCGTCGGTGGGTGCATTCAGCGGGATGACGCTGGCAATTGCTAACCTGGCCGCCATTATTTCACCCATGCTGTGCGGCTGGCTGGCGGAGTATTACGGCTATAACGCCATGTTTACCGTGACTGCCGTTATCGCCTTTGTCAGTATGCTGGCCATGACATTGCTGCAGCCAGAGAAACGCCTGCAGCCAGCCCCCGCCGTTTCGTCAGCACCGGCCGCCAACGTCATTTTGTAGGGGCGCCATTTATGGCGCCCTGGCGTCCACCTTCACGGGCCGCCTGAGCGGCCACGAAAAAAGGCGGAGGGGTGAGCTCCGCCTTGTTTCAAGTTCCGGTCAGTGCGCCTGACCGGTCAGTTGCAAAAGGGCAACGATGATTTGCAGGATGATCCGGACGATGTCCAGGAGTAATCGTACAAGTTCCATCACTTTCCTTCTCCTCTGGCAGGAGCGCGCGCCGTTCAGCGGCCGGGGCCCTGACCCTACCCGCCGGCCGCCTGAGCACATCTGTGAGGAGCGCTGAGCGGCACTCATTGCTAAAGCCACAGGCCAGCACCACCTGGAACCTGCCGGGATTTGACTATCCGCGCCCCTGAGAGTCATCAGAAAGCAACGATACTCCGCCCGCACTCAACACTGTATAACCATACAGTAATTTCCTGAAACTTGAAATATTTCCCGTCACATTTTATGATTCGCTGTGTGAGGAGTGCTGAGCACCCCGTTCGCCGCGCGGTTACCCGCCGCTTAAGCGAACCAAAAAAAAGGATTTGGCTAACCAGCCAAATCCTTTTTTATTTTTACCGGTAAAAATTACTGCGCCGCGCTGATGCGCCAGATCGCATCCCCCGCATCGTCCGCTATCAGTACCCCACCCTGATTATCCGTTGCCAGTCCCACTGGCAGACCACGCACGTTCTTCTCATCGTCCGTCAGGAATCCGGTGACTACCGGCTGTGGCTTACCGACCGGCATGCCGTTTTCAAATTTAACCCATACTACTTTGTAGCCATTAAGCGGCGTCCGGTTCCAGCTGCCGTGCTCGCTGATAAACGCGCCGCCGCGATACTGCGGCATATTGTCCGCGCCGTAGAACAGCAGTCCGAGCGGTGCAACGTGCGAGCTCAGGGCGTAGTCCGGCTTGATCGCTTTCGCCACCATGTCAGGCCGCTGCGGCCGGACCCGGTCATCCACGTGCTGGCCAAAATAGCTCCAGGGCCAGCCGTAGAAGCCGTTATCCTGCACGGAGGTCATATAGTCAGGAACCAGATCGGACCCGATTTCATCGCGCTCATTCGCGATCGCCCACAGCTTGCCGCTCTGCGGCTCCCACTGCAGTCCGGTAGGATTGCGGATGCCGCTGGCGTAAATGCGGCTCGCCCCGCTGGCGGCATCCACCTCCCAGACCGCTGCGCGCTGATACTCCGCACCCAGTCCGTTTTCGGTGATGTTGCTGTTAGACCCGACGCCAACATAGAGTTTACTGCCATCCTGGCTGGCGAGCAGCGCCTTGGTCCAGTGATGGTTAAGCTCGCCACCCGGCAGCGCCGTGACCTCTTCCGGCGCGGTGCGGATCTCCGTCTGCCCGGTCTGATAAGGGAACTTCACCAGGCTGTCGGCATTGGCAACGTAGAGCGTGTTGCCAATCAGCTGCATACCAAAGGGCGCATTCAGGTTTTCGATAAAGAGATGCTGCTCCCATTTACCGTTAACGTTACGCAGCAGTGAGATACGGTTGCCGCCCGGCGCACCTTTGCCTGAGGATTTCTGCACAATGCCCATAATAAGCTGCTTCGGCGCCGTGACCGGATTTTTTACCCCGTTGGCCTCGGCCACCAGCACATCTCCGTTTGGCAGTACGTAGAGCTGGCGCGGGTGCATCAGCTTCGCCGGGATCCGCTCTATCTTCAGTCCGTCCGCCACCTTTGGCGTTTCGCCGGTTTTCCACGGCGTCCCTTCCGGTACCTGCATAGGCGGCATGAAAAAGTTCTGCGCTTTAGGCAGCTCGGGATTGGGTCCGGTCTGTTTTTGCGGATCGAGAGAAGATCCGCTGTCGCAGGCGCTCAGTAGCGCAGCAAGACTGACAGCACTTAGAATGCGCAGTTTCATGGACGACCTCCCGGGATACGGCGCGCGCGCAGCGCCAGCTGTACGTTGGCGATCAGCAGCAGCGCCACCACGATGGTCGACAGCGTGACGCCCATGGGCACCACCGCATACGCATCACGGCTATGGATAAAGGCGTTAACTATGGCCACCAGCACCGCCAGCAGCGAAAGCCAGAAATGCGTTTTCTCACCGGCAGTGACGCCGCGAAACAGATGAATCAGGCTGATAATTCGCGGCAGAATAGCCAGCAGCAGACCAAATACAATCAGCCAGCTGGCGGCTTTGGTCCACATCACCACAAAGGTCTGCAGATAGAGGATGTCAAACAGCCAGGCGGCAAAAAAAAAGCCCAGCGGCAGTGGCTCCAGCAAGGCATACAGCGTAATGCCGAACGCCGACTTTCCCGAGGTATGAAACATGGCACGCTCCCTTTAGAGTTTTCAGACGGCGGCGAGCCGACAAGCTTCGCGACGCCGCCAGAGAAATATTAGTAAAGATAAAGGGTAATGCGCAGAAAACCGGCAAAAAAGCTAACAGTGTGGCCGGTAGTGTGCCAGTTCGCGCGCATCGTGGCTGCAAAACAGCGCAACACCGCTTTGGGGCTGCAGCGAGAGTTCGCGCAGCCGCTGCTGATTAATACGCCACGCTTCGCGATCGCTGCACATTAGCCGCTGATAGGCGCGCAGGCCCGGCGTACAGTGCCGCTGGGTGTGATGCATCTCTCCGCGATAAAACCAGGCGTCTCCCCCATGCAGCAGCCAGCCACCGCCGTGGCGGATCGCCACGCCTGCGTGTCCGGCGGTGTGTCCCGGCAGCGGCACCAGCAGGATCTCATCGCTGAGATCGTCAATCGCTCTCACCGCATCAAACCCGAACCAGCGTTCACCCTCGCTGGCGTAGCCGCGCCAGCCATCGTGCGCGGTCCACTGCTGTGGCCGGAAGCGCTGACGCGCCAGCCAGCTCTGCTCACGTCCGCTGCGTACCGTATCAAGCTCACGCTGCAGAAGATGGATCCGCGCCGCCGGAAAATCACTAATGCCGCCTGCGTGATCAAAATCGAGATGGGTCAGAATAATATGACGCACATCTTCCGCCTGAAAACCCAGCAGCTGAATTTGCGCCAGCGCGCTCATCTGCTCACTGTAACGAATATTATTCAGCAGACGAAAAAAACCAGAGAGCCGGCGTTCCGGATAGCGCATATCATTAATTCCCAGTCCGGTATCCACCAGAATCAGGCCGTGGCGATCGCTTTCAATTAACAGACAATGACACACCAGTTCAGCAAAGGGACCCCGGCTGAAGCCATCAAACAGCGCCCCGCCCAGCGGGCACATGCAACCACAGTTCAGATGATGAATACGCATACTCTCCCTCACTGCGGCGCCCGAAAATATCCCGCCGCGATAATCATAAATTAGTCTGTTATTCAGGTATGCATCAGTTGCGGCATTATTGCAAAAATTTAATTGCTGCCTTAAATAAATCCAGCCGCAAAAAAATAAAATAACCGCAGCGCCGGGATAATTGTCCGGATAATTATTACTTTCCTGTTTTAAAGATTATTAATCAGCGCAAATTGAACCAGCTATTATTAAAAAAGGCGCCCGCAGGCGCCCTCTGTTATCCGCTGAACTGTTCAGCCCACCATAAACGCAGCAGCAGTCCCCAGCGGCTGCTCCAGCCGCTGGTGGTACTGACAACCCGGCCCTGATAGAGCACGATAAACGTCGGCGTGGCGGCGATTTGCCAGCGCTGGCCCAGCTCGCCGCGCGCGTCGTTAACGGCTAACCCCTGCAGGCCTTTTTTTGCCAGCCACCGGGTCACCTGCGTATCAGAACCCGAGCGCAGCGCCACGCTGACTACCGGCACGCCCTGCTGGCTGAGCTTCGCCACAACCGGCGTGGTCAGTTTGCAGACGCCGCACCAGCTGGCCCAGACGTAAACCAGCACCGGTTTCGATGCGCTCAGCCCGGCCAGGCTCTGCTCACCCTGCAGCGTAGTAAGCGGCTGCTGGGCCAGATCGGCAGGCAGCTGCGGCGCGCGCAGCCAGTCGACCGCCAGCATAATCAGCACGCCTGCCAGCAGCAGCCAGAGCGCTTCACGCAGCCAGCGCTTCAGCCGGCTCACGGTGCCGCCTTCAGCGCATCTTTCACAGCCGCCTCCAGCTGGGCATAAGGCACCGCACCGCTGATCAGCTGATTACCCACCAGCGTGGCCGGGGTTCCCTGCACGCCCAGCTGCTGCGCCAGCGTCAGGTTGTGATTAATGGTATCCAGGCTCGCTTTGCTCGGTGTCGACAGGCTGATACCGGTTTTTTTCAGCGCGGCGCTGATGCTGGCCTCGTCGTGATTGCCTTTTTTCGCCATCAGCTTTTCATGCAGCTTCAGAAAGTTTTTTGGCTGCTGCTCCCAGACCGTCAGCGCCAGCCGCGCTGAACTCAGCGAGCTTTCGGCACGATAAGGCAGCGGCTTAATGACCACCGCAACCTGCGGATGCGCTTTCAGCAGCGTGGTGATATCACCCTCAAATTTTTTGCAAAATACGCAGTTGTAATCGGTGAAGTAGACCAGCGTCAGCGCCGGTTTTTCAGCGCCGATGCGGGGTGAACCGGCATCGCTGAACAGCATGTCACGATTTTTTTCAACCATTTGCGCCACCACGTTCTGCTGCTGTCGCGCGGCTTCTTTATCAAAGGCATCAGCGGCCTCAGCCAGTATGGCGGGATTCTGTACCAGCGTTTCGCGGATCAGCGCTTTGATGCGCGCCTCCTGCTCCGGCGTAAAAGGAGCGGCAGCCAGTACCGGTGCGCTCAGCAGCAGCATTGCAAACAGAGATTTTTTCATTATTTTTTCGCCTTACTCAGTGTGGAAAGCACCGCGTCGCGACTCAGCAGCGGTGACAAAATCTGACCCTGCGGCAGCGCCGGGCCATAAATCTGATTAAACGGAATCGCCGCCCGATCGCGCTGGCGCAGAAAGTCGCCAATGGCGGGGTCGGGCTGTGTCCAGTCGCCGCGCAGCAGCACGATATCGTCAGCGCTCAGCGCGGCGCGAACGTCAGGCTGATTCAGCACCCGGGACTTATTGACCTTGCAGGTAATGCACCAGTCAGCGGTGATATCGACAAACACACGCCGGTTCTGCTGCAGCGCCGCGGCGATAGCCTGCTCTGACAGCGGCTGCCAGCGCAGTTCACCGGCATCCTCTGCCGGACGCATCAGCAGGAACAGCGCGCCCGCTACCGTCAGCGCGATGGCGACGGCGCCCGCCTGCTGCAGCGCGCGGCGGCGCAGCAGCCAGATTAGCAGCAGCAACAGCAGCGCGGCGGCCAGCAGGCCTGCTGCACCACTGCCCCAGTGCGGGATCAGCAGCGTAACCAGCCAGAGCGTCGCCAGCAGCATCAGAGTGCCCAGCAGCGTACGCAGATGCACCATCCAGCGTCCCGGACGCGGCAGCCAGCGTGCGACGCCCGGCAGCGCGGCCACCAGCAGCCACGGTACGCTCATGCCGATACCCAGCGCCGCAAACAGCAGCCAGAGCTGGGGCAGTGGCGCGGTCAGCGCATAGGCTACCGCCGTGCCGAGAAATGGCGCGCTGCAGGGCGTTGCCAGCAGAGTGGCAAACGCACCCTGCGCAAAATGCCCCGCTAATCCGTTCCCCTGGTGCGTGGCCAGCCGGGTGTTGAAGGCGGAGGGCAGACGGAAATGCAGCAGATCAAACAGACTGGCGCTGAACAGAAACATGACGCCGGTCATCAGCAGCAGGAATCCGCTGCTCTGGAACTGTATGCCCCAGCCCAGCGCCTGACCGCTCAGGCGCAGCGCGCTCATCAGGAGTGCCAGCAGCAAAAAGGAGAAGAGGATCCCGGCGCTGGAGGCCAGAAACTGCAGGCGCGTCTGGCGGCGCGTCTGACCCTGCTGCTGCACCAGACCGCTGAGCTTGATCGCCATGACCGGCAGCACGCAGGGCATCAGATTCAGCACCAGGCCGCCGAGCAGCGCCAGCAGCAGCACCGACCAGAGCGTCGCGCGCGTCCCGCCGCTCAGCAGGGGCTCTGCCTCAATAGTCACCTGGCTCTGCTGCGCCAGCCCCTTATCACCGATCACCAGCGACAGCTGGCGGCCGCGCAGGTCGGGTGCCGCATCGCCCCATTCATCGGTCACGGCCACGCGCGCGCTGAGCGTGTTGCCCTGCACGCTGATCACCGGTGCTGCCAGCATGCTGCCCGCCGGATAGTCAAAGAAGAGTTCCGGCGTGCTCCAGCCCGCCTGACGTACCGCGCGGATCTGCAGCTCACCGTTAACAAAACTGGCATTGAGCTGGTCAGTCAGGCCGGAGTCAGGCGGAACCTCTCCCATCGCGCGGGCAAAGTCGCGGTCAAACGCCGCCGCGGGCGGCCGGGTCAGATCGAGGCTGAACGGAAAATCCGTCAGGATACAGACGTCGCTGCACGTAGAGAGCGTCAGCGTGCCGGTAAGCGTATCGCTGCCCGGCGGGCGCTGCAGCACGATCGGCAGCGTGACAGTGCCTTTATAGCCCTGCGTGGTCAGCCCGCTGACGTCAAAGCGCGCCGGTACAGGCCAGAACCACTGAGCGCTAATGCCGGGCGTCTGCCAGGCGATGACGGGTGCCACGCCGCCTTCTCCCGGCGTGCGCCAGTAGGTTTTCCAGCCGGGTTCCAGATGAATATCCAGCAGCAGCCGGGTGTCGCCCGCCTGCGGCGCGGCGCGCAGGCGCACCTCAGCGTGGCTGTTTTGCGCGTTGCGCAGCCAGCCGGTATCCGCAGCCTGCGCACTCAGCACGCAGCCTGCCAGCAGGAGCAGCAGGCTCCTGATTAAAACAGTCATGATAAATTCTCCGGTAAATAACAGGGGGTACGCGAAACAGCGTGCGGTGTTATTCCCGGAAGACGCAGAGCGTAAGATGTCGCCGTCGCAGCGGCGGACGGTGCGACTGATGACGCCAGAAGAAAGAGAGGCGTTGCGGAACGGCAAGCGCGGCGACCAGCGCCATGACAAGCATCAGCAGCGGCAGCGCCGCATCAAAGACCGGCGTGCTGGCGCTGAGGGATTTTGCGCTCAGCGCACAGTGCTTGTCACTGCTGGCGGAGGCATCCTGCGCGCCGGACTCACTCAACACGGCAGAGACGGTAACAGGCTGAACGGGCATACTGAAGCTGCGCTGTACCAGACAAAATGCCAGCACCAGACAGGCGAGTGCCAGGATCCACGTTGCGCGTTGGGGCGATATCATCATGCCGCAGCCTCAGAGAAAAGTGCGGGCATTTTATGTAACGCCGCCGCAAACGCCAAGTTTTGCCGTGTAAACTTTTGTCGGGACAGGCAGCGGCGCCGGTGTGTACCGGTTTAGTGCCGGTTGATCAGCAGCCGCCAGCGCCGCCGCTGACGCACCAGCCGCCGGAAAAGCTGCTGCATGCGCGGCAGCGTCAGGGCAGAGACCGCCTCAGGCGTCAGGATCGCGCCGCCCGCTTCGCGCCGCAGCAGATCCTGCGCCACCTGCCGGTTAGCGTACGGCTGGCAGCGTTCCCGCAGCGTCTGCTGCCATGCGTGCAGCATTTCGGCATCACACTCGCTCAGCGCCGTCTTCATATCCAGCAGAAAGCGCCGGCAGTGGGCCAGCAGGCGTACCCAGTCGATATCGGGCGACTGCAGCGCAAACAGCAGTCCATCCACATCGGCGCAGCGCTCATAGCGCGCCGTGACCACGTAGCCTATCTGCTGATCCACGCGCAGCCGCTGAAAAAAGCGCGGCGCCAGAAACAGCCCCAGCGCCTGCAGCGCCGCCAGGCTGATATCATCCGGCGTCGTCAGAGGAATAAACAGCAGCAGCGCCTGGTCGCGCCCCTGGCAGGCGACGGGCGTAATGCCGCGCCGCAGCGGTGGCGGCGCAGAGGGCGCTGTCTGTTGCCTGAGGCTCGCCAGGCTCTGCGCGACGCAGTGATTCAGCTGCCGATCGTGCCCGCACCACGCCGCCTGCCAGCAGCGGGCTGCCGCCGGATACAGCAGCTGAGACGGCAGCGTCTGCAGCAGCTGGCGGATAACAATGGTCGCGGGTTCAGGCGGGTCGCCGGCCTCATCCGCTGCGCTCAGCTGCGCCGTGATGGCCGGCAGCAGCTGCCAGGCCACGGCGGCGTCGGCCGGAATATCCAGCAGCAGCTGCCAGATCCCCTGCTGCTGCTGCCAGACGCCACGCCCACCCAGATGACGCAGCTCTGCCAGCAGCGGCCGCAGACGCCGCTGACAGGCTATTCCTGCGTGGTCAGCAAGCGGCTGATAGCATGCCGGTCGCAGCAGCAGCGTCTCAGCAGGCTCAACCGGCAGCGCCTGCGGTAACGCGGCTGCGCTGCCGCAAAAACCTGCCGCGGCAGCCTGCAGGGCGCGCGGCGGAAACTGCCAGCGCACCGCCGCCGGTAAGTCACCGCAAAGCACGCTGCTGCTGCAGCGCAGCGTAAATCCCTGCGTGATGCAGGTCAGAGCATCGCTCAGCGGCTGCCGGGTCAGCAGGCGCAGCCGGCCAGCCTGCGTCAGCTGGCGGATCGCCAGGACAAGGTCAGGAGGCAGATCGGCCGCAGGCGCTTCTGCTGCCGCCCGCAGCCGCAGCTGACGCAGCGGCGTCTCAGCGCGGAAGTCGCGCTGCGCCAGCTGCAGATAGTGCTGATGCTGGCGCTGCGTATTGTGCTGCACGGCCTGCAGATGCTGCCAGACGCGCTGCTCTATATGTCGGGCCTGCGCAGGTGAGATCTTTGCTGCACTGAAGCGCAGCGCGAGCAGCGCGTGCCGGGTATCCTGCCACAGCCAGCTGACCTGCAGCGTGTCACACGCGTCCTCACTGCGCAGCTGATGCAGCAGGCCGCCTTCAGCCTCATCGAGCCAGTAGCTGCGCAGCAGAGTGACACTGTCACTAAGTGTGCGATCGAAGGGGGTTAAAAGCGTCAGCCAGAATGCGTTCTCACCCGGCAGCTCAAGCTGCGCGAGCGCATGGCTGTCGGGCTGCCGGGGCACCACCGGCAGCGCCGGTACCTCGCCGCCCGGCAGGCGATCAAAAGCTGCGGCCAGCGTTGCCAGCTCATCCAGCGACTGCGGCCCGGAGAGCCAGAGCTCCAGACTATTTGCCGTAAAGCGGGTCTGATGGAAGTGGCGCAGCGCACGCTGCAGCTCCGTGACGTTGTCACCAAAAGCCGCCCTGCTGCCGGCGCGAAAGCGCCTGAAGCGCCCGCCCAGCGCGTGCAGCAGCGCCGCCTCGCTCAGCGTCTCGCTGTGGCTCTGCAGCAGCTGATACTCAGCATCGATAACGGCGCACTCCTGGCGGATGGCGTCAGGCGCGAGGTTCGGGGCGATCAGCATATCCGCCAGCCGCGTAACGCCGCCTTCCAGCGCGGCGGCCGGCAGCTGAAAAAACCACGCGCTGCGGCTGAGCTGGGTGGTGGCGTTGACCTCGCCGCCCTGTTGCTGCACCCACGGCATCAGGCGCTGGCTGCCACTGAAGCGCGCGCTGTCGCAGAACAGCAGATGTTCGAGCAGATGCGCCAGTCCGGGCCAGCGATCGGGCTCATGCAGGCTGCCGGCCCCGACCTGCACCAGCGCCGCGGCTTCGCGGGCGTCAGGCTGGTGATAAAGGTGGCAGCGCAGGCCGCTGGCCAGCGTCAGGGTGCGCTGCATCATCAGAGACGCTGTTTGACAATCAGCGCAGAGTTGGCCCGGTTGCGGAACTGCAGCTGGGCAATTTTAATATCGCTGCAGTTTGCCTCACGCCGCGCCTCGAGGATCTGCCCGTGATGCGGCGATTTGCTGCAGACCGGATCGGTATTATCAGCGTTACCGGTCAGCATATACGCCTGACAGCGGCAGCCGCCGAAATCTTTCTCTTTCTCATCGCAGGAGCGGCACGGCTCCGGCATCCAGTCAAAGCCGCGGTAGCGGTTAAAACCAAACGAGTCATACCAGATCGACTGCAGGCTCTGCGTCAGTACGGAGGGAAATTCAACCGGCAGCTGGCGCGCGCTGTGACAGGGTAACGCGGTGCCTTCCGGGGTTACGCTGAGGAAGATTGAACCCCACCCGCCCATGCACGGCTTGGGACGCTCTTCATAATAGTCCGGCGTCACAAACAGCAGATTGGTCAGGTTGCCGCTCTCGCTCATGCGCGCCCGGTAGCGCGCCACCGTCTCTTCCGCGCGGGCGATCTGCTCGCGCGTCGGCAGCAGCCCCTCGCGGTTCAGGTGCGCCCAGCCGTAAAACTGGCAAGTTGCCAGCTCAACGTCATCGGCATCCAGCTCGATACAGAGGTCGATGATTTTATCGATCTGATCGATGTTATGGCGATGCAGTACAAAGTTCAGCACCATCGGATAGCCATGCTTTTTCACTGCCCGCGCCATCTCCAGCTTCTGCTGAAACGCTTTTTGCGAGCCAGCCAGCGCGGCGTTCAGCGTTTCATCGCTGGCCTGAAAGCTGATCTGAATATGGTCCAGACCGGCGTCCGCAAAGGCGTCGAGCTTTTTCTCTGTCAGGCCAATGCCGGAGGTGATCAGGTTGGTGTAAAAGCCAAGGTCGCGCGCGGCGCGGATCAGCTCGGGCAGATCTTTGCGTACCAGCGGCTCGCCGCCGGAGAAGCCGAGCTGTACGCTACCCATGGCACGCGCCTGGCTGAACACCTCAATCCACTGTTCGGTGGTCAGCTCTTTCTCCTGCTGCGCAAAATCGAGCGGATTAGAGCAGTAAGGACACTGCAGCGGGCAGCGATAGGTCAGCTCCGCCAGCAGCCAGAGCGGCGCATTGACGGCAGGTTTATTCGGGTTCACGACACTGGATCCATTTCTGTTCAACGGCTGACTGCAGGAAATCTTTCACGTCGTCGCCGACGCCGCCAGCCTCGGGAAAACGGGCGTCAAGCGTGCTGACGATCGCGGCCACATCCTGCTTACCGGTCACCAGCTCCAGGATGGCCGCTGCCGTTTCATTCAGTTTCGCCATGCCTTCCGGATAGAGCACGACGTGGCTCTGCTGCGCGGCTTCCCACTGCAGACGATAACCGCGCCGGAAAGCGGGGATCAGGGTATCTTTCATGCGCTTACACCAGTCTTGTTGTGTGCCAGGCCGCCCGATCGGTGACCGTATGATAAGGCGGACGCTGCAGCACATAGGCCATAGTCATGGCGTCAAGCATCGTCCAGAGAATATCGAGTTTAAACTGCAGGATCTCCAGCATGCGGTTCTGCTGTTCCGCCGTGGTAAAGCGCTCCAGCGCCAGCGCCAGCCCGTGCTCAACGTCGCGGTTAGCCTGGCTCAGGCGGCTGCGGAAGTAGAAATACCCCTCCTCTTTGATCCACGGATAGTGCTGCGGCCAGCTGTCGAGGCGCGACTGATGGATCTGCGGCGCAAACAGCTCGGTCAGGGAACTGCACGCCGCTTCCTGCCAGTCAGCGCGCCGGGCAAAATTGAGATAGGCGTCAACGGCAAACCGTACGCCGGGCAGCACGTGCTGCTCCGACAGCAGCGCCTCACGCGTCAGGCCTACTGCCTCACCCAGCTGCAGCCAGGCTTCAATGCCGCCATCGCCATCGTGACTGCCGTCGTGATCGAGAATGCGCTGTACCCACTTACGCCGCGTGGCCGGATCGGGGCAGTTGGCCATGATCGCGGCATCTTTCAGCGGAATGGTGGTCTGGTAATAGAAACGGTTTGCGACCCAGCCCTGGATCTGCTCGCGCGTTGCCTCACCGTTATGCATCGCTTTATGGTAAGGGTGATGAATATGGTAGTAAGCGCCTTTGGCGCGCAGCGCCTGTTCAAACGCCTCGGGGGTCAGAGCGTCGGTGATCACGATGCGGACTCCTGCAGATGGATCGCCATCCCGTCCTGGCTCACTTCAATGCCCTGCTGCGTCAGAAACTGGCGCTGCGGCGAGTGTTCGTCGAGGATCGGATTGGTGTTGTTAATATGAATAAGAATTTTGCGCTTTGCCGGCAGCGCGGCCAGTAGCGCCATCAGGCCCTGCTCTTCAGCCAGTGCCAGATGGCCCATCGCACGCCCGGTATTTTTGCCGACGCCGGTGGTCAGCAGTTCATCATCCTGCCAGACGGTGCCGTCAATCAGCAGGCAGTCCGCTTTCTGCAGCCACGGCATGATCACCCCATCCGGTTCGCCCAGACCCGGCGCATAGAGCAGCGTCTGTCCGCTGGCGCGGTTTTCTATAAACAGCGCCACGTTGTGCCCCGGCAGCGGCCGGTCGCGGTACGGAGAGTAAGGGGGGGCGTTGCTGAGAATCGGGATCGCAGTAAACTGCAGATCGGGACAGACCGCCACGCTGAACGGCTCAAGCGGCGTCAGCGCATGATGCTTCAGGCCGCCGTTCCAGTGCTGCAACATGGTAAAGACAGGAAAACCGCTGGTAAGGTCGGCATGCACTTCAGGGGTGCACCATACCTGATGCGGACAGCCTTCGCGCAGGCTGAGCAGCCCGGTGGTGTGGTCAATCTGACTGTCGGTCAGAATAATACTGCCGATCGCGGTGCCGCGCAGCACCCCTTTTTTCACCAGCTCAGGCGTCTGCGCAATCTGCTGACTGATATCAGGCGAGGCGTTGCATAACACCCAATTTTCTCCGTCATCACTGACGATAATTGAGGACTGGGTGCGCGCCTGCGCCTGAATGGTGCCGTTACGCAGACCGCTGCAGTTGGCGCAGTTACAGTTCCACTGCGGAAAGCCACCGCCTGCCGCTGAACCGAGAACTTTAATAAACATGTGAAAGACCGAAGCAGAAAAAGAGAATGCCCGCACGAGCGGCGGGCAGAGAGTCTTAGCGGTTGGAGATGTACAGTGTCACTTCCAGGCCCAGACGCAGGTCAACAAACTCAGGTTTTTTCCACATAGTGTTCTTCCTCATCAATGAAAACGCAGAGCAGGCTCTGCCATAAATGCCGCTGGCGACTGCAGGCAGTACACCAGGCGCGGCGATGTTGCGCCAATGTCGCGCGGAGATCAACCCTGATTCATCAGGGAAACGCGGTTCAGGCCTGCCAGATCTGACGCAGCACGCGCTGCCAGTTGCCCCACGCGAGCTGTTCAGTCAATGCCTGATCATAGCCGAGACTTTGCAATAGCGCATAGAGCCGCGGTAAACCGGTAACATCTTTTAACGTCGCCGGTACGCTGATGCCGTCAAAATCCGATCCCAGCGCCACGTGATCGCGGCCCATAATAGCGATCAGATGCGCGGCGTGTTTAACAATTTCCGTCAGCGCGGTGCTGTCATCGCGTTTTCCGTCACTGCGCAGGAAGGCGTTGCCGAAATTTATCCCCACCACGCCGCCGCTGTCGCGAATGGCGCGCAGCTGATCGTCAGTCAGATTGCGCGGCTGTGCGCAGAGCGCGTGCGCGTTGGAGTGCGTGGCGACCAGCGGCAGCGTGCTGAGCCGCGCCGTCTGCCAGAAGGCTTTTTCATTCATATGCGAGAGATCGATAACCATACGCTGCTGACAGGCCAGCGTAATCAGCTGCTCCCCCTCCTCCGTCAGCCCGTCACCGCTGTCGGGCGATCCGGGAAACGCGCCGGTGACGCCGTGACCAAAGCGGTTAGGCAGATTCCAGAATGGCCCGATGCTGCGTACGCCAGCCTGATAAAACGCCTGCAGATCTGCGCCGGCACCGTCGAAACCGTCGGCGCCTTCGATATGCGCCACCAGCGCCAGTACGCCATCGCGCCGGCAGGCGGCAATCTCCTCCGCGTTCAGGCAGAGCCGGGCGCGTCCGCCTGATTCCGCCGCCAGCGTTTTCAGAATCGCGAGCTGCTGCCAGAGAATGGTGAGCGGCGGCAGCTGCTCCCCGGCGCGCTCAGGCGCCACCTCGCTGAGATAGCCAGCCGGGGGCACAAACAGCGCAAACAGCCCGCCGCCAAAGCCGCCCTGCTGCATGCGCGGAAAGTCGAGATGCCCGGTTTCTGTACCGGAGAAAAATGCGCGCGCCGGATCGTCGCGATGATGCAGCCAGAGCCGCAGTAACAGGTCGTTGTGACCGTCGAACGTAATAAATGACATAGCCTGCCTGAGCCGGAAACCGTGCCGCTATGCTACGCGCCCGCACCGCTTTCGCCAACCTGTCCGTTTTGCACGCGTGGTTGTCCGCTACGCGCAGGCGGGCAGCGATCCACCTGCGCCACACTACAGGCTCTGCTAAAGGAGACGACGATGCTGACTCACCCTGCTGATAAATATTACCCGACCCCTGTGCTGCCGCTGGCCGATCGCCAGTGGCCGTCGCGCCAGCTCACTCACGCGCCGCGCTGGCTCTCAACGGATCTGCGCGACGGCAACCAGGCGCTGGCGGTGCCGATGGACAGCGCCCGCAAGCTGGCGTTCTGGCAGCTGCTGCTGCGCTGCGGCTTCAGCGAAATTGAGGTGGCCTTTCCTGCCGCATCGCAGACCGACTATGCGTTTGTGCGGGAACTGATCGAGAAAGATCACATTCCGCCCCATGTCACCATTCAGGTGCTCACCCAGGCGCGCAGCGATCTGATCGATCGCACGTTCGACGCGCTGACGGGCGTCCAGCAGGCGATTGTTCATCTCTACAACGCCACCGCCCCGCTGTTTCGCGAGCGTGTGTTCTGCCAGAGCAAAGCGGAGATTGTCGCCCTGGCGTGCAGCGCCGCCCGCCAGATCCGCGACCGCTGTGCCGCGCAGCCTGATACGGCGTGGACGTTTCAGTATTCACCGGAAACGTTCTGCTTTACCGAGCCGGACTTTGCGCTGGAGATTTGTGAAGCGCTAGCGGCGATCTGGCAGCCTGGCCCGCAGCGACCGATGATTATCAACCTGCCCGCCACGGTGGAAGTGAACACCCCTAACGTCTACGCCGATCAGATTGAATACTTCTGCCGCCACTTTAGCCAGCGTGCGGCGGTGACCATCAGCGTACATCCGCACAACGATCGCGGTACCGGCACCGCCTGCGCCGAGCTGGCGCTACTGGCGGGGGCCGATCGCGTCGAGGGCTGCCTGTTTGGCAACGGCGAGCGCACCGGCAACGTTGATCTGGTGACGCTGGCGCTGAATCTCTACACCCAGGGCGTGGCGCCGGGGCTTGATTTCAGCGATATGCAGCAGGTGATTGAGACGGTGACGGCGTGTAATCAGCTGCCGCTGCATCCGCGCCACCCTTATGCCGGTGAGCTGGTCTTTACCGCCTTTTCCGGCTCCCATCAGGACGCCATCCGCAAAGGCTTTACCGAACGTGCAGCGCGGCAGGAAACCCGCTGGCAGATCCCCTACCTGCCGCTCGATCCGCGCGACATTGGCTGCAGCTATGAAGCGGTGATCCGGGTCAACAGCCAGTCGGGCAAAGGCGGCAGTGCCTGGCTGCTGGAACAGAACCACGGACTGCAGCTGCCGCGCGCGCTACAGCAGGATTTCAGCCAGCGGGTGCAGCAGCAGACTGACACGAACGGCGGCGAGATGACGCATCATGCCCTCTGGCAGCTGTTCTGCCACCACTACGGCCTGACGCAGCCGGCGCGCCAGCTTGACACGGCGGAGAGCCAGAGTGACGAACGGACAACGTGTATCCGCCTGCAGTTTACGACGGCATCGGGCGGGCGCATGCTGAATGGCAGCGGTAACGGCCTGCTTTCCGCCGCCGTCAGCGCGCTGCAGCAGCACTACGGGCGCGCAATCGCCATTGAGGATTACCATGAACATACGCTGGGTAAACGCAGCGACAGTCGCTCGGTTGCCTATATCTGCTGTACTGACGCAAACGGCAAACGCGCCTGGGGGGTGGGAATCGACAGTGACGTAACGCGCGCCTCGCTGCAGGCGCTGCTCAATGCGGCGAACGCCTTTCTGCCGGCGGAAAGTAGCCCGCCGGTGAAACGCCCAGCACGCGGCGAAACATCGCGCTGAACGCACCCGGACTCTCGTAGCCGAGATCCAGCGCCACCCGCAACACGCTCTCTCCCTGCGCCAGCCGCATCAGCGCCTGGCTCAGCCGGGCGCGCCGCAGCCAGTCGCCAAAGCGCAGTCCGGTTTCGCGGCTGAAATGGCGCGACAGCGTGCGCTCTGCCACGCAGAGTTCCGCCGCGGCCTGCGTCAGCGTCCACGGCTCTCCGGCGTTCTGCTGGATCCGGGTACAGAGCGCCAGCAGGCGCGGGCTTTGCGGCATCGGCAGGTCAAACGGCAGCACATTCATCACCCTGATCTCATCGAGGATCAGCTCATAAATGCGTTCGCTGCGGCTGCCGGGAGAGTAGCCCTCCGGCAGCGACAGCGCGCTCACGATCAGTTCACGCAGCAGCGCGGAGATCTGCACCACCTGACAGCTGGCCGGCAGATCAGCGCGCGCCAGCGGATCGATAAACAGCGTGCGGGCAGCGACCTGGCCGCCCGTCTGCAGCGCATGCCGCGTGCCGGCTGGCAGCCAGACCCCGCGGCTGGGCGGCACCATCCAGCTGCCGTGCGCCGTCTCCACCCGTATCACGCCGCTCAGAGTATGGATCAGCTGCGCACAGGTGTGATAGTGCCACGGCTCGCGGGCACCGTGCGCGTAATCGTGCGCAAAGGGTATCAGCGGGCGCCGGGAAAAATCGAAGCTTATCTGTTTACTCATCTCCGCGCTTCAGCCAGGCGTAGACGGAGGCCAGATCCTGTTCGCCGTAGCCCGCCTCCACCGCCTGCTGCCAGAGCTGCGCAATGTTCTCCAGCGCCGGCAGCCGGGTCTCTCCCGCCGCCTCCAGCGCCAGTTTCGCATCCTTCAGTGCCCAGGTAAGCTGCATCTGCGGGGTGTAGTCGTCGCTGGCAATCGCGCCGAGTTTGACCTTCGCGTAGGGGGCCGCCAGCGGACCGCCCTCCAGCACCTGCCACAGATCGTCAGTGCTGAAACCAAACTGCTCTGCCAGCCGCGTGCTCTCGGCCAGGCTCTGCATCAGGCCAATCAGCCAGCTGTTCACCACCAGCTTCATGCGCGAGCTGGCGCCCGCCTCGCCCAGCCACTGCGTGCCTTTGCCGATCGCGGCAAACACCTGTTCTGCATCCTCAGCCCGCGTGCGGTCACCGCTGGCCAGCACCAGAATCTGGGCGTTTTCCGCCGGCGCTTTGGTGCCGGAGACCGGCGCATCAATAACGTTGATATCGGGACGCGCCGCGGCGATCTGTGCGATCAGCGCGTCGGTTGCCGCGACGCCAATGGTGCCCATCTGTACCAGAGTGGCATTCTGCTTCAGCACCGGCGCGATGCGCGCCGCCACGTCGCGGGTGGTATCTCCATCGGCCAGCATCGTGATCACCACATCCGCCTGCGCAGCAGCAGCTTCCGCGCTGCCGCTCAGCTGCAGGCCTGCCGCCTCCAGATCTTCTCCTTTAGACCGGGTACGATTCCAGCCCTGCACGCGAAACCCTTTTTTCAGTAAGCTGGCGGCGAACGCATGGCCCATCGCTCCCAGACCCAGTACGGCTACAACCGGTTGCTGACGCATTTTCTCTCCTGATGATGTAAGCACTTCTCTTTACAGTGACAGAAAGCGTAGTACGCAGCCAGAGGTGCGTGGCGCGACGATAACGTTTTCATCATACCGGCCACGATCCGCGCGGTTTTTTACGCTTTTCAATCAAATGACATAACCGGTAACATACCGCTCACTGAGCTTTTCTGATTTCTCTCTTTTTCTGACGGTTTTGATTATGAATATTGCTTTACTGCGTCAGGCGCTGCTGCTGCCGGCGCTCCTGCCGCTGCCGCTGCTCGCCGCAGATAACGCAGAGCGTACGCTGGTGGTCAGCGCGGCACCCGCGGCCAGCGGCCTCTCTGAACTCGATACGCCCGCTGCGGTAAGCGTCGTGAGCGGCGAGGATATGCGCCGGGCCGCGCCGCGCGTCAATCTGTCAGAGAACCTCGCCAGCGTGCCTGGCCTGCAGATCCTCAACCGGCAGAACTACGCCCAGGATCTGCAGCTCTCGGTGCGCGGCTTTGGCTCGCGCTCAACGTTTGGCGTACGCGGCGTTCGTCTTTACGTCGACGGTATCCCCGCTACCATGCCGGACGGCCAGGGGCAGACATCGAATATCGATATCAGCTCGGTGGCGCACGTGGACGTGCTGCGCGGCCCCTTTTCAGCGCTCTATGGCAACGCATCAGGCGGCGTGATTAACGTTGAAACCGCCAGCGGCGAACAGCCCCCTGTGCTGGAAGCGGGCAGCTGGTACGGCAGCTTTGGCAGCTGGCGCAACAGCATAAAGGCCAGCGGTGCGACGGGAGACGGCACGCAGCCGGGCGACGTCAGCTACACCCTTTCCGCTTCACGGTTTACCACCCACGGTTATCGCGACCACAGCGCCGCACAGAAAAACCTCGGTAACGCAAAGCTCGGCGTGCGCATTGATGAGGTGAGTACCCTGACGCTGCTGTTTAACAGCGTGCATCTGGAGGCGCAGGATCCGGGCGGCCTGACCGACGCACAGTGGCGCGATAATCCGCGTCAGGTTGCCAGTAATGTCTCTCTCTATGACGCCCGCAAAAGCGTGGATCAGACCCAGGCGGGCGTGCGCTATCAGCGCGAGATGAGCGAGCATGACGACCTGAGCCTGATGCTCTGGGCCGGCGAGCGTGAAACCACGCAGTATCAGTCCATTCCGGTTGTGGCGCAGAACAGACCCGGTCATCCCGGCGGCGTGATTGCGCTGACGCGCCACTATCAGGGTATCGATACGCGCTGGACCCATCGCGACGCGCTGTTCAGCGTGCCGGTGACGCTGACCGGCGGTCTCGACTATGAGACCATGACGGAAAAGCGCAAGGGCTACCGCAACTTTACCCCGGACGGCACGCTGGGCGTGCAGGGCGAGCGCCGCCGCGATGAGCGCAACCGGATCTGGAACCTCGATCCCTATTTACAAAGCGCCTGGCAGCTGACGGACGCGTGGTCGCTGGATGCGGGCGTGCGCTTCAGCACGGTCAACTTTACCTCGGACGATCGCTACGTTACCGAAAGCGATCCCGACGACAGCGGCAGCCGTCGCTATCACCGCTGGCTGCCGGCCGCCGCGCTGAATTACGCTATCGATTCGGGCTGGAACGCTTACCTCTCCGCCGGACGCGGCTTCGAGACCCCCACGCTGAATGAGCTCTCCTATCGCACCCGCGGTACCAGCGGCCTGAACCTGGATCTGCAGCCCGCCACCAGCGAGACGCTGGAACTCGGCACGAAAAAACGCCTCGGCAACGGCCTGCTCAGCGCCGCGCTGTTTCAGACCGATACCCGCAATGAGATTGTTTCAGCCGGCAGCTATGAAGGACGCTCAACCTTTAAAAACGCCGGTGAGACGCGCCGCCGCGGCCTGGAGCTGGCGTTCGATCAGCAGATTAGCTATGACTGGCAGCTGAAAGCGGCGTGGACGCTGCTGGACGCCCGTTACCGCAGTAACGCCTGCGGTGACGAGAGCTGTCGCGGCCATCGTATTCCGGGCATTGCGCGTAACATGGCCTATGCAGGCATAGCGTATGCGCCGGAACAGGGCTTTTACGCCGGGGCTGACGTGCGCTATCTGAGCGATATTGCGGCCAATGACGAGAACAGCGTGCGGGCACCCGCCTACACGCTGGCCGGTCTGAACAGCGGCTACAAGTGGCACATCAGCGACTGGACGCTGGATCTGTTTGGCCGCGTGGATAACCTGCTGGATCGCCACTATATCGGCTCGGTGATTGTGAATGAGAGCAACGGACGCTACTACGAACCGGCGCCGGGTCGTAATTACAGCGCCGGTCTTAATGTAAGCTACACCTTTAACTGACCGCCCGGTGCCTAAATCAGGCACCGGCAGGCCTTACTCCGCCAGCAGCGCCAGTACCTCTGCGGTGCTGCCGGTCTCACCCAGACGCGGAAAAATGCGCGTGACGCTGTTTTCATGCGTGTGCGCATCGAGGCAGGTCATGGCGTCGGTGGCCAGCGTCACGTTATAGCCGAGCGCATACGCCTCGCGCGCGGTCGACTCTACGCCAATGCTGGTGGCAATGCCGCACACCACCACCTGCGTGACGCCGCGCTGCTGCAGCTGCGCGTGCAGGTCGGTCTGATGAAATGCACCCCAGGTTTTTTTCGTGATGCAGATGTCATCCGCTTGCGGCTGCATCTCCGGCACCAGATCTGCCCAGTCGGCAGGTAAATCAGCGTCATGGCGCGGCATCTCATTGCGCCCCGGCGCGCCGCCCGCGACGTTAACCCGTACGACCGGCAGACTGCGCGCGTGAAACGCGCCAGCCAGCTCACCGGCGCGCGCAATCACGTCGTCAGCGCTCAGCGGTGCCACCGGCAGACGGACAATGCCGTGCTGCAGGTCAATGATAATCAGGGCGGTGTGTGCATCAAGCGTGGTTAGTGCCATGGGGACTCCTCGTCAGTTCGTTAGCAGAGAGATAGTGTATCAGACTGTGGAAACGCAGCGGCGTGGCGAGCGGATTCGCGTAACTGTGCGGTTTATCGGCGGCAAACTGATACGCCTCACCCGCCCGCAGCCGCTGCGCGCCCTGCTCCAGGCCCAGCAGCAGCTCGCCCTCCAGCACCACCACCTGTTCAATGACCCCGGCCTCGTGGGCAGAGGAGCTGCTCTGCGCGCCGCCGGCGAGCGTCACCTCAAGCAGATCAACCCCTACCCGGCTATCAAACGGCAGCAGCGGGCGAACCTGCATCTGTGCGCTGGCCTCGCTGAATACCGTGGTGCTGGCGGAGTGTGGCGCGCTGCCGTGGATAAAGCGGGAGAATGGCACGTTGAAGCCGGTCACGATCTTCCACAGCGTAGCTACCGTGGGGCTCGATTCGCCGCGCTCAATCTGTCCCAGCATCGCTTTACTGACGCCGGTACGGGCGGCCGCCAGCGTCAGGCTCCAGCCCCGCTCCTGACGCAGCTGCTTCAGCGTCTGGCCTAACTCGTGTTGCAGATTATCCATATCGTCTCCTGAAAGCGTACCCTCCAGTGTATCACTTGTCGCGGCAGGGCACGCGTGCCACAATGTGCGTTATAACGCACAACAGGACGTTTTCTATGCATCTGGCTGACACCCGCTCTCTCCCGTTTATTCCGCTGCTGGTCGCCGGTTTTGTCGCCGTGCTGGTCGGCTACAGCAGCAGCGCTGCCATTATCTGGCAGGCGGCGCAGGCGGCGGGAGCCACACCGGCGCAGACCGCCGGCTGGTTTACCATGCTGGGGCTGGCGATGGGGGTGGCCACGCTGGCGCTCTCGCTGCGCACCCGCCTGCCGGTTATTGCGGCCTGGTCAACGCCGGGTGCAGCGCTGCTGGCGACCAGCGTGGAGGGGCTGAACCTGAATGAAGTCATCGGGGTGTTTGTGGCGGTTAACCTGCTGATCCTGCTGAGCGGCGTAACCGGGATATTTGCCCGGCTGATGCGCTTTATTCCGCCCGCGCTCGCGGCGGCGATGCTGGCGGGTATTTTACTGCGCTACGGCATCGGCACCTTTACCGGCCTGGAAAGCAACGCCGTGCTGTGCGGCACCATGTGCCTGGTCTGGCTACTCTGTCGCCGCTGGCTGCCGCGCTACGCCATTATTCTGGCGCTGATCGCCGGGGCGGGCGTCACACTGCTTCAGCAAAGCGTGATCCTGCCGCCGGACTCCTTCAGCTTTGCCCTGCCGGCATTTGTGATGCCGCACTTTACGCTTGCCGCTCTGACCGGCGTCGCGCTGCCCTGTTTTCTTATCACCATGGCCTCACAGAATGCGCCCGGTATCGCCACGCTGCAGGCGCACGGCTATCAGCCGCCGGTCTCCATGCTGACCAGCTGGACCGGGGCCATCGCGCTGCTCTGCTCGCCGTTTGGCGGCTTTTCGGTCTGCGTGGGGGCGATCTCAGCCGCTATCTGTATGGGCGATGAGGTCGACCCCGATCCGGCGCGCCGCTGGATCGCCGCCGTCTGCGCCGGGGGGTTCTATCTGCTGGCCGGGCTGTGCGGCGCGCTGATTGCAGCGCTGCTCGGCGCGCTGCCCGCCGTGCTGATTGCGACGCTGGCGGGTCTTGCGCTGCTTAATACCCTCGCCGGCAGTTTGCAGCGCGCGCTGCAGGAGCCGGATCAGCGCGACAGCGCCATTATTACCGTGATGATCACCGCCAGCGGCATCTCTCTGGCCGGTATCGGCTCCGCCTTCTGGGGCATGGCGGGCGGCGTGCTGGTCCATCTGCTGCTGACCGCTCGTCGCCGCGGTTAATCCGTAACCACTTCATACCGGAGCCGGGGAAAAACAGCCTGTTTACCCCCTCTTTTCGCGCCTTTGATTTTCCGTATTTGGCTTAAGATCACTTTTACGCCATCAATACACGATGTTTTGCACGTGACCTCCATCGATAAGGGCCAACGAGTGGCAAAAACTTTTCTGCGCAGCGGCAAGCTGGATTCAGTACTGGCTCTGGGTGAGAGCGGCCAGCCGGTATGGATCTCCGCGCTGCAAATTCGCGAAACGCTGCGGCTGCGTCATCAGGATGCGCTCGCCAGCTGTCTCGCTATTCCGCAAGCCAGCGACAGCGGCGATCGCCTTGACTGGTACGCCCCGCACGCGGGTAAGGTCAAATCCTGGCTCGCCGCCAGCGACAGCGAGCGGCGCCGGGCGCTGGAGCTGCTGACGCAGTACCAGCAGGCGCTGCAGGCGCTGAGCGAACGCGCGCGCGCGGCGGACAAGCCGGCGCTGCGTCTGTTTGGTGCGCTGCTGGGCAAAAGCTTTCAGTTTCCCGATCAGCAATATGTCTATCTGGTTGATGCTAAACCGGTGATCACCTTCTGGGGCTTTGTGGATCCGCTGGCGCGCACGCGCGATGACGCCCTTGCCTGCCTGCGCGACACGCTGGAGCTGACGCTGCCGGCACTGGTAGCAGAACCTGAGCCCTCCGTCATACCGGAGCCGGTGCGTACTGAACCGGTTGCTGAGCCTGAACCAGAAACTAAACCTGAACCTGAAGCCGTTACGGCGTCTGAGCCGGTATCGCCTGAGGCACCGCCGGTGGCAGAACCGGCAGCGCCCGCTCCGGTCCGCCGCCCGTCCCGCCTGCGCCCGCTTGCCCTGCTGCTGCCGGCGGCGGCAGTAGCCGCGGGCGTCACGCTCTGGATGCAGCGCAGCGAAACGCCTGCGCCCGCGGCTGACCTGACGGCAGCCGTAGCCCCCGCCCCGGTCAGCGCGCCGGTTCTGCCCGGCGTACTGGTCAAAGCTGCGACGCTCTCCGCGACGCTGCCGCAGCGTATGGCTGCGGCTCCCGCGGCACCGGCGGACGCCGCACCGCCAGAAATTGTGGCGGAACATACCGAAGCGGCAAAGGCGGATGACCTGGTTATGACCACGGATGACGCCCGCCTCGGCTCGGTGAAATTTATCGACGGCACCTGGCGCGTGACGCTGCGGCAGACCAACCTGCCTACCGGCAAACCACCCAGCCTGCGTTATAAAATCCGCAACGGCAAAGGCACCGCCTGGATCAGTCAGGGCGATAATATTCGCTGTAAAGCGGATATCACCGCTGCGATGACCAGCGCCGGAACCATGGTGGTACGCAGCCGCTATACCGCCAGCTGCAGCGACAAGTCGCGCTATCGCATGCCGGAGCTGATATGCAAAGCGGGCGACGGTATTGCCAGCTGTAACGCACAGTATGGGGCTGAACAGGCCTTCCCGTTGACGATTAAGCGTGAGAGTAAGTAACCATGTTGGCTCCTCTGATTGATGACAAACAGAAAATCACGCTGATTGAAGCGAGCGGCGTGCAGTTTCTCGACTTTGGTCTGCGCCTGCCTTCTGCTCAGGCGCGCCGCCAGTTTGTGCGCCAGACCGCCAACGGTCCGCTGCTGCGCCTGCACGTGGATGGCAATAACGGTAAATTCCTGCTCTACCCGGAGGAGGGAGGCGCGGCCGAGGTCGTACGCCCGGAGTCGGATGTCGCCCTGACCGACTCCCTCGCCCTGCTGGCTAATCAGTGGCTGCCACTGCCGGTGCTGCGCTGCACCAGCGGTCGCCGCTTTATCGGCGGTCCCGATAACTGGGCGCGCGCCCGCCTTGCGCCGCTCAGCGAACCGGATGCAGCGGGCCATACGCACCGCATTACCCTCGCCTTTGACACCCGGCTGGTAACGGAAGCAGAAGGCGGTGAACAGCTCGGCCTGAGCGCGGCCGACGCGCAGAACGGCGTGAGTTTTGCGCTGGCGTGGCACAACTATGAGCTGGGCGAGTTTCTTGACCTGACCTGGGTCGACGGCTGGCTGCGTGAGACCTTTGTGCAGCGGGCGGTCGCGCTGGAATCGCGCGGGGAGCTGGCGCTGACGCAGGCGCTGCGCGAGTTTGAGTATCAGGCGCATTATCTCAATCTGCTGGAGCTGCTGGGTGAGCAGCTCGATCTGGCGGAGATCGCTATTCAGGCGGCGTCGCTGCAAACCCCGGCGGTCAGTGTGGATCTCATTCTCGATGTCGGCAACTCGCATACCTGCGGCATTCTGGTGGAGGATCACCCGGAAGAGAGCAACGGCCTGCGTCAGACGTATGAGATGCAGCTGCGCGATTTATCGCAGCCGCACCGCGTGTATAACGAACTGTTCGACAGCCGGCTGGAGTTCGCAGAGGCGAGCTTTGGCAAAGCGAGTTTCTCACTGCAGAGCGGGCGCGATAACGCATTTATGTGGCCTTCGCTGACCCGCGTGGGGCGCGAAGCGAGCCGTCTGGCGCTGCAGCGCGCCGGCACGGAAGGCAGCACCGGTATCTCCAGCCCGCGTCGTTATCTGTGGGATGAGGCGCGCTATCAGCCAGGCTGGCGCTTTAACGCTGGCGGTCAGAGCGAAGAGGCGCAGGCTATTGCGCTGCCCTTTACGCTGATGATCAACGATGAGGGAGAGCCGCTGCAGGCGCTGCCGGAAGAGGATCGCCTGCCGGTGTTTTCCGCCAGCTACAGCCGCAGCGCGCTGATGACCTTTATGCTCTGCGAGCTGCTGGCGCAGGCGATGATGCAGATGAACAGCGTTGCACAGCGCCAGCGCATGCCGCAGAGCCAGGCGCCGCGCCAGCTGCGGCATGTGATCCTGACGCTGCCCTCCGCGATGCCCAAGCCGGAGCGGGAGATATTTCGCCGCCGCATGCAGGAGGCGCTCGCCCTGGTGTGGCAGGCGGAGGGCTGGGACACAGCGCCCGCGCACCGCCCGCTGCCGGATGTGCAGATGGAGTGGGACGAAGCCACCTGCGGCCAGATGGTGTGGCTGTTTAATGAAACGCAGGTGAACTTTGCCGGGCGGGCGGAAGATTTTTTCAGCAGTATGGCGCGCCCCGATCGCCCGCGTGAGAGCGATGAGCTGCCGGGCAAAAGCCTGCGCATCGCCTCAATCGACATCGGCGGTGGCACCACCGACCTCGCGATCACCCAGTACCGGCTGGATGATGGCCAGGGCAATAATGTGAAAATTACGCCGCGCCTGCTGTTTCGCGAAGGCTTTAAGGTTGCCGGCGATGATATTCTGCTGGATGTGATCCAGCTCTGGATCCTGCCGGCGCTGCAGCAGAGTCTGCAAAAAGCGGGCGTCACCCTGCCCGAGCCGCTGATGCAGAAGCTGTTTGGCCACGACAGCCGGATGGATGGACAGGCGACGCTGCGTCAGCAGGTTACGCTGCAGCTGTTTATCCCGCTGGCGCAGGCGGTGCTGGAGCGGTATGAGAACTGGGATCCGCTCGACAGCCACAGCGAGATCAACGCGCTGTTTGGCGAACTGGTGCCGCAGCAGCCGGCAGGCGCGGTGCTGGCGTTTGTGAATGGCGAAATTCAGCGCACGCTGGGCAGCGAGAGCCGGTTTGATCTGCTGCAGGTGCCGCTGGTGGTCAGTATGGCGCAGCTGCACGGCGAATTTTTGCAGCACCGTATGGCTATTATCCCGGCGCTGCGCGCCATGTGCGAAGTGGTGTCGCTCTATCAGTGTGATGTTCTGCTGCTGACCGGCCGGCCGTCGCGTTTCCCCGGTATCCAGGCGCTGGTGCGTCACCTGCAGCCGCTGCCGGGCAGCCGTATTCTGTCGCTGGAGGGGTATCACACCAGCGACTGGTATCCGTTTAATAAACAGGGACGTATCGATAACCCGAAATCAACCGCGGCGGTGGGCGCGATGCTCTGCCTGCTGGCGCTCGATCTGCGTCTCAGCAGCTTCTGGTTCCGCGCCGGTGATTTTGAGCCCTATTCGACCATTCGCTATCTTGGCGTTCTGGATGAAAATGCCACGCTCAGCGATGATAATCTCTGCTACAGCGAAATCGATCTCGACAGCAGCAGTTTTGCCCTGGATCGCAAAAGCAGCTTTCGCATTCGCGGCAACGTCTGCCTCGGTTTTCGTCAGCTGGAGAACGACCGCTGGCCGGCGTCGCCGCTCTACAGCCTGAGCATTACCGACCCGCAGCTGGCGCGCAAAGTCGCGGGCGAAAGCGTGCTGCGTATTAAGCTGGCAGCAGAGCCGGGACCAGATAATAACGGGCCGGAGCGGCTGATCCTCAGCGACGCGCGGCTGGATGATGGCACGCGGGTGCCGCTGGAGCAGCTGAGCCTGAAGCTTAATACACTTTCCGGCAGCGGCAATGCCAACGCGCAATACTGGATTGACAGCGGGAGCGTCTGTAAACGATGAGAACGACCAGAAAAACCACCGCCACCCCGGCTAAGCGACTGAGCCTGCTGCGGGAAACGCTGGACAGCGCGCTCGGCTGGATCGATGCCCAGCAGCCGCACTCGCCGCGCCTGGCGCTGGAAGCAGATACGCTGCGCCTGCAGCTGCGCCGCGCGCGCGCTGAGAGCCAGGCGCTGGCGCTGCAGCTGGCGCGTCCGGTTACGCTGGCGCTGTTTGGTCAGTCGCAGGCGGGTAAAGCCTGGCTGCTGAGTGAGATGGTGGGCGACGCGCAGGGTCAGTTGATGACCCGATTCAGCGACAAAGTGCTCAACTATTTTCAGCATATCAATCCCGGTAATCTCGATTTCGCTGCGGCCACGCGCTTTAGTCACCAGCGTGAAGCGACCTCCGGCACGTGGCCGGTTGAGCTGACCCTGCTTAATGAAGCGGAGCTGATCCGATTGCTGCTCGCCAGCGCCCGCATTGAGCGTGACGGCGCGGATATCCGCACCATTGAGACCACGCTGCAGCGCCTGCAGCGTCACCGCCAGAGCGAGCCACAGCCCGGCGCAGAGAGCGACGCGCTCATCACCCTGTGGGGATGGAGCCGCCGTCATCATCGTCACGCGGAAGCGCTGGATCGCCATTTCTGGCCCCAGGCCGCCGAGCTGGCACCCTGGCTGAGCGTTGACGATCGCGTACAGCTTTATGCCCTGCTCTGGCCCGGTCAGCCCGCCCTGAGCGACACGCTGCGTCCGCTGCTGCACCTGCTTCAGCAGCTGCGCCACGCGCCGCGCGTGCTGGCGCCGCTCTCGCTGCTGGTAGATGATGCGCAGCTGCCGGCTGAAAAGCTGATCGGTCACGACGCCGATCTGCAGGAGATGATTGAGGTCTGTCCGGTGGTAGCCAACCGCAGCGGTAAGCCACAGCGGGTCGCGCTCGGCGAGCTGGCGCTGCTGACGCTGGAGCTGACCATACCGCTCAGTTCCACGCCGCGTCAGGCGCTCTATGATGAGGCGGACATGCTGGATCTGCCTGCCCCCGGCATGCTTCCCGATCGCCAGCTGCAGGAGGAGCAGGCACAATTGCGTCTGCGCGATCCGCTGCGTGCGCAGCTGCTGGAGCAGAAGCGTGCCCTGCTGCCCGGTTTTTACGCCACGCGCCAGGGCATTGACCTGATGCTGATCTGCACCGCTGCCAGCCAGCGCCACGACGCCGATCCCGCCGCCAGCGCGCTGCGCGAGTGGCAGATGCAGCAGAGCGTAAGCAGCGGCAGCGAAAAACCGCGTCTGATCTGGGCGATAACCCCTTACGATGCGCGCTATCAGGCGCAGCAGATCAATGTCGACGAGGCGGTGCAGCGTCAGATTGGCCAGCCGGGTCAGAGCTGGGGCTCAATGCTGGCGCAGGATCGCGCAGGCGTCGATCGCATGAGCAGCTGGCTGCAGGAAGAGATGCAGCCCGAGGCGCGTCGCGACCATCTGGCGCTGCTGACGGGCGCGCTGCAGCAGAAAGTCGCGGCCCGGCTGCAGCCGTGGACAGAAGCCAGCGCCTCGCCCGAGCAGGCGCTGCGTAAACAGACCATCGCCGATACGCTGCTGAAATGTCTGCAGCACCGCACCGGCCTGCACGGTGAGCTGCTGGAGCGGCTGCAGCCGTCGCGTGATGCCGTGCGCCAGCTCTGGCTGAGTCAGAGCAGCGGCGCGGTAACGGCGCACAGCGGCAAGCCCGCTGCGGAGCAAAGCTATTTTGGTATCGGCTTTGAGTTCGATCTGTTCAGCGACGCGCCCGCTCCCGCCGGCGAGCCGCAGCATACGAGCGTCCGCAGCGAGCAGCAGTTTCCGCAGCAGGTTCTGACGCTGTGGCTGGCGCATCTGCGCCAGCTGCCTGAGAACCGCAGCCTGCTGACGCTGCTGAACGTCGACAAGCCCACCATGGAGCTGCTGACCGAGGAGCTGATTGCGGCCAGTTTTCGTCTTAAGCTGCTGGCAAGGCTGCAGAGTGCGCTGAATGAGCCGGACAGCAGCACGCATGAAGCACGCACCGATCGTCAGGTTTCGCGCGCCATGACGGTGCTGGGTGATTTTGTCGCCTGGCTCGGTTTTTTACAGCGTCCGGAGAGCGAGCGCCCTGAAAGTCGCGTAAACCGGGGGCAGACGATTTTTTCCCGTCCGCCCGCGCCGAGCGTCAGCTTCTCGTCAGGCCAGCGCCTGACGCGCCTGACGGCTGCGCCCGCTAATCATACGGCGTTCTACATCTATGACTGGCTGGTCGGACTCAACCAGCTGATTGTGGAGAATAATGGTTATACGGGCGGCAGCGATCTGCCCGCCGGCGCGCGGCAGACGCTGTCGGTGCTGCTGCTGCCGCTGCACGCCTGATCAGCGCCAGACCAGGCGCAGCTCGCCCTCCAGCAGCTGCGCCGCCTCCTCAAGCAGCGCCAGTACCGGCGCAAACTCCGCCTGCTGCGCGGCCTGCTCTGCATGTATCAGGCAGATCGTTGCCGGCAGCGCCATGCCGCCGGTCAGCCAGTCCCACAGCGCGTCCAGATTTGCGCCGACAGCAGCAGGCGCACCGCTCTGCGCATTCAGCGCCTGATAAAACGCCGCGCGGTCGCGCAGCGTGGCGAAGTCGATATCTATAGTCAGCACGCTCAGTGCACCTTTCTGAAACTGCGATAGTGATCGCGGGTGAGGTAGATCAGCCCGTCGGAGGAGTAGATCAGACGGTCAGCGCCGCGGCGCCCGCAGCGATAATTGACGTCCGCCTCATACCACTGCCGTCCCGCCTGACGCGGCAGCTGCTGTTCGCGATTGCTGAAGCGGTCACCGCCGATGGCGCGTCCTGGCAGAACCTCGCACAGATTGCCTTTATCCGGCTCCCAGCCCTGACGGCGCGCGGCCGCTTTGGTCAGGTAAAAATCGGGTAGACGCTGATGCTGCACCAGCCAGTCCGCAACGCGTTCAGCCTGCGTCAGCGCATCAATGGTGGCAGAAGAAGAAGCCGTGGCGTGGCCAGTCGTGGGATCGGCAGGCGGAGTGCTAACCTGTGGCCGCAGCGCGGTCCAGCAAACAATGACGATCGCCAGCAGGCTGATCCAGCGTAATATTGACATCGCGACACCCCTGAAAAAAGGAGGTCAGCATAGCAGATTCAGGCGGGAAATTGACGCGGGCCAGCGTGGCTGGCCCTGGCGGAGAACTTACTGCATGGCACCGGGTGCATGTGAAGCGTGACGACGCCACGCGCCGGGCGCTACGCCATACTGGCGCTTAAAGCTGCGGTTAAACGACTGCTGTGAATCAAAACCCAGCGAAATCGCTACGTTCAGAATAGGCTCGTTAGTCGTGGTGAGCCGGTCCGCTGATTTTTTCAGCTTTTTCGCCCGGATATATTCGCCCAGCGGATAACCGGTGTGCTCTTTGAACATACGCTGCAGGTGCCATTTGGAGTAGCCCGCCCGGTCAGCCACGGTATCAAGATCCAGCCGTGCTTCGATATTGTTATCGATCCAGTCAATCAGATCGTGCATAAACGCGTCGCTCATCATCCCATTCTCTCCCGTCGCCGTTACGAACAGTATCAGTATCAGTATCAGTTGCAGTTACACTTTAAGGGTGACTGACTATCGCACTTAATGCAAGTTTTATTATTACATTAAATGCCGCACATAAAGCAGGGTTTTTCTCTCTGCGCTGAGCGCCCGTCAGACCGCACATAAAGTGTATCAGATATTCTTGCAGATGCACTTCGCCGCGACCTACACTCCTCCCGATTAATGCAATCGTTAAAGTTGCATATTTTTACGTCGTCTTTCGTGCTTCATCAACGTGGAATAACAATAATGTCCGGAAAAAAAGACAGGGTTCGTCAGGCTATTAGCCTGGCAGGCATAGCGCTGCTGGCAGGTTTGCTGGCGGGTTGCGATCGCGGCGTGGCGCAAAACGCCCCGCCGCCGCCGCCGGAGGTGAGTGCGGCACAGGTGATCCGGCAGCAGGTCAGCGAATGGGATAACTTCAATGGCCGGATCGAGGCGGTCGAGAGCGTTCAGCTGCGCCCGCGCGTTTCCGGCTATATCGACCGGGTAAACTATCGCGAAGGCGATGAGGTTAAAAAAGATCAGGTGCTGTTCACCATTGATGACCGCAGCTATCGTGCCGCGCTGGCACAGGCTGAAGCGCAGCTCGCCGGCGCGCGGACGCAGGCGGCGCTGGCGCGCAGTGAATCGGATCGTACCGATAAGCTGATCAACAGCCAGGTGGTATCCCGCGAGATCTGGCAGCAGCGTCGTTCGGCCACGCAGCAGGCGCAGGCGAGCGTGCAGGCGGCGCAGGCGGCGGTTGATATGGCCCGCCTCAACCTGAGTTTTACCCGCGTGACCGCCCCGATTAATGGCCGCGCCAGCCGCGCGCTAATCACCGCCGGCAATCTGGTCACCGCAGGCGACAGCGCCAGCGTACTGACCACGCTGGTTTCCCAGGATCGGATGTATGTCTGGTTTGATGTCGATGAGGCGACATTTCTGCACTATCAGCAGCTGGCGCGCCAGGGCGAACAGCGCGGTGCCCTGCCGCTGCAGGTTTCCCTGACCGGCGAACACGGCTATCCGCATCGCGGCACGGTGGATTTTCTGGATAACCAGCTTACTGCCAGTACCGGCACCATTCGCATGCGCGCGCTGCTCGATAACCCGCAGCGCGAACTGACGCCGGGGCTGTTTGCCCGCGTCCGGCTGCCGGGTCGTGCCGATTTCACCGCGCTGCTGATTGATGACAAGGCGATTCTCACCGATCAGGACCGCCGCTATGTCTACATTGTTGATGCCGAAGGCAAAGCGCAGCGGCGCGATATCCAGCCTGGCGATCTCTCTGGCGGACTGCGTATTGTTCAGCAGGGTCTGCAGCCAGGCGATCGCGTGATCGTAAACGGTCTGCAAAAAGTCTTTATGCCCGGCATGCCGGTACAGGCTCACTCAGTCGCGATGCGCCCCGCTCCTTAACCGAGACCCTACTCTATGGATTTCTCTCGTTTTTTTATCGACCGTCCCATTTTTGCGGCGGTGCTGTCGATACTGATTTTTGCCACCGGGTTAATTGCGATCCCGCTGCTGCCAATCAGCGAATATCCGGATGTGGTGCCGCCCAGCGTGCAGGTACGCGCCGAATATCCTGGCGCTAACCCAAAAGCGATCGCGGATTCCGTGGCGACCCCGCTGGAAGAGGCGATCAACGGCGTTGAAAATATGATGTACATGAAGTCGGTGGCCGGCTCCGATGGCGTACTGGTCACTACCGTGACCTTCCGCCCCGGCACCGATCCCGATCGGGCGCAGGTACAGGTGCAGAACCGCGTGGCGCAGGCTGAGGCGCGTCTGCCGGAAGCGGTACGCCAGCTGGGGCTGACCACCCAGAAAATGTCGCCCACGCTGACGCTGGTTGTGCATCTTTTCTCCCCGCACGGCAAGTATGATTCGCTCTACCTGCGCAACTACGCCACCCTGAAGGTGAAAGATGAGCTGGCACGCCTCCCCGGCGTCGGCCAGATTCAGATCTTCGGCGCGGGTGAGTATGCGATGCGCGTCTGGCTCGATCCCAACAAAGTCGCCGCGCGCGGCATGACGGCCGCAGAGGTGATTACCGCCATGCGTGAGCAGAACGTACAGGTCTCCGCCGGACAGCTTGGCGCGGAACCGAACCGCAAAGCCAGCGATTTCCTGCTCTCTATCAATACCCAGGGTCTGCTGGAGAGCGAAGAGCAGTTTGGTGACATTATCCTGAAAAGCACGGCTGACGGCTCTCTGGTACGGCTGCGCGACGTGGCGCGCATTGAGATAGGCTCCGGCAGCTACGCCCTGCGCTCTCAGCTGAATAACAAGGATGCGGTCGGCATCGGTATTTTCCAGGCGCCGGGCGCGAACGCTATCGATCTCTCCGACGCGGTGCGGGCCAAAATGAACGAGCTGGCCACGCGCTTCCCGGAGGATGTGCAGTGGGCTGCACCTTACGATCCCACGGTGTTTGTTCGCGACTCTATTCACGCCGTGGTGCAGACGCTGTTTGAAGCCATTGCGCTGGTTGTCCTGGTTGTGATCCTGTTTCTCCAGACCTGGCGCGCGTCGATTATTCCGCTGCTGGCGGTACCAGTTTCCGTGGTTGGCACCTTTAGCGTGCTCTGGCTGCTGGGTTTCTCACTCAATACGCTCAGCCTCTTCGGGCTGGTGCTGGCTATCGGCATCGTGGTGGATGACGCCATCGTGGTGGTTGAGAACGTTGAGCGCAATATCGAACAGGGTCTGACGCCGGTGGCCGCCGCGCACCAGGCGATGCGCGAGGTGTCCGGTCCGATTATCGCCATTGCGCTGGTGCTCTGCGCGGTGTTTGTGCCGATGGCGTTTCTCTCCGGCGTGACCGGGCAGTTCTATAAGCAGTTTGCCGTGACCATCGCTATCTCGACGGTGATCTCCGCCATTAACTCGCTGACGCTCTCGCCGGCGCTGGCGGCTAAACTGCTGAAAGCCCATGACGCGCCTAAAGATCTGCCTGGCCGGCTGATTGACCGCCTGTTTGGCTGGCTGTTTCGCCCGTTCAACCGTTTTTTCCAGCGCAGTGCAACAGGCTATGAATCCCTGGTAGGCACCACGCTGCGCCGGCGCGGCGCGGTGTTTGCGGTTTATCTGCTGCTGCTTGCCGGCGCAGGCCTGCTGTTTCACAGCGTGCCGGGCGGTTTTATTCCCACGCAGGATAAGCTCTATCTGATTGGCGGCGTAAAAATGCCGGAAGGCGCTTCGCTGGCGCGCACCGATGCGGTGATCCGCGAGATGAGCGAGATTGGCATGCATACTGACGGCGTCGCCTATGCGGTTGCGTTTCCCGGCCTGAACGCGCTGCAGTTTACCAATACGCCTAACGCCGGCACAGTGTTTTTTGGCCTGAAACCGTTCAGCGAACGGACGCGCAGCGCGGCAGAGATCAACGCGGAGCTGAATGCAAAAATTGCTAAGATTCAGCAGGGCTTTGGCTTCTCAATTATGCCACCGCCGATTCTGGGTCTGGGCCAGGGATCGGGGTATTCGCTTTATGTGCAGGATCGCGGTGGCCTCGGCTACGGCGCACTGCAGGAGGCTATTAACACCCTCTCCGGTGCCGTGATGCAGACGCCGGGCATGATGTTTCCGATCTCCTCCTATCAGGCCAATGTCCCGCAGCTGGATGTGCAGGTCGATCGCGACAAAGCCCGTGCACAGGGCGTGGCGTTACCCGATCTCTTTACCACGCTGCAGGTCTATCTCGGCTCCGCCTACGTGAACGATTTTAATAAATTTGGCCGTACCTGGCGCGTGATGGCGCAGGCGGACGGCGATTTCCGTGACAGCGTTGAGGATATTACTTCGTTGCGTACCCGTAATGACCGGGGCGAAATGGTGCCGGTCGGCAGCATGGTGCATGTCGCCACCACCTACGGCCCCGATCCGGTGATCCGCTACAACGGCTATCCCGCTGCGGATCTGATTGGCGATGCCGATCCGCGCGTGCTCTCTTCCGCGCAGGCGATGACGCAGCTGGAGATGATGTCAGAGCAGATGCTGCCCAACGGTATGAATATCGAATGGACTGACCTGAGCTATCAGCAGGCGACCCAGGGCAACAGCGCACTGATCGTTTTCCCGGTTGCGGTCCTGCTGGCGTTTCTGGTACTGGCAGCGCTCTATGAGAGCTGGACGCTGCCGCTGGCGGTGATCCTGATTGTCCCGGTCACCATGCTTTCCGCGCTGGCGGGCGTCTGGCTGACCGGCGGTGATAATAACGTGTTTGTCCAGGTCGGGCTGGTGGTGCTGATGGGGCTGGCGTGCAAAAACGCTATTCTGATTGTGGAGTTTGCACGTGAGCTGGAGATGCAGGGTAAAAGCGTGACCGCTGCCGCGCTGGAGGCGTGTCGTCTGCGCCTGCGGCCGATTGTGATGACCTCGATTGCCTTTATCGCCGGTACGGTTCCGCTGATTCTGGGTGAAGGGGCTGGCGCAGAAGTGCGCGGTGTGACCGGTATAACCGTGTTTGCCGGGATGCTTGGCGTGACCCTGTTTGGCCTGTTCCTGACGCCGGTGTTCTACGTTACGCTGCGCAAGCTGGTAACGCGCCGCACGCGTGCGGAAAGCGCAACGTCACTTTAAAAGCGGTACAAATGGAAAAGCCCGGCTGAAGCCGGGCTTTTTATATCCTCTTGACCGTCGGACGCGCATGCAGTGCCGGTATCAACGGGTTTTCTGGCAGAGTCCGGCGGGTTCAGCGTCCGGCAGCGGTTCGCAATTGCTGGTATCGTTGCTTTTCAGTTCGTTCAGCGCATCCGCCACGGTGCGCGTCTCCAGCACTTTCAGCGATGCTTCCTCCGCCTCCTGAGCAATCGATTTGAAATACCAGCAGAGGTTGGCGCTGACCAGGCAGCGCGGTGCAACATCCGGCCGCGACGCCCACAGTTTTTTGTCTTCAATGACTGACGTATAGATATCGCGTAGCGTGATCTCTGCTGCGGGCCGGCCCAGGTGAATGGAGCCGGTGCGACCCAGCGTCGAAACAATAATGCCGTCGCGCGTCAGCGGAACCATCAGCTTACGAATAAAGCTGGGATTCGCCTCCAGACCATACGCCAGAATAGCGCTGGTCGAGCGTTTTCCCAGTTGCTCCGCCATCGCGACGCTTAAAACCATCTGCAGAGCTGTCGGGAAGCGATAATCTAACATTTCAATATCCTGAGTTGCGGCTTATCTTTTTGTTTTTATAGCGCGTCAATGAGTGAACAATGAGCAATAAATATAACAAACACTGTTGCTTTTTAGAAGCAACCCCAACCGCACAGGGCACGGATTCCCCATCTGCGGCCCGGTTAGCGCACAAGCTGCTTAGTTTTGCACGGACGACGCCTGCGCCGGTAACTGCTGCTTAAGCAGCGCCACCAGCACAACGTTTATACCCGCCAGCCCACACAGTACCCAGAGAGTCACGTCAGCGCCGGCATGCGCCGCCAGCCAGCCCCCCGCCAGTGGCGTCAGCGCCTGTCCGATCAGCGCCGGGCGCGCCATACGACCGGTGATAACGGCATACTGTTCCGGTCTGACAACGGCCAGCGGCAGCGTACCGCGCACGATGGCCCGCAAACCGTTTCCTGCGCCATAGAGCACCATAGCGATCAGCGCCATTGCCGGAAACAGCGCCAGCAGCAGCAGCCCTGCTGCCACCAGTCCCACAGAGAACAGCGCGGTCCATATGGGATGACTACGTTTAAACATTACATCCAGAAGCCGCGATCCAATCTGACAGGGACCGAGAACGGCACTCAGCGCCAGCGCTGCGCTCAGCGAATAGCCCCCGGACTGAAGCAGCGTAATAAGCTGAACCGAGATGGCGGTCATAATAACCGAAGCGAGGGTAAAAATGGCGCACAGCAGCCAGAAAAGTCGCGGCGAGAGCGCGCTCTGCAGAGTGTCAGAGATCGCGCCGGTCCGGCCTCCCCTGCTCCCGGTTTGCGTGACCGGCGCCGGCAGCGCATAGCGGTAGGCGGGAAAGACCAGCAGAGTAAGCAGCGCAGCAATGATGAAACAGGCATCACGCCAGCCGGCGAGCGCAATCAGCCATGCCGTTCCCGGCCAGACCAGCGTGGTGCATAAGCCCGAAATCAGCGTCACGCCGGTGATAGCGCTGCGCGCCTGTCCGCCATAGAGCGTGCCGAGCGTTGCAAACAGCGCATCGTAAAGGCTCATTGCCATTCCTGTGCCAATCAGCAGCCAGGCGGCAAAAAACCAGCCAGGCTGGTAGCTCATCCCCATCACCACCAGCCCTGACGCCATTACCACACCGCCGCCTGCCAGTATCAGCGGCCCGTAACCACGGGCAATCAGTCGTCCGCTGAGTGGCGCCAGCAAGCCGGAGACCAGAATACCAAGCGACAGCGCCCCATAAACCCACTGCTGAGACCAGCCGGTTTCAGCGATAATCGGAGCGGCCATCACCGCCATCAGGTAGAACGACCCGCCCCAGGAAAGGATCTGAACCGCACCCAGCGTAATAATGGCGGGTATCGCGGGTTTTGAATGATAGTGCACGGACGCTTTCCGTATCAGATAAAGCATTGTTATATCATGGATATTCTGCAGGCTGAACCTTCTTCTTGTCAGGCCATTATTGGTCTCCGGGGCTGATCCTGGTAAAACTTAAATTTTAAAAGTTTGTTGTAACTAAACTGGGAGCTTGTCAGCGGCGCAGGCACAGGTACATTAAGTATGTTGTAACAAAGGAGAAGATTATGGCTCGCTACGATTTAGTCGCTGATTTACATGAGTGCGTTAACACGCTGGAACAGCGCCTTGGTGCGCTGCGCACCAGCATTGAGCAGCAGCCGCTGCTGGTGGCGCGCGTGTTCAGCCTGCCGGCAATTGAAAAAGGTCACGAACATGATGAGATTGACAAAATAGCGGTGACGCAGCATCTGGGTAAGAGCGCGCGCGAAATGGCCCTCACCCACTACTGCCGGCTGTTTATGCAGCATCAGTCAGAAAAGATCAGTACCAAAGCGGCCGTGCGGCTGCCGGGAGCAATCTGTATTGAGGCGGACGAGCAGGCCGCTGAGCAGATCGCGCAGCAGGTCAGCGAAATCAACGCGCTTAAACAGCGGCTGGAGCAGCTCATCACCGTAGAGTCCGGCTTGCCGAGCGAGGCCCGCTTTGAATTTGTGCATCAGCATCTGCGCGGGCTGATTACGCTGAACGCCTATCGCAGCGTGCCCCTGCTCAATGCGCCGGATACGCTGCGCTTTGGCTGGGCGAACAAAAACATCATTAAAAATCTGACGCGGGAAGCCGTTATTGAGCAGCTGGAACGCAGCCTGAAAGCGAATCGCGCTCAGGCTCCCTGGACGCGGGAGCAGTGGGCAGAAAAAGTTCAGCTGGAGCTGGAACTGGTGCGATCGCTGCCCGCAGGCGCAAAGCTGAAAATCAAGCGGCCGGTTAAAGTGCAGCCTATTGCCCGCGTCTGGCGCGCCAGTGAAAAGAAACAGACGCAGCTGGCCTGCCCCTCTCCGCTGCTGGTGCTGTGTCGTGATAAAACCCAGGTGCCGGTGCTGGGCGAACTGCTGGATTATGATGCAGAGAATATCGCCCACCGCTATAAGCCGCTGGCGCAGCCGCTGCATCTGATCATCCCGCGCCTGCACCTCTGGAGCGACCGCCTCGCCTGATGAAGCGGCCGCCACCTGCAGGATTACGCTTTCATGCTGCCAACCATCTCTTCCGGGCGCACCCAGGCATCAAACTGCGCCTCATCGAGATAACCGAGCTGCAGCGCGGCTGCTTTAAGCGTCAGCCCCTCTTTATGGGCCTTTTTGGCAATTTCGGCTGCTTTATCATAGCCAATGTGCGTGTTCAGCGCGGTCACCAGCATCAGCGACTCATTCAGCAGCTGATCGATACGCTCCCGCACCGGTTCAATACCGGTTGCACAGTGATGATTAAAGCTGTCCATGCCGTCGGCCAGCAGCCGCACCGACTGCAGGAAGTTATGGATGACCATAGGACGGAATACGTTCAGCTCAAAGTTGCCGGACGCGCCGCCCATATTGATCGCTACGTCGTTACCCAGCACCTGACAGCAGAGCATGGTCATCGCCTCGCACTGGGTCGGATTGACTTTGCCCGGCATAATGGAGCTGCCCGGCTCATTTTCCGGGATACTGATTTCGCCGATGCCGCAGCGCGGGCCGGATGAGAGCCAGCGGACGTCGTTGGCAATTTTCATCAGCGACGCCGCCAGACCTTTCAGCGCGCCGTGCGCGTGCACCAGCGCATCGCAGGTCGCCAGCGCTTCAAATTTATTGGGTGCGGTGATGAACGGCTGACCGGTCAGCGCGGCCAGCGCCTGCGCCACGCGGACGGCATATTCAGGATGCGTATTCAGGCCGGTGCCTACGGCGGTGCCGCCCAGCGCCAGCTCGGTCAGATGGGGAATGCTGTTTTCAACGTGCTTCAGATTATGCTCCAGCATCGCCACCCAGCCTGAGATCTCCTGTCCCAGCGTCAGCGGCGTGGCATCCTGCAGGTGCGTACGGCCAATTTTCACAATATCACTGAATGCATCCGCTTTACCGGCCAGCGTGGTTTTCAGCACCTCCAGCTGCGGAATGAGCTGCTCGCGCAGTGCCGTAACGGCCGCCACGTGCATAGCGGTAGGAAAAACGTCGTTAGAGCTCTGGCTTTTATTGACATCATCATTAGGGTGCACCAGCCGCGCCATACCGCGCTCGCCGCCGAGGATCTCGCTCGCGCGGTTAGCCAGGACTTCATTCATATTCATATTGGTCTGCGTGCCGGAGCCGGTCTGCCAGATCGCCAGCGGAAACTGATCGGCGTGCTGGTTTGCCAGCACTTCATCCGCCGCGCGGATAATTGCTGTCGCGCGATCGTCCGGCAGCAGCTGCAGATCGCGGTTAACCTCTGCCGCTGCCCGCTTGGTCTGCGCCAGCGCGCGGACCAGCTCAACCGGCATTTTCTCGGTTGAGATACGAAAATGCTCCAGCGAGCGTTGCGTCTGTGCGCCCCAGAGTTTATCTGCCGGCACATCAACAGGACCCATTGAATCTTTTTCAGTGCGACTGGCTGCCATAGCCCTCTTCTCCTTTCTCAGTAGTGAAAGCAATCCCCGGGCGCGGCCTCTTACCGCCCCGCTTCAGGCCGGATTGTTATCCGAATCAATAAAACAGTATGCGGGCACATCGCGTTTCCTGCACACAGGTCGCGCTAATTGCTGAAATTTTCTGCTTTACTGGGCAATAACTGTTCAGCTGAGGGCGCAACATGCATAAATTGAACAACTCACTGCAGTACTACGACTGGGGCAGCACAACGGCGTTAACGGAACTTTATGGTATTGCCGATCCGCAGGGCCGGCCGCTGGCAGAGCTGTGGATGGGCGCGCATCCGAAAAGCCCGTCCACGCTGATTGTTGACGGCCGGCACGCCTCGCTGCGCGATTTCATTGCGCGCGATCCGGTCGCCATGCTGGGAAGCGCCGTTGCCGACCGGTTCGGTGAACTGCCGTTTCTGTTCAAAGTGCTCTGCGCGGCGAAAGCGCTCTCGGTGCAGGCGCATCCCGATAAGCGCGCAGCTGCCGCCGGTTTTGCCCGTGAAAATGCAGCCGGCATTGCGGTGGATGCGCCGCAGCGCAGCTATAAAGATGCCAGCCATAAACCGGAACTGCTCTATGCGCTGACCCCTTTTCAGGCGCTGAACGGCTTCCGCGAGCGGCCCGAAATGGTATCGCTGCTGAGCGCAGTAGCGGGCGCCCATCCGCAAATCGGGCACTTTATTGAGCAGGCCAGCCCGGACGCCCTTGCCCGCCTGTTTGCCACGCTGTTCTCGCTGCAGGGGGATGAAAAAAGGCGCGCGCTGGCGATCCTCTGTTCAGCGGCTGCGGCACACGATGAGGAGCCGTGGCTGACTGTGCGGCAGCTGGCGGCTGATTACCCGGATGATAACGGCCTGTTTGCACCACTGCTGCTTAACCTGCTGCTGCTGCAGCCCGGCGAAGCGATGTTTCTCTCTGCCGGCACGCCGCACGCTTACCTGCAGGGCACTGCACTCGAGGTCATGGCTAACTCAGATAATGTGCTGCGCGCCGGCCTGACGCCAAAATTTATCGATATGCCGGAGCTGCTGGCTAACCTGAACTTTACCCCCCGCGCCGCCGATACGCTGCGGCTGCAGCCTGAGCGCGATGCGCAGGCGCTCTGTTTCCCGGTGCCGGTTAATGATTTTTCCTTTGCCATCCACCTGCTTTCTGCCGTAGCGCAGCCGCTGGCACCGGCCAGCGCCGCCCTGCTGTTCTGTATTGAGGGAGAAGCGCGGCTCGCCAGCGCGGATAGCCAGCTTGTCCTGCAGCCAGGCGAATCCTGTTTTGTCGCCGCCAGCGAGCCCCCGGTTGCGGCCTCAGGCAGCGGACGCCTGGCGCGCGTCTTCAGTATGCTTACTGCAGACGGCTGACGCTGCGCGCGTTAACTGCTATTCTTTCAGACTATTACTTTAAACGCCTGCGGGCGTTTTTCTTCACCCGGCGCGTCACCCCGACGGGACGCGGACGCAAGGATAAGGATGACTCAGCGATGAAAAAGACTCAGGTTGCAGCAGGTGTGATTGTCGCGCTCGGTGTGGTTTGGACCGGCGCAGCGTGGTTTACCGGCAAGCAGATTGAGAGCCACAAGGATGAGATGCTGCAACAGGCCAACAGCCAGATTAACGCCTGGTCCCCCAACAGCCGCCTGACGCTGAGCTATCAGGACTATCAGCGCGGCCTGTTCAGCAGCAGCACGAAACTGGTTGTGCAGGCGAGCTCCCAAACGGTGGATAATCCGCTGCTTAAGCCGGGCCAGACCATTGTGCTGAATGAGACCATCGATCACGGTCCTTTCCCGTTTGCGCAACTGAAGCGCGGTAATATTCTGCCCGCGATGGCCTCGGTGCATTCCGAGCTTGCCAATACCGATGCGGTGAAAAAGCTGTTCGCGCTGACCGACGGTAAATCACTGGTTGCCGCCGATACGCGCATTGGCTACAGCGGGGCTACCGACACTGCACTGACGCTGCTGCCGGTGGATTACAGCAACGCGCAGACCGGTGACCGGCTGGCCACCAACGGCGGCAAGCTCGACGTCAGCGCCGACAGCAAAGGCGATAAAGTCAGTCTGAAAGGTGAGTTCTCCAGCATCGCCGTCACCAGTAAAAACCAGCTGGAGCAGCCGGTGCTGTTTACGCTTAACGGTCTGGCGCTGGGCGGTGATACTCACCTGAGTCCGGAAGGCGTGCGCGTGGGCGATCAGACCATCACGCTGGATAAACTGGAAGCCAGCATCAACGGCCAGCAGGGAATGACGCTGCAGAAAATTGACGGCAAATCCTCTTTTGATAATAAAGAGGGCAAGATTGGCGGCACTATCGATTATAAAGTGGGCGATATCAACCTGCAGCAGCAGCCGTTTGGTGAAGCGCGTCTGGCGATGAAGTTTTCGCAGTTTGATGCCCAGGCGGTGAAAACCTTCTCCGACACCTACAACGCGCAGATGCAGGATCTGCTGCGCCAGCCGGGTGTTGCCGACGATCCGATTCGCTATCAGGCCAGCGTGCAGACCATTCTGCGTAACAATCTGCCGCTGCTGCTGAAAGGTGCGCCGGCGGTCAGCATTGCCCCGCTGAGCTGGAAAAATGATAAGGGTGAGAGCACGTTCAACCTGAATATCGGCTTCAACGATCCGGCCGCCGTCAGCGGCGAGGCGCAGAGCCTGGGTGCCGCGGTAGATCGCATGCTGAAAACGCTGGATGGCAAACTGAATATCAATATGCCGATGGCGACAGAAGCGATGCGTCATGTCGGCCTGGCCGAAGGATATCAGGGCGATGATGCGCAGAAGCTGGCGGATCAGCAGGTCAAAGGCGTGGCTGCGATGGGCCAGATGTTCCGTCTGACGCAGCAGCAGGATAATAACATTGTGACCAGCCTGCAGTATGCAAACGGGCAGGTAACGATGAACGGCGACAAGATGTCACTGGAGCAGTTCCTCTCCCGCTATATGCTGGGTATGCCAACCAGTGAAGGCATGCCGCAGTAACCGGCACTGTGCGCCGCTTCATCCTGCGGGAAGAAGCGGCGCTTTACCGCTTTAATATTCACCATCTGCACCCTGCTTTGCGCAAATCGCTGGCGCAGTTGCGCAAGATATTTTTATAATGCTCTGCACTTTATTCCTGACAAGCGAGTGCGCCATGATCGACCAGCAGCTTCCTCTTACCGATATTCACCGCCACCTTGATGGCAATATCCGCGCCCAAACTATTCTCGATCTCGGCCGCCAGTTTAATCTCTCTCTGCCCGCCAGCTCTCTTGACGCGCTGCGTCCCCACGTGCAGGTCACCGCGAACGAGCCCGATCTGGTGAGTTTTCTGCAAAAGCTCGACTGGGGCGTCAAAGTGCTGGGCGATCTTGACGCCTGCCGCCGCATTGCGCTGGAAAATGTCGAAGATGCGGCGCGTGCCGGTATTCACTATGCAGAACTGCGCTTCTCGCCGGGCTATATGGCGATGACCCATAACCTGCCGGTGGCGGGCGTGACAGAAGCGGTGATTGACGGCGTACGCGCAGGCGTGAAGCAGTACGGTGTGGATGTTAATCTGATTGGCATTATGAGCCGCACCTTTGGCGAAGAGGCGTGCCTGCGCGAGCTGGAAGGATTGCTGGCCCATCGCGACGGTATCACCGCCGTGGATCTGGCCGGCGATGAGCTGGGCTTCCCCGGCAGTGAGTTCCTGAGCCACTTCAACCGGGCGCGTGACGCTGGCTTCCGTATTACCGTACACGCCGGCGAAGCGGCGGGTCCGGAGAGTATCTGGCAGGCGATTCGTGAACTGGGCGCGGAGCGTATCGGTCACGGCGTTAAAGCGATAGAGGATCGTGCGCTGATGGATTTCCTGGCTGAGCAGCGCATCGGCATCGAATCCTGCCTGACCTCAAACATTCAGACCAGCACCGTCTCCTCGCTGGAGAAACACCCGCTGAAAGCGTTTCTGCAGCATGGCATTCTGGCCACGCTGAATACTGACGATCCGGCGGTTCAGGGCGTGGAGCTGGCGCATGAATATGAGGTGGCGGCCCCTGCAGCCGGCCTCTCTGCGGCAGAGATCCGCCAGGCGCAGGAGAATGGCGTGGCGATTGCGTTTCTGAGCGAAGCGGAGAAAACGGCGCTGCGCCAGCGCGTAGCGGGCTAAGGCTGAACACGCGCCGCCGCTGGGCGGCGCGCAACATCAGCGTGGTGACATCGTCTGACGCTTCTCTGCAGACTGCAGACCCAGCTCAATCAGCTCCATGACCTGTATCGCCTCTTCAGCCCGCACCGGGTTCTGCCCCGTGCCGGCTATCGCATCGCGGATTGCCGCATAGTAGGCCGGATAGTTACCCGGCTGCGTCAGCAGCTCCTGCTCCACCAGCATATCGCCTTCTGCCAGCGTCAGCGTGCCGTTACGCATGTCGTAGCCCCACTCCTGCTGCGGCGGTCTGGCACCCGATTTCAGACGATCCTCCTGCGGATCGAGGCCATACTTTACGTAGCTGCCACGCGTGCCGTGTACCACAAAGCGCGGTGACTCTGCTGCCACCAGCATGCTGGCGTGTAGCACCACGCGACGCGTCGGATAGGTCAGCACCGCATGAAAGTAGTCAGTGGTTTGCGCGCCAGGGCGCAGCTCTGCCATGTCCACGTTGATCGCCACCGGCATGCCAAACAGCTGCAGCGCCTGATCCAGCACGTGCGGGCCGAGGTCAAACCAGATACCGCTGCCCGGTCCTTTCATTTCGCGCCAGCGCTGGCGCACTTCCGGGCGGAAGCGGTCAAAATGCGACTCCAGATAGCGTACCTCGCCCAGCGTGCCCTCGCCGAGCAGCGTTTTTAGCGTCAGAAAATCGCTGTCCCAGCGGCGGTTATGGAAGACCGACAGCAGCAGCCCTTTCGATTTTGCCAGCTGATCAAGCTCACGCGCCTGCGAGAGCGTGACGGTAAAAGGCTTGTCGACGACCACATGCTTGCCGGCATTCAGGGCCGCTTTGGCCAGCGGAAAGTGGGTGTCATTGGGGGTGGGGATCACAATCAGCTGCAGGGTGGGATCGTCCAGCAGCGCCTGCGGATCGGCAAAGACCTGTACAGAGGGCCAGTCAGCGTGCACTTTACCGGCATCGCTGCTGGAGATCGCTGCCAGTTCCATTTCAGCTGTTCCGGCGATTAAAGGGGCATGAAAGGTTTTACTGGCAAAGCCATAGCCTATCAGGCCGACACGTAGTTTATCGCTCATTCTCACTCCTTTTGTCATATACCCGACTGATTTAAGACGAATCAGCCGGTGAGAACAAGGCGGAATCAGCTGAAAGAGATCGCCCGGCCGGGTTCCGGCCAGTTCTGCTGTGCTTCAAGCGCGTCGTGCGCATCCTGGCTGCGGCGGCGAAAATCACTCGGGCTGACGCCTGTGCGTTTGCGAAACACGCGTGAAAAGTAGAGCTGATCGTCATAGCCCACTTCCCGCCCCACGGAGGCGATAGGCTCCTGCGTGGTCTGCAGCAGCAGCTTGGCGCGGATCACCCGCTGGTCTTCTCGCCAGCGCAGCAGATTAATGCCCATCTGTTCGCGAAACAGATGCGCCAGCCGCGAAGGAGATAAACAGACATGCCGTGCCACCTCCTCAATTTTGACTTCGCTGGCAAGATGGTTGGTCACGTACTGGCAGGCTTCAATTACGCGCGGATCGCGAATCTGCTGATGGCTGCGCGGATCCTCTTCCACCGCGCGCAGCAGCAGACGTTCCAGCAGGTTCATGGCCAGCTCTTCAGCAAAGCGGCGACCGGAATTGTGGGTCTGCTCAATACTGGCAAACAGGCGATCAAACTCGCCGCATAACGCTTCAGTCAGGCGCAGCCGGCCCACGCCCTGCTTCTGCTCCTGCCACTCCAGCCAGTCAATCCAGTAGGCGCGCGGCCGGAAATAGACCCAGCGATGGTGCCAGCACGGGCTGTCGGGCGACCGTCCATAATAATGGGGTGTTTTCGGCTGAAACAGCAGCAGATCGCCCGGCTCACAGTCAAAGGCGGATTCGCCGTCAAAAACCCGGCCTTTACCGCGAATGGTGAGGTTAAGAATATAGCCCTTCATCCCCAGCGGGCGGTCGATAAAAAAATCGAGCGGCTCCTGCGCGTTAATCGGCGTGAGTCCCGCGACCAGCCAGGCGTTAAACGGATAGCCCGGCAGCAGGGGGTTCTGTTGTTCACTGGGGGGTTCGCGATGGTACATAGTGCCCTCACTCTCTGCATGACGCGCGGCGCAACACCCGTTGCGCCGACGGAATCAAACGGCTCTGTTTTTCTGTTTGTAGCGATCGAAAATCACTGCGGCTAACAGTATCAGACCACGCACGACATACTGTGAGAATGGCGAGATATTCAGTAAATTCATCGCATTCTCTACGGTACCCAGGATCAGAACCCCCGCCACCACATATGAAATTTTACCGATGCCGCCTTTCAGCGAGACGCCGCCCAGCACGCAGGCAGAGATCACAATCAGCTCATAGCCCAGCGAGGTCATGGGCTGACCGCTGGTCATGCGCGAGGCCAGAATAATGCCCGCCGCCGCTGAAACCAGCCCGGAAAGGATAAAGATAATGATGCGGGTCCGCACCACCGGCACGCCGGCCAGCCGGGCGGCTTCTTCATTGCCGCCAATCGCCAGCGTGTTGCGGCCAAAGGTGGTTTTATTCAGCAGGAAGCCAAACGCGATCATGGTGGCAATCGTGAGCCAGATAGGCGCCGGCACGCCGAGCCAGTTGGCATAGCCCAGCGCAAAAAAGCGCTCATCTTCAATCCCTACCGCTTTACCGTCAGAGAAGATATAGGCCAGGCCGCGCACAATCTGCATCGTTGCCAGCGTGGTGATCAGGGCATTAATTTTCAGCCGGGCGATAACAAATCCGTTAACAAAACCGGTTGCCATGCCAAGCAGCAGCCCGGCAGCCACGCCAATCCACAGGCTTTCGGTCATGTTGATCACCACCGCCGTCACTACGCCGGCGCAGGCGATAACCGAGGCGATGGAGAGATCAAAGTCGCCCGATGCCAGGCAGAACAGCATGCCGCAGGCCACCATGCCGGACATCGACATCGCCAGGCCCAGCCCTTTCATATTGATAAAGGTGCCGAAGTTCGGCACAAAAATGGCGCAGACAATAAACAGCAGTGCAAAAACCACCAGCATGCCGAAATTATCCCAGATACGCCCCAGCTGCAGGCCGCTGCGCTGCACCGGTGGCGTGTTGGAAGTGGTAGATGAAGCCATTGTTGCTCTCCTGTACATCAGGCCACGGCGGCCGTTTGAGGGGTTTTCGGCATCGCCAGACTGAGCGTCAGCTGTTCGGTTGCCGTGTCGTGCGTCAGTTCTCCGGCAATTTCACCTTCGCGCATGACAATAATGCGGTCGGCGAGGCCCATGACTTCGGGCAGATCGCTCGATGCAAACAGCACCGCAATCCCTTTGCCTGCCAGTTGATAAATCAGGTTGTAGATCTCATGTTTTGCGCCAACGTCAATACCGCGCGTCGGCTCATCCAGCATGATCACGTTCATCTCTTCTGAGAGCCAGCGGCCCAGAATGGCCTTTTGCTGGTTGCCACCGGAGAGATTCATGATCAGCTGGTGCGGGCCAGGCGTTTTGATATTGAGCGAACGGATGTGGCTTTCTGCATTTTTTGCCTCCCAGCCGGGCCTGATCAGGCAACCCGCCGTGAGGTTATGCCGCCGCGCGCTGATATTGATGTTCTCCCGCACGGAGTGCACCGGAATGATGCCTTCCGCTTTACGATCTTCGGGACAGAGCATAATGCCCGCCCGGATAGCGTCGATCGGCTGACGGATCGCGAGCGGCCTGCCATCAAGTGAAACCGTGCCGCTACGCAGCTGCGTGGCGCCAAACAGCCCTTTCATCAGCTCGCTGCGTCCGGCGCCCACCAGACCAAACAGTCCTACAATTTCTCCGGCGCGCACGCTGAACGAAATGGGCATGCGCACCCCTTTCGCCTCGACCTGGTCGAGCTGAAGACGCACGGCGCCCAGCTCGCGGGGCGCATAGCCATAGATGTCACCCAGGTTGCGCCCGACCATCGCCTCGACCAGATCGTCATGATGGGTATTGGGCATATCCGTAAAGGTGCGCACATAGCGGCCATCTTTAAACACGGTAATCGCATCGCTCAGGGCAAAAATCTCCTCCATGCGGTGCGATACATAAAGCACCACCCGTCCTTCAGCGCGCAGCTGACGGATAACGCGAAACAGATGCTCAATTTCACGGGCTGAGAGTGAGCTGGTCGGCTCATCAAAGGCGATAATGCGGGCATTGCGCGCCAGCGCCTTGGCGATCTCCACCATCTGCCACTGACCCAGCGACAGATATTTCAGCGGCATGTCGGGATCGATATCCATCCCGAGATTTTTCAGCTGCAGGCCCGCTTCGTAGCGCAGCAGCTTGCGGTTTACCAGGCCGCGTTTATGCGGCAGCTGGCCGAGATAGATATTCTCTGCCACGCTCATTTCCGGCACCAGGTGTAGCTCCTGGTAGATAATGGCCACGCCGGCATCCAGCGCCTCAACCGTATTACTGAAGCGCTTCGCCTCGCCTTTGATGCGGATTTCACCGCTCGTGGGCTGGTAGCTGCCGCTGAGAATTTTCAGCAGCGTCGATTTTCCCGCGCCGTTTTCGCCCATCAGCGCGTGCACCTCACCGGCGCGGCACTCAAAACCGATATCCTGCAGGGCTTTTACGCCAGGAAAGGTTTTGCTGATGCCATGAAAAGAGAGAAATGCCTGATCGGTCTCCATGGATACTCCTGATAGTGCCTGTCGGATTTCAGGTGCGCATAAATGCGCACCCTGTGCGTTACATCAATCCTTTCTTCGCCAGTTCGGTTTTGAAGTTATCGCGGGTGATCAGCACCACATCTGTCACCTCAGTAAATCTGGCGGGCTCTTCGCCTTTAGTGACCCAGTTGTAGAGCATCTGGCTGCTCTTATAACCGTGAACGTCCGGGCTGGGCAGCAGCGAACCATAGAAACCGGTCGCAGAGCCTTTAGAGAGTTCGCTGATCGCATCCACGCCGTTGATGCCGATACCGATCACATCTGCTGCTTTAAAGCCCTGACCTTCTGTGGCGCGCACGCCGCCCAGCACGGTGTTATCGTTCATACCGACAATCAGCCAGTGTTTGACTTCCGGGTGCTGCACCAGCAGGGAGTTACCGGCATCAAACGCGCCGGGGATATCGTTGGATTTGGTAGGAACCTGATAAATCTGCTTCTCAGGGAAGCCTGCTGCTTTAATGGCCGCCATAGAGCCGCCGGTACGACGACGCGCCGTATCCAGCTCGTTAGCAGTGATCGCCATTACCGCGGTCTCTTTAACGTCCCAGCCGCGCTTCTGCATCTCTTTATAGAGTTCCTGACCCTGGCGCTCGCCGATCTTCGTTGCCGCCATCATCACCAGCGGAACGGTATCCATCGGCTTGCCTTTCGCTGTGACAAACTGGTCATCTACCGCGATCACTTTCAGATCGTAGCTGCGCGCTTTTGCCATAATGGCCGAACCGAGTTTGGGATCGGGGGTGCAGATGACAAAACCTTTTGCGCCGCTGGCCGCCAGGCTGTCGATGGCGTTAAGCGTTTTTTCACCATCCGGTACAGCAATTTTAATCACTTCAAAACCCAGATCTTTGCCCGCTTTATCGGCAAATTTCCATTCGGTCTGGAACCACGGCTCCTCTGGCTGTTTAACGAGAAAACCGAGCTTCATCGTCTCGGCGATAGCGGAATGTGACATAACCGCGGCGAGGCTGACGGCCGCCAGCGCTTTAGTGAATTTATGCATGATGCTCTCCGGCACAATGGTGTTTTATCGCTGTTATTAACGTTTTTGTGTAAACGCTACCATCTGAATTCTGCTTTCGTGTACAGCGCAAAATCAGCGCGTTAGCTCAAGAGTTGCTGAAAGGCTGTGCAAACGCTGGGCTAGTTGTAGCGAGAAACGCGGCGCAAAATGTAGAGCGGTATCACATAGCAAAACGAAGGCAAAAATATCCATATATTCAGCAAAATTAACCGGTGTCTGACTTTTGCGGCCGATCACACAACCTGTCCGATGACAGAAAAGTACATATTCTCAGCCGCTGATGACTAACGGCTTATGGCATTGCCTCGCAGGATAGAACCCAGATAACTCACACAGGAGAATCCCGATGGGTGCTGGCGCCATAACAATTGGGCTGGATTTTGGCAGTGACTCAGTGCGTGCGCTGGCGGTTGACTGCCACAGCGGCAAAGAGCTGGAAAAAGCGGTGGTCAACTATCCGCGCTGGGCGCAGGGCCAGTTCTGCGACGCGCACGCCAACCGGTTTCGTCATCATCCGCAGGACTATATCGATGCGCTGGAGCAGGCGCTGGTCAGCGTGATTCAGGCGTTAACACCCGCGCAGCGCGCAGCGGTTGCCGGGATCGGCGTGGATACAACCGGATCAACACCGGCCCCTGTCGATCGCAACGGCAATGTACTGGCGCTGCGTCCGGAGTTTGCGGCGAATCCCAACGCCATGTTTGTGTTGTGGAAAGATCACACCGCGATTGAGGAAGCTGAAGAGATCACCCGTCTCTGCCACAGCGGGCGCTTTACCGACTACACCCGCTATATCGGCGGCATTTACTCATCTGAATGGTTCTGGGCCAAAATCTTACACGTCTCGCGGGAGGATGCTGCCGTGCGGGAGGCGGCGGTCTCCTGGGTTGAACTCTGCGACTGGGTGCCGGCGCTGCTAAGCGGTACGACCGCCCCCGATAAGCTGCGCCGCGGGCGCTGCGCCGCCGGGCATAAATCGCTCTGGCATCCGGAGTGGCAGGGTCTGCCGGACGTGGCCTTTCTCAACGCGCTTGATCCGATGCTGACAGAACAGCTCGACTCGCCGCTGTTTACCGATACCTGGACCGCTGACCTGCCGGTTGGCACGCTGAGCGCTGAATGGGCTGCCCGCCTTGGGTTATCTGAACAGGTGGTCATCTCTGGCGGCGCCTTTGACTGCCATATGGGTGCGGTTGGTGCCGGTGCTCAGCCCTATACGCTGGTTAAAGTCATCGGTACATCGACCTGCGATATTCTGATTGCAGACAGCGAAACCGTCGGCGATCGTGCTATCCGGGGCATCTGCGGCCAGGTTGACGGCAGCGTCGTTCCCGGCGCCATTGGCTGTGAAGCGGGCCAGTCTGCTTTTGGCGATATCTACGCCTGGTTCAGCCGCCTGCTCGGCTGGCCTCTGCAGCAGGCTGCGCAGCGCCACCCTGAGCTGCAGCCGCAGCTGGCTGCGCTGCAGCAGGATCTGATCCGCGAACTCACCGAAGCGTGGGCCGCTAATCCGCAGCTCGATCATCTGCCGGTGGTGCTGGACTGGTTTAACGGACGCCGCACCCCGGATGCAAACCAGCGGCTAAAAGGTGTGATCACCGATCTCAACCTGGGCACCGATGCGCCGGCTTTGTTTGGCGGTCTGATCGCCGCCACCGCTTTTGGTGCGCGGGCGATTATGGAGTGTTTTGAACAGCAGGCGATCCCGGTAAAGAGCATCCTGACGCTGGGGGGAATTGCCCGCAAGTCCCCTGCCATTATGCAGGCGTGTTGCGATGTGATGAACCGCCCGCTGGATATTGTCGCCTCAGACGAGTGCTGCGCGCTGGGCGCGGCAATTTTTGCGGCCGTGGCGGCGGAAGTCTATCCCGATGTACCTGCCGCGCAGCAGGTGATGGCCAGCCCGGTTGCCGTCACGCTGCAGCCCGACGCACAGCGCGTAGCGGCATATGAGCAGCTCTATCAACGTTATCAAAACTGGTGTGAGGCAGCTGAACCGCAGTACGCGCCGCGCACCCTATCCGCACAGTAAAGGAGTGGTTTAATGGAACAGCATAACGCACAGCAGGTGTGGTTTGTTATCGGTACACAGCACCTCTACGGCGCGGAAACGTTGCGCCAGGTGGAAGAGCACGCCCGTCAGGTGATGGAAGGACTTAATCAGGCTGGCACGCTGCCGGTGCCGCTGGTGCTGCAGCCGCTGGTCAAATCGCCGGATGAAGCGCTGGCGCTCTGCCGGGCAGCGAATCACGACAATCAGTGCGTCGGCATCATCACCTGGCTGCACACGTTTTCGCCGGCAAAAATGTGGATCGGCGGATTGAGCGTGCTGAATAAACCACTGCTGCAGTTTCATACTCAGTTCAACGCAGAGATCCCGTGGGACAGCATGGATATGGATTTTATGAACCTGAACCAGACCGCACACGGCGGCCGCGAGTTCGGTTTCATCGGCGCCCGCATGGGACTGCAGCACAACGTCATCACCGGCCACTGGCAGGATCGCACCAGCCAGCAGCGTATCGGCCGCTGGATCAACGCGGCGCTGGCAAAACAGGCAAGCCAGCAGCTTAAGGTTGCCCGCTTTGGCGATAATATGCGGGAAGTTGCCGTAACCGAAGGCGACAAAGTTGCCGCACAGATCCAGTTTGGCTACGCCGTTAACGGCTGGGGCGTGGGCGATCTGGTTGAGGTGATCAATGGCGTCAGCGACGGTGACGTCAGCGCGCTGATCGATGAGTATGAAAGTCAGTATCTCTTCAGCGAGGCGGCAGCCGTTAACGGCGACAAGCGGCAGAACGTGCTGGACGCAGCGCGCATTGAGCTGGGCCTGAAGCGCTTCCTGGAGGATGAAGGATGTAAAGCGTTCACGACCAACTTCCAGACGCTGCACGGTATGACGCAGCTGCCGGGACTGGCGGTGCAGCGTCTGATGGGCCAGGGCTATGGCTTTGCCGGCGAAGGTGACTGGAAAACCGCAGCGCTGCTGCACATTCTCAAAGTGCAGGCGGGCGCACGTGCCGGCGGCACCTCCTTTATGGAGGATTACACGTATCACTTCTCTCCGGGCAACGATCTGGTACTGGGTTCGCACATGCTGGAAGTCTGCCCTTCCATTGCCAAAGAGGAGAAGCCGCTGATTGACGTCCAGTTCCTGGGAATTGGCGGTAAAGCCGATCCGGCGCGTCTGATTTTCTCAACGCCTGCCGGACGCGCGATCAATGCCAGCGTAATTGATCTTGGCGATCGTTTCCGCCTGCTGGTTAACGTAGTGGATGCGATTGAACAGCCTGAACCGCTGCCGAAGCTGCCGGTTGCCCGCGCGCTGTGGCGCGCCCAGCCGTCGCTGGCAACTGCGTCAGAAGCGTGGATCCTCGGCGGCGGTGCGCACCATACGGTATTCAGTCAGGCGCTGGATCTGGAGGATATGTATCTCTACGGCGAACTGAACGGAATTGAAGTGATGGTGATCGATGAAGAAACCCGCCTGCCTGCGTTTAAGGATGCGCTGCGCTGGAACGAAGTTTATTACCGTTTAGCCCGCTGATTCCGATTACTGATCCAACGCTAAGCCGCGCATCGTCGCGGCTTTTTAATGCCTGAAATTCCCGGTTTAAAACCGGCCAGGGAGCCGATCTCGGCCAGGGGCGCATGAATGCGCCCCCCTACGGGGAGAATGGTGATGCTGTGCTGTAGGGGCGGCATTTATGCCGCCCTGGTTGCAGCGGATACCTGATGTGTAAAGATTGGGCTCTGGCAACGAGCGAGAATGCTGGCAGGCCGGTGAAGCCCGGGGCGAAGAGCAAAGCGTCCGCGCCAGGGATGGCGCGGACGATCGGCAGGACGCCGGGTTCCTTTGCGATCGCCCCGGGCTTTACTGACCGTGGTAGTCGGCCAGGGGGCGTATAGCCCGGGAGCCGATCTCGGCCAGGGGCGCATTAATGCGCCCCCTACGAGGCAGAATGGTACTGAATGCGCCCCCTACGAGGAAGAATGGTGCTAAATGCTTCCCCTACGGGGTGAGGCGTTTTACCGGGGCGTTTTGCTGGCGATCCCACATTACGGTTAACATGCGCTGCAGCGCGATAAAAGCAAACAGCAGGATGCCGATAGCAATCTTGGTCCACCACGAACTTAGCGTGCCGTCGAAATTAATCCACGTCTGGATCAGTCCCTGAATCAGTACCCCAAACAGCGTGCCGAGCACGGTGCCAACGCCGCCGGACAGCAGCGTACCGCCAATCACTACCGAAGCAATCGCATCCAGCTCTACGCCCAGCCCGGCCAGCGCGTATCCGGCGGAGGTATAAATAGAGAACACAATACCGGCCAGGGTCGCCAGCGTCGTAGAGAGCATATACACCTTAATGGTCGTCGCGCGGGTCGAAACACCCATCAGCTGCGCCGAGGTAAGATTGCCGCCAATGGCATATACCTGATTTCCGAACCGGGTACGGTGCGCCAGAATAATCCCTCCTGCGACCACCACCAGCATAATTACCGCCAGCAGGCTCAGCCGCCCGCCGCCGGGGATTTTCCAGGCCAGGCCTGACAGCGTGGCGTAAAGAGGATGATCAATCGGAATAGAATTCTCTGACACCAGGTAACTGCAGCCGCGCAGAAAAAACATCCCTGCCAGCGTAATAATAAACGCCGGGATCTTCAGCGCATCAATCAGCCAGCCCATCATGGCGCCAAACAGCGCCCCCAGCGCAAGAATCAAGGCAAACGCCAGCAGCGGATCAAGGTGGAAATCACCGATAATGCGGGCCAGAAACACGCCGGTAAAGGCGATTACCGCGCCAACGGAGAGGTCGATCCCGCCGGACAAAATCACAAAGGTCATGCCTACGGCGATAATGCCAAGAAAAGCGTTATCCGTCAGAATATTGCAGATAACCCGTGTTGATGCGAAGCCCGGAAACTGGCTCAGACAGAACAGATACCCCGCCACAAACACCAGCAGCGTAATCATCAATGGCAAATGACGCTTTATCATTTTGAACGCCTCCCCTTCAGCATGGCGATAAACCGCGGCGACTGCAGCAGCAGCACGCACATCACAACCACCGCTTTCACCACCTGGTTCAGTTCCGGCGGGAACCCTGACAACAGGATCCCGGTATTCATCGACTGGATAATCAGTGCGCCAATCAGCGACAGCACCAGATTAAAGCGACCGCCCATCAGCGAGGCTCCGCCAATCACCACGGCCAGAATGGCATCCAGCTCCAGCCACAGGCCGGCGTTATTGGCGTCAGCACCCCGGATATCAGCCGCGACAATCAGCCCGGCCACCGCTGCACATAAGCCGCTAATCACATAGGTCGACATCACCACCAGCCAGCCGTTAACGCCTGCGTTACGCGCCGCGCGCAGGTTGATACCTACCGCTTCGATAAACAGGCCCAGCGCTGTTTTGCGCGTCAGCAGCCAGACAGCCAGCGCCACCAGCAGCGTGATCCACACCGGCACCGGCAACCAGAGCAGCGAACCGCTGCCAAACCACGCCAGGCTTTCGCTGTTAAACGTCACGATCTGCCCCTGCGTAATCAGCTGCGCTACGCCCCGCCCCGCCACCATCAGAATCAGCGTGGCCACAAACGGCTGAATTTTCAGCAGTGCCACCAGTATCCCATTCCACAGGCCACATAGCAGACCGGTGCCGAGCGTTGCCAGCACAATCACGCCCAGGCTATGTCCGGCAACGGTCAGCGTGGCTGCGGTTGCGCCCGCAATAGCCATTACCGCGCCCACAGAGAGATCGATCCCGCCGGTAGCGATGACCAGCGTCATGCCCACGGCGAGCAGCGCTACCGGCGCGGCGCGGTTCAGAATATCGATCGGGCTGCCAAACAGACGACCATCCTGAATATGAATGGCAAAAAAGTTATTCGCCACCAGGCTGTCAATCAGCAGCACCAGAATCAGTGCCACAAGCTGTGGCATACCCGGAGGCAGCTTCAGCTTACGTCTTTCAGGTTTTGACTGTGTCATAGACGATTCAGGCATGTTGTGCACCTCCCTCGGCGATCGCGTTCACAATGGACGCCACGGAGAGCTGCTCGAGTGGGATTTCAGCCACCTGCTTCAGATCGCGCATAATCAGGACGCGATCGGCGTAGCCAACCAGCTCTTCCAGTTCAGAAGAGATGACCAGCAGCGCCAGACCATCCGCGCAGAGCGACTCGATCAAACGAATAATCTCAGCGTGCGCACCGACATCGATGCCGCGCGTTGGCTCATCCAGGATCAGAAACTGCGGTTTGGTCACCAGCCAGCGCGACAGCAGCACCTTCTGCTGATTGCCGCCTGACAGCAACTCGATCGGCTGGTCGGCATGCGGCGTACGGATGCCGAGGCTTTTAATGAAACGTTCGGCAATCGCCTGCTGCTCGCGACGCTTAATCGGACGCAGCCAGCCGCGCTGCGCCTGCAGCGCCAGAATAATATTCTCACGCACGGAAGCCGCACCAATAATGCCATCCGTTTTGCGATCTTCAGGACAGAATCCCATACCCAGGCGGGATGCCTGCGCCGGCGTGCGAATAGTCTGCAGCTTGCCTTTAATACGCGCGGTGCCGCGATCGGCACGCCGGATGCCAAACAGCACCTCTGCGGTTTCAGTACGGCCTGAACCCAGCAGACCCGCCAGACCCACCACCTCGCCTGGCCTGACCTGCAGGCTGAAAGGCTCAATGGTGCCTTTCCTGCCATAATCCTCAAACGCCACTACCGGCTGATCGCTGCGCAGGGTGCTGCCCTGTCGCTGCAGCGCGGTCTCCAGCAGCTCGCGCCCCAGCATCAGTTTAATCAGCTCTATCTGTGGTAGCGAAGCGGTATCACGCGTGGCGATAAACTGGCCGTTGCGTAATACGGTAATGCGGTCGGTAATACGATACACCTGGTCAAGAAAGTGGGTTACAAAGATCAGACTCATGCCTCTGGCACGCAGCTGCGCCATGAGCGTAAACAGCATCTCTACTTCACTGGCGTCCAGACTGGCCGTAGGCTCATCCAGAATCAGTATCTGTGCCGACAAATCGACCGCGCGGCAGATAGCGATAATCTGCTGCATGGCGACAGAGTAATGTCCGAGCGGGCGCGTCACATCCAGCGCAAAGCCGTAATTGCGCATCAGTGTATCCGCATCACGGTTCATTTTCCGGCGATCGACCATGCCAAAGCGCTTTGGCTCACGGCCGATATAGAGGTTATCTGCTACCGACATATTTGGCAGCAGGTTAACTTCCTGATAGACCGTACCGATCCCGGCGCGCTGCGCATCCGCCGTACTGTGGGGCGTGATTGCTTCTCCGTTAAGGGTGATGCTACCGGCATCGCGTGAATAGACGCCGGTCAGCACTTTAATCAGCGTTGATTTGCCGGCGCCGTTTTCACCCAGCAGCGCCATAATCTCGCCTTTGCGGATAGTGAATGACACATTATCCAGCGCTTTTACGCCGGGAAATCCTTTACTGATGCCGCTCAGCGTGAGCAGCGGTGTATCATCAATGGTGCTCATCAGGCTCTACCTCGCTGATGTCAGCAGAGCCGCCCCGCAGGGCGGCTGCGGGGATCAGTAACCCATGTTTTTCTTTTTATCGAGTTCTGTCTGGGCATCCGCCGGCAGGAAGAGCTTCGACTCCGTTTTAATGATTTTAGGCGGCATGGTGCCATCTTTCTTAAACTTCTCCAGCGCATCAAACGCCGGGCCAGCCATATCCGGCGTCAGCTCGACGTTGGCATTTGCCTCACCGGCCAGCATCGCTTTATAGATATCCGGTACGCCATCGATTGAACCAGTCAGAATATCTTTGCCCGGCTTCAGGCCCGCTTCTTTTATCGCCTGAATGGCACCGATTGCCATATCATCATTGTGGGCATAGACCATGCAGATGTTTTTGCCGTTATTTTCAGCTTTAATAAAGCTCTCCATCACCTCTTTACCTTTACTGCGGGTAAAGTCACCAGACTGGGAACGGATCACCTTAATGTTGTTATGTCCGGCTATCGCTTCGGCAAACCCTTTTTTACGATCGATGGCCACACTGGCGCCGACCGTTCCCTGCAGCTCTACGACGTTACACTGCTTGTCGCCCACGGTTTTCACCAGCCAGTCGCCAATCAGCTTGCCTTCCAGCACGTTGTCCGCCGTCACCACAGCCATATAGAGAGATTTGTCCTTAACAACAATGGCGCGATCCAGCAGGAAAACCGGAATTTTGGCATCTTTTGCTTCTTCAAGTACCGGTTCCCAGCCGGTCTGCACCACCGGCGCGATGAAGATGGCGTCCACCCCCTGAGCAATAAACGAACGTACTGCTTTAATCTGGTTTTCCTGCTTCTGCTGACCATCAGCAATTTTCAGCGTAATGCCGCGCTTTTTAGCCTCGCTTTTTGCGACGCTGGTTTCGGCAGCACGCCAGCCCGATTCTGAACCAACCTGCGAGAATCCCACTGTCATATCAGCGGCCAGCACCGGCGTGCTGAGCGCGGCGCTTACCATGGCGGTCAGGAGTAAACGTTTCCACATAGTTTTCATTCCTCTGAAGGGAGTGTGTAGTCGGGGTACAAACGCAGATTAAGCCTGACGTAATTCAGGTAAAACTAGCGCGACATAACTCACAAAACAGAATGATTTAAAGGGGTTACGCCTAAATAGCATCATCAGCTCGCGGCAGGTTTATGGATAAAACAGCTGAGTTTTAATATCCGAAGGGGCAAATAACTGTAATAAACAGAACTGGTTAGATTTGAACGGGCTGGAAGCGATTACAACCGCTGCGTAAAGAATGGTTATGCTGTTGTTCATAAAGCAATAAGCAATTTTGTGATAACCCGCACACTCTATCAGCGGCTACGCTGGCTTAATTATTTTATTTTGCATTTAAGACTTAATTACCGGCGAAAAATAAATGCAAAAAATGTTGCCGTTATCATCTGTTAGATTTTCTCACAGCATCGGAAATAAGGTGTCTGTGAAATAGATGTTTGGCTGTTATACCCCGAAACATCCCTCAAAAAATCGCTGCTGATGAAGTAATTACTCCACCTGGTCTGAATTTTAAATTTTTTTAACACCGATATATAGACAGCAGCAGCGCGCTCCCTATACTTGAGCCTTCTTTCGTTCTTTCTGTTCAATGGCAATCATGACTGCGCTGGATTACCTGCTAAAATTTCGCAAAGTGAATAATCTTGAGAGTCTGGAAAAACTCTACGATCATCTCAACTATTCGCTGACTGATGATAACGACATCATCAATATGTATCGTGCTGCCGATCATCGCCGCGCTGAACTGGTCTCTGGTGGCCGATTATACGATCTGGGCTGCGTGCCTAAATCAGTGTGGCGCTATGTGGTTTAATTATGTCTGAATCTGTTCACTCACCGCGCATTGGGGGCTGGCTGTTACTGCCGCTGGCCTGGCTGATTATGACCATGCTAACCAGCGCGCTGGTTGTCGCGCTTTATCTGCGCCCCCTGTTTGACAGCGAGCTGCGTACCACGCTGTTTTCACACGCTAATCTGCTGTTATCACAGTGGCTGGTCTCCCTGCTGACGGCCGCTGCGGTCTGGCTCTACAGCATCTGGGTATGCTGGATATTCTGCAGACGTTCGCGACGCCTGCCACGGCACTACACCATCTGGCTGCTGATGACCGTCGTGCTGGCGCTGAAAACCTTTGCGTTCACGCCGGTTGCAGACGGCAAAGCGCTGCAGACCCTGCTTCTGACGCTGCTGGCCGCGGCCCTGTTTGTGCCCTACTTTAAGCGCTCCCGACGGGTTAAACAGACCTTCACCGCTCTGTAATGATGCGTTATTCGTCAGGAATTTAATTCTGCGTGCTCTCAGAGCTGCTCTCGCCGGGGTAAAGGTTGAGATGTAGCTCTCATTTCCGGATAATAAACGCCTTTAGGCTTCCCGGGTTAAACCATGACCGATTACTTGCTTCTCTTTGTTGGCACAGTGCTGGTGAACAACTTCGTGTTGGTCAAATTCCTCGGCCTTTGCCCGTTCATGGGCGTGTCAAAAAAACTGGAAACGGCCATTGGCATGGGGCTTGCCACTACGTTTGTTATCACGCTCGCTTCGGTGTGCGCGTGGCTGGTTAACCATCTGATTCTGATCCCGCTGGATCTGGTTTATCTGCGTACGATGGCCTACATCCTGGTAATTGCCGTAGTGGTGCAGTTCACAGAAATGGTGGTGCGGAAAACCAGTCCGTCACTCTACCGGCTGCTGGGGATCTTCCTGCCGCTGATCACCACCAACTGTGCGGTACTGGGTGTGCCATTACTGAGCGTCAATCTCAACCATACGTTTCTGCAGGCTGCGCTCTATGGCTTTAGCGCCTCGCTGGGTTTTTCACTGGTGATGGTGCTGTTTGCCGGCATGCGTGAACGTCTGGTGCTGGCTAACGTGCCGGCACCGTTCAAAGGTAACTCTATCGCCCTGATCACCGCTGGCCTGATGGCGCTGGCGTTTATGGGCTTTACCGGTCTGGTGAAATTCTGATATGACCGCTATCTGGATAGCAATCGCTGTACTCAGCGCGCTGGGGCTGATTTTTGGTGGCCTGCTCGGCTACGCTTCGCGCCGTTTTGAAGTTGAAGAAGACCCTATTGTCGAACAGATTGATGCCGTACTGCCACAAAGCCAGTGCGGTCAGTGCGGCTACCCCGGATGTCGTCCCTATGCGGATGCTGTCGGCAACAACGGGGAAGCGATTAACAAGTGCGCCCCGGGTGGCGAGCAGACCATGCTCAGGCTGGCGGAGCTGCTGAACGTTGAGCCGCAGCCACTCGATGGCGGTGCCGAAATCCTTACGCCGGTACGCACCGTGGCGTGGATCGACGAAGAGAACTGTATCGGCTGCACCAAGTGCATTCAGGCGTGTCCGGTGGATGCGATCGTCGGCGCCACGCGCGCCATGCATACCGTGCTCAGCGACGTCTGCACGGGCTGCGACCTGTGTGTGGCTCCCTGCCCGACTGACTGCATTGAAATGCGCCCGGTCGCCACCACTCCAGCAAGCTGGAAGTGGGATCTCAACACCATTCCTGTAAAAGTGATCCCGGCAGAACATCATGCTTAATCTGTTAAATCTGTTTCGCAAAGAGAAGCTGTGGGATTTTCAGGGCGGTATTCATCCGCCGGAAATGAAAACACAGTCTAACGGTATGCCGCTGAGCACGCTGCCGCTGCCTGAACAGTTTGTTATTCCCCTGAAACAGCATATTGGCCATGAAGGTGAGATCTGCGTCTCGCCAGGCGATCGCGTGCTGCGCGGCCAGCCGCTCACCTTTGGCAGCGGACGCATGCTGCCGGTACACGCGCCAACCTCAGGCACTATAGAGGCTATCGCGCCACATATGACGGCGCACCCGTCCGGGCTCTCAGAGCTGTGCATTTTCCTGCGCGCTGACGGTGAAGATCGCTGGATTGAACGTGATGCGCAGCCCGACTACCGTGCGCTGAGCCGGGAAGAGGTTATCCGACGCATTCACAGCGCCGGCGTAGCGGGCCTGGGCGGCGCCGGGTTCCCCACCGCCACTAAACTGCGTGGCGGCCTGCAGGGTGTCAAAACGTTAATCATCAATGCCGCAGAGTGCGAGCCTTATATCACCGCTGACGATCGGCTGATGCAGGATTACGCCGCTGAAGTGCTGGAAGGCTGCCGGATCCTTGCCTGGGTACTGCAGGCGGAACGCGTTCTGGTGGGTATTGAAGATAACAAACCTGAAGCGATAGCTGCCCTGAAACAGGCGCTGCGCGGCGAGCGCGATATTGAGATCCGGGTTATCCCGACAAAATATCCCTCTGGCGGGGCCAAACAGCTGACCAAAATCCTGACCGGGCGGGAAGTGCCGCACGGCGGACGCTCAACCGATATTGGTGTGCTGATGCAGAACGTCGGCACCGCCTGGGCGGTTAAGCGTGCGATCGTTGATGGTGAACCCATCACCGAGCGCGTGGTCACGCTGACCGGCGACGCGATTGCGCAACCGCGCAACGTCTGGGGGCGTCTTGGCACCCCGGTGAGTCATCTGCTGCGTCAGGTCGGTTTTCAGCCGGGGCCGCGTCAGATGGTGATCATGGGCGGGCCGCTGATGGGCTTTACCCTGCCTTCCCTCGACGTGCCGGTTGTGAAAATCACCAACTGTATTCTGGCGCCTGCCGCCAGCGAAATGGCAGCGCCGCAGGAAGAGCAATCCTGCATTCGCTGCAGCGCCTGCGCCGACGCCTGTCCGGCGAAGCTGCTGCCGCAGCAGCTCTACTGGTATAGCCAGGGCGGCGATCATGAAAAAGCGCGCGCGCATAATATCGATGACTGTATTGAATGCGGGGCCTGCGCTTACGTCTGCCCGAGTAATATTCCGCTGGTTCAGTATTACCGGCAGGAAAAAGCTGAGCTGCGTGCCATCGATCTTGAAGCGAAGCGCACGGCGGAGGCTAAGGCACGCTTTGAGGCGCGTCAGGCGCGGTTAGAACGTGAGAAACTGGCGCGCGAGGCGCGTCATGAAGAGGCGAAGCAGCGCGTTGCACGCAGCGATAACGGTGAACGCGACGCCGCTGCTGCACGTATTAAGGCGCGTCAGGCGAAAACGCCAGAGCAGGAACTGGCCGAACGCGAAGCGCGTCACGCACAGGCGCTGGCGCAGCAGGCAGCAACCCAGGCAGAGACGCAGCCGGTTACCCGTCAGACAGGCGACCCGCGTAAAGCGGCGGTGGAAGCCGCGATTGCCCGGGCGAAAGCGAAAAAAGCGGCTCAGCCAGAGAGCGAGACTGCGGCAGAGAGCGACCCGCGTAAAGCGGCTGTGGAAGCCGCGATTGCGCGGGCAAAAGCGAAAAAGGCGGCAACCGAGCGTCCTGAGGCCACTCCTGCTGCGATGCCAGCAGCAGAGGCACCTGAGCCGGTAACGGAAGACGATCCGCGCAAAGCCGCCGTCGCCGCCGCCATTGCCCGCGCCAAAGCGAAAAAAGCGGCCGCGCAGGCCACAACCGCGGACGAGCCGGTCGCCGCAACGCCTGAGCCGATAACGGAAGACGATCCGCGCAAGGCCGCCGTCGCCGCCGCTATTGCCCGCGCCAAAGCGAAAAAAGCGGCCGCGCAGGCCACAACCGCAGACGAGCCGGTCGCCGCAACGCCTGAGCCGGTAACGGAAGACGATCCGCGCAAAGCCGCCGTCGCCGCCGCCATTGCCCGTGCCAAAGCGAAAAAAGCGGCCGCGCTGTCGGAAAGCTCGCTGCCGCCGGCGGTATCCGCTGAACCTGAACCTGAAGACCCACGCAAAGCGGCCATCGCTGCGGCGGTCGCCCGTGCTAAAGCGCGTAAAGCGCAGCAGCAGCCTTCGACCACTGAGGAATAAATGGCCTTTCGTATCGCAAGCTCTCCCTATACTCATAACCGGCGCAGCACCGGTAACATTATGCTACTGGTGGTACTGGCGGCCCTGCCCGGCATGGCGGCGCAGTGGTATTTCTTTGGCAGCGGTTTTCTTATCCAGGTTGTGCTGGCTATTGCGACGGCGCTGCTGACCGAAGCGGCGATAATGCGGTTGCGCCACAGCGCCGTAAAGCCGGTGCTGGCAGATAACTCAGCCCTGCTGACGGCGCTGCTGCTCGGGATCAGCCTGCCGCCGCTTGCCCCCTGGTGGCTGATTGTTCTGGGCACCCTGTTTGCGATTCTGATTGCCAAACAGCTCTATGGCGGCCTGGGCCAGAATCCGTTCAACCCGGCAATGGTCGGCTACGTTGTGCTGCTGATCTCTTTTCCGGTGCAGATGACCAGCTGGCTGCCGCCCGATGCGCTGCAGGCGGTAAAACCGGATCTGATGGATTCACTCAGTATGGTGTTTCGCGGCCATACGCTGGCCGGCGATACCATGCAGCAGCTGCAGCTCGGGGTGGATGGCATCAGTCAGGCCACGCCGCTCGATACGTTTAAAACCGGACTGCGCGCCGGCCACAGCGCCGAAGAGCTTCACGCTCAGCCAATCTACGCCGGGGTACTGGCGGGACTGGGCTGGCAGTGGGTCAACCTGGGTTACCTGCTGGGCGGCATGCTGCTGCTGGCAAAAAATGCGATTCGCTGGCATATCCCGGCCAGCATGCTCGCCTCGCTGGCGGTATGCGCCACGCTCGGCTGGATCTTCTCGCCTGAGACGCTTAATACACCGCTCACCCACCTCTTTTCGGGTGCGACCATGCTGGGCGCATTCTTTATCGCTACCGATCCGGTTACCGCCTCCACCACTAACCGGGGGCGTCTGATCTACGGTGCGCTGATCGGTCTGCTGGTCTGGCTGATCCGCAGCTTTGGCGGCTATCCGGATGGCGTGGCGTTCGCCGTGCTGCTGGCAAATATCTGCGTGCCGCTGATTGACTACTATACTCAGCCGCGCGTTTATGGTCACCGGAAGGATTAAGGTATGATCGACGCTATTCGCAAAAACGCGGTAACGCTGGGGATGTTTGCAGTGGTGACGACCGGCGTAACCGCCGTGGTGAACTATGTGACCAAACCCACCGTTGAGCATCAGACTGCGCTGCAGCAGAAAAACCTGCTGGATCAGGTGGTACCGACCGCGCTGTACGATAATGCTATTCAGCAGGAGTGTTATCTGGTGCACAATGCGGCGCTGGGTAATGAGCAGCCGCATCACCTCTATATTGCCCGTAAAGGCGACAAGCCGGTGGCCGCAGCGCTGGAAAGTACCGCCCCCGATGGCTACTCCGGCGCCATTCAGCTCCTGGTAGGCGCTGACTTCAGCGGTACCGTGCTGGGCGTGCGCGTCATTGAACACCATGAAACGCCCGGGCTGGGTGATAAAATTGAGCTGCGCATCTCTGACTGGATCAACAGCTTTAATGGAAAACAGATTAAAGGGGCCGATGACCCGCATTTTGCCGTGAAGAAAGATGGCGGCGATTTCGATCAGTTTACCGGTGCGACCATTACGCCGCGCGCGGTGGTTAACGCCACTAAACGCACGGCGCTCTATATTGAAACGCTGCCAGCGACGTTGCGTTCGCTGCCGGAATGTGGAGAAACACCATGAGTGAAGCGAAAAATCTGCTGATTGGCGGTTTATGGAAAAATAACTCTGCGCTGGTACAGCTGCTGGGACTCTGTCCGCTGCTGGCGGTGACCTCCACCGCAACCAATGCGCTGGGGCTGGGGCTGGCCACGACGCTGGTGCTGACCATTACCAACAGTGCAATTTCCGCCTCACGCCGCTGGGTACCGGCAGATATCCGTATCCCGATTTATGTGATGATTATCGCCTCGGTTGTCAGCTGCGTTCAGATGCTGATCAACGCTTACGCCTACGGTCTTTATCAGTCGCTGGGGATCTTTATTCCGCTGATCGTTACTAACTGTATTGTCGTGGGCCGTGCTGAAGCGGTAGCGTCAAAAAGCAGTATCCCGCTATCCGCGCTGGATGGGTTCGCTATCGGTATGGGAGCGACCTGCGCCATGGTCACGCTGGGATCCATTCGCGAACTGATTGGCAGCGGTACGCTGTTCAACGGTGCCGATCAGCTGCTCGGCCCGTGGGCAACCTCACTGCGCATCGAAGTCGTGCACTTTGATTCACCGATGCTGCTGGCTATGCTGCCACCCGGCGCCTTCATCGGTCTGGGTATGCTGCTGGCAGGAAAGTATCTTATCGATCAGAAAATGAAACAGCGCGCCGCGCTGCGCGCTGAAGCGGAAGCTAAAACAGTGGCTGCGCCAGGTGAAATCGGGAAAGCGGTGTGAATAAAGAGAAGCGCCTGCAGATCCTGACCCGTCTGCGCGATAACAACCCGCATCCGACCACTGAGCTGCAGTTCAGCTCGCCATTTGAACTGCTGATTGCGGTACTGCTTTCGGCTCAGGCGACCGATGTCAGCGTGAACAAAGCCACGGCCCGGCTCTATCCGGTCGCGAACACCCCGGCGGCCATGCTGGCGCTTGGCGTCGACGGCGTCAAAGAGTACATCAAGACAATCGGGCTGTTTAACAGCAAAGCGGAAAACGTGATCAAAACCTGCCGCATATTGCTGGAACAGCATGGCGGCGCGGTGCCGGAAGATCGTGCCGCACTTGAGGCGCTGCCGGGTGTCGGGCGTAAAACCGCTAACGTGGTGCTGAACACCGCCTTTGGCTGGCCCACCATCGCCGTCGACACGCATATCTTTCGCGTCAGTAACCGCACGCGCTTTGCGCCGGGTAAAAATGTGGAAGAGGTTGAAGAGAAACTGCTTAAAGTGGTGCCTGCCGCGTTTAAGGTCGACTGCCATCACTGGCTGATTCTGCACGGGCGTTATACCTGCATAGCACGCAAGCCGCGCTGCGGCGCCTGCCTGATCGAAGACCTGTGCGAATACCGTGATAAGACGGAGATCTGAGCGCGGTGCCGGGGTCAGCGGCACCGCATTCTCCTGTCTGGTTACGCTTCCGGATGGCTCAGCGTAGCCCGTACATGCGGCAAACACTGCGGATAGTGCTGCTGAATAAACTCAATCATCTTTTCCCGCACGTAGCAGCGTAAGTCAAACGCGGTAGGCGAGTTATGTGCCGTCATCAGCAGCCTGATCGTCATGGTTTTTTCGGTTGTTTCCGTTACCTGCAGCACCTGCGTTTCCCGATCCCAGAGCCGGGTTTCATTGAGCACCTTCTCAAAATGCTCGCGCAGCGGTTCCAGCGGCATAGAGTAATCAAGATAAAGAAAGACGGAACCTAAAATCTGTGCGTTATTACGCGTCCAGTTCTGGAACGGATTTTCTGTAAAGTAGGTTATCGGCAATACCAGCCGGCGCAGATCCCAGAGACGCACCACAACATAGGTCAGATTAATTTCTTCAATCCAGCCCCACTCTTTTTCTACCACCACCGCATCATCAATTTTTATCGGCTGCGTAAATGCAATCTGAATACCGGCAAACAGATTGACCAGCGATTTCTGTAATGCAAAGCCAATAATAATACCGGCAACGCCTGCCCCGGCGAGAATCGTCGTGCCAAACTTACGCACACCCGGAAAGCTAAGCAAAATCAACGACAAACAGAGCGTTACCAGCACAACAATCACAACTTTTTTTACATACATGATCTGCGTGCGGATTTTTCGCGCGCGCAGGTTATTTGAGATATTAATGTCATAACGGATAAAGAGCATGTCCTGCGCGACATTGATCATCCTGATCATCAGCGAGCAGAAGGATAATATAATAAAGATGTGCAGAGCGGCATTAATAAAGCCCAGCGACTCCGGCTGAATATTCACATAATCTACGCCGGCGCTGATGAATAACAGCGGTAAAATAAGAAACATCGAGCCGCGCAGATGTTTTTCGAGAGATTTAAACAGTTTTTTATCCCGTCCCTGCCAGTAACGAATCAGGCTGAGAAGGATATATCGCGCCAGAAAGCCCATTGCGAGCGACAGTGTGACGAGTAATACAGCAGGCACCCATTGCGGAGCACCAGATAACTCACCCAGTATCAACGGCATCATCTTCCCTCATGGTTTACTGACGGCACTGCACCGCCAGTACGCTGAACATCTGGCCGGTTTCACGCCGGCCCCCGGAATTGTACTGACATGAGTATATGAAATTTATGATAAACCGCGTCTGCCCACGGCTGTTTATTCGTCTGAAAGGATGAGTTGATGTTTCAGTTAAGCCGTGAACAGCGTTCAGCGCTGGCTGGCCTCAGCGTTTTTGTTCGTTCCCTCAATAAAAAGAGATTTGCTGCACGAACAGCGCGCCATTTCTTTTTTCATGCGGCTAATTAATTGGAGAATTTGTGCGCTGGATCAACTAATTAGCTTTCCGGAAACCCCGCCCTGCTCTTTTAGTTCAATAATCAACCTATTATGCTCATAATTCACGCGAAAACAGCAGCATATATCGTATAAATATTCAGCAACAGTCTGTTATTCCGCTTTATGCCTCTCAGGCGGTTTGTTTCAGCAAAGGGGTTTACCAAACTTATGCGCTGCGTGTTTATTCTGTTACAATCGTTTTACACCCTATTAAACACTAAACCATCGCGCTTAGCCGCAGAGATTGCCCTGCCGGCATTCGCTACGCCAGCGTGTAAAAAATGCTTGCCCTGTGGCCCCGATTCAGCCAAATTAGGCGCCGTTTTTCCTTTCTAATAACAATGTTGCGCGGGATGACCCAGACCGACGCAGACTTAATTCCTGTTACAAAACAGGCGATGTATAAACTGAGGTATACGTGTCAACTGCAAACAAACACACTGACGAGGCAGTAAGCCTCAACGCCTTCCGGCAACCTAAAGCATTTTATCTGATCTTCTCTATCGAGCTGTGGGAGCGTTTCGGCTACTACGGCTTACAGGCCATTATGGCCGTCTATCTGGTCAAACAGCTGGGGATGTCTGAAGCGGACTCCATTACGCTGTTTACCTCCTTTAGCGCCCTGGTTTACGGTCTGGTGGCTATCGGCGGCTGGCTGGGTGACAAAGTACTCGGCACCAAGCGCGTCATTGTGCTGGGCGTCATGGTGCTGGCACTCGGCTATGCGCTGATCGCATTTTCCGGGCATGACACCACGCTGGTTTATGTCGGCATGGCGACCATTGCTGTGGGCAGCGGCCTGTTCAAAGCGAACCCCTCTTCGCTGCTCTCCACCTGCTACGCCAAGGACGATCCGCGCATCGACGGCGCATTTACCATGTTCTATATGTCGATCAACATTGGCTCGCTGTTCTCAATGATGCTGACGCCGTGGCTGGCAGCAAAATATGGCTGGGGTGCCGCTTTCTCTCTCTCCGTCGTGGGGCTGGTGATCACGCTGCTTAACTTCCTGTTCTTTAAACGGCTGGTGAAAGAGTATGGGTCAAAGCCCGATTTTGCTCCGCTGCAGGTGGGTAAACTGCTGCTGACCATCGTGGGCGTTGCGGTGCTGATCGCACTCGCCACCTGGCTGCTGCATCATCAAAGCATTGCGCGCATAACGCTCGGCGTTGTCGCACTGGGCATTGTTCTGATCTTTGCCAAAGAAGCGTTCACGCTGCAGGGTGCCGCGCGCCGTAAAATGATTGTGGCGTTTCTGCTGATGGTGGAAGCGATTGTCTTCTTTGTGCTCTATATGCAGATGCCGACTTCGCTCAACTTCTTTGCGATCCGCAACGTTGAACACGCCATTTTCGGCATCGCGTTTGAGCCGGAGCAGTTCCAGGCGCTGAATCCGTTCTGGATCATGGTCGCCAGCCCGCTGCTGGCCGCAGTCTATAACAAGCTGGGCGATAAGCTGCCGATGCCGCACAAATTTGCCATTGGCATGGTGCTCTGCTCCGGCGCGTTTCTGGTGCTGCCGCTCGGCGCCGGCTTTGCAAATCAGGCAGGCATTGTCTCCGTTAACTGGCTGATCCTGAGCTATGCCCTGCAGAGTATCGGTGAGCTGATGATCTCCGGCCTGGGTCTGGCCATGGTCGCGCAGCTGGTGCCACAGCGTCTGATGGGCTTTATCATGGGCTCATGGTTCCTGACTACCGCAGGCGCAGCGATGATCGCCGGTAAGGTGGCCAACCTGATGGCGGTGCCGCAGGATGTCACCGATCCGCACACTTCCCTGGCGGTCTACAGCCAGGTATTCCAGCAGATTGGTATTGCCACCGGTGTGATTGCCCTGCTGATGCTGGTTACCGCCCCGCTGCTCAACCGCATGACGCAGGATACCGCTGAAGGTGCGCTGAAGCGCGCCGGCGCCAGCGAATAACCGCATCCGGCTCCGCGCTGCGCACGCCTGTTACTGCGCACCGGAGCCGTTTTTCAGCTGATAAGTCCCTTCCCATCTCTCTTTTTCCCTTGTAGTTTACTCAGAGTCCGCTATCCGGCGTGCCATGTTTGTCACGTCACTCATATCATTTGTTGAGGAGATGCAACAATGAAACTCTATTGCAAGCCCGGCGCCTGTTCCCTCTCCCCCCATATCGTCGCCCGCGAATGCGGCCTCGACTTTACGCAGGTTAATGTTGATCTGCAGAAGAAACTGACGGAACAGGGTGAGGATTACTGGCAGATTAACCCTAAAGGTCAGGTTCCGGCGCTGCAGTTTGATGACGGGACGATACTGACTGAAGGCGTGGCGATTGTGCAGTATCTGGCGGATCTCAAACCTGATTACCATCTGCTGGCTCCGACCGGCAGCCTGACGCGCTACCATACGCTGGAGTGGCTGAGCTTTATCAGCAGCGAGCTGCATAAAGGGTTTTCGCCGCTGTTCCGCCCCGATACGCCAGACGCGTACAAACCGCAGCTGCGTGCCCAGCTGGAGAAGAAGTTTCAGCTGGTCAATGCGGCGCTGGAAGACAAGCAGTGGCTGCTGGGCACGCGCTATACCGTAGCCGATATCTATCTGTATGTGGTGACGCGCTGGGCGAAAGCGGTGAAGCTGCAGCTGGATGAGATGCCGGCGCTGGACGCGTGGTTTGCCCGCGTGGGTGAGCGTCCGGCGGTTCAGGCGGCGCTGCAGGCAGAGGGGCTGGCGTAAACAGTGCGACAGGCCGGCGCTGAAACCGGCCTGCCGTGCAGTCAGAGTTTTTCTGCCGCGAAATGCTGCTGCGGCTGCGCGATAGCGTCCTGTGCCGCGACCAGCTGCAGCTCATACTCTCCCATTTCATGGGTTTTCAGCATCACTTCATATACCGCTGCAGTAACATGCTCCAGCGCCTGCTGCAGCGATTTGCCGTGCAGCAGATCTACCAGCAGCAGACCGCTGGTCAGATCGCCTACGCCTACCGGCTGACGCACGCCAAAGTCCACCAGCGGACGGCTGATATGCCAGCACTCATCAGCGGTAACCAGCAGCATCTCAAAGCGGTCGCTGCGCCGGCCGGCACGGGCCAGATGTTTAACCAGCACCACTTTCGGTCCCTGCGCAATCAGCAGACGCGCCGCATCTACCGCCTGCTCAACGTCAGCCACCGTCTGTCCGCTCAGCATCTCCAGTTCAAGCAGGTTAGGTGCAATCAGATCGCTGGCGGGCAGCGCCTGTTTGCAGTGAAACTCCGCTACGCCCGGCGCCACAATACAGCCTTTCTCAGGATGCCCCATCACCGGATCGCAGAAAAACCAGGCGTCCGGGTTGGCGGCTTTGACTTCACGCACAATCGCCAGAATCTGCTCGCCCTGTTCGGCTGAACCCAGGTAACCGCTGAGTACGGCATCACAGGTTTTAAGGCGATCGATGGCGGCGATACCTTTGACGATATCGGTCAGATGGCTGGCCGGCATCACCGTACCGGTCCAGTGACCATACTGCGTGTGATTAGAAAACTGAACGGTATTAAGCGGCCAAACGTTTGCGCCCATGCGGCGCATCGGGAACTCTGCCGCGCTATTACCGGCGTGGCCAAACACCACGTGAGACTGAATTGCGAGAATATTTTTCATTATAACCCTGTACTGCCTTGCCATGAAAAAGGGCCGGAAACCGGCCCTGACACCTTACTGCCAGTTTATCAGGCAGTAGTGTTTTTTGCCGCGACGCAGCAGCGTAAAGCGGCCAAACAGCTTGTCGCTGTCGCTGAAACGATACTCGGCATCCGCCTGTTTTTCTCCGTTCACAGAGACCGCATTAGAGCCGATCATCGTCCGGGCCTGGCCGCGCGACGGCACCAGCTCTGCGGCAACCAGCGCCTGCTGCAGATCGTCTTCCGCGCTGAGCGTGATAACCGGCATGCCGTCCTGTGCCAGCTGCTCAAAGTCTGCTTCGGTCATGTCGCTCAGGCTGCCTGAGAACAGGCTCTCGGTGATCCTTCTGGCCGCAGCCAGTCCTGCATCACCGTGCACCAGGCGCGTAACCTGCTCGGCCAGCACGTACTGGGCGCGTGGCGCTTTGCCGCTGTTTTTGTCCTCTTCTTCGAGCGCGTTAATCTCATCCAGGCTCATAAAGGTAAAGAACTTCAGGAAGCGGTAGACATCTGCGTCAGCGGTGTTGATCCAGAACTGGTAAAACTTGTAAGGACTGGTTTTTTTCGCATCCAGCCAGACCGCGCCGCCTTCTGTTTTACCGAACTTGGTGCCATCTGATTTTGTAATAAGCGGCACGGTCAGGCCAAAGGCCTGCTGCTGATGCAGACGACGGGTCAGGTCGATACCGGAGGTGATATTTCCCCACTGATCGGAGCCGCCAATCTGCAGCACCACGCCATAACGCTTGTAAAGCTCGGCAAAATCGTAGCCCTGCAGCAGGTTGTAAGAGAACTCCGTGTAGGAGATCCCCTGATCCTCACGATTCAGACGCTGTTTAACCGCTTCCCGGTTGATCATCTGATTAACAGAGAAGTGCTTGCCGATATCGCGCAGGAAAGTCAGCACGTTCATGCCACCAAACCAGTCGTAGTTGTTAGCCGCGATAGCGCTGTTATCGCCGCAGTCAAAGCTAAGGAACGGGGCAACCTGGTTGCGGATCTTCTCTACCCACTCGCCTACGGTTTCACTGGTATTGAGTTTACGTTCCGCGGCTTTAAAGCTGGGATCGCCAATCAGACCGGTGGCTCCACCCACCAGCGCAACCGGCTTGTGGCCGGCATCCTGAAAACGCTTCAGGCAGAGCAGCGGCACCAGATGGCCCAAATGCAAGCTGTCGGCGGTAGGGTCAAAGCCGCAATAGAGGGCAATTGGCCCTTGCGCCAGTCGCTCTGCTAACGCTTCTTCATCCGTTACCTGGGCCACAAGGCCACGTTCCTGCAATTGTTGTATCAGGTTACTGCTGGTCATCACTGACTCCAAATTGATCGGGCTGCACCTGGGCTGGTACACAGCTTTCCGCTACGATGCGGAGACGAAAAAAAAGAGGGCTATAGCATAAAGCGCTGACGCTCACGGCGCCAGCGCTGAAACGGGGAAAAGCGGGTTTTACGGTGCTAACCGGTCAATCGTCCAGCCATTCTCACTGCGCTGATAGAGAAAACGATCGTGCAGCCGGTGTTCGCCGCCCTGCCAGAACTCAATGGCAGAAAACCGCACGCGGTATCCGCCCCAGAACGTGGGCAGCGGGACGTCGCCCTGCTGAAATTTCTGCGTAAGTTCCAGAAACTTGCTCTCCAGTACGCTGCGCGCAGAGATACGGCTCGACTGTTTAGAAACCCAGGCACCAATCTGGCTGTCGCGGGGGCGGCTATGGAAATATTTTATGACCTCCAGCGGCGAGAGCTTCTCCGCCTCGCCCAGCACCATCACCTGACGCTCCAGAAAGTGCCACGGGAGATGCAGCGAGATGCGCGGGTTTTCTGCCAGCTGCAGCGCTTTACGGCTGCCAAGGTTGGTATAAAAGACAAAGCCTGCAGCATCGTAGTGCTTGAGCAGCACAATGCGCTGATAAGGCTGACCGCTGCTGTCTACCGTCGCCACCGTCATGGCGGTGGGATCGGGCAGCTGCGCGGCACACGCCTGCTGCAGCCACTGTTCAAACAGGACCAGAGGATCGTCCGGCAAATCTTTGCGCCGCAAGCCGCCGCGGGTATATTCCCGGCGCAGATGGGCAATCTGTTGCAGGCTGTCGCTGTCGCTCATAGCGTCTCTCTTAATCGTATTAAGACCGGTTGGTGTTCGCCGCGTCCTGCAGTTCGCAGTCGTTGATAATGATTCTGTCATTGCGCTCAACAAAAGCGCTGTTGCCTTTCGACCAGAAAACGTAGTGGTCGTCACTGTAGCGCGCGCCCGACGCGGAGACGGTCTGTTTCAGCGTCAGCGGCTTGCCATCAAGAATAAAGCTGACCTCTTCTTTGCTGTTATCCAGCGTGACCGTCAGCGGCAGCGTGCCGCACTGGTAGTGCAGCGTTTCGGGCTGCGGGGCCGGCTTCTGCAGCATACCGCAGCCGCTCAGTGCCAGGCAGCCCGCTGCCAGCATATATCTCTTCATTACTTCTCCTTATCGTGTCGGCCGGCTATTTGCCGGATAGATAGCACCCAGCACGCTCATTTCACGCGCCCCGGTGACCGCAGGCAGATTGCCTGGCAGGCCAGAGAGGGTCCGGAACGCCAGCCAGGCAAAGGCCAGCGCTTCCATATCATCGCCGCTGACGCCCGCGGCATCGGTAGTGGTCACCTCGGTGCCGGGAAGATGCGCCGCGAGCCGCGCCATGAGCAGCGGATTGCGGCCACCTCCGCCGCACACCAGCAGACGGTCACAGCCGTTACTGAGCTGGATCTGCTGTGCAATTGTCAGCGCCGTCAGTTCGCTTAGCGTAGCCTGCACATCCTCCGGTGCCAGCGCAGGAAAAGCCTGTAGCTGACGCTCTATCCAGTCAGGATTAAAGTACTCACGCCCGGTGCTTTTCGGCGGCGGCAGCGCAAACCAGGGATCGTTCAGCATCTGCTCCAGCAGCGCGGGTACCACCTGCCCGCTGGCGGCCCAGGTCCCGTTATGATCGTAGCTTACCCCCTGATGACGCCAGATCCAGGCATCAATCAGCATATTGCCGGGTCCGGTATCAAAGCCCCGCACCGGCTGCCCCGGGATCAGCAGCGACAGGTTAGCGATGCCGCCAATATTCAGCACCATGCGGCGTTCACTGCTGTCCATGAGCAGCGCCTGATGAAACGCAGGCACCAGCGGCGCACCCTGCCCGCCCAGCGCCATATCGCGCCGGCGAAAATCGCCGACTACGGTCACGCCGGTGGCGGCGGCAATCTGGTTATTATCGCCAATCTGCAGCGTATTAGGGGCGAAGCTGCCGGGTTCATGCCAGACGGTCTGACCGTGGCAGCCGATGGCCACAATGTCATCGGCTTCCAGCGCCTGCTGACGCATCAGGGTGACCACCGCTTCAGCAAACAGCTTACCCAGCTCGGTGTCCAGCTGCCCGAGCTGCGACAGCGTCAGCGGCTGTCCCTGGCATATAGCCAGTACCCGCTGCCGCAGTGCGGGCGGAAACGGGTGACAGTAGCTCGCCTGCTGCGCCACCATGTGACGGTCGATCGCCGCCAGCACCACGTCCACGCCATCCAGACTGGTGCCTGACATCACTCCTATATAGCGTCCTGACTTTATCACGATAGCTCCTCGTTATCCGGCGGGTGCCGGCGCCGGCACTCTGCTGATGCCGCCTTTCTAATATGATGATAACTTTCTGCTTTTCACTCTGCCATGCGCAGTGCAGCAGAGCAGAAATATTTTTACCGGCGGATTGAATTTTTGTTGATGAGGCATACTCTATGCTGCGACTCTGGTACTGATTGTGCGGCATGGCATCCATGCGTCGCTTTCTGTCTTATACTCTGTGCAGAGCAGGATGAGAACATGGCGTTTTTTATAAAGGAGCTTTCTGATGATTAAGCGTTTCATAGCCGTGGCCCTCGCTGGTGTAACGCTGGCAGGCTGTGTCAGCAATGACACCCTCTCAGGCGATGTTTACAGCGCCAGTGAAGCCAAGCAGGTCCAAAATGTGTCATACGGCACGCTGGTGTCAGTGCGCCCGGTTAAGATTCAGGGTGGCGATGACAGCAATGTCATTGGTGCAATTGGCGGTGCGGTGCTGGGTGGTTTCCTGGGTAACACCATCGGTGGTGGTGCAGGTCGCAGCCTGGCGACGGCAGGCGGTGCGGTACTGGGCGGCGTTGCGGGCCAGGGCGTACAGGGTGCCGTTAACAAATCTAACGGCGTTGAGCTGGAAATCCGCAAAGATGATGGTAATACCATCATGGTCGTGCAGAAGCAGGATGCGAGCCGCTACTCACCAGGCCAGCGCGTGGTACTGGCCTCTAACGGCAGCCAGGTCACAGTCTCTCCGCGCTAACTCTGACGCGCAAAAAAACCGACGCCTGGCGTCGGTTTTTTATTTTTCGCGATGCTGTAATTCGAGAATATTTTTCTCAAGCCGCGCAATCAGCGTGACCATCTGATTGATCTCTTCGGCGCTGATGCCAGCCAGGATATCGTCGCGGGTTGCATCAATAACGTGCTCTACCTGCCCGATAATCGGTGCGGCTTCTTTGGTCAGCCTGATGCGTTTCGCCCGCCGATCGTTTGCGCAGGTGGAGCGGGTGATCAGTCCCTTCTCTTCCAGCTGATCCAGCGTGCGCACCAGCGAAGGCTGCTCAATACCGATCGCTTTAGCCAGCTGGATCTGCGACTGTTCTGGCGGAAGTTGATGAATATTATGCAAAGTCACCCAGTGCGTTTGTGTCAGCTCCAGCGGCTTCAGGCGCTGATCGATTAACGCGCGCCAGATGCGCACCAGGCGCGACAGGTCGGTTCCAAGTGGCGTATCCATTTCATCTCCTTATAATTAGCTTGCTAGCTATCAAGCCAGATTTTACACTATTTTGCGAGTTTACAGGACAAAATACAAATAGCAGGCCAGACGTAGTGGATATCGCTACGCTTATCATGACATTGCCTGAGTCAACAAAGGATGATGACACATGCCCACCCCTGATTTTCCTGCAGCAGCGCCCCTGACCGATCTGGTCTTTGGTGCCTCACTGCTGTTTCCGCCGCTGTTTAAGGCCGTGCTGCTCGGCTTTTTTTTCTGGCTGCTGATCCATCCTCTGCTGCGCGACCGGCTCTATGCCGGTGATATCTGGCACCCCACTCTGCTGGATCTCTCACTGTTTGTGCTTTGCGTGTCAGCCGCGCTGTGGCTGGTGCAATATGGATAACCGACCATGACCTTTAATCCCCTGAAATATTTCTCGACCCTGATTGTTTTTGCGCTGGCGCTGCTGGCCGCCTGGTGGATGTGGAATACCTACATGCAGGCGCCCTGGACACGCGACGGCAAAGTGCGCGCTGAACTGGTTGATGTGACGCCTGAGATCTCCGGCCGCATTACTCAGCTGCGGGTGCGGGACAATCAGCGCGTACACAAAGGCGACGTGCTGCTTGAGCTTGATGCAAAACCGTGGCAAATCGCGGTAGCGAGCGCTGAAGCACAGCTGGCGAAAGCACAGAGCGATCTGGCAAAAGCGCAGCATGAAGCGCGGCGGCGGGCAGAACTGCCGCGTAATGTTATTTCAGCAGAAGATCGGGATATCGCTCAGCTAACCGCTGAAGCGGCTGCCGCTACGGAGAAAGCGGCGCAGGCGACGCTGGATCAGGCGCGCTGGAATCTGCAGCAGACCACACTGACGGCTCCCACCGATGGCTGGATAACCAATCTGACGCTGCGTCCTGGCAACTATGCGACGGCGGGAACACCGCTGTTTGCACTGGTTGACAGTCATTCATGGTATGTCGTGGGCTATTTTGAAGAGACTAAACTGCGCCATATCCAGCCTGGTGCCGCAGCGCGAATTGCGCTCTATAGCGATGGCACCCGGCTGCAGGGAGAAGTAGAAAGCATCGGCAGCGCTATCTACGACCAGAGCGTAGCGACCGACAGCGGCCTGGTGCCGGATATCAAACCCAATGTTCCCTGGGTGCGGCTGGCGCAGCGGGTACCGGTACGTATCCGGCTGACGCAGCTGCCCGCTAATGTCCGGCTGGTTGCGGGCACCACCTGTACCATCTCTGTTGCGCACTGAGGCGAGCATGAAACTGCACTGGCTGGCGTGGCATAACCTGCCCTGGATCAGAGCCACACGCGGTGAATGGCGGAGCGCCCTGCGCATTAGCCTGGCGATGTGCCTGGCCCTGACTATGGCGTATCTGCTGCAGCTGGATGAGCCCTACTGGGCGATGACGTCGGCGGCGGTCGTGAGCTTTCCCGGACTGGGGGGTGCAATCAGTAAAAGCCTGGGGCGGATCGCCGGCAGTCTTACCGGCGCGCTCGCCGCGCTGCTGATTGCCGGTCACACGCTAAATGAGCCATGGCTGTTTGCTTTTTTTATGGCCAGCTGGCTGGCGCTCTGCACCTGGATCGCCAGCCATTATCAAAACAATGTCGCTTACGCTTTTTCCCTCGCTGGCTACACCGCCGCTATCATCGCGTTCAGCAGCGTTAACGTCAGCGACACGGCTGAGCTCTGGACGATTACCCAGGCGCGCGTCTGTGAAGTCATCACCGGTATTCTCTGTGCGGGCATAATGCTGATGCTGCTGCCCGCTACCTCAGATGGCAGCCATCTGATGCGCTCGCTGCAGCAGATGCATCAGCGTCTGCTGCAGCACGCACGTTTGCTGCTGCAGGAGCGCGGCGAAACAGCCCATCTTGCTCATGAGCAGGTTATCAGTGAAATTCTGACCATGAATCTGCTGCGCATTCAGGCATTCTGGAGCCATTACCGCTACCGCCGGCAGAATAGCGTGCTGAACTATGTGCTCCACCAGCAGCTGCGGCTGACCAGCATGCTCTCAGGCCTGCGCCGTATGCTGCTCAACTGGCCCGATGCACCGGACGACGTGCAGGAGGCGTTAGCGCAGGTGCTGGAGCAGCTTACCGGGCCGCAGTGCGATAAATATTGCATCGCGCGCATCCTGAGCCGCGTGACGCCGCCTGACAGCGGTGATTTTCGTCAGCGCGCTTTTGTCACGCGTCTGCATACCTTCTGCCGCCTCTGGCTGGACGTGCAGCGCTGGATCCGTCTGCTGCAGCACCCCGAAACCGGCGTCCGTTTTCAGCCACCGCGCGTTCCGGCACTGTCGCGTGAAGCTGACAGCGTTGAGGCGGCCTGGAGCGCCCTGCGCACGTTTACCGTTATTATGCTGGGCTGTGCTTTCTGGATTGTTACCCGCTGGGAATCGGGTGCCGCAGCGCTGACGCTGACGGCTATCGCCAGCGTACTTTACGCCTCAGCCCCTTCGCCCGGCGGCAGCGTTCTGCTGCTGCTGCGTACTCTGCTCTGGCTGTCGCTGTTCAGTTTTCTGTTTCAGTATGGATTGATGGTGCAGATCAATGCGCTGGGCGGGTTTTTAGCCGTGCTTTTTCCGCTACTGCTGACGCTGCAGCTCTTCAGGTTACAGCAGAAAAAACGGGCGGCGCTGTGGGGGCAGTTCATTGTGTTCATGGGATCGTTTATCGCCGTCACCAATCCGCCTGAGTGGGATTTTCAGCGTTTTATTAATGACAACCTGGCAAAGGTGTGCGGCGTGTTGCTGGCGTGGATGGCCTTTCAGCTGCTGCGGCCGGGTTCTGATATGCGCCGCAGCCGCCGTTATATCCACGCTATTCGTTACGCTTTTCTCGACCAGCTGCGCAGACGACCACGCCTGAGCGAATATCGTTTTGAATCACATATCTATCACCATATCGGCCAGCTGACGCAGAGCCGCGATGCGCAGGCCCGTCTCTGGCTGCTGCGCTGGGGCGTTGTTCTGCTGAACTGCTCGCATATTGTCTGGCAGCTGCGCCAGTGGCAGCCTGCGGATAGCGCGCTGGCGCAGCTGCGCGACCAGAGTATTCAGGATCTGCACCCGATCATGAGCCGGCGCGGCGTGCAGCATCGCGCCCTGGAGCAGACGCTGCAGGCGCTTGATAAACAGATATCCCGGCCCGGTTCAGAGGTCAGCGGTGAAGCAAATACGCTGGCAGGCATGTTATGGCAGCTTCGCTGTGCGCTGGCTCAGCTGCAGCAAGCGCTGCCGGAGTAATTACCGGCAATATTTTGCCCACTGATTCTGAAAATCGGTTTGCAGCTGCGCCAGCGTTTTACGATCTTCAAACCGGCTTTTATCCTGTTCGCTCTCCGGCCTGATCACCAGCGCTTTTTCATCATAAGAGTAGATAAAGCGGCGGGTCAGCGTGGTTCCGGTAAAGCTGCGCCCCTGAATTGAGCCGCAGACCACCGGGATAGTCTGCGTATAGATCGCCGTATTGAGGAAATTGGTTTCGCTGGCGCTACGCAGCACGTTCTGGCAATGGTGCTTTTCCAGCTGCTGCACGCTGTGCGGCGTCAGCCACTCCCGGCCGCGGGCGATATGCTCGCAGCTGGCGCGCAGCGGACTGGTATCTATATTGCGCTGCAGCTGACGGCTGGCGTCGAGACGCAGCTGCGTATCCCTGGGCCGATCGCACCCTGCAAGTAACAGTGCCAGCAGCACTATCCCTAAGCTTTTCATTCCTGCCCCTGAGTGGTTCCCTGACTGTATCGCTATGATAGAGCGGAATAATCGTCCTGAGTAGCATTAAACGGTGTCAGAATTTTATTGCAGCGGGCAGCCCTTGCTGCGCTACCCGCGGTTGATCAGATTACGCCACAGGCAAGACGCGCCCCTCCGCCTCCCAGCGGTTCAGGATGATCGGCATGGTTATCACCGCCCACGTGAACCATCAGCGCCTTACCTTTAATATCACTGAGCGATTTCAGACGCGGCGCAACCACCGGATAGCTGGCTTTGCCGTCATCTGTAACATAGAGGGCCGGCAGATCGCCGAGGTGCCCGTCGGCATAAGGACCGAGATGTTTGCCGCTGTTCTGCGGATCAAGATGGCCACCCGCAGCGCCGGCTGCCACGGTTTTCCCCTGCGACTCGCCAGGTTCACAGCTGCCTTTAGCATGCACATGGAAACCATGGATGCCCGGTTTCATACCGGATAACGCCGGGGTAAATTGCAAACCGTAGTCCGTTTCCGTAATGGTCACTTTACCCACGGCCTCGCCGACGCCCTGGGTGGAAACCTGATGCAGCGTGACCTCCTGAGAAGCAGCGCTGGCACCGGCCGAACAGGCCAGCGTAATAAGAGCAATAAGCGTTCTTTTCATAACGTCTCCTTACGGTTGATAGACCCGATAAGTCTGGACGCTTTTTGCCCGCGCTGCTGCAGTTTGACGAAGCTTTACGCTTCAGGGCACATCGTAGCCGAGCGCGGCTTTACGGATACGGAACCACTGCTGGCGATTAAGCGTCAGCGCAGCCGCCTCTGCCGCCTGACCGATGCGGCCGGTTTTACCGGAGCCGATGATCGGCAGTGGCCGGGATGGCAGCATCATAATCCAGGCATAGACCACCTGCTCAATCGTGGCCGCACCGATCTCCCGCTGAACCTGGCTCAGCTCGTCGCGCAGCGGCTGGTAGTGTGGATCGCTGAACAGACGGCCGCCGCCGAGGCAGGACCACGCCATAGGACGCATCCGCGCCTGCTGACACTGATCGAGCGTGCCATCCAGCAGCGCGGTCTGCTCCAGCGGCGAGATCTCCAGCTGGTTGGTCACCAGCGTAAACGGCAGGCGCGACTGCAGCAGCGAAAACTGCGCCGGGGTAAAATTTGAGACGCCAAAATGACGCACTTTACCGCTCTGGTGCAGCTGCATAAACGCTTCGGCCACTTCATCGGCATCCATTAGCGGATCGGGACGATGGATCAGCAGCAGGTCGAGGTAGTCAGTCGCAAAATGCGTGAGCGAGTTTTCCGCACTGCGAAGAATGTGGCTGGCATCGGTGATGTAGTGTCCGATCTGATGCTCAGGTTTGGCCCGCGTTGCGATGCCGCACTTAGTCACAATCTGCAGCTGTTCGCGCAGCTGTGGCGCCAGGCGCAGCGCAGCGCCAAACGCCGCCTCGCACTGATAGTCACCGTAGATATCCGCATGATCGACCGTGGTCAGCCCGAGGGAGAGATGATACTCAATGAATGAGACCAGCTGCTGTGGTGTCATCCCCCACTCCATTAACCGCCAGTAGCCGACCACCAGAGGAGAGAACGCCGGCCCCTGAGGGGAGATAGCCTGTGGTTGTAACATAACAAAACTCCCTGCATTGAATGTTAAAAAAGGGAGTATAACGAAATGAGGACAGAAGCGGCGTTTAAAACAGCGAGGGCTGCTGCGGATCCTGATCCGCATCCGGTTTTTGCTGACGCTGCAGGCGCAGATAGCGCTGCCGGCACAGCCTTAGCACTTCACGCTTCTGCGCATCGCTGAAGCGCATCCAGTTAAAACGCTCTTCACGACTTCGCAGGCAGCCGCGACAATAGCCGCGCGCATCGGTCTGACAGATGCCGCGACAGGGGCTGGGTACCGGGAAAAACTCGAGTTGTTCAGCCACATCTGCCTCTGATTCGCTACTGGATAACATAGTGATAACAGTTTCCGCGTGAACTGCAAGCTGCGGTGCCAAAAGAAAGCGTGCCTGCCCGGCTCTCTGATCTAATCAATAAGTGTTATTTAACTTTAACAATAACGTCATCTGAAGTGCGTTTAAGGTTATCCTCAGATTTCTTCTCTACTGTGCGTCCATTCTGACTTGATAATGAACCTCAATGAAACCTGCCATTAAGTTACAGTGTCACGAAAACCGGTTTAATGTGCTGGCTGCCCTGCTGTTCGCGCTGATTCTGAACGCGCTGTTTCTGCAACAGGCGTGGAAAATCATCACCTATACCCGTCTGCACGACTACCTTTTTGCTGCCAGCATGCCGGTCGTGCTGACGGCCGCATTTTATCTTCTGTTTTGCCTGTTTGCCTGGCCATGGGTTCGCAAGCCACTGCTGATCGTACTGGTACTGATCAGTGCAGCAGCCAGCTACTTTATGTTCAGCTTTGGGACGGTAATCGACACCAATATGGTGGCCAACGTCTTTGAATCCAGCGTACAGGAGGCGGGTGCGCTGGTAAGCCCGCGCTGGCTGGTCTGGATGCTGCTGATGGGGTTGCTGCCGGTGCTGCTTATCGTCTTCGTGCGCGTCAGGCGCAGTCAGCGCTGGTGGTGGAGCATCCTGCAGCGGCTGGCGGGAGCGCTGGGGGCGCTGTTGGTGATCCTGCTGATGGCTGCCCTGTTCTACAAAGATTATGCGTCGCTGATCCGTAACAACAAAGGGCTGGTAAAAATGATCACGCCAGCCAATGTGATTAGCGGTGCTGGCCATTATGTCGATAAGCGCTATCTGCAGGGCAGCCAGGCGCTGATTAAAATCGGGCAGGATGCCCGCAAAGGCCCGCTGATCGCGCAGGCAGCTAAAAAAACCCTGGTGGTGCTGGTTGTGGGAGAAACGGCACGCGCGGAGAACTTTTCGCTGGGCGGCTATGCACGCCAGACCAATCCGGAGCTGCAGAAGCAGCAGGTGATTTACTATCCGCATGCGACCTCCTGCGGCACCGAGACGGCGGTTTCTGTACCCTGCATGTTCTCGGTGATGCCGCGCGAGCATTACGATGCTGACCTGGCACATCACCAGGAGGGCGTACTGGATGTGCTGGCGCACGCCGGAGTCAGCGTATTGTGGCGCGAGAATGATGGTGGCTGTAAAGGCGCCTGCGACCGCGTGCCGCACACTGACATGACGCAGTGGTCGTTACCGCAATACTGCCATAGCGGATTCTGCCTCGATGACGTGCTGCTGCACCGCTTCGATAATTACGTTGACAGTTTACATAACGACAGCGTGATCGTGCTGCATCAGATGGGAAGCCACGGCCCGGCCTACTATCTGCGCTATCCGGCTGCGTTCCGTCGTTTTACACCCACCTGCGACAGTAATCAGATTCAGGATTGCGATCCGCAGGCGCTGGTCAACACCTATGACAATACCCTGCTTTATACCGACAGCATGCTTAGCCAGACTATCGACAAGCTAAAAGCGCTGAGCGACCGCTTTAACGTGGCGCTGGTTTATCTTTCGGATCATGGTGAGTCGCTGGGCGAACACGGTATGTACCTGCACGGCGCGCCCTGGATGCTCGCCCCGTCACAGCAGACGCATATTCCGCTGCTGATGTGGTTCTCACCCGGCTATGCCAGCGCGTTTCATCTGGATGAAAGCTGTCTGCGGCGGCAGGCCGCAACGCAACCGGTCTCCCAGGATAACCTGTTTCATACGCTGCTGGGCCTGTTTGACATCCGGACGCAGGTTTATCAGCCGCAGCTGGATATGATCAAATCGTGCCAGCAGAAAAGCTGACGCTTGCATTAGACCGACTGGTCTACTAGGCTTTTGCTCATGAATAAAAGTGTGCAACGTAATGAAACCCGTGAACACCTGCTCGCTACCGGCGAGCAGGTTTGTCTGCAGCGCGGCTTTACCGGAATGGGACTTAACGAAGTACTCACGCTGGCGGCCGTGCCGAAAGGGTCCTTCTATTACTATTTCCGCTCTAAAGAGGCGTTTGGCGTTGCGCTGCTGGAGCGCTATTTCGTCAATTATCTGCAGCAGATCAATCAGCAGCTGACGCTGCCATCCCTGCCTGCACGTCAGCGGCTGCTGGCGCATTTTCGTTCAGGCCGGCAGCTGTTTGCTGAGCAGGGGCTTATTATGGGCTGCCTGGGCGTCAAGCTGTCGGCTGAGGTATGCGATCTCTCAGAGCCGATGCGCGATGCGCTGCAGCGCGGCGCCAGCGCCATTATTGCCGCTTACGCACACTGCCTGACCGAGGCTGCGGCTGAACAGCCGCTGCTATTTAATCAGACTCCGGTGCAGCTTGCGCAGCGTTGCTATCTGCTCTGGCTGGGCGCCAGTCTGCAGAGCAAAATTTCCCGCGAACCAGATCCGATTAATCTGGCACTCAGCACTATCGAACAGTGGCTTAACGGCCCGCATTTTTAAAACAGATGTTTATAGACGACCGGTCTAATAGAGGAATTACTATGGCGAGCAAACAGCTATTTTCCCCGCTGAAAGTGGGTGCAGTTACCGTTCCTAACCGCGTATTCATGGCACCGCTGACGCGGCTGCGCAGCATTGAGCCGGGTGATGTTCCCACGCCGATGATGGCTGAGTACTACCAGCAGCGTGCCGGAGCGGGCCTGATTATTACTGAAGCGACGCAGGTCTCTTTTCAGGCTAAAGGCTATGCGGGCGCACCAGGCCTGCATACGCAGCAGCAGATTGATGCATGGAAGATGATCAACGAAGGCATTCACGCTGCTCAGGGCCACGTTGCGGTCCAGCTGTGGCATACCGGCCGCATTTCACATTACAGCGTGCAGCCAGAAGGTAATGCACCGGTTGCGCCTTCTGCCCTGCCAGCCGGTACCCGTACCTCGCTGCGCGCCGCTGACGGCAGCGTGTATCGCGAAGAGACCTCCGTGCCGCGCGAACTGACCGTCGATGAAATTAAACAGATTGTGCAGGATTTCGGCCAGGCTGCAGCCAATGCCCGCGAGGCTGGCTTTGACCTGCTTGAGCTGCACTCAGCGCACGGCTATCTGATGCACCAGTTCCTGTCGCCTGACTCAAACAAGCGCGACGACGAGTATGGCGGCTCGATTGAAAAGCGCGGCCGCTTTGCGCTGGAAGTTGTGGATGCAGCGATCGCCAACTGGTCTGCCGATCGCGTCGGGATCCGCGTTTCACCTGTCGGGGCGTTCCAGAACCTGGAAAATGGCCCGGACGAAGAGGAAGCTGCGCTCTGGTATATCAGTGAACTGGGCAAACGCGGCCTGGCCTATCTGCACCTTTCTGAGCCAGACTGGGCGGGTGGCAAACCTTACACTGATGCGTTCCGCGAAAAAGTCCGCACGGCTTTCCCCGGTGTGATCATCGGTGCCGGCGCCTACAGCGTGGAAAAAGCGGATGATTTGATCGCGCGCGGCCTGATTGATGCCGTGGCGTTTGGCCGCGACTTTATTGCCAACCCGGACCTGGTTGCCCGCCTGCAGCAGGATGCTCCGCTTAACCCGCAGCGCCCGGAGAGTTTCTACGGCGGCGGTGCGGAAGGTTACATCGACTACCCGACGCTGTAACCGGCAGCTGCCGCATAACGATGCGGCAGCCCCGTCACCCGCTATACTTGTACTGTTTCTGCGTCAAAATCTGACCATGTTAAAAAAGAGGATGTTATGCGTTTACTTCACACCATGTTACGCGTTGGCGATCTGCAACGCTCAATTGACTTCTATACCCGCGTACTGGGTATGCGCGTGCTGCGTCAGAGTGAAAATGCAGAATATAAATATACTCTGGCATTTGTTGGCTACACCGAAGAGAGCGAAGGTGCGGTCATTGAGCTGACCTATAACTGGGGTACGGAAAAATATGACCTTGGGAACGCCTATGGTCACATCGCGCTGGGCGTAGACGATGTCGCCGCAACCTGCGAGCGCATCCGTAGCGCGGGCGGCAACGTAACCCGTGAGGCGGGCCCGGTTAAAGGTGGCAGCACGATTATTGCATTTGTTGAAGATCCCGATGGCTATAAAATTGAGCTGATTGAAAACAAGCATGCCGGTAATGGCCTTGGTAACTGATGCCTGACGCCAGCCCGCAAATTTGCGGGCTGGTTTTTCTCATCTGCTGCACCCTCCCGCCTTTTTTGCCATAATGCGCGCTGCCCTTTTCACTGCTATGAGATCCTGATGTCTGAATCGAACGCCCAGAACGCCCTTAACCAACGCTTTCGCGGCTTTTATCCGGTAGTTATCGATGTCGAAACCGCCGGTTTTAATGCGCAGACTGATGCGCTGCTGGAGATTGCCGCCACGACCCTGAAAATGGATGAGGATGGCTGGCTGCAGCGTGACGAAACCCAGCATTTTCACATTGAACCCTTTGCAGGTGCCCTTCTTCATCCTGAAGCGCTGGCGTTTACCGGTATCGATCCTGCGAACCCGCTGCGCGGCGCAGTGAGCGAATATGAAGCGCTGCACGCCATCTTTAAACAGGTGCGCAAAGGGCTTAAAGAGAGCGGCTGCAACCGGGCGATTATTGTGGCGCATAATGCCAACTTTGATCACAGCTTCGTTACGGCGGCGGCTGAGCGCGCCAGCCTGAAACGCAACCCCTTTCATCCGTTTGCCACCTTTGATACGGCGGCGCTGAGCGGGCTGGTGCTGGGACAGACGGTGCTGGCAAAAGCGTGCAAGGCGGCAGGTATCGATTTTGACAGCACGCAGGCGCACTCGGCGCTTTATGATACAGAGCAGACGGCAATGCTGTTTTGCGAGCTGGTAAACCGCTGGAAACGTTTAGGTGGCTGGCCGCTGGCGCTAAATGACGCTGAGGCAGAGAGCGAAGCGTCAGGCGAAAGCGCGGCAGAGTAAGAGAATGAAAAAGGCCGGCACAGCGCCGGCCTTTTAATTTATTCCGCTTCTTTGTGTTTCTCAGCGGTTTCTTTGATCAGCGGCTGAAGTTCACCGCGCTGGAACATCTCAACGATGATGTCGCAGCCGCCGACCAGCTCCCCATCCACCCACAGCTGCGGGAAGGTTGGCCAGTTAGCGTATTTTGGCAGTTCAGCACGGATATCAGGATTCTGCAGGATATCAACATACGCGAAGCGTTCGCCACAGGCAGAGAGCGCCTGAACAGCCTGAGCTGAGAAGCCGCAGCTTGGCAGTTTTGGCGATCCTTTCATATACAGCAGGATCGGGTTTTCTGCGATCTGGCGCTGAATTTTTTCAACAGTACTCATTTTTGCCTTCCTTAATTCTTCACTTCGTGTTTGTTTATTGTAGCGACTTCATCCCGCGACTGAAATCGGGAATTTGCCTCGCTGCGGCATGAATCGCCATGTTTGTTAAGTTTGCCGCCACGGGCGTATGACGAAGTGTGTATTAATACACGATTAGCAATAAATATGCTGCGTTAACCGCCTGAAACCGCTCATTTTTGCTGCACAGCCCTTGTGTTGATGGATTTAATAAAAAAGACCTTACCTTTTGTAAAAAAAGTGGATTAGAATCAATCCGGCGCTGATCGCTGATCAGAATTTTCTAATATTGCCGCGGTCTGCTTCTGCAGCCTGCCGAACCTGTAACCGGACTATGCGTTTACTGATTACGCTTTTCATACTGGCTTTTGCTCAGCTGTTTTTTAACGTGGCCGCTGCTTCACCGCACAAGCCGGTTAACGCCAGCCTGCAGAAAGCGGAGAAAAAGAGTGCGCGCGACGATGAGCGCCGCAAACGACGTCCGGTTAAAACCTCGGCTAAAAAAACACGCGTCACGCCCGTACAAAAAGTTAAATCGAAAAAAAGCCTGCACGCAGAACCGCCTGCGACTTCCCGTACCGCCCGTAAAAAAGCGCCCGCCCTCTCCGCCAGCAAAAAATATGGTCATCAGCGTACCAGCCGGAAAATAGCGGCCGCGGAAGAGAGTACCGATGCGCTGACCGGTATCAGGCTCAGCAAATCCCACCGTCTGCGCTACCAGAAGGCGCGTGAAACCGCCATGACTAAACTTATGGGCCAGCTGGGCAAACCTTATCAGTGGGGTGGCACCTCTCCGCTTACCGGATTCGATTGCAGTGGCCTGGTCTGGTACGCCTACAAAGATCTGGTCCGTTTCAAACTGCCGCGCACGGCCAACGAAATGTATCATCTGCGCGATGCCGCTCCCATCAAGCGCGAAATGCTGGAGAAAGGGGATCTGGTGTTTTTCCGCATCAATAATCGCGGTACAGCCGATCATGTTGGCGTTTATCTGGGTAACGGCAAATTTATTCAGTCGCCGCGTACCGGCAAGGATATTCAGATCAGCGCGCTGGGTGAAGATTACTGGCAGAAGCACTATGTTGGCGCACGCCGCATGATGACACCTAAAACCATTCGTTAGCGGTTGCGCAACACGCCGCGCGCGTTTTGGCCTGAACACATACCGGCTGCCGTAATCTAAATATTTTCGCCTGACCTCAGGTAAAAATCTCGTTTTATGCCCCTCACCTTGCTAGAATCGCCGCCTTTCGTTGCGCAACACCTTTTGCGCACGCTGCTGTCATTATCTGTTACGGTTAATTACTCGCCTTAAATCAGCCATTTTTATGCTGAAACCGGGCAGAAAACCCTGCGCAGACGCAAACGTTTAACACTATACTTATCATAAAGTTGCGATAGGTTTAAGAGGTCCATTTTCATGGCAACAATTAAAGATGTGGCAAAACGCGCTGGCGTATCAACGACCACGGTTTCGCACGTCATCAATAAAACGCGCTTTGTCGCTGAAGAGACGCGTAATGCCGTGTGGGAGGCGATTAAAGCGCTGCACTACTCTCCCAGCGCCGTGGCGCGCAGCCTGAAGGTTAATCACACGAAAACATTGGGTCTGCTGGCGACATCCAGCGAAGCCCCCTACTTTGCTGAAATCATTGAAGCGATTGAAAACCACTGCTTCGCTCAGGGCTATACGCTGATTCTGGGCAATGCGCACAATGACCTGCAAAAACAGCGCGCCTATCTGTCGATGATGGCGCAAAAGCGGGTAGATGGCCTGCTGGTGATGTGCTCTGAGTATCCGGACGATCTGCTTCAGATGCTGGAAGAGAATCGCAATATTCCGATGGTGGTCATGGACTGGGGCGCTTCCCGCGGGGATTTTACCGATACCGTGCAGGATAACGCCTTTCAGGGCGGCTATCTGGCCGGCCGTTACCTGATCGAGCGGGGTCATCGCGATATTGGTGCTATTCCGGGCCAGCTGGAGCGCAATACCGGCGGCGGACGGCACGCCGGCTTCCTGCAGGCGATGCAGGAAGCGGGGATCGCGGTGCGTGCGGAGTGGATCGTACAGGGCGATTTTGAGCCGGAGTCGGGTTATCAGGCGATGCAGCAGATCCTGAGCCAGAAGCAGCGGCCTACCGCTGTGTTCTGCGGCGGCGATATTATGGCAATGGGCGCCATCTGCGCTGCCGATGAGATGGGCCTGCGCGTACCGCAGGATATTTCGGTGATCGGCTATGATAATGTGCGCAACGCCCGCTACTTTACGCCGGCGCTGACGACGGTGCATCAGCCCAAAGCTCAGCTGGGTGAGAAAGCGCTGGAGATGCTGCTGGACCGCATTACCAGTAAACGTGAAGAGCCGCAAACAATTGAAGTTCAGCCCAGTCTGATTGAGCGTCGCTCCGTCGGGGATGGTCCGTTTCGCGACTATCGCCGCTAAGCGCGGCGCTCGCTGAGCCACTCATGGTTTAGCGTCTCAGCATCACCCAGGTATTCCAGCAGCCAGGTCAGCGCCGGCGACGCCCGCTGCTCGGCCCAGCTGACGCAGCAGGGACTCTCCGGAAAGGGCTGCGGTAATATCAGCTCCACCAGCGCGCCGCTATCCAGTAGCGGCCGCGCCAGATGTCCCGGGATCATCCCCACGCACAGGCCAGCCTGCAGGCAGTCGATTCCGGTTTCCCACTCCGGCACCACCAGCCGGCGCTGATTATCCAGCGTCCAGGTCATACGGCGCGGCAGCGCGCGCGACGTATCTTCCAGCACCAGCGACGGCCAGGCGCGCAGCGCCTCTTCGTCAGGATGCGCGCTCTGCGCCAGTGGATGATCCGGACTGACCACGCAGCGCCAGTTAAGGGCGCCCATATCCTGAAAAGCAAAGCGTCCGCCAACCGGGATCGCCTGCGTGGCGCCGATGGCTACGTCAACCCGGCCATCGGCCAGCGCATCCCATACGCCGTTAAACACTTCATAGCTGATGATCAGCTCCATATCGGGAAAGTGGCGATAGAAATCTTTCACCAGCTGGCGCGTGCGCTGCGGCTTGACGATACAATCAACGGCAATAGTGAGCTGGCCGCGCCAGCCGTTGGCCAGCTGCTGACACTGGCGTCGCGTTGCCAGCATTTTTTTGATAACAGAGCGGCCTTCTCGCACAAAATGCTCGCCGGCCGGCGTCAGGACCACCTCCCGATGCTGGCGTTCAAACAGCTCCACGGCAAGCCAGCTCTCCAGCTGCCTGATGGTATAGCTGATAGCAGAAGGCACGCGGTGCAGCTCCTGCGCTGCCGCGCTGAAACTGCCGGTGCGGGCGACGGCATCCGCCACCTCAAGTGCATATTCAGACCACATATTTTTGCCTTCAAAAAATTTAACAGCACTCTGCAAATATTAGCGTTTCACAAAGCTGACTGCACCCTTTTACACTCCTTCGCGTTTCCCTGCCGAATGAGAAAAATAGTGATGTCATCTAAAGGATTTCTGCCCTATCTGGCGCTGCTGAGCATGCTCGGCTTTCTCGCCACGGATATGTATCTGCCCGCATTCAGCGACATGCAGCGTGATTTTGCCACCGCTCCGGGTGTTATCAGCGCCAGCCTGAGCCTGTTTCTGGCGGGCTTTGCCTGTGCGCAGGTGGGCTGGGGACTTCTCTCTGACCGCATTGGCCGCAAACCGGTTTTACTGGCGGGCCTCTCAATCTTTGCCCTGAGCTGTCTGGCCATGCTATGGGCCGACAACGTCTGGCTGATGCTGGCGCTGCGCTTTATTCAGGCTGTGGGCGTCTGTGCCGCCGCCGTGAGCTGGCAGGCGCTGGTTATCGATCGCTACCCTAAAGCGCAGGCCAATAAAGTGTTTGCCACTATCATGCCGCTGGTGGCGCTCTCTCCTGCTCTGGCTCCGCTGCTGGGTGCCTGGCTGATGAGTCATTTTCACTGGCGCACTATTTTCCTGGTGCTGACGCTGATTACCCTGGTGCTGCTGGCAGGTACCCTCAGACTTCGCTCGCCGCGTATCTCTCAGGCGGCGCGCGGCGATCAGCCTGGCTGGCTGACGCTGCTCGCTACCCGCGCCTACAGCGGCAACGTGCTGATTTACTCCGCCTGCTCTGCCAGCTTCTTTGCCTGGCTGACGGGTTCACCCTTTATTCTGGCGGCCGCGGGCTTAACCCCGGCCGATATCGGGCTCAGCTATGTGCCGCAGACGATTGCCTTCCTTATTGGCGGTTTTGGCTGTCGTGCGCTGCTTAATCGCTTTCAGGGCGCGCAGCTGCTGCCCTGGCTGCTGCTGATTTACAGTCTGAGCATTATGAGCCTCTTTGCCGTTGCGCTGCTTCCCGCGCCGTCGCTTTTTGGCCTGCTGCTGCCTTTCTGCGGTATGGCGCTGGCAAACGGCGCTATCTATCCGATTGTGGTTGCCAGCGCGCTGGCGCCGTTCCCGCACGCCAGCGGTAAAGCTGCAGGTTTACAGAATCTGCTGCAGCTTGGCTTATGCTTCCTTGCCAGCCTGATTGTCTCGGCTGGTTTGCAGCAGGCGCTTTATCACACTACGCTGGTAATGGTAAGTACGGTGGTGCTCGCCTGGATGGGCTTCGTCTGGCAGCGCGCAACGGCTAAATCAGCCGATATCGCCCATCCCTGCGAAGACAACGCATAAGCCGGTCTGGTGCTATTTTGCCAGAGAGCGATCCGCCCGCATTCGCGCCGCGGGTCGCTATCTCTTCTGACATTCATAACAATAACAGCGCTCCCGGTCTTTCCGGGACAGCATCTGCGTGCGGCCAGGCCGCTGCGCATTGCGTGAGTCCGGACTATTCATACCTCTGTTAATGTGGTTTAGTTGCGCATGGCACCACCCTGCGTTCTTTCACAGACCTGATGCAGACCCTTCTGTTTCCCAGGTCATATTTACAAGGTGATGGAGAAGCTATGAGTTCATCATGTGCAGAAGCAGTCACTCCTGAAGAGAATCCGTGGTTTCGTATTGCCCGGGAGTTACTTGAACAGGCAGATATTCGCGTTAATGGTTCACGACCGTGGGATATTCAGGTTCATCATGCTGACTTTTTTAAGCGCGTGATGCAGGAAGGCTCACTGGGTCTGGGCGAAAGTTACATGGATGGGTGGTGGACGTGTGAACGACTGGATATGTTTTTTCATCGCGCGCTCAGACATCATCTCGATCATCAGCTGCCGCACCACTTTAAGGATACGCTGCGTATCGCCGCTGCCCGGCTGACCAATCTGCAATCAAAAAAGCGCGCCTGGCAGGTCGGCAGAGCGCACTACGATTTGGGTAATGACCTGTTCAGCCTGATGCTGGACCCGTTTATGCAGTACTCCTGCGGCTACTGGCCTCATGCGCAAACGCTGGAAGCGGCGCAGGAAGCCAAGCTGGATCTGATCTGCCGCAAACTGCAGCTTGAACCCGGCATGTCTCTGCTGGATATCGGCTGCGGCTGGGGCGGGCTGGCGGAGTTTGCTGCCCGCCGCTACGGTGTCAGCGTATATGGCGTCACTATCTCCCAGGAGCAGCAAAAGATGGCTCAGCAGCGCTGCGCCGGACTGGACGTCACGATACTGCTGCAGGATTATCGCGACCTTGAGCAGCAGTTTGACCGCATCGTTTCCGTCGGGATGTTTGAGCACGTTGGCCCGAAAAATTATGCGACCTACTTCAGGGTGGTTAACCGCAACCTGAAACCCGGCGGCCTCTTTCTGCTGCACACCATCGGGGCGGTAAGAACCGATATGCGGGTAGATCCGTGGATCGATAAATATATTTTCCCGAACGGCTGCCTGCCCTCTGTGCGACAGATAGCGGACGCCAGCGAGCCTTATTTTATTATGGAAGACTGGCACAACTTTGGGACCGATTATGACACCACGCTTATGGCGTGGCATACGCGTTTCCTGGCGGCGTGGCCGCAGCTCTCTGCCCGCTATGATGAGCGTTTTAAGCGTATGTTCAGCTACTATCTCAATGCGTGTGCAGGTGCCTTTCGCGCCCGGGATATTCAGCTGTGGCAGGTGATGTTCAGTCGCGGCTATGAAGGCGGGCTGCGCGTTGCGCGCTAGGTTAAAAAGGCGCGCTGCGCGCCTTTACTAAAGTTTATTCTGCCGGTCCGGCCGGCGCTGTTGCTGCGGCAATCAGGGCGGCTTCACGCTGCGCCATAACGCGCTCAACGGTATCCACAATCGCCTGCGTTTGCGGATCGATTTCGATATTGACCTTATGCCCCAGCTTTTTGCTTCCCAGCGTGGTGCGCTCCAGCGTTTCCGGGATCAGGTGGACGCAGAATTTGGTTTTGGTCACATCGCCGACCGTCAGGCTGATGCCATCAATACCGATATAGCCTTTGCGCAGAATATATTTTATCTGTTCTGCATCCTGCAGTCTGAACCAGACTTCGCGGTTATTTTCCGACTGAATAATTTTGCAGATTTCAGCGGTGGTCATAATATGACCCGACATCAGGTGTCCGCCAATTTCATCGCTGAATTTAGCCGCACGCTCAATATTGACTCTGTCACCCACCTGCAGCGCACCCAGATTGGTAATGCGCAGCGTCTCTTTAATCAGGTCAAAGCTGACCCGATCCTCTTCGATGGCCGTTACGGTCAGGCAGCAGCCGTTGTGCGCTACAGACGCCCCCAGCTCCAGCCCTGGCAGCAGGGCTGCATCAAGACGTACAGTATGAGTGCGAAACAGCTCTTTCTCTTCAATGGCGACAATTTCCGCCACGCCCTGCACAATACCCGTAAACATAACTATCCTCTCCACGCGTTTGTCTTAGCTTATCACAGCCTGCCAGCACAACTTAATTTGCGCATGCGCAATGGTTGCATAAAAGGCAAATAAATTTGTTATCATTATTTGTTCCGCGAGCGGGCTCTGGCTGCATTGAGCGCGCATTCGCCGGGAATAGTCTCTCTTTCTCTTAATCAAACAGGTGATACGTGCAGAAGTATTTAACAGAAGCGCGTCAGCTGCTGGCCCTCGCAATCCCGGTGATCCTCGCTCAGGTAGCCCAGACTGCGATGGGATTTGTAGATACCGTTATGGCCGGTGCGGTAAGCGCCACGGATATGGCCGCCGTTGCTGTTGGCACCTCTATCTGGCTTCCCGCCATTCTTTTTGGTCACGGTCTGCTACTGGCACTGACGCCAGCCGTTGCGCAACTCAACGGGTCCGGACGACGTGAACGCATTGCCGAGCAGGTGCGCCAGGGGTACTGGCTGGCACTGGCCGTTTCGCTTGTCATTATGGTTGTGTTATGGAACGCGGGCTATCTTATCCGCGCAATGCATGACATTGACGCCGATCTGGCCATTAAAGCGGAAGGTTACCTGCATGCGCTGCTCTGGGGCGCACCGGGCTATCTTTTTTTCCAGGTGGCGCGTAACCAGTGCGACGGTCTGTCTAAAACCAAACCCGCCATGCTGCTGGGCTTTCTCGGACTGCTGACCAACATTCCGCTGAACTACATCTTCATTTATGGCCACTTTGGTATGCCGCGTCTCGGCGGCGTGGGGTGCGGCGTGGCAACCGCCTCCGTCTACTGGGTGATGTTTCTGGTTATGCGCTTCTGGCTCCGGCGTATGCCGGCGATGCGCGATATTCGCATGGCCTCACGCTGGTCAGCGCCCTCGCGCGCTATTCTCACGCGGCTCTTTTCGCTGGGGTTACCGGTAGCGCTGGCGCTGTTCTTTGAAGTTACGCTGTTTGCCGTAGTGGCGCTGCTGGTTTCACCACTGGGCATTGTGAATGTCGCAGGACACCAGATCGCGCTCAACTTCAGCTCACTGATGTTTGTCCTGCCGCTGTCGCTGGGGGTAGCCACCACGATTCGCGTGGGTTACCGGCTGGGTGAAGGCTCGGCGGAAGGTGCACGCACCGCCGCCTGGACCGGTCAGGGCGTGGGCATCGCCATGGCGGCCTGCACTGCCCTGTTTACCGTCACGTTCCGTCACGATATCGCCGCGCTCTATACGGCGAACCCTGCGGTCATTACGCTGGCTGCCCAGCTGATGCTGCTGGCTGCGATCTATCAGTTCTCCGATTCGATTCAGGTTATCGGCAGCGGGATCCTGCGCGGTTATAAAGATACCCGCTCGATCTTTTTCATTACGCTGATCGCTTACTGGGTATTAGGACTGCCGGCAGGCTATATCCTGGCGCTGACTGACTGGATTGTTCCGGCGCTGGGTCCGGCCGGATTCTGGTGCGGGTTTATTGTGGGCCTGACCTCTGCCGCCGCGATGATGATCTGGCGTATTCGCCGTATGCAGCGTCTGCCTGCAGAGGTTATTCTGGCGCGGGCGGCGCGCTAAGTGGCTGAGCGGGCGTTTATCTGGCCCGCAATGCTGAAAAAAGCGACGCTTCGCACAGATGCTGGTCAGTCGTCCCGATTTTCTGTTTTTTTCCCTTGCCAGGTTTCCGGCGTACCGTTAATATTCGTCCCCGCTGTCGCCCTGACAGCGTGTTGCGCTCTTAGCTCAGTTGGTTAGAGCACCACCTTGACATGGTGGGGGTCGATGGTTCGAGTCCATTAGAGCGCACCAAGTGCGTCCGTAGCTCAGTTGGTTAGAGCACCACCTTGACATGGTGGGGGTCGGTGGTTCGAGTCCACTCGGACGCACCAGTTTGCTGTATTGCGCGCTCTTAGCTCAGTTGGTTAGAGCACCACCTTGACATGGTGGGGGTCGATGGTTCGAGTCCATTAGAGCGCACCACTTCGCTGTATCCTCTTCTTGCGCAACGTCGCTTTCCTTGATTCAGGTCGATATCCCCTGCTGCTTTTATATTGGTTTTCGCATACTTAGCGATTATACTATGGCTCGTTGTTTCACCTGAAAGGTTTCAGCGCTGACGTGCCTATGCCATCAATGTCTCTGATTTGCGCAACGCCGCCCTGCCGGCCTGCTTCTGCAACGCATAACTTCCCTGCACGCTCAGTTCCTGTCACCTATTCTTACTTCTGTATTATCCGTAGCCACAATCGTCACATTTTCACTTCGGTGCTCCGCGCATCGGATACCGACCTTTATCATCCATCACAACATACAGATATCTGACATGAAAAAGACCAAGATTGTTTGTACTATCGGGCCGAAAACCGAATCAGAAGAGATGCTGACCCAGCTGCTGGAAGCAGGCATGAACGTTATGCGTCTCAACTTCTCGCACGGTGATTACGCCGAACATGGTCAGCGCATCGCAAATATGCGTGCCGTCATGGAAAAAACGGGGCATCAGGCCGCGATTCTGCTGGACACCAAAGGACCGGAAATCCGCACCATGAAGCTGGAGGGTGGCAACGACGTTTCACTCAAGGCGGGCCAGACCTTTACCTTTACCACCGATCAGTCTGTGATTGGTAATCATGAACGCGTCGCTGTTACCTATGCCGGTTTTACTGAAGATCTGAAAATTGGCAACACGGTTCTGGTCGACGATGGCCTGATTGGCATGACCGTTACTGAAGTCACGGAAAACAGCGTAGTGTGTGAAGTGCTGAATAACGGCGACCTCGGCGAAAACAAAGGCGTTAACCTGCCTGGCGTCTCTATCCAGCTGCCTGCACTGGCAGAAAAAGATAAGCGCGATCTGATTTTTGGCTGCGAGCAGGGAGTGGACTTTGTCGCCGCGTCGTTTATTCGTAAACGCTCTGACGTGCTGGAGATCCGCGAGCATCTGAAAGCGCATGGCGGCGAAAACATCCAGATCATCTCTAAGATCGAAAACCAGGAAGGCCTTAACAACTTCGATGAAATTCTCGAAGCGTCTGACGGCATCATGGTTGCGCGTGGCGATCTGGGCGTAGAGATCCCGGTTGAAGAGGTTATCTTCGCGCAGAAGATGATGATCAAAAAGTGCAACAAAGCCCGCAAAGTGGTCATCACTGCTACGCAGATGCTCGACTCCATGATCAAAAACCCGCGCCCTACCCGTGCTGAAGCGGGCGACGTGGCTAACGCCATTCTTGACGGTACTGACGCCGTGATGCTGTCTGGTGAGAGCGCCAAAGGCCGCTATCCGCTGGAGTCGGTCACGATCATGGCCACCATCTGTGAGCGTACCGATCGCGTGATGAAGTCACGCATCGACGAGCTGAAAGATTCCCGCAAGCTGCGTATTACGGAAGCTGTCTGCCGTGGTGCCGTTGAGACCGCAGAGAAACTGGAAGCACCACTGATTGTTGTAGCCACCGAGGGCGGTAAATCAGCAAAATCAGTACGTAAGTACTTCCCGGATGCAACCATTCTCGCCCTGACGACCAATCAGACCACTGCCCGTCAGCTGATCCTGAGCAAAGGTATCGAGACTCGCCTGGTCGCCCGCATTGAATCAACCGATGATTTCTATCGCATTGGTAAAGAGCTGGCGCTGGAAAGCGGCTACGCGCAGAAAGGTGATGTGGTCGTGATGGTTTCAGGTGCCCTGGTGCCAAGCGGAACTACTAACACCGCTTCCGTGCACGTGATTTGATTTAACGTCACACTTTATTTAAACAAGCGCCTTAACCGGCGCTTTTTTTATTCCATCGCTAATCTATAATCAGAAAAATTCAAATCGAAAATAACTATTCAATATGTTGTGGAATTAAGGTTAATCCGATTAAATCCCTCTGTTTTCGCTAAATATTTTCATCATATTCTGCCAGGTGCTGCTTCTTTGAGCGAACGATCAAATTTAAGCATGTTCTCATCAAAAATTTATTCTCAACTTAAAAAGCTTTGTGCAATACTTGTAACGCTACATGGAGATTAACTTAATCTAGAGGGTATAAAATGAAACGTACTAAACTGGTACTGGGCGCGGTAATCCTGGGTTCAACTCTGCTGGCTGGTTGCTCAAGCAACGCTAAAATCGACCAGCTGTCTTCAGACGTTCAGACTCTGAACGCTAAAGTTGACCAGCTGAGCAACGACGTGAACGCAGTGCGTTCTGACGTTCAGGCTGCTAAAGATGACGCAGCTCGCGCTAACCAGCGTCTGGACAACCAGGCTCACTCTTACCGTAAGTAAGAGTTCTGGTTTGAAAAATGGTGCCCTGGTGGCACCATTTTTTTTGTGCTGATTCCAGCGCCCGGTGGCGCTGTCTGACCGGCTGACTTCAGCCCTGCGGCTCTGCTGCAACCTGCTCTGCCGTCTCTGCGGCAACCGGCTCGCCGCTGCTGACCAGCACCGGCATACCTGAACGGCGCGTCATCGCCTCCTCAATCAGCGCACTGTCGCTTTTCGCACTGCGGCTAAAGGCTTTCAGAGCGGTGCTGCGCACCAGCGGCTGCGTCTGCGGATCATCTTTTTCACTGCGCGACAGCGGCTGATGAACCTCAATATAGCGTTTACCGTCTGGTTCGATGGCGTACTTCACCGGCTGATTAACAATCTGAACGCGCGTGCCTGCCGGGACGCTGTTGAACAGCGCTTCAATATCAGCGGGACGCAGGCGAATACAGCCGGAGCTGACGCGCATGCCGATGCCAAAGTCAGCGTTAGTGCCGTGAATCAGGTAGTGTCCCTTGCCATACGCCAGACGCAGGGCGAACAGTCCCATCGGATTGTCAGGGCCGGCCGGAACCGTCACCGGCAGCGTCACGCCCTCTTTCGCATAGCGCTTGCGAATATTTGGCGTCGGTGTCCAGGTCGGGTTGGGAATTTTCTGGCTGATACGCGTCACCATATCGGGCGTCGCAGCGCCTAACTGGCCAATGCCGATTGGATAGACCACCACGCGGTTTTCTCCCGGCGGATAGTAGTAGAGGCGCAGCTCAGCCAGATTAACCACAATCCCTTTGCGCGGCGCATCCGGCAACAGCATTTGCAGCGGCACGGTGATCTGCGTACCTGCCGCCGGCAGCCAGGGATCAACGCCGGGGTTTGCTTCCAGCAGGCCGAGCAGTCCTGTGCTGTAGCGCGCTGCCACGCTCTCCAGCGGCTGTTTGTTATCAGAGATAGTGGTCAGAACGTTTTCGCCGATCAGGCGGCTGTCGTCGGCAGGGAGAGGATATTCAGTAGCCATTGAAGGTGCAGAGAGTCCAAAGCAGGACAGCAGCAGTGCACCAGCTAAACGTAACGCAGGTTTCATGCAGGTTTCTCTTTCTGGATGGAAAAGACCCCGGCTAAACCGGGGTCTGAAGAGTGTACCTTAGCAGAGCTGCTGAGCGTTATGCCGGATAGCGCGGATCATCGCTTCCAGCCCCTGAGAACGCGTTGGCGTCAGGTGCTGAGTCAGCGCCAGTTCCGCAAACCAGTGGCGCACATCCAGCTCGAGGATCTCCTGCGGCTTCAGCCCCTGATAGAGGCTAAATACTACTGCAATCAATCCCTTAACAATAGCTGCGTCGCTATCCCCTTCAAACGCCATCGATCCGTCCGCCTGCGGCGTCATGCGGATCCAGACCTGGCTCTGACAGCCTGAAATGACATACTCAGGCTGATGCAGGCTTTCAGAGGATTCTGGTAATTTTGCACCCAGCTCAATGATGTAAAGGTACTTCTCTTCCCAGTTAGCGCAACGATTAAAGTTGCGCACCAGCTTCTCTTTTTCCGGCAGGTTCGCCATCTGTTACTCCTGAAATCTGCTTAGCCCAGCAGGCGATGGATACGCGTCAGGCCAGCGGCCAGCCGATCTGCCTCATCTTCGGTATTATAGAGCGCGAAGGAGGCGCGACACATCGCCGGTACGGCATAGTGGCGCATCAGCGGCATCGCACAGTGGTGACCGGTGCGAATGGCAATACCATACTGATCGAGGAAGCTGCCAACGTCAAAGGCGTGATGTTTACCCAGGTTAAAGGCGATTACCCCGCTGCGCTGCGCTGGACCATAAAGCACGATGTCCGGTACTGAAGCGAGTTTGTCCAGCGCGTAACGCATCAGCGCGCTTTCGCGTGCATGAATAGCATCAAGACCCAGTTCACTTACCCAATTCAGTGCAGCACCCAGACCGATGATACCGCCGGTATTAGGCGTACCCGCTTCAAAGCGCCACGGCGCGCTGTTCCAGGTGGTTCCCACCGGCAGCATGACCTGGTCAATCATGGCCCCCCCGCCTTCCCACGGCGGCATCTGCTCCTGTAGCGCTTTACGCGCATAGAGTACGCCGATACCGGTCGGACCGTAAATCTTATGTCCGGAGAAAACGTAGAAATCACAGTCGATATCCTGCACGTCAACGGCGTGATGCATCACCGCCTGCGCGCCATCAATCAGTGTGACCAGGCCGGCTGCTTTCGCCTGAGCGACCAGCGCCTTAACCGGGTTAACGGTGCCCAGCACGTTAGAGACGTGCGTGACCGCCAGCAGCCGGGTACGGCTGTCGATAAGCGTAGCAAGCTGCTCTGTAGCCAGTTCACCGCTATCGCTGAGCGGCAGGACGCGGATCTCAGCACCGGTGCGCTGTGCCACCATCTGCCACGGCACGATGTTAGCGTGATGCTCCATCTCGGTAATGATGAGATTGTCACCAGGCTGCAGCTGACTGCCGCCCCAGCTATTGGCTACCAGATTAATGCCTTCGGTTGTGCCTTTAACAAAGATAATCTCTTCATGCGAAGCCGCATTCAGAAAGGCCGCAGCCTGCGCGCGTACCGCTTCCATATCGCTGGTGGCCTGCGCGCTAAGCGAATGGATGCCGCGATGCACGGCGGCGTAGCCGTGCTGGTAAAAATGACTTTCCGCGTTGATTACCGCGAGCGGACGCTGCGCGCTGGCCGCGCTGTCAAGGTAGGCCAGCGGGTGTCCGTTGACCTCACGACTCAGGATCGGAAACTCCGCTCTGACTCGTTCGGAATCGAAACTCATGAATGTACTCCAGGGAAACGCTGTGAGATGCGTGCCAGCACCGCCTGACGCAGAATGTCATCATCCAGCGTTTCGGTCAGTTCGGCGGCAAAAGCGTGGATGATCATCTGCTGCGCCGCTTCTTCAGCGATACCGCGCGAGCGCAGATAAAACATCTGCTCATCATCAATGCGGCCGATGGTGGCACCATGGCTGCATTTTACGTCATCGGCGTAGATCTCCAGCTGTGGCTTGGTATCGACTTCCGCCAGCCGGCCCAGCAGCAGATTATTGTTGGTCATCTGGCCATCGGTTTTCAGCGCGTGCTGTGCCACTTTGATGTGACCATTGAAGACGGCACGGCCTTTTTCGCGCGAAATGGTTTTATGCAGCTGACGACTCAGGCAGTGGCCTTTGTTGTGCTCCAGATAGCTGCGGGTATCTGCGATTTCGCTGCCCACCGGCAGGACCAGGCTGTTCATTGCCAGCTCGCTGTTTTCGCCATTCAGCTGCGTGCTGGTGTTATGACGTGACAGGCCGGCGCCCAGCAGGAAGCTGGTGCTGCTGACGCGCGCATCCTGACCCATCACAATGTCATTATGCGCAAAGTGATAGCTGCTGCTGGTTTCAAAGGCGAGCTTGGTATGTTTCAGCTGCGCATTATCCGCTACGGCAAAGGTGATCCGCGCGCCGGTAAAGTGCGCCGCGTCATTCAGCGTGACATAGTGCTCAACGATTTCCGCTACCGCACTCTGCTCCAGCTCTACATGATGACGATGGTGCACGGTATTGAGCGCATCTGCCTGACCGCTGGTGATATGCAGCAGGTAGAGTGGGCGGGTAGCCGCTTTGCCGCGCGCCAGACGAATCGTCGTCACCTCTTCTGCCAGGCTCTCTGTCAGATGCAGGAAGATCTCCGGCTGTACCGGCGCCGGCAAATCGCGACGCTCCGCTGCCTGAACGTGCTGGATCTCAAACAGATCGGTTTCCGTGCTGCTCAGCGCAGGCTGGAAGCGGCCATCAACAAATACCAGTCGTACCGCGTCCAGCGGCAGCGCCAGCGCATCCGCCTGCTCACGGCTGAGACTCTGCGCGGAAGGCAGCACAAAGTGCTGTCCCAGCAGGCTCTCCAGCGATGTATATTTCCAGTTTTCATGCTTGCGGGTGGGCAAGCCTTCACGCATCAGCTGCTGCCAGTGCTGCTGCGCCTGCAGCGAGCGCTGCTCGCCGCGAGACTCAAACAGATGGTGCCACTGCTGCAGGGCATTATCACTCTTCGTCGGTAAGCCAGCCATAGCCTTGCTCCTCCAGCTGTTTCACCAGTGAAAAGTCGCCAGACTTAACGATTTTACCCTGATAAAGAACGTGCACGTGATCCGGCTTAATGTAATCCAGGATACGCTGATAGTGCGTTACGATGATGAAAGAGCGCTTACCGTCGCGCAGGCTGTTAACGCCCTCAGACACGATTTTCAGGGCATCAATATCCAGACCCGAATCGGTCTCATCGAGAATGCAGAGTTCCGGCTCCAGCGCCGCCATCTGCAGAATATCATTGCGCTTCTTCTCACCACCGGAGAAGCCGACGTTAACTGAACGCGTCAGCAAATCTTCCGGCATTTTCAGCAGCTTGATCTTATCTTCGATAAAATCCTGGAAGTCGAAGCGATCCAGCTCTTCCTGCTCGCGATATTTGCGTACTGCATTAACGGAGGTCTGCAGGAAAAACTGGTTGCTGACACCCGGGATCTCTACCGGGTACTGGAACGCCATAAAGATGCCTTCTCCGGCACGCTCTTCAGGTTCCAGCGCCAGCAGATCTTTCTCTTTAAAGGTGACGGAGCCACCGGTGATCTCGTAATCTTCGCGACCCGCCAGCGTTGCTGAAAGCGTACTTTTACCTGAGCCATTCGGGCCCATAATGGCGTGGACTTCACCTGGTTTAACTTCCAGGTTCAGACCGCGCAAAATCTCTTTATCTTCAACGCTAACCTGTAAATCTTTAATACTTAACATACTTATTCCTTCACATTGCTTCCGGCAACGCGTGTGGCATCAGCCGACACTGTGCTCAAGGCTGATCGCTAACAGTTTTTGTGCTTCCACGGCAAATTCCAGTGGCAGCTCGGAGAAAACATCTTTACAGAAGCCGTTGACGATCATAGAGATCGCATCTTCTTCGCTGATGCCGCGCTGCAGGCAGTAGAACATCTGATCTTCGCCAATACGTGACGTAGTGGCTTCATGCTCAAGCTGCGCTGTGTTGTTGCGCGTTTCTACATACGGGAAAGTATGCGCACCGCAATCGGGACCAATCAGCATCGAGTCACACTGCGTAAAGTTACGCGCATTGGTTGCCGTCGGCATGATTTTCACCAGACCGCGGTAGGTATTCTGGCTTTTACCCGCCGATATCCCTTTAGAGATAATGGTCGATTTGGTGTTTTTACCGATATGGATCATTTTGGTACCGGTATCCGCCTGCTGGCGACCGCTGGTCAGGGCAACCGAGTAGAACTCACCTACGGAGTAGTCACCGCGCAGGATACAGCTTGGATATTTCCAGGTAATCGCAGAGCCGGTCTCAGACTGCGTCCAGGACATCTTGCTGTGATCGCCTTCGCACAGGGCGCGCTTGGTAACGAAGTTGAGGATACCGCCCTCACCTTCGCCGCCAGGGAACCAGTTCTGTACCGTGGAATATTTCACTTCAGCATTTTTATGGATGATGACTTCAACGACCGCTGCGTGCAGCTGATAAGTGTCACGTACCGGCGCCGAGCAGCCCTCGATATAGCTGACATAGCTGTCTTCATCTGCAATCAAAATGGTGCGCTCAAACTGACCTGTTTTCGCCGCGTTGATGCGGAAATAGGTCGACAGCTCCATCGGGCAGCGTACCCCTTTCGGGATATAAACAAAGGTGCCATCGGAGGCTACCGCTGAGTTAAGCGCAGCAAAGAAGTTATCGTTGTGTGGCACGACAGTACCCAGATACTTCTGTACCAGTTCCGGATGGTCATGGATCGCTTCACCAAATGAGCAGAAGATAATGCCCTGTTTGGCCAGCTTGTCACGGTAGGTGGTTGAGACCGACACGGAATCGAAAATCGCATCGACAGCGACCTCTTTACCTTCACGTACCGGAACACCCAGCTGATTAAACGCGTCTTCCACTTCCTGAGTCAGGTAGTCACTGGAGGCCACGCTGCCCGACGCCTGGGTTGCACCCGGCTCAGATGCGCAGCTGTCGTCACAGTTCCCGCATGATGGCGCAGAAAAGTAGCTGTAATCCTGATAGTCGAGCTTGTCATAGTGCGCTTTTAACCAGTGCGGCTCTTCCATTTCAAGCCAGGCACGGAAAGCCTTGAGCCGGAACTCAAGCATCCATTCGGGTTCGTTACGTTTAGCCGAGATCGCACGCACGACATCTTCATTAATGCCGTGTGCCAGTTCGTCGGTTTGTAACCGGGTAAAGAAGCCCTCTTTGTAGTTGAGCTTGCCTTCCCAGGTCTGTACATCATCAGATGCTTCGCTATGTCGTGACATATTTCACTTACTCGACGCCAAAGCTTTCACCGCACCCGCAGGCGTGCTGAGCTTTAGGGTTATTGAATTTAAAGATCTGGTTCAGGCCTTCACGGACGTAGTCCAGCTCGGTGCCGTCGACAAACGGCATTGCCTGAAGCGGCACAAAGAGTTTTGCGCCAAACTGCTCAAACTGCAGATCGTCATCGGCTGGCTCTTTTACCAGATCCATGACATAACCAAAACCGGCACAGCCAGATTGTTTCACGCTCAGTTTCAGACCCTTTACTTCCGGGTCCTGTTCAACCAGAGTCAGGATCTGTTTCGCTGCCGACTCGGTCAGCGTAAGTCCTTTCCAGACAAAATCGTCAGGCGAAAAGGACGCGGCGTTTACTGATGACATCGTTGTACCTCGCAAGTCTGGACCTTCTCAGGCTATCCCCCTATGGTAGTGATATCGCCTATCACTTCAACCTCTTGTTTTGCAGGGATAATCATCTCGTGCTGTTTTTTCTGCTTAATTATTAAGCATAGTCCCTTTAGTACGGCCTGTAACAGACAGTTTTTATTCGGGACAAATATTACAACCTATTGATATCGTAACATTTTATAAAAACCGGCCCTAAAGCAATTAACCTGTATACAGGTTACGCCTTTACCGAATGTAAAGAGATTGTTATTGCCGATTTTAGTAACAGGTTACAGACATCAATATATTTCTTTAGCGGGAATTGCATTCCTGACGCAGTTTAATATGATAATGATTATCATTAACTATTTAGGCGGCGCTATGACACGTACCGTTTCAGCCTGGTTACAACACAAAATCAGCGACTACCGATTTGCCGTGCGCGACATCACCGTAGATTTTTATCTGGCCGAAGCCAGACTCAACCGGCCAGAGTGCTCACTGGAGCAGCTGCGCCGGTTTAACGATACCTGCCTGGATATGGCGGAAATCTGCGATATCAACGGCGACGATCGCAGCTATCTGCACGCCTTAGGCAAGCTGCACCATCGCCTGATTCAGGAGATGGGCAACGATGACCGTGACCGGCTGTTTCGCCTGCAGGCGTATCAGTTCGCCCGCCAGTCGCTGACGCATTTATGCCAAAAGCTTGCACAAAGCGGCGACTGGGACCAGATAACGGGCCTGCAGCGTGATTTTGTCCGCCACGCTGGCTGGATATTCTAATCCAGCTTTGTGACGGCTCCTACATTTTGTTTACATCAATTCCAGCAGCGCCTGTAAAGGATGACGCATGCCGTTGCCTTCGGCACGTTTCACCTGGCTGCGACAGGAAAAGCCGGTCGCCAGACAGCGCTGGCGCGGCAGCCGCTGCAGCTGCGGATGCCAGGAGAGCGCATAGATGCCGAGCGAGTTCTCCAGATGCTGCGCCTCGTGGCCATACGTCCCCGCCATGCCGCAGCAGCCGGTATTGATATTTTCCAGCCGGGCACCGAAGCGGGCAAATATCTTCTGCCATTGATCCGGCGTAGCGGGCAGCGCGGTCACTTCCGTACAGTGCGCAAACAGATACCAGGGCTCGCCGCTGACCGGCTGATTTACGCCATCAGCCAGCGCCTGCTGCAGCCACTCATGCACCAGTAGCACGCTGAAATCACCGCGCTTGCTTTTCAGTACCTGCTGATACTCATCGCGATAGCAGAGCACAGTGGCCGGGTCGACCCCGACCATCGGGATCCCCAGTTTTGCCACCCGATTGAGCAGTTCAGCAGTTTTCGCTGCGGTACGGGCGAAACGCTGCAGAAACCCCTTAACATGCTGCGCTTTGCCGTTGGGAGAGAAAGGCAGCAGCACCGGACGGTAACCCAGCTTTTCAATCAGTGAAATAAAGTCGGTCACCAGCTGCGCTTCGTAGTAGCTGGTAAACGGGTCCTGCACCACCAGCACGCACTGCTGCCGCGCTGCGCTATCCATCGCTTCCAGCTGCTCCAGCGTCAGGTTCATTGCCGGATGCCCGCTCAGACGCTGTTTAAGGTTAGGTGCGGAGAGCTGAGGCAAATCCACCATACCGATATGCGTTTTGCTGAATTCGCGCATCCACGGCTGCTGCAGGAAGAAATTGAACACCTTTGGCGCTTTCGCCATCAGCGGCGCATAGCTCTCTACGCTGGCCACCAGGTGATCGCTGACCGGTCGCAGATAGCGCGTATGGTAAAGTTGTAAAAAGCGCGCGCGGAAATCGGGCACATCGATTTTAATCGGGCACTGGGTCGAACAGGCTTTACAGGCCAGACAGCCCGACATCGCCTCTTTTACCTCATGGGAAAAATCGTACTCTCCGCGGTTAGCGTGCCAGCTGTTACGCGTACGCTGGATCAGCATACGCAGGCTGGCTCCCTGCTGCGGCAGCGCCTGCTCAAGCTGGTCAGGATCAACGCCCTGCTCCGACAGCAGGCGCAGCCATTCACGCGTCAGCGTCGCGCGTCCTTTCGGCGAGTGAATACGATTGCGGGTGATTTTCATCGACGGACACATCGGGCTGCGCACATCAAAATTGAAGCAGAGGCCGTTGCCGTTGCACTCCATCGCGCCGCGCCAGCTGGTGCGTACCGTCAGCGGGATCTGACGATCCAGATCGCCGCGCATCGCGCCATTCACCTGCATCATCGGCGCATCGCTCTCCAGCGGCGTGCAGATTTTACCCGGATTCAGCCGGTTATCGGGATCGAACGCGCGTTTGATACGACGCAGCTCGGTAAACAGCGTTTCACCGAAAAAGGCCGGACTATACTGCGCGCGGAAACCTTTGCCATGCTCCCCCCACAGTAACCCGCCGTAACGGGCCGTCAGCGCGACCACTTCATCTGAAATCTGCTTCATCAGCAGCACCTGCTGCGGATCGCACATATCCAGTGCCGGACGCACGTGCAGCACGCCCGCATCAACATGGCCAAACATACCGTAGCTCAGGCCGTGGCTATCCAGCAGCGCGCGAAACTCACCAATATAATCGGCCAGCTGCTCCGGCGGCACCGCCGTATCTTCCACAAACGGAATTGGCTTGGCGCGCCCCTGTGCATTGCCCAGCAGGCCAACCGCCTTCTTACGCATCGCGTAAATACGCTCGACCTCAGCCAGTTCATTACAGATCTGATAACCTATGACGCCACCCTGCCGCTCAGTCATCAGCGTATCCAGCCGGTCGCAGAGACGGGCGATTTGCTGTTCGATAAGTGCGCCATCATCGCCGGCAAACTCCACGATATTCAGTCCCAGCATCGTTTTATCCGGGATATCGGTGATCAGTTCTTTAACGGAGTGCCAGACAATATCTTCCCGCGCCAGATTCAGTACTTTTGAATCCACCGTCTCCACTGACAGCGCCTGCGCTTTTACCATAAATGAAGCGTTGCGCAGCGCGGAGTCGAAAGACTCATATTTAACGTTAACCAGACGACGGACTTTGGGGATTGGCGTGATATCAAGACGCGCTTCCGTAATAAACGCCAGCGTGCCCTCGGCACCGCACAACAGCCGCGTGAGATCGACCTGCTGCATGTCATCACTGAAGACGTGGCGTAAATCGTAACCGGTCAGGAAGCGGTTAAGCTTTGGAAATTTTTCAAGGATCAGCGCGCGCTGCTCACGACAGCTTTGCAGCACCGTCTGGTAGATGCGGCCCTCAGGCGTCGGCGTTGCGGCGAGCTGCTCCGCCAGCGCCACCGGTATGGCGCGCGTATCAAGGATATCGCCGCCCAGCAGCACCGCGCGTAACCCCTCGACATGATTGGAAGTTTTACCATATACCAGCGATCCCTGACCTGAGGCATCGGTGTTGATCATGCCGCCCAGCGTGGCGCGGTTACTGGTGGAGAGCTCCGGGGAAAAGAAGAAACCGTATGGCCGGAGCCAGGCGTTGAGCTGATCTTTCACTACTCCCGCCTCAACCCGCACCCAGCCCTGTTCGGTGTTGATCTCCAGAATGCGGTTCATGTAGCGCGACATATCAACCACAATGCCCTGATTCAGCGACTGTCCGTTAGTGCCGGTGCCGCCGCCGCGTGGCGTAAACGTCAGGCTGGCAAAAGCGTCCTCACCGGCGAGCCGCGCAATCAGAGCGATATCTGCGGTCGAACGCGGAAACAGTGCCGCATCCGGCAGAAGCTGATAGATGCTGTTATCCGTAGAGAGTGAGAGACGGTCGGCATAGCTGGTAGCGGTATCGCCGGTAAAACCCTGCTCTTTGAGCGCCTGCAAAAAGGCGAGAACTTGCTGAACCAGGCCAGGAGCCTGCGGAATTTGTGGGATCATGGTGTCGTGACCGGGATGTTGTAAACGTTTGCGTAGTAATTTTTTAACGTCTGGTTGTATCACATTTTTTTCCTGTCTGCTGGCATTTCCCTTCCCCGCTTCTGTGGCCCTGCTTTTCCTGTTTAATTTTCAGGAAATAGCGCATGATGATCCCGGGCCAGGGGCCCTTCCTGAAGGATTAACTGAGGTTAAATCGCTGTTATGAAAAGCCTGCAACGCGGTGTGGATCTGCCGCAACTGCTGTTCTCACTGATGTTTATTTTGCTGATGATTATCGCCTGTCTCTGGGTGGTACAGCCTTTTATTCTGGGCTTTGCCTGGGCAAGCATGGTTGTTATCGCAACCTGGCCACTCATGATTCGCCTGCAGCATCTGCTGTGGGGACGCCGCTCCCTGGCCGTTATCGCCATGACGATTCTGCTGCTGCTGCTGTTTATCATTCCGATTGCGCTGCTGGTCAGCAGCCTGATTGACAACAGCGCCCCGGTTATCGCCTGGGCTACTCAGCGCCATCTGCTGATGCCGGAATTCGCCTGGCTGCGGGAGATCCCGTATGCCGGCAACAAGCTCTATGTCAGTTACCATAAGCTGGTGGATGGCGGCGGTTCAGCGATCATGCGTCAGGTGCAGCCCTATATTGGTCGCACCACGGGCTTCTTTGTCGCACAGGCGGGACATTTTGGCCGCTTTATGCTGCATCTGGCGCTGATGCTGTTATTCAGCGTGCTGCTTTACTGGCGCGGTGAGCAGGTGGGACAGGGTATCCGCCACTTCGCCTACCGTATGGGGGGGCCCCGTGGCGATGCTGCGGTGCTGCTGGCCGGACAGGCAATACGGGCCGTTGCGCTGGGTGTTGTCGTCACGGCGCTGGTGCAGGGGGTATTAGGCGGGATCGGACTGGCGATCTCGGGCATACCTTATGCCACGCTGCTGACGGTGCTGATGATCCTGACCTGCCTGGTCCAGCTGGGTCCGCTGATTGTTCTGGTACCTGCGATTATCTGGCTCTACTGGAGCGGTGATACGACGTGGGGCACGGTGCTGCTGGTCTGGAGCTGTATTGTCGGCACGCTCGACAACGTGTTACGTCCGGTGCTGATTCGCATGGGTGCCGATTTACCCATGATTCTGATCCTCTCAGGTGTTATCGGCGGCCTGATCGCCTTTGGCATGATTGGCCTGTTTATCGGCCCGGTCGTGCTGGCGGTCTCTTATCGCCTGGTTTCAGTCTGGATGCACGAGGCTCCGGCGCCGGATGATGATGTGGAAACGGCAATTGAAGCGCTGACAGAGCATGAAGAGCTGCCCTGATACCTCTGATGGTCGCAGCGGCCTGAACATTCATGCCCGGGCATTTTTCAGGCACGCTGTTTTTCATAAACGGTTTTTAAGAAAAAACGCGATTTTTAGCGCTTAACGACGTTTCGCTGGCTGGAATGATTATTTTTCATACTGAATCGCCCGATGCAGCGGGCAAAAGAGGCGATAAAAGATTATCAGCTTTAAACTAATAAGAGGATTCTTAAAGACTATAGCAGGCGCAATAAATAATATGTTTCTCATGTTGGAAATCAACCTACTGATTTTTAAACAACCTTTTTCCCCTGAGTAACGTAAAAGAATTGCTGTGTGTAGTCTTTGCCCATCCCCTGTGATGGGCTTTTTTTTGGCCTGCATTCAGCGCCCGCTGTAGCACTGCGTGCTATCTGAACAGGCGGGATGCTTAGCAGCTAAAACTCAGGGTTATTATGCTGAAACAGTGGCTCATCCGCAGCTTAAGCCTGCATGAATCATGACGCGTACGGTATAACCTTACGCGTCATGCTCAGAGGTTAAGCGCGCTGAGCAGAGTCAATCTCAGCCAGGCTCAGCCAGGTTTCAACCACCGTATCCGGATTAAGCGACAGGCTGTCAATGCCCTGCTCCATCAGCCACGCGGCAAAATCCTGATGATCTGAAGGACCCTGTCCGCAGATACCGACATATTTGCCCTGTTTTTTTGCGGCCTGAATCGCCATCGAAAGCAGCGCTTTCACCGCTTCATTGCGCTCATCAAACAGAGCAGACACCACGCCAGAATCGCGATCCAGCCCCAGTGCCAGCTGCGTCATATCGTTGGAACCGATGGAGAAACCGTCGAAGTGCTGCAAAAACTGTTCTGCCAGCAGCGCGTTTGACGGGATTTCACACATCATAATCACCTTCAGACCCGCTTCACCGCGCTTCAGCCCGTGCTTCGCCAGTTCAGCCACGACCGCTTCCGCCTGGTCAACGGTGCGCACAAAAGGCACCATGATTTCAACGTTACTCAGCCCCATCTCGTTGCGCACCCGCTTCACGGCTTCGCACTCCAGCGCAAAACAGTCGCGGAAGCTGTCAGCAACGTAGCGCCCGGCCCCCCGGAAACCAAGCATCGGGTTCTCCTCTTCCGGCTCGTAGCGCTCTCCGCCGACCAGATTGGCGTACTCGTTCGATTTAAAATCGGACAGGCGTACAATCACGCGCTTCGGCGCAAAGGCGGCGCCCAGGGTAGCAATCCCCTCCGTCAGGCGCGCGATATAGAACTCAACCGGATCGTCAAAGCCTTTCATCATCTGGCGGATCTGCTGCTGTAGCTCCGGCGTCTGCTGATCAAACTCCAGCAGCGCTTTAGGATGCACGCCGATCATGCGGTTGATAATAAACTCCAGCCGCGCCAGGCCCACGCCCTCGTTGGGCAGACAGGCGAAGTCAAACGCGCGATCGGGATTACCGACGTTCATCATGATCTTAAGCGGAAGATCGGGCATCGAGTCGACCTGAGAGCTGGCGATCTCAAAATCGAGCAGGTCATTGTAGACGTAGCCGGTATCGCCTTCGGCGCAGGAAACCGTCACTTTATGCCCGTCACGCAGGTGATCGGTGGCATCACCACATCCCACCACCGCCGGGATCCCCAGCTCACGTGCAATGATCGCCGCATGGCAGGTGCGTCCGCCGCGGTTGGTCACGATAGCCGACGCTTTTTTCATGATAGGTTCCCAGTCCGGGTCCGTCATATCGGTGACCAGCACGTCGCCCTTCTCAATGCGGTGCATTTCGCTGATATCGTGGATCACCTTGACTTCACCCGCACCGATACGGTGACCGATGGCGCGTCCTTCAACCAGCACCTGGCCCGTGCCCTGCAGGCTGTAGCGCTCCATCACCTGACCATTCGAGCGTACGGTTTCCGGTCGCGCCTGTACGATATAGAGCTTGCCGGTATGCCCGTCTTTTGCCCACTCGATGTCCATCGGGCGCTTGTAGTGCTGTTCAATCAGCACCGCCTGGCGTGCCAGCGCCTGTACTTCGTCGTCGGTCAGGCTGAAACGATCGCGCGTTGCCTGCTCCACATCCTCAATGCGCACCTGCTCGCCATGCGTCTGAGAATCGGCATACACCATGCGGATTTTTTTAGACCCCATCGTCCGCCTGACAATAGCCGGGCGGTTTGCCGCCAGCGTCGGTTTATGCACGTAAAACTCATCCGGGTTGACCGCACCCTGTACCACCATCTCACCCAGCCCCCAGGCTGAAGTGATAAAGACGACCTGATCAAAACCTGACTCAGTATCAATGGTAAACATCACGCCAGAGGCGGCAAGATCGGAGCGAACCATACGCTGCACCCCGGCCGAGAGCGCCACGCCGCGATGATCGTAGCCCTGATGCACGCGGTATGAGATAGCCCGATCGTTAAACAGCGAGGCGTATACGTGCTTAACCGCCACCAGCACGGCATCAAACCCCTGTACGTTGAGGAAGGTCTCCTGCTGCCCGGCGAATGAGGCGTCAGGCATATCCTCGGCAGTCGCGGATGAGCGGACGGCAAAAGAGGCGTCGGCATCATCAGCAGAAAGCTGCTCATAAGCAGTACGAATAGCCGCTTCCAGCGCCGGCTGAAACGGCGTGTCCACGACCCACTGGCGGATCTGCTTGCCCGCCTGGGCCAGCGCCGCCACGTCATCAATATCCGTGATATCCAGTAGTGCATAAATGCGCTGGTTCAGTCCGCTTTGGTCGAGAAACTGATTAAACGCGTCAGACGTCGTGGCAAAGCCGTTCGGGACGGATACGCCCAGCGACGACAAATTGGTAATCATTTCTCCAAGAGAGGCATTTTTGCCTCCCACCCGATCAACATCATGCATGCCAAGCTGGTTATACCAGAGCACTAGCGATTGTTGGTCTTGATTGGACATTGAGATGATCCTTTTAAATGATTAGGGCACATGGAACATTTTGCTATTCGCCACAGCAGCCTGGCATAACTGGTTTATAAAGACTAAGTGTTGAATCGTTAAAGCAAAAAAAGAGAGACAAAATCAGACTATTACCTGCCGGGGCTGACGTTGCGCAAACGGCACTATTATTACTAACAGCTTGCTGTAATAACGAATTTTCCATTTTTATAGCATTATCAGCGGATTGCTGTTGCGCAAACGACATCAGACAGAGTCTGCGCGTCATTTATGAAAGTGTGGCGGGCGCGGACGTTTATTTATCGCTTTTTCTTTATGATGCTATTAACGTCAGGTATGACACTATTCTGGTCTGAGCACGGCGGCATATGGATATTTCATTTCGATTTAATTTGAAATGAAATCGGTTAATTCACTATTCACTCAGAGAGCACTTTTCAATGAGCACTGAACGCAGCGTGTTTTATATTTCAGACGGCACCGCCATTACAGCAGAAGTGCTGGGCCACGCGGTGCTCTCGCAGTTTCCGGTTGATACGCACAGCGTTACCCTGCCGTTTGTAGAAAACGTGCAGCGGGCCCAGGCGGTCAAAGCGCAGATCAACGCGCTCTGGCAGCGCAGCGGCGTGCGGCCGCTGGTCTTTTTTTCCATCGTTACGCCTGAGGTTCGCGACATCATTCTGGAGAGTGAGGGGTTTTGTCAGGATATTGTGCAGGCGCTGGTGGCTCCCCTGCAGAGTGAACTGGGCGTCTCCTCTATGCCGGTGGCACACCGCACTCACGGGCTGACCGCGAATAACCTGGGTAAATATGATGCGCGTATCGCCGCGATTGACTACACCCTGGCGCATGATGACGGGATCTCACTGCGCGGACTCGAAGATGCTCAGGTGATCCTGCTGGGCGTTTCGCGCTGTGGCAAAACCCCGACCAGCCTCTATCTTGCCATGCAGTTTGGTATTCGCGCAGCCAACTACCCCTTTATTGCCGATGATATGGATAACCTCAAGCTTCCTCCTGCGCTGCGCGCGCATCAGCACAAGCTGTTCGGGCTGACCATTGATCCGGAACGGCTGGCGGCCATTCGCCAGGAACGGGCGGAGAATACCCGCTACGCCTCGCTACGCCAGTGCCGGCTGGAAGTGGGTGAAGTGGAAGCGCTGTTCCGTACACATCAGATTCGCTACCTCAACAGTACCAACTACTCGGTCGAGGAGATTGCCACCAAAATCCTCGACATTATGGGGCTGGAGCGACATATGTACTGACTGATGCGCTAAGCGGCCCGCGTATTTATTATCTCTGTGATTTTGCTGGTTGAATTCAGGACGCATTGGTTTATTGTGAACCTCATCACTTCCCGGTATATCACCGCTGCGAAGAACCTGTTTGAGAGCCACTATGAATAAAACTGATGAACTGCGTACGGCGCGAATTGGCAGCCTGATTACGCCCGCCGCGCTGGCCAGCCAGCACCCGCTATCGTCTGATATCGCAGAGAGCGTTACGGCCGCGCGCCAGCGTATTGCGCGCATTCTGACCGGCGAGGATCCGCGCCTGCTGGTCATAATCGGGCCCTGTTCGCTGCATGACCCGCGCGCTGCGCTGGATTATGCGGCACGCCTGCAGCAGCTGCGCGAGCAGTATCAGGACCGGCTGGAAATCGTCATGCGCGCCTATTTTGAGAAACCGCGTACCGTGGTGGGCTGGAAAGGGCTGATTTCCGATCCCGACCTTGACGGCAGCTTTGATGTCAATCGCGGTATTGCTATCGCCCGCAAGCTGCTGCTGGATATCAACGCGCTGGGTCTGCCAACGGCGACTGAATTCCTCGATATGGTCATCGGCCAGTTTATAGCCGATCTCATCAGCTGGGGTGCCATTGGCGCCCGCACCACTGAAAGCCAGATCCATCGCGAAATGGCCTCTGCGCTCTCCTGCCCGGTAGGGTTTAAAAACGGCACGGACGGTAACGTACAGATCGCCGTCGACGCCATTCGTGCTGCCCGCGCCAGCCATATGTTCCTCTCGCCGGATAAAGCGGGCCAGATGACCATTTATCAGACCAGCGGCAATCCGCACGGTCATGTGATCCTGCGTGGCGGGCGTCAGCCAAACTATCATGCGGAAGATGTGGCGGCGGCGGCAGCCAGCCTGCGTGAGTTCAGCCTGTCTGAGCAGATGGTGATCGATTTCAGTCACGGCAACTGCCTTAAGCAGCATCGTCGCCAGCGTGATGTGGCGCGCGATATCGCCGCGCAGATCCGCGCCGGTTCGCGAGCGGTAGCAGGCGTTATGATTGAGAGTTTTCTGCAGGAAGGAAACCAGAAAGTGGTGGCTGGTCAGCCGCTGGTGTACGGCCAGTCGATTACCGATCCCTGCCTCGGCTGGGACGATAGCGCGGCGGTACTGGCAGAGCTGGCTGCCGCCGTCGACAGCCGTTTCTGATATCAGCTGGAGCAGCTGACCTCCAGCGTTTTACTCCACTCCGGCGGCCGCTGGCGCAACGTCGCGCTGCTGGCCGCTTCATCAAAGGGGTGCTGCAGCGCCAGATGCAGCTCTTTAAGGGCCGCAGTCTCGCCCCGCTCCACCTCTTCAATCACCTGCTGGGCAAGATAGTTGCGCAGCACGATGGCGGGGTTGGCCGCCTGCATCACCGCCTGCCGTTCGCTGTCGCTGGCCTCATCCTGCAGCAGTCGCTGCTGATAGCTGCTATACCAGCGATCAAACGCGTCGCGATCGATAAACTCATCGCGCAGCGGCGAACGCCTTTCCTGCTGTTCGGTATAGCTGAGCTGACGAAACGTAAAGGTGTAATCGCTGTGCTCATTGCTCATCAGCGCCAGCAGGTTGCTCAGAATCGTATTATCCTCTGCCTGCGGCGTCAGCAGGCCAAGTTTCGCCCGCATGCGCTCTCCCCAGACGCGCATCAGTTCAGGCTCATAGTGGCTCAGCGCCTGCTTCAGCTGCTCCGTGGTCAGCAATCCCGACAGCGCGTGCGCCAGCCGGTTGAGGTTCCACAGGCCAACCGTCGGCTGATTATTAAACGCATAGCGCCCCTGATAGTCACTGTGGTTGCAGATAAAGGCGGGATCGTACTCATCAAGAAAGCCGTAAGGACCGTAATCCAGCGTCAGGCCGAGAATCGACATGTTATCTGTGTTCATCACTCCGTGAGCAAAGCCTGCGCTCTGCCACAGTGCGATCAGGCGGGCGGTACGTTTTGCCACATCCGTGAACCACAGCAGATAGCGATCCGGTTCCGCCTCAAGGTGCGGCCAGTGATGACGAATCGCATAGTCTGCCAGCTGGCGTACTTTATCCGTCTCCCCTGCGTAATAGAAGTGTTCAAAGTGACCAAAACGCAGATGGCTCTCCGCAATACGCATCAGCATCGCGCCGCGCTCCTGCGTTTCGCGCAGCACCGGTTCGTCACCGATGGCCAGCGCCAGGGCGCGCGTCCCGGGGATACCCAAATGGTGTAACGCTTCTGAAGCGAGAAACTCCCGCACGCTTGAGCGGATCACCGCCCGTCCATCTCCCATACGGGAATAAGGGGTTAAGCCTGCGCCTTTCAGATGCCAGTCCAGCTTGCGCCCATCTTCCAGCTGCTGCTCACCCAGCAGCAGGCCGCGTCCGTCACCCAGCTGCCCGGCCCAGACGCCAAACTGATGGCCGCTATACACCTGAGCGAGCGGAGCCATGCCTGGCAGCAACGCCTGACCGCTCCATACGCCGTGGCCGTCGCCGGCAAACAGCTCCGCATCCAGCGCCATTTCCGCCGCCAGCGGCGCATTATGATAAAGGAGACGTCCTCCCGCCAGCGGCGTGGGCTGCAGCGATGTGTAATATCCGGTCAGCTCCTGCTGCCAGCTATTGATAAATTGCATATATACTCCAGAGGTGCTTAATAATGCAGCACCAGGATAGCGTGTAGAGAGTAAAGGATAGTCTGGCACGGGGCGCCCGGGAAAAACAGCGCCTGAATTACTGCTGCGAGGGTGTGGTCTGCGTCAGAAAAGGAGTGATGAGATCTTCTAACCGTTCCGCTTTAACCACCGGGAACACGTTACCCTGAATATGCACGCCGCTCAGATCGCTGACTTTGCTCAGCAGGCGCGCATCATCGATACCAGAAATAATAATTTGCTGCGTATAGCCGCTGAAATTATCGATAACCGTCTGCATAAAAGGGATAAAGGAGGCGCGCTTCGCCAGATTCTGGATAAATAATTTATCCAGCTTCAGGACGCTAAACAGCGAATCATAGACTGCCGTTGCCGGGGCTTTGCCAGCTCCGAATTGTGAAAGCGATAAACGGAATTGATGATTAAGTCGGGATAAAACCGGATGCGCTTTGCCGGCAGATAATTGCGGAAACGTTTCGCTGATATCCATTACGATAAATGGCAGCTGTTTAAATTTCCTTAACAGAATTTCACTCTCTAACAGCGTTTCAGCCAGCGATTCGTCAATTCTCATTAGCGCATCAACATGATTACGCTCAAAGAAAGCGCGGTGCTTTTCCAGGATTAAAAGCTGAGCCTGCAGCAGCCTTAACTGCTGACTGGCATCGAGCTGCGGCAACAGTAAATCCTGTGGCAACGTAATTGGCGCACTGTCATGAACAAATTGTGTAACCAGCTCAACCGCAGTGAGCTGGCCCTCCAGCGTATAAGCCGGATAAAACCAGGTTTCCGACTGATAGTCGGCCGAAATATGGACTTTCATTTTTTACAGCCAGAGGCAGTGGCAATGAAGGCATCGTATATCAATGAAAAGAGTCAGGCAATAGCACCAAACGCCGGAAGAGAAGGTGTTTTAGCGCCTAATGCAAGCTATTAATCATTAAATTATACTTAAGCCAAATACGCCGTGTTAATATCCACAATGATAAAATCTTTAGCTCTATTTTTAGTAGTAATTTGTCAGGTGGTAAAGTACCAATTTTAATGAGAGCTTTATTTCAGCAAAAAAAGAACCCATTGTGCGAATTAAGCTCTCTTTTCGCCGCGCTATTTCATTCATCCAGAATGCAACTTGTCATATTCTGCGCGCCTGCCAGAAGACCCTCTGCCAGTAAACATTATTGAGCGAAGAGCGAATAACGCCTTTGCTGGTAGAGGCGTGTATAAAGGTGTTGTTGCTGGCATAGATACCGACATGCAGCCCGTTTTCGCCGCTGCCGGTTTTGAAAAACAGCAGATCGCCAGGCAGCAAATCACGTGGATCGATACGGTTGCCGATTTTTGTCTGAGCGCGTGTGGAGCGTGGCAGCGCGATGTCAAAGCGATCGCGGAACGTCAGCAGGACAAAGCCGGAGCAGTCAACCCCACGCGGACTGAGGCCACCATAGCGGTACGGCGTGCCCTGCCAGCGGCTGAGCTGATAGTTGAGCCGGGTCTGCACTGCGGCAGGATCTGAGAGACGGGAATCAGGCGGAGGCGCATGATGACTGCACCCTGTGACCATCAGCACGAATAGCAGAATAAGTAACCGCATAGCCTGTTCCCTGTCAGCCCGATCCGGCAGACACTGTAGCCGTAAACGCGCGCGGTGTGCAAGTCAGGAGAGCAGCAGCAGACGCCCCTGCGGTGTATCCACCTCTGTCACCTCTGTCTGAAACAGCGGCGCAAGCCGGGCGGCCGTCAGCACCTCATGCGCCCTGCCCTGATATTTCAGCTCTCCCTGATGCAGCAACCAGACGCGATCCGCGTAGCGCAGCGTATGATTCAGGTCGTGACTGCTGGTGATCACGCCGATGCCGGCGGCGCAAAGCTGCTGCAGAAGCCGGGTGACGCCCTGCTGCTGCGCCACATCCAGCGCGCTCATCGGCTCATCGAGCAGCAGCAGGCTGCCCTGCGGATTGATGTCAGGATGGATTTGCAGTATCACCGCCAGCAGGCGCACCCGCTGCCACTCCCCTCCGGAGAGCTGCGTCAGAGCGCTCTCCAGCTTGTGATGCAGACTCAGCTGCGACAGCAAACGCGCCAGCACGTTATTCAGCTCTGTGCCAGCACCACGCGGCAGATGCATCTGCAGGTAGTGCCAGACCGGCATCGCGCCGGGCGCAGGCTGCTGCTGAGGCAGCCAGCCACGCTGCTGAGCCAGCGCCTCTCCTGACAGCGCAGCAACAGCGGTGCCGTTAAGCAGCAGCTCTCCGCGCGGAGTCGCAAGACCGCTGAGCGCCTCCAGCAGGGTGCTCTTTCCGGCGCCGTTAGCGCCCACCAGATGTACCCACTCCCCGCGCGCGAGAGCGAGATCCAGCGGCGCCAGCCGGCCGGGGCAGCTCAGACCGTGACACGCCAGCAGCATGTCAGGCGGTCAGCGCCTGCTCAATACGCTTAAGCACCTGCGGCGCATCCGGAGCCATATCGGGTGAAAAACGGGCGATAATGTTACCCTGTTTATCGACCAGGAACTTCTCGAAGTTCCACAGGATATCGCCGGGTTCTGCCGGCGCCCGGCCTTTCGCTATCATACGCTCAAGAAAACCGCTCTCCTCCGGACGTTCAGCTTCCGGCTGGGCGCTGACCAGCGTGCGATAGAACGGATGGCGCTGCGCGCCGTTAACGTCCGTCTTATCAAACAGAGGAAACGTCACGCCATACGTGGTGCTGCAAAACGTCCGGATCTCTTCGTTAGTGCCCGGCTCCTGCTCCAGGAACTGGTTGCAGGGAAAGCCCAGCACGCTAAAGCCCCGCGCCTGAAACGCTTTATGGAGTGACTCAAGCTGCTCATACTGCGGCGTCAGTCCGCAGCGGGAGGCGACGTTCACTACCAGCAGTACGCGGTCACGCCAGGCCTCCAGCGTAGTGGCGGTACCATCAAGGGTTTTTAGCGGGATCTGATACAACGTCATGGTGTTCTCCTGTGTCCGTCAGATAACGCCAGCCGCAGCTAGCGTGAAGATTTTACTAAAAGCAGAATAAACAGCGGTGCGCCCAGCGTCGCGGTCACCACGCCTATCGGCAGCTCAGCAGAGGTCAGCAGCAGCCGCGCAAGAATATCCGCCGCCAGCAGCACTGCCGCACCCGCCAGTGCTGCTGCAGGCAGCAGATAGCGATGATCGCTGATGCCGCTCAGCCGCAGAAGATGCGGGACAACCAGCCCGACAAAGCCGATCGCCCCCGCCAGCGCCACGCTGACGCCTGTCAGCCAGCCCATGGCCAGCACCAGCAGGTTACGCCACAGCTGCAGCGGTAAGCCGAGCTGCCGCGCAGACGTCTCGCCCAGCGCCAGCAGATTCAGCGTGCGCGCACTGCACAGCAGCGCGGCGATTACCGGCATCAGGCTGAGTATCAGCCAGCCATAGCGCCAGTCAACGCCGCCAAAGCCTCCCATCATCCAGTACATCAGCTGACGCAGGTCGAGCGTGGTACTGAAGTAGACTGCCCACGTCATCACAGCGCTGCAGATAATACCCAGCGCCACACCGGTAAGCAGTAAGCGACTGCTGGCGAGCTGACGATGGGCAAAATGCAGCAGGATCAGCGTAATTGCCAGGGCGCCAGCCATCGCCGCCAGCGCCAGGCTCCACAGGGAGCCGCTGCCGAGCAGCACGCCCAGTACTACTCCCACGCCGGCACCGTTAGAGACGCCGAGCAGTCCCGGCTCAGCCAGCGGATTTGTAAACAGCGCCTGCATAACGGTACCGCAGAGCGCCAGCGCGGCGCCTGTCGCAATAACGGCCAGCGTACGCGGCAGACGGATCTGCCAGACAAACAGCTCGCCCTGCGGGGTAAACCATTCGGCAGGCAGCAGCCAGCGCTCGCCGGTACACAGGCTGAGCAGGCTGAGCAGCAACAGCAGCGCGGCGAGCAGCAGCAGTGTACGCCGGCTACGGCGACCGGTCTGACGGGCAAGCTGATCGAGCAGAGTCATAAGCGAGGCAGTTAAGCAGGAGAATGTCACGATTGTAGAGGGATTATGGCAAAAAGAAAGCCATCCCCTGCAGGCTGGCACAGTAATAAAAAAGGCCGCTGAGCGGCCTTTTTATCATACTGAAATCAGTCAGCATCCTTCGGTGACGCGTTTTCAACGCGGCTTTTCAGCTTTTGCCCCGGACGGAAGGTCACCACACGGCGCGCGGTGATAGGAATATCCTCTCCCGTTTTCGGGTTACGGCCCGGACGCTGGTTTTTGTCGCGCAGATCAAAGTTACCAAATCCGGACAGCTTAACCTGTTCTCCATTTTCCAGCGCGCGGCGAACTTCTTCGAAAAAAAGCTCGACCAACTCTTTGGCGTCGCGTTTGCTCAACCCGAGTTTTTCAAACAGATATTCTGACATTTCAGCTTTTGTAAGCGCCATAGGTTCAATCCCTCAAGGTTGCCTGGAATCGCTCTTTTAATGCTGCTACACATCTGGCAACGGTCGCAGCAATCTCCTCTTCTTCGAGTGTCCGGCTGGTATCCTGCAAAATCAGGCTAATCGCAAGGCTCTTTTCGCCTTCGTTCACGCCTTTACCACGGTACACGTCAAACAAGTTTACGCCAACTACCTGATTTACGCCAACTTTCTTACACTCTGCGATGATATCTGCTGCAGGGACGCTTTCTGCCACCACAACAGCGATATCACGGCGGTTAGCCGGGAAGCGTGAAATCTCACGCGCGTCAGGCAGGACGCGGTCTGCAACCTTATTCCAAAGCAGTTCAAACACTAAGGTACGACCGTTGAGATCCAGCTTGCGTTCCAGCTCCGGGTGAACCACCCCGATAAATCCGATTTGTTCATTGTCCAGCCAGATAGCCGCTGTTTGTCCGGGATGCAGCGCCGGATTGGCAGCCGCGCGGAATGAAATCGCTTCAGATTTGCCGGTTAATTCCAGCAGCGACTCTAAATCGCCTTTCAAATCATAGAAGTCAACCGGCTGACGCGCCAGATCCCAGTGCTCTTCGTCACGATGACCGCTGATTACGCCCGCCAGCATAAGATCCTGGCGAATGCCGAGATCGGCCTGCGTATCAGGCACAAAGCGCAGACCGCTCTCGAACAGGCGCACACGCCCCTGCTGGCGATTCTGGTTGTAAACCACTGAGCTGAGCAGACCGGTCCAGAGTGACAGGCGCATTGCTGACATATCGCTGGAGATAGGGCTTGGCAGGATAAGCGCCTCTTCCCCCGGATGCAGCAGCTGCTGCACTTTAGGATCGACAAAGCTGTAGGTGATCGCTTCCTGATAGCCTTTGTCTGTCAGCAGCGTTTTCGCCCGCTTCAGCGACAGGCTGGCTTCACGATGCTGCGTCATAATCAGGCTGGCTTTTACCGGCACATCAGGGATGTTGTTGTAGCCGTAAACGCGGGCAACCTCTTCAACCAGATCTTCCTCAATCGCCATATCAAAACGCCAGCTCGGTGCCACCGCTTTCCACTCGCCTTCGCCCTGCGTGACCTCGCAGCCGAGACGGGTCAGGATATCTGTCACCTGTTCGTCGGCGATAACGTGGCCAATCAGGCGATCGAGTTTTGTACGGCGCAGCGTAATCGTGGCGCGCGGCGGCAGTTTACAGGCATCAGTCTGATCGATAACCGGACCGGCTTCACCACCGCAGATATCCAGCAGCAGGCGGGTCGCACGTTCAATCGCTGTATGCTGCAGCGCCGGATCGACACCACGCTCATAGCGATGTGACGCATCAGTATGCAGTCCGTGGCGGCGTGCGCGGCCGGTAATGGCCAGCGGATCAAAGTAGGCGCACTCAAACAGCACGTTACGTGTCGCTTCATTTACGCCTGAGTGCTCACCGCCAAAAATACCGCCCATCGCCAGCGCCTGCTGGTGATCGGCAATAACCAGCGTGTCATTCTGCAATTTTGCTTCGGTGCCATCCAGCAGGGTCAGCGTCTCATTCTCCTGCGCCATACGCACCACAATGCCGCCGCTGATGCGGTCGAGATCGAAGGCGTGCATCGGCTGACCCAGCTCAAGCAGCACATAGTTAGTGACATCGACCACCGGGTCAATTGAGCGAATGCCGCAGCGGCGCAGTTTCTCACGCATCCAGAGCGGCGTTTCAGCTTTGACATTGATACCTTTAATTACGCGTCCCAGGTAGCGCGGACAGGCGTCGGTAGCGTCGATGCGGATTGGGAATGTATCGGTAATGGTCGCCGCAACCGGTTCTGCTGCAGGCGCCGTCAGCGGCAGTCCGTTAACCACGGCCACATCACGCGCCACGCCGGCGATGCTCAGACAGTCCGCACGGTTTGGCGTCACGCTGATCTCGATAGTATTGTCATCCAGCTTCAGGTAGTCGCGAATGTCGCATCCTACTGGCGCATCGGCTGGCAGTTCGATAATACCGTTGTGATCGTCGGAAATACCCAGCTCTGAGAAGGAGCAGAGCATGCCTTCAGAAGGCTCGCCGCGCAGTTTGGCCGCTTTGATTTTGAAATCACCTGGCAGTACGGCACCCACGGTAGCCACTGCCACTTTCAGTCCCTGGCGGCAGTTAGGCGCGCCGCAGACGATATCCAGCAGACGATCGCCGCCGACATTGATTTTGGTTACGCGCAGTTTATCCGCGTTCGGGTGCTGGCCGCACTCCACCACTTCACCCACGACTACGCCATGAAACGCGCCGGCAACGGGATCAACACCATCAACCTCAAGGCCTGCCATGGTGATCTGTTCAGACAGCGCAGCGCTGTCCAGGGCTGGATTTACCCATTCGCGTAACCAGAGTTCACTGAATTTCATTGGATAACCTGCCCTTATTTAAATTGTTTGAGGAAACGTAAATCATTTTCGAAGAAAGCACGCAGATCGGTGACGCCATAGCGCAGCATGGTCAGACGTTCCATTCCCATACCAAAGGCGAAGCCGGAGTAAATTTCCGGATCGATGCCGACGTTACGCAGTACATTCGGATGCACCATGCCGCAGCCCAGTACTTCCAGCCATTTGCCATTTTTGCCCATTACATCCACTTCCGCTGAAGGTTCAGTAAAGGGGAAGTAGCTCGGGCGGAAGCGGATCTGCAGATTCTCTTCAAAGAAGTTATTCAGGAAATCGTGCAGCGTTCCTTTCAGGTTGGTAAAGCTGATGTCTTTATCGACAATCAGGCCTTCCATCTGGTGGAACATCGGCGTGTGGGTCTGATCGTAATCATTACGGTAAACGCGGCCCGGCGCGATAATGCGGATCGGCGGCTGCTGATTTTTCATGGTGCGGATCTGCACGCCTGAGGTCTGCGTACGCAGCAGGCGCGTGGCATCAAACCAGAAGGTGTCATGATCGGCGCGGGCCGGATGGTGACCCGGAATATTCAGCGCGTCGAAGTTATGATAGTCATCTTCAATTTCCGGTCCGGTCACCACGGCAAAACCCAGCTCGCCGAAAAAGTTTTCGATGCGGTCAATGGTGCGCGTTACCGGATGCAGACCGCCGTTTTCGCTGCGGCGTCCGGGCAGTGAGACATCAATCGTTTCTGCCGCCAGGCGCGCATTCAGCGCCGCACTCTCCAGCGTATTTTTACGGGCGTTAAGATGATCCTGTACCTGCTGTTTTGCTTCGTTAATCACCGCACCTGCCGCCGGGCGCTCTTCAGCCGGCAGTTCACGCAGGGTGGTCATCTGCAGGGTAAGGTGCCCTTTTTTACCCAGAAATTCGACGCGTACAGCGTCCAGAGCGGCGATATCCGACGCCTCGTCGATGGCGGCCGTGGCACGGGCCACCAGGTCTGCGAGTTGGGACATGATTTCCTCTTCTTCCAGCCGGGCTGGTCAGTTCTTGTTGGGATCCGGGATCCGATTAAGTCTCGCCAGAAACAAAAAAGCCTCCACGAGGGAGGCTTTCAGCGCGATTTTTCGTTTCTTTTCTTATGCGCACAAGCCCCTGATGTTCAGGCGCTAAAGTAAAAAAAGAAACGGAAAAGAGCAGCGTGCATGCTTGCATTACCTTGAGAAAATTAAAAACCGCCCTATTGAAATGCCCGGCGGCGAAAATGTCAATCTTTTGCGTGAGTTGCAGGTAATAAAAAAGGGAGCAAGCTCCCTTTTTTACCTGACTTACGCCAGAGCTGATTTCGCTTTTTCTACCAGAGCAGCGAAGGCTGCTTTGTCGAATACAGCGATGTCAGCCAGGATTTTACGGTCAATCTCAATGGACGCTTTTTTCAGGCCATTGATGAAACGGCTGTAAGACATACCGTTCTGACGCGCCGCTGCGTTGATACGCGCGATCCACAGCTGACGGAACTGACGCTTACGCTGACGACGGTCGCGGTAAGCATACTGACCAGCTTTGATAACAGCCTGGAAAGCAACGCGGTAAACACGTGAACGTGCACCGTAGTAGCCTTTAGCTTGTTTTAAGATTTTTTTGTGACGTGCGCGAGCAATTACACCACGTTTTACGCGAGCCATGAGCTCTCCTTAATCATATTCTGTTTTGCCGGTGCTCTGCTGGCGATAAGCCTTACAGCGCGACGGGCGAATTAAAAAAAATTTACTTATGCGTACGGCAGGCAGGCAATAACCAGACCCAGATCGCCTTTAGACACCAGGCCTTTTGGACGCAGGTGACGTTTACGCTTAGTAGACTTTTTGGTCAGAATATGACGCAGGTTTGCGTGCTTACGCTTGAAGCCGCCAGAGGCGGTCTTCTTGAAGCGCTTAGCCGCGCCACGTACAGTTTTAATCTTTGGCATTTTTACAAATATCCACTTCGCATTGTTAAAAAAATGAACCAGACAGGCGAATAATCCCGCACAGCGCGAACGCTGCGCGGCATCATTACTTGAAAGCCTACTGTTTCTTCTTAGGTGCGAGCACCATAATCATCTGGCGGCCTTCGATCTTCGAAGGGAAGGACTCGACCACTGCCAGATCGATATCTTCACACAGATCTTTACGGACGCGGTTAAGCACTTCCATACCGATCTGCTGGTGCGCCATCTCACGACCGCGGAAACGCAGCGTGATTTTGGCTTTATCGCCCTCTTCCAGAAAGCGCATCAGGCTGCGGAGTTTTACCTGATAGTCGCCATCATCGGTACCAGGACGGAATTTAATTTCCTTAACCTGGATAACTTTCTGCTTCTTCTTCTGTTCCTTAGAAGACTTACTCTTTTCATAAAGGAACTTGCCGTAATCCATAATACGGCATACCGGCGGTTCGGCGTTCGGGCTGATTTCAACTAAATCTACGCCAGCTTCTTCAGCTTTCTCAATCGCTTCGCGTAGAGAGACAATGCCAAGTTGCTCGCCGTCAACGCCAGTGAGGCGCACTTCGGTGGCTCGGATTTCGCCGTTAATACGGTTTGGACGCGTCGGTTGTACTCGTTTTCCGCCTTTAATAACCTTATTCCTCTAATTGGTGAAGATGTCGGCTGCGAATCTCTTGTTGCAGCTTCTCAACAAACACATCTACGTCCATGCTCCCGAGGTCTTTACCACGGCGGGTGCGCACGGCAACTTTGCCTGCTTCCACCTCTTTCTCACCGCAAACCAGCATATAAGGGACGCGACGCAATGTGTGCTCGCGGATTTTAAAGCCTATCTTCTCGTTTCTCAAGTCTGCTTTGACACGAATGCCAGCATTTTGCAGTTTCTTTGTCAGTTCACTGACATATTCTGCCTGACTGTCAGTGATATTCATCACTACAGCCTGTACCGGTGCCAGCCAGCTCGGGAAGAAACCAGCGAACTCTTCAGTCAGAATACCGATAAAGCGCTCCATAGAGCCCAGAATCGCACGGTGAATCATCACCGGTGTCTGACGGTCGTTGTTTTCACCCACATAGGTGGCATCAAGACGTTTTGGCAGAGAAAAGTCTAGCTGAACCGTGCCACACTGCCAGGCACGATCGAGACAATCATACAGGGTGAACTCGATTTTCGGGCCGTAGAATGCCCCTTCACCCGGCTGATACTCAAAGGGGATATCATTCTCTTTCAATGCTTCGGCCAGGTCAACCTCTGCGCGATCCCACATCTCATCGGTACCGATGCGTTTTTCCGGACGGGTAGACAACTTCACGACGATTTTTTCAAAACCGAACGTGCTGTACATGTCGTACACCATACGAATACAGCTGTTTACTTCGTCGCGCACCTGATCTTCAGTACAGAATACGTGAGCATCATCCTGCGTAAAGCCGCGTACGCGCATCAGACCATGGAGCGCACCCGATGGCTCGTTACGGTGGCAGCTACCGAACTCTGCCATACGCAGCGGCAGATCGCGATAGGACTTCAGACCCTGATTGAAGATCTGCACGTGACCCGGGCAGTTCATCGGTTTAATGCAATATTCGCGGTTTTCTGAAGAGGTGGTAAACATCGCCTCTTTGTAGTTTTCCCAGTGGCCGGTTTTTTCCCACAGCACGCGGTCCATCATAAACGGGCCTTTTACTTCCTGGTAATCATACTCTTTCAGTTTGGTACGGACAAAAACTTCCAGCTCGCGGAAAATCGTCCAGCCGTCATTGTGCCAGAACACCATGCCCGGCGCCTCTTCCTGCATATGGTAGAGATCGAGCTGTTTACCAATTTTGCGATGATCGCGTTTTGCTGCTTCTTCCAGGCGCTGCAGATAGGCTGACAGCTGCTTCTTATCTGCCCAGGCCGTGCCGTAAATACGCTGCAGCATTTTGTTATCGCTGTTGCCGCGCCAGTAAGCGCCCGCAATTTTCTGCAGCTTAAAATGGTGGCAGAAGCGCATGTTCGGCACGTGCGGACCGCGGCACATATCCACATACTCTTCATGATGATAGAGGCCAGGACGATCGTCGTGACTGATATTCTCATCAAGGATTGTGGTTTTATAGCTTTCGCCACGCGCAGCAAAGACGTCGCGCGCTTCCTGCCAGCTGACTTTTTTCTTTACCACGTTGTAATTGGTTTCAGCCAGCTGGTGCATACGCTTTTCCAGCTGTTCCAGATCTTCCTGCGTCAGCGTGTGGTCGAGATCGACGTCATAATAGAAGCCGTTATCGATGACCGGGCCAATCGCCATTTTGGTATCAGGCCACAGCTGCTTAATAGCATGGCCCAGCAGGTGCGCGCAGGAGTGCCGGATAATCTCCAGACCCGCTTCATCTTTTGCGGTGATGATTGCTACCTGAGCATCGTCGGTGATGGGATCAACCGCATCTACCAGCTCACCGTTTACGCGACCGGCGATACAGGCTTTCGCCAGGCCGGGACCAATATCCAGCGCAATATCCATTACGCTGACCGGGTGGTCAAAAACGCGCTGGCTGCCGTCAGGAAGAGTAATTACTGGCATTTTATATCCTTAAATTGCAGTGGTAAGCCACACGAAAGCCTACATGCAACACTGTGTTTGGTGTGTGTACCCGGCGTGATGTCAGACCCACATTGTCGGAATGACGCCAGGCGCATAAAGCGGCAAATATGATAACAGCTTTCACCCTGCAGCAAAACCCGCCTTGCGGGCTAAGTCTAAGCAAACACGAAAAAAAACCGCCGTGCAGCCTGAGCCGGACGGCGGTTTTCTGGTATGGCAGTTACATTGCGTAGGAGAGCTGAATCGTGGTTTTGGTATCGGTACGATCGGGCGCGGACTCTGGCGGATTGTTGTTCCAGGTCACGTTGTAGCCCATCTTCAGCGCAAAGTGCTCATTGATGGCGACCTGCAGGGCCGTTTCTGAGTTCACCGTAGTATCTTCGCCGAAGCTGCTCAGCACGGATACACCCTGAATGAATTTCGTGGTATCCGTCAGCTGCCACTGATAGCTGACTGCGCCATAGCCCAGCGCTTTGGTCTCATGCCCGCCGTCGTGAAAGTCGTCGTAACGTACGCCCGGACCAAATTCCGCGCGCAGAGAGTGCACCGGACCGTTGAGGATCTGGCGACCATAACCGGCCGTCAGGACGTCGCGGGAATCGTAACCATTCAGACGATCGCTCAGCCAGCTGGCCTGACCAAACAGATAATCAGCGCTGTTCATGTTGTAGCGGCTGCGGCCACCGATATTGTAGGTTTCAGATGAACGCTCATCGTTGGATGAGGTGTTCGCCGCGTTGCCCCACAGGCTGTAAGCCGTTGAGGTCTGATACCAGGTCATGCTGGTTGAAGCCGTCAGCGAAGAGCTGGTGGTGTTACCGGTTTGCGCCAGGTAACCGGCTGATGCGCTGCCTTCAAACGGCTGTTTGGCCGTTGAAGGATCATCCATTGAGGTGAAGACAGCGTTATCAGCAAAAGCCTGGTGACAAAATGCTCCGGCAGAGAGCAGAAAAATAGCGGACAGCTTATTAAGAACTTTCATTAAAGGGTGATCCGTGCGGCAATTTAAAAACAGGTGAGTCTGCAGCGTTTTTACCGGCAATCAATGCAATTTACTGTAAGTTTTGTAAAAAATTATGAGGCGGCATCAGGCCGTTCCCTGCATCAACCAGCATGATACGTTGCAGACGCGTTCACTAACGGCGCGCATTATAGGTGCCGTTCAGAGAAATAACAGCCCGCAATTATCAGGAATTTTGCCGCTGCTGACACAGCCTTAGGCTGCAACTGAACAAAATTCGCTCTCAGCTGTGGGGTGGACTACGCTGAAATCTGTTTGGTTACAGTGAGGTGAGAAAATGAGCACGCTGGACGTTATGAGTTACGTTGTCACTTTCCACTATCAGGAGTCGGGGCTAAGCGATCTTCAATCGCTGACCAGCGCTATGGTCAATAGCGGATATAGCACCACCCTGCACGATGCTGAAGGACATCCGCATGAACTGGGAACCAACAGCTTCGGCATTGTCAGCACGCTGACGCCTGAAGCGGTTTCGGAGCAGGCTGCGCGTATTGCAGAGGTGGCATTGCATCAGTCTCCGCAGACAAAGGTTACAACGCTGCAGCAATTTTTGCAGAACCCTGTCTGAGGCCGCCGGTAAAACTGGCCTTGCCTATTTTTTGCGCACTACAATTGCAGCGATATCGCGATTAACGAGGAGCCCGCCATGTGGTCAGCCATCAGCCGCCTGTTAAGCGAACAGACTCAGCCAGCAGAGATTACGCAGCGCGAGCCCCTGCCCGGCGGGGATATCCATCCCGCCTGGCGTATCCGCTACGGCGATATGGATGTCTTCGTCAAGTGCAACACCCATGACCGGCTGGACCTGTTCCGCTGGGAGGCCGATCAGCTCAGTCTGCTGGCGCGCACGCAGACAGTCCGGGTGCCGACCGTCTACGGCGTCGGCAGCACGCGCGACGCCAGTTTTCTTCTGCTGGAGTATATTCCGCCACAGCCGCTCAGCGCGGAAGCGGGTTATCAGCTCGGGCAGCAGCTGGCGCGCCTGCATCAATGGAGTGAGCAGCGCCAGTTCGGACTCGATTTCGATAATAATATTACCACTACCCTGCAGCCCAATAGCTGGCTGCGGCGCTGGTCGCTGTTTTTTGCGGAGCAGCGTATCGGCTGGCAGCTGCAGCTGGCAGCGGAACGCGGTGTGACCTATGGTGACATGAATCATATTATTGACAGCGTTCAGCAGGCGCTGGCTCATCATCATCCGCAGCCTTCGCTACTGCATGGCGATCTCTGGCCTGCCAACTGTGCAGATAGCAGCAGCGGGCCATGGATTTTCGATCCTGCCTGCTACTGGGGTGACCGCGAATGCGACCTGGCGATGCTGAGTTATTACCATGAACTGCCGCGTGAGATCATGCAGGGCTATCACGCAGAGTGGCCGCTGGCAGAGGGATTTTCGCAACGCCAGCCTGTATATCAGCTCTATTACCTGCTGAACCGCGCGAACGTTTTTTCCGGCCAGTGGCAGGAGGAGGCGCAGTTTGCCGTCAGTCAGCTGCTTAGCGACGACAAACTGGCGCAGGATCGGGCCAGACCGGCCTGATGATTTAAAGCATGCCCAGCAGCGTCAGTAAAAAGTAGCCGGCAACAGCAATAATTACTGGCAGGATATAGAGCGGAAAAATCTGCAGCAGAATAGTGTGGTGCGGGACGCGGATTTTTTCCTCAAGCTGCGCGCGCGTGCGGCCTTCGCTGCCCTTTGCCTGCTCCAGAATCAGCTGATCTTCAATGCCCTCTTTAACATGCCGCGACTGGCGCCACATGCGCGCACCCGATGCCTGTAAAGCCATGCCGATAAAAATCAGCGCATAAACGATCCAGAAACCGATATTTGCCCCGCCGTGAAAATCGGGCACCGGCGAGTTGTGCCAGAACGGATTGAGAAACGACGTATTGAATTTAAGCATGTCCACCATGACATGGATAAAATCCAGCAATACGGCATCCAGTCCGGGCTGCTTTACGCTGTGCTGATATAAATAACCGAGCATGGAAACAATTGTCGACAGCAGTGCCGGAATGAAAATGATCCAGCCAGCCACGCGCTTAAGGATGGCGACCTGGCCAGCCTGTTGGTATGTCATGCAGACTTCCCTATACAGATAATTATTTTGCCCTAAGTCTACCTGCAGTCGGCGATTTTTTCCTGAAAAATGCGTTACCTGTCGCGTCCTTGTTTTCGCACTCTGGCGTGATAAGGTGGCGCAAACCGCTAAGAAGGATATTGTCATGCGCTATCGTCGTCCGGTGTACGCCGCTATTTTTGATATGGATGGTTTACTGATTGATTCTGAACCGCTGTGGGATCAGGCTGAGATGGAGGTACTGGCAAGCCTTGGCGTTGACGTCAGTCGTCGCGCGGAGCTGCCTGACACGCTTGGCCTGCGCATCGATCAGACCGTACGCATGTGGTATGAGGCACAGCCGTGGCAGGGTGCGACTCAGGCCGACGTCACGGCGCGTATTATCGATCGTACGCTATCGCTGATCGAAGCGCAGCAGCCGCTGCTGCCCGGTGTCGATCAGGCGCTGCAGCTCTGTCAGCAGCAGGGGCTGCGGATTGCGCTCGCTTCCGCTTCGCCGCTGGCCATGCTGGAGCGGGTGCTGGAGATGTTCCGGCTGCGGCCCTGCTTTTCCGCCCTCGCCTCCGCTGAAGCGCTGCCGCTGAGCAAACCTCATCCGCAGGTCTATCTGAATGCGGCAGCGGCGCTTGATATCGATCCGCTTAACTGTGTGGCGCTGGAAGACTCCTTCAACGGCATGATCGCCTGTAAAGCGGCGCGCATGCGTTCTATTGTGGTGCCTGCGGCTGCACACTACGCGGATGCCCGCTGGGCGCTGGCAAATGTGCGGCTGCCGAGCCTGACGGAACTGCGCGCAGAGCATCTGTTTAACTGACCGCAGGATGTATGGCGCAGTCTGATACAGCGGTCAGCCAGCGCGAAAATAATTCACTCTTCGTTACAGCGTCACCGTTCTCATTTACTGGATAAATCCCTATACTGGATGCATTGACAGTTTTGTATCCGGATTTAATCATGACGGCCGAAGGCCATATAATTTTTGCTATCGCCAGCGCTATTTTTGCCAAGCGTGCTGAGCTGACACCGGTTCTGGCTGCGGCGGACTGGTGGCATCTGGTTCCCGCTACGCTGCTGACCTGCCTGCTGCCGGATATCGACCACCCCCGATCCACGCTGGGCCAGCGTTTTCGCTGGCTCTCTCAGCCCATCGCGCGGGCGTTTGGACATCGCGGTTTTACCCACAGTTTGCTGGCAGTGGCTATCAGCCTGTGGCTGTTTAAAGTGAACGTGCCGGCAGACTGGTTTCTGCCGGCGGATGTGCTGCAGGGACTGACGCTGGGCTACCTGAGCCATATCGTGGCTGACATGCTGACGCCAGCTGGCGTTCCGCTGCTGTGGCCCTGCCGCTGGCGCTTTCGTCTGCCTATTCTCAGAAGCCAGAGCGGTAATCAGCTGGAGCGGATACTTTGTCTGGGACTGGTGGTTGCGGCGCTCTGGTTTCCGGCTGGCATGCCTGCTTTTGGTGCAAACGGCTGGCCGCAGCAGCTGTTTGATACACTGCAATCCAGCGTGAACCGGTTAATTAATCCGCTAAACGGCTAATAATTACGCCATATTAAACAAAAAGTTATAACCCATACTTTTTGGGTATAAGCCTGCACTTAATTGTGCTGCTAACATCCCTGACATTCTCTGATAGAAATTTACGTTACGCTATGCCGCCTGCACTTTGCAGGACGGCATCTTTCTGGAGTTAAGTATGGATTTCCCTCTTATTATCAACATAGTGGTCTTTGCCGCTCTGCTGGTGCTGCTTAACCGCATTGGCAACCAGAGCTGGAGCCTGTCAAAGCGCGTACTGACCGGCCTGGTGCTGGGCGTGCTGTTTGGCCTGGCGCTTCAGGCGGTTTATGGCGAAAACAGCGCAGTGGTTAAGGATTCGATCGGCTGGTTTAATCTGGTCGGTAATGGCTATGTACAGCTGCTGCAGATGATTGTTATGCCGCTGGTATTCGCCTCAATACTGAGCGCGGTGGCGCGTCTGCATAACGCCTCCTCGCTGGGCAAAATCAGCGTGCTGACCATCGGTGTACTGCTGTTTACCACGGCTATCTCCGCGCTGGTCGGCGTGATGGTGACCGGCCTCTTCCACCTCAGCGCTGAAGGGCTGGTGCAGGGTGCGCAGGAGACCGCGCGTCTGAATGCTATTCAGAGCAACTATGCGGGTAAAGTCGCCGATCTCAGCACGCCGCAGCTGCTGCTCTCTTTCATCCCTAAAAACCCGTTTGCCGATCTGGCAGGCGCGAACCCGACCTCCATTATCAGTGTCGTTATCTTTGCTGCTTTCCTCGGCGTCGCTGCACTGCATCTGCTGCGCGATGATAAAGTGAAAGGTGAACGCGTACTGGCCGCGATTGATACGCTGCAGTCCTGGGTGATGAAACTGGTGCGCCTGATCATGAAGCTGACGCCATATGGCGTACTGGCTCTGATGACCAAAGTGGTCGCCGGCTCTAACCTGCACGATATCGTTAAGCTGGGCAGCTTTGTTCTCGCCTCCTATCTTGGCCTTGCGATTATGTTTGGCGTGCATGCGCTGCTGCTGTCGATCAACGGCATCAATCCGCTGCGCTTCTTCCGCAAAGTATGGCCGGTGATCACTTTCGCTTTCACCAGCCGCTCCAGCGCGGCCAGCATTCCGCTGAATGTGGAAACGCAGACGCGCCGTCTCGGCGTGCCGGAAGCGATTGCCAGCTTTTCCGCCTCCTTCGGTGCCACAATTGGTCAGAACGGCTGTGCCGGACTCTATCCGACAATGCTGGCCGTGATGGTTGCTCCTACTGTCGGTATTAACCCGTTTGATCCGGTCTGGATCGCCACGCTGGTCGGGATCGTCACCCTGAGTTCCGCTGGCGTAGCCGGTGTGGGCGGCGGTGCTACCTTTGCTGCGCTGATTGTGCTGCCGGCAATGGGGCTGCCGGTGACGCTGGTCGCGCTGCTGATTTCCATTGAGCCGCTGATTGATATGGGCCGTACCGCGCTCAACGTGAACGGTTCAATGACGGCCGGTTCGCTGACCAGCCGCTGGCTGGGTCAGACCGACAAAAAAATTCTGGAGAGCGATGAGCACGCCGAACTGGCGCATCGCTAAGCGCTGACTTCAGCATGAAAAAGGGCCCGTCTCAGACGGGCCCTTTTTTATTCAGCAAAAAAGAGTTACTGCGCAACCTGCGGATCGGTGTCGTACTCTTTGCAGCTCTGGAAGCCGTAGTTCATCACGCGACCGGTATCGTTGTAGCTGACAAAATAGGTCTGCATTTTGCCATCGCGCTCGCCGATAACGTAAGTCTGGCAGGTGCCACGCGCGTGCGCCATGGTCACTTCGGTCGAAGCCGGACCCGCAATCTGACGCACCTGTTCACGCGTCATGCCTTTTTTAACATCTTTTACCACCGGTTTGGTGACATAACTTTCCGCGCGATCATAAGTGGTACAACCAGACAGAGCAGCCAGCGTCATAGCGGCAGCGATACATCCCAGCACTTTATTCATTTTTTGTTCCTCATACTTTGTCCATGTCGGAATAAGCCTGGAACACAAATTCAGATTTATCAACCTGGTGGCGACGCTTTTAGATGCGTTCATCGCAATATATCCGGAGTAAAAAAGCTGTGCTGCTGCGCCCTGCTCCGTATAATCGCGCGGTTAACTTTTTACCCGGCTCAGAGGCCCCATGACATCTGCACACCCTAACCGGCTGGTTTACGCCATCACGCTCGGACTTCTGGCGGCGCTCGGACCGCTCTGTATCGACCTCTATCTCCCCGCGCTGCCTGAACTGGCGCGCGATCTGCACACGCAGACCTCCACCGCTCAGCTCAGTCTGACTGCTGGCCTGCTGGGCCTCGGGGCGGGACAGCTGCTATTTGGTCCCATGAGCGATAAATTTGGCCGCATCTGGCCCCTGCTGCTGTCGCTGCTGCTGCTGTTTATTGCCTCTGTCGGCTGCGCGCTGGCAAAAGATATCCATTCGCTACTGATTGCCCGCCTGTTTGAGGGGCTGGCTGGCGCTGGCGGTGCCGTGCTGTCGCGCGCTATCGCCCGGGATATGTATAGCGGACACGAGCTGACGCGCTTTTTTGCGCTGCTGATGCTGGTCAACGGCCTTGCACCGGTGGGAGCGCCGGTACTGGGCGGCGCGCTGATGACAATCATGAGCTGGCGCGGCATTTTTCTCGTACTGGCGGCGATCGCCATTCTGCTGATTCTGCTGGCGCGCTGGCAGCTGCATGAGACGCTGCCGCCTGCACGCCGTAGCCAGGGCTCTCTGTTTTCCGCCTGGGCGGCGCTGGGCCAGGTCGTTACGCATCGGCCCTTTATGGGTTTTTGCCTGACGCAGGGCTTTATGATGTCAGGCATGTTTGCCTATATCGGCGCCTCACCGTTTGTGCTGCAGCAGATCTACGGCCTCTCGCCTCAGGCGTTCAGCCTCTGCTTTGCTGCCAACGGGTGCGGCCTGATTATCGCCTCACAAACCAGCGCACGGCTCTGTCCGCTCTGGGGCGAATACCGGGTGCTTAAGGGCGGGCTGACGCTGGCATTTGTCGCCTCCGCCACCCTGCTGACCGCCGCGCTGAGCGACGCCGCCCTGCCGGTTATTCTGGTGGCGCTATTTTTCTCTATTGCCAGTAACGGTGTAATCGCAACCACCGCCGCATCGCTGGCGATGCAGAGTCAGGGGCACCGTGCCGGCAGTGCTTCTGCGGTTATCGGCGTCACCATGTTTACGCTGGGCGCCATCAGCGTGCCGGTTAGCGGCGTGGGCGGGACCTCGGTTATCAGCATGAGCGCCACCATTTTCGGCTGCTTTATGCTGGCAATCCTGATGTTTACCCTGCTGGCGCAGCGGCCTGAAAGCGCCTGATTCAGCAGCAAACCGTCTGCGCCAGTCGCCGTTTGGCTTGTTGTTTTGCGGCCAAGGCGTTAGCTTTAGCTGATGTTACGCATCATGCCGTCAGGCTTCTGACTTGAGGAGAGGTTCATGTCACTGCAGCAGGAAATTATTCAGGCCCTTGGTGTTAAACCCGCTATCGATCCGCAGCAGGAGATCCGCGTCAGCGTCGATTTCCTGAAAGCGTACCTGAAAGCGCATCCTTTTCTGAAAACGCTGGTGCTGGGCATCAGCGGCGGGCAGGACTCAACGCTGACCGGTAAGCTGGCGCAGATGGCGGTCAGCGAGCTGCGTCATGAGACCGGCGATAAAGAGTACACCTTTATTGCCGTGCGCCTGCCGTATGGTAAACAGGCCGACGAGCAGGATTGTCAGGATGCGCTGGCGTTTATTCAGCCCGATCGTACCCTGGTGGTGAATATCAAAGAGGCGGTGCTGGCGAGCGAGCGCGCACTGCAGGAAGCGGGTATCGCGCTGTCAGATTTTGTCCGCGGTAACGAAAAGGCGCGTGAACGCATGAAGGCGCAGTACAGCATCGCCGGCATGACCAAAGGTATCGTGCTGGGCACCGATCACGCGGCGGAAGCGGTGACCGGTTTTTATACCAAATATGGCGATGGCGGCAGCGACGTGAACCCGATCTTTCGCCTTAACAAAGGCCAGGGTAAACAGCTGCTGAAGGCGCTGGGCTGTCCGGAGCACCTCTGGATGAAACATCCCACGGCCGATCTTGAAGACGATCGTCCCGGCCTGCAGGATGAGGTGGCGCTTGGCGTAACCTATCAGCAGATCGATGATTATCTGGAAGGCAAAACCATCAATGCCGAATCGGCAAAAATTATCGAGGGCTGGTACACCAAAACCGAACATAAGCGCCGTATGCCGGTGACTGTGTTTGACGACTACTGGAAAAAGTAGCCCCTCCCTGCGACTCTCCCTCTGCGGAGAGAGAGTCGCGCCTCGCTTGCCACTGGCGATAAAATCAGCACGCTGATACACTGTATACAAAACCAGTAAGCGGAGCATTCTTTGGTCAGACGAGCAACCAGCCATCGCCTCGACTTTGACGCGGCGGCAATCTATCAATATCCCGAACACCTGCGCCAGTGGCTTGAAGGGCTGCCTAAAGTGCCCGGCGTCTATACCTTTCACGGCGAGAGTGAAAATCTGCCTCTTTATATCGGCAAAAGCATTAATTTGCGCAGCCGGGTGATGGCGCATTTTCGCACCACGGATGAAGCGAGCATGCTGCGTCAGGCGCGGCGCGTAAGCTGGATCCCCACCGCCGGCGATATTGGCGCGCAGCTGCTGGAAGCGCAGATGATTAAAACGCAGCAGCCGTTATTTAATAAGCGCCTGCGCAAAAATCGTCAGCTCTGCTCACTTCAGCTGGGAGAAGGCGCGCCGGAAGTGGTCTATGCAAAAGATGTCGATTTCTCTCGTTCACCCGATCTCTACGGGCTGTTTCGCAGCCGTTTTGCCGCGCTGGAGAAGCTTAAAAGCATGGCCGATGAGCTGCAGCTCTGTCACGGCCTGCTTGGGCTGGAGAGCCTGCGGCCAGGGCGCGGCTGCTTTCGCGCAGCACTGAAGCGCTGTGCCGGCGCCTGCTGCGGAAAAGAGAGTGTTGAAGCGCACCAGCAGCGGCTCCGCGAGGGGCTGGAACGCTTTCGCGTGGTGTGCTGGCCGTGGGAAGGCCCGGTTGGCATGGTGGAGCGCGGCGCTGAGATGACACAAATCCATGTGATCGATCACTGGTTCTGGCTGGGTTCTGTTGCCACTGAAGCGGAAGCGCGCCAGCTGCAGCGCGCGCGCCAGGGGTTTGATCACGACGGCTATAAAATTCTCTGCCGTCCGCTGCTTTCCGGCGAGTTCCCGCTGATAGAGCTATAAAAAAAACCGCCGACGCTGTTCAGGGCGGTACTCTGCCCTGAACAGCGCCGGCGGTCTTAATCCGGATCGATCACGGTGTGTGTTTACTCACCGTCAGCAGGCGGTGGTGGCATTTTACCATCGTGTGGCGCTTTTTCCGTCAGGCGCGTTTCGAAATTGGCGTTGTACTGCTTTTTCTGTTCCGGCGTCAGTACGTTGTAGATTTTGTTCTGGGTTTCCATCATGCGTACCGCATTCTCTTTGGCGTTTGCGGTCATCTTCTCAGCCTGTGCTTCCGCTTTGCTGCGATCGAAGCTGTCGGCGGCAATGATGGCATGGTTCGCGCGGCGCGCCTCCGGCGACGGGCGCTGCATCTCTTTATGACCATCCTGCATGATGGTGCGGATCTGTGTTTTCTGCGCATCGGTCAGAGTAATGCCTTTGAACATCTCCATACCGTGATGACGCATCGGCTTATGCATCGGCTTTTCAGTGCCGGCCGGCGGTGGCGTCAGGTTATCGGCCGCAGCGTGGACGATATTGGCGGCACCCAGTGCCATTGCGGTAGCCAGAAAAACAGAAGTCAGTTTACGCATAATATTGTCCTTTCTTGTCAGTTATATGACGACAGCCTGTGTCGCGTCTTCGGAAACAAGCATACGACGCTGAACGTCAACTACTCAGAACCTGAGTAAAGCCCTGAAAGCATAGAAGATAGATATCGTGCGATCGTGGAGAGATTGCGAAGAATTACGTGAGAAAATGCAAAAAAGTATGACAATAGCGGGAAAATGGCAGGAATTAAGGAGGAGTGTAATGAGTTTGCCCGCGCCGGGAAAGCAAAATGTTAAGCGATCGCTATCAGCATGGCTGACGCCATCAGGCGTCAGCCATGCTGCAGCCGTTTATTGCGCCGGCATCTGTGCGTTCTCTTCCGTCAGCATCAGCCCGGCGCGTAATCCCGGCGCCACCTGCGGATTGGGAAACAGTACATATTCCCGCGCCTGCTGTACGTAATAGCGAGTGTCGCCCTCTTCTGCCAGCAGCGTGCCCTGGGGAAACGCGGTGAAATTCAGCGTGTCCGCGCTCATATGCAGCGTAAATCCCTCTCCCTGACGGGTGATTTGTTGTGAAACGTGATAGCGCCGCGGCTGCGTATGCGGCTGCGGCCACGTTTCGCCCTCCAGCAGCGCAGCGAGTGCCCGCTGCACTGCCCTGAACTGCGTGAGATCATTTTCACCAAACGGCAGCGCCTTACCCAGTTCCAGCGTCGAACTCGCCGCATGATGATGCTCACAACTATAGTGGGTGAAGGTGCCGCCCGGCGCACGATGAAAAACCAGCGCCTCCAGCTCAGCTGCGGCCAGCCACTGCATAAACGTATCCGGCCACGGTCGCGCGTTCGCGGGCATAACGGCAAAGCGTGGATAATAAGAGCCACGAATAGCGGTATGCAGATCAAGATGCCAGCGCGACGTCTGCCTGTGGCAGCTGCGCCAGAATCGCTCCATCACCTGTTCCAGCTGCAGGGCGCGCTGTGCCTCACTGGTTTCACTGACCCGCTGCCAGCGGCCACCAAACAGCCGGTTGAGATCGTACTGCTGATAGCGACGGCCGCTGCGCAGCGCCGCCGGATTACCCAGTATCACCAGCAGCCGCACCGCCAGCGGTTTTTCTCCGCTAAGCAGCGGCGCCAGCAGCTGCTCCACTATCTCCACCGGCGCGGTTTCATTGCCGTGGATCCCGGCTGACAGCACCAGCGCCCGGTCGCAGTGCGTCAGCGGCGTCAGCAAGAGGATCCCTTCCGCCTGCCACTGCCAGCGCAGATAAGCTGTCTCGCCCTGCGTGACGGCAGGCGGCGTGCCCGCCAGCGTCTGCTGTAAAAAACTGCGCATATTTTCTCCTTAATCCTGCCTCAGCCTCAGCGCTGAAAGGCGTAGACGCTGCCCAGCTTCAGCAGCTGCGTCAGCGCATCCAGAGCGTCACGCCCCTCCTGCAGCAGCGCCGGATCGGCTAAATCCGCCTGCGTGAGATAGTCGCGATAGTGGCGTTCTGCCCACTGGCTGAGCTGCGTAAACAGCTGCTCGTTCATCATTACCGCCGGGTTGACCGCCCGCTGCTCTTCTGCCGTCAACACAACCCGCAGGCGCAGGCAGGCTGGCCCGCCGCCGTTGCACATGCTTTCACGCAGATCGAATACCGTGAGCTCCCGAATCGGTCCGCCGCTCTCTGCCAGCTCCGTCAGATAAGCCCAGACGCCCGGATGCTGCCGTGCCTCTTCGGGCAGTATCAGCCGCATACCGCCATCGGGGTGCTGCAGCAGCTGACTGTTGAAGAGATAGGTCGCCACCGCGTCGCTGACGGATACGCGCGCGCGCGGCACCACGATGGCGGTAAACCCCGGCACCCGCTCTGCCAGCTGCTCCAGCAATGCAGGCTGATTGACGAAAGCCTCTTCGTGACAGAACAGCACCTGCTGATTACTGACGGCAATCACGTCGTTATGGAAAACGCCCTGATCGATCACCGCCGGGTTCTGCTGCACGAAGAGCGTGCGCGCCTCGTCAAGCTGATGCAGACGCGCGACCGCTCTGCTCGCTTCCAGCGTCTGGCGCGCCGGATAGCGTTCCGGCGTGATGCCGGCGTGCTGCCCTTCGCGCCCATAGACGAACAGCTGCAGGCCGGCGTCGCCGTAGCGCGCTCCGAAGCGATTATGATTCGCGGCCCCTTCGTCACCAAACAGCGCCACCTGAGGCAGCGCGTCATGCACGCAGAAACGCTGCGGGTCGCGGAAGATCGCCCGCAGCAGATCAGCCGTTTCCGGTGCTTCAATGGACCGGTGAAACTTATTATTCAGATTGGCAACGGTAAAATGAACGCGTCCGTCACCGCTGTCTGCCGAGGGCGATACGGTGGCCGCGTTGGCAACCCACATCGCCGAGGCTGAACTGGCGGCTGAGAGCAGCTGCGGCGCCTGCTGCGCAGCGCGCGCCAGCACCTGCGCGTCACTGCCGTAAAAACCGAGCTGGCGCAGCAGCGGCAAATTAGGTCGCTCGTGCGGCGGGATCACGCCCTGCAGATAGCCGAGATCGGCCAGCGCTTTCATTTTGCGCAGTCCCTGCAGCACCGCCAGTCTGGGATTAGAGGGCTGCAGCTGATTGCGGGTTGACGCCTCATTACCAAATGAGAGGCCCGCGTAGTGGTGCGTCAGGCCAACCAGTCCATCAAAATTGACTTCAGCTGCGTTCATGGCGCGCTCCCTGAGCAGAGAAATCGAGACCCGGCGAGAGCGTATCGGGCAGGGCCAGACTGCTGCTCTCCAGGGTTGCCATCGGCCAGGCGCAGTAATCCGCAGCGTACCAGGCGCTGGCGCGGTGGTTGCCGGAGGCGCCAATGCCGCCAAACGGCGCGGTGCTGGCCGCACCGGTCAGCGGCTTGTTCCAGTTGACAATACCGGCGCGCGCCTCCAGCAGCAGCTGATCAAACTGCGCCCGCTGCGGTGAGATCAGACCGCATGAGAGGCCATAGCGCGTGGCGTTAGCCAGCGTAATCGCCTCACTGTAGTCGTCATAACGGATGATTTGCAGCAGCGGTCCGAACACCTCCTCATCCGGCAGCGCACTTGCATGGGTCATATCGATAATGCCTGGCGTAATAAGTGCGCGCTGGCGATCCGGCCACTGCATATTCAGCAGCACTTCACCGCCCAGCGCCACGCGCTGCTGCCACGCCTGATAGATCTGTCCGGCCGCCGCAGGCGAAATGACGCTGCCCATAAATGGCTGTGGCTCAGCATTCCACGCTGCGGGCTGCAGCCGGGCGCTGACAGCCACCAGCCGCTGCAGAAACGCGTCCCCCGCCGCGCCACGTTTTACCAGCAGGCGACGTGCGCAGGTGCAGCGCTGCCCGGCAGAAATAAAAGCTGACTGGATGGCGATATGTACGGCGCCATCAATATCGGCCGGATCTTCCACAATCAGCGCATTATTGCCACCCATCTCCAGCGCGAGCATCTTCTCCGGCTGGCCGGCAAACTGCCGGTGCAGGTGATACCCGGTAGCCGCGCTGCCGGTAAACAGGACGCCATCAATCTGCTCTGCCTGTGCCAGCGCCTGGCCGCTTTCCCGTCCGCCCTGCACCATATTGATGACCCCCGCCGGGAGCGCTGCCTGCTCCCACAGCTGCACGGTGCGTTCCGCCGTCAGCGGCGTCAGCTCGCTCGGCTTAAACACCACGCAGTTTCCTGCCAGTAGCGCGGGCACAATGTGGCCATTTGGCAGATGCCCCGGAAAATTATAGGGCCCGAATACCGCCAGTACACCGTGCGGACGATGGCGCAGTGCGCTTTCACCCGACTGCTGTTCGCCGGTACGGGCGTGATACGCTTTCACTGAAATGGCAATTTTATTGATCATCGCCTGCACTTCCGTCAGCGTTTCCCAGCGCGGCTTGCCGGTTTCCTGTGAGATGATCTCCGCCAGCTCCACCTTATGCTGCTCCAGCAGCGCGGTAAAGGTTTCAATCCCTGCCTGACGTGCCGTGAACGGCAGGCGCGCCCAGTGCGGGAACGCTGCGCGGGCTGCCGCACAGGCGGCGCTGACCTGAGCCGCAGAGGCGGCGTTGCCCTGCCACAGCTGTTCGCCTGAGACCGGATCGGCTTTTGTGAAGAGGTCACCGTCGCCGCGCAGCCACTGATTATTAATAAAGTGCGTCATGCCTGTTTCTCCTCACGGCAGAGTGTTACAACCCGTAGCGCATCACCATATTCACAGCGCAGCGCCTGACGCTGGCTCTCACTGAGGCAGACGTGACCGGCGGCGATATCCACCGGCAGTAGCGTGGCGCGAAACTGCTGATAGTTGCTGTTAGCGACCAGGCAGAGCGGCCAGTGCGCCTGCGCGTCACCGGCGCCTGCCGGCAGCAGCGTACTTTTGCGAATGGCCCGGATACGATCAATTTCACACTCCAGCGTCGGTCCGCCATCAAAGATGTCGACATAGTTCTGATAGCGAAAACCTTCCGCTTCCAGCACCGCGCGCGCCGGCGCCGTTTTCGGGTGTACTTCACCAATGACGCGCTGCGCTGCCTCGCTGAGATAGTGAATATAGAGCGGATGTTTCGGCATCAGCTCTGCGATAAACGCTTTCTGACCGGTACCGCTGAGAAAATCAGCCTGGCGAAACGGCATAGAGAAGAAATGGCTGCCCACGCTCTCCCAGAAAGGGGAATGACCGCTGTCATCACTGACGCCGCGCATCTCTGCCACCACGTTGCGCATAAAGCGATCGCGGAAGTTCGCCATAAAAAGAAAGCGTGATTTAGAGAGTAAATAGCCGTTTCTGCCGTCGCGGTAGTCGGGATCGAGAAATAGCGTACAGAGTTCGCTGCTGCCGGTGTGATCGTTGCTGAGCGACAGCACTGGCAGGCTGGCATACACGTTCAGCTCTCTGGAGGCGTGTACCTGCGTGCCAACCCGGAAGTTGTACCACGGCTCCTGCAACCCGACCGCCACTTCAATCGCGCAGATCCCCACGGCCCGGTTATCGTCACTGTCGGCCAGCACAAAGACGTAACCCTGTTCAGCGCGCGGCAGCGCCCCCTGCCAGGTCAGCAGTGAACGCTCAATACGCGCCTGCAGCGTGGCGCTGTCTTCCGGCAGCGAGGTAAGGCCGCCGCCGGTTTTACCCGCCAGCAGAAGCAGCTGCGCCAGGTCATCATGTTCAACCGGGCGGATCACCATCATGATGTGGCTCCTCTGAGAATACGTTCACAGGCGCGCTCAAAACGCGCCAGCCCCTGCTGCACCTCCTCCTGGCTGATGTTTAGCGCGGGCGCAAAGCGCACGACGCTGGCACCGGCAATCAGGACCATGACGCCCTCTTCGGCGGCCGTCAGGTTGAACTGTTTGGCTTTTCCGGCGAAATCGTCGTTGAGTACGGCGCCAATCAGCAGCCCGAGGCCGCGAATAGTTTTAAACACTGGCAGCCGCTGGTTAATCGCCTGGAGCCGATCAACAAACCACTGATGCCGCTCGGTCACGCCAGCGAGGAAAGCGGGCCGGTTGACCAGCTCCAGTACTTTACCCGCTACCGCGCCTGCCAGCGGGTTACCGCCATAAGTGGTACCGTGGGTGCCCACCCCCATTACCTGCGCCAGATCCTCACGCGTCAGCATGGCACCAATCGGAAAGCCGCCGCCCAGCGCTTTTGCGGTACTCAGCACATCCGGCGTAACGCCATAGTGCATATAGGCGTAAAGCGATCCGGTGCGTCCCACACCGCTCTGCACTTCATCAAAAATCAGCAGCGCCTGATGGCGGTCGCACAGCTCCCGCAGGCCGCGCAGGAAGGCTGCATCGGCAGGTAAGACGCCGCCCTCGCCCTGAATCGGTTCAACAATCACGGCGCAGGTGCTGTCATTAATCAGCGCGGCGGCCGATTCCAGGTTATTAAACTGCGCATGCTGAATGGCCGGCGGCAGCGGCGCAAAGTCGCGCGAATAGGCGGGCTGGCCGCCAGCCGACACCGTAAACAGGGTGCGGCCATGAAAAGCGTTAGTGAACGCCACAATGCCGCTTTTTTGATCGCCGAAACGGTCGTGTGCCACTTTGCGCGCCAGCTTAAGCGCAGCTTCGTTCGCCTCAGCGCCGGAGTTGCAGAAGAAAACGCGGTCGGCAAAGGTGGCATCAATCAGCTGTTTTGCCAGCCGCAATACCGGCTCGTTGGTATAGCCATTGCCGGTATGCCACAGCTTTGCCGCCTGCTCTGTCAGCGCCTGCTGCAGCGCCGGGTGTGCATGACCCAGCGCATTCACTGCGATCCCGCCAGCAAAATCGATATACTCTTTGCCCTGTTGATCCCACAACCGCGATCCTTCAGCCCGTACCGGTATAAAGGTTGCGGGTGCATAGACCGGCATCATCCATTGATCAAAATCGTGACGTGTAACCTGCAGTGACATAGCCGGATCTCCTGCCTCACCCCGGGTGAAGCTATTGTTTTAAAATTGTTAAGAGTGCGTAATCAGCAGCCCGACTATAAGGTGCAGCAAGCGTGCCAGCCAGAGGGAATAATGCATAAAAGGGAGTCAGCGACGAAATTTCAATGGGTTACGGCAGGATGCTATTCACTTATTTTGCATAAAAAGTGAATATTACGGTTGCGCCGCCGCTAAGGCAGCAAATTATTTAGCGGATTTATGCATTTATGGAAGGAAATGTTGCTTTTGTGATCGCACAGCAAATATTTCGCCATAACAGGGCAGATGGCGCGCGCTGGCAGCGCAGCACGCGCTATCGTGGTGCGAAAAAGCGCCTTCGCGCACGGGGGCGATCAGGGCGCCATGATATCGAAGCTGTCCTGGTTTTGTGGCGCCAGTGCCACCGGCGGCTGCAGCTGAAGATCGATCCAGTTTGACGTCACCCGCTGCTGTTTGCTGTCTTCAACCGTTACCGACAGACGATAGTGATTCGTTGCGCCTGGCGACGTGTCCCAGGCGGGCATAATAATACTCCAGCCCTGCGGATCGTCAGGCCGGGCCCCCGGCGTCAGGCTCAGCGCCTGCGTGTCGCCCTGCCAGCTTACTTTACGTACCGGATTCGCGCTGCGGATCTGCACTTTCAGCGACAGACTCTCACCAGGATTCAACTGCCACGGCGGCGTGGCGAGAAAAACAGAGAAGGTTTTTCGCTGGCGAAAAGCCAGAACCGGCGTCGAGCTGCGCGTCACCGTATCGTAGCGGCTGCCGCGCAGCGAACGGGTGGCTGCAACGTTATCCGGGCTGAGCTGCTGACTGAGCGCCACGCCGAACCGGTAGTTAAGGTGCAGCCCGAGCTGATCCTGACTCTCCCCTTCGCTGCTGGTTTTGTGGCTGGCGGAAACGGTGACCAGCGGCACTGGCGTATAAGAGAGGCCCAGCGTCAGCGCAGAGGGGTTGTGATACGTGTTGCCGGAGTTAAACAGATCGACATTGTTGCCCAGATACTGCTGCCAGCTAACGGAGACGCCCAGCTGACGATAAAACGGCAGATAGCCGCGCGTGGTAACGTCATAACCGCGCGCCAGCCGCTGCTGCTGAAACGGATTGCGGTTGCGCCAGCCTGAGAGCGGCGTGTAGTAGTTGGCTGAAAAGCGCAAAAAGTCAGACCAGGCCTCCGTACCCACTGATGCCCGCTGCAGCCCGCTGTCGAACATACGATCGACAAATCCGTTATAACCAAGCAGCCAGTTGCCCGCCACCCAGCGCTGACCCAGGCCAGCATTACCAATCAGCCCGTTATCCGTCTGATGCACGCCCAGCTCGCTGAAGGTCAGATAGTTATAGCGATCGGCCCACGGCGTCAGCAGCGACGCCCCGCTGCCGCTGAAGTTACCTTCCATGTCGACATTAAGATCGATCTGCGCCTGCCCGTAGGGCGACAGCAGCAGCTGCCCTTCATCCGCCACCCGGGTGGCCACCTCATCGCGAAAGTGATTAAACGCCCAGATCCCCGCCTGCTGCCCGAGCGACGTCTCACTGTCACCGTTCTGGCTCGCTTCGCCGATGCTCTTTGCGATGGTCGCCAGTTTTTTACTTAAGACGTCGCTATCAGCGTTATAGCCCAGCGCCGGCAGGTCATCGGCCATTTGCCGGAAGTGAGCGGGATCGGTAAAGGGCGCGTCAGCCACGCGGGTAGCGGTCGTCAGCGCCAGCGCAGGCAGCGCTACGCCAGTCAGGCAGAATGGCAGAAGTGTGCGGATAAGCAGTGGCAACATAAAATCAGCTATCGTTTCGGTAATAAAGTAGACGGCGATCACAAAACGGCAGATCTAACCTTATCACACTCTGCTGATTCTGCAGGCAATTTAGGAGGATTTACGGAAAGCGGTGCGGGCGTATGGCAGAGCAGTGCAGAGACAGACCGGGTGCCTGTCTCTGCGCTGCGGTTAAAAACCTAAGCTGTCCAGCAGATCATCAACCTGATCCTGACTGGAGACCACGCCAGGGGCATTAGCGTGGATCTGCGGGCCGTTCAGCAGGCTGGTGGCCTCTTTGCGCGCCGCCGCGTTTGCCTCTGGCATGTTCTCCAGCAGCACCATCAGCAGCTGCCGTTCAATTTCCTGGATGACATCCATCATGCGCTTGATCACCTGACCCGTGAGGTCCTGAAAATCCTGCGCCATCATAATATCCAGCAGCTGCTTGTTGGTGAATGACGTATGCTGCGGCACCTCAGCGAGAAACTCACGCGTATCCGAAACCAACTCGCGCGCATCAGCAAGCTCAATCGGGTTTTCAAACCACGCATCCCAGCGCCCTTTTAACTGCGTGGCACCCGCTTCCATCTTATCCTGATGCGGCTGTGACGCTTCCACGCTGTTCAGCGCACGTTCTGCTGCCTGCGCCGTCATCTGTACTACATAATCCAGACGATCGCGGGCATCCGGGATCGCTTCTGCGGCTTCGGCAATCGCCTGATCCAGCCCGAGTTCACGCAGGCTGTCGCGCAGCATACGCGTCAGCGAGCCAATTCGGACAATAATGTCGTGTGCCGAGGCTTCTTCAGTTGATTTCGGAAGGTCGCTCATCACATCTCCTTACATGCCCAGTTTTTCGAATATTTTACCCAGCTTCTCTTCCAGCGTGGCGGCGGTGAAAGGTTTCACTACGTAGCCGCTGGCGCCAGCCTGAGCGGCAGCAATAATGTTCTCTTTCTTCGCTTCTGCCGTCACCATCAGCACCGGCAGCTTGCTCAGCGTGGCGTCGGCGCGAATGGTCTGCAGCAGCTGCAGGCCATCCATGTTTGGCATGTTCCAGTCAGAGACCACGAAGTCGAAGCCGCCTGCGCGCAGTTTATTCAGCGCATCAACGCCATCCTCGGCTTCTTCAACGTTATTGAAACCCAGCTCTTTCAGCAGGTTGCGGACGATGCGACGCATGGTGTTAAAGTCGTCCACTACCAAAAAGCGCATATTTTTATCAGCCATATCTACTCCTGTGTTGTCTCGTCCGGCAGGACGGGCTCGTTAAATTCGCAATGCCTGTCCGGCGCTAATTTTTGCCAGCATATGCTGGCTGATGTGGCCCAGATCGACCACTTCACTGGTGCCGCCCATCGCTATTGCTTCGCGCGGCATGCCAAATACCACACAGCTGGCTTCATCCTGCGCGATGGTCCAGGCGCCTGCGCGATGCATTTCCAGCATCCCGGCCGCGCCGTCATTTCCCATCCCGGTCAGAATGACGCCCACTGCATTTCGTCCTGCATTGACGGCCACCGAGCGAAACAGCACATCCACAGAGGGTTTGTGCCGGTTAACCGGCGGGCCATCATTAAGTTTTACAACGTAGTTCGCTCCGCTACGCCCCAGCTCCATATGCATTGCGCCTGGCGCGATATAGGCGTGACCCGGCAGAATACGTTCGCCATCCTCCGCCTCTTTCACGGTGATCTGGCAGAGCTTGTTCAGCCGCTCGGCAAACGAGCGGGTAAATCCCGGCGGCATATGCTGCGTGATCAGCAGCGCCGGACTGGTCGCCGGCAGCGGCTGCAGTACATGGCGGATCGCTTCCGTACCGCCGGTGGACGAGCCGATCGCAATCAGCTTTTCACTGCTGAGCAGCGGACCCGCTTTCAGCGTGACCGGCGCCGGCGACACGGTGCGTGTATGCAGCTTCGCCCGCGCCGCGCCGCGAATTTTGTCGGCGATCATCTGGCTGTAAGCCAGCATGCCCTCGCGGATCCCCAGCTGCGGTTTCGTGACAAAATCCACCGCGCCCAGCTCCAGCGCGCGCAGCGTGACTTCCGAACCCTTACCGGTGAGAGAGGAGACCATCACCACCGGCATCGGCCGCAGACGCATCAGTTTTTCCAGAAAGTCGAGGCCATCCATACGCGGCATCTCAACATCCAGCGTCAGCACCTGCGGGTTGTACTGTTTGATTAAATCCCGCGCTACCAGCGGGTCCGGTGCCGTCGCAACCATCTCCATATCGGGATGGCTGTTGATGATCTCCGTCATCAGCTGGCGCATCAGCGCCGAGTCATCCACGCACATCACGGTGATTTTGCTCATCGTCTTTCCTTAGTCAGCCCATACACGGTCTGCCCGCGCAGCCAGAACTCTTTGCTGATCTGGCTGAAGTTTTCTGAATGCCCGGCAAACAGCACTCCGCCCGGCTTCAGCAGCGGAACAAAACGGCGCAGGATTTTTTCCTGAGTCTCTTTATCGAAGTAGATCATTACGTTGCGGCAAAAAATAGCGTCAAACGGGCCAGGCAGCGCCCACTCATTAGCCAGCAGATTAAGCTGCGAGTAGTGCACCATACCTGCCAGCTCAGGGCGGACGCGCACCATGCCTTCATGCGGGCCGGTGCCGCGCAGAAAGAAACGCTGCAGCTGCGATTGCGACAGCGTGCGCAGCTCCTCCTGGCGATAGACGCCCGCTACCGCTTTCTCCAGCACCTGCGTGTCGATGTCGCTGGCGTGAACCTGAAATTTGCCAGGTCCGGTGCCCAGCGTTTCAGCCAGCGTCATCGCAATGGAATAGGGCTCTTCGCCGGTTGACGCGGCCGTACTCCAGACGCTGTAGCTGCCGCTGCGTTTCCGGGCGTGTTCTGCCAGGATCGGGAAATGATGCGCTTCGCGAAAAAACGAGGTCAGGTTAGTGGTCAGCGCATTGATAAACGCCTGCCACTCCGCGCTGTTTGGATCCTGTTCAAGCAGCGCCAGATAGCGGCCGAAATCGTCGATATTCAGCGTCCGCAGCCGGCGAACCAGGCGGTTGTAGACCATCTCACGCTTATGATCGGCCAGGACAATACCCGCGCGCTGATAGATCAGCTGGCTGATACGACGAAAGTGCGTATCGGAAAGCGGCAGACGCTGTACCATCTGCGCAAGCAGCGTGGTCGGCTCATTTTGATCGAGGAACGTCGATTTCTTCATCTCGGGCCATCCGGCAACAAACTGTTAAGTGATAGTTCTCTGATTGCTACGCTGCTGCCGGTACTTACCGGGTAAGCGGGCCGCCCAAAGCGGCCCGGCTGCATTAAAAGGTTTCCCAGTTATCATCAGCGCCGCGTGCGCCAGTAGCGGGTGCCAGCGCTTTTTGCGCAACCGGCGATACCTTTTTTAACGCTGTAGATACGTTAACGGCCTGCGCGACAAATTCTTTACCAATATTGAACACGGCAACGGATTGTTTCAGGCGGCTGGCCTGCTCTTCCAGAGCGGCAGCGGCCGTCGCAGACTCTTCAACCAGCGCGGCGTTTTGCTGTGTTACCCGGTCCATTTCCGTCACGGCCACGCCCACCTGGTCGATACCTTTGCTCTGCTCATCGGAGGCGGAGGCGATTTCACCCATGATATCGGTCACTCGCGTTACGGCGCTGACGATCTCACTCATGGTTTCACCTGCGCTTTCGACCAGCACCGAGCCGGTGTTAACGCGGCTGACAGAGTCTTCAATCAGCGCTTTGATCTCTTTCGCCGCCTGAGCGCTGCGTTGTGCCAGACTGCGCACTTCACCTGCAACCACCGCAAACCCGCGTCCCTGTTCACCGGCGCGTGCCGCTTCTACGGCAGCGTTCAGCGCCAGGATATTGGTCTGGAATGCGATACCGTCAATAACGCTGGTGATGTCCGCAATTTTCTTCGAGCTGCCGGCGATATCTTTCATGGTGCTCACCACGCCATCCACCACTTTGCCGCCCTGCTGCGCGGTCTCTGAGGCGTTAAGCGCCAGCTGCGAGGCCTGACGTGCATTTTCTGCATTCAGTTTCACCGTGGCGGTAAGCTGCTCCATGCTGGCAGCCGTCTGCTCCAGCGAAGCTGCCTGCTGTTCGGTACGGGAAGAGAGGTCGTTATTGCCCATCGCGATTTCACTCGCGCCGGTATAGATAGCGTCAGATCCATCGCGTACGGTACGCACCGTGCGCGCCAGCTCCTGCTGCATCTCTGCCAGCGAACTGAGCAGATCGCCCACTTCGTTACGTACGCTGACGTCAATACTCTGGGTCAGATCGCCCCGCGCAATGTGGCGGATATGTTCAATGCTCTGCTTCAGCGGCCGGATCAGCGCTGAGCGCATTCCGCTCCAGACCAGCATAATCACCAGCAGCGTCACCAGCAGGGTGCCCAGCACCAGCATAATGGCGTGACGATATGCGCTCTCATTGGCGTCAACGCCCTGCTGCGCCAGGCCCAGATTAGTAGTGAGCCAGGCGTTGTAATCCTTTTCAAATTTGTCCTGCAGACTCTGCGTAGGCTGATCGACAAACCCTTTGAAGTTGCCTGAGCCGAGGAAAACCACCAGCTCAGCCAGCGCATCGCGGTAGGCTTTATAGTTGGCCTGCAGCGCCAGCACGTTCGCAGCGCTTTTGCCCTGCTCCGAAAGGCTGGCATTAAAATCGGCAAAGCCCGCATCGGCGGTTTGCAGCTCCTCATTGGCGAGCGCAACCAGCTCTTTCACCGTGGCCCCCGATCCTGCCATCTGGCTATCCTGTAAATAGCGAATACCGGCGCGGTTTAGCGTATTACGCGCCTGCACCAGCGATACCCAGGAGGTGCCCATGGCGCGCTGCAGGGTACTGAGGCGCTGGTTATAGGCAAAATTATCTTTATCAGCTTTTACCGTTGAGAAGAACATCCCACCGGAAAAGAGCTGCAGCAGCGCAAACAGCGCCAGCACGCAGAGCAGGCCGGAAACAACACGAATACGACTAAACATAAACACCTCATTGGTTGGCGGATCGCTGTAGTTATCGGCGTGGATGAGGGGATCTTTATGCACGCGGCGCGCAGTTTATGCGTTGGGTGCAGAGGTGGCAGTAAGGCAGACCGGGCCAGGAGCGCATTAATGCGCTCCCTGCGGGATTAACGGGCTGGCATTCATGCCGGTGTCTGATTAGCCGTGAATGCGCAGTGTATAAGCATGCAGGGTCGGCATTTATGCCGACCTGGTAAAATCCCTTAAAACGTTTCCCAGTTCGTATCGCTGGCCGGGGCGGCGGTAGCGGCTTTGCGCGCCGGGCTGCGCAGCGGCTGCGGTTTTCTGCTCTCTGTCAGACGCTGAGCGGCCGGCGCTGCAGTACGCGGAATATGAAACACGGCAACCGACTGACTCAGCCTGCTCGCCTGCGCTTCCAGTGATGCGGCGGCGGCGGCGGACTCCTCGACCAGAGCGGCGTTCTGCTGCGTCACGCGATCCATCTCAGTGACCGCGTGACCCACCTGATCAATACCGCGACTCTGTTCATCTGACGCCGAGGCGATCTCGCCCATGATATCGGTGACGCGCGTGACGGCACCGACAATATCGCTCATGGTGTCACCGGCGGTACCGACCAGCTGCGAACCGGCGTTAACCCGCGTGACCGACTCTTCGATCAGCCCTTTGATCTCTTTCGCCGCCTGAGCGCTGCGCTGTGCCAGACTGCGCACCTCACCCGCCACAACAGCAAAGCCGCGGCCCTGCTCACCGGCGCGTGCCGCTTCAACAGCAGCGTTGAGCGCCAGAATATTCGTCTGGAACGCAATGCCGTCGATAACGCTGATAATATCGGCAATCTTCTTTGAACTGCCGGCAATATCACTCATGGTGCGCACAACACCTTCCACCACGTCACCGCCTTTACGGGCAGTATCAGAAGCGCTCAGCGCCAGCTGCGACGCCTGACGGGCATTTTCAGCGTTCTGTTTTACCGTAGCGGTCAGCTGTTCCATGCTGGCAGCCGTCTGTTCCAGCGAGGCCGCCTGCTCTTCGGTGCGGGCGGAAAGGTCATTGTTGCCGGCAGAGATTTCGCTGGCACCGGTGAAAATCGCATCGGAGCCGTCGCGCACATCGCTGACGGTACGCACCAGCGACTGCTGCATCTCATGCAGACTGGCCGCCAGCTGGCTCATCTCATTGCGTCCTTCCACCTGAATCGGCTGGGTCAGGTCGCCGGATGCGATATGTCGGATATGCCCCAGCAGCGCGTGCAGCGGACGGATCAGCACCACCCGCAGGCCAAACCAGCAACCTGCAATCACCGCGATCACCACGACCATCACCGCGGCCAGCAGCCACATCATGGTGGTAAAGGCGCGCTGGTTCTGGACGACGCCTTTCGCCGCGAGTTCCGCCTGGGCAGTACGCCACTCTTCATAGGTCGCTTTCATTTTGACCTGGCGCGCCTCAATATTCTGCGCAAACATACCCTGCAGATCGTTGGCTTTCAGGCGTTCGAGCATCGCTTTCAGGCCGTCGTTAAACGCGTTGTAGTCAGACTCCAGCCGTTCGGTTAAGGCTTCCGGCAGGCCCGGTGTGGAAGGAAGGTTGTAGTAACGCTGGTAGTGCTCTGCGGCCACGCTCAGCTGCTTTTCCGTCTGGGCAATCAGCGCATTGAGCTGTCCGCCGTTGGTTTGCGCTGCCATACTGCCCTGCATACGCAGCATGGCGCGGTTGAGCACGGTGCGGGTCTGATTAAGCTCAATCCACGCATCCGACATAGCGGCAACATTATTGGTAGAGGTCTGTGCGACGGCAAACGCCTCTTTATCTTTGTTCAGCGCTGACCAGAACAGGCCGCCCGAGAGCAGCTGCAGCGCGCCAAAAATCAGCAGCACGGCGATCAGACTGGTAACGACGTTGATACGTTTTAACATGGTGTCTCCAGGAAGAATTTTGACACCCTATTATCGACGCCAGCCGCAATTAATTGAGGCGGTTTACGCTTCTTTGCGCCAGTCCGGTCCTATTGAAGCTTTTGAGCCTGATTAATAACTAAAGAAACTGCCCTCCGTCACGCATGACAGAGGGCATAACGACACTCAGAAGGTTTCCCAGTGGCTCTCTGCGCCTGTGGTCGTGGCCGCACGACGCGGTGCGGCAGCAACTGCAACTGCAGGCGGGGCAATCTGCGGATGACGCACGCCAGTCACCTGCGCAGCGCCTCGCGTAATGCGGAACAGCGCCACCGACTGGCTGAGGCGGCTGGCCTGCGCCTCCAGTGAAGCAGCAGCTGAGGCCGACTCTTCAACCAGCGCCGCGTTTTGCTGGGTGACCCGATCCATTTCAGTGACCGCGTGACCCACCTGATCGATACCCCGGCTCTGCTCGTCAGACGCTGAAGCAATTTCGCCCATGATATCGGTGACGCGCGTCACCGCACTGACTATCTCACCCATGGTCTCACCGGCGCTCTCTACCAGCACGGAACCACTGTTAACGCGCCGGACTGAGTCTTCAATCAGCCCTTTGATCTCTTTGGCCGCCTGAGCGCTGCGCTGCGCCAGACTGCGTACCTCACCGGCCACAACGGCAAAGCCGCGGCCCTGCTCGCCAGCGCGGGCGGCTTCCACCGCAGCGTTAAGCGCCAGAATATTGGTCTGAAATGCAATGCCGTCAATGACGCTGATAATGTCAGCGATTTTCTTTGAACTGCCGGCAATATCTTTCATTGTCGAGACTACGCCCTCGACAACCGTGCCGCCTTTCTGCGCCGTGCCTGAAGCGGTCAGCGCCAGCTGCGACGCCTGACGGGCATTTTCAGCATTTTGCTTCACCGTTGCCGTCAGCTGCTCCATGCTGGCCGCCGTCTGCTCCAGTGATGCAGCCTGCTGCTCGGTGCGCGCCGAAAGATCGTTATTACCGGCGGAGATCTCACTCGCCCCGGTAAAGATCGCATCCGCGCCGTCGCGCACGTCGCTGACCGTGCGCGTCAGCGCCTGCTGCATCTCATGCAGGCTGGTGGCCAGCTGACTCATCTCATTGCGCCCGGTGATGGTAATCGGCTGGGTAAGATCGCCCTGCGCAATATGCCGGATATGCTGGATGCTCTGATTAAGCGGCTGGATGAGTATCCGGCGCAGCCCGAACCAGCACAGAACACCAACGGCAATCACGACGGTCATAACGGCACCAATCAGCCAGAGCATACGGGCATAAGCCGCGCTGTTTTCTTCTGCGCTAGCCTGCGTAAGACGGTTCTGGTCGGCCCGCCAGCGCGTGTAATCAGCGTAAAAGGCGCTCTGGCTGGGCGCTACCGGCGCTTTATAGGCCTGTACCATATCTTTATTTTGCAGCGCGGCCTGCATTGCAGCCAGCGCCTGACTGTAAGCGCTGTAGCTCTGCTCCAGCTGCTGATTAAGCTGTTTATCCAGCCCCGGCGTATCAGGCAGATTACGGAACAGAGTAAAGTTGTCCGCAGCTCGCTGCTGGAAATCCCGACTCTGTAAGTAAAGTTCGCTGACATCAGCCTCTTTCCCCTCCAGTTTACCGGTAGTGATGCGCAGCAGCATACGCGTCAACACCACCCGGCTCTGGTTAAGGCTCATATAAGCATCGGTGATCGCCGCAAGATTCTGCGCAGAGAGCTGTGAGGCAGAAAAACTGGTTTTGTCATGATGCAGTGCGCGGATAAACAGCGATCCGGACGTCAGCTGCAGGGCAGCAAAAAGTACCAGTACCACCAGCAGGCTGGTGACAACACGAATTCGGGTAAACATAATGGGGTCCATCGAAACAGGATAGTGGTAAAGAAAACGGGCCGCTCTGAGGCGGCCCGGCGGTAAGGTTTATACGCTGCGCAGCGTATCCATCAGCGCCATCTCTTCGCTGCTGAGCAGCTTTTCAATGTCGACCAGAATCAGCATGCGCTCGCCCAGCGCGCCGAGTCCGGTCAGATACTCGGTAGACATCGTCACGGCGAACTCCGGTGCCGGCCGGATCTGCTCATGCGTCAGTGACAGCACATCGGAAACGCCATCCACCACAATGCCGACCACGCGATGCTCCAGATTGAGCACAATCACCACGGTGTTATCGTTGTACTCGACGTCCGGCTGCGAAAACTTCACGCGCAGGTCGATAATTGGCACGATGACGCCGCGCAGGTTGGTCACCCCTTTGATAAATTCCGGCGTATTGGCGATGCGCGTGACCTGATCGTAGCCGCGGATCTCCTGTACTTTAAGAATATCGATGCCGTACTCTTCATCACCCAGGGTGAATACCAGAAACTCCTGGCCGACGGTTTCGCCAGCGATTTTGGTCACGGTTGCCATGTCAGTCATTTTTTTGCCCTTTATTTATCAGTTATGCTGCGGCACCGGCCACACGCTTTTCACGGTTCAGCGACTGCAGTGCGGAGACGTCCACAATCAGCGCTACGCTGCCATCCCCCAGAATGGTGGCAGCAGAGATACCCGGCACTTTGCGGTAGTTACTCTCCAGGTTTTTCACCACCACCTGATGCTGACCGATTAACTGATCGACCAGCAGCGCATAGCGGCGGCCCGCACTCTGCAGAATAACCACGATCCCCTGCGTCGCATCGGTTTTGGCATTCTGCACATCAAAGACGTTCCACAGCTCAACCAGCGGCAGATATTCGCCGCGCACTTCCAGCACGCGCTCTCCGCCAGCCAGCGGCTTCAGCTCTTCTGCCGTTGGCTGCAGCGACTCCATGACGGCGTTCAGCGGCAGGATAAAGACTTCATCCGCTACGCGTACCGACATGCCATCCAGGATTGCCAGCGTCAGCGGCAGCAGAATACGAATGGTTGTGCCTTTGCCCTGTTTTGACGCAATCTCGACATGGCCACCCATCTCCTGGATATTACGTTTCACCACGTCCATACCCACGCCGCGTCCGGAGACATCGGTGACCTGCTCAGCGGTAGAGAAGCCGGGAGCGAAGATCAGCATGCCGACCTCTTCATCACTCATGCTGTCGCTGACCGGCAGCCCTGAAGAGAGCGCTTTAGCCAGAATGCGCTCGCGATTCAGGCCAGCTCCGTCGTCGATCACCTCAATACAGATATTGCCGCCCTGGTGCTCAGCAGAGAGCGTCAGATTACCCGTGGCGGTTTTATTGGTTGCCAGGCGTTTTTCCGGTGTTTCGATACCGTGATCCAGACTGTTGCGCACCAGGTGAGTTAACGGATCGATAATGCGCTCAATCAGGCTCTTATCCAGCTCGGTTGAGCTGCCCAGCAGCGTCAGCTCAACTTCTTTACCGAGCTTGCTCGCGAGGTCGCGTACCAGACGCGGGAAGCGGCTGAACACATACTCCATCGGCATCATACGAATCGACATCACCGACTCCTGCAGGTCGCGCGCGTTGCGCTCCAGCTGGCCCATGCTGTTGAGAAGATCGCCATGGGCGACCGGATCCAGCGCACCGGAACGCTGCGCCAGCATCGACTGGGTAATGACCAGCTCGCCGACCAGGTTAATCAGCTGATCCACTTTCTCCACCGCCACGCGAATACTGCTGGATTCGCTCGCTTTGGCCGGCGCCGCTGCGCGCTTGCTTTCGCGTTTTACTGCCGGTGTGATATCCGTTACCGTCGCGCTCTGCGGCGGCGCGGTTACCGTTTCAGCTGCTGCTTCTGCAAGCGGGGCGGCGGCCTCTGCCTGCGGGAAGCGGATCTGCGCTTCATCGATGACAAAGCAGAGCACCGCAACGATGTCATCTTTATCCACACCTTCAATCGTGGCTTCCAGCGAATGCGTGCCTTTAACGACGTCGGTGACGCTGCCGAGGTTGCTCAGCTCCTCCAGCATCAGCTCTGGCTCTTTCTCTTTAAGATCGACCAGCTGCAGGCGCAGGCCGCGGCTGGCAGCCTTCGCCGCTGCAGGGATATCGACTACCGCAGCAGCAGGCGCTTCAGGCAGAATACCTTTCGCTTCCAGTGCCAGTTGACGCAGCGCCTCGCAGATGTAGTTAAAGCTCTCCGCATTAGGCTCCTGCGCAGTTTTATACGCATCGAGCTGTTCCTGCATAATATCTTTGGTTTCCAAAAACAGGTTGATGATGTCGGTGCTGAGCTGCATTTCGCCGCGGCGCGCACCATCCAGAATGTTCTCCAGGATATGGGTAGTCTCCTGTAAAACCGTAAAGCCAAACGTGCCCGCCCCGCCCTTGATAGAGTGAGCGGCACGAAAAATGGCATTTAACTGTTCGGCATCGGGCTCCTGGGGATCCAGTCCCAACAGGTGTTGCTCCATGTCCGCTAACAGCTCATCGGCCTCGTCAAAAAACGTCTGGTAAAAATCGCTGATGTCCATGCTCACGGGATCACCTCGGCTGTGAGGGTTGGTCTGGTGTTACCGCACCCGCAGCGGGCGCTGCGGTGACGGCGGGCGCTGCCGGAGCCGCCGAAGCGGTCGGTGCGGTCGCTGCCGACGCAGCCGGTCCGGCTGGTGCAGTGATAGTGGGAATCATATGTGCCGGATCGCTGACCTGAACGGCATCGCTTTCGGCATTCTCTTTTTCTATGGCGGCTTCAGTATCATGATTTAATACCAGCAGGCTGATACGGCGGTTGACCGCATCATCAGCGCCACGGTTTTTAAGCTTCATCGTGGCGGCCATCCCCACGACGCGCAGCATTTTGTTGCTGTCCAGCCCCCCGATAACCAGCTCCCGGCGGGACGCATTTGCCCGATCGGCGGAGAGCTCCCAGTTACTGTAGCCGCGTTCACCGCTGGCATACTGAAAGTCATCGGTGTGACCAGAGAGGCTGATTTTGTTCGGAATATCGTTCAGCAGCGGCGCAACCGCGCGCAGAATATCGCGCATATAGGGTTCAACCTCGGCGCTGCCGGTTTTAAACATCGGGCGGTTCTGGCTGTCGATAATCTGAATACGCAGCCCCTCCTCCACCATGTTAATAATCAGATGCGGCCGCAGCGCTTTCAGGCGAGGATCGGCTTCAATCAGCTGATCGAGCTTTTCGCGCAGCCGGTTAAGACGGATCTCATCCAGCTGGCGCTTTTGTGCATCCATATCCACCTGCTTTCTGACTTCGCCTTTCTGCTGGGTCGGATCGTCTCCGCCCCCCGGGATCGGGCTCTCGCTGTCGCTGCTGCGTGGTCCGCCCGTAACCGCAACTTTAAGCGGGGTTTTGAAATACTCGGCGATCTGAACCAGCTCCTGCGGATTGGCAATTGAGATCAGCCACATCACCATAAAGAACGCCATCATCGCCGTCATAAAGTCGGCATAGGCAATTTTCCATGAGCCGTGGCTGCCTTCATGCTTTTTATGTTTGCGCCGTTTAACCAGCACAATCGGGCGATTGTCGTGCTTCATGAACTCTGGTCCGAAGTCTGTTTAGCCGGGTTTTTAGCGTTGCGCACGTGCTCTTCCAGTTCAGTAAACGAAGGACGCTCTGTGGAATAAAGCGTTTTACGTCCAAACTCGACGGCGATCTGCGGGGCGTACCCGTTCAGGCTGGACAGCAGCGTAACCTTCACGCACTGCATCATCTTGGTGGTCTCGGCGCACTTCTGACGCAATACCGACGCGAGCGGTGAAATAAAGCCGTAGGCCAGCAGGATGCCGAGGAAGGTGCCCACCATGGCGTGCGCAATTAGCGCGCCCAGCTCTGCCGCCGGACGATCGGCTGACGCCAGCGCATGCACGACCCCCATTACCGCTGCAACAATGCCGAATGCCGGCAAGCCATCGCCGATGGCAGATAAACTTTGCGCTGGTACTTCGCACTCATGCTCATAGGTCTCGATCTCTTCATCCATCAGCGCTTCAATTTCAAAGGCATTCATGTTTCCGCTGACCATCAGACGCAAATAGTCGGTAATAAAATCCACTAACTGTTTATCGGTTAAAATACGCGGATAATTAGCAAAAATTTCGCTCTGCGAGGGATCTTCAATATCGCGTTCCAGCGACAGCATGCCCTGCTGACGGGATTTCGCCATCAGCCGATAAAGCAGCGCCATCAAATCCATATAGACCGCTTTATTATATTTAGAGCCGCGCATCAGCAGCGGCAGCGCCTTAAGCGTCTTCTTAATAGACTTACCGTTATTACCGACCAGAAATGCGCCGATACCTGCCCCCCCAATGATCAGCAGTTCAGATGGCTGATAAAGCGCCCCTAAATGGCCGCCGACCATCAGATAACCGCCCAGCACGGAACCAAGGACCACGATATAACCCAGAATAATCAGCACAAAAACATCCTTACGTCCGTAACGTGTTGGTGGAAGTTAAGCCAGAGGGCCGCAGGCGATATTCACAAATCGGAGGCAAAAAAAAGCAGCGGGGGTAACCCGCTGCTGGATGGCTTCCACAATGCGAACATACTTAAACGGCGCGTTTAACCTGTTCATCCAGCAGTTGTGGAAAGGTATCGGCAGTATCTGCAGAAAGTTTACGTCTTTTTACGGCACGTGAAGGCGGCTGGCACAGGCTGCAGACAAAGCTGCCCGCGGGCTGATGTGCATGATTAATAAAGCTGCCGTGACAGCTTTTGCAGTCAGAGAGTTCCAGCATCCCACTTTCAACGAATCGCACCAGGGTCCAGGCGCGCGTCAGCGCCAACAGCGGGCCCTCGTCCGATTGCGGACACTGCTCAAGGTAGAGACGGTAGGCCTGGATAACAGCCTCCACGCCGCTGCTTAAGCCGGTTTTGAGTAAAAACTGCCAGGCGTTACAGAACATCGAGGCGTGAATATTCTGTTCCCACGTCATGAACCAGTCGGTAGAGAATGGCAGCATACCTTTTGGCGGCGGCGCACCGCGCAGCTCTTTATATAATTTAATTAAGCGACCACGACTTAATTGCGTTTCACTCTCCAGCATCTGCAGACGGGCACCCAGCGTGATCAGCTCCATAGCCAGCTGAATATCACGCGCTTCCTGAACGATACTTTTATCGCTCATTATACTGCCCTCTTTTTGGTGCTGGTTTCAGTTTTTGAAACGCTGCGCAGCAGACGGCTGGATAACAGGATCCCGGTGTGAATTTGCTGCAGATCGTCGACACGTGATTCCTGCGTGAGACGATTAATTAAATTGTGATCGGTAAAGCGGAACTGACATACCAGCTGATTCGTTTCAGCCAGCTTTACCATTTCAGGTAAGGTTAACTGAGCGAGTGCATCTGCCATTGCTTCATCAATACCCAGACGAAACATAGCTGAAGGTTTTTCCTGGTTAATTAAGCGCTGCGCGAGCAGTAAATATGACAGATTGATGTCATATATATGTTTTAGTAATTCTGATGTTCCCATTTTTTCCATCCTGATAGACGCGGCATATATACGGCCACAGAATTTAATCTCTATGGTTCGGGTTGCTGGTTGGTAAATCTAAAGATGGCAAAAAATAAAATCAGGCATAAGCCAACATATATTTAATTGTTTCATTTCCTACCGGGACATTCAGTAGTAGCAGTCAAAATTCCAGGCCATTTTTTCCTGAGTCTTAACCTTCTTCCCTGATGTCTTTTTATCGTTTTTTAAGACTAATCTGAAAACAACGCAAATCTATATGGTCTCCATCCGACATACAACGTGACCGGACCGGAATTTTAGATAAAGTGTGATCTGCGTCACACTTTTAAGGCAAATTTTTTAACCGAAGCTTCAGGGATGCTTGCGTTTTGTCTGTTTTTTGCTCAATTTTCAAATTTTTCGCTAATCTTTTGCCAAAAAATTCTCATATTTCCATTTAGTCGACACAGGTCACGTTATGCCGATCCTTTTGTTGCCATGTTGCGGTTATCTCATCACAACCCACTACCCCGGACCTCTGTTGCAGCACAAAACACCAGAAACACCCTTATTTTATAAGTTTTAAATTAATCACTTACAGGGAATATTGCCAGGTGGCATCACTCCCGCATCGTAAACAGCATGTAAAACGTGATGGCGCCTGACAAATGAAGTGTCAAGACAACGTCAGCAAAGGTGAGAAAACGGGTATGGATGTAACTGGCTGTTACATTAGCAAAATGAATGGGTGGTACAGAAAACGCACTGATGTATAACTATCATCGGCATGACCAGAGAAAACTTTAGCTCTGATAACAAAACTTACAAAATCATGGCTGTTTTTGCGCCAGATCCCGCATATTGCTCGCTCATCAACCGGTTAGCGGCACGACATATGAAATCGATTTCTTCTGTATTGCCGCTTCGGTTTCATCGCTTTTTACCGGCGCGCATGCGGATAAGCCGATCGGTAACAGTGAACGGGATGACAAATATGCTTAGCCGGGTTTCTCTTTTTAATAACGCTTTTTGGCGGGCGCACGGCAATAAAAAAGGGAGTGCATTAATGCACTCCCCCATAATCGCTTTCAGCTACCGGTTATGCCAGCTTCTGAAACGTGGCAACTTTATTTGCCGTCCCGTGATCGTCGCCGCGCGCGGGCAGCGCATTGAGATCGTGCAGGAACGTTTCGCGCCAGTGTGAAATATCCTGTTTACGCAGCACCGCCATCATATCGTTATAGCGGGTAATGCGTTCCGTACGTGACATGGTGAGCGCCTTATCCAGCGCCGCAGCCACTTCGTCACGATCGTAAGGATTCACAATAAGCGCCGAGGTCAGCTCGTTCGCTGCACCGGCAAAGCGTGACAGAACCAGCACGCCCGGGTCATCCGGATCCTGTGCCGCCACATACTCTTTCGCAACCAGGTTCATCCCGTCACGCAGAGGTGTCACCAGGCCAACATCGGTGAGACGGAAAATTTTCATCAGCAGACGGCGATCAAAATGCTGGTTGAGATAGTAAAGAGGCGTCCACCCCAGCGTGCCATATTTGCCGTTGATGCGGCCCGCTTCGGTCTCCAGCTGGTGGCGGATGTCCTGATAGGCCTGCACATCGCCCCGCGAGGTCGGCGCAATCTGCGAGTAACGTATTTTCCCGCGATGCTGCGGGAAGTTTTCCAGCAGCGCTTCATAAGCCAGAAAACGCTCGGGCAGACCTTTGGAATAATCGAGGCGCTCACAGGCGATGATGTTTTTGGCATCGCCCAGTTCACGCTTCATTGCAGCCATCTTAGGTGGCAGCGGCCCTTCCGCCATCTCTTTGATCGCGTCAGGTTCAATACCAATTGGATAGACTTCGGTCATAAACGTATTGCCGTAAGCCCGATGCTTTTTCTCGCCTTTGTTTTGCAGCTGCGTCTGCTGGCTCAGGCTGTCAAGAAACGCAACCCGATCAGATTCGGTCTGGAAGCCCAGCAGATCATAATCGCTCAGCATCTCCAGCAGCTCCTGATGCGGCGGCAGCGCATTGAAGATTTCCGGCGTCGGGAAAGGAATATGTAAAAAGAAACCGATTCTGTTCGTCACGCCCAGCTTACGCAGCTCGGCTGCAAACGGCAGCAGATGATAATCATGGATCCACAGCACATCATCAGACTGAATCAGCGGTTTGAGACGATGAGCCAGCGCCGTATTGACCCGGCAGTACCCTTCCCAGGCTTCACGCTGATATTGCACCAGATCGAGCCGGTAGTGGAAAGCGGGCCAGATCACTGTGTTAGAGAACTGGCAGTAGTATTGATCATAATCGTTCTGGTTGAGCGGGAAAGAAGCATAGGTGATCCCATCGTGCTCCAGTTTTGCCAGCGGCTCTTCCTCTTCACCCGAATATTCGCTGATCTCTCCGTTCCAGCCAAACCACAAACCACCGGTATTTTTAAGCGCATCAAGAATACCTACGGCCAGGCCGCCTGCGCTGCTTTTGCTTCCGTCGGGGATAGCAATACGGTTAGATACCACGACTAAACGACTCATAACCTGAACTCCTTACCAATATTGTCATGCTCTAATTGTAATAATAGTTGCTCCAGCCACTGCCAGACAGCGTTGGTGTCCGGCAGCCGGTAGCGCGCTTCACTGGGGCCTTCGCCAACTTTGACAGAGATGCCCTGTAGCGCATTGACCGCAAGAAAGCCTTTTTCATCGGTGAGATCGTCACCCACAAACACCGGAATACGTCCTGCAAAAGGCGCTTCCTGCATAAAAGTGTTAATGGCCGCACCTTTATCGATTCCCTGAGGTTTGATTTCGACCACGCATTTGCCCGGCTGCAGCGTGAGCTCAGAGAAGCGGCTAACAATCTGTTCCGCCAGCTGCATAATTGCCTGCTCATGCTCAGGGGCGTTGCGGAAATGCAGCGCAAACGCCATGCCTTTAGCCTCCAGCACTGCCCCTGGCCACTGGCTGAATGCCTGTTCCAGCTCATCATGCAGCGCTGAGGCAACCGTATCCGGCAGTGCATGACGATGAATCTGACCGGTTGCATCGCGGCGCTCTGCGCCGTGCACGCCCGCCGCCGGCGCTTCAAGCGGCGCTGCCAGCTTATCCAGCTGGGATATTGGCCGTCCGGAGACCAGCGCCAGCGCACCGTGGCTGAGATTAGAGATCTGCTGCAGATGCTGACGAACGCGGGCGGGAATGGTGACCTGATCGGGCTGTGCTTCAATGGCTGCCAGCGTGCCGTCAACGTCAAAAAAGAAGGCGTAAAGGCCGCCGCTTAACGACGGCAGGGTATTGATCTCGCTTACCACAGATGTCACGTCTCCTCCTTTTAAGGGTAAAAATCAGGATGTTCAGAGGCGTGCTGCAGATAAAACGCTTAGGGTAAACCACTAATAAATGCGCAACCTTTCCGGGTTAACGCCATGTATAACTGCATAACCTGACGCACAATGAACATCGGCAGCAATAAGTGTAGACCTTATTACGCTTTTTGCCATAAAAGTTGCTGGCCGGAGAAAATAGCATCCGGTTTACCGCTCTGCCCTGCATTTTAATAATCAAAGAAACGACAATAAAAAAATAATAAATGTGTACGGCAGCGGTAAATATGTATGACTTTTTCCTCTGCACTAATTCAGATTATTCCTGTAGCCAGCAGCGGCGTCCTGTAAAAATTAACACAAGAATGAATCCCGGAATGAGAACCGCTTTATCCCGCATAAAGAAATTCTTAAAAAGAGCTGCGCATCCCGTTTTTTTACCGCTTCAGTTGCAGCGGAATTGACCTGAATGATGCATTTATGCACACTGACGCGGGTCAACGATATCGATGATAAAGAGCGATATAATGGTGCAAAACTACAGTCAGCGCGTCCATTTTTACTACTGCATTCTGGTTGCGCTTAAAATCCATGCTCAATCCAAAAAAAGCGCTCATCTGCGGGGGAAAAATAATTTCCTGCTGAAGTGGCTGCGTAATGCGCAGAACAATACGATTTTCCATCCGGATATTACCAGCGAAATTGAGTGGCTGCGTAGCAAGATCATCAGCGCCGGACCCGATGCCGATCTGGAGCCGATGCTGCAATACGTATATGAAACGGCGAAACGCGCGGAAAGTTTACGTTACGGCCTCTGAGGCCGCCTCCGGCCTGCGTTAAGAGAGACGCAATTTAATGAGTTTATTTGCCTGCAGAAGCTTATTCACCCGCGATAAAAACGCAGGCGAATAAAAGCGGTTTCAATATTTACGTCACTCCCTGTTTTGCGCTACCGCAGCGCTGACCAGCTACTCCTGCCAGTCATTATTTTCAGCCTGCCGTCGTGCAAAAAGTGATACCGCTTAAACCCTTATTGCGCGGTTTCAGCAGATCGCTATCACATCCCGCACGCCATTCGCGTATTATCGCCCGTCAGGAGTGTGTACCACTCTGCGTCGCACGTGGCGCAGACTTCATGGAGAATCCGCATAATGGCATTGACTATTCGCCACGCCCGGCCGGAAGACGCCGGCTTACTGCAGCAGCTGGGGCGTATGACCTACAGCGCGCACTTTAAACACCTGTGGGTCTCTGCAGATGAAATGGATGCGTTTATCAGCAAAGAGTACGGCATGGATGCGCTTGCCAGCAGCCTGACCGATGCCAGTGAAAGCTGGCTGATTGCTGAGTCAGCGCAGCCTATCGGTTTTGCCAAAGTAAAGTGGAGTGTGCCGGTGCCCGATTCCGGGATGCGGGGTGCTCAGCTTTGCAAGCTCTATCTCGATCCGCAGGAAACAGGCAAACACGTCGGAAGACGGATGTTTGAGAGCATCATTGCCAGCGCGCGCAGCCGGCAGGAAGGCTACCTGTGGCTGGAAGTGATGGACGCTAATGTCAGAGCCAGAAAATTCTATGAGGCGTTTGGCATGCAGCATATTAAAGATATTCCTTTTGTCACCGCCTCACAGCAGAGCGTGCTGCAGATTCTGGGGATGCTGATTTGATCCGCCTGCCCTGCGTATCTGACTCAGGGCGAAAAGCCTCTCTGGCTCACATATCTGATTAATTTTGCCAATTATTCCGGATAACCGCCTTAAACCGCTCCGACATCACTGGCCTGTTTAATTCGCTATGCTGCTAATTTGATGACGCTTTTTAATTCTGGCTGCAGCTTTTATATTTTGTGCGCCATAAAAAAATCTTTAAAAGTGCTTTAAAACAATTACTTAATTATATTTTCCGCTTCGCTTGCAGAGACTGCATTCACCATTATTCTTTAAAACGTACCACGCACATAACTGCAATGATTCATCATGTTATTAAACACTCTTCAAGAGGCTATATCATGACTCAGCACAGAGGCGGTTCAGGTAACTTCGCAGACGATAAGCAGAAAGCATCTGACGCGGGCAAAAAAGGTGGACAGAAAAGCGGCAGCGGAAGCGGCGGCAGCTTTAAAGATGACCCTAAAAAAGCATCTGAAGCAGGCAAAAAAGGTGGCCAGAGCAGCCGTAAAGGTTCCTGATTAGCCAGCAGCACAGGGATGTGCTGCAGTTCACCTCTTCGCTCTCTTCTCACTCTCCTCGCTTTAATCTGCCGTTACGCTTGCTGTTTCTCCTGCCGCAGACAACTCTTAAAGTCGTTTTACTTTCCCGGTTTTGCTCCAGACTTAACTTTTAATACTGAAAGGATTTACGCCCGTCATGAAACGTTTTTTATGCTCGCTGTTCAGCAGCCCTGAATCCTTACTGCAGGTCATGACACAACAGGATGTCACTGAGTCGATGGAGGATGGTGACAGAATTATAATCGATGAAGATGGCAACGCCTCGGTCAACCCGCTCAGTCCTGAAGTCCATAAAGATTTTGCTGAACACGTTTCAACTCTGAAGGAAATTTAAATGGGCACGGCGATTTTCATGGTTCTGATGGTATGCGGTTACTGGTATACCAGCCGCGATATGTCCAGCCGGCTAAAAATAAAGCGCTCATTCGGCTGGGACGTCTATTTTCTGATTGCCCTTTACGGCTGCATTTTTGTTGTACAAGGGGTGCTGGCAACGGCTATTGTCTGGCTCCTGCTGCTGGGCGCCTCGTTTGCGAATAACACGTTCGGCCTGAGTGCTGAACATCATGCTAACTGGCACGTCGATTTTATGACCTGGAGCTTTCTGGGCATCCAGGCACCGGTGGTCATTATGCTGACCTTTGCGGTGATATTTTGTGTTTACCGCTCCAACTGGGCCGGCAGCGCCCGCCTGACACCCGGCAGCCGTAAAGAGTTATATCAGCGCCTCTCGCGTTCTAACGGTATTGAACAGCTGCTGCTGCACTGCATGGAAGAGGGTGAACTGGCATGGGTTACGCTGAAGTCCCGCCGGATTTACATTGGCATGATCCACGCCGCCACGTTTGAATTTCCCGGCACGGCAAATATCGTGATGATCCCGATGCTGAGCGGCTATCGCGATGCGCGCACGCTGAATCTTGCGATTGAGCACAACTATAGCCGCTGGTATCACGAGCATGAGATCAGTTTCCTCTCCTCGCCGAAAAGCGCCCTCGATTTTCGTAAGGTGCTGATGGTTGATCAGATTGAGAGCCTCTCCCTGTTCGACCCGGCCAGCGCCTCCGCGCTGGCTCTGGGGAAAAAACGCTATCAGCGCCGCCGTATGCCGCCTAAACACCCCTGAGAGATGACGCTGAGGACGCAGCGGCCCGCCAGCGCCAGTTGCGTACCTCAGGCACATCTTCACCATACTCCCGCACCCAGGCGTGATGCGCCGCAAGACGCGCCTGCAGATCGTCCAGCAGATCCGGATGATCTTCAGCCACGCCGGGCACATGCAGCAGCGCAGCCTGCGCCAGATGATAGCGATCGAGCCGGTTCAGCACGGTCATATCAAAAGGCGTGGTGGTAGTGCCCTCTTCGTTAAATCCATGCACGTGAAAATTACGATGATTATTACGCTGATAAGTCAGACGATGGATCAGCCCCGGATAGCCGTGGAAGGCAAAGATTACCGGCTTGTCAGCGGTAAACAGGTGCTCAAACTCCGCCTCGCTTTTGCCATGCGGATGCTGCTCATCACTCTGCAGCGCCATCAGATCAACAACGTTTACTACGCGCACGCGCAGCGACGGCAGTAACTCCCGCAGCAGATCGACCGCCGCCAGCGTTTCCATAGTCGGTACATCGCCTGCACACGCCATCACCACGTCAGGTTCATCTGTGCAGCTGGCCCACTGCCAGATGCCCATGCCCGCTTCACAGTGCGCAATCGCGCTATCGATATCGAGCCACTGTGGTGAGGGCTGCTTACCCGCCACGATGACATTGATGCGATCCCAGGTACGCAGACAGTGATCGCCCGTCCAGAGCAGGCAGTTGGCATCAGGCGGCAGCCAGACGCGCACTATGTCTGCCTTTTTGTTCACAACGTGATCGAGAAAACCAGGGTCCTGATGGCTGTAGCCGTTATGATCCTGACGCCAGACGTGAGACGAAAGCAGATAATTCAGGGAAGAGACTGGCTGCCGCCACGGCAGTTTGCGCGACACTTTCAGCCATTTAGCGTGCTGGTTAAACATGGAGTCGACAATATGAATAAACGCTTCATAGCAGTTGAACAGGCCGTGACGCCCGGTAAGCAGATAGCCCTCCAGCCAGCCCTGACATTGATGCTCGCTCAGAATCTCCATCACGCGTCCGTCGCGTCCCAGCTGTTCATCCCACGGCTCCAGCGGCGCCATCCAGCTGCGGCTGGTGGCGTCAAATACCGGCGACAACCGGTTTGAAGCGGTCTCATCCGGACCAAAAAGACGGAAATTATCGCTATTGAGGCGAAAAATTTCGCGCAGATAGAGGCCAAACTGATGCGTCGCTTCGCCCTGCTCTGCGCCCGGTGCGCTGAGCCCGAGCGCAAACTGCCGGATATCAGGCGTGGCAAGCGGCCGCCGCAGCCGCCCGCCGTTGGCGTAAGGGGTCGCACTCATCCGTTTATCACCCGCCGGAGCCAGCGCCCGTAGTTCAGCGTTTAAACGTCCACTGGCGTCAAACAGCGTTTCAGGCTGATAACTGCGCAGCCACGCTTCGAGGATCTGCCTGTGCGCCTCATCCTCGCGGCATCCGGCGACCGGCACCTGATGCGCGCGCCAGAATCCTTCGACCCTTTTGCCATCAACCTCTTTGGGTCCTGTCCAGCCTTTTGGCGTGCGCAGCACGATCATCGGCCAGCGCGGTATCTCTTCACTATGGGTGCCACTGCGCGCCCGCTGCTGGATGGATGCGATAGTATCAAAAGCGCGATCCAGCGTAATGGCCATCTCCTGATGCATGCGCTGTGGATCATCGCCACAGACAAAGAGCGGCTCATAGCCATACCCGCTGAAGAGCTGCTGCAAATCTTCGTCGCTGGTGCGCCCCAGCAGCGTCGGATTAGCGATCTTGTAGCCATTGAGGTGAAGAACAGGCAATACGGCCCCGTCACGCTGCGGATTAAGAAAATGGATCCCGTGCCAGCTGGCGGCCAGCGGACCGGTCTCTGCTTCACCGTCACCAATAACGCAAGGCACAATTAAATCCGGATGATCGAATGCGGCGCCAAAAGCGTGCGAGAGCGAATAGCCCAGCTCTCCCCCTTCATTGATTGAGCCTGGCGTTTCAGGCGCCGCATGGCTCGGAATGCCGCCGGGAAAAGAGAACTGTTTGAACAGACGCTGCATACCCTGCTCATCTTCACTGACCTGCGGGTAGATTTCACTGTAGGTTCCCTCCAGCCAGCTATTGGCCACCATACCGGGGCCGCCATGCCCGGGGCCGCAGACGTAAAGCAGGTCAGCGTTGCGCTGGCGAATAACGCGGTTGAGGTGGGCATAGATAAAGTTGAGTCCGGGCGTGGTCCCCCAGTGTCCCAGCAATCTTGGTTTAATGTGCTCAGGCAGCAACGTTTCACGCAGCAGCGGATTCGCCATCAGGTAGATTTGGCCCACAGACAGATAGTTCGCGGCTCGCCAGTAGCGATCAAGCAGTTCCAGTTCAGCCGTGGTCACAGAGTCGGTCATCACCTCTTCTCCTCGTTACAGGGTAATAACTAACCTTAATCGAGAAAACAACATGCTGCGAATCAGCCCGCCGACAATATTCATCTGATGCTTCAATAAATTAATTGTTAACCGAAGCGCATAATTATATTTAAGCGATGCGGTAATTGTCGCTGCGCTTAAATATAATAAAGACTACAAAATCAGACTCTGCAGATAATTCTTATAAGCACATAATCAAACCGTCCCGCTTGCAGATTAAAGAAACGCGATTACTATTAAATACGCAGCTCGCACATGATTGGTCATTCAGATCATGTCATTATCAACTCATGAAGAGGAAATATATTATGACTCAACATCGAGGCGGTTCAGGTAATTTCGCAGACGACAAACAGCGGGCATCTGAAGCGGGTAAAAAAGGCGGACAGCATAGCGGCGGAAGTTTCGGCAACGACCGTGAAAAGGCGTCTGACGCTGGCAAGAAAGGGAGTCAGAGCGGCAATCGCGGCGCCTGACAGCTTATTTCAGGGATGAACTCTGCGGCGCAGTGATTGCGCGTTTAATGACTATTCCGCATCAGAGAACGCTAACCTCTGCTGTCTGAAATCTCATATTAATGAATAAACTGCATACGTCATTCGACGTCTGCTTTGCTGTTTATTACTGCATGGAGAACGCTTATGAAAGTTGAATCTTTGCTCGACCTTTTTATTCACGATCTTTCAGATGTTTATAGTGCAGAAAAACAGATTACCCGCGCGCTGCCCAAAATGGCGCGTGCAGCTTCTGATGAAACGCTTAAAGCAGCTTTTAAACAACATCTGGAAGAGACTCAGGGACAAATTGATCGTCTTGATCAGGCAGTGGAAGCGCACGAAGAATTACGCATTAAACGCATGAAGTGCCATGCGCTGGAAGGTCTGGTAGAGGAAGCGCAGGAGCTGATTGACGCGACCGAAGCGGGCCCGGTGCGTGATGCTGGCCTGATAGGCGCGGCGCAGAAAGTTGAACACTACGAAATTGCCACCTACGGCACGCTGGTGGCCATGGCCAAAAAGCTGGGCCTCGATCAGGCCGCCAGTCTGCTGGCAGAAACGCTGGCTGAAGAAAAATCTACCGATGAAAAACTCACAACCATTGCGGAACAGCAGTAACGCATTATTACAAAGGCCAGCCTATCGGCCTGACTGTTAACACTGAGGTGAGCCATGTTTCGACACGTTAAAAAATTGCAGTACACCGTCAGGGTAAGTGAACCGAATCCCGGACTGGCCAATCTGCTTCTGGAGCAGTTTGGCGGCCCGCAGGGCGAACTGGCAGCTGCCATGCGCTATTTTACTCAGGGTCTGGGAGATGACGATCTCGGACGCCGTGACATGCTGATGGACATTGCGACCGAAGAGCTGAGCCATCTTGAAATTATCGGTTCGCTGGTAGGTATGCTTAATAAAGGGGCCAAAGGCAAGCTGGCTGAAGGCACGGAAGCGGAGGGCGAACTTTATCGCTCTATTACCGGTGCGGGTAATGACAGTCATCTTACCTCTATTCTCTATGGTGGCGGCCCGCCACTGACAAACTCAGGTGGCGTGCCATGGACCGCAGCGTATATCGATACTATTGGCGAAGTGACGGCGGATTTGCGCTCCAATATCGCCGCGGAGTCACGCGCTAAGATTATTTATGAACGCCTGATTAATGTGACTGATGACGTCGGCGTAAAAGATGCACTGGGCTTTCTGATGACGCGTGAAGCCGCCCACCAGCTCTCTTTTGAAAAGGCGCTCTACTCTATCCGCAATAACTTTCCGCCGGGTAAACTGCCGCCAATCGAAGAGTATGCGCATACTTATTTCAGTATGTCTGACGGGGATGATGTACGCGGCAGCTGGAATTCAGATGAGAACTTCAACTATGTCGCCGATCCTCAGCCTGCCGTAGATGGCGGCGATGGTCACGCCTCAGTGGTGCTCTCTGCGGATGAAGCGGCAGCGCTGAAGGCTATGGCCACCAGAACCGCCTCGAATCCTGATGTTAATCCGGAAACCGGTGCTGAACTGGGTAGTGAAAAGCCACAGACGTAACCCGTAAGGAGAGACCAATGCATCATAAACCTCTACAGCGTGCTCACGCAGGTTATCAGCCTGGTAAAGATGAGCCTGAACTGCCTGATGATGATGCGGGCAGTGCGCCAGAATCGGGTGATAAGCAGCCTGAATAGACGCCCCTCCTTCTGACCGCCTTCGGGCGGTTTTTTCATCTTAAAAGCAATTTTTTTAACGGCGTAAGCCAGCCTCAGGCGCAAAAATAATAAGCGAGACGGTAAAAGCGCGTTAATTAACGCAGCAAACTCAGCACGTTAAAATTTTTATTTTTTTATTCTGGCGTTTTTCTGATTCTGGTCTATGTTCCTTTAGTCACGTTAGTACCAATAATCACTATAAGAAGTTAAGGAACTTTTATGGATTTCGCTCGATTTAAAACACGGTTACAGCAATGGGAGCATTTGCACTTTACCAGCGTAGAATTACAGCAGCGCGATGGCCGCTTTGAAATCTACGCTACTGCAGCAGAGCATCAGACGCTCAGCCAGCTCTTTATCTGCAATGTCAGCAATGAATCTGCCGCGCAGGAAGAGATAAAACAGCTGCAAAGCTGGCTGCAAAAAATTAAGTCCGGCAGAAGTAAGCGTCTGAATGCGCGCCCGGTTCGTCAGGTCACGGTAAATGTTCCTGGAGTGAGCCTGAGCCGTTAAGCAACCGAATAGCTATTTCAGCGTTAATCAGGCAGATGTACAACTTTAAACTGAATGACGTTAATTAAGCGCGCTGCTTTTAATTAACTGTACAACTCAGCTAAAAGTGTACAGAAAAGAAAGAAACGCATGAGCAGGATTGAAAGGAAAATGGGAGAAGCTCTTCACGGATGGAAGAGCAGAAAGCGTGGTCAGGCATCGTCTGGCGTATAGCCAACAACAATTTCCAGTGTGCGACGCAGAACGTCAGCTTCAGCGCTGCCACTGGCCGATTCCAGCGCCATAATCAGGTAAAGAATAATCGACTTATTAGTCACTCGTCCCTCAGTAGCAAGGATGCTGCGTATTACCCCATCCAGCACCTGTGACTCATCGCTTAACGCATGGCCGGCATCGCGAAAATGCGCAGCCAGCTCATTATCAGGCAGCACATTGTATAAGTTTTGAAAATCTGCCATTTTCCGTCTCAAACTGTTAAAGATAAGGCCGCAGTATACCTTATCGGGCTGGATTAATGTTTACGGCTATTGCCGGATGACTGGTCATTGCCAAACAGGGGATGAACGTTATCTTTTTCCGGTTCGTTTCGTTGTTGCTGACCAAAAGAAATGCTGGTCCGGACCTCTTTCAGGGCCATGCTGATTGCGGTGCGATACTCTTCATCGGTGGCCTGCATCTGCATATTCTGCAGCTCTGCCATCAGCGCGTGGGTATTAACAGGCCCGGAGCGCTGAAGCAGCGTCAGGGCAGCTTCACCGATGATTTCGTCTATACTCTTCTGGTGTTTGCTCATCTTCATAGTGAATCTCTGTTTGCCGCCACTTCAAGATGAAGTACGACAGTAAAACAGCGCCACGCAGTGCGTGGCGCGATACAGCTGGTCACAGGTTATACATGAGGTTGTGCACTCTTCCCTGTTTACTTAGTCTGAATATAACCCGGTCGTAAATCTGGTATTAGCTTTCCCGCTCAAACAGCAAGCCGATAAGCTGATGATAATGCTGCTCTTCTTCTGCTTCTGTTGCCAGTTCAAGGCGACGTAACAGCTTAGTGCAAATGGATTTGCGATTCAGGTTGCGGCCTTCACGCAGAATCTCCACGACAATCTGTCCCAGCGTTTCCTGCTGAGACGGCAGCGATGCTTTACTAAAGTAGTTGGCAATCGCCTCAACTGAGTTCGGAGCATATCCGTTCTGGCGCATAAGTGACTCCCGTAAAATGTTAAAATTAACAATAAAAAAGTGGAAATCTAACCTGTTGTACAGGATTTCCAAAAAACTTGTACAGAGAATAATGAATGGTGAGGTAAGTTTTTTTTGCAAAAAGTGCTATCAGATGAGGATTGAGACAAATTTACGCACATTTTCAGACGGGAGATCAGCGGGAAGTGCGCTCATCGCCGCCACAGGCTGACGATGAGCAGGGAGCTTAATGGCGGCGTGCACCGTTACCGGTGCCGGCAACGGTAACGCTATCCGATCGCTCTGACAGCGCTTTTAACGGCGAATCAGAACGACGGTCGGCCTGCTCTGTAGAGCGATAGTCCAGCAGCCACTGCTGCGCCTCATGGATCTGGCTGTCGCGCACCGCATCTGTTTCGCGGCAAGCCATCTGATGCAGTTCAGCCGTGAGGGATGCCAGAGTCACATCTGCACGGCGCATCATTAACGCCCAGGCGGCTTCCCCAATAACCGGATACTCATTTTTCATACTTTACCTCCTGAGAATGTGAGCTTGCGCCAGGTTCTCAGGTTTCAGTATAGACCACTACTGGCAAATGTCGTCCGTTATAGCTACACGCCCGGCGGCATTGCGCCATACGATATTTATCCCTTTGCCAGATCTGTTATTTATCGCCCTGCCCTAGCCCCGCTACGCTTATATTTTCATGCAGAATCCGTAATTACCATACGACAGAACCCCTGCCTGATTAATAATCAACCCCTTCGGATTGACCCGCCCCGCTTAATATATTCTTCTGCTGAGTTCATATTAACCAGATAAAACGGACTCACCATCTATAATAATTATCATCCGGCAACGTTTATTTAATCGAAGCGTGGCTGGCTGACATTTAAATAATAAATCGGGATGCATATATGAATCGGGAATTAATCGAAACGGCAACTATTCTGGGCGATCTTCTGCTTGAAAGAAAACTGACTGTCACCACCGCAGAATCCTGTACTTCAGGCTGGGTCGGCTCTACCCTCGCGGCCGTCGGCCAGAGCAGCCAGTTTTACAGCAGCGGCTTTATTACTTATACCGATCAGGCGAAACATCGGGTGCTGAACGTAAGTGAAGAGACGCTGGCACGTGACAGCGCCGTCAGCGAAGCCGCCGTGCGTGAAATGGCCGCAGGCGCAAAAGCGCTTTCCGGCGACGATAGCAGCATTGCAGTGAGCGGTTATGCCGGACCAGATGGCGGCGAGGATGGTACACCAGCCGGCACCGTCTGGTTTGCCTGGGGCCTGCCTGATGGCACTATTCAGACCTGTTGTCAGCGTTTTTCCGGCGAAAGCGAAGAGGTCGTCCGGCAGGCAACAAAATATAGTCTTGAGCAGCTGACGGCACGACTCCAGGCTCTGCTCAGCCAGTCCGCCCCGGACAGCTGAGTACGTTTTACCTGAACAGCCTGTGCGGTCTGCGATTATCGGGTTGAATTCCGCTCCGTTCACCCGCACTCTTAAGCTTTCGACCTGACAGGAGTAAATGTAATGGCAACCGAATATGCGATCGTTGCGGGCGGCTGTTTCTGGTGTACCGAAGCCGTTTTTAAAGATGTAATTGGTGTTGAATCGGTTGAAAGCGGCTATACCGGCGGGGAGCGCCCTGATCCGACTTATGAGCAGGTATGCAGCGGGGCAACCGGTCATGCTGAAGCTATCCGTATCGGGTTTGATCCGGCGCAGATAAGCTACGGCGATCTGCTGGATATCAGTTTTGCCACGCACGATCCTACCCAGCTTAATCGTCAGGGAAATGATATCGGAACGCAGTACCGCTCAGCGATTTTCCCTGCTAATGCTGAACAGGAAGCAGAAGCGATTGCAGCCATTGCGCGCGCGCAGGAAGATCATGATGTGCCGGTGGTGACAACCGTAGAACCGCTCAAAGCCTGGTATCCGGCGGAAGCCTACCATCAGGACTACTGGGAAGGTGCGGGTCAGCGCAACGGCTACTGCATGGCAGTCATCCCGCCTAAACTGCAGAAGCTGCGTAAAAGCTTCGCCAGTCGTGTGAAAACCGCTTAAGTTCTGCATACCGTCTTATCTGCAGGCCATTATTCAGAGTGGCCTGTTATATTTTCCGCAACCGCGCCGCCATTATCCGTCATAATAGGCCCCTTTTCCGCTAAGTGAACGCCACCATGACGCCTTCAGTCCCTGCTACGCCGATGCGCCGGCGGACAATGAAACTTAATACGCTGGTCACGCTGATGCTGAGCGCCGTGATTGTCCTGGTGCTGTGTACCGTGCATATGTTCTATTTCTTTCAGATTGGTGCCTCTACCCGGTCACAGCTGGAAGATAAAGCGATGGCCGTCGCGCGTACGCTGGCCACATCGCCAGATGTTCAGCGAGCGCTGCTGCTCTCCCCCGCTGAAGCTCATCTGCAGCCGGTCGCAAAAGCGGTTGAGACCAGCAATAATCTGCTGTTTATCACGATCACTAATATGGCGGGCATACGCTACTCCCATCGTAATCCGGAACTGGTTGGTCAGCATTTCATCGGCAACGATATTCAGCCTGCGCTGCGCGGTCAGGAAAATGTCTCTGTTAATCAGGGCTCCCTGGTTCGGGCACTGCGTGTTTTTACCCCGGTGTTCAATGCCCAGCATCAGCAGATTGGGGTGGTGGCTATCGGTATCTCACTGGATGCCGTCACCGATCAGATTAACCAGAGCCGCTGGATCATCCTCTGGACTATTCTGATCGGCGCGCTGGCGGGCGCGCTGGGTACGCTGATCCTGGTGCGCGTGCTGAAACGTATTCTGTTCGGGCTGGAACCTTATGAGATTTCTACCCTGTTTGAGCAGCGTCAGGCCATTCTCAATTCCGTCAAAGAGGGCGTGGTGGCGATGGACGATCGGCATGAAGTGACGCTGATCAATCAGGCTGCCTGCCATCTGCTGAGCGACGCAGCACAGACGCAGCGCGCGCCTGATGAAAGCTGGCGCGCTGACACCACCGCCGTCGAACCGCAGCTGCGCAGCGTGCTGCAGAGCGGACGGGCGCGGCGCGATGAGGAGATTAACGTGAATGGCCGACTGCTGCTGACCAATACCGTTCCGGTACGCACGGCGGAGCGGATTATTGGCGCGGTCTGTACGTTCAGGGATAAAACTGAGATCAGCCAGCTGATGCAGCGCTTAAGCGGCATGGTAAACTATGTCGACGCCCTGCGTGAACGCTCGCACGAGTTTATGAACAAGCTGCATGTGATCCTCGGCCTGCTGCATATGAAAAACTATGCGCAGGTTGAAGCGTATATCCTGAAAACCGCCAATAACTATCAGACAGAGATCGGCTTTTTGCTGGATAAGATTAAATCCCCGGTGATTGCGGGGATCCTGTTAAGTAAAATCAATCGCGCCTCAGACTGCGGGCACCGGCTCACTATCAGCGACGCCAGCTACCTGCCAGACAGCGGCAGCGAAGCGCAGATGGCGGCGCTGATTACCGTAACCGGCAATCTGGTCGAGAACGCGCTTGATGCGCTGCGCGAGCAGACCGAAGGAGAGATCCACCTGATGCTCCATTATCAAAACGGCTGGCTGACTTGCGAGGTGAGCGACGACGGTCCGGGCATTGATGCTGCGCATCTGGCGACCATTTTTGACAAAGGTTTCTCCACCAAAGGTGAGAACCGCGGAGTCGGATTGTTTCTGCTTAAGCAGCAGGTGGAAAGCCTTGGCGGCAGCGTCAGCGCAGAGTCTGAGCCCGGCGTATTCACGCAATTTTTAGTCCAGCTACCCTGGGATAAAGGAAATTAAACCGCATGATTAATGTTTTAGTGGTTGACGATGATGCCATGGTTGCCGAACTCAACCGCAGTTTTATCGGTCAGGTACCCGGTTTTAACTGCTGTGGTACGGCGGCAACGCTGCAGCAGGCGCGCGATTTTTTATTCAATAGCGACACGCCGATCGATCTGCTGCTGCTGGATATCTATATGCAGCAGGAGAATGGCCTGGATCTGCTGCCTGAGCTGCGAAAAGCGCAAAGCCCGACAGAAGTGATTATTATCTCCTCTGCGGCTGATGCAGAAAATATCAAAACATCGCTGCACTACGGGGTGGTGGATTATCTTATTAAGCCGTTTCAGTTTCCGCGTTTTGAAGAGGCGCTTACCAGCTGGCAGCAGAAAAAATCGCTGATGGATAACCACCAGCACTATCAGCAATCTGACGTCGATCTGCTGATCCACGGCAATCCGGCAACGCATCACGACAATAAGCGTCTGCCCAAAGGCCTGACGCCACAAACGCTGCGCACGCTCTGTCAGTGGATAGATGCGCACCCCGCACAGGAATTCTCGACCGATGAGCTGGCTGCAGAGGTGAATATTTCACGCGTCTCCTGCCGCAAATATCTCATCTGGCTGGCGCAGATCAATATTCTGTTTACCAGCATTCACTATGGCGCCACCGGACGTCCGGTCTATCGCTATCGTCTGCAGCCGGAATATCGCTCGCTGCTGCAGCAATATTGTCAGTAGTGCAGTTTCCACGTGGTATCAGCTGGCCGGAATCGGTAGTGACGCGGTGAAGAGCAGACGATCTGCCGATCGCGGGTGACAAAAATGGCATCGATGTCGGACTGGCTGGCGAGCCAGTTCAGTCCCTGTTCTGTGCCCATGCCATACAGTAGCGTGGTATAGATGTCGCCATCCAGCGAGCGGTCACTTATCACCGTCACGCTTAACAGTTCATTATCCAGCGGATAGCCGGTACGCGGGTCAAAAATATGGTGCCAGCAGCGCCCCTGCTGTTCAAAGTAACGCTCATAGATCCCGGACGTGACGACTGATTTCTCCCGCACCTCGATTACGCCGAGTAACGCGTTATCGTCAGCAAAGGGCTTTTTCAGCCCAATTTGCCACCCCTGCGGTTCATGCGGGGGCGCACCCAGCGTCTGCACATTGCCGCCAAGATTGATCAGCGCCTGCGTCACTCCCTGCTGACGCAGCCACTGCTGCACCCGATCGGCAATATAGCCTTTGGCTATGGCACCGAGATCGATCTCCATACCGCGCTGCGGCAGATAAACCGACTGCGCCGCAGCGTCCAGCACGACCTGATGCGGGTTGGTAAGGGGCAACAGCGCGGTGATGTCAGCGGCAGCGGGCACGCTGTTGCCCTGAAAACCAATTTTCCAGCGCTTAACTATCGGACCAATGGCGAAGTTGAACGCGCTGTCCGGCAGCGTGCTGACCGTATGGGCCACCTGAATCAGATTAAACACTGCGGGACTGACCGCCACCGGTCGCTCGCCAGCGGCATGGTTAATTGCCATGACCTCTGACTGCACCCGGTTGACGGTAAACAGATTCTCCTGCTGTGCAATCAGGCGAAACACCTGCTGTGCCAGCGCGGCGTTATTTTCAAAGAGTTTCAGCAGCACAGGCGATCCCATCTGAACGGCTGAATAGCTGTAGACACCTGCCTCGTTAGCCATAGTTGCCTCATTACTACCGGTGCCCGCGCAGACGGGCACCGGTGCAGGTTAATTACCTAAGGCGAGTTTAGCGGCGTTATGCCCCGCTTTGATACCAAAGATGATGATATCCGCTACGGCATTCCCGCCGATGCGGTTGGCGCCGTGAATACCGCCGACCACTTCCCCGGCAGCCCAGGCGCCGGTGATCGCCTGGTTCTGTGCATTCAGCACTGCGGTTTCCGTGTTGATGGTGACGCCACCCATGGTGTGATGAACGCCAGGCGCCACGCGAATAGCGTAGTAAGGCCCCTGATTCAGCGGATGGCGCAGCGCCGTTTTGCGGCCAAAATCTTCGTCATGCTGGTTAATCACACACTCATTGTAGCGACCCAGCGTACTCTGCAGTGATTCCTGGTCCATATTGAGCTTAACCGCCAGCTCGTGCGGCGTGGGTGCGCTGATGACAAAACCTTTGGCGATATATTCATCAGCGGCTTTGTTATTACGGCGCACCTGCTCATCGAAGATGATCCAGGCACTTTTCTCCGGCAGCGCAATAATCTCCGCAGAGACTTTATCGCGCGTCTCCATTTCGTTATAGAAACGCTTGCCCGCCTGGCTTACCAGAATTGCCCCGCCGCCACGCATCGCTTCTGAAATCAGATAGGAGGTGGTCTGTTCAACCGTAGGATGGATCTGAATCTCGCCCATATCAACCGTACCGGCGCCAATATGCTGCAGCATCGCGATGCCGCTGCCGGTGGCGCCGGCGTGGTTAGTCGTGACAAAGCCATCCAGTTCCGGGCGATATTTCACTACCATCTCCCGGTTGGCGCTGAAGCCGCCGGTGGCAACAATCACACTTTTTGCGTTGAGAATGCGGCTGTCGTTATACTCATCCACCACCTTAACCCCGGTTACCACGCCGTTTTCACACAGAATTTCAGCGACTGAGGTCTCAAGTAGCACCTCAATGTTGCGCTGGTTAACATTTTTCACCAGCCCGCTGATCAGGAAGCCCCCTACCGCTGAGCGATCTTCAGGCCGGTGCGTACGGTCAATGCTCATTCCGCCCGTGATAGTGATATCGCTGAGCTCAATCTGCTTCGCTGCCAGCCACTCGATAGCTTCCGGCGCGCGTTCGACAAACTCATGCAGCAGTTGCGGATTATTTTTACCTTTACCGCCTTTCAGCGTCTCTTCATAAAACAGCGCTTTGCTGTCTTCAATGCCTTTCAGCCTCTGATAGCGCGTCTCGGCGGCGTTCATCCCTACTGACGCCTTAATGGTATTTCCGCCAATGGTGGGCATTTTTTCAATCAGTACCACGCGGGCGCCGTCGTCATGTGCCTGAATAGCCGCCGCGAGACCTGCGCCGCCGGTGCCGATGACCACAACATCGTAATTGACCGGCGCGTTCGGGTTGCCCCCTTCCTCAATCACATACTCTTTGCTGGAGGTTGCCAGCGCACGCGATACCGCTTTTTTCAGCGCCTCGCTTTGCGTAGTGGCCCCGGTAACCGCATCGACGTGCGGACTGTTTGCAACCAGAATGCGCTCGCGCAGGCTTTCAAACGTACTGGTGAAGTCAACATCCAGCGCTGGATCCGGCACCAGTTCGATGTCGGTAATACGATCGGTATCCAGCGTGACGTTGATTTTCAGCTTCAGCGCTTCCGCCTCTACCTTCGCCTGATACACACCGGCTTTATATTTGCGATGGCCGTCGCTGACGTCGCGGATCATGGCGTCCACCAGCGAGAAGCGCCAGAGCGGCTCCGGAATTGTCAGCTCCTCGCGTTTGGTACTGTCGATGTAGAGTTCAAGGTGCTCATTGTTAATAATGCGATCCGCCCAGTTGGGCCAGGCGATACAGGCTTTCCCGACGGCAACCAGATCGAAGCCCGATTCCAGCGCCAGTTCGGCATCCTCTTTATTCACCACGCCGCCGACGCCAATAACCGGAATGCGGGCCAGCTGTGCTGAACGCTGCGCAATGTATTTGGTAATCAGAGGCGTGGGGTCGCTGGTGTCAACAATGGAAGGACGCAGCAGCTGACCGACGGAGAAGTGCACGTAATCAAGGCCGCGCGCGGCGAGCTTCTCCAGCAGATAGAGGGTGTCATCCCAGCGGATACCGGGCACTTCAATCTCTTCCGGTGAAAAGCGATAGCCGATAATAAAGTCTGCGGCAGCAAAGCGATCGGCCATCTGATGCGTGATTTCCAGGACCTCCAGCGGAAAGCGCGCCCGGTTATCGCGACTGCCGCCCCATTTGTCGCTGCGCTGGTTGGAGTTAGGCGAATAGAACTGCTGGATCAGATAGGTATTGGCACCGTGAATTTCCACGCCATCAAAACCCGCTTTGATGGCACGGTTCACCGCATCACCAAACTTTTTGATCATGACATCGACTTCATCTGCGGTCAGCGCCTGCGGTGTGGTGGCCCCTTCGCGCGGCGCCGCGATGGCGCTGGGCGCGACAGGCGTTTTCCCGCCAATCAGCGCCGGCTCAACCATGCGGCCACCGTGGTAAATCTGCAGGATAGCTTTAGAACCCTGAGATTTGATCGCGTGGGCTATTCTGGCCAGTCCCGGGATCTTGTTGTCGCTGTCGATGGCGATGGCGCCAGGAAATGCCGGACCACGATTATCGATAAACGCACACTCTACGATGACGGTGCCGATTGTGCCGGCACGCACCCGATAGTAGTCAACCAGATCGCTGGTGACGCCACCGTCGTAATAGCCGGTACATGTTGTCATGGGTGCCATCACCAGACGATTTTTCAGCACGGCACCTTTAGGCAAGGTAAGGGGTTTTAGCAGCGGGGTAAGCGTGTTCATGATAAGCGACTCCGAAAATCAAAAATGAAATTCAATTCCTGGCAGTGTGACCGGTTAAATAATTAAAGTGGTCCGACTTCATGCTGTAAATATAACATTTAATTTAGTTACATAACTTATATCATTAGTTATATAAACTACCGATAAGGAAAGCCTATTTTCAGCAGGGAAGGAGCGTAACGCGTTCCGCTAAGTTTCGTTCAAAACTTGATTAAAATCAAAGTTAATTCAACTCACAAAAATAAACTATATATTTCATTGACTTAAAAATCACACGCCTGCCAGATATTGGAAAGAAAGCGCTTCACATCGTGCATTATATCGTGAGGCACGCCCTGAATAAGCGTCATAACACACTGAAAATAACGCAGATAAAAATAAGCGCTTTATTTTATTGATCTGGATCAAAATAGGTATTTTAATTAATCGCATCATAACGGCATAAATTAGATAATTCGCGAAACAAAATTGCTTTCTGCTTTAACACAAGCGTCATGAACTTCCTGTACTGATGCCGCAAAATGGATCATCCAGGTATAAAGGCACTGGTACTGATATCGCATTCTTCTCAACGTGCAGACAAAAACTATGAACCTATCAACGCAATCGCATGAACCCACCAAAGCGCCGCCTGCGGCGCCGGGTAAAAAAAATCGCCTGCTGATGCTCTGCCTGCCGGTACTGGTTGCACTCCTGTTGCTGCTGGTGCCGACGCCTGCCGGACTGGAGCCCTACGCCTGGCACTTCTTCGCCATTTTTGTCGGTGTTATTGTCGGCCTGATTTTTGAGCCGCTGCCGGGCGCCGTGATTGGGCTTACCGGCGTGGTGGTCATCGCTCTGTTTAGCCAGTGGGTGCTGTTTAGCCCGGCAGAGCTGGCCGACCCGGCATTTAAAACGGCAGCGCAGTCGTTCAAATGGGCAGTCAGCGGCTTCGGCAACTCTACGGTCTGGCTGATTTTTGGCGCCTTTATGTTTGCAGCCGGCTACGATAAAACGCAGTTTGGCCGCCGGCTGGCGCTGATTCTGGTAAAATATCTCGGTCGCCGCAGTCTGACGCTGGGCTACGCGATTACTTTCGCTGACCTGCTGCTGGCGCCGTTTACGCCGTCTAACACCGCCCGCAGCGGCGGGACTATCTATCCGATTATTGCCAACCTGCCGCCGCTCTATGGCTCTAAGCCTAATGACCCCAGCGCCCGCAAAATCGGCTCTTATCTGATGTGGGTGGCGATTACCGCAGCCTGTATCACCAGCTCGATGTTTCTCTCTGCGCTGGCCCCTAACCTGCTCGCACTGGCCCTGGTTAAGAGCGTTATTGGTTTCGATATCAGCTGGGGGATGTGGTTCCTCGCTTTCCTGCCGCTGGGGATCCTGCTGATTCTCACCATGCCGCTGCTGGCTTACTGGCTCTATCCGCCGGAAGTCAAAGTCAATGATGAGGTACCGCGCTGGGCGACCGCCGAGCTGGAAAAGCTGGGCCGCCTGTCGCGCAATGAGATCCTGCTGCTGCTGTTTGTCGTCGCGGCGCTGATGATGTGGATTTTCGCAACGGCATGGATAGAGCCCGCTATGGCCGCGCTGCTGGTGATTGTGCTGATGCTCTGGACCGGCGTACTTAACTGGAGTGATATCACCAGCAATAAAGCCGCCTGGAACACCTTTGCCTGGTTTGCCACGCTGGTGGCGCTGGCCGATGGTCTGGCACGCGTCGGTTTTATTGCCTGGCTGGGCAAAGAGGGGGCGGTGCTGCTACAGGGTTACGATCCTCAGGTCTCCGCAGTGGTGCTGCTGATTGCCTTTTATCTGCTGCACTATCTGTTTGCCAGCACCACGGCGCATACCACCGCCCTGCTGCCCGCCATGCTGACTATTGCCGCCTCAATTCCAGGCATTAATATGCCGGTGTTCTGCCTGATGATGTGTACCTCGCTGGGTGTGATGGGCATTATCACCCCTTACGGTACCGGCCCAAGCCCTATCTATTACGGCAGCGGCTATCTGCCGACCAAAGATTACTGGCGGCTTGGCACCATCTTTGGCGCCCTCTTCCTGGTGGCGCTGATGGTTATCGCTTATCCCTGGATGGTCATGATGTTCTGATGATGTTGCTTTGATGTTAAAAAACGCAGCCGCGTCAGCCTGTTTCAGTGTTACTATGCTCGCCAGTCAGCTCCTGATACGGGCTGGCGAGAGAAAATAGCACCACAGATCGCCTAATTTGCCGCCCGCCGCGCAGGCGGGCAACACGAAGCTAAGTGAGCCAACATGTCGAACAAACCCTTCTATTACCAGAACCCCTTTCCTCTCGCCAAAGATGATACTGAATATTACCTGCTGAGCCGCGAGCACGTTTCGGTCGCCAGCTTTGAGGGCGAGGAGGTGCTGAAAGTCGCACCAGAAGCGCTGACGCTGCTGGCGCAGCAGGCGTTTCATGACGCCTCTTTTATGCTGCGCGCCTCACACCAGCAGCAGGTTGCCGCTATTCTGGCGGATGATGAAGCGAGTCAGAATGACAAGTATGTCGCGCTGCAGTTTCTGCGTAACTCAGAAATCGCTGCTAAAGGCGTACTGCCAACCTGCCAGGATACCGGCACCGCGATTATCATGGGTAAAAAAGGCCAGCGCGTCTGGACCGGCGGCGGCGATGAAGCGGCGCTGTCGCAGGGCGTCTATAACACCTATATCGAAGATAATCTGCGCTACTCGCAGAACGCCCCGCTGGATATGTATAAAGAGGTCAATACCGGCACCAACCTGCCGGCCCAGATCGATCTCTACAGCGTGGATGGCGATGAGTATAAGTTCCTCTGCATCGCTAAAGGCGGTGGTTCAGCGAACAAGACCTACCTCTATCAGGAAACCAAAGCGTTAATCACGCCGGCAAAATTAAAAAACTACCTGATTGATAAAATGATGTCGCTCGGCACCGCTGCCTGTCCGCCCTACCATATTGCATTTGTGATCGGTGGCACCTCTGCGGAGAGCACGCTAAAAACGGTTAAGCTCGCCTCAACGCATTACTATGACTCGCTGCCAACGGAAGGCAACGAGCACGGTCAGGCGTTTCGCGATATCGTGCTGGAGCAGGAACTGCTGGAAGCGTCGCAGCAGCTCGGACTGGGCGCGCAGTTTGGCGGTAAATATTTCGCTCACGACATTCGCGTGGTCAGACTGCCGCGTCACGGTGCCTCCTGCCCGGTAGGCATGGGCGTCTCCTGTTCTGCTGACCGTAACATCAAAGCTAAAATCAACCGCGATGGCATCTGGATTGAGAAGCTGGAAGATAATCCGGGACGCTATATTCCGGAAGCGCTGCGCCAGCAGGGCGAAGGCGAAGTGGTGCAGGTAGATCTTAATCGCCCGATGCAGGATATTCTGGCCCAGCTCTCCGCTTATCCGGTGGCTACCCGCCTGTCGCTGAACGGCACCATTATTGTGGCGCGCGACATCGCTCACGCCAAACTCAAAGAGCGTATCGATAATGGCGAAGGGCTGCCGCAGTACATTAAAGATCATCCGGTCTACTATGCCGGTCCGGCCAAAACGCCGGAAGGACACGCGTCCGGTTCCCTCGGCCCTACCACCGCAGGCCGGATGGACTCTTATGTCGATCTGCTGCAGTCGCACGGCGGCAGCATGGTAATGCTGGCCAAAGGTAACCGCAGCAAACAGGTGACTGACGCCTGCCATAAGCATGGCGGATTCTACCTGGGCAGTATTGGCGGCCCGGCAGCGGTACTGGCGCAGCAGAGTATTAAAAGCCTTGAGTGCGTTGAGTATGCCGAACTGGGCATGGAGGCGATCTGGAAAATTGAAGTGGAAAATTTCCCGGCGTTTATTCTGGTCGATGACAAAGGTAACGATTTCTTCCAGCAGATCCACAATCAGTGCTCTGCCTGCGTAAAGTAAAGCGCTGAAGCAGACCCTGTAAAAAATCCGCGGCACCAGGCTGCGGATTTTTTTATTAATCTGAGAGCGCTTTCTTATGCGCGCAGCGACATTTCCCGCGCGGCGTCGCGCTCGGCACTCTGCTGGCGCGCATGCTGCAACGCATCATAAGTGGGCAGATTGACGCTGATAATGTCCTGTTCGACCGCATCCAGCACCTCATCGTGCTGCTCCATATAATCATATCCTGCGTTCATGATCTCTCCTTTGCGCAGAGGCGTTTCTCATATCCTGTCCTGCAAAGATGACAGGTTTATGAAAATATAGCCTCTGCAGCGACCGCCGGTACGAAAATCAGAAGAACCCGAGCGGCTGTGTGCTGTAGCTCACCAGCAGATTTTTAGTTTGCTGATAGTGATCCAGCATCATTTTATGCGTCTCCCGCCCGATGCCCGATTTCTTATAGCCGCCAAACGCAGCGTGAGCCGGATAGAGATGGTAGCAGTTAGTCCAGACGCGTCCGGCTTTGATTGCTCTCCCCATACGGTATGCGCGGTTGATATCCCGCGTCCAGACGCCAGCGCCAAGCCCGTAAATCGAATCATTAGCAATGGCCAGCGCCTCCGCTTCATCTTTAAACGTCAGTACGCCGACCACCGGTCCGAAAATCTCTTCCTGAAATACGCGCATGCTGTTGTTGCCTTTCAGCAGCGTGGGCTGAATATAGTAGCCGCCGCTGAAGGCTTCGCCAATCTGCTCAACGTTACCACCGTGCAGCACTTCCGCCCCTTCCTGCTGCGCAATCTCAAGATAAGAGAGGATCTTATCAAACTGCTGCTGCGACGCCTGAGCGCCAATCATGGTTTCCGTATCCAGCGGATCGCCACGTTTAATGGTTTTGATGCGCTTCATCACGGCCGCCATAAAGGGCTCAAAAATCGATTCCTGCACCAGCGCGCGCGACGGACAGGTACAGACCTCACCCTGGTTCAGGAAGCCGAGCACAACCCCCTCGGCCGCTTTCTCAATAAAGCTCTCCTCCGCCTGCATGATATCTTCGAAAAAGATATTTGGTGATTTTCCGCCCAGCTCCACCGTGGACGGGATCAGGCTTTTTGCCGCCAGCTCCAGAATATGGCCGCCGGTCGCTGTTGAGCCGGTAAATGCGATCTTGGCAATGCCCGGATGCGATGCCAGCGCTTCGCCCGCCTCTTTGCCGTAGCCGTGCACCACGTTAATGACGCCGGGCGGGACCAGATCTTTGATCAACTCAACAAACAGCGTGATGGAAAGCGGCGTCTGCTCGGCCGGTTTCAGCACCACGCAGTTACCTGCGCCCAGCGCCGGTGCCAGCTTCCAGGCGGCCATTAGCAGCGGGAAGTTCCACGGAATGATCTGCCCCACCACGCCCAGCGGTTCATGGAAGTGATAGGCAGCCGTGAACTCATCGATTTCGGCGGCGCTGCCTTCCTGCGCCCGGACACAGCCGGCAAAATAGCGGAAATGGTCCACCGCCAGCGGCAGGTCAGCGGCCAGCGTTTCGCGTACCGGCTTGCCGTTATCCCAGGTTTCATTAACGGCGATATATTCCAGATTTTGCTCCAGGCGGTCAGCAATCTTCAGTAACACCAGCGAGCGCGCCTGCGGTGAGGTCTTGCCCCACTGCTCTGCCGCCGCCTGAGCCGCCGCGACCGCATTATCAACATCTGCCCGATCGGAACGCGGGAATTCGCCGATTGCGCTGCCATTAACCGGTGAGGTGTTGGTAAAATAGTGACCGTTAACCGGCGCAGTAAACTCGCCGTTGATAAAGTTGCCATACTGCGATTGCAGAGTGATCAGAGAACCCTGTTCTCCCGGAGCAGCGTAACGCATGGTATTTCCCCTTACAGAGCGAATGGAAGTTAACAACTTTTAAACTGTTGATTAACATTGCGCGATCGTTTTTAGCCTGTCAGGTCTGCAGGCGGGAAACTGTGAGCCGACGCGGGAAATCGGTGTTAAAGCGGGACAGAATCATTTGTGCCGGAATGTTCTGAGTTTGGCTTTTTTGCCGCGCTAAAGCGAAACCTGAGCGTTATCTGTGGTCAATACCCTGCAGACCACAGATTCAGGAGAGAAAGATGCTGGCTTCAGCCATGATGCTAATGCGGGCCAAAGCGAACTTTGTACAGCAGTTTATTCGCGATCCGCGCACAATCGGCAGCGTCACCCCTTCATCAGCGGCGTTATGCCGCTGTATGTGCAATGCGGTAGAGTGGGATAGCAGCCTGCGGGTGGCTGAACTGGGCGCCGGCGATGGCGTGCTGACCCGCCAGCTGCTGTCGCGTATGGTACCGGCCGCGCAGCTTGACGTGTTTGAAATTAATCCGCAGCTGGCAGCAGAACTGCGTCAGTGGCACGATCCGCGCATGCAGGTCCAGGCACACTCAGCGGAGCTGCTGCAGGGTGAATATGACGCTATTTTTTCCGGCCTGCCGCTGCTGTCGCTGCCTGCGGCCACGCGTCACACCATTCTGAGCGCGGTGCATAATGCGCTGGCGCCCCAGGGCGTATTTGTCCAGTTTCAGTACACCTCGCTCACCCGGCACGATCTGTCGCGCTATTTTGTCTGGCAGCGGCAGCGGGTGCTGAAAAACATGCCGCCCGCCTGGGTCTATCGCTGTCAGCGCTGCGACGCTTCCTGATCCCGGGGCCGTACCTGCTGCCAGAAGCGCTGCAGCAGCGTACGCGCCCAGTCAGTATCCCCCATTACCGCGCTATCCGACTGTACGTCAGCCGGTGTACAGGCCGTCATGATCTCGCGACTGAACTCCGGATGAAACTGAACGGAAAATGCCTGCGGCGAGTAGCGTAACACCTGACACGCATCCAGCGCTGAGCGCGCCAGAACCGTGGCCTGCGGCGGCGGGGCCAGTACCGACTGCCGGTGCGACAGCCAGGCGGAAAAGTGTGCCGGCAGTCCGTTCAGCCAGGCATCCGAAGCGGTCCGCGTCACGGTCTGAAGCCCGCGCTCCCAGCCGCGGGGATTATCGCCCACCTCACCCCCCAGCGCATACGCCATCAGCTGATGGCCGTAGCAGACGCCAAGCAGCGGCAGCTGCGCCTCTATTGCGCCGCGTATCCAGGCCGCAGTGCGCTCACTCCATCCTGCGTGGTCGGTTACCATCGCCCAGGAGCCGCTGAGGATCGCCCCGCTAATCTCCTGCCAGCCGGGAAGTGCGTCACCCCGGTGCGGACGCACGATAATATAGTCATCCGCCTGCAGCTGCAGCGCGTCAATAAACCACGCAGGCTGTTCGCCAATTTTCGCCACCACCTGCGGGGGCGGAACTTCAAGCTGTATTAATGCCAGGGGTAAAGTATAACGCTCCGTCATTGCCGGCATGCTCCTCTGCTGCGTCCGCTGTTAAGCTCTACTGTGACAGCAATTGCCAGCCGTGTCTTATGTTATTCCGCAACATGCTTATGCAGAAGCGGATGTCAGGATAGCGCTCAGATAATAGTATGTTGTAATTATAAGGTGGCGATTTTGCTGTTGAGTGCTAAACCGCCAGGTTGATGTGTCCTGTGCGGCAGGCTTCATGCCATTATTAAGCGTAAGTTCATTTTTCTGTGAAGGATAACAGCGTGGCCGTACGGCATTTTTTTCTGATTCTGTTTGTGGTTTCAATCTGGGCGTTTAACAACGTGGCGGTTAAATGGGGCCTTCTGGAGCTGCCGCCGCTGTTTCTGACGTGGATGCGCTTTGTCGTGGTCGCTCTGATTCTGGTGCCCTTTTGCCGTGTCACGCGCGCGCAGCTGCCGTGGCTCATTACCCTCGCATTTACCTTTGGCTTTATGCATTTCTCGCTGCTGTTTGTCGGCATGCGCTATACCGATGCCGGTACGGCGGCTATCGTTGTACAGCTGGGCACACCCATTGCGATGCTGCTGGCGATGGCAATCCTGAAAGAGAAGCTGCGGCTGGTGCAGCTGTGCGGCATCGCTATCTCTCTGAGCGGCGTGGCCGTGCTCTCGGGCAGCCCGACTATCCCTGCCTGGTGGGTACTCTGTATCCTGCTGTGCAGCGCGTTTGGCTGGGCGGTCAGCAACATGATTGTCAAAAAGTCGCCGCCTATTAGTCCGCTGACGCTGACCGGCTGGATCTCATTCCTCGCCGTGCCGCTGGTTGGCGCTGCCTCATGGCTGACAGAGTCGAATCAGTTCAGCGCCCTGCAGGCGGCGGGCTGGCACGGCTGGTTCGGCATTCTTTACAGCGCTATCGCCTCTTCGATTGTTGCCTATACGCTGTGGTACGCCCTGCTGAAAAAATATAATGTTAATCTGATCATGCCCTATTCGCTGCTGACGCCGGTGCTGGCTGTCATCATGGGCGTGACGGTGCTGGGCGACAGCATGAACAGTTTCAAAGTATTTGGCGCATCGCTGGTGGTGCTGGGCACCGCCATTGCCGTGCTTAACCTGCGCAATCTGCGCATGCACGCACGTTTTCCGCGTCTGCGCCGGCGTTAGTCTCTCTTGGCTTAACCTGCATCCGCCGGAGTCTGCAATCTTTAGCCGCACGTCACTGCTTGTTGTGCAGCTGCAGCGAACGCCTCCGGCAGCCGCTCCCCCTGCGGGGAACGATTACGCCTGCGGCGTATCGTCTTCGCTCAGCTCATCATACATCGTCTGGATCGCCTCGCGGCTCAGCTCAGCCAGCGTACGATAAAACGCCGTGGTGGCGTGCGCTTCAACTTTGCCGAGGAACGCACCGCACCACGGCAGCAGATAAGATTCAAACAGCGCGCGCTGCGCGTCTGATTCATCTTCTGCAGACTGATCTTCCAGCCACGACGCCGCCAGCAGCAGTACGCCAAAGTGATCGGCAGGCGCGTCACTGAGCGGCATGCCGCGCGCGCTGAGAAACGCCCGGATCTCCGCTTCCGGCGCGCCTTCCGGCCACTGTGACGCGTAAGGCGGCACGCTGCACTCCTGACCGACAAACAGCGCGTTGTAATCCGCTGCCAGCGCCTGCGGATCGCTGCTCTGCTGCAGACGCGTCAGCAGCGCATCCTGCTCCAGCGGCCACTGTGCCTGCATTTTGCCTTCGCGCAGCAGCGTAAACAGCGGCATCAGCAGCGGATCCTGGGGCTGACGGTTAAACAGGGAGCCGATCACCCGGCAAAGCATAGAAAATTCATTCATCTGGCAGCATTCCTCACTACAACATTAAAAATCCAGTAATTCCGCGATCCGTTTACCGCTGCGCTGCTCCAGAAAATCGAGCAGGCGGCGCGGCGTGACATTTAACACCCGATCTTCAGGGAAATCCACCTCGCGCGTAATGCGCAGGCAGTGCTCAAAATGCCCCAGCGTAAAGGCGGTATGGGAATCGGAGCCAAATGCCAGCTGTCCGCCCGCGTCACGCACCGCCTCCGCAATCGCGCGGCAGTTAGGTTCACTGCCCGGACGCGAATGGGTAAACGAGGAGTTATTGATCTCCAGCGCCACGTTGTAGTGGGCTGCGGCTTCGGCAATGGCGCGAATATCCACCGGGAATTTGGGGTTGCCCGGATGGCTGATGATATGCACCAGCCCGCCTGCCATCGCGGCGATCATCGCCTCGGTATGGTGTGCTTTATCGCGCGGCGTGTAGACCGGCTCGTGAAAGCCCGCCACGATCAGATCCAGGGCATCCAGCATCGGCCCGCTGCAGTCGATCTCGCCCTGCTGATTCTTAATGTTCGCTTCAATTCCGCGCAGGATGCCGACGCCGTCAACAACCCGCGGCCAGATACGCATATTAATGAAATGCCAGTGATGCGGCGCATCCGCCATATCGGGGCCGTGGTCGGTAATGGCAAATAGCTTCAGGCCGTTCTGTTTCGCCTGGGCGACATAGTCATGCAGCGTGCTGTAGGCGTGCGTGCTGGCAACGGTGTGCATATGCAGATCAACGGGATACATATTTTGCTCCTCTGAGATAAGTTAATAGCCGCGCTGGCGATCCACGCGCCCCGGGGGCTGCTGCCCTGTTTCCAGCTGCTGAATGGCGCTGGCGATGGCGTCCATCGCCTGCTCCGGCAGCGTAATGGCGGCACTGTGTGGCGTGAGGGTAACGTGCGGATGCTGCCAGAGCGCATTTTCCGCCGGCAGCGGCTCCTGCTGAAAGACATCCAGCGCGGCGGCGGCAAGTTGCCCGCTGTTGAGCGCTGCCAGCAGGTCCGCTTCAACCACGTGCGCGCCGCGCGCCAGGTTAAGAAAGTATGCGCCGTGCGGCAGCGCGCGCAGGAAATCAGCGTTGATAAGATCGGTGGTTTCCGGCGTGGCGGGCAGCAGATCAATCACGACCTGACAGCCGGCAAGGAAGTCGTGCAGCGCGGCGGCACCGTGGAAGGCGTGCACGCCAGGCAGGCTCTTCGGCGTGCGACTCCAGCAGCGCAGCGGGAATCCCCACTGCTGCAGGCTCTCCAGCACGCTGCGGCCCAGTACGCCCGCGCCAAGCACGCCAATGGTGAAGGCGTCGCGCGCCGGCAGCGGCAGCGGCTGCCAGCAGTGCGCCTGCTGCTGGCGCTGATAGTCAGCAAAGCGGCGATACCAGCCCAGCACGCACCAGTTCGCATACTCCTGCATCTGCTGTGCCATGCCGGTATCCTCAAGGCGATACAGCGGCGCCTGGGCGCTGAGCCTGTCAGAATGCTGACGCTGCTGCTGCAGAAGTTCATCGACGCCCGCTCCCATCGCGAACACTCCCTTCAGGCTTCGCTGCGCCAGCATCTCCACCGGCGGCGAACGTACAACGGCATAATCTGCACGACCACTATCGCCCGGCTGCCACAGCCGGACTTCCGCGTCCGGCAGCCGCCGGCCGAGGCCCGTGAGCCAGCGCTGCACGTCCATTGACGGGTGATACCAGATAATCTTCATACGCCTCCTTATTTTCTTTCAGCCTCCGGTAAACCGCGCGGCGGAGCAAGTAAAAACCGTCAGCGGCAACAATTTCCCACGTAATTACCCGGCAGCGCTTCACATTTCCATCGCCCTGCAGCGCCAGCCAGCACGATAGCGACTAAAGTTGGTTGAGTGGTCAATACGTTAGCGCACCACGTTTTCGGACAAGGAGAAAAACCGATGAGAAAAAATGTCATATTGATGCCCGCGCGCCTCTCTCTGCTGCTTACCACTGCCCTGCTGGCAACCAGCACGCTGGCCCATGCCGAAACCGGAAGCCGGATGCTGAGCCAGCAGCCGCAGCCGCCCGATGTACGCCTGGGGCCGCTCTTCAGCGCCGTGCAGAAAGCGCAGTTCTATCCCGATCAGAAAACCTTTGCTGACGCGATCCCGAAATACGATCCCGCCTCGATTCTCGCTGACTGGCAGATGCAAAAGAAGCAGCGCAATTTCGATCTCAAACGCTTCGTTGACATGAACTTTACCCTGCCCAAAGAGCAGGATAAATATGTACCGCCCGCCGGGCAGAGCCTGCGTGAGCATATCAACGGTCTGTGGCCGGTGCTGACGCGCAGCACGCCTGATGCCAGCCAGTATGATTCACTGCTGCCGCTGCCGAAACCTTACGTTGTGCCGGGCGGGCGTTTCCGCGAGGTCTATTACTGGGACAGCTATTTCACCATGCTGGGCCTGGCGGAAAGCGGTAACTGGGACCGCGTGCAGGATATGGTCGATAACTTTGCCACCGAACTCGATCGCTACGGGCATATCCCTAACGGCAACCGCAGCTATTATCTCAGCCGGTCACAGCCGCCGTTCTTTAGCCTGATGGTGGACCTGCTGGCCACGCATAAAGGCGATGAGGTTTACCGGCACTATCAGCCGCAGCTGCAGAAAGAGTATGACTACTGGATGGCTGACAGCGACAGCGTGGCGGCCGGTCACGCCAGCAAGCGGGTGGTAAAGCTCTCCGATGGCACCCTGCTTAATCGCTACTGGGACGCACGCGACGTGCCGCGTACAGAATCCTGGCTGGACGATGTGAAGACGGCAGAAAAAACCCCGGAACGTGACAAACCGCAGCTCTGGCGCGATCTGCGCGCCGGCGCGGCGTCGGGCTGGGATTTCAGCTCGCGCTGGTTTACCGATGCGCATAGTCTCGCTTCGATCCGCACCACAGCGCTGGTGCCGGTCGATCTCAACAGCCTGCTGTTTCATCTGGAGCAGACGCTGTCAAAATCAGCCAGGCTGGCAAAACAGGATGACCAGGCAAAAGCGTTTGCCGCGGCGGCAGAAAAACGCCAGGCCGCAATCAATCGTTATCTGTGGGATGAGAAACAGGGCTGGTATGCTGATTACGATTTCAGTAAAAAACAGGTTCACAACCAGCTAACGGCGGCCGCTCTTTTCCCGCTCTATATGCAGCTGGCCGGAGATAAACAGGCTGAACGTACCGCCTCTGCAGTTGAAAAACAGCTGCTTAAACCTGGTGGTCTGGTGACAACCACGGTCAATAATGGCCAGCAGTGGGATGCACCTAATGGCTGGGCTCCGCTGCAGTGGGTAGCGGTAGAGGGGCTGGAGCATTATAACCAGCCGCAGCTGGCACGACAGATTGGCCAGCGCTTTCTGCAAAACGTCCAGCAGACCTATGACAAAGAGCATAAGCTGGTAGAAAAATATGTGGTTGAGGGCGCGCAGCTGGGCGGTGGCGGTGGCGGCGAATATCCGCTGCAGGATGGCTTTGGCTGGACCAACGGCGTGACGCTGATGCTGCTGGATAAATATTGCCCGAAAGAAAAAACCTGTAACAGCGCCAGTGATATCCCTGATATGCCGGCGCTGCAGCGTGCGAATTAATTTCGCACCGGCTACAGCCGAAAAAAAACCGCAGCCCCGGGGCCGCGGTTTTTTTTATGCGGGCAGAATTAACTGCGCACTTTACGGTAGATAAACAGCACGACAATGGCGCCGATCACCGCAACAACAAAGCTGCCGAAGTTGAACCCGTCAACTCTGCCAAAACCAAACAGGGTACTGATCCAGCCGCCGACAACCGCACCGATAATACCCAGTACCACGGTCAGGATAAAGCCGCCGCCATCTTTACCTGGCATAATCCACTTAGCGAGAATACCGGCGATCAGACCAAAAATAATCCATGAAAGAATACCCATTTGTTGCTCCTTACGTTATGAATCAAGGTGTTCACTGCGATAAGTATAGACGGGATTTTTTTCCCTGCAGCGCGACTGCCGCTTTAATCATCAGCCAGCCGCTAAAGCTTCAGAGCGTTACGCCGATAATCGTCGCATAACGATGATATGCGCAGCAGCGGGGAGCAGGATGTGAAAGATGCCGATAACGAACAGTATCTCAAGCGGGGTACGTTAGCGGTTTTGAATGTGATGAGGGATCTGTCGCGCTACCAAACTCCGCTAATGGTGACCTTTAATCGCGGGCAGTTTATCAGCCGCCTGCTGGTTGCCGATGAGGAGTGCATCATTTTCGATCTGGGCAGCAATGCGCTGAGCAATGAGTGGGTGCTGGAGAGTCCCGACTTCAGCGTCTGCGCCGAAACCTACGGCGCCAAAATTGAGTTCACCCTCGCTGCCCTGACGCTGGTTGAATATGAAGGCTTACCCGCATTCAGCGCACCGCTGCCGGCGTGCGCCTGGCAAATCCAGCGCCGCGAATTTTTCCGTATCAACGCCCCGCTGGAGCCGGTTTTCTGGTGTTACACCCGGTGGCCGGACGGCAGCCCGGCGCGCTTTCGCCTGCAGGATCTTTCGCTGGGCGGGGTCGGGGTATTGCCGGAAGGGCCGCTGCCGGAGGGCCTTACCCGGGGGGATAAGTTCAGCCAGCTGCGGGTTGAGCTGGGTGAATTTGGTCAGTTTGAGGTCACCGCAGAGCTGCTGCATATTGGCGAGCGCAGCGTAGTCCGTAAAGGCGAAGCCTGCGTAATACCGCGGCTGAGCTTTCGTTTCACTGCCATTGAGCCCGTGCAGGAGCGCCAGCTGCAGCAGGTGATCTTCGCGCTTGAACGGCTGGCACGTGATAAGGCGAGCCGCTTTCAGTAACTGCCGTTACGCCTGCAGGATATCTCAGACAGGCTATGCTTCTCCTTGCCCTTTATTTTAACCAGCGCCCGGCAAGGAGAAACTCCCCCATGGAAAACTGGCTTTCAGCCTCTGGCTGGCAACGCATTTTTCTTAATCAAACCGTCTGGATCAACAGCGCTATCATCCTCTTTGGCACCCTTATCGTCTGGTGGCTGCTGCGCACCGCTATCCGCTTTGTGTCGAATCGTATCGCCCGCTACAGCGAACAGCGCCACGTGCGCTTCACCGCCATTCTTGTTGAGATCCTGCGCAGCACCAGCCAGTCGCTGCTGCTAATCTTCTCCCTGCTGATTTCGCTGAAGTTTGCGGACCTGCCGGCCAACTGGAGCGTGGCGATTGCCCACAGCTGGTTCCTCGCGCTGATTTTGCAGTTCACCCTCTGGATCGACTGCGGCATCCGTTTATGGCTGAAAAGCATGCTGCGCGATCCGCTGCACGTGCGTAATCCGGTCACCACCGTGATCCTCGGCATTCTGCTGCGGGTGGTGGTATGGGTAATGATGCTGCTGGCGATCCTCTCCAACATGGGGATCGACATTACCGCACTGGTGGCCAGTTTAGGCGTCGGCGGTATCGCCATTGCGCTGGCGATTCAGACCGTGCTGAGCGATGTGTTTGCGTCGCTGGCGATCGGCTTTGATAAACCGTTTGAGCACGGTGATTTTATAGTTTTCGGCGATATCGCGGGTTCCATTGAGCACATCGGCCTGAAAACCACGCGTCTGCGCAGCCTCGGCGGCGAACAGATTGTCTGCTCAAACACCATTCTGTTACAGCAGACGATCCACAACTACAAACGGATGCAGCAGCGGCGCATCGTGTTTAAGTTCGGCATTAACTACGGTACGCCGGCGGAGAAAGTGCGGCAGATTGGCGGCATGGTGAAAACGATTATCGAAGGCGTGCCCGACACCCGTTTTGACCGGGCGCACTTTCTCTCGTTTGATGAGTCGCAGCTGACGTTCGAAGTGGTCTATTTCGTGCTGAGCGCGGATTACAATGTTTATATGGATATTCAGCAGGAGATTAACCTGCAGCTGATGGCGCAGCTGGAGCAGAAGCAGATCCGCTTCGCCTTCCCGATGCGCCGCGTCGAGTTTACCGGTGGGGTACTGCCGCGTATCAATCTCAGCGATGCGTCCAACGAAGCACCGGCACAGAGTGCGCAGCGCTAAGCTGCGCACCGCGCGCTAGCCAATTGTGCGGTAGGCGGTGGTCACTTTCCACAGATAGCGCGGTGCCTGCGCGGCCGGATGTTTGTTTTGCACGTGCTGGTAAAACTCATCCGGCGACATCGCGTTAATCATCGCAATGGCGCGGTCGCGGTCGCGTGAGAAGGTGCGCAGTAGCGCACCGGCTCCATTGGCATAGGAGACAATGGTGGCGTAGCGCAGCGTCAGCGGATCGCGGATACCGGCCAGCGCCGACTCCTGCAGAATACGCAGATAGGCGACCCCGATATCGATGTTTTTAGCCGGATCGCGCAGCTCGGCCGTTGAGGGCTGCCCGTGACGGCCCTGCACGCGATAGACTTCGCGCCCCGCCGTCGAGGCTTTGATCTGCATCAGACCCACCGCGTTAGAGCGGCTTACTGCAGCAGGATTACCGCCCGATTCGACACTGATAATGGCGCTGATTAACTTCTCATCAACGCCATAATGAGTGGCAGCATCTTCTGTAAACAGCGCCCAGGCATCATTAATTTTTGAGGGCGGAGCCTGAGTGAGAGGCGTATTGCGCTCAGGCACTCTGGGTTTTTCCGGTTCACTGGCACAGCCTGCCAGCAGTAAAGCAGAGAGCATAAGTAGTCGAAATTTCACTGTTTTTCAGGTTCCGCTATAAGAGAGGCGCAGGCTATCATAGCCATGACGGCCGGCAGTAAAATTACCGTTATTCTGAAAATGACAAAATTCATTTTGCTGTCGTGACGCCGTTCACGCAGTTTGTCACTATGCACACTTAAGCAGAGAGCAGGAAAAGCGCAATGCACCCAGCCCGTTCCTTTCGTTTAATCGCCCCTTCTGGCTATTGCCACAACCAGGATGCTGCCCGGCGCGGCATTGAGCGGCTTCAGCATGCAGGCCACCGGGTGGAGAATGGCGCAGTGGTTGCCCGCCGCTTTCAGCGCTTTGCCGGTACGGACGCAGAACGTCTGGCGGATATCAATGCGCTGGCTGCATCAGACCCGCTGCCGGACATTATTCTGGCAGTGCGCGGTGGCTACGGTGCGACCCGCCTGCTGGACAAGCTGGATTACCGCAGTATCGCGCAGCGTCTCAGCAGTGAGCCAGTCGCGCTGTGCGGCCACAGTGACTTTACCGCTATTCAGCTGGCGCTGCTGGCGCAGACCGGCCTGATAAGCTTCAGCGGCCCGATGCTGGCCGGTAATTTCGGCGCGGATCCCGTTTCAGCGTTTACCGAACACCATTTCTGGCAGGCCATTTCCTCTCCGGAACTGAGAGTAAACTGGCAGAGTGAAAGCCCGGACTGCGGCAGCTGGCAGGGCCGCCTGTGGGGCGGTAACCTGGCGATGATCTGCGCGCTGATTGGTACGCCGTGGCTGCCGCAGATTGAAGGCGGCATTCTGGTGATTGAAGATGTCAATGAACATCCGTTTCGCATCGAGCGCATGCTGCTGCAGCTGCAGCAGTGCGGCATTCTGGCGCGTCAGCAGGCGATTATTACCGGTAGTTTTACCAGTACCTCCCTCAGCGCCTATGATAACGGCTTCGGTTTCGACACTGTCTGGCAGCGCCTGCGCGATGAGTATCAGCTGCCGGTGATAAGCGATCTGGCGTTTGGACATGCGCCTGATACCGTCACGCTGCCGCTGGGTGCGCATGCTACGCTTGATATGAGTGCCGGCAACGCGCGGCTCAGCATCACCGGACATCCGGTGCTGCGATAATATGACATGCAGGAGATCGCCCTCTGAAGCCGCTTTATGAAGACTTATGGATCTCCACACCGGAATTTCCCGCTGAAGAGACCGCTAATGACCTGATGATGCATGGCTTTATGCTGCGGCATCCGCGCGGCAACCTGCTGATTGGCCGGGTTGAGAATCCGCTTGATCATGAGTTTCTGGCAGAGGCGGGTGGCGTTATTCGTCACTATCTTACGCACTGGCATGAGGCGGCGCCGGGAGCACGGCTTATTCAGCAGCGCTTCAGCAGTGCGCTTTACTGCCACAGCCGCTCGCTGGGGCCGGTTAGCCTGGTGGTTGAGCCGGATGAAACCTTTAGCCGCAGGGAGGTGCATTTTGGCGACTTCCATCTGCTGCCAACGCCGGGCCATACGCCGGGCAGCAGCAGCTATCTTTACCACTCTCCGCTCGGGCAGACCTATCTGTTTGTCGGCGACACCCTCACCTGCGACTACAACCGCTGGATCAGCGTGCTCAAGCCTGACAGTAATTCTGCCGAGCTGCAGCAGTCGCTGGAACTCTACCGCACGCTGCGACCCGATGTGGTGCTGATGAGCACCACGCGGGGTCACCTTTCATGGGTAAAGACAGACCTGTCCGGCTGGCTGGCAGCGATTGACGAAGCGGAGCAGTCGCCACTGGATCTGCGACAGCAGCCGCTGCTGTAGTCAGAGAGCTTTGGTGAGATAGTGGCGCTGATGATGGCGCGGATAGTTATTCAGGCTGAACCGGAGCTGATAACCCTGTTTTTCATAGAACGGACGCGCCTGAAAGCTTGCCGTATCCACCTGCGCATAGACGCAACCCCGCGCCCGCGCTTCGTTCTCTGCTGCCGTTATCAGCCGGGTGCCGGCCCCCTGCCCGCGCAGCGCGTCACTGACCCACAGCATGTCGATACGCAGCCAGTTACCGCAGGTTGATCCTGTCAGGCCTGCTATTTTCCCGCCGTCTGCATCATGAATAAACACGCCCAGCACTTTGATCTCGCTGACGTCAATAAAGCGGCTGTTGAACGCGTTAAGACCCTGTCTGATATCGTCGAGATCCTGCGCAGTAACGCTGTCGGTAACGCTGAGTGACATGGTGTTGTTCCTGTCGGTGTTAAGAAGAGGCGTGCTGACGATCGTCATAACGATCGAGAGAGACGATGGCGGCATCGCGCTTCACTGAACGCTGACAGGGAACCAGTTTGTCGCTCTGCGCATAAACAAAAAAGGTTTCACCGCTCTCTTTATTGATGACCAGCCGGTCGCCGTTGCGAAACCGCGTGATGGCAACGCTGTCGCCCCCTTCAAGGTGGAAACGCTGTTGTCCGGCGGCCACCTGAAAATGCCGCTTCGGCCACATCAGCGTGCTGAGCCCGTAACTGGCGCGGGATACCGTCATCGTGGCCCGCCCCGGACAGGTGATCTGAAATTCACTTTCGCTCCATGCCGGCGCAATCTGACAGGCCAGCAGGCCCGCGGCTATAACCAGAATTTTCATGCTGTTTTCGCCTGAGTGTGATGTAAAGGTTCGCAGGGTAACATAGCGGGAAGCAGATTAATGCATGGCGTGCCGTGCATCAGAGCGGGCGCGCCGAACATCTACATAGTAATAAAGCAGAAACAAAGCCGATATTGCATCGGCCTGAAGCTTACTCTGCGGCCACCTGAGCGGCCACCAGCATCAATGCCAGTCCGGCATCTTCTGGATCGAATTTATGCATCACATTGTGGATCGCCGTAACACAGTTTATGACCTGTTTTTTCTTATCGGCGTCCAGCTGATCTATCGCCTGCTGAAGAATCATTAAGCTGGCTTCTTCTTCTCTCATTCAATTACCCTGTCTTTTTCCTGTCTGGTGCACTGCGCTGGCAAGAATACCGTTTATCTGCTACCAAAGTCACCCCCTTACCTGCTTACCGCTTAACAGTTAAACAAAATGCAAATGGGAAGTGCAGCCAGACCTGCTATGCTCATATAAGCGATACGCGTTATCGTGCCACTGTCAGACAGGGAAAGAACCAGGAACAGGACCATGTTAAGACTGACTTATTTCATCATTATTATTGCGCTGACAGGCTGCAGCTCGACGCCAAAAGGGGTGGATTGTCCCGGTGAGGTGACCACGATTTATGGTCAGTCGCTGGGAAACACTCACGCCTGGATTTTTGATCTGGCGACCGCTTTCTCCGTCAGACGTGACAACGTCACGGTTAGCAGTGGCCCGCTCCACTCGACCGATCGCTTCCGCTATATCCCCTCTGCCATTACGACCGAAGGTTTTTATGCCCAGCGCCTGAGCGATAAACAGTTCCGGCTTATCAATCCTTACGAAAACACCATGATCACCTGGCAGTGTCCATAGCCCGTGCACCCCGCCGCGGGATAGTTTATTGTCAGGGTTTACGCTTGCGGCAGATACCGATAATGGAAAAGAGTCTCGATAATAACGGCTACATCGATTTCCCCTTCCGGGCCACCACCAATGAAGATGGCTCAGTGAATCCCTGCGGGTTTGATCTGACGCAGCAGCCCGAGCGGATCGACGAAATTAAAGCGGGTAATGATTCTGAAAATATGCGCCGGCTGCTGGAAGAGGTGAATCTGCAGGAGGGACTCTTTATGACGCTCGCCTGCGATCGTCAGCAGCGTGAAGACAGCGTCTGCGGATTTATCGACATCGCTTTTCGTCCGGATGTACTGCATACGCATGATGAAGCTGAACAGCTGGAAGCACGCTTTGAGCACTACCTCGGCTGTCAGGAGAGTCAGCATGAGATGCCTGCCGGCTCGCTGGTCAACTATGCGCGCGCCGTGCTGGACTGGGGCTGGTCGCCGCTGCACCTGCGTCAGCAGCGCTATGAAAAAGTGACCGTCCGGTTTTACTGCCAGCAGCCCGAGGATGCTGAGTGGTGTTTTGATCATTTACGCCACTTCCTGGTAAGCTGGTACCCCTCCTGGCGCTGCCGTCAGGGGTAAACCGTTCCTGAACAAGCGTCGTTAAACAGAGATTGTTACATAACCTTTACCGCTGTCGGGTTGCCGGTCCGCCATTCTCTGACTACGCTGAAAGTGACATTCACCACTATCAGGGAGTCAACATGACTGACAAAGCGGAAGCAAAATTGAATGAAGCAGCAGGTGCAGTTCAGGAGAAATTTGGCGAACTGACGGGTTCTTCCCGTCATCAGGCAAAAGGTGCAGCACGGCGCTATCCGGCGCAGGCGAGCTATGCCGTACAGGATGCAGCTGATTGCGTGGTGAGGTCGGTCCGTGACAACCCGACTACGGGTCTGGCCGTGGCTGCCAGCATCGGCGTGATCGTCGGTTTCCTGCTGGGCCGCAAATAATCTGGTCAGCGGGGCCAGCCGGCCCCGCTGTTCCTGCGCTTACGCCGCCGCGCGTCGTGCTTTATAGCGCGCTACCATGGTACGCAGCGCCTGATAGATTAATCCCGCATACAGACTCATTACCACTGCCATGCCCGGTTCTTTTCCCTGCGCCTGCCAGGAGACAAACCACATAAACACGCCCCACAGCAGTGAAAAAAGTAGCCAGCCTTTCACAAACTTCACGATACCCTGCATAGTCTCTCCCCCGATACTGAGCGCTGACGATAGCGGCTTCTGCTGCAAAAGGCACGGCTATCCGGTTCAGGATGTTAACTGCTTCAAACTATGAGACTAGCCAGCGCGCAGATGGCACGGGTAATTATCTGATGCCGCTCGTCAGTCAGGCGGGCTTAGTGGTATAACTGCAGCCGACAGTCAGCGGTGCTGAACTATTTTCTGACTGACACCGCAATTGCGCACGCGTCGCTTATCGCCCCGTACGGCTTTATGCTTGAATTCCCGCCACCCCGGACCGGCTACTGATTAACATGAGCTACTTCTATACATTCCAGAATTTTCTTGCCGGTGACACGGCGCTTGCGGCAACGGTCAGCCTGCTGCTGCTGGTCGCGGCGGCGATGATTGCGCACTTTATCTGTAAATTTTTTGTGGTAAAGGTGGTGCGTAAAGTCTTTTTCAGCGCGCATAAAAATCAGGTACCGCTGGATAAAGATGTCCGCCTGTCGGAAAAACTCTCTAATTTTATTCCGGTCATTATCGTCTACTATCTGCTGCAGTTTATGCCGGGTCTGCCGCAGCATCTGCAGATTGCGGTCAAGACCATCTGCGGCATTCTGTTTTTTATCTATCTTTCGCTGTTCTTTACGGAAGTGCTGGAGATCATCAACATCTCCTATACCAAAAAGTCGCGGCGTAAAAATCACTCGATTAAAGGCTATATCCAGATCGGTAAGATTCTGGTGCACATCCTCTCTGCGATCATGATCCTGGCAATTATGTCGAATAAGTCGCCGGTGATTATTATTTCCAGTCTGGGTGCGGTGGCGGCCGTTCTCATGCTGGTATTTCAGCACACGCTGCTGTCGCTGGTGGCCAACATTCAGGTTTCATCCAATGATGTGCTGCAGCTTGGTGACTGGATTGAGATGCCGGATAACGGCATCAGTGGTGAGGTCATCGATATTGCGCTGCACACCATTACTATTCGCAACTGGGACAACACGCTGTCGCGCATTCCCACGAAGAATTTTCTGACCGAAACCTATACCAACTGGCAGGCAATGTTCTCCTCCGGTGCGCGGCGTATCATGCGCAGCTTCTATCTTGACCAGACCTCAATTCGCTTTCTGGACTATGAGCTGGTGCAGCAGATGATGCAGATACGCGGGGTCAGTGAGCAGCTTTCCGTGCTGATGGATGGACGTGAACCCAGCGCGCCAGGCGACCGCTGGTTTGCCGAAAATGGCCTGACTAATCTGACCATATTTCGTAAATATCTGACCGCCTGGCTGACGCAGCGCGATGATATTAAGAAAGATATGTATATCGTGGTACGGGCACTCAAACCCTCACCCGAAGGGCTACCGGTTGAGGTCTACTGCTTTACCTCTTCCGTCATGTGGGCTGATTACGAAGATTCACAGTCAGCGATATTTGAGTATATCTATGCCATCGTCGGACAGTTCGCCCTGCGGATTTATCAGCATCCGGGCGGCCACGATTTCTGGCGCCTGTCGCAGGCGCGCGATGAGACGCTGCGTCAGAGCGATACAGCAGGCGAATAAAAAACGGGAGCCAGTGGCTCCCGTTTTCCACTCTGCCTGAAGCAGATTACATGTTGCTGATGATCGCGTCGCCAAACTCTGAACATTTCAGCAATTTAGCGCCATCCATCAGACGTTCGAAGTCATAGGTCACGGTTTTAGCCGCAATTGCGCCTTCCATACCTTTGACAATCAGATCAGCCGCTTCAAACCACTCCATGTGACGCAGCATCATCTCAGCAGACAGGATCACTGAACCCGGGTTCACTTTATCCTGACCCGCATATTTTGGTGCAGTCCCGTGCGTGGCTTCAAACAGCGCGCACTCGTCACCGATGTTTGCGCCAGGTGCGATACCGATACCACCAACCTGTGCCGCCAGGGCGTCAGAGATGTAGTCGCCGTTCAGGTTCATACAGGCAATAACGTCATACTCTGCCGGACGCAGCAGGATCTGCTGCAGGAAAGCATCTGCAATCACATCCTTGACGATGATCTCTTTGCCGGTATTTGGATTGTTGAATTTCATCCACGGGCCACCGTCAATCAGCTCACCACCAAACTCCTCTTTCACCAGCTGGTAGCCCCAGTCCTTGAAAGAACCTTCGGTGAACTTCATGATGTTGCCTTTATGAACCAGCGTCAGCGAATCACGATCGTTAGTGATGGTGTATTCTAGCGCCGCACGGACCAGGCGTTTGGTACCCTCTTCCGAGCACGGCTTCACGCCGATACCGCACTGCTGCGGGAAGCGAATTTTCTTCACGCCCATCTCTTCACGCAGGAATTTGATCACTTTATCCGCTTCCGGCGTACCCGCTTTCCATTCGATACCGGCATAGATATCTTCGGAGTTCTCACGGAAGATCACCATATCGGTCTCTTCCGGACGTTTGACCGGGCTTGGCGTGCCTTTGTAGTAGCGTACCGGACGCAGGCAGACGTAAAGGTCCAGCTCCTGACGCAGTGCCACGTTCAGCGAGCGAATACCGCCGCCAACCGGGGTGGTCAGTGGGCCTTTGATGGCAACGCGGTACTCTTTGATTAAATCCAGGGTTTCCTGCGGCAGCCAGACATCCTGGCCGTAAAGTTCTGTTGATTTCTCACCAGTAAAGATTTCCATCCAGGAAATTTTACGCTCGCCGTTGTAGGCTTTCTTCACGGCAGCATCAACCACTTTCAGCATGACCGGGGAAACGTCAACGCCGATACCGTCACCCTCAATGTAAGGAATGATTGGGTTATGCGGGACATTCAGTTTGCCCTGATCAAGGGTGATTTTCTGACCTTCTGCCGGAACAACTACTTTGCTTTCCATTAACCTCTCCTTCGAGCGATTTTTTGTTAATGATTTGTAAGATGCGGGTCAATACTACTTGAATATTTCCCCTACGCCAATCACCGTAATTTCGCGTTATAATGCGCCGATTGTTACTTACTGCAAAGCTCATGCTAAAAACATCTCAGAAAATTCACCCACCTAAACGCACCGCGGCGTCACGCCACGCTGCGCGCCGCCCGGCACGTCCCGTCGGCCCGCGCCGCGTGATTTTATTTAACAAACCCTTTGATGTGCTGCCGCAATTCAGCGACGACGCCGGGCGCCGCACGCTGAAAGACTTTATTCCGGTCAGCGACGTCTACGCGGCAGGCCGTCTGGATCGCGACAGTGAGGGGCTGATGCTGCTGACCAACGATGGCGCGCTGCAGGCGCAGCTTACTCAGCCCGGCAGGCGCACGGGGAAAATTTACTTTGTTCAGGTCGAGGGCGTGCCGCAGGAATCAGATTTATCCCGGCTGCGCAGCGGCGTTGAGCTTAACGACGGCATAACGCTGCCGGCGGGTATCGAAGCGGTCAGTGAGCCGGAGTGGCTATGGCCGCGCACGCCACCAGTGCGCGAACGCAAAACCATCCCCACCAGCTGGCTGAAAATCACCCTGTATGAAGGGCGCAACCGGCAGGTACGACGCATGACGGCGCATATCGGTTTCCCGACCCTGCGCCTGATTCGCTTTGCGCTGGGAGAGCATCAGCTTAATGGGCTTGCTCCCGGCGAGTGGCGCGATATCAGCGCTGAGTTTCAATAACCGCAGGTTAATCAGAGCGAGCGAACGATGTTTAAACCTCATGTAACCGTCGCCTGTCTGGTACAGGCGCAGGGTAAACTGCTGGTGGTTGAGGAGCGTGTCGCCGGACGCGTGACCTGGAATCAGCCAGCGGGCCATCTCGAAGCGGATGAGACGCTGCAGGAAGCGGCGCTGCGCGAGCTGTATGAAGAGACCGGCATCCACGCAGAGCTGCACTATTTTCTTGGCGTGCAGCAGTGGATTGCGCCGGATAATACACCTTTTGTGCGGTTTCTCTTTGGTGTTGATCTGCCAGCGCCGTGCGTGACCACGCCGCTCGACAGCGATATCGATTGCTGCTGGTGGCTAACACCCGAGCAAATTCTTACGTCCGATCAGCTACGTTCGCCGCTGGTCGCGGAGAGCGTGCGGCTGTGGCAACAGGGCGTGCGCTACCCGCTACAGCTGGTGGCGCCGTTTAACTGGCCGTTTCACAAGGGTGCGCATACCGTGACTCCATGATAGAATGCGCCGCCTGTTTTACTGTAATCAAGAGTGCGTCATGTCTGACAACAGCCAGAAAAAAGTAATCGTCGGAATGTCCGGCGGCGTCGATTCTTCCGTTTCCGCGTGGCTACTGCAGCAGCAGGGCTACCAGGTTGAAGGCCTGTTCATGAAGAACTGGGAGGAGGATGACGGCGAGGAGTATTGCACCGCCGCAGACGATCTGGCTGATGCACAAGCCGTGTGTGACAAGCTCGGCATAAAACTGCACAAAATTAATTTTGCCGCTGAGTACTGGGACAATGTGTTCGAGCATTTTCTCGACGAATATAAGGCGGGGCGCACGCCCAATCCCGATATTCTCTGCAATAAAGAGATCAAATTTAAAGCCTTTCTTGAGTTCGCTGCTGAAGACCTCGGCGCAGATTATATCGCGACCGGCCACTATGTGCGTCGGGCCGACGTGGCGGGCAAAAGCCAGCTGCTGCGCGGACTCGATGGCAATAAAGATCAGAGCTATTTCCTCTACACCCTGAGCCACCAGCAGATCGCCCAGAGCCTGTTTCCGGTCGGTGAACTGGAGAAGCCGGAAGTGCGCCGCATTGCCGAAGAGCTGGATCTGATTACCGCAAAGAAAAAAGATTCTACCGGCATCTGCTTTATCGGCGAGCGCAAGTTTCGCGATTTCCTCGGCCGTTACCTGCCTGCGCAACCGGGCGAAATTGAGACGGTCGAGGGTGAAATTGTCGGTGAGCATCAGGGGCTGATGTACCATACGCTCGGTCAGCGCAAAGGTCTGGGCATTGGCGGCCGCAAAGAGAGCAATGACGATCCCTGGTACGTGGTGGACAAAGATGTCGCACGTAACCGGCTGATTGTCGCCCAGGGCGGCGACCATCCGCGCCTGATGTCTGTGGGCCTGATTGCCCAGCAACTGCACTGGGTCGATCGTCAGCCGGTGACCTCCCCGCTGCGCTGCACGGTTAAAACCCGCTACCGCCAGAGTGACATCCCGTGTGAAATCCTGCCGCTTGGCGACGATCGCATCGAGGTGCGTTTCGATGAAGCGGTTGCGGCGGTGACGCCGGGCCAGTCTGCGGTGTTCTATCTGGATGACGTCTGTCTCGGTGGCGGTATTATTGAGCAGCGTCTGCCGCTGCCTGAGGCGTAAAACGGCGCCGCTGATTTTTCTGCAGGAGTAGAGCGTGGCTAAAAATTTTTATGATATTACGCTGGCGCTGGCGGGCATTTGCCAGGCCACACAGCTGACGCAGCAGCTGGCGCATCAGGGCCAGTGCGACAGCGCGGCGCTGCAGGTATCCATACGCAGCCTGCTTGATCTCAATCCCGCCTCCACGCTGGCGGTATATGGTAATGACGAAGCCAATCTGCGCACCGGTCTGGAGACCTTGATGGCAGTGCTGAACAGCGGCAGCCGTCAGGGTGCCAGTGCGGAAGTGACGCGCTACACGCTGGGTCTGATGGTGCTGGAGCGCAAGCTCAGCGGCAACAAAACCGCGCTGGCGGCGCTGGCACAGCGTATCGGCCAGCTCGATCGTCAGCTGGCGCACTACGGTCCCGAATCTGACACCATTACCAGCGCCATGGCGGGCATCTATGTCGATATCATCAGCCCGCTGGGCCCGCGCATTCAGGTTACCGGCTCACCGCAGGTGCTGCAAAATACTCAGGTACAGAACAAAGTACGCGCGGCGCTGCTGGCGGGGATCCGTTCAGCGGTGCTCTGGCAGCAGTGTGGCGGTGGCCGCCTGCAGCTGATGTTTTCGCGTCAGCGCCTGCTGAATGAAGCCAAAGCTATTTTATCCCGGCTGGGTCCGGCGTATTAAACGCTGCCCTGCCCTCATCTGTTAACGTTTCAGGAGTTGCACTGATGGAATTATCCTCTCTGACCGCCGTCTCACCCGTTGATGGCCGTTACGGCGATAAAGTCAGCCCGCTGCGCGCCATTTTCAGTGAGTTTGGTTTACTGAAATTCCGCGTGGAAGTGGAAGTTCGCTGGTTACAGAAACTGGCTGCGACCGCAGAGATCAGGGAAGTTCCTGCATTTGATGCTGACGCAAACGCTTTCCTTGACGCGATTGTCAGCAATTTTGATGAAACTGACGCTGCACGCATCAAAACCATAGAGCGCACTACGAATCACGATGTCAAAGCGGTTGAATACTTTCTGAAAGAGAAAGTGGCTGATGTGCCTGCGCTGCAGGCGGTCTCTGAGTTTATCCACTTCGCCTGCACCTCTGAAGATATCAATAACCTCTCCCATGCGCTGATGCTGGAAACCGCACGCCGCGACGTTATCACGCCCTACTGGCAGAAAATCATCGCTGCGGTGAAGGGACTGGCGCAGGAGTATCGCGATATTCCGCTGCTCTCCCGTACGCACGGCCAGCCCGCTACCCCTTCAACCATGGGCAAAGAGATGGCCAACGTCGCCTACCGCATGGAGCGGCAGCTGCGTCAGCTGGGCAACATTGAGGTGCTGGGCAAAATCAACGGCGCCGTCGGCAACTACAACGCGCACATCGCTGCTTATCCGGAAGCGGACTGGCATCAGATCAGCGAAGAGTTTGTCACCTCGCTTGGCATTACCTGGAACCCCTACACCACGCAGATTGAGCCGCACGACTACATTGCAGAGCTGTTTGACTGTATCGCGCGTTTCAACACTATCCTGATCGATTTTGATCGCGATATCTGGGGCTACGTTGCACTGAACCACTTCAAACAGAAAACCATCGCGGGCGAAATTGGCTCCTCAACGATGCCGCACAAGGTCAACCCTATCGACTTTGAAAACTCTGAGGGTAATTTAGGTCTGGCAAACGCGGTACTGCAGCACCTCGCCAGCAAGCTCCCGGTGTCACGCTGGCAGCGCGATCTCACCGACTCAACCGTTCTGCGCAACCTCGGCGTCGGCGTCGGCTATGCCCTGATTGCCTATCAGTCCACGCTGAAGGGCATCTCAAAACTGGAGGTGAATCGCGATCGCCTGCTGGATGAGCTGGATCACAACTGGGAAGTGCTTGCCGAGCCGATTCAGACCGTGATGCGCCGTTACGGGATTGAAAAACCCTACGAAAAGCTTAAAGAGCTGACGCGCGGCAAGCGCGTGGATGCGGCGGGCATGCAGGCCTTTATCGACAGCCTGGCGCTGCCGGAAGAGGAGAAAGTGCGCCTGAAGCAGATGACCCCGGCTAACTATCTGGGCCGCGCGGTGCAAATGGTCGATGACCTGAAGTAATTCCGCCTGCACAGGCGCGCACCGCGCGCCTGTTGCGTTGTTCTCTGGTTTAGCTCCCTTCACGTATACTCACTTTATTATCACTGAGTTTGCAGGTAAGGAAAAAGTATGCGTGTTCTGGTTGTGGAAGATAATGCTCTGCTGCGCCACCATCTCGCCGTTCAGCTGCGTGATATGGGGCATCAGGTTGATGCCGCTGAAGATGCGAAAGAAGCTGACTACTTTCTTCAGGAACATCTGCCTGACATTGCGCTGGTTGATCTTGGCCTGCCCGACGAAGATGGCATGTCGCTGATTCGCCGCTGGCGCAGCGACGCGGTGCGCCAGCCGATCCTGGTACTGACCGCACGCGAAGGCTGGCAGGCAAAAGTTGAAGCCCTGGAAGCTGGCGCGGACGACTACGTTACCAAGCCTTTTCATATTGAGGAGGTTGCTGCCCGCCTGCAGGCGCTGATGCGCCGCAATAGCGGCCACGCATCGCAGATCATCTCCCTGCCGCCGTTTCAGGTCGACCTGTCACGTCGCGAGCTGGCGGTGAACGACGTGCCGGTGAAGCTGACAGCATTTGAATATACGATTGCGGAAACGCTGATCCGCAACGCGGGTAAAGTGGTCAGCAAAGATTCGCTGATGCTGCAGCTCTATCCTGACGCTGAACTGCGCGAAAGCCATACCATCGATGTGCTGATGGGCCGCCTGCGCAAGAAAATCCTTGCACTGCATCCGACCGAAGTGATCAACACGGTACGCGGTCAGGGCTACCGTTTCGATCTCTGACGCCATGAACTGGTTTCGCCAGCTGCGCCCGCTCTCGCTCCGTACCCGCTTTCTGCTGGCGACCGCCGCCGTGGTCCTGTTTATCTCTCTCTCCTATGGCATGGTCGCGGTTATCGGCTATGTCGTGAGTTTCGATAAAAATACCTACCGCGTGCTGCGCGGTGAAAGTAACCTCTTTTTCACTCTGGCGCAGTGGCAGGATAACAAACTCACCATCGCGCAGCCGGAGCGCATGACGCTGAATTTCCCGACGCTGGTCTTTATCTACGATGAGCGCGGCAAGCTGCTGTGGCAGCAGCGCGACGTGCCGGAGATCCGGGAAAAAATTCAGCCCGAGTGGCTGCTGAAGCCTGACTTTTATGAAATTGACACCAGCAACCGCACCAGCCTGACGGCATTAGGCGATAACATTCAGGCGCAGCAGCAGCTGCACGCGCTGGACAGCAACAGTAACGACACCTTTACCCATTCAGTTGCGGTGAATCGCTACGATGCGACAGTCAACCTGCCGGCGATGACCATTGTGGTGGTGGATTCCATCCCGCAAGAGCTGCAGCACTCAGACGTAGTCTGGTCATGGTTCAGCTATGTGCTGGCGGCTAACCTGCTGCTGGTGATCCCGCTGCTCTGGCTGGCCGCTCACTGGAGCTTGCGCCCGATTGGCGATCTCACCGCGCAGGTGCGCGAGCTGGAGACCGGTCAGCGGGAAAACCTGGGCGACAACCCGCCGCAGGAGCTGAAAAGCCTGGTGCGCAACCTTAACCTGCTGCTGACCAACGAGCGTCAGCGCTATACCCGCTACCGCACCACGCTCTCAGATTTAACCCACAGCCTGAAAACACCGCTGGCAGTGCTGCAGAGTACGCTGCGATCGCTGCGCAACGGCAAATCACTCACCATCGAACAGGCGGAGCCGGTGATGCTGGAGCAGATCAGCCGTATTTCACAGCAGACGGGTTACTATCTGCATCGCGCCAGCATGCAGGCCGACCACAATCCGCTGCAGCGTGATTTTCACTCAGTTTCCGCCCTGCTCGACAGCCTCTGCTCTGCGCTCAACAAGGTTTACCAGCGCAAGGGCGTGGAGATCACGCTCGACATTCCCCCCGAGCTGGTGTTTGTCGGCGATCAGAACGATTTTATGGAAGTGCTCGGCAACGTACTCGATAACGCCTGTAAATATTGCCTGGAGTTTATTGAAGTCAGCACGCGCCAGACTGACCAGGCGCTGCATCTGTTTATCGACGATGACGGGCCGGGTATTCCTGAAAGCAAGCGCGATCTGATTTTTGTCCGCGGCCAGCGGGCCGATACGCTGCGGCCGGGACAGGGGCTGGGGCTGGCGGTGGTGCGGGATATTCTTGAACAGTATGCCGGAACCGTCAGCGCCTCTGCCAGCCCGCTGGGCGGCACGCGCATGGAAGTGGTGTTCAGGCGGCAGGAAGTTACACATCACCGCGAGTAGAACCGGCTGCGGACTGTTATACTTGCCAGCAATTATTGCTCCAACCGGAACGCTTCGTATGGATTATCAGCTCGATATCAACCAGACCGACTTTATTCAGCGCTACTGGCAGAAACGCCCGGTCGTGCTTAAGCGCGGCTTCAAAAATTTCGTGGATCCCCTCTCGCCGGATGAGCTGGCGGGACTGGCGATGGAAAATGAGGTGGACAGCCGCCTCGTCAGCCACCATAACGACAAATGGCAGGTCAGCCACGGCCCGTTTGAGAGCTATGACCATCTGGGTGAAAGCAACTGGTCGCTGCTGGTTCAGGCGGTTAACCACTGGCATGAGGGCTCTGCTGCCCTGATGCGCCCGTTCCGCTTTCTGCCCGACTGGCGCATCGACGATCTGATGATCTCGTTTTCAGTCCCGGGCGGCGGCGTGGGTCCGCATTTCGACCAGTATGATGTCTTTATCATTCAGGGTACCGGCCGCCGGCGCTGGCGCGTGGGTGAAAAGGTCCCGATGAAACAGCACTGCCCGCATCCCGATTTGCTGCAGGTTGCGCCGTTTGACGCCATTATCGATGAAGAGCTGGAGCCGGGCGATATTCTCTACATTCCGCCGGGCTTCCCGCACGAGGGCTACTCGCTGGAAAATGCGCTCAACTATTCAGTCGGGTTCCGGGCGCCAAATGGCCGCGAGCTGATCAGCGGCTTTGCTGATTATATGCTGGCTCATGAGCTGGGCAGCTATCGCTACAGCGATCCGGAAGTACCTTCACGCAGCTGCCCGTCGCGGATCCTGCCTTCTGAAGTTGAAGGCATTCGTCAGGTTATGCTGGATGTGATCAACCAGCCGGAGCAGTTCAGCCAGTGGTTTGGCGAATTTATTTCGCAGTCGCGCCATGAGCTGGACGTGGCGCCACCGGAGCCGCCGTATCAGCCGGATGAGATTTACGATGCGCTGCAGCAGGGTGACACGCTGACGCGGCTTGGCGGCCTGCGCGTACTGACGCTGGGTGATGCCGTCTATGTTAATGGCGAGCAGATCACCAGCCAGCATCCGCAGGTACTGGCCGCGCTGGCGCACCAGCATGAACTTGCTCTGGCAGATTTTGGTGACGCGCTGGATGACCCGTCACTGCTGGCGCAGCTGGCCGGTCTGGTAAACAGCGGCTACTGGTTCTTTGCTGATTAAAACCATGCGCCTCTCCCGCTTCCGGGAGAGGCGCTCTTCTGCGTTATGTCCGCTTCTCTGCCGCCAGCGCAGAGAGCCGCACAATCACTTCTGTCGCTTTTTGCATCACATTCAGTGAGGCAAACTCATGTTTGCCGTGGTAGTTATAGCCACCGGTAAAGATATTCGGACAGGGCAGCCCTTTCCACGACAGCGCGGAACCGTCAGTGCCGCCACGGATCGGCTTCACGTCAGGCTCAATGCCGCAGTCGCGCATCGCCTGCAGCGCCAGCTCAATAATATGCGGATGCGGCTCCACTTTTTCGCGCATATTGCGATAGCTGTCGCTGATCTCGACTTTAACCGAACATTCGCTCTGCAGCCCTTTGCCCACCCGCTGTCCGATGTTCTCCAGCAGCTGTTTGCGCTGTTCATAGCTGTCTGCATCAAAATCGCGGATCAGATACATCAGCTCAGCGTGCTCCACCGTGCCTTTGATAGAGTGCAGATGGAAAAAGCCTTCGTAGCCGTCGGTAAACTGCGGCTTCTCCTGAGCAGGCAGCTCGGCGTGGAAGCGCATCGCCAGATCCAGCGCATTCACCATGACATTCTTTGCGCTGCCGGGATGAACGTTATTCCCGGTGATATAGACCATCGCAGTTGCGGCGTTGAAGTTCTCAAACTCAAACTCGCCGAGACCGCTGCCATCCATGGTGTAAGCCCAGTCAGCCGCAAACCCTTCCACGTCGAAGTGCGACGTGCCGCGGCCGATCTCCTCATCCGGCGTAAAGGCAACCCGGATAGCGCCGTGCGGCACGTCACCCTTTGCCAGCTCCGCCATCGCCGTCATAATCTCCGCAATGCCCGCTTTATCATCCGCACCCAGCAGCGTTTTGCCGTCGGTCGTGATCAACGTATGTCCGGTCAGCTTATGCAGCACCGGGAACATCACCGGCGACAGCACTTCATCCCCGTTACCCAGCGCAATGTCGCCGCCGCGATAGTTCTCCACGATCTGCGGATTGACGTTTTTCGCCGTGTAGTCGGGCGAGGTATCCATATGAGAAATAAAGCCGATAACCGGCACTGGCCAGTCGACGTTGGCCGGCAGCGTACCCATTACGCAGCAGTGGTCGCTCAGCGATACATCGACAAAGCCCAGTGCAATCAGCTCTTCCTGCAGCTGACGCGCCAGGATCCACTGCCCCTCACTGCTCGGCACCTGCCGCGCCTGCGGTTTAGCCTGCGTCTCTATCGCTACGTAGCGCAGAAAGCGTTCCAGTAACTGTTCCATCCGTTATCCCCCTGTTTAAGCCGGTGTTATTATTGCGGCGGCAGCTGCCCGCCGTGTTGCGCGATATCACTCTTCTTTAGGTTAGCCTGCCTGCCATAGCGTGTACCAGGTAAATTATTGCCGGCTGGCCTGTCACGCACAGTTCAGTAGTTTGCCCTCTTTTCCAGGTAATTCAGCGGTAAATTATGGCATTAGATAAATTTTCAGGTATTATCCCGCCTTCACTACGGCTCGCTGTCGCCGGCAGCGAGCCGCTATCCTGATCCCTTCAGACTGAGTGACTAAAATGACGCAAACATGCGCACAACAGGCGCTGGTTACGCTTTCTGGCATCAGTAAAGCTTTCGATGGGAAAACCATCATCTCTGATTTCAACCTGCATATCGGACACGGAGAGTTTATTACTCTGCTGGGCCCGTCAGGCTGCGGGAAAACCACCATTCTGCGCCTGCTTGCCGGACTGGAAACCACCGACAGCGGCCGCATCACGCTGGATGGCAGCGATATTACCGATACGCCCGCCGAGCAGCGTCATATCAATACTGTGTTTCAGAGCTACGCGCTGTTTCCGCATATGTCCGTGTTTGAGAACGTCGCATTCGGTCTGCGCATGCAGAAGCGCCCCGCCGGTGAGATCGTTCAGCGCGTTAATGAAGCGCTGGCCATGGTGCAGCTGGAGAGTTTCGCCGACCGGCGCCCGCATCAGCTTTCAGGGGGACAGCAGCAGCGGGTCGCTATCGCCCGCGCCGTGGTTAACCAGCCAAAAGTCCTGCTGCTGGATGAGTCTCTCTCGGCGCTGGATTATAAGCTGCGTCGTCAGATGCAGAACGAGCTGAAAGCGCTGCAGCGCAAACTGGGCATCACCTTTGTTTTTGTCACCCACGATCAGGAAGAGGCGCTCTCTATGTCAGATCGTATCGTGGTGATGCGCGACGGTCGCATTGAGCAGGATGGCACGCCGCGTGAAATTTATGAAGAGCCGGGCAACCTGTTTGTGGCGCGTTTTATCGGTGAAATCAACGTCTTTGACGCCGAGGTGATCGCGTGCGACCGCGCGCCCACCATCCGCGCGCGCGTTGAAGGCATCGCCTGCGATCTGCACTGCCCGTTTCCGGTAGCGCCCGGTGATAAACTGCACGTGCTGCTGCGCCCGGAAGATCTGCGCGTTGAAGAGATTGCTCATGACAGCCGCAGCGAGTATCTGACCGGTTTTGTTCGCGACCGCAGCTATAAAGGCATGACCCTGGAGTCCTCGGTGGAGCTGGAGAACGGCAAGCTGCTGACGGTCAGTGAATTCTTCAACGAAGATGACCCCGATTTTGACCACTCGCTGAATCAAAAAATGGCCATCCGCTGGGTGCCGGACTGGGAGGTGGTACTGCCCTATGAAACTGATGCGTAATCGTCTGCAGAAAGCGATTGTTGCCCTGATTGTCAGCTGGCTGACGCTGTTTGTGCTGCTGCCCAATCTGATGATTATCGTCACCAGCTTTCTGACGCGCGATGATGCGCACTTTGTCAGCATGGTACTGACCTTTGATAACTACCGCCGCCTGCTCGACCCGCTCTATGCCAGCGTGCTGCTGCATTCACTGAATATGGCGTTTATCGCCACCCTGTGCTGTCTGCTGCTGGGCTATCCGTTTGCCTGGTGCCTGACCCGCCTCTCGCCGCGGCTGCGTCCGCTGATGCTGTTTTTGCTGATTGTCCCCTTCTGGACCAACTCGCTGATCCGCATCTATGGGCTGAAGATCTTTCTCAGCACCCGCGGCTGGCTGAACGACTTTCTGCTCTGGCTCGGCGTAACAGATAAGCCCTTTCGCATCATGTTCACCTCTGAAGCGGTGATTCTGGGGTTAATCTATATCCTGCTGCCGTTTATGGTACTGCCGCTTTACTCCAGCCTGGAGAAGCTTGACCGATCGTATCTTGAAGCGGCGCGCGATCTCGGTGCCAGTAAGCTGCAGACGTTTGTACGCATTATTCTGCCGCTGACTCTGCCCGGCATTGTCGCGGGCTCCCTGCTGGTATTTATCCCGGCGATGGGCATGTTTTACGTTGCCGACCTTATGGGCGGCGCCAGAAATCTGCTGATCGGAAATATTATCAAAAGCCAGTTCCTGAACATTCGCGACTGGCCCTCTGGCGCAGCCACCAGCGTGGTGATGACGCTGCTGATGGGCATTATGCTGCTGTTTTACTGGCGGGCGGCGCGGCTGCTGAATAACCGTATGGATCTCTCATGATAGCGCGTCTGCTACGCGGCGGCTTTATGGCCGCAATCTATGCCTGGTTCTATATTCCGATGATTATCCTGATCGTGAACTCCTTCAACGCCTCGCGCTTTGGCATTAACTGGCAGGGATTCAGCACGCGCTGGTATCAGCTGCTGCTGAACAACGACAGTCTGATTCAGGCAGCGCAGCACTCACTTATCATGGGTGTGATCTCCGCAACCTGCGCCACGCTGATTGGCGCGCTTACGGCCGTCGCGCTCTACCGTTACCGTTTTCGCGGTAAACCCTTTGTCAGCGGGATGCTGTTTGTGGTGATGATGTCGCCGGATATTGTTATGGCGATCTCCCTGCTGGTGCTGTTTATGCTGCTGGGGATCTCGCTCGGCTTCTGGTCGCTGCTGTTTTCGCATATCACCTTCTGCCTGCCTTTTGTGGTGATCACCGTTTACTCGCGGCTGAAAGGGTTTGATGTGCGCATGCTGGAGGCGGCAAAAGATCTCGGTGCCAGTGAAGTGACGATTCTGCGTAAAATTCTGCTGCCGCTGGCGATGCCGGCCGTGGCAGCGGGCTGGCTGCTGAGTTTTACCCTCTCTATGGATGATGTGGTGGTCTCATCATTCGTTACCGGGCCGGGTTTCGAAATCCTGCCGCTGAAGATCTACTCCATGGTGAAAGTTGGTGTTTCACCCGAGGTGAACGCGCTGGCGACGATCCTGCTGCTGCTGTCGCTGCTGCTGGTGGCGATCAGTCAGCTACTGCTCCGTGATAAAACCCAATAGAGGATACCCCATGAAAAAACACGCTTGCTGGCTGATAGCGGGAGCGATGGCGCTGTGTATGCAGAGCGCGCAGGCTGACAATAAAACGCTCTACTTCTATAACTGGACAGAGTATGTGCCGCCGGGTCTGCTGGAGCAGTTTACCAAAGAGACCGGGATCAAAGTGATCTACTCCACCTATGAATCCAATGAGAGCATGTACGCCAAGCTGAAAACCTGGAAAGATGGCGCTTACGATCTGGTGGTGCCTTCGACCTATTTTGTCGCCAAAATGCGCAATGAGGGGATGCTGCAGAAGATCGATAAATCGCAGCTGAGCAACTTTAAGAATCTCGATCCCGACCTGCTCAACAAGCCGTTCGATCCCGATAACGACTACTCCATTCCCTATATCTGGGGCGCGACCGCTATCGGTGTCAACAGCGATGAGATCGATCCTAAAACGATCACCCGCTGGGCCGACCTCTGGAAGCCGGAATATAAGCAGAGTCTGCTGCTGACGGACGATGCGCGCGAAGTGTTCCAGGTGGCGCTGCGCAAGCTCGGTTATTCCGGCAACACGCAGGACCCGGCGCAGATCGCTGCCGCGTCAGAAGAGCTGAAAAAGCTGATGCCGAACGTGCTGGCGTTTAACTCCGATAATCCGGGCAACCCGTTTATGGAGGGCGAAGTCAACGTCGGTATGATCTGGAACGGCTCCGCTTACGTGGCGCGTCAGGCGGGCACGCCGCTGAGCATTGTCTGGCCGGAAGAAGGCGGCATTTTCTGGATGGATAACCTGGCGATCCCGGCCAATGCGAAAAACCGGGAGGGGGCGCTGAAGCTGATTAACTTCCTGCTGCGCCCCGATGTGGCAGCTCAGGTGGCGGAAACCATCGGTTACCCGACGCCAAATCTGGCGGCAAAAAAGCTGCTGCCTGCGGCCGTTGCGCAGGATCCGTCACTCTATCCGCCTGCTGACGTCATCAGAAAAGGCGAGTGGCAGAATGATGTCGGAGCCGCCAGCATACAGTATGAAACGCTGTTTCAGAAGCTGAAAGCGGGCCGCTGAAAGGCGTAACGGGCGCCGCACAGGCGCCCGGTTTAGTGCTCCAGGCTCTGCAGCAGGCGCTGCACAAACGCCGGTACCTCTTCGCTCGCCAGGCCATATTTTCCTTCGGCAAACTCATTGCCCACCTGACTTGGCTCCAGGTTCAGCTCAACCGTATGCGCGCCCTGCAGCGTGGCTTCATGTACAAATCCGGCGGCAGGATAGACATGGCCTGAGGTGCCGATGGCGATAAACAGATCCACCTGCTGCATCGCCTCATAGATCTCTTCCATGCCGAGCGGCATTTCGCCGAACCACACCACGTGCGGCCGCAGCCGCGCCGGAAACTGGCAGCAGGTGCAGCGATCGTCGGCGGTCACGTCGCGATGCCACGCCACCACCTGGCCACTCTCCTCACAGCGCACTTTCAGCAGTTCGCCATGCATATGCAGCACGCGCTGGCTGCCGGCACGCTCGTGCAGATTATCGATGTTCTGTGTGACCAGCAGAAAGTTATCGCCCAGCGCCTGTTCCAGCTCTGCCAGCGCCAGATGTGCGGCGTTAGGCTGGATCTCCGGCTGCTGCAGCTGCTGGCGGCGGATATTATAAAAGCGCTGCACCAGCGCCGGATCGCGGCGAAAGCCCTCCGGCGTAGCAACATCTTCAATACGATGTTCTTCCCACAGGCCGTCGGAGGCGCGAAAAGTACGAATGCCCGATTCAGCAGAGATGCCGGCGCCGGTCAGTACCACCACGCGCGGCAGCGGATGCGCGGCGAGTTCAGCGCTGCGATCGCGCTCAAAGATGCGCTGGCGAAAGCGCTGATGCACTTTACGGCGGTTTTTCCGGTCGCGGGCGAGCCTCAGGCGGCGGCGCTGTATGCGCATAAAAACTCCTTGATCTGCGGCGCAGTACGCCGTGTTTCGGGTGTTGTAGTGGGCAATGCTGTCCCGGTAATAGCGACTGCGTGGCGACACCGCCGTACGCAGGCGCTGAAACCGGACGCAGCCGCCGGAGCGGCTGCGTCAGGGCGGTTACTGACCGCTCAGCACGCGGGCCGGATCGAGGCGGCTGGCGCGTCGCGCCGGGTACCAGCTGGCGATCAGGCTCAGCACGATAGCGGTTACCAGTACAATGACAACATCCAGCCAGTGCAGTTCCGACGGCAGAAAGTCGATAAAATAGATATCGCCTGCCAGCAGCGTATGCCCGGTCAGATGTTCGATGCCGCGCATCACCGGCGTCAGGTTCAGCGCCACCAGCACACCGGTGACAACGCCGCTGACGCTGCCCAGCAGGCCCGCCAGCAGCCCGTACCAGATAAAGATAGCGCGGATAAGCCCATCTTTCGCCCCCAGGGTACGCAGTACGGCAATGTCTGCGCTCTTATCTTTAACTGCCATCACCAGCGTGGAAACGATATTGAAACAGGCGACGCCAATCACCAGCACCATCGCCAGATACATAATGGCGCGGATCATCTGGATATCGCGATACATATAGCCGTAGGTGCCAATCCAGCTTTTGATATAAACATAGGCGTGGGCTACCTCACCGGCCGTGCGCACCAGCTTTTGCGCCTGAAACGGATCGCTCATCTTCAGTGCGATACCGCTGACGCTGTCGCCCAGGCCCAGATAGCGCTGCGCATCCGCCAGCGGAACCAGCGCCAGGCTGTGATCGAGCATGCCGCTCAGCTGAAGAATACCGCTGACCTGCAGCCGGATGCGCTTTGGCTGCTGCAGCTTATTATCCGCGCTGCTGTTAGGGATCATGATGGTGATCCAGCTGCCCTGCTTCACGTTCAATGATTTGGCGATACCGCCGCCCAAAATAATCTGCTGCCTGCCGGCGGCAAACTGTGCCCAGGCGTCGCCGGCGACAAACTGCGGCAGTGCGCTGAGACGCGACTCCTGCTGCGGATCAACCCCTTTGACCTGCAGCGCCTGTAGCCTGGCGCCGCTCTCAATCAATCCGGTAAAATTAACGTAGGGGGCCGCCGCCGCAATGCCAGGCACCTGCTCCATCGGGGCGATCAGAGATTGCCAGTCGCGCAGCGGCCCTTCGACCGGCTCAATTTCACCATGCGGAACGACAGCCAGAATGCGGTTATTCAGCTCACGCTCAAAACCGTTCATGGCGCTGAGGCCGATGATCAGTACCGCCACGCCCAGCGCAATTCCCACGGTGGAGATCACTGAAATCAGCGATACCATGCCGCCGCGCCGCCGGCCCCGGCTGAAACGCAGCCCCAGCAACAGCGAGAGTGAAGAGGTCATGCCTCTGCTCCCAGCGTCAGGCGATCGCTCAGCTGTCCGTCACGCATCTCCATCTGCCGCGTCAGCCGTTTTGCCAGCTGCAGATCGTGAGTCACCACCAGAAACGCCGTGCCCTGACGCACGTTAAGCTCGCCCAGCAGTTCAAATATCGCGTCGGCGTTGCGCGCATCGAGATTGCCGGTGGGCTCATCCGCCATCACCAGACGTGGACGGTTAACCAGCGCCCGGGCAATCGCCACGCGCTGACGCTCGCCGCCTGAGAGCTCAGAAGGACGATGCGCGGCGCGCTTCTCCAGCCCGACCGCCGCCAGCATTTCGCGGGCGCGACTCTCAGCTTCCGCTTTGGCGGTTTTGCCAATCAGCAGCGGCATCGCCACGTTCTCCAGCGCGCTGAAGTCAGGCAGCAGGTGATGGAACTGATAGATAAAGCCCAGTTCGCGGTTGCGCAGCTCCGCTTTTGCGGCGGCGCTCATGCCATTAAGCGAGCGGCCATCAAACACCACGTCGCCCGAGGTCGGCGCATCCAGGCCGCCCAGCAGATGCAGGAGCGTACTTTTACCAGAGCCGGAGCTGCCGACAATCGCCGCCAGCTCGCCGGGCTGCAGGCTGAAAGCCACGTTGCGCAGCACGTCGGTCTGCACGCTGCCTTCCTGATAGCGTTTGCACAGGTCGCGACACTGCAACAAAGGGGTATTACTCATAACGTAAAGCCTCAGCGGGTTGAACGGCGGCAGCGCGCCAGGAGGGGTAAAGGGTTGAGAGCAGCGCAACCGTCATTGAAATCAGGGCGATCATCACCACCTGCCAGGGATTGATGTCCACAGGCAGCGCCGCGCCATCGAGAAACAGGCCGATGACCGGCATCAGCGTGTTCAGCTGGCTGGCAAGCAGCACGCCAAGCAGCGCACCCAGCAGCGCGCCAATAATACCGGCACTCGCGCCCTGCACCATAAAGACCGCGACAATCTGCCGCCGGGTTAAGCCCTGCGTCTGCAGAATCGCCACTTCGCCCTGCTTCTCCATAATCAGCAGACCCAGCGAGGTGATGATATTGAACGCCGCTACGGCGATAATCAGACTCAGCAGCAGCCCCATCATATTTTTTTCCATGCGTACGGCCTGGAAAAGATCGCCTTTGCGCTCGCGCCAGTCTTTCCACACCGTGCCCTGCGGCAGCGGCTGGGTACTCAGCGTATCCACGCTCAGCGGCTTTTCCAGCCAGAGCCGCCAGCCGGTGATGCTGCCTGCCGGATAGCGCATAACGCGCGATGCATCCTGCTGATTAACGAGGATCTGGTAACCATCTACCTCACTATTTGCCGCGTAAGTTCCGGCAACGGTAAAGATGCGCTGGCTGGGCAGGCGCCCGACCGGCGTAAACTGGCTGACCGAAGGCACCATCAGACGCAGCGCGTCGCCCCGCTTCACGCCGAGCTGTGCGGCGAGCTGCTCACCGAGGATCACATTATATTTGCCCGCCTGCAGCACCTGCTGCTGCGTGTTAACCAGGTAAGGCGTGAGCGGATCGGGTTCGTCCGGATTAACCCCCAGCATCACGCCGACCGAGACGTTGTGCGCACTCTGCAGCACCACATCGGCCGTGGTCAGGGGAGCAACGCGCGTGACGCCCTGCAGCTTCAGGCTGTCAGCCGGCAGCTGCTGCGGATCGATACTGCCTTTGTCACTGGTAATGAGCGCCTGCGGCATCAGCCCCAGGATATTCCCCTCCAGCTCACGCTCAAAGCCGTTCATCACCGACAGCACGGTCACCAGCGCCATTACGCCCAAGGTAATACCGATAGTTGAGAGCCAGGAGACGAAGCGACCGAAGCGGTCTGAAGCCCGTCCACGCATGTAGCGTAAACCGATAAATAGCGCAACTGGTTGATACATGAGTTCCGTTCTGGCCATTGCCTGATAATAAGGTAGAGGGATGATAATGGAGCCGCCTGCTTTATGAAACCTCTAACCCACTGAGTGATGAGCGAAGTTGCATCAAAATGCGTCCCTGCCGCGCCACAGGAGAGATTTCTTTCGCCGCAACGGTTCTGCCCCGCCGTGCGGCCGGATAAAAGCTGTACGAACGGTTGCCGCTGGCGGCGCGCGCATACCATCACTGGCATATCGGGACTATTATATCTGTCAGGCTGATAGCGCGGAGTCGCTGTCGCTCCCTTCCGGCCTGCCTGCGGGCACAATGGAGAGATGATCATCAGGGCGGTTTATGGAATGATGACGCCCTGAAATACAAGGAGAGCACGTCGAGACCCTATGTCGGAACAGCATCGTTATACCCTGCCTGCCAAAGCAGGAGACCATCGTCAGCTCGGCCAGCTGGTCGGCGCCGCGCAGGCGGTTGAGTGCGCCAGTATCACCGAACGCCATCAGGGTCCGGTGTTGATGATCACCCCGGATATGCAGTCCGCGCTGCGGCTGCAGGAGGAGATCCGTCAGTTTACCGACCTGCCGGTGATTAATCTGCCGGACTGGGAAACGCTGCCCTACGACAGCTTTTCGCCCCATCAGGATATTATTTCAGCGCGCCTCTCTACGCTTTACCAGCTGCCGATGCTGGCTCGCGGCATGCTGATTCTGCCGGTCAATACGCTGATGCAGCGCGTCTGCCCGCACAGCTTCCTGCACGGGCACGCGCTGGTGATGCAGCAGGGACAAAAACTGTCCCGCGACGCGCTGCGCGATCAGCTGGAACAGGCGGGTTACCGCCACGTCGATCAGGTGATGGAGCATGGCGAATACGCCACGCGCGGTGCCCTGCTCGATCTCTTCCCGATGGGCAGCGACCAGCCCTATCGCATCGACTTTTTTGATGATGAAATTGACAGCCTGCGCCTGTTCGACGTCGACAGCCAGCGCACGCTGGAGTCAGTGGATGCGATTAATCTCCTGCCGGCGCACGAATTTCCCACTGATAAAGCGGCGATTGAGCTGTTTCGCACCCGCTGGCGCGAGATTTTCGACGTGCGCCGCGAGCCGGAGCATATCTATCAGCAGGTCAGTAAAGGCACGCTGCCCTCCGGCATCGAATACTGGCAGCCGCTGTTTTTTGAGCAGCCGCTGCCCACGCTGTTCAGCTACCTGCCCGCCAGCACGCTGGTGCTGAACTGCGGCGATCTGCCTGGCAGCGCGGATCGCTTCTGGCAGGATGCGCACGCCCGCTTTGAAAACCGGCGCATCGACCCGATGCGCCCGCTGCTGGAGCCGGCCACGCTCTGGCTGCGGCCCGATGCGCTGCTCAGCGAACTGAAAGCCTGGCCGCGCATGCAGCTCACGGCAGAAACGCTGCCGGAAAAAGCCGCCAATACCAACCTGGCCTATGAACCGCTGCCGGAACTGACCGTGCAGGCCCAGGCGAAAGCCCCACTCGACCTGCTGCGCCAGTTTCTGGAGCAGTTCAGCGGCCAGGTGATTTTCTCGGTAGAGAGCGAAGGCCGCCGGGAAAGCCTGCAGGAGCTGCTGGCGCGCATTAAGCTACGCCCTCAGCCGGTTGAACACTTCAGCGAAGCGGCGGCTCAGCCTTACAGCCTGATGATTGGCGCCAGCGAGCGTGGCTTTATCGATACGCTGCGCGATCGCGCGCTGATCTGTGAAAGCGATCTGCTGGGCGAGCGCGTCAGCCGTCGCCGGCAGGATAATCGCCGCACCATCAATCCGGACGTGCTGATCCGCAACCTGGCGGAGCTGCATCCGGGGCAGCCGGTGGTGCATCTGGAGCACGGCGTCGGACGTTATATCGGACTCACCACACTGGAGGCTGGCGGGATTGTGGCGGAGTACCTGATGCTCTCCTACGCCGGCGACGCCAAGCTTTATGTACCGGTCTCCTCACTGCATCTGATCAGCCGCTACGCCGGTGGCGCCGATGAAAATGCGCCGCTGCACAAGCTGGGCAGCGACGCCTGGTCACGCGCGCGGCAGAAAGCGGCGGAAAAGGTACGCGACGTGGCGGCGGAGCTGCTGGATATCTACGCCCAGCGTGCTGCGAAAAGCGGCTACGCCTTTAAGCACGATCGCGAGCAGTACCGGCTGTTCTGCGAGGGCTTCCCGTTTGAAACCACGCCGGACCAGGCGCAGGCAATTAACGCCGTGCTGAGTGATATGTGCCAGCCGCTGGCCATGGATCGCCTGGTGTGTGGCGACGTGGGCTTTGGTAAAACGGAAGTGGCGATGCGCGCGGCGTTTCTGGCCGTGGAGAACACCAAGCAGGTGGCGGTACTGGTTCCCACCACCCTGCTGGCGCAGCAGCACTATGACAACTTCCGCGATCGCTTTGCCAACTGGCCGGTGCGTATCGAGATGCTGTCACGCTTCCGCAGCGCGAAAGAGCAGGCACAGGTGCTGGAGCAGGCGAGCGAAGGCAAAATCGATATTCTGATCGGCACGCATAAACTGCTGATGAGCGATCTCAAATGGCGCGACCTCGGGCTGCTGATTGTGGATGAAGAGCACCGCTTTGGCGTGCGGCACAAAGAGCGCATCAAGGCGATGCGCGCCGACGTCGATATCCTGACGCTGACCGCTACGCCTATTCCGCGTACGCTGAATATGGCGATGAGCGGCATGCGCGATCTGTCGATTATCGCCACGCCGCCTGCCCGTCGCCTGGCGGTGAAAACCTTTGTGCGCGAATATGACAGCCTGGTGGTGCGCGAAGCGATTCTGCGCGAGGTGCTGCGCGGTGGTCAGGTTTACTACCTCTATAACGACGTGGAAAACATTGAGAAAGCGGCGCAGCGGCTGGCGGATCTGGTGCCGGAAGCGCGTATCGCGATTGGTCACGGCCAGATGCGCGAGCGCGATCTGGAGCGGGTAATGAACGATTTCCATCATCAGCGTTTTAATGTACTGGTCTGTACCACCATCATTGAAACCGGTATCGATGTACCCAGCGCCAACACCATCATCATTGAACGTGCCGATCACTTTGGTCTGGCGCAGCTGCACCAGCTGCGCGGGCGCGTTGGCCGCTCGCACCATCAGGCCTACGCCTGGCTGCTGACACCGCACCCGAAAGCGATGACCACCGATGCCCAGAAGCGGCTGGAGGCGATCGCCTCGCTGGAAGATTTAGGCGCCGGCTTTGCGCTGGCGACGCACGATCTTGAAATCCGCGGCGCCGGTGAGCTGCTGGGCGAGGATCAGAGCGGTCAGATGGAGAGCATCGGCTTTACGCTCTATATGGAGCTGCTGGAAAATGCGGTGGATGCTCTGAAAGCGGGACGCGAGCCGTCGCTGGAAGATCTCACCAGCAATCAGACCGAGATTGAACTGCGGATGCCGGCGCTGCTGCCCGACGATTTCATTCCCGATGTCAGCACCCGTCTTTCACTCTATAAGCGGGTTGCCAGCGCCGCCGACGAGCAGGATCTGGCTGAACTGCGGGTAGAGATGATTGACCGCTTTGGCAAACTGCCTGACGCCGCGCGCAATCTGCTGGATATCGCCGCGCTGCGCCTGGCCGCGCGCGAGCTGGGCGTGCGCAAAATTGAAGCCAGTGACAAAGGCGGCTTCTTTGAGTTTGCCCCGCAGAACCAGATCGATCCCGGCTGGCTGATTAGCCTGCTGCAGAAAGATCCGGCACAGTGGAAGCTGGATGGCCCGACGCGGCTGCGCTTCACGCGCGATCTGGCTGAACGCAAGCTGCGCATGGAGTGGGTTCAGGAGTTTATCACCGAACTGGCAAAGCACCGGCTGCCGGCGGGCTGATGCAAAAGAAAAAAGCGCCTTACGGCGCTTTTTTTATCTGGTTTGCTGTGAAATAGCTTTGCCCAATCAGGCCTGATTCGAATTCAGGATGAGCTGACCGTTACGGTCAAGCGGGATGCGGGTGCCAGGGTCATTCTCCATACGGATTTTGCCCTGCTGGTCGCCTATTTTATAGGTCACATCATAACCCAGCATCTTTTCCTGTTTACTGTATACCGTTCTGCAGCGCTGTTCGCTGGTGGTGTAGGTGTCCCGCTCCTGCAGAGCGCCCTGCACCTGATTACCGCCGTAGCCGCCGGCCAGCGCACCCGCTACGGTAGCCACATCGCGACCGCGACCGCCGCCGAACTGATGACCCAGCACGCCGCCCGCGACGGCACCCAACACCGAACCGGCAATGCGGTTCTCATCCTGTACCGGACGACGGTGCGTCAGCGTGACGTTACGGCACTCCTGACGCGGCTGTTTGATACTCTCTTTAATCGGGGTGGCTGACAGCACCTGAGCAAATTGCGGACCGCGATCAAACACGTTCATGCTGGCGACCGCCGCCACGCCCAGCGCTGCTGCTACGCCGATTCCGATACCCGCAAGCATTGATTTATTCACAGGAATATCCTCCTGACAGTGTTACCGCGCATTCCCGTCGCTACAGGCTGTAGCGGAGGCATAACCGGCGTGCGCGCCGCGCCGTGTTCCTGAAGATAAGTTTTGCAGATGGTCCGGAATTGCAACATCAGATTAATGGAGGAAACGCAGCGTAAGCGCAGCAGGGCCAGCTTTTAGGAGAGTTCCGAGCCGCGGATTCGGGGCGGGTAATGTTGCGGTGAACTGATGATTATCAGCAGCTTATTGCGGGCAAAACGGGAGCGGGCGACACTGTGTCGCCCGCTATTGATTAGTGCAGTTTAAGTCGCGGACGCAGTACGCGGTTCAGACTGCCAACCAGCATCATCAGGCCGGTCTTGAAGTATCCATGGAGCGCAATCTGGTGCATACGATACAGAGAGATGTAGACAAAGCGCGCAATGCGCCCTTCCACCATCATTGAGCCGCGCATCAGGTTACCCATCAGACTGCCCACGGTGGTAAAGCGCGACAGCGAAACCAGCGAGCCGTGATCTTTATAAACGTACGCTTTCAGCGGCTTGCCTTTACGCTGTGCGAGGATGTTATCCAGCACCCGTGACGCCATCTGATGCGCCGACTGCGCGCGCGGCGGCACGAAGCCGCCACCTGGCAGCGCACAGGAGGCGCAGTCGCCGAGCGCGTAGATATTTTCATCGCGCGTGGTCTGCAGCGTCTCTTTAACCACCAGCTGGTTAATGCGGTTGGTCTCCAGGCCGCCGATCTCTTTCATAAAGTCAGGCGCTTTGATGCCTGCTGCCCACACCATCAGATCGGCAGCAATATACTCACCCTCTTTGGTGTTAAGCCCTTTCGCATCGGCGCTGGTCACCATGGTCTGCGTCAGAACGCGTACGCCCAGTTTGGTCAGCTCCTGATGGGCCGCCGCAGAGATGCGCGGTGGCAGCGCAGGCAGAATGCGCTCACCCGCTTCCACCAGCGTGACGTTGAGCGCGCTGCTGTCGAGACCTTTGTAGCCGTAGCTGTGCAGCTGCTTCACCGCATTGTAAAGCTCAGCAGAGAGCTCTACGCCGGTGGCGCCGCCGCCAACAATGGCGATATTCACTTTCTGCAGCTCACCTTCGCTGGCAGAAAAACGCAGGAACTGATTCAGCATCTCATTATGGAAACGACGCGCCTGATGCGGATTGTCGAGGAAGATGCAGTGATCTTTTACGCCCGGGGTGCCGAAATCATTGGACGTACTGCCCAGCGCCACTACCAGACGGTCCCACGCCAGCTCACGCTGCGGCACCAGAATCTCGCCCTGAGCGTCGCGGATTTCCGCCAGCTCAATGGTTTTGCGATCGCGATGGATCTGCGTCAGCGAGCCCAGCTGAAACTGAAAGCCGTGGTTGCGGGCGTGAGCCAGATAGCTCAGCGCGTCAATGCCCTCATCCATAGAGCCGGTCGCCACCTCATGCAGCAGCGGTTTCCAGAGATGACTGTGGTTGCGGTCAACCAGAATAATCTCCGCTTTTTTGCTGCGCCCCAGCTTATGCCCCAGCTGCGTTGCCAGCTCCAGGCCACCGGCGCCTCCGCCAATAATGACGATCTTTTCCATGGTTGTAGTCAATGCAGACCCCCTCAAAGTTGTAAACCAAAAGTTAATTAATGGTTAAATAAAACCTTAATAAACATAGGGTTGGCGATGTTTAATCGCGCGCTGAGGGCAGAATATCACGCCGGTCTAACCAGATCATAAGGAAATTGATGCAGATCAATCTTTCGCGGGGATTATCAGAATGTTACACGTTTTGTGAATAGCATCACACGACAAACGCCGCATTCCCCCAGGGAACGCGGCGCTTCGCAACGCTTACTGCTGTGCGTTATGCGCCAGCCAGCGCGCGTGCAGATCGCTGAGCTGACGCTGATTCTGCCGCCAGCGCGCGCTGCTCTGCAGCTCATCCAGCGTATGCTGCCCGCGATGCCAGAGCCGTGCAATACGTTCTGCCGGACCCGCCTGCAGATTATCCAGCACGCTAATGGCGCCCGCCCGCTGGTTGCAGACCAGAATCATATCGCAACCGGCATCCAGCGACTGCTGCGCCCGTTCGGCGTAGCTGCCCATCACGGCGGCGCCCTCCATTGAGAGATCGTCGGAGAAGATCACGCCGTCAAAGGCGAGCTCCTGACGCAGCACTTGCTGCAGCCAGTAAGGCGAGCCGCTGGCGGGCAGCGGATCGACCTGGGTGTAGATAACGTGGGCCGGCATCACCGCATCCAGCAGCTCTTCACTGATGAGCTGCTGAAAAATAGCCATATCGTGCTGGCGCAGCGTGGCGGCGTCGCGCGTATCACGCGGTGTCTCTTTATGCGAATCCGCGCTGACCGCGCCGTGGCCGGGAAAATGTTTACCGGTGGTTTTCATACCGGCTTCGCGCATGCCGTTAATAAAGCGCCGCGCGATCTGCAGCGCAATGGCCGGATCGGCATGAAACGCCCGATCGCCGATTGCGGCGCTGATGTGGCCGATATCGAGCACCGGTGCAAAGCTGATATCGATATCGAGCCCGGTGATCTCCGCCGCCATCTGCCAGCCCGCCTGCTGCGCCAGCTCGCCTGCCGCAGTCAAATCGTGCAGGGCAGCAAAGGACTGCATTGCCGGCAACTGCGTGAAGCCTTCGCGGAAACGCTGCACGCGCCCGCCTTCCTGATCCACCGCCACCACCAGCCGGTTACGGGAAGCGGCGCGGATCTGACGCACCAGCTCGCGGAGCTGAGCAACGTCATGAAAGTTGCGCGTAAACAGAATAAGTCCGCCCACCAGCGGGTGCTGCAATATCTCGCGCTCTTCTGCGTCCAGCGTATAGCCCGCCACGTCCAGCATCAGCGGGCCGGGTGCATTGATTGTCATAGCTCAGTTCCTGAATTAAATATCCTGCCAGCTGGTCTGCGCCAGCTGCTGTAAAGTTGCCTCGCCGCTCTGCTCGGCGCGCAGCTGATACCAGCTCGCCATCAGCAGCTGCAGCCACGGCTGCCAGCGCGCGATCTGACGCGCCAGCACGGCCGCATCCATGTGCGTCCGTGCGGCATACTCTTCTGTCCACGCCGCTGCCTGCGCCGGCGCCCATGCACAGATGGCAGCCAGCTCCAGCGCCACGTCGCCATCGGCTGCATACTCCCAGTCAATCAGCCTCAGCCCGGCTGGCGTCGCGATCACATTGCCCGGATGGACATCCATATGCAGCGGCGCAAGGCGCAGCGGGCGCGGTTCCCCCTGTCGCTGCAGCCGCTGCAGGCGCGCCAGCCAGCGCCAGTGCCGCTGGCGGCAGCGCTGCCAGTAGAGCTGCAACAGCGGCAGCAGCCGCAGGGGATAGCCGGTCAGCGGCTGCCGGTGCAGCGTGCTTACCAGCGCCACTATTGCGCTGCGCTGTGCGTCAAAGGCGGCAGGCGTCAGCGCCTCACCCGGCAGCCAGCGCTGTAGCAGCCACGGGGAGCGCCAGCTGAGCGGCTCCGGCCCCAGGCCGGCGTTACGCAGCTGGCGTAAAATACGGTATTCGCGCTGCCGGTTAACAAAAGGAATCGGCTGCAGAGGCGTGCGCCGGGCCAGCAGCGTCTCCTGCCCGCCCGCAATCTGAAAACTGTTGCCGCTCAGACCCGGCAGCGCGAAAAAATAGCCGGCGGCGGGTGCCGTCGGCCACTGTTGCTGCACCAGGTCAGCCAGTGCGGGATCAGGGTTGTGTTGCACCATTACCTGACCAGATGATTTCGCCGGTCTGCACCAGCATCAGCTGCATCTGCAGCGTGGGTGACTTCACCTCGCCTTTCGCATTGCTGTAAAGCACATACTGCGCGTTTACGATGCGCGCCAGTCCAATCGCTTTGCTGCGCGAGTTCAGACTATCTTCCGGTGAGAGGCCCAGCGTCTGGCGAGCCTGATTCAGCTGATCATCAGATACCAGGGTAAACTTGCCGTTGTTCGCCAGCGCGCTCTGAATGGCACTGGTGGCTTTTTCGGTCTGCAGCGCGCCGTTGGTGCTGTTTTTAAGGCGATCGACCAGCAGCACGCTGCCCGGATTCACCCCGGCAGACTGCACCATATTGGCCACCAGCGGTGAGACGCTGGCGCTCCAGTTAATGGTCTTTAGCTTAGGCGGCTGCGGCACATTTTGTGGCGGCGGCACGGGTTGCGGCTCCGGCTGCGGTTCCGGCTGAACCGGGGTCGTCGGCTGCGTCGGTTCGACCGGCGCCGGCGTCTGCTGTTTTACCACACAGCCGGTAAGCATCAGCGCAAACAGTAGCGCGCCAGAACGTTGAACACTGCGGATCACGGGGTTACTCCTTAGAGATAAAGATAAAGCCGCACTTTGCTGGCGGTAAGATTGCCCATTTGCGAAGCCACCATCACGCTGCCGTGTGCGGGAACAGTTTGCGTCTGTGCCGGCTCCTGCGGCTCAATTTCCAGTCCCTTATCGTCATACCAGTAGAAACGATAATGAACCGTAACAGGCGCTTCACGCAGATTCTGCAGCGTGCTGGCCGCCTGCAGCTGACCGTCGCGGCTGGTAAGCTGTGGCTCGTCAGTAATAATCCCCGCTGACAGCACGGATGACTCCATCACCAGCGATTGCGAGGTATTAATCATCGGTTTATCACTACTGCAGCCTGCCAGAGTCAATAATAGCAGGCCGCTCAGCCATCGACGCATATCAGGTCCGCCTGAGGTTAATAAGCAAGCATCGGGCCCAGGGGTTCACCACCCACCAGGTGCATGTGTATATGATAGACCTCCTGACCGCCGTGGCGATTGCAGTTCATGATCAGGCGATAGCCATCTTCAGCAATGCCTTCATCGCGGGCAATTTTCGCCGCCACGGTGATCATCCGCCCGAGCGCATGTTCATGCGCAGGCTTAACGTCGTTCGTCGTGGGGATCAGGACATTAGGGATAATCAGCACGTGAGTGGGCGCTTTGGGTGCAATATCACGAAAGGCGGTGACCAGTTCATCCTGGTAGATAATATCGGCCGGAATTTCACGGCGAATGATTTTACTGAAAATAGTCTCTTCAGCCATGGTGCGGTTCCTTTTTACCTGAGTCAGTCTGGCAGTATGCGCGAGAAAATCCGCTTCTTTCAACCTTCTCCCGGCTTTTCTTCACTGACTGGCTGCTTTTACAGCGTCGCGCAGACAAACAAAAACCCCCTCACGGGAGGGGGTTTTCAGTAACGGTGCACAATCTTACTGCAAAGGCGTTACATGCTGCGGATGTAATCATCCATTTCCGTTTTCAGATTATCTGATTTAGTGCCAAAGATAGCCTGTACACCGGAACCGGCAACCACAACGCCGCGGGCGCCCAGGTTTTTCAGCTCAGCCTGATCAACCTTTGCCACATCGGCCACGCTGACGCGCAGACGGGTAATACAGGCATCCAGATTGGTGATGTTCTCTTTGCCGCCAAAGGCGCTGACCAGCTTGCCCGCCATTTCACTGCCGGTGACGCTGCTCTGCTCAATCGCGGTATCTTCACGACCTGGCGTTTTCAGATTCAGTTTTACAATCAGCACGCGGAAAACGGTGTAGTAAACCAGGCCGTAGATGATGCCAACAATCGGGAACAGCCAGATTTTGCTGCTGTTACCGCTCAGGACGATAAAATCGATCAGGCCGTGCGAGAAGCTGGTACCGTCACGCATACCCAGCAGGATACAGATAGGGAACGCCAGACCTGCCAGAATCGCGTGGATCACGTAGAGGATCGGTGCCACGAACATGAAAGAGAACTCAATCGGTTCGGTAATACCGGTCAGGAACGAGGTCAGCGCGGCAGAGATCATGATACCGCCAACTTTGGCACGGTTCTCAGGCTTCGCCGAATGCCAGATAGCAATAGCAGCAGCCGGCAGACCATACATTTTAAACAGGAAGCCGCCTGAGAGTTTACCGGCAGTCGGGTCTCCCGCCATGTAACGCGGGATATCGCCGTGGAATACCTGGCCGGCCGCATTGGTGAACTCACCAATCTGCATCTGGAAAGGAACGTTCCAGATATGATGCAGGCCGAAAGGCACCAGCGCACGCTCAATCACGCCGTAGATGCCAAAAGCGACAACCGGGTTCTGATACGCAGCCCACTGGGAGAAATCCTGAATTGCCGTACCCACCGGTGGCCAGATAAACGACAGCACAATACCGGTAAAGATAGCGGTCAGACCGGAAATAATCGGAACAAAGCGTTTACCGGCAAAGAAGCCGAGGTACTCCGGCAGCTTGATACGGTAAAAGCGGTTAAACATATAGGCAGCAATCGCACCGGCAATGATCCCGCCCAGTACGCCGGTGTCCGCCAGATGTTTCGCTTCAATCTCTGCGGCTGGCAGATGCAGTACCAGCGGCGCCACGACCGCCAGCGTTTTAACCATAATGCCGTAAGCGACAACCGCCGCCAGTGCTGACACGCCGTCGTTATTGGTAAAGCCCAGCGCCACACCAATCGCAAAAATCAGCGGCATGTTGGCAAAAACGGACCCGCCCGCCTCGGCCATGACGTGGGAGACCACTGCCGGCAGCCAGCTAAAGTTTGCAGAACCAACACCTAACAAAATACCGGCAATCGGCAGAACCGATACCGGCAACATCAGCGATTTACCTACTTTCTGCAGGTTCGCAAATGCGTTCTTGAACATAGAAGCTCCTGAGTATGAGTGCATAGTTGCGCGATGCGCGTGGCAGCGGGGGAGGTTCCGCAGCCGGGTGACGCTGAGCGTCTTTTGATTTATTACGAAGAGTAAAATAAATGGGGGCGCGTTACTTTGACGGCTATCACGTTTCCTCAATGAGAGCCGGCAGCTTTCAGCACTTTCTGACTGACCTGCCGGATAATAGCGCAATAAAACACTGCCTGCGTCGGGAATAACCTGACGCAGGCAGTTCATTACGGATTAATTACAGCGTTTGAAATAAAGCTCAGGCCCCCAGACGCGTCATAGGAATGTGAAACAGGCGTGAGAAATTCTCCGTAGTCGTCGCGGCCAGGGTCTCGATATCCACCCCTTTCAGCACCGCCATATAATCGGCCACGTCGCGGGTAAATGCAGGCTGGTTCTCTTTACCGCGATGCGGCACCGGCGCGAGATAGGGAGAATCTGTCTCTACCAGCATCCGATCCAGTGGCACAAAGCGCGCGGCATCGCGGATCTGCTCCGCATTACGGAACGTCAGAATACCGGAGAAGGAGATATAAAAGCCGAGATCCAGAAGCTTAGCTGCGGTTGCGCGATCTTCGGTAAAACAGTGCAGCACGCCGCCGCACTTTTCGACCTGCTCTTCACGCAGGATCGCCAGCGTATCGTCACGGGCGTCCCGGGTATGCACGATGATCGGCTTATTCAGCGCAATACCGGTGCGAATATGTTCGCGGAAAGCGGCCTGCTGCTGCGCTTTGGTCTCCTGCTGATAGAAGTAGTCGAGGCCGGTTTCACCCAGCGCTACCACCTGCTCTTCCGCTGCCAGGCGACGAAACTCCGCCACATCCCAGGGTTCATCCTGGTTCAGCGGGTGAACGCCGCAGGCCAGCGCAATATTCTGTCGCTCGCCGACCAGCGCTTTGATGCGATAGTAGTCTGGCAGCGTGGTGGCAATTGCCAGCATAAATTTTACGTCGCGCGCGGCGGCTTTGGCGATAACGTCATCCAGGTCGCGGTGCTGACTTTCATAGTCAAGGCCATCAAGGTGGCAATGGGAATCAACGATAAACATAATTTTCTCAGATAATTACGGGCTGATGACAGGCGGTGCCAGTAAACGGCTCCACGCCAGCAGCCGGTCGGTCAGAATAAGTTCGCGGTTAAGCGACGTCACGTGCAGCAGCTGCTCACGACAGGCGAGCCACTGCTGTGCGCTGCTGTTCAGGGCACTGCTGTTCAGCCGCCGGGCCAGCGCGGTCACCACATCAGGCCGGTCACCATTACTCAGCCACGCCGCAGCACCCTGCTGCATTTTCATGGCGTCCACCAGCAGCGAGATAAGCCAGCTGAGGCGATCGGCCACGTCATCACTGTTCAGCGCAGGCAGCAGCTGCAGAATGTCATCATTCAGCACCGCGATCAGCGTATCGCACAGTGCCTGACGCGTCTGCCAGCGCGCGGGCTGCAGCAGCGCCAGCGCTGCGGCGGGCGCACCGCTGCTCAGACGCAGCGCAGCGCGCAGCGCCGCTTCTGGCTGTGTTACTTCACGGCCCAGCCAGGCGAGGCTCTGCGACTCCTCCGGCGGAATTAGCGGCCAGCTGAGACAGCGGCTGCGCAGCGTAGCCAGCAACCGGGAGGACTCACGCACGCTGAGAAAGAACCAGCAGTTTGCGGGTGGCTCCTCCAGCGTTTTCAGCAGCGCATTGGCAGCCGCTTCCGTCAGCTGCGCGGCGTCCGGCAGCCAGACCACTTTCGCACCGCCCTGCTGCGCAAAATGATAGAGCTTTTCCGTGACGTCGCGCACGGCATCCACGCCCAGCGACGCCTTTCCTTTTTCTGCTTCCAGCCGATACCAGTCCGGATGCGTATGCGCCTGCATCAGTTCACAGCCGTGGCACGTGCCGCAGCTTTTAGCGCCTTCCCGCCGCTGACACATCAGCCAGCGGCTAACGCCCCACACCAGCGCGTCATCCCCCATACCTTCAGCTGCCTGCAGCAGCAGCGCATGATGCGCTGCGCCCTCCTGGTGACGGGCAATAATCTGCCGGTAGGGCTGGTTCAGCCACGGATACCAGTTCATGGGCGCTGCCCGGCCAGCCAGCGATGCAGGGCCGCTTTAAGTGACGTTGTCACCTCATCGATAGCCTGCGTTGCATCAACAGTGACGATGCTGGCGTCCGCCTGCGCCAGCGCAAGGTAGCGCGCGCGGGTCCGCTCGAAAAAGCGCAGCGACTCCTGCTCAATGCGGTCCAGCGCGCCGCGCGCACGGGCGCGCTGCAATCCGATTTCCGGCGTCACATCGAGATAAAGCGTGAGGTCGGGGCGAAAATCGCCCAGCACCGCATCGCGCAGCGTGGTCATCAGCGCGGCATCCATTTCACGGCCACCGCCCTGATACGCCTGCGAAGAGAGATCGTGACGATCGCCCACCACCCACGCGCCGCGCGCCAGCGCCGGTTTGATCACGTTCTCCACCAGCTGCACCCGGGCGGCGTAGAGCATCAGCAGCTCCGCTTTGTCGGTAACCTGTTCACCTTCAATACCCTGCTTTACCAGCACCCGCAGCTGTTCCGCCAGCGGTGTGCCGCCCGGCTCACGGGTAAAGACGATGTCGTGGATACCGTGCTGCTGCAAAACTTCCACCACCGCCTCGCGCGCGGTGGTTTTGCCGGCGCCTTCCAGCCCCTCAATGACAATAAACTTACTCTTCATTTTTTTCCTTCAGCGCCTGACGATAAGCCTGTACCGCCCGGTTATGGCTGGCAAGGTTGGTGGTAAAGGTATGCCCGCCTTTGCCATCCGCAACAAAATAGAGATAGCTGCTCTTTTCCGGATGCGCAGCGGCTTCCAGCGAGGCGCGTCCGGGCATCGCAATCGGTCCCGGCGGCAGGCCGCTGATGCTGTAGGTATTATAGGCGGTCGGCGTGTCGAGATCGCTGCGCGTCAGCGTGCCGTTATAGCGCTCACCCATCCCGTAGATAACGGTGGGATCGGTCTGGAGCTTCATTCCGGTCCGCAGACGATTAATAAATACTGACGCTACCCGCGCGCGCTCCTCGCTTACGCCCGTCTCTTTCTCGATGATTGACGCCATCGTCACCAGATCCCGCGGCGCTTTGTAGGGCAGATTCGCCATGCGCGTCTGCCAGACCTCATCGACCAGCTTGTTCATGCGGATATGCGCCCGCGTCAGCACCGCGACGTCCGTAGTATTGGCAGTATAGAGATAGGTGTCGGGATAGAAGCTGCCTTCAAGCTGTGCCGCGTCCAGCTTCAGCGCCGCCGCTACGCTGGCAAAGCTGTCGTCCGGCAGCGTATGCTTCAGATAAGGCGCTTTGCGCAGCTCGCTCAGCCACTCGCTGAGGCGTGAGCCCTCGATAAAACGAAGCGGAAACTGCGCCTCTTTACCGCTGGCCAGCAGCTGCAGCAGCTGACGTACGGTCATGCCCTGTTCCAGCCGGTAGGTACCCGCTTTAAACTCCGCCAGCTCCGGCTGCAGCCTGAGCAACGGCCCAAACCAGATAGTGTGCGGAATAATATGCTGGCTCTCCAGCTGCGCTTCCAGCACAACGCGTCCGCTACCCGCCGGCAGCGTATAGAGCGTTTCCTGGTGAATGGTCAGCGGCGTATCTGCCAGGCGCTCTGCCTGCCAGTAGCTAAACGCGGCAGCGGCGGCAGCGATAACTGCCGCGCCCGCAATAATTTTTTTGATTCGACTCATGTTACGTCCATTTTCTGGCAACAGGTAAAAAGTTGCTGGTACAGCGTGCGTTCACTGAAAATAATGTTATCGATTTGCAGCACCGGCAGCACCGGCATCAGTGCATTACAGATCACGACTTCATCAGCGCCAAGTACGCTTTCGCGCGGCGCGCTGATTTCCTGACAAGCCTGGCCGCTGGCCGCCAGCTGCGCCATCAGAAAACGTCGCATAATGCCGTTTACGCCCGCCTGGCCAAGGTGAGGCGTAAAAATCTGGTTGCCGCGGCGCCAGAAGAGATTGGCAGCGCAGCATTCTACCACGCATCCCGCGGTGTCCAGTACCAGCGCCTCATCAGCATCCGTCTCATCAAGGTGGTGGCGAATCATCACCTGCTCCAGCCGGTTGAGATGTTTGATGCCCGCCAGCAGCGGATTGCGCGCCAGCGGCACCGGGCTGGTAATCAGCCTCACCCCCTGCTGCTGCAGCGCGGCGTAATGGTGCGGCCAGGGGGAGAGCGAGAGGATGCGCACCGGGTCCTGACAGCCGCGCCGGCTGTAGCCGCGTCCGCCAGCTCCCGGCGTCAGGATGATCTTCATCACTGCCCGGTCGTGACCCTGCGCAATGCAACGCATTTCATCTGCCAGCAGCGTCAGGTCGGGCAGCGGCAGCAGAAGCTGCCTGCACCCCTGCTCCAGGCGCTGCAGATGCGCCTCAGCCATCACGACGCTGCCGTTACGCACCGCGGCCGTGGTGAAACAGCCGTCGCCAAACTGGACAGCTCGATCGCTGACCGGCAGCATTGTTTGCGGGATACCGTTAATCCACACCGCGCGCTCCTCAGGCAGTCAGCCCTGAAATGATCTCGCCTGCCCGGACAGTTGTGCTGAAGAGCAGATCAGAAAAAAGGCCCGCATTGCGGGCCTCTGTTCGGCAGAATAGCGATTATACCTTGCGGAAGATCAGCGAGCCGTTGGTGCCGCCAAATCCAAAGGAGTTACATAGTGTATACTCCAGACCGCTAACCTGACGCGCCGTATGCGGCACAAAGTCCAGATCGCAACCCTCATCCGGATTATCCAGATTGATGGTTGGCGGTACAACCTGGTCGCGCAGCGCCAGAACCGAATAGATCGCTTCTACGGCACCGGCAGCACCCAGCAGGTGACCCGTCATCGATTTGGTCGAGCTGACCATCACGCTGTGCGCTGACGCGCCGAATACGGATTTCACCGCCTGCGCTTCAGCTTTATCACCGGCTGGCGTAGAGGTGCCGTGCGCGTTAACATAGCCGATCTGAGCCGGGTCGAGTCGGGCATCACGCAGCGCGTTGACCATCGCTGCAGCGGCGCCTGAGCCATCTTCCGGCGGTGACGTCATGTGGTAAGCATCGCTGCTCATGCCAAAACCAACGATTTCAGCATAGATTTTCGCACCGCGCTTTTTGGCGTGCTCATACTCTTCCAGAACCACAATACCGGCGCCGTCACCCAGTACAAACCCGTCACGATCTTTATCCCACGGACGGCTGGCCGCCTGCGGATTGTCGTTTCGTGTTGAGAGCGCACGCGCCGCGCCAAAGCCGCCAACGCCCAGAGGCGTACTGGCTTTCTCTGCGCCACCCGCCAGCATCACATCAGCATCATCGTAAGCGATGATACGTGCAGCGTGGCCGATGTTATGTACGCCTGAGGTGCAGGCCGTTGCAATCGAAATACTCGGGCCTTTCAGGCCATACATAATAGTGAGATGACCGGCGACCATATTAACAATGGTAGAAGGTACGAAGAACGGGCTGATTTTGCGCGGGCCGCCTTTAACCAGCGAGCTGTGGTTCTCTTCGATCAGACCCAGTCCGCCAATACCTGAACCAATAGCCGCGCCGATACGTCCGGCATTCTCATCAGTTACGACCAGACCGGAGTCCGCCATAGCCTGAATGCCAGCCGCGATACCATACTGGATGAAATCGTCCATCTTGCGCTGATCTTTCCGCGAGATGTACTCATCACAATTAAAATCTTTCACCAGGCCCGCAAAACGCGTTGCATAAGCACTGGCATCAAAATGGTCGATCAGGGTAATGCCGCTCTGACCGGCAAGGAGAGCACTCCAGGTAGACTCTACGGTATTGCCGACAGGAGACAACATGCCAAGACCGGTCACAACTACACGACGCTTAGACACGTTCGTCCTCCAGGGAGGGAAAAATAACGCTATGTGGGGCAAACATAAAACTCAGGCGGTCATATGACCGCCTGAAGATATTCATTAGCCTTGATGGCTAGTGACGTAATCGATCGCTGCCTGAACGGTAGTGATTTTCTCAGCTTCTTCGTCTGGAATTTCAGTATCAAACTCTTCTTCCAGAGCCATTACCAGCTCAACGGTGTCAAGAGAATCTGCACCCAGGTCTTCAACGAAAGAAGCAGTGTTAACCACTTCGTCTTCTTTAACGCCCAGCTGCTCAGCTACGATTTTCTTAACGCGTTGTTCGATATCGCTCATACTATTTAATTTCCTATCAAAACTCGCTTTCGCGATGGTTTTCGTAGTGTATAAAATGGTGAAAAAGATGCAACAAAATCCCGGCTGGTCGAACCACGATTTTGCGCTATTCTGCGGTGTTTACCGCAAATAATGCAAATGATTTCGTGATTATCAGACCATGTACATGCCGCCATTGACGTGCAGCGTTTCACCTGTGATGTAGGCTGCTTCGTCAGAGGCTAAGAATGCAACAGCATTGGCAATTTCCTGCGGGTCGCCTAAACGGCCTGCAGGCACTTCTGCCAGAATGCCCGAGCGCTGATCTTCATTCAGTGCACGCGTCATGTCCGTCTCAATAAAGCCCGGAGCCACGACGTTTACGGTAATGCCACGTGACGCGACTTCACGCGCCAGTGATTTGCTAAAGCCAATTAAACCCGCCTTTGCTGCAGCGTAGTTAGCCTGGCCCGCGTTACCCATGGTCCCAACTACAGAACCGATGGTAATGATACGGCCCACACGTTTTTTCATCATGGCACGCATGACCGCCTTGGAGAGGCGGAAAACTGATGTCAGGTTGGTATTAAGAATATCATCCCACTCATCATCTTTCATGCGCATCAGCAGATTGTCACGCGTGATGCCTGCATTATTGACTAAAATATCCACTTCGCCAAATTCAGCGCGCACTTTTGCCAGCACGTCGTCGATAGAGGCTGCATCCGTCACGTTCAGCGCCAGGCCTTTGCCGTTGTCGCCAAGATAGGCGCTGATGGCTTCAGCTCCGCTTTCGCTGGTTGCTGTGCCGATAACTTTTGCGCCGCGCGCCGCCAGTGTCTCTGCAATGGCCCGGCCAATACCGCGGCTTGCGCCCGTTACCAGCGCAACTTTACCTTCAAAATTCATGATTTTCCTCTTATTCCTGAGAGAGAGCCGCAGAAAGCGACGCAGGATCGTTCACGGCAGTAGCCGTCAGGTTATCAGCAATCCGTTTGGTCAGACCGGTCAGGACTTTGCCCGGACCCATCTCCAGCAGCTGAGTCACACCCTGTTCTGCAATAAATTGTACTGATTCGGTCCAGCGTACCGGGCTATAAAGCTGACGTACCAGCGCGTTGCGGATAGCCGCAGCATCGTTTTCGCATTTGACATCAACGTTATTCACTACCGGCACATCTGGCGCATTAAAGGCGATCTCTTCAAGCGCAACAGCAAGCTTAACTGCAGCAGGCTTCATCAGCGCACAGTGCGATGGCACGCTGACCGGCAGTGGCAGCGCACGTTTCGCGCCGGCCGCTTTACAGGCAGCGCCAGCACGCTCAACGGCGTCTTTGTTACCGGCAATCACCACCTGGCCTGGCGAGTTGAAATTCACCGGCGAGACCACTTCACCCTGCGCACTCTCTTCACAGGCTTTACGAATCGCCTCATCATCGAGACCGATAATTGCCTGCATAGCTCCCGTCCCTTCCGGAACCGCCTCTTGCATCAGCTTGCCGCGCAGTTCTACCAGCTTAATGGCATCTGCAAACGCCAGCACGCCTGCGCAAACCAGCGCCGAGTACTCACCCAGGCTGTGGCCTGCCAGCAGCACCGGCTGAGCGCCCTGTTTCTGCTGCCAGACGCGATAGATAGCGACTGAAGCTGCCAGCAAAGCGGGCTGCGTCTGCCAGGTTTTGTTCAGCTCTTCAGCCGGCCCCTGCTGAACCAGCTGCCACAGATCGTAGCCCAGCGCATCAGACGCTTCGCGAAACGTCGCTTCAACCTGAGGGTTGTCAGCAGCGAGTTCAGCCAGCATGCCAACGGTCTGAGATCCCTGTCCCGGGAAAACAAAAGCTAATTGCGTCATCTGTCCTTCCTGTCAATCAAAAGCGTACCAGCGCAGAACCCCAGGTAAAACCACCACCAAAGGCTTCCAGCAAAATCAGTTGTCCCGGCTTGATGCGGCCATCACGCACTGCTTCATCCAGCGCGCTCGGCACCGAAGCCGCAGAGGTGTTTCCGTGACGATCGAGCGTGACCACAACTTTGTCCAGGCCCATGCCGAGTTTACGGGCAGTTGCGCTGATAATGCGCAGATTTGCCTGATGCGGCACCAGCCAGTCGAGCGCGCTGCGATCGAGATTATTCGCCTGCAGCGTCTCATCAACGATATGCGCCAGCTCGGTTACCGCAACTTTAAAGACTTCATTACCCGCCATGGTCAGGTAGGCAGGTTCATCCTGACGCGCGCGATCCTGATAAGGCAGGGTCAGCAGCTGGCCATAGCGGCCATCGGCATGCAGATGGGTCGAGAGGATACCCGGCTCGCTGCTCTGGCCCAGTACCACGGCGCCCGCGCCGTCGCCAAACAAAATAATTGTCCCGCGATCGCTGGGATCAAGCGTACGCGCCAGGACATCAGCACCAATCACCAGCGCGTGTTTAACCGCCCCGTTTTTAATATATTGATCGGCAACGCTCAGCGCATAGGTAAAGCCGGCACAGGCGGCGCCAAGATCGAAGGCTGCGCAGTCGTTTATCTCCAGCATCTGCTGAATCATGCATGCGGAGCTGGGGAACGCGTGGCTGGATGAAGTTGTGGCGACGATAATCAGACCAATGTCGCTGGCGGCAACGCCGGCCATTTCCAGCGCGCGCTGTGCGGCGTTAAAGCCCATGCTGGCAACCGTTTCATCCGGTGCAGCAATACGGCGCTCGCGAATGCCGGTACGGGTGACAATCCACTCGTCTGAGGTTTCCACCATTTTTTCCAGATCGGCATTGGTGCGGATCTGTTCAGGCAGATAGCTGCCTGTTCCGATAATTTTGGTATACATCTACGCTTTGTCACTCCTGGCTAATACAGCGTCAAGGCGCGCGGCAATTCTTTCGGGAACTTGCTTACGCACCGCCTGCTCTGCCTGTTCTATCGCCACAGCGAATGCCTGAATATTGGCCGCGCCGTGGCTTTTGATCACTGTTCCGCGCAATCCTAACAGACAAGCGCCGTTATACTGGTCGGGGTTTAGATGACCGAAACGCCTGATCATACGCTTTTTCAGCCAGCGTCCCAGCAGTTTCAGCCACCAGGTCCCTTTACCTTTATTACCTTCGCCTGACGATTTCAGCAGCGACAGAAACAGCCGCACCACACCTTCCATCGTTTTCAGCGTTACATTACCGGCAAAGCCATCGCACACCAGCACATCTGTTTTGCCGGTCAGCAGGTCGTTACCTTCAAGATAACCAATATAGTTGATCTGAGGGCTTGCCCGCAGAACCGCAGATGCGGCGCGAATCGACTCAAGCCCTTTGGTCTCTTCCTGACCAATATTGAGCAGCGCAACGCGCGGTTGCCGGATCTCCAGCACCTCTTCCGCCATGACAGCTCCCATGATGGCAAACTGCACCAGCATATCGCTGTCAGAGTCGACGTTAGCCCCCAGATCAAGAATGACCGTTTTGCCCTGCTGCTGATGGGGCAGAACGGTCATCAGTGCCGGACGTGCAATGCCGTCCAGCGGTTTTAACAGGAGTTTAGCCAGCCCCATCAGCGCACCGGTATTACCGGCACTGATACAGGCCTGCGCCTTACCGGCCACAACCAGCTCCAGCGCCACGCGCATAGAACTGCCACGGCTCTGACGGATGGCCTGCGAAGGCTTCGCATCACTTGCAATAACCGATTCGGCAGGGATAACCTGCACACGCCTCAAAAGTGAGGAATCCGCTTTGGCAAGAAATGACGAGATTGTGTCGGGATCGCCGACCAGAAGAAGAACCAGCTGCGAATGAGAGGCCAGTGCCTGCAAGGCTGCAGGCACTGTCACGCAGGGACCGAAGTCCCCGCCCATGGCATCAACTGCCAGGGTCAAACGTGTCAAGGTATCGCCTTGCGTAACCGCAAAGAATTACTTGGTGATAACCTTGCGACCGCGGTAGTAACCATCCGCAGTGATATGGTGACGCAGATGAGTTTCGCCAGAAACTTTATCTACTGACAGAGCGGCAGTGGTCAGGGCATCGTGCGAACGACGCATGCCACGCTTGGAACGGGTTGGTTTATTCTGTTGTACGGCCATGGACCTTACTCCTATTACTTACGCTTTAAACTGGCTAATACGGCAAATGGATTTGGTTTTTCTGCCTCTTCAGGCAGCTTACCAAAGACCATGTCCGCGTCGGACACTTCACAGTGTTCAGAATCATGCACCGGAACCACCGGCAGTGCGAGGATGAGCTCATCTTCTATCACTGCCAGCAGGTCGATCTCACCAAAATCGTTGACATCAACCGGCTCGTAGGCTTCCGGTAGTGCCTCAGCCTGGTCGTCAGAAGAGACCGGACTAAAGCAATAGCTTACGTGTACAGCTTGCGGAAATGGCTGGTTGCAGCGTTGACACATTAACGTCACCTGCACATCCGCCGTTCCTTGCAGAACCGCGAGGCGCTGGTTGTCAACCGCAAACGACATGGTACATTCCACATCACTGTCCACACTCACGACCGTTTCGGCCAGACGCGCCACCAATTCAGGTGCATAAACACCATGATAATCCAGGCGTTTTTGCGCGGCGCGGACCGGATCGAGCGTCAGGGGTAATTTTACCTTTTGCATAGGGCGCGCATATTAACTTTGTAACGTCTTAGAGTCAAAGAAAAAGGCCGTTTTACGGCATCTTTCACCTGCTATTCGCATCCAGTGCGGCGCATAGTTTAAAATGCCCGTCATGTTTACGCTATCTATTCTGTAAAAAAATGATGATGCCACTGGTTTTAGCCTCAACCTCCCCGTTTCGTCAGGCGCTGCTCAGCAAGCTTGGCGTACCGTTTGTGACTGCTGCGCCTGACTGCGATGAGACCCCGCAGCCCGAAGAGAGTGCGCCTGAACTGGTGCAGCGCCTGGCGCTGGCCAAAGCGCAGGCGCTGGCTGCGCAGTTTCCGGATCGCTGGATTATCGGCTCCGACCAGGTGTGCGTACTGGAGGGCGCTATCGCCGGCAAGCCGCACACCCGCGAAAACGCCTGCCGCCAGCTGGCTCAGGCGAGCGGAAAAGCGATTGTGTTTTATACCGGGCTGGCGCTGCTGCAGCCCGCCAGCCGGCAGCAGTTTGTGCTCTATGAGCCCTTTACAGTGCACTTCCGCACGCTGAGCAGTCAGGAGATAGCGCGCTACGTTGAGCTGGAGCAGCCGCTGGCGTGCGCCGGCAGCTTTAAAAGCGAAGGACTTGGCATTTGTCTGTTCGACAGGCTGGAGGGGCGCGACCCGAATACGCTGGTCGGGCTGCCGCTGATTGCACTTAATCAGCTGCTGATTAAGGCCGGCATCAACCCGCTGGGCTGATGCCGGTATCGTCAGCTTTTTTTCTGCCGCAGTCTGGTCAGGCAGTGTCTGAGTGCCGCATCCAGCGGCGCCTCCATGCGTAATGTTTCGCCGGTGGCAGGATGCGTAAACGTCAGCGCTGCCGCGTGCAGAAACAGGCGCGATAACCCCGTGCCAGCCAGCTGACGATCAAATTCGCGATCGCCATAGCGATCGTCAAAGGCGATCGGATGGCCACCATGCAGGGTATGCACGCGGATCTGATGCGTGCGGCCGGTCACCGGGCTGGCTTTAACCAGCGTCGCCAGCCCAAAACGCTCTTCTACTTTGAACCGGGTTTCTGAAGGCTTGCCTTCTGCGCTGACGCGCACTACCCGCTCTCCGCTCTGCAGAATGTTTTTCAGCAGCGGAGCCTGCACCACTTTCAGATGAGAAGGCCAGTCGCCGCGTACCAGCGCCAGATAATCTTTCTGCATCCCCTTTTCACGCAGTTGCTCATGCAATGAGCGCAGCGCCGAACGCTTCTTAGCCACCAGCAATACGCCTGAGGTGTCGCGATCCAGCCGGTGTACCAGCTCCAGAAAACGCGCCTCCGGACGCAGTGCCCGCAGCCCTTCAATAACCCCAAAGCTCAGGCCGCTGCCGCCGTGTACTGCCGTACCGGACGGCTTATTCAGTACCAGCAGATGATCGTCCTCATACAGAATGGCATCCGCTAACGCCGCGACTTTATCAAGCTTTGGCGACACGGCCTGCTCTTCCCGCTCTGCGACCCGCACCGGTGGTACGCGGACTTCATCGCCATCCTCAAGCTTATATTCAGGCTTCACGCGTTTTTTATTTACCCGCACTTCGCCTTTCCGCAGAATGCGATAAATCATGCTCTTTGGCACCCCTTTGAGCTGGGTGCGCAAAAAGTTGTCTATACGTTGTCCGGCATTTTCAGCCGTGATGGCGACAAAATGTACGCCGGGATTCTCTGTTTTCATGCCGGCGATTCTAAATAGTGTCCCCTGATAGCGCCACCCCTTTTTCTGTGCTTAACTCTCTCTGGTTTCAGGCTTCTGACCGCTCAAAACGGTGGCTTTTTCGGCAAACTGCCGATTAGCCCCGCAAATGAACAGGTTAAGAGCCTACAAACTTCACAGCTCGACAAAAGTCGCCTTGCTATATGCGGGTGAGCAGTGGAATAATGCTGCTGTTTCTGCACCAGAAAGATTCGGGCAGAAAAAGAGCGAAATTAAGGTAATTTGCCGGATAAAACGAGCACGCTGCAATGGCGTAAGACGTGATGCTTTATCAGGCACTTAGCGGGCTGCGGGTTGCGGCCTGGACAACAGACTGGGATGTGTGGATTTTCAAAAATTTTGTATTATTTCCACCTTCAGGCGCTGGTTTTCCTTATGAAAAGCAGGCCACCGACAAGATTTGCGCCCCTTTAGCCGCCGACAACCGTGAGGTTGACGTCAGTGCATGCAGACACGGGGCCATCGGTTGATTCTCGTCCAGGGTAACGATGCCCGCAGCTTTATCACTCATGTGAGAATAACGAGTAAGTCACGATGAAAAGAATGTTAATTAACGCAACTCAGCAGGAGGAGTTGCGCGTTGCCCTTGTTGACGGTCAGCGTCTGTACGATCTGGATATCGAAAGCCCCGGACACGAGCAGAAAAAAGCCAATATCTACAAAGGTAAAATCACCCGCGTTGAACCCAGCCTTGAAGCGGCATTTGTCGATTATGGCGCTGAGCGTCACGGTTTCCTCCCTCTGAAAGAAATTTCCCGCGAATACTTCCCAGCTAACTACAACGCGCACGGCCGTCCTAACATCAAAGATGTGCTGCGTGAAGGCCAGGAAGTGATCGTTCAGATTGATAAAGAAGAGCGCGGTAATAAAGGCGCTGCACTTACTACCTTTATCTCTCTCGCAGGCAGCTACCTGGTTCTGATGCCTAATAACCCGCGCGCCGGAGGCATCTCCCGCCGGATTGAAGGCGATGACCGCACTGAACTGAAAGAGGCACTTTCCGCGCTGGAATTGCCGGAAGGCATGGGCCTGATTGTACGCACCGCAGGCGTGGGAAAATCAGCTGAGTCGCTGCAGTGGGATCTGAGCTTCCGTCTCAAGCACTGGGAAGCGATCAAAAAAGCGGCAGAGAGCCGTCCTGCACCCTTCCTGATCCATCAGGAAAGCAACGTCATTGTGCGCGCTTTCCGCGACTACCTGCGTCAGGACATTGGTGAAATTCTTATCGATAATCCTAAAGTGCTGGAGCTGGCGCGTCAGCATATCGCTGCGCTGGGCCGCCCTGACTTTAGCAGCAAGATCAAACTCTACACCGGTGAAATTCCGCTGTTCAGCCACTACCAGATTGAGTCGCAGATCGAGTCCGCCTTCCAGCGTGAAGTCCGTCTGCCTTCTGGCGGCTCAATTGTTATCGACAGCACCGAAGCGTTAACCGCGATCGATATCAACTCCGCTCGTGCAACCCGCGGCGGCGACATCGAAGAAACGGCCTTCAATACTAACCTTGAAGCAGCCGATGAGATTGCCCGCCAGCTGCGCCTGCGCGACCTCGGTGGCCTGATCGTTATCGACTTTATCGATATGACGCCGGTCCGTCATCAGCGCGCCGTAGAGAACCGGCTGCGCGAAGCGGTACGTCAGGATCGTGCACGCATTCAGATTAGCCATATCTCCCGTTTTGGTCTGCTGGAGATGTCGCGTCAGCGTCTCAGCCCGTCACTGGGTGAGTCGAGCCATCACGTCTGCCCGCGCTGTAGCGGTACGGGTACCATCCGCGATAACGAATCACTGTCACTCTCTATTCTGCGTCTGATTGAAGAAGAAGCGCTGAAAGATAACACCAAAGAAGTACACGCCATTGTGCCGGTGCCGGTTGCCTCCTACCTGCTGAACGAAAAACGTGAAGCGGTGAGTGCGATCGAGAAGCGTCAGGGTGGCGTACGCGCCATTATCGTGCCTAACGATCAAATGGAAACGCCGCACTACTCCGTGCTGCGCGTGCGCAAAGGTGAAGAGACACAAACGCTCTCTTATCATCTGCCGAAGCTGCACGAAGCTGAAATGGCACTGCCATCAGAAGAGGATCACGCCGAGCGCCGTCGTCCGGAACAGCCTGCACTGGCCGCCTTTGTGATGCCAGATGCCCCGCCTGCACCGGTTGAAGTCACTGCCGAAAAACCTGCAGCGAAAAGCGAGCCAACCGCACAGGCTACAGCGCGTCCTGCGGCTGCGGCTGCCACCGTCAGTACGGGTCTGGTGGGTCGTCTGCTTAACGGTCTGAAAAAGCTGTTTGCAGATGATACTCCGGCAGCAGCCCCGGCGGAAGCACAGCCTCAGCAGGCGAGTAAGCCGGCAGAAGAAGAGAGCAGCACGCAGCAGCGTGGTGAACGCCGTAACCGTCGCAACAATAATCGTCGCGATCGTACGCCGCGTAACGGCGAGCAGGCTCAGAACCGTGAGCCGCGCGAAGCGCGCGAGCCACGGGAAGCCCGTGAGCCCCGTGAAGCGCGCGAGCCGCGTGAAGCCCGTGAGCCACGTGAAAATCGTGAACCGCGTGACAATCAGGAGAATCGTCGCAACAAGCGTCCGAACGAGCCGCGTGCCGAGCGCCCGGTCCTGACTGAAGAGCAGCAGCAGCAGCGCGATGAACAGCAGCAGCAACGTCGCGAACAGCGTGCCGAGCGTCAGCGTCGTCGTCAGGAAGAGAAGCGTGCTCAGCAGCAGGAAGAGAAAGCCGTTGAGTCCGTTACAACCGAAGAGATCCCTGCAGTTGACGCAGCGGTACAGGAAGAAGAGCGCGTTCAGGTCATGCCACGTCGCAAGCCGCGTCAGCTGACTCAGCGTATCCGCAGTGGCGAGGTTATGGAAGCATCACCAGCCGCAGCGCAGCCAGAGGCAGCAGCGGAGATTGCACCGCCGGTTAACACCGCTGAGCAGCCGGAAATGAGTGATGAGCAGGATGATAACGAGAACCGTGAAGGCGCGAACATGCCACGCCGTTCACGTCGTTCTCCGCGTCATCTGCGCGTCAGTGGTCAGCGCCGCCGTCGCTATCGCGATGAGCGCTATCCGCTGCAGTCGCCGATGCCGCTTGAAGCTGCAGCCGCCTCGCCAGAGATGGCATCAGGTAAAGTCTGGGTTTCCTATCCGGTTACGCAGACGCACGAGCAGTTCACCTCTCAGGCGCCGCTGAACGAAATGACCGAATATGGTTATCAGGATGCAGCAGACGCGCTGCCGGTGGCTGCCGAAGCCGCCTCAGCGGGCGTGCCGCAGCCTGAAACGTCAGAGGTTGTACATCAGGCTGAACCGCAGGCGCACACCGAAGTGCCAGTGGTAAACACCGATGACCTGACCCCTGTTGCCGCGCCGGTTGATCATGAGCCTGCCGTTATCTCTGCCGCCGATGAAGCGGTGGCGCAGGAGACGGCTGCGGAAGCCGAGCCTGCGATCGTAACTGAGAACGTGTCAGAAGAAGCGCCACAGCCTGCTGTGCAGGATGCGGTACAGCCAACTGTGACCGAAGCCGCTGCCGCAGCAGAACAGGCACCGGCGGATGTGACTCCTGCTGTTGAAACGCAGGTTGAAAAGGTGCTGTCAGCGCCAGTCGCGGCGGAAGCCCCTGCTGCGCCAGTGGCTGAACCTCATGCGCCGGTTCCGGCACGCGATGTGTCAGTTGAACAGTCAGAGTCACGCTTTAAGCTGCACGCCACGGCACCAATGACCCGCGCGCCAGCACCGGCCTGGGAACCAGAGCCGGCACGTCACAGCGACTGGGTACGTCCGCCGTTCAGCTTTGAAGGCCGCGGCTCTGCCGGTGGTCACAGCGCGACGCATCAGGCTACCGCACCGGCAACCCGTCCGGACAGCGTGTAACTCTGCGCGGATAAAAAAACAAAACCCCGGCTGGTCCGGGGTTTTTTATTGCCTGCTGTTTACCGGGAGCGGCCTGAACCGCAGCCAAAAAAAACCCACCGCCCGCGAAGGCGATGGGAAAAACAAGCGCACCCGGTTAAGTACGCTGAATGTCAGGTCAGTTACGAATTAAGCTGGAACAGCGACATCTTTGACATATCGCTAAAGGTTTTATACGACGCCTGCAGGGCTGTCTGCTGCATGGTGTAGCTGGAGATCGCCTGGGTGTAGTCAACCTGTACCAGATCGCTCATCTGCGTGGTCATGATGGTATTGCGATCGTCACCCTGCTGATTGAGCGCACTCACCTCAGCCATCTGGATCCCCACAGCAGAACGTACCGTCAGCACGTTATTAAGTGAGTTACTCAGCCCGCGGTTGGTTTTATCCATTGCGGCCTGAAACGCCTGCTTTGTGGCGTCGTCCGCGTTATCCTGCGGCGTTTTCAGCGCGGCAATTGCGCTGTCGAGCATGCTGAACAGGCTGGTCTCGCTGGTGCCGTTATCAGGCTCTGGCTTTGCATTGCTGGTGATCGCCATAAACACGGACTTACCGGTGCTGCCCACCTGCATGGTGCGGCTTTCATCGACTTTCTGCGTAATCGGCTCATCTCCGCCCACATAGGCCACGCCGGTGCTGCTATCGCTAAACGGCGGCGCATCGGTCTTATAGCCGGCAAAAATATAGCGCCCGTTACCATCCTGACTGTTTGCCTGGTTCAGCAACTGCGCGCGCAGCCCTTCCAGCTGCGTAGCCAGGGAGCCACGATCTTCATCACTCAGGGTGCCGGTGGAGGCATTTACGATGGTGGTCTGCGCATCCTGTATGGTACTGACCACGCTGGAGAGCGCATTCTCTTCCATCGAGAGGCTCTGATTAGCAAAACTGCGTGCCGTGGCATACTGGCTGCTTTTTACCTGCGACTGTGACAGCACCACCGCGCGTGAGGCTGCGATAGGATCGTCAGAGGGATTACTGACCCGCAGCCCGGTTGCCAGCTGCTGGCCTACCTTCAGCCAGGAGGATTGCGAGTCGGTGATCCCGCGCACCTGCTGGTCAAAAATCATACTTGAGCTAAGACGCACTTTCTTCTCTCCTCTGCTTAGCTGCGAATGCCCATCAGCGCATTAAACACCGCGCTGGCGGTCTGCAATACCTGCGCATTCGCCATATAAAACTGCTGATACTTCGTCAGGTTGGCGTACTCTTCATCAAGGTTAACGCCGGAGACGGACTGCTGCCGGTTGTTCAGCTGCGTGACCACGTTTTTCTGCGTGGTGCTGGCGGTTTCCAGCGAGTTGGTTTTATTACCTACGCTGCTGACAAGGCTGGCATAAGCCTGCGCAATCGTTGCATTTCCGTTAACCAGCTTGCTGTCCTGCAGATCGAGCAGCTTCTGTGCGTTGCGGTTGTCGCTTTCGCCGCTGCCTTTCGCTGCTGCTGCTGCGATCTCTGACTCGCTGGTGATGGCAACCGACATGCCGCCAATCACGTTCTGTACCGGCTTAACCAGAAAACTGTCACCGCTCTTCGCGCTGCCGCTGACCGTCAGCTGCAGACCATCAAAATTCAGCGTGCCGTCGGCCGCCGGCGCTACGTCAAAACGCACGTTATCGGCAGCACGGGTAACGGACCAGGTGCCGCTCTCATAGCTAACGGTATAGTTGGACGCTTTCAGGGCACTGGCGTCACTCCAGCTGGCGCTGACCGATGCCGTTGAGGTGTTTTTCAGGTTGCTGACCACATCCGGACTGCCGATAGTAAAGAACGCTTTTCCTGCGTTGCCTTCGCTGTCAAAACCGCCCTGATGCACGTCGTTAAATGCGGTGGTAAACGCTGCGGCCAGCTGGCCCAGCTGGTTCTGGGCGCCGTCCAGATCCTGCGTACGAAACGCCAGCAATCCACCCAGCGAGCCGGTGGTCAGCGTTTTTTCCGGGATCGCTACGTTACCGGCCTGTTTGTCGCTGTAGCCAACGGTAAGGCGCGTAGAGTCGGCGCCCGAAGGCATCGCCACCAGGCTGGTCGCATTACGACCGTTAACCAGGGTGATATTGCCTGCTGAGACGATATAGCTCCCATCCTGCTGCGCAACTTTCACGCCCACCACGTTGTTCAGACTATTGACCAGCTGATCGCGCTGATCCAGCAGATCGTTAGGCGCAGCGCCACCGCCGGTGGTGAGCTTTGCAATCTGCGTATTGAGGTCGGCAATCTGGCGTGTAAAGGTATTGACCTGATCGACGCTGGCAGCGATATCGGTATTCACGCTGGTCTGCATGTTATTAAGGTATTGCGACGTGGTCTGGAACTGATTAACCAGCCCCTGGGCATAACTCAGCATCGACTGACGCGCTGACGGATCGTTGGCGTTACTGACCACGTTCTGTACGTTGGTAAAAAAGCTCTGAATCGATGTTGAGAGGCTGGTGGTAGACGTAGAGAGCAGATCGTCGATATTGGAGATCTGATTATGCTGGGTATTGACCGCGCTGTAGCTGGCGCTGGAGCCACGCAGCTGCGTCGTGATGAACTCATCATACTCACGCTGTACGCCGCTGACATTCACGCCGTTGCCATAATAGCTGTTGCCCTGCAGCGTGCTGTTAGCCTGCGACAGCAGAATAGTCTGCCGCGAGTAGCCCGCCACGGTATAGTTACTGATGTTGTTACTGGTGGTGCTTAATGCGGCCTGTGCGGCGCTCAGCCCGCTCATTGCGGAGTTAATTATACTGGACATCTCGGTTCCTTTCTTTCCCGTTAACCGGGCTGGCAGTCATCAGTGCAGTTGTGCGGACGGCAGGCGCCCGCAACATATGAAGGTTATCGGCGTGCTTAAGGGAAACTTGAGGCTAAGACGTCAGAACAGATCGGTGATATCCTGGCCGTAAGCTTTTACGACTTTTTCGCCCATGTTTTTGAATTGCTGAATCATTCCCACCAGTTTTTGCGCATATTTCGGATCGGTAGCGTAACCCGCCGCCTGCAGCGCGCGCGCGCCCTGTTCAGCACTCGGCGCGCTGGTGACCGCCGCATAGCGCGGATTTTTCGACAGCAGGCGCACATAGTCGGTCAGCGCCTCCAGGTAGGAGCCATAGACGCGGAAGCTGGCGCGCACTTTCTTCGCCTCACCCGCCTCATACTCGGTGGTCATGATATCCGTGGTTTCGCCTTTCCAGTCGCCGCTCGCCTTGATACCAAACACGTTATAGCTCGGCTTGCCGTCGCGGGTCAGGATCTGACGTTGACCCCAGCCCGACTCCAGCGCCGCCTGCGCCAGAATCAGGTGGTGCGGTATACCGCTCTGCTGGCTGGCGAGTTTCGCCGGCTGCGCCAGCTGGGCGATAAACTCACTGCTGTCAGAAGGCAGGTTCGCAGGCGTTACCGGCAGACGCGGTACCGCTTTGCGCACAATCTGTTCCAGCTGCATTGGCACGCTGTTGCTGCTGCTGTAGATAAAGCTGTTATCCAGCTTCATCGGCAGCGTGCCGGCCCGCTCATCCGGTGCCTGCGCGGGCTGCATCTGTTTGACAATCGTGTCAGCCAGACCCAGTCCGCGTTTGCCTATATCCTGCGCAATCTGCTGATCGTAGAGCGAGGTGTAGAGTCGCGTCTGGTCGTTGCTCAGCGCGCCATCCTGCGGCAGCGCGTCGCGCATGCTTTTCAGCATCATCTGCACAAACATGCCCTCTACCTGTTTCGCCACCTGCAGCGCTTTTCCTTTGGGATCGGCAGCGGCCTGGCGTTTCAGCTCGTTCAGCGAGCGGCTGTCATACGCCGCATTGTTCAGCGATTGCATATCGGTCATCAGATGATTTCCAGCTTCGCGCGCAGACAGCCTGCGCTCTCCATCGATTGCAGAATCGACATCAGCTCTATCGGCGTTGCACCCAGCGCATTCAGGGCACGCACCACATTGTTCAGATTTGCGCTGGCGTTGACGCGCTGCAGTGCGCCACCGCTCTGCCGCAGATCGATCTGCGTCTGCGTTGTCGCCACCGTCTGCCCGCCGGCCAGCGGCGTATCAGGCTGACTGACGTTCTGCTGCTGATTCACCGTCACCGACAGATTCCCCTGCGCCACTGCACAGGTGTTCAGCGTAACCTCGCGGTTCATCACCACCGTGCCGGTGCGTGAGTTGACGATCACTTTGGCATCTTCCAGCGGCACAGAGACATCGATGTTCTGGATCTCCGCCAGCGCCCGCACCTGAGAGCTGTTGTTGGGTGAGACGCGGATCTGCACGGTGCGTGCATCCAGCGGCAGTGCCGACCCGACGCCGCGGCTGTTGATGGCATCCGCAATGCGCTGCGCCATGGTGAAATCTTCATTATTCAGCTGCAGGTTAATGGTGTTCTGGCTGCCAAAGTTGCTCTGCAGCTCGCGTTCAACGGTGGCACCGCCGGTAATACGGCCGCCGTTAAGCTGGTTAACCTGTACGCTGCTGCCGCCGGCCGACGCGCCCGCGCCGCCAACCAGAATATTTCCCTGCGCCAGCGCATACACCTGATTATCCACCCCTTTCATCGGCGTCATCAGCAGCGTACCGCCGCGCAGGCTTTTGGCGTTACCCAGCGAAGAGACCACGACGTCCAGCGTCTGTCCCTGACGGGCAAACGAAGGCAGCTTCGCTGTCACCATTACTGCCGCCACGTTTTTCAGCTGCATATTGGTGCCAGCCGGCACGGTGATCCCCAGCTGGGAGAGCATGTTGCTGACCGTCTGGGTGGTGAACGGTGTCTGGGTGGTCTGATCTCCGGTGCCGTCCAGTCCCACCACCAGCCCATAGCCAATCAGCTGGTTTTCACGTACGCCCTGAATGCTGGTCAAATCGCGAATACGATCTGCCTGCGCCATCAGACTGCTGACAGCGAGCAGTAAACCGAGGCCCGCGCGCAGCAAAATACTTTTTTTCATCATGACCTCTTACATCGGCGAGATGTTCAGGAAGAAGCGCTGGAACCAGCCCATAGTCTGCGCCTCATTGATATAACCGTTACCTACGTACTCAATGCGCGCATCGGCCACCTGAGTAGAGAGTACGGCGTTGCTGGCACTGATGGTGCGCGGATTGACCACGCCAGAGAAACGAATAAATTCGGTGCCCTGATTAATCTCAATCTGTTTCTCACCCACGACGCGCAGGTTGCCGTTAGAGAGCACCTGATTCACGGTCACGGTGATGGTACCGGTAAAGGTGTTGTTGGCGGTGGCGCCCCCTTTACCTGCAAAATCATTTTTGCCGCCGGCGCTCAGTGCGGCTTTCTCACCGCCTGCGCCCAGCAGGCCTTCCAGCCCGGTCGGCACGCCGGTTACGCCAAAGCTGTTGCTGCCATTGCGGTTAGCGCTGGCGGAGGAGCTTTTGCTCGCGCTGACGTTCTCCTGCAGCGTGATGGTCAGCGTGTCACCAATATTGCGTGGACGACGATCCTCAAACAGCGGCTGGTAGCCGTAGTTCAGCGGCGCAACGCCCTGAAAAATAGAGCCGTTCACCACCGGTGGCGCAGACGGCGTAGGTTCTGCCGTGGTTACCCCTTGTACCAGTGGCGTGCGCGGCACCAGCGCACAACCGTTGAGCGTCAGTAGCAGCGTCGCTACTAACCAATGACCAGGCTTGAGAATCGCTTGCTTCGCCACGGAGTTCTGACCTTCTGTATGTTCTTAATCGGGCCAGCGGAGTGGCCCAACGATCCCGGCGTTAAAGCTGGGTGAGTTTCTGCAGCATCTGATCGGAGGTACTGATCGCCTTGCTGTTAATTTCATACGCGCGCTGCGTCTGGATCATGGTCACCAGCTCTTCCGCCACGTTGACGTTTGAGGTTTCCACATATCCCTGATAGAGCAGGCCTGCGCCGTTCTGACCAGGCGTGCTCTCAGTAGGCGCGCCGGACGCCTGCGTCTCCTGATAGAGGTTCTCGCCGACGCTGTCGAGACCGGCATCGTTCATAAAGGTGCTCAGCGTGAGCTGGCCCACCTGTGCGGGCTGCGCCTGCCCCTGCTGCGTCACCGTAACCACACCGTCGCGGGCAATCGTGATGCTGGTGGCGTTTGCCGGGATCGTGATACCCGGCTGTACCGGGAACCCGGCGTTGGTCACCAGCTGACCATTCTGATCCACCTGGAAAGAGCCATCACGCGTATAGGCAGAGGTGCCATCCGGCATCTGCACCTGAAAATAACCCTGTCCGTTTACCGCCACATCTTTTGAGTTGCTGGTCTGCGACAGGTTGCCCTGGTTATGCAGACGCTCAGTGGTAACCGGGCGTACACCGGTACCGATCTGCAGACCAGACGGCAGCGTAGTCTGCTCAGAGGATTGCGCACCAGGCTGACGCAGCGTCTGATACATCAGATCTTCGAAGACCGCGCGCGAACGCTTAAAGCCGTTGGTGCTGACGTTTGCCAGGTTGTTGGCAATGACGTCCATATTGGTTTGCTGTGCGTCAAGACCGGTTTTCGCGATCCATAAAGAACGAATCATTCTGTTTTCCTTACGCCTTAGCTGCTCATATTGAGCAGCTGATTAGCGCGCTGTTCGTTTTCATCAACGTTTGAGATCACTTTCATCTGCATCTCAAACCGTCGGGCGTTGGCGATCATATCGACCATGGTTTCAACCGGCTTGACGTTGCTGCCTTCCAGCACGCCCGGCATCACCTGCACCGTCGCGTCGTTAGCCAGCGCAGCACCGCGCTGCGCCTGGGTCGCCGCGCTGGGGCGAAACATGCCGTCGTCACCGCGCGTCAGCTCCTGCCCGGTGGCGCGCACCAGCTTGAGCCGGCCGAGCTGAACCGTGGCGTTAGGCGCATCGCCAGCATTGAGTGCGGTGATCGAGCCATCTGCCGCGATGGTGAGCTGGGCACCCTGCGGCACCGCAATCGGTCCGCCGTCACCCATGACGGGATTGCCCTGAATGGTCAGCTGACCGGTGGGACTGATCTGCATATTCCCGTTACGGGTATAGGCTTCACTGCCATCCGCGGTGCGTACGGCCAGCCAGCCATCCTGCTGTACCGCTACATCCAGCGGACGCTCGGTGTAGTCGAGCGAACCCTGCGTCATATCGGCACCCGGCGTTGAGGCGGCTACCAGCGTGCGCGTTGGCAGAGACCAGCCGCTGACCGGCACCGCGCGCAGCGCATTCAGCTGCGCCCGGAAGCCCGGTGTCGAAGCATTGGCGAGGTTGCTGGCGGTAACAGACTGCTGCTCCATCGTCTGACTAGCCGCGCCCATCGCGGTATATATTGCGTGATCCATAAAGCAATCCCGTTAGCGTATTAACGAAGGTTAACCAGGGTGTTAAGGATCTGATCCTGGGTTTTAATGGTCTGGCTATTCGCCTGGTAGTTACGCTGTGCCACGATCATATTCACCAGCTCTTTACTCAGATCGACGTTGGAGGCTTCCAGCGCACCAGAGGTCAGGCTGCCGTAGGTGCCGGTACCGGCCAGACCGATAGCCGCCTGCCCGGATGAGCTGGAGGCGGACCAGACGTTATCCCCTTCTGACTTCAGCCCTTCCGGGTTAGAGAAGCTCGCCAGCACGATCTGACCCAGCAGCTGGGTTTTACGGTTGGAGTAAGTCCCGCTGATGGTGCCGTCATCGTTAATGGTGTAGCCGGTGAGGTCGCCAGGCGCATAGCCATCCTGCGTCGGGTTACCAAAGTTAGTCGCGCCGGTGTTCTGCTGCAGGCTGCCCAGCACGCTCAGTGCAATCGGCTGGCCCGCTGCGGCGCCGTTAGAGCCGTCAATGGTCAGGCCGATGGTATTCGCAGAGGTCAGCTTGCCGCTGGTGTCAAAGGTCATCGTAAAGTTACCGGCGGTTTTACCGGTGGTAGAGTCGATCGCGTGCACCGCCCAGGTATTATCCGCGCTCTTGGCGTAGTAGAGATCCAGCGCGTGATCGTTACCCTGCGAGTCATACACGGTCACGGTGCTTTTCGCGTTATAGCTGTCCACTTTGCTGGTATCAAACGGCGTGACGGTCGGGATCGCATCGGTTGAGTTCAGGTTAGACACCAGCGTCGCGCTGCTGGTGGCGCGCGCTGACATCTGCGTGGTGGGAATGCTCAGCGCAATCGGGTTCGCACCGTTCTGGATGGTTGGCGGGGTGCCGTTTGCCGGATAGCCGGTCACTTTCATCCCCTGGGTGTTCACCAGGTTACGGTTCTCATCCAGCGTAAACTGACCGTTGCGTGAATAGAACACGCCGCCGCTGGCGTCGGTCATACGGAAGAAGCCGTTACCGCTCAGCGCCACATCCAGCCCGCGGCTGGTTGAGGTGGTGGTGCCGTCATTGAAGTTCTGGATCACCGCCGCCACTTTGGTTCCCATACCGACGTTAGAGCCTGCGAACATATCGGCAAAGGCGATGGTGCTCGACTTAAAGCCCGCCGTGGCGGAGTTGGCGATGTTGTTACCAATGACATCAAGGTTGCTGGAAGCAGCACCCAGGCCGCTCACCGCTTGTGAAAAAGACATGTAATCTCTCCTGCTAAGGGGTTAGTCAGAGAATCTGACGAATTTCATCGAGGGTCGCGGAGCCCATGGTGCCGAGATCCAGTTTCGCGGTGTTGTTCACGGTGCTGACGCCATTGACATAGGCGTAGTTCAGCGGCTGTGCCACCAGCTGTGTGCTGCCATTGCTGGCGGCGAGTGCTACAGAATATTTGCCATCCGGCGCGACGCTGCCGTCATCGAGCTTGCCATCCCAGGAGAAGGTGTGTACCCCTGCGGTCAGGCCGCCCAGATCGATGTTACGCACCACGTTGCCGTTGGCATCTTTGATGGTCACGCCGGTGCCGGTTGACGCCGTGCCCAGCTCCACACCAAACGGCGTCGTGGTGCCTTTACCGACCAGCACCTGATCGCCTTTGACCATCACGCCATGCCCAATCAGCGTTGAGCTCTGCAGTGACTGGCTGGTGCTAATCTGGCCGGAAATCGATCCCAGCGTGGTGTTCAGCTTCTCAATCCCGCTCAGGGTGTTGATCTGCGCCAGCTGCGTGGTGAGCTGGCTGTTATCCATCGGATTGGTCGGATCCTGGTTCTGCATCTGCGTCACCAGCATGTTCAGAAACTGGTTCTGCAGCTCCTGTGCGCTGTTACCGGTGCCGGCCGAGCCGGAACTCAGGATCGTCGGGTCGAGATTGTCTTTAATGCCTACGGTTAAGCTCATCGTATCTCTCCGTTACTGCCCGATGGTGAGCGTTTTCATCATCATCGACTTCACTGTGTTCAGGACTTCGACGTTGGCCTGATAGCTGCGCGACGCAGACATGGTGTTGACCGTTTCAGCGACCACATCCACATTGGGCATTTTGACGTAGCCTTTCTGATCGGCCATCGGATTGCCCGGGTCATAGACCAGTTTTGCGGGCGTGGGATCGTTGACCACGCCCGCCACTTTAACGCCGCCGGTGGCCGCGCCCTGGGCGGCATTGGTCTGGAAAATAACCTGCTTCGCCACGTAAGGCTGTCCATCCGGTCCGGTTACGCTGTCGGCGTTGGCCAGGTTACTGGCGCTGACGTTAAGCCGCTGCGACTGCGCGGTCATCGCCGAGCCGGCGATATCAAATATATTCAGCAATGCCATGCTTATTGCCCCTGCAGTACGCTCATCATGCCTTTAATCTGGCTGCTGATGAGGGTGAGATCGGTTTGATACTTCAGGCTGTTATCGGCGAACTGCGTACGCTCGCGATCCATATCGACCGTGTTGCCATCTGCAGCGGGCTGGTCGGGAATGCGATACAGCAGATCCATCGCGGGCTGCGCCTGCGTTTGTGCTTCAATATGGCGCGATGAGGTCACATTCAGCGCCAGACCGCTGCCCTGCGCGCGGCCGTTCTGCATCACTTTGTTCAGCTGGCTGGCAAAGTCGATATCGCGCGCCTGATACCCGGGGGTATCCGCATTAGCGATATTTGACGCCAGAATCTCCTGACGCTGTGCACGCAGGTTTAACGCTTCGGTACCGAATCGCAGTGCGGCATCGAGTTTGTCGAGCATGCTTCCTCCGCGAATGAAAATTTTGAGCTGACAGCTTAATCGGGGGATTGCAAGGGCGATCGTCTGAATAACAGCAAAAACCACGGCTATTTTTACCCTTGATTTTTTTTTGCAGCGGGTAGACTCATCAGCAACTTTCAGTGGGAGGCGTTATGCGCAGAGCATCACAAGGGCTGTTTCTGGCGGTACTGCTGCTGGCGCTGCCAGGCTATGCGGCCGATCTGAACGCGCAGCTGACATCCTATTTTAAAGCGCGCGATCCGCAGCACGCCGCTGGCATGGTGGTTATTGTTCGTACCCCATCCGCACAGTGGCCCGCCTGTGAGACGCCGCAGCTGCAGCTGCCCGGTAACAGCCGTCAGTGGGGTAATCTGAGCATTGCCGCCAGCTGCGGACAAAATCGCCGCTATCTGCAGGTGCAGGTGCAGGTGACCGGTGACTATCTGGTCGCGAATCACCAGCTCACGCGCGGCACTGCCGTCAGCGCGGCTGATTTCAGAACGGAAACGGGCCGGCTCGATACGCTGCCGGCTCGCGCGCTGGTTGACGGCACGCATCTCGCAGAGGCGATTGCCCTGCGGGATATACCGCCCGGGCAGCCGGTTACCGCCTCAATGCTGCGCCAGCCGTGGCGGGTTAAAACCGGTCAGTCGGTGATGGTCACGGCGAGCGGCGACGGCTTTAATGCCAGCAGCGAAGGCCGCGCGCTGAGCAATGCCGGCGTCGCGCAGACGGTGCGGGTACGTATGGGAAATGGTCAGGTGGTAAGCGGTCGCGTCGGCGAGGATGGGAATATTCTGATATCACTCTAAAGCGCTAAAGAACAGAGGTGTTCAGCCGATAGAGATAACAGCTAAAATATAACCCTATGCCGATTCAGTGGGCGCATTCCACTGTACTTACAGGAGCCAAGCCATGAACGTCGACAAAACCGAACCGTCAAAACCGGTCAGCACGGTACAACCCCGTGACGCCAGCGACAACGCAGGCAGAATCCGTCAGAACTCCGCGCCGGCCGCCCCTGCCGCCAGCGAAAAGAGTGCCGAAGTCAGTCTGAGCTCAAGTCAGGCACAGCTGCTGGAGCCCAGCAGTCGCGATATTAATACCGCTCGCGTTGAGCAGTTAAAAACCGCCATCCGCAATGGCGATCTGAAAATGGATACCGGCAAAATTGCGGATGCATTAATTGCCGATACCCGGAAATATTTAGAAGGCTACTGATCCCGATGGATAATCTGCTGACCACCCTGGATAAAATGCAGGATGTACTGGCTTCACTGACTCAGATCATTGAGGAAGAGCAGCAGCAGCTCGCAGCCGGTCAGGTTAACGGCAACCTGCTGCAGCGCATTACTGAAGATAAAGCCGCGCTGCTGACAACCTTAAATTATCTGGATGAGATGCGCCATAATACGGAGAAAACGCTCGGTATAGAGGCGCCCTATCGCGGTCAGCAGGATATCGCCCGGCGCTGGGCCACTATCGCGCGCGTCACGCAGCAGCTGCGCGACGCCAATCAGCATAACGGACTGCTACTGCAGCATCAGGTCGCGTTTACCCGCGATGCGCTGCAGGTGCTGAAGCCGCATCAGACCCAGGCATTTTATGGCCCGGACGGACGCGGACTGGGCCAGGCCACGCTGCGCAGCAAAGGCTGACGCCTTAGCCGCGACCAGGGCAGCCGGGCTGCCCTGGCAATGCACACTCAGGCAACGGTGCGGCGGGCAAAATCGCGCGGCCGGAACCCGAGCGCGCCAAGCACCACAAAATAGGCTCCCCCGCCGACGGCACAGACCGCCGCCAGGCGCACCAGCCGCCAGGCCATCTCGCCCTCTTCCCAGGCAGGCATCACCTGCAGCATCCCCAGCAGCGCGGCGGCCATGACCGCAACCGCGATAAACAGGCGTAATAAGAAACCCATCCAGCCTGGCTGTGGCTGAAAAATATCCTGTTTGCGCAGCTGCCAGTAGAGCAGCGCGGCGTTGAGGCAGGCCGCCAGCCCAATCGACAGCGACAGCCCCGCATGTTTCAGCGGACCGATAAACGCCAGATTCATCAGCTGCGTCATAATCAGCGTCACTATCGCTATCTTCACCGGCGTTTTAATATCCTGCCGCGAGTAGAATCCTGGCGCCAGCACCTTGACCACAATCAGCCCCATCAGGCCGACGGAATAGGCGATCAGCGCGCGCTGCGTCATTGCCGCATCAAACGCGGTAAATTTCCCGTACTGAAACAGCGCCACCGTCAGCGGTCCGGCCAGAATGCCCAGCGCCACCGCGCAGGGCAGCGCCAGCAGAAAACAGAGGCGCAATCCCCAGTCCATCAGCCGCGAATACTCAGCCTGGTTGCCGCTGGAGAAGCTCTTCGCCAGCGACGGCAGCAGAATGGTCCCCAGCGCCACGCCCAGCACGCCAGAGGGAAACTCCATCAGGCGGTCAGCGTAGTACATCCAGGAGACGGAACCTGACACCAGAAAGGAGGCGAAAATGGTATTGATGATAAGGGAAATCTGGCTGACCGATACGCCGAGGATCGCCGGTCCCATCTGGCGCATCACGCGCCAGACGCCGGCATCGCGCAGATTAATGCGCGGCAGCACCAGCATACCAATCTTCTTCAGGTGCGGCAGCTGGTAGCCAAGCTGCAGTACGCCGCCTACCACCACCGCCCACGCCAGCGCCATAATTGGCGGATTAAAGTGCGGTGCGGCAAATAGCGCAAAGCCGAGCATGCTGATATTCAGCAGCGTGGGCGCAAACGCCGGAACCGAAAAGCGATTCCAGGTGTTGAGGATCGCCCCCGCCAGCGACGCCAGCGAGATCAGCATAATATAGGGGAACGTCACCCGCAGCAGCGCGCTGGTGAGGGCAAATTTATCGGCGGTATCCGCAAAGCCAGGGGCCGTGATCATAATCACCCAGGGCGCGGCGAGCATGCCCAGTACCGTCACCACAGCCAGCGCCAGCGTCAGCAGGCCTGACACATACGCCACAAAGACCTGCGTCGCCTCTTCACCCTGCTTCGCTTTGTACTCCGCCAGAATCGGGACAAACGCCTGCGAGAACGCGCCCTCGGCAAAAATCCGGCGCAGCAGGTTGGGCAGCTTAAACGCTACAAAAAACGCATCCGTCGCCATCCCGGCGCCAAATACGCGCGCCACAATGGCATCGCGGGCAAAGCCCAGCACGCGGGAAAACAGGGTCATCGAACTGACCGCAGCCAGCGATTTTAGCAAATTCATAATGAAGGGTGCGTCCTGAAAAAGTCGGGAAAAAGCGCCATGCAGCACGGGCATCCGCGATGCCCGGCGTTAGTCTACTGAGGTCGCGGCAAATGACCAGTACCGAGTGTTACAAGGCGTTATTCCCGCTCCACCTCGCGGATCAGTTTTTCTGTCAGACGCTGCGCCACCAGCGCCTGCTCGCCGCTGGTTTCAGGCATAGTCTGATTTTCCACGCAGCGGATAAAGTGATGCGCCGCGCCGGTAAAACCGCGCTGCGTCAGATGGCTTTGCCACGCAGGCGGCACCTCACGCAGCAGCCCGCGGCTGTTCTCCTGCTGCCAGTCGCGCATCTCCTCAATCTGGTAGTAGTCTCCGTCGCAGACCGCGGTGACCACCTCCCGCTGCGTGCCGGCGCGCCGGTGCATGCTGGTCGAGACCTGCAGCCCGCCGGCGCTGAAATGGTGCTCTGCGTAGAGCAGTGCGCCTTCATCTGTGGTCCGGATATGGCCATCACCCGGCTGCAGTTTGCCCCCCGCCAGCCACAGGGCGGTATCCACCACGTGCAGATAATCATCCAGCAGCGTAAAGCGCAGCCCCTGCGGACCCACGCTGTCCATGCGATGCTTTTCAATCCGCAGCGAGGCGGCGCGCGGCATTTCCTGCTTCAGCTGCTGATAGCGCGGGGCAAAGCGCCGGTTAAACGCCACCATGAGTTTGCGCTGGCGTTTTTCCGCCAGCGCGACCAGCGCTTCAGCCTGCTGCAGCGTCTCTGCCAGCGGCTTATCCACGCAGACATCTTTGCCCGCCAGCAGCAGCGCCTGAACCACGTCAAAATGTGAGGCGGTGCTGCTGTGCACGAACACGGCGTCGCAGGCGGCGGCCAGGGCGCCAAGCCGGTCAAAACAGGGAATACGATAGCGGGCGCATACCGCCTCCGCCTTAACCTGATTGGGTGAAAACGCCCCCACCAGCTGCCAGCTTTCTGCCTGCGAGAGCACCGGCAGCCAGGCTTTCTGTGCAATCCCGCCTAAACCGGCAATACCAATTCGCAGCGTCATCTTAATGCTCCTGTGCCAGCAGCTGAGTCAGCTGCATCTGCAGTTCAGCCACCTGCTGCTCCAGCGCGGCAACCCGATCGCTAAGCTCCGCTTCACCGGCGGCGGGAGACGGCGAGCAGGTCGTCTCCTCTGCGGCCAGCAGGTGCCGGTAGCGGCTTTCGCGACGGCCCGGCTCACGCGCCATTTTTGCCACCAGCGGTCCCTCCTGCCGGCTCATCAGCTCCTCCAGCGTCTGTTCGGTCTCACTGACATCGCTGAACTCATACAGCCTGCCGCTGCGGGTACGCAGCTCGCCTGGCGTTTGCGCCCCGCGCAGCAGCAGCAGGGTCATCACCGCGACTTCGGCGGCGCTGAGCTGCAGCTGACCAAACGCAGAGTTACAGAAGCGCTGCGCATATTTGCTGACTCGCTGGCTGGCGCCGCTGCTGGCGGTGACCAGGTGCTTTTTAACCAGCTCATCCAGCTGCGCCTGCACCTCCTCTTCGCTGAGCGTCATAACCGGCTCGCGGTTCGATTTCTGATTACAGGCGGCTACCACACCGTTCAGCGACAGAGGGTAATATTCAGGCGTAGCGATCTGCTTTTCCAGCAGCGCACCCAGCACGCGTAGCGCCTGGGAAGAGAGCGCGATTTTCATGGATCCGTTTCCTTTTAAAATTGAGTGCGCTTATCCGGCGTCCACGCGTGCCAGGTCAGCGCCGTCAGTACGTGATCCTGCCAGCAGCCATCAATAAGCAGATAGTTTTTTGCATAGCCTTCCTGCTCGAAGCCGAGCCGTGCCAGCAGATCGCCGCTGCGCTGATTGTGCGGCATATAGTTAGCCATAATGCGGTGCATGCGCTGCTGTCGCTGCATATAGCGAATAGCCGACTGCAGCGCTTCAAACATCATGCCCTGCCCCTGCCACTTTTCGCCCAGCGAATAGCCGAGATAGCAGGCGTGAAAGGAGCCACGCAGCACGTTGCTGAAATTTGCCACGCCGCGGATCTCATGTTCATCGGGGTCCATCAGCACAAAATAGAAAGCTGAGCCCTGCTTATGCAGATCGCCAATCAGGCCGAGCCGCGCCTGCCAGCCGGAGGGATAGCAGTGGCTGTCATCGCGCACCGGCTCCCACGGTTTGAGGAACGCGCGGTTTTCTGCGTAATAGTCTGCCAGCCGCCAGGCGTCGCGTTCATGCACCAGACGCACCACCAGACGATCGGTCGTAAGCCGCACGCGCGGGCCTGCAGAGCGATAGCCAAACATCGAATCTCCTGAAATCCTTAGCGAAAGAGAGCGGAACGCCGCTGGCGTTTTCTTCACTATAACCGCCCCACAGGCTGCGACACAACGTTGCTGAACAGGGGCAGGGTTTGCCCCTTCCACGGTTCTCTTCCATACTTCCGGCAGGATCGGAAAAAGGGTGAATCCCTCACCCGGAAAACCACAGGAGAAACGGGATGAAACTTTACATCTACGATCACTGCCCCTTCTGCGTCAAAGCGCGCATGATTTTTGGCTTAAAGAATCTGCCGGTAGAACTGGTGGTTATGCTCAATGATGACGAGGCGACGCCGGTAAAATTAATCGGCCAGAAAATGGCGCCGGTATTGCAAAAAGCGGACGGCAGCGCCATGCCGGAGAGCATGGATATTGTGCATTGGGTAGACAAACAGGATGGCGAACCGCTGCTGACCGGCAGAACCAATCCCGCTATCGCCGACTGGCTGCGCCACGTCAACGGCTATATCAATAAGCTTTTAATCCCGCGTATCGCCGATGCTGCTTTTGCTGAATTTGCCACCCCGGAAGCGCGACGCTATTTTCACGATAAAAAAGAGGCGAGCCTCGGTGATTTCACCGAGCTGCGTAAACATGCGCCTGGCCTGATCAAGAAGATCAGTGACGATCTGCGCCAGCTGGATCGGCTGATTGTGAAGCCTAACGCCGTTAACGGCGAGCTGTCCGAGGATGATATCAACCTCTTCCCGCTGCTGCGCTCACTGACGCTGGTGTCCGGCATCGACTGGCCAAGCCGCGTCACCGATTACCGCGATAACATGGCGAAACAGACGCAGGTTAATCTGCTCTCTTCTATCGCCGCCTGAATGTTAAACCGGGAGGAACCCGTTCGCGGGTTTCTCATCTTATCTGATGACACCTTGCGCCGATTCAGGCAGGCTTAGCGCTGTTTGCCACACCGGAACGAGGATGCAATGAAAAAGAAATTTTATGGGATCGCGGCGCTGTTCGGCATGCTGCTGCTCAGCGGCTGTAATCAGTTGACGCAATACACCATCACGGAACAGGAAGTGAACCAGGCGCTGCAAAAGCGCAACAATTTTGAAAAAGAGATCGGCGTATCCGGCCTTATCAATGCGCATATCGTACTCAGCGATCTCAGCAGTGAAATCGGACGTGAAGAACCTGACCGCGTCACCCTCTCCGGTAAAGCGAAAATTGATGTCACCTCACTGTTTGGTCCGCAGCAGGCTGAGATGCTGCTGAAAATGAAGGCACAGCCGGTTTATAACGCGCAGGAAGGCGCTATCTATCTGCACAACCTGTCGATTGTTGATGCGCAGGTCGTACCGGAAAAAATGGCGTCGATTGTGAAAACGCTGACCCCCTATCTCAATCAGTCCCTGCAGCACTATTTCAATGAACGGCCCGCCTACCTGCTGAGCGCTGACCGCAGTAAAGGCGAAGCGCTGGCGAAAAAGCTGGCGAAAGGACTGGAAGTCAAACCGGGTCAGCTGGTGATCCCTTTCACCGACTGATACCGTCCCGTGCGGCCAGCGTTTATCTGGCCGCACGGGTCATCGCTTTCCGGCGATAAAAAGCCGTGCAAACGGTTGCCTGCCCGCTTAAGATATCGCCCCGGCCTGAATGCGCCATTCTGTTCTCACTTAAGCCGGAGCCTGACCATGACCTCTCAACCTCAGCACATCACCATTCGCCGCCCTGATGACTGGCATATCCACCTGCGCGACGGCGTGATGCTTGAAAGCGTACTGCCCTATACCAGCGCCGTGAGTGGCCGGGCGATTGTCATGCCAAATCTGGTGCCGCCGGTCACCAGCGTGGCGGCGGCCCGTGAGTATCGCGCGCGCATTCTTGCCGCCCTGCCCGCTGCGCACAATTTTACGCCGCTGATGACCTGCTATCTGACCGATTCACTCGAACCCGATGAGATTGAAGCGGGGTTTCGCGCGGGCGTGTTCACCGCTGCCAAGCTCTATCCGGCACACGCTACCACTAACTCAAGCCACGGCGTAACAAACACCTCGGCGATTGCTGCGGTGCTGGATCGCATGCAGCAGATTGGTATGCCGATGCTGGTGCATGGTGAAGTCACTGATTCCCACATTGATATTTTTGATCGCGAAGCGCGCTTTATTGAGACCGTACTGCATCCGCTGCGCCAGCAGTTTCCCGGCCTGAAAGTAGTCATGGAGCACATCACCACAAAAGAGGCCGCTGACTATGTGGCTGAGGGCAACGCGCTGCTGGGCGCAACCATCACGCCGCAGCATCTGATGTTTAACCGTAACCATATGCTGGTGGGCGGGATCCGTCCTCATCTTTATTGCCTGCCTGTTCTGAAGCGCAACACACATCAGCAGGCGCTGCGTCAGCTGGTAGCCAGCGGCCATCCGCGCGTTTTCCTTGGCACCGATACTGCGCCCCACCTGCGGCATGCCAAAGAAGCAAGCTGCGGCTGTGCGGGCGTCTTCAACGCGCCGACCTCTCTTCCTGCCTACCTTACCGTGTTTGAAGAGCTTAACGCCCTGCAGCACTTTGAAGCGTTCTGCTCAGAAAACGGTCCGAATTTTTACGGCCTGCCGCTTAACGAGGGAACGCTGACGCTGGTCCGCGAACCCTGGCAGGTGGCTGAAAGCGTCACCGCAGGCGACGATACGCTGGTGCCATTTCTTGCCGGCGAAACGCTGAACTGGCGCATTAAAGAATAAGCGATAACTGCTTGCCTTCGGCATTAATATACTGTACAAATAACCAGTATATTAAACCGGAGGCGTCTATGCGTATCGATATTACCGTAGCGAAAAACCGCCCGCTGCCCGCAGGTGCACTCGATGCGCTTAGCGCGGAGCTTTCCCGTCGTATTGCACACGATTTTCCTGAAGGCGAGCACCACGTTAATGTGCGCTATGCCACCGGGAATCAGCTGAGCGTGACCGGCGGCTGTAAAACTTCACGCGACCGCATTACCGATCTCCTGCAGGAAACCTGGGAAAGCGCCGACGACTGGTTTACTCACGATTAACCGCCAATGTGCCGTTTTTGCCGGGTTTCGCCCCGGCTTTTTTTGTTTCATTTCCCCTCGCCAGAAAAACAGCCGCCATCTAGACTCAGGTTTATCGATCCCCTATTCTTGCCTCGCCATGCTTACAGGAGGTGTTTGACAGATGATCACAGATAAACCCGAAGAGGCGATGACCTTTGGTGAACTGCTGGCGCTCATTGCCGAGCAGCAGCGCCGTTTAACCGTCCTTGAAACTGCCTTTACCAGTCTGACGCTTTCGCTCGATGCGCCCGCAGTCCAGTTGCTTGCCCATAACCTGACGCAGGAAGCGCAGAACCAGCAGCACGATGCCTCGCTGCAGCAGCAATTTTTCCGCCTGGCGGAGACGCTCCGGCAGCGCACAGATCCGCTCTCTGCTGAAGCGCAGCCCTGATATTCCGCGACTGAGTCCGGCATGTTCCGCTGAAGTTTCTGTCGCTTTCGCCGATAAAACAGGTAATGTTGCCGGGCTGGTTACGTCTGTAGCAGGAAACCAGCCCGTCATCTTCCGGCGTTTTTACAGCATTTTCTGGTGCATTTCGCAGTCATATAGCCGCATTTCATTACTATTGACCTGTCTGACCGCTATTTCATGTTATAATTAGCTCGCTAGTGCATGTAGCAGCCGCATTGAACCTCAAGAAGCACTTCGTTTAACGAGTAATAAGGAGGTTATAATGGACAGTAATAAAGACGTCATCCAGACTCATCCCCTGATTGGATGGGACATCAGCACCGTTGACAGCTATGACGCCATGATGATACGCCTGCACTCGCTCTCCTCGCAGGATCAAAAAGAAGAAGAAGCTGACGTCGGTTTGACCTACTGGTTAACCACTGACGTTGCCAGACAGTTTATCTCCATACTGGAAGCTGGCATTGCTAAAATAGAATCTACTGAGCAAAACCTGCGCGATAGTCGCAAGCACTGACCGTTCCTGTTGCGCGAAAAAGGCACCCATCGGGTGCCTTTTTCATATCGCTCCCGCTTTTGGTATGCTGTTGAAAAATTTCGCCGTTTTGCAGGAGTGTTCGTGTCATGGTTTACGATCTGATTATCGTGGGCAGTGGGTCAGTCGGGGCCGCTGCGGGTTTCTACGCTACGCAGGCTGGCTTATCGGTGCTAATGATCGACAGCGCGCATCCCCCGCATCAGCAGGGAACACATCACGGCGAGACCCGCCTGATTCGCCACGCCTATGGTGAAGGAGAGCGTTATGTGCCGCTGGTACTGCGCGCCCAGTCACTGTGGGATGCGCTGGAGCAGCAGAGCGGCGAGCGTATCATGCATCGCAGCGGCATTCTCAACCTGGCACCCGCTCATTCGCCATTCATTGAGAACGTTATTCACAGTGCGAAAACCTGGCAGCTGGATGTCCAGCTACTGCAGGCGGATGAGGTGCGACAGCGCTGGCCGCAGTTTACCGTGCCGGATGGCTACATCGGCGTCTTTGAGCCGAAGTCGGGCTATCTGAAATGTGAAGAGGCGGTGCGCAGCTGGATAAAACTGGCTGAACAGGCTGGCTGTGCACAGCTGTTTAATTGCCCGGTCAGCGATATCGGTCGCGACGGCGAGCTGCAGCAGGTCACCACGCTGGATGGGATCTATCGTGCGCGCAAGCTGCTGGTCAGCGCCGGTACCTGGGTCAGCGAGCTAATAGCCGATCTGCCGGTTACGCCAGTGCGTAAAGTGTTTGCCTGGTATCAGGCTGACGGCCGCTACAGTGAAAACAATCACTTTCCCGGTTTTACCGTAGAGACGCCAGACGGCAGTCACTTTTACGGGTTTCCGGCAGATAATAACGCCCTTAAAGTGGGCCGGCACGATGGTGGTCAGGTCATGCAGACCCCGCAGGATCGCAAACCTTTTGGTGCTGTGGCCTCAGATGGCAGCGAAGCGTTTCGCTTTTTGCGGCAGTTCCTGCCCGGCGTCGGCGTCTGTTTACACGGCGAGGCGTGCAGCTATGACAATACCCCTGATGAAGATTTTATTATCGATACCCTGCCGGATGAATCCAACCGCTTAATCATTACCGGCCTTAGCGGTCACGGTTTTAAATTTGCCAGCGTTCTGGGCGAGCTTGCCAGCGAATTTGCTCAGGATAAACCTTTCAGTTTCGATCTTACGCCCTTTTCTTTACGGCGATTTTCCTGATACTCAGGCTGGCAGCACCGCAGCTGCCAGCTCTCCCATTTACATTTGTTTACGCCCGACACTCAATAATGCCTCATCCTGTGTAGTAATTATATTTATTACCTTAAAATGCCCTGCTTTCAGTCAATATTACTGAAGCAGTAGCGCGCCGCTATTTTAAAATTTTGACAACGATCCGCTTTTTTATAGAAAAGTAAGGCTCATTGCTTTTAGTTAATGAATTAAGGATGCTTGCAGCACTTATTTCATGGACAGGAATAAAGGCTATGTGGCGCAACACTGCAGATCGATTCGGCCTGCTCTCAATTATTATCCACTGGAGCATGGCGGTTGCCCTCTATGCGATGTTTGCCCTGGGATTATGGATGACAGGCCTGGGCTATTATGACAGCTGGTATCATACTGCACCGGACATTCATAAAAGCGTCGGGACAATACTGTTTATTCTGCTGTTGCTGCGCCTGCTCTGGCGCTGGCACTCCCCTGTACCCGCCCCGCTCGCCAGCTATTCTGCCACGGTGCGCCGTACCGCCCGGGGTGTGCATGCCCTGATTTATCTGCTTTTCCTCCTGCTGCTCGTTAGCGGCTATCTGATTTCTACCGCTGACGGTAAACCGGTCTCTGTATTTGGCTGGTTTAACCTGCCGGTAGTCGTTGCTGGCGGACCACAGCAGGCGGACCTGGCAGGCACGCTGCATTTGTGGCTGGCCTGGAGCCTGGTTCTGCTTTCAGCGCTGCATGCGCTGGGGGCGGTTAAACATCATATTATCGATCGGGACGCGACGCTCAGGCGCATGCTCGGTTTACGCTCACGTTCACTCTCTCAAAAGGATGTATCATGATCAGAAAAACGCTTCTGGCCGTCAGTGCCGCCGCGCTGTTTGCCACCAGCCTTAATGCCAGCGCCGCAGAGTACAAAATTGATAAAGAGGGGCAGCACGCATTTGTACAGTTTCGTATTCAGCACCTCGGCTATAGCTGGTTATATGGCACATTCAAAGATTTTGACGGCGGATTCACCTTTGACGATGCTAATCCGGCAGCCGATAAAGTGAATGTCACCATTAATACCGGAAGTCTGGATACCAATCATGCTGAGCGCGACAAACACCTGCGCAGCGCAGATTTCCTTAATACCAGCAAATATCCTCAGGCAACGTTTACCTCAACAGAGGTTAAAAAAGAGGGAGAGCGTTATAAAGTCACCGGCAATCTGACGCTGAACGGCGTAACAAAACCCATTACGCTGGATGCGCGCCTGATGGGTGAAGGTAAAGATCCGTGGGGCGGTTACCGGGCAGGTTTTGAAGCCAGCGGCGAGGTCGTTCTGAAAGAGTTTAATATCAGCAAGGATCTGGGCCCTGCCTCTCAAAAGGCTGAGCTGATTATCTCTGTAGAGGGAGTACGTCAGTAAGCGGCAAGCCGCCTGAGATCACTTCCTCAGGCGGCACCCGTCATTATGACTTATCGGGCGCGGGAATGGTCATCGTCATATTCAGCAGACCACGCGATTTGTTAAACACCTTATTGCCGTTTTCGCGTCCGGCACGACGTGCGCGCTGCTCTTCAGGCGACAGTTTTGCCTCTTCCATGCAGATTGGGCTGCAGCAGTTCTGATATTTTTCAGCGCAGGCGGGACACTGAATAAACAGCAGATGGCAACCGTCATTAACACAGTTAGTATGGCTGTCGCATGGCGTACCGCACTGATGGCAGCTGGAGAGAATATCATCAGAAATACGCTCGCCCATACGCTCATCAAAGACAAAATTTTTGCCTTTGAAACGCACCGGTAATCCCTGCTCGCGCGCGCGGCGCGTATATTCAATAATGCCGCCTTCAATGTGATAAACATCATCAAAGCCGTTATGCTTCATCCAGGCGCTCGCTTTTTCGCAGCGAATACCGCCGGTGCAGTACATCACAATTTTTTTATCTTTCTTATCCTGCAGCATATCGACTGCCATGGGCAGCTGATCGCGGAAGGTATCCGCAGGCACTTCCAGCGCATTATCAAAATGGCCCACTTCAAACTCATAGTGGTTACGCATGTCGACAAATACGGCATCAGGATCGTCCAGCATCGCATTAACGTCTGCTGCCTTCAGGTAGCTGCCCACATCGCTGGCGTCAAAACTGCCATCGTCGATGCCATCGGCAACAATACGGTCGCGCACTTTCAGGCGCAGCACCCAGAATGATTTACCGTCATCGTCCAGCGCAATATTCATGCGCAGATTATTCAGCGCCGGATCAAAAGCGTACAGCATCGCTTTCATCGCTTCATATTTCCCGGCCGGCACGCTGATCTGCGCGTTAATCCCTTCCCGGGCCACATAGACACGACCAAATACGCTAAGCTGCGTCAGCGCAATATAGAGGCGATCGCGGAACGCTTTGGGATCGGCAATCTGGAAATATTTATAAAAAGAGACTGTCGTACGCGGCTCTGTTTCCGCCAGCATGCGATCTTTCAGCTCTTTATTGGAAACGAGGTTATGTAACACTGGCATGGTGAACACCTGTTAGCAATGAGAGAATTTCAGGGCGCACATGATACCTGAATTCACAGCTGTGCCTAGCCCCCGAACCGAATTGGTGGTGATACACGCGTGCCGATTTTCTGCGCTGTTCGTCTGTTAATGCGGCAAACACCAGCCTGACGGGTGTTGTGAACGCGGTGTGATTACAGTTAACGACAAAAAATGGCATAATTGCGTTAAATAACAGAAACCGGACTCTCTGGTACAGAACGCAGGATACTGATTCTTCCATGACCCAACTTCCGCAATTTACCCGTGAACTGCTTCATCCGCGCTACTGGCTCACCTGGCTGGGCATTGGATTTTTATACGTGCTGGTTTTACTTCCCTACCCGCTTCTGTATGCATTTGGTTGCGGCCTGGGGCGTATTGCCATGCGTTTTATGAAGCGCCGCACAGAGGTTGCGCGACGCAATCTGGAGCTCTGCTTTCCTGATATGCCCGTCAGCGACCGCGAGGCGATGGTTAAACACAACTTTGAATCAGTCGGAATGGGACTGATTGAAACCGGCATGGCCTGGTTCTGGCCCGACTGGCGTATCCGTAAATGGGTTAAGCCGGAAGGACTGGAGAATGTGACTCAGGCGCTGGCAGAAAAGCGCGGAATTCTGCTGATCGGTATGCATTTTCTGACGCTTGAGCTGGGCGCTCGCGTTTTCGGCATGTACAACCCGGGTATTGGTGTGTATCGCCCGAACGATAACAGACTGCTCGACTGGCTGCAGACCTGGGGCCGGATGCGCTCAAATAAAAGTATGCTGGATCGCAAAGATCTCAAAGGCATGATCCGGGCATTGAAGAGTAATGACATCATCTGGTACGCGCCGGATCACGACTACGGCCCGCGCAGCAGCGTGTTTGCCCCTTTTTTTGCCGTTAAGGAAGCAGCCACCACAACCGGAACCCATATGCTGATTCGGCTGGCTAATCCCAGCGTGGTGCCTTTCCTGGCACGTCGTCTGCCGGACGGACGCGGCTACGAGCTGAAACTGATGCCGGATATTCGCCATCAGTTCTCACTGGAGAGTGAGCTTGATACGGCAACGGTGATGAACCGCGTTGTTGAAGAGACGGTGTTACTCGCGCCTGAGCAATATATGTGGCTGCACCGCCGCTTTAAAACCCGTCCGGAAGGCCAGCCGTCGCGCTACTGATGCAGCACAGCGTTCAGGCTATCAGCGATATCTCATAGCCTGAACCGCACCTGATATGTCCATCAGATCCAGCATTATTTCTGGTTTCGTCTGAAAATCATTAGCTCCGGTAACAGGTTATGTTACCGGATTTGCCTGCACAGGCGCTCTGCAGCAGGCAATCAGCCGTCTGACACCGGCTTTCTGGGCCACACTTATCAATTAAAAGAGTGCAATCTGGTCCTGATCATCTATAATTCCAGGCCTAATCCTATTTATTTTTTTCAAAATCGTTTGACTTACTTATCAATGCAGAAAAATTGACTTATTTTACAATGCGTTGTCGATAAAACAGGCTGCTTATTCCATATTGTCATTTTAAAAATTTTTTTAATTACTTTATTACACTGGCTCACTCTGCTGATTCCGGTTAATTTCAGTTGCAACAGTTAACCAATTAACTGTTCTCAGAAAAATAAAAAAGATTACACACAGCAAATCTCATGCAGGACAAAATAATATGAACAAAGGTCATTATTATTACGTTACGATCGGTACCGATCAGGAAGGCTATCATCTGCTGCATCGTAAAGAGTGCAAACGGATGCCGCTTAAAGAAGATATGGTGTTTATTGGCACCCTCTATAACCTGAATCAGGCGTTGGCCACCGCGCGTATTAACTTCAAAAAAGTAAAGCCGTGTATCAAATGCTGTATTCGCTACTCTGCACCGGTAATGCGCGAAACTGTCCGTCCGGTTCTGCACTTTCCGCAAAAAATGCTCTGATGCGTATGGGCGGGTGATTTTTTCCTCACCCGCCCGTACTGCTCGCCTGCCCGCCTGCGTTCTGCAAATTTTCGTCTATCCTTCTGTAAAATCCCCTTTTTACAGTCAAGGAGTCATCAATGGATCTGTTCAGCACCTTAGAAGAAGCAATTGAAGCCGCACGTGAAGAGTTTATGACCAGCCAGCAGGGCGTATCCGAAGAGGATGTCAACGTCAGCCAGTTTGGCCTGCAAAAATATGTCATGCAGGATGGCGACATCATGTGGCAGGCGGAGTTCTTTGCCAGTGAAGATGAACAGGGTGATTGCCTGCCGCTGCTTAGCGGTGAGGCGGCGCAGGCGGTATTTGACGGCGATTTCGACGAAATTGAGATGCGTCAGGAGTGGCAGTCTGAAAATACCCTGCACGAATGGGATGATGGCGAATTTCAGCTGGCGCCACAGCGCGATCTTGAAGAGGGTGAAGTGGCTGCTGAAGAGTGGGAAGATGACAACACGGATTCAGATAATCTGGCGTAATCTCACTCATAAGGCCCATGCTGCGCGTCAACCGGCAGCAGCAGCGTGTCCACTATCAGCGACAGCGGCAGATCGAGGATGGTGACGATGCGCCACGGGCCGTCGCGCACATCCCACTGTACGCCGGGATAATAGTGGTTACCGTGCCCCTGTCCGGGCACGGTACGGCTGATAATGCTGCCGCACCCGCTCAGCATCAGCACACTGCCTGCCAGTATGACCGCCAGAACGCTTTTCACATCGCTTATCCTCACTGATTGACCTGCTACTATACCTGCCCTGCCCGGCTTTAGCAGCGGCAATAAAAAAGCGGCATCGCTGCCGCTTTTACTGTTTTACTGCTGCTCAGGCACGCGGTGGCAGTGCCTGCGGATTCAGCGTCAGCTTCTGATAGCTCTCCAGCCACTGATGATACTTATCCGCGTTTTCCCACAGCCGGGTGTGCACGCGCGCCAGAACCACAGGATCGCTGATCAGCTGCAGACGCTGTTCGCGATTCAGTTTTTCCGGTGCATCGCTCAGCGCCTGATCGACATGCCGGTCACGGGCGTGATCCAGCAGCGTGCTCTGTTTATGACGCGACGTAGCCAGTGCGGTTGCCAGCGCATTGAACGCCGGGTTAAACAGCGCATGCATAAAGCCATGCTTCAGCGCCCGCTCGCGGTTGATCTGCAGATAGTGATCTGTATCAACCAGCTCTTTTGGCGGCTCATACTCTTCCGGGATCAGGAACAGTTTCGCCCGCCGGCTTTTCAGACCCACGGTCGCGCGGCTCGACATCACCGACACAAACGGCGACAGGATCAGCGAGAAGACAATAGGTGCCAGCCACCACAGGAAGTTGAGGTCCAGCACGCCCATGCCCACGGCCCAGACGATGCCAAGCAGCATCTGCGAACCGTGACGGCGGAACGCTTCGCTCCACGGAGTGGCATCATCATCACGCTGCGGTGAATTCCAGACCACCTCCCAGCCGAGGAAGGCGCTGACCACAAACACGGTGTGGAACAGCATGCGCACCGGCGCCAGCAGCACCGAGAACAGCATCTCCAGCATCAGCGAGATGAACAGACGCAGCGCGCCGCCATAAGCCTTAGCCCCTTTGCACCAAATCAGCACCACGCTCAGCAGCTTCGGCAGGAACAGCAGCACCAGCGTGGTGGAAAAGAGCGCAATAGCCAGATCGGGACGCCATTGCGGCCAGACCGGGAAGAGCTGACGCGGCTGCAGGAAGTAGGTCGGCTCCATCAGGGTATGGACCACCTGCAACGCCGTAGAAAGCGCAAGGAACATAAACCAGAGCGGCGCCGAGAGATAGGACATAACGCCGGTCAGGAAGACGGCACGGTGCACCGGATGCATCCCTTTTACCAGGAACAGGCGGAAGTTCATCAGGTTACCGTGACACCAGCGACGGTCGCGCTTCAGCTCATCCAGCAGGTTAGGCGGCAGCTCCTCATAAGAACCCGGCAAATCGTACGCGATCCAGACGCCCCAGCCGGCGCGGCGCATCAGCGCAGCTTCAACAAAGTCGTGCGAAAGAATTGAACCGGCAAATGAGCCTTCACCCGGCAGCGGCGCCAGCGCACAGTGCTCAATAAAGGGCTGTACGCGAATAATGGCGTTATGTCCCCAGTAGTGCGACTCGCCCAGCTGCCAGAAGTGCAGCCCTGCGGTAAACAGCGGCCCGTAAACGCGGGTGGCAAACTGCTGGCAGCGCGCATAGAGCGTATCCATACCGGAGGCTTTTGGCGAAGACTGGATAATCCCGGCATTCGGGTTCGCTTCCATCATACGTACCAGACCGGTCAGGCACTCACCGCTCATCACGCTGTCAGCGTCCAGCACCACCATGTAGCTGTAGTTGCTGCCCCAGCGGCGACAGAAGTCATCGATGTTACCGCTTTTGCGCTTCACGCGGCGACGGCGGCGACGGTAAAAAATCTTGCCCGCTCCGCCCACGTCGCGTACCAGCTCCATCCACGCTTTTTGCTCAGCAATCGCGATATCTGCATCGTAGCTGTCGCTGAGAATGTAGACATCAAAATGCTCAGCATTCCCGGTGCGCTTTACCGACTCCCAGGTGGCGCGCAGTCCGGCAAAAACACGCTCCACATCTTCGTTACAGATGGGCATGATCAGCGCGGTGCGGTGCTCCGGGTTCAGCGGCTCATCACCCGTGGTTGAGTAAGAGATACTGTATTTATCGCGTCCAATCAGCAGCTGCAGGAACCCCATCAGCGCCGTCCAGAAGCCCGCCGATACCCAGCAGAACAGAATAGCGAACAGGAACAGAATGCCGGTCTGCAGAATATAAGGCAGGATCAGCTTCACCGACTCGATCCAGTTCTGCTGAAACAGCCCGACAGGATCGAGCAGCGTCCAGCCCTGATAAGGCAGAATGGTTTTCATATACCAGGTCGCGACCACGGTCTGCGCGATGGTCAGAATCAGCAGCGTATAGCGGCGCATTGAACCGACATGACGCCACTTATCCTCCGCGCGCTGCTCCTCTGCCGTTGCATAACGCGGTTGCACTTTTTGCCCGCGCAGCGAGTTCCAGGCGCGCGCCAGCGGATTGGTACGCCAGGCTTCCGGGAACATCAGCGAGCGTTTAACCGGCGGCATCGCTTTTAACGTCGTGCGATCGAGATAATCTTTACTGAACTGCTGGCCATCCGCTACCGCATCCGGCCATGTCATCGCTATGCGTGATGAGACAGATTTCAGCGGCGCATCGTCAGGCCGATCGCTGGCTGCGTTATCCTGCCCCAGCACCGTATGAATGGCGTGGAAGGCGGGCGCATTTTGCAGCGATGTGCTGAGCCGCGCGCGACCTGCCGCATCAAGCGGCAGCGCCTCCACATAAGATTGAGGTAAAAAAGTCGATTTATTCATTGGCAGGTAACTGATAGCTCCAGGTTTCCGTCAATGTCTTGTCACCGCTTACCAGCGCGGCGCGCATTTCGGTTGATTGCTTGCTGTCTTTCACGCGCAGACGCAGCACCAGACGCCAGCCTTTGGTCACCGGATTGTAGCGTACGCTCTGCTCAACCACTTCGGCGTTATCGCCAACGCTAACCTGCGGTGCTACCTGCGTATCCTCCGGCAGCATGCTCATCGCTTTACCGGTGAAGTCGAGGGTAAAGGCGACAGAACCATCAGGCTGGCGGACCAGATTAGACTGTTTCACATCACCCGCAGAACGCAGGGTATCTTTGACCCAGGCAACATCATCCTGATGCAGCTGATTCTCATCGCGGGTGAAGTGCAGACGATAGTTGAAATTCATCTCTTTGCCCGCGTCAGGCAGTTTTTCCGGCGTCCAGAAGGCGACGATGTTGTCATTGGTCTCATCCGCAGTCGGGATCTCAACCAGCTCAACGCGCCCTTTACCCCAGTCACCCTGCGGCTCAACCCAGGCGCTTGGACGCATATCATAGCGATCGTCGAGATCCTGATAGTGGCTGAAGTCGCGTCCGCGCTGCAGCAGACCAAAACCTTTCGGGTTTTCAATCGTAAAGGTGCTGACCGCCAGATGGCGTGGATTGTTCAGCGGGCGCCAGATCCATTCACCGTTACCGGCGTGGATCGAGAGGCCGTTGGAGTCGTGCAGCTCCTGACGGAAGTTGCTGACCGGCGAAGGCTGATTAGCACCAAACAGGAACATACTGGTCAGCGGTGCCACGCCCAGTTTACCCACGTTATCACGCAGATAAACTTTAGACTGCACATCCACCACCGAGGCTTTGCCTGGCTTCAGCACAAAGCGGTAGGCTCCCGCAGCGCGAGGTGAATCAAGCAGCGCGTAAATAACCAGCTGCTTCGCCTGAGGTTTCGGGCGCTCGATCCAGAACTCTTTAAAGCGCGGGAACTCTTCACCAGAGGGCAGCGCGGTGTCAATTGCCAGACCGCGTGCGGAAAGACCATAGACCTGGTCTTCCCCGATTACGCGGAAGTAGCTGGCACCAAGGAAGCTGCTGATCTCATCCTGCTTTCCTTTGTTATTCAGCGGATAGAGTACTTTGAATCCGGCAAAGCCGAGATTTTTTACCGCATCAGCGTCATGTTTGACGTTGCCGAAATTGAAATAAGCCGGATCGTATTTAATTTCACGCACCGATGAGGCGGTGACTTCGTTAATCTTCACCGGCGTGTCGAAGTACATCCCCTGATGGTAAAACTCGAGCTTAAACGGCGTGCGCAGCTTGCCCCAGTATGCCTTGTCGTGGTTAAACTGGATCTGCTGATAATCCGCAAATTTCATTTCACGAAATTGAGAGGGTAAATTACTTTTTGGCGCTTCAAAACCTTTACCTGCCAGAGCCTTAGCCTGTTTTGCCACATCATCAATGTTAAACGCCCAGCTATTATTTGCGTACAGCGCCAGCAGTACTGCTGCGCTGGTCCAGCGCATCTTCACCAGCCCGCTATTATTTTTCACTTTATTTAGCACATCCCCCCCTTTCGTGTGCTCAGATCAAACCCACTCATCTTAATGGATTATTCGGTTTTCCGACAGCTTATGTAAAACATTGTTCCGCGCAGCGCCAAGCCTCCAGAGCACTTTTCGGAATATTAAACCCGGCAGTTTAAGAAACAGAATCAACTGATAGTATAGGCTGTTAACCGGCAACAGAATGTTCTGCTGCACGATCTGGTTTCAGGGTGAAACCAGCCTGTATAGGATGAACCGGAAGCTTATGAGCGCTGTAAAACCTGAACGCGAATATTTTCTCGACTCGATTCGAGCTTACCTGATGCTGCTGGGGGTGCCGTTTCACGTCTCGCTGATCTACTCGACACAGCGCTGGTCCGTAAACAGCCAGGATGCCACGCTGTGGCTGACCATTTTTAACGATTTCATCCATGCATTTCGCATGCAGGTGTTTTTTGTTATCTCCGGCTATTTTTCCTACATGCTTTATCTGCGCTACCAGCCGGCACGCTGGCTGAAAGTCAGGCTGGAGCGCGTGGGCATTCCGCTGCTCGCCGCTATCCCGCTGATTACGCTGCCGCAGTTCTTTCTGCTGAAATATCTCACTCACAAGCTTGATGGCTGGGATCGCTTTTCAGCGTATGACAAATACAATGCTCTGGCGTGGGATCTGATCTCGCACCTCTGGTTTCTGCTGGTCCTGGTGATCCTGACGGCGCTGGGTATGCTGACATTTCGCTGGCTGCGCAACCAGCAAAGCACGCGTAACTATCAGCAGACAGGCTGGGGTAGCGTAACGCTGGCACTGCTGGGCTACGCGCTACTGTGGTGCCTGCTGCGTCGCACGCTGCTGCTGCTGACGCCGGGCATCATGATGGATGGACTCTTTACCATTGCGGTCATGCAAACGCTGACGTATCTGCCGTTCTTTATGCTGGGCGCGCTGAGCTGGAAACATCCGCCGCTGAAAGCGCTGTTTGTGCGGTTCAACCCGCTGATCTGCTTTGGCACCGTGCCGGTCTTTATCGCCTACTACCTGAATCAGCGCTATGGCAACGGCGACGGCTGGCTCTATGAGACCGATATGCTGCTTTCAACGCTGATGGGCGTGTGCATGCTGAACGTCTGCTATAGCGTCGGGCACCGCCTGCTGAACAGCCACTCTCCGCGTATCGTTTATCTGGTTAACGCCTCGCTGTTTATCTATCTCGTCCATCATCCGCTCACTATCCTGTATGGGATATATGTGACGCCGCACATCAGCAATAACACGCTGGGTTTCTTTGTTGGGCTGATAACGGTATTTGCCGCAGCGTTTGCGCTTTATGAGATCCACCTGCGTATCCCGCTGCTGCGCTTTCTGTTTTCCGGCAAAAAGGCGGCGCAGAAAGGGTGAGGCTGCACCGGCGGCGCGTTTCAGCGCGCCGCTACAGCAGCCACTCTACCGGCAGCCGCCATACCAGCCGCACCAGCAGGCGCTGCAGCAGCGTTGACTGCGGTTCATGTTTATGTACCACTTCTGCGCCCTGCTCATCCTGTTCTATCCAGTTCACCCGGCCCCACTTGTCCAGCCGCAGCGTCCAGGCCCGATGTTGCATACCGCGACTGAAGCGATCATGCGTCTGGCGCGCCAGGGCTTCACTCTCAATGACCAGTCCCATTTCGGTGTTCAGCACCGCAGAGCGGGGGTCAAAATTAAATGAACCCACAAAGACTTTGCGATTATCAACGGTAAACGTTTTTGCATGCAGGCTGGAGCCGGAGTTACCCGTTAACCCGCGATCGTGCGGTGGTTCGCCGGCGTGTGCCTGAGGTTTCAGCTCATATAGCGCAATACCGTGACGCAGCAACTTTTTTCGCCAGCGCGCATACCCGGCATGCACCACGGTGACATCATTGGCCGCCAGTGAGTTGGTCAGTACGGCGATACGCACGCCGCGCCGGCGCAGTGACAATAGCTGCGCCACCCCGGCGCGGGTCGGGACAAAATAGGCTGAGATAATATCGAACTGCTGCTGTGGCGTGCCGATGACCTCCAGCATCCGCTGCGGCAGCAGGCTGCTGCGTCTGGCTTTGCCCAGCCCTTTGCGCGGATCGTCGCTCAGCAGGCGCGCCTCAGCCCAGGTCATCGCCAGCGCGCCCTGCTCCAGCTGGCTGACAAAATCGGAGTGGTTAAGACGCGCCAGATAACGCTGCACCGCCTCGCTCTGCTGCCACTCCGGCGGCAGGCGCACCGCTTCGCCCTCATCGCTGCGCACGTCCACTACGCTGCGCAGCGGCGATACCGCCTGGCTATGCCAGTAGTGCTCGAAATCTGCGGTAACCTCATCGACGACCGGCCCGATGGCCAGCACGTCGAGATCGGTAAACAGGGGCTCATTGCCGGTACCAAAATATTCATCCCCGACGTTGCGCCCCCCCACCAGCGTTGCGGCGCCATCTACCGTCAGACTTTTATTATGCATCCGGCGATTGAGGCGCGCGAAGTCAGTCAGGTAGCCCAGCGCGCGCAGCGTGCGGAATGAAAACGGGTTAAACAGCCTGACCGAAATGTTCGGATGACGTTCCAGCTCCGCCAGCGTGTTATCCAGCCCCGGCGTATTGTTATCATCCAGCAGTAAGCGCACCCTGATACCGCGGCCGGCAGCGTCCAGCAGCGCGCTGAATAGCAGGCGTCCGGACATGTCGTTATGCCAGATATAGTACTGCACATCGATAGTGTGCCGCGCCATGCTCATCAGCAGGTAACGCGCAGCAAACGCGTCAAGCCCGTCGTTAAGCGGATGGATGCCGCTCAGGCCGGGATGCTGCGCGCACTGCTGCGCCACGCTTTGCCGTAATTCATCGCCCGCGGCTAACTGGCCGGGCAGCGCTGCTGCTTCGCTCATACTGGATCCCTGAATACGTAATCACGCTTATTATTGGCATTGTCGCTGTGGCAGGCAACCTGCATGCCTGACCGGCAGAGCCGGCTGCTAATTTAGTCTAGACTTAGCCCGTGGTTCTGCATCGGGCGATTACCCTGAGGAGTGAAATATGACCGCGTTACTGCCTCATTATCAACCCCGGCTTTTTCGCAGTTTTTTTCAGGGCAGCTTTCCCTGCTCTACCGCCTGTCGCAGCGGCGGCCGCCGTCTGGATATGGTTGTCAGTAGCGGACACGATATGCTGCTGGACAAAGATTACGCCGCGCTGGTGCGGGAAGGTTTGCTCACGGCGCGCGACGGTGCGCGCTGGCATCTGATTGAAGCGACGCCTGACCACTACGACTGGCGCTCCTTTCTGCCGATGATCCATGCGGCCGCACGCCATAATATGCAGATTATCTGGGAGCTGGCGCATTTTGGTTATCCGGCGCACCTCGATATCTGGAAACCGGCGTTCGTTGAGCACTTTGCCCGCTATGCACGCGCTATGGCACAGCTGATGCGCGATGAGGGCGTGGAGCAGCCGTTTTTTACCCCGATTAATCAAATCTCATTCTGGGCCTGGGCCGGGGCTGATGTTTCATGGCTCGATCCTTACGCCAGCGAACGCGGACGCGATCTGAAGCGCCAGCTGGTGCGCGCCTCGCTGGCCGCGATGCATGCGATCCGCGATGTCTATCCTGAAGCACGCTTTGTGCTGACCGATCCGCTGGTGCAGATCGCTGCGGATCCGGATAAGCCAGAGAGTGCCGGGCATGCTGCCCGGCAGCATGAGATGCAGTTTGAAGCATGGGACTGGCTGGCCGGGCGCGCTGAACCGGGACTCGGCGGACAGGCGGACTTTCTCGATATTCTGGGCCTGAACTACTATCCCGACAACCACTGGTTCTGGTCAGGCGATACCCTGCCACCCGATCATCCGCAGCGTCAGCCCCTGCACCAGCTGCTGCTGGCGTGCTGGCAGCGCTATCAGCGTCCGCTGCTGCTGGCGGAAACGGGGGCTGAAGGCGATGCGCGCGCGCCCTGGCTGCGGCACGTCAGTGCGGAAGCGCGGCTGGCGCTGGCTCAGGGCGTTGCGCTGGAGGGAATTTCACTCTATCCGGTGGTGGAGTATCCCGCCTGGGCGGACGATCGCCGCTCTCCCGGCGCCCTGTTCGGGCTGGGCGATCCTAACGGTAATCGTACTCTGCATGAGGGACTGGCCCTGGAGCTGCGCGGTCAGCAGATCAAATGGCAGCGTCAGGAGTGCTGAGCGTGACGGGAAGCGGGCGCACAGCTTCTGGCGTCCTGCAGCGTATCGGCAGGACGGCGCACATCGGTAAGCCAGGTCATGGTAACAAGAAAAATCACGCCAATCAGACAGGCACAGAGTAAGGCGATGATAGCGATCAGTTTATCGTCGCGAGCGTCCATTTAGCTCTCCTTGCAGGCGTTGATACTGCGTTGCAGGCGTTAGCTCATCCACAGAGTGAGCATCAGGACAAAGATTATAAGCGTTACCGAAGTGACCGCAAGAACCACGATAGCGAAGTGCGCATCATCAAGCGGTTGACGGTGAGACTCGTCGTTATCGTCAGGTGGGGCCGGCAAACTCATGAAAACTCAATAGCGTAAGCAGAATCAGGGCAAAATTGCGCGCTGAGTGTAATGGAAAGTGATAAATATTTCACGACTATTTCTGTGCGAAACAGATACCGCACGTGACTTTATTACTTTCCTGCTACCGCCAGGATCCCGCTTCAGGCGGCGTGCCAGCCGCCACCCAGCGCCCGATAGAGATCGATTTGCGCCTGCAGCAGATTATTTTTTACCGAGACAATATTAAGCTGCGTGCTGAACAGCGTACGCTGTGCATCAAGCTCATCAAGATACGAAGCATAACCATTCTGATAGCGATTGCGGGCAATCCGGTACGCTTCCGCTACAAACTGCTCCTGCTTTTGCAGTTCCGCCAGCTGCTCCTGATTACGGCGGATCGCATCCAGCGCATCCTCTGTTTCTGAGAAAGCGTTACGCACCGTTTTTTCATAGCTATAGAGCGCCTGATTGCGCGTAGCCATCTGCACGTCAACCTGTGCCGTCAGCGCTTCGCGATTAAGCAGCGGTGCCAGGATACTGCCCCCCAGGCTCCAAAGACGAAACGGATTATCCAGTAGCGTGTGCAGCTCGCTGCTTTGCAGCGTGCCGCTGGCGGTGAGGTTGAGTGAAGGCAGCAGTCTGGCGCGTGCGGACGCCAGAGAGGCATCTGCTGCCAGCAGCTCACGCTGCGCCTGAACAATGTCGGGACGCCGGTTCAGCAGCTGCGACGGCAGCAGCGCAGGCAGAGCGTGCGGCCGGATGTTGTCAAAGCGATGGCTGCGTGCGATTTCACGCGGGTTCATGCCCGCCAGGACGCTTAATGCGTTCTCCTGCTGCGCGATCTGATGCTGCAGCTGCGGAATTTGCGCGCTGGCCGTCTGGTACTCTGACTCCGCCTGCATCCACTCCAGTCGCGACGTATAGCCGGTTTCAAACTGGCGCCGGGCAAGCTGGCGGGAGTTTTCGCGCGTTGCCAGCGTCGCCTGCGTCACGCGCAGCTGTTCATCCAGCGAGGCAAGCGTAACGTAGCCCGATGCCACTGAGCTGGCAACGGTAAGCTCAGCCGCCGCCGCCGCAGCGCGCTGCGCCTCCAGCGTCGCCTCCGCCGCGCGTATGCTGTTACTGCGGCTGCCCCAGAGATCGACCTCATAATTAGCCTGCAGTAAACCCTGAAACACCGCGCTTTCATAAGGCTGGCCGGTTGCCGCCGAGAGCGAACGCTGACGGCTGGCAGCCACACCGGCAGAGAGCGCCGGAAAGTTATCGCCCTGCGCTGCGCGCACCTGCGCCCGGTACTGATCGACCCGCGCCCGGGCAAGAAGAATATCGCTATTATATTTCAGTGCCTGACTGACCAGACGATTCAGATCGCTGTCGCCAAAGGTGCGCCACCATGCGGCTTCCGGCGGCGCCTGCGGTCCGGTCCGATCGCGCCACTGCTCCGGGATGGGCAGCGAAGCGGGCGCTTTTTCAACCTGGGTCGCACAGCCGCTGAGCAGTAGCAGCGCAAGTGATAAAGGTAGCAGCGGCTTCACGGCGTCTCCTTCGCCGGCTCTGCGGCAGTATCGATGCTGACCTCCACTGACATGCCCGGACGCAGCAGCTGCTGCGCATCGGGATCAAGGCCGATCCGTACCGGAATGCGCTGCGCAATCTTCACAAAGTTTCCGGTGGCGTTGTCGGGGGAGATGGCGCTGAACTCTGAGCCAGCCGCAGGAGAGATAAACTCTACTCTGCCGCTGAAGCGCCGGCCATTAAGCGCATCAACGCTAAACGTCACCGGTAAGCCCGGGCGAATATGCGCCAGCTGCGTCTCTTTAAAATTGGCAATCACCCACTTTTTATCCGGCACCACCGAAGTGAGACGCGTACCGGCGGTAACATAGGTTCCTTTACGCACGGAGAGCTGTCCCAGCTGACCACTATCAGGCGCCACAATCCGGGTGTTAGCAAGGTCGATATTCGCCAGCTCCAGCGCCGCGCGTGCGTTAGCCACGTCAGCCTCCAGCGAAGCGCGGTTTACTACCACCGTTTGCAGATTCTGTTGCGCTACGGCAACCTGCGCTTCGGCCTGCCGCATCTGCGCCTGCGCCTGCGCATCCGCGGCACGCGACGCATCACGCTCGCGCACCGAAAGCGACCCATCCGACGCCAGATTTTCCACCCGTTTCAGGTCGAGCCCGCTTTTCTGCCTCTGTGCCCGGGCATTCTCCAGCGCGGCTTTATTGCTGAGAATGGTCGCTTCAGCGCTTTTTCGCTGCTGCTGATTATTTTTCAGTGCCGCCACTTTCATCTCCAGCTGCGCCTGAGCCTGATGCACGCGCTGACGATAGATACGATCGTCAATGGTCATCAGCAGCTCGCCCTGCTTCACCGGCTGCAGATCCACAACTTCAACGCCGGTCAGATAGCCGCTGACCTGCGGACTGATAAAGGTGATCTGACCGCGCACATAGGCGTTTTCTGTGGTCTGTACGCTGCTGGTAAACGGCCAGAGCTGCCAGGCATAAAGAATTACCAGCACACCCACAATCACAATTCCCGCGCCAGCGGCGATAGAAAGCGTGCGGCGGCGATGCGCACGTTCGCGCTCAGCCACCTGCAGATCATCCTGTTGACTCATCTCTTCTCCGTTTAGTTCGCTGAGGGCGCTGTCTGACGCGGCTCATCCTGATGATTTTTCGCCTGCCGCCACGCAAGATAACGCTGACGCGACAGCCGCCATAATACCCACAGCAGCGTGCACATCGCCAGGGCTGCCGTGAGCAGATAAGTGTCATTATACGCAAGGACGTTCGCCTGCAGCGTGGCGACGGTCTGCAGCTGGCTGCTGCTCTGGGCGCCCAGCAGCACGCTATCGGTCAGCTGACTGCGAAACAGCGCGCTGTACTGATCCAGCCGTTCCGTCACGTTAGGATCGAGCTGCGAAAGTTTGTCGGCCAGCAGGCTGGAGTGATACTTCTCCCGCCAGGTCTGAAACGTTCCGAGAATGGCTGAACCAATCAGCCCGCCCAGATTCTGGCTCATACCAAACAGCACCACAAAGCTGACCAGGTTTTTCGGCTGCGTCACCACGCTGCCGATCCCCAGCAGCATCGCTGGCGCCAGGAAAAAGGCGCTGCTGAAGCCCAGCAGGAACTGGCTGAAATAGAGGTTGTGCGCGCGCGTCAGCGGGTTTGACTGCGCGTCCATCAGCGAAGCCACAATCATAATCGCCAGCGAGGTCACAATTGGCCAGTTAAGCTGGCCAGGCTTGATGGTCAGCGCACTGGCGATGATGCCGCAGATGACGCCGGCAATAATGGCCAGCGCCAGGCCATGCAGCTGATCGTTAAGCAGCCCCAGCTGCTGCAAAAAGCCGATCGCCCCGGTGTTCTGCTCAGCCAGCACAATACGGATCATGATCATGGCGATACCCAGCCGGACAATCATGCCGCTACTCAGCCAGCGGGTGTTGATCAGTGGATTGGTCCGGTTATGCTCCACCACAACGGCTGAAACAATCAGCACCAGCGCCAGCACCAGACAGACGCCCAGCCACGGCGTGGTAAACCACCATTCGATGCGTCCCAGTGACAGCACACCGCACAGCAGCGCCATACCCGGTGCCAGCAGCAGAAACGTGACAAAATCGAGTTTTTCAAACGCTTTAATGCGGTCTCCCGGGGGCAGCCTGACCACCAGCACGCAGCCGAGCGCAATCAGCGCCAGCCCAAGCTCAAACAGATAGAGACCACGCCACTCCTCCAGCTGCAGCAGCTCGGTAGAAAAGAGTCGCGCCAGCGGGATCGCCAGCTGGGAAGCCGTGATACCGATCACCAGCGCTTTCAGCCGGTGTTTTGCCGGCCACGCCTGTACCTGATAGTAGATCCCCAGCGAACTGAGCGCGGCAGCCACCATTCCGTGTGCGGTGCGCACAATGATGGCGGAACTGAGATCGTTGGCGAACAGATGAAAAAACGCCACGATGACATACAGCACCAGAAACGCTTCGGTAAACAGCCGCAGGCCAAACTGCTGGCGAAATTTTACCAGCAGCAGGTTAATTGAAATGTTTCCCATCACATAAACCGCCGGCAGCCAGGCGATCTCATTGCTGTAAGCGGCAAACGTCCCCTGCAGATTGGTCAGGTTTGCCGTGACCAGCGCGTTGCTGAGCGCGCCGGTCAGCGTGATCAGCAAGCCAATCAGGCCAAACGCGACGCGCTTGCCTGGCGAATGCAGCGGCGTGGAGGGGGAGCCTGGCAGCATCGGCTTTTCATGCGGCAGCCATTCCCGCTGCGCGTAGGGATTACGTCTGGCCATGCTCAGGCGCTACCCAGACGATCGAGCAGCTGCTGCAGCACCGTCTCCGTGACAGCCAGCGCAGCGGGATCGATATCAGCCAGCAGCTGACTGCGCAGATCGTCTGCCTGCGCTTTGACCTGAGTAAACGCCTGCTCTCCCTGCGTCGTCAGCACCAGCAGACGCTTACGCCGATCTTCGGGCGTTTGCAGACGAGCCAGCAGCTGCTGCTTCACAAGCCGATCCACCAGTGGCACCACGCTCGCGTCCTCCAGACCCAGCTGCTGCGCCAGCGCTTTCTGCGTCAGCGGCTGACTGGCGGTGGCGACGCTGGCAATCGCCATCCAGCTGCTCATACTCAAATCGCTCTCTTTCAGCCGGCGATCGACAGCCAGCCGCCATGCGTGAGCCGTCTGATGTAAAAGCCGGGAAAAGGGCTGCGGGTAGTCGGTCAAGATTAGCCACCTAATGGTTAGATACCTAACTAAAAGAAGGCGTAATTATAATTCACGCCGCTATAAAAGGGAAAAGGTTGTATCGATTTGAGATAAAAACCTGTACATGTCAGACCACAGCCTGACGTAACCCCCGCTAACCGGCTAATATCGCACAAAATGCTTAAGAAATTAGTTGTACACAAACCCTGTTTTTGTATAACTTTAGCGCCATGAATCGGCTGACGATTCAGTAACGAATGATGCTTTTGCGTCGCCTCTGCAGGTGTTTTTGGATTTCCACCTGCAGAGGTTATTTTTTTACCCTGCTGCTCTCTCTCTTTCGCTGGTCTGGGCCACCAATGACCGGTAACATTCGCACGCTAAACATCCTGTTTTTCTGCTGCCTCGCTGCCGCATACGCTTTATAACTTAAGAGTCCGCACACGTTATGAATTCACAAACCGATCGCAATAGTGCTGACGCGGGCGATTTAACGGTCGCCCGCGTTCTGCGTTCACCCGCCCTGCTTACCCGCGAATGCCTGGCCGGGGTGATCACCGCACTGGCACTCATTCCTGAAGTTATCTCTTTCTCTGTTATTGCGGGCGTTGATCCTAAAGTCAGCCTGATCGCTTCGGTCGTGCTCTGTCTGACGCTCTCACTGCTGGGCGGGCGTCCGGCGATGGTGACCGCGGCGGCCGGTTCAGTGGCGCTGGTTATTGGCCCGATGGTTCATGCGCACGGCGTGGCCTATATTCTGCCTGCCGTGATTCTGGCGGGCATTATTCAGATTGTGTTTGGCGTCACCGGCCTTTCGCGCATGATGCGTTATATCCCGCGTTCGGTGATGCTGGGCTTTGTCAACGCGCTGGGCGTACTGATTTTCTTTGCGCAGGTGCCGCACGTCTGGGGCCACTCTGCGCTGGTCTGGGGCCTGTTTGCCGCCACGCTGGCCATTGTGCTGCTGCTGCCGCGCGTACTGAAAAGTGTTCCCTCACCGCTGGTTGCCATTGTCGTGGTTACCGCCGTCGCTCTGCTGCTCGGTTATCGCGTACCCAGCGTGGGCGATGAAGGTCCGATGAGCGCCGGGCTGCCCGGGTTTACCGAACTGCTGGTGCCGCTGAACCTGCAGACGCTGCAGATCGTCTGGCCCGCCGCGCTCTCCGTTGCGTTTGTTGGCCTGATGGAGTCGCTGCTGACGGCAAAGCTGGTGGACGATCTTACCGACACGCCATCAGGAAAACGGCGCGAATCCTGGGCGCTGGGCATTGGCAATATTCTCGCCGGTTTCTACGGCGGCATCGCCGGCTGCGCCATGATTGGGCAGACAATTGTCAACGTCGAGCTGGGCCGCGCGCGTACCCGGATTTCAACCATAGCGGCGGCACTGGTACTGCTGCTGCTGGTTACTGGCCTGAGCCATATCATGGCGCAGATCCCGATGGTGGTTCTGGCGGGCATTATGATGGTGGTGGCGGTGAAGACCGTTAACTGGCACAGCCTGCAACCCGCAACGCTGAAACGGATGCCGTGGTCAGAGACGCTGGTGATGGTGGTGACTGTCGCGATCACCGTCTGGACCAGCAACCTGGCGATTGGCGTGCTGCTCGGCGTGATTCTGGCCATGATGCTGTTTGCCCGGCGTATCGCCCATGTTATTCATGCCGAGCGCACGCTCAGCCCGGAAGGGGATCGGGTTCACTACACCGTACGCGGTCCGCTATTTTTCGCCAGCAGTAATGACCTGTTCGAGCACTTTGATTATGGCCACGATCCGAGCCAGGTCACTATCGATCTGACGCACGCTCAGATCTGGGACGCCTCCAGCGTCGCCGCGCTGGACGCTATCGAATACCGTTATCAGCGTCACGGTGCCACAGTTACCTTTACCGGTCTGGATAACCGCAGCAGCGATTTTCGCGATCGCCTGAGCGGCAACCTCGGTTAATCCGCCTGTCAGCAGGGCGCCTCTGAGCGCCCTGCCCGCGCGCTCCGCGCTGTTTCTGCCCGTCCTTATGTCTTAAATCTCCCGTTTCGCTTGCAAGTTAGCCCTTCAGCGGCTTTGCTTAACGGCGCAACGCGCTGATTGGCAGGCGTATAAAAGCAGTTTATTAAGGGGATTGTATGTCGTGGATTATGAAAGCAGGTCTGGTAGCGGTTACGCTTTTTTCACTGGCAGGCTGCATGCAGCATAGTGATGCCGTGGGTGCCGACGGTCGTCCGCACGCACCAAGTAACCAGCCGGTGCCAGGCGCCAGCGAAGGCGAAGGCCCGGTCGGCCAGCCGCAGGGTTAATTTTCGCTACCCGGCTGCGCCGGGTAGTTATTGCCCGTTCGGGGTATTGACAGACTCTCTTTGCTGACATTCCGCGTATGAAATCGGGGTTAGCTGTTAGCTTTACTCTTTGCCGACTTTGTCATAAGCAGACCGCGAAAGGGCTATTTTTTGCGGCTCTCTCTCAGCTCTTCTCTCCGATGACAGGTCCTGAAGCCCGTGAGTCCGGTTAATATCAGGGAGACGCTCTGTCATGACTTCCTGAGCTAATTGGCCTAACAACGTATCTACTTCTCTCTCATCCGGTCGCGCTACGGATACCTTTTTTTCTATCAGGCCTGCTACCTGATTGAACAGGTGCTGCTCTTCAGCAACCAGCTTTTCAGTAACCCTCTCCATGTCAGTCAGACGTTGCTTTAGCTCTCCCTCAGTGAGATTTTTCTGCAGAGCCCAGGTGAAAGCCGTAATAGCAGCGTCAGCTTCATTTCTTAACCGGTCTGCCGTACTGATAATCGGCCCCAGATTAGCTGGCACACTCATCTTACGCGCTGCAGCCGTTCCGGATTTGGCTGCCAGCGCTTGCAGTATGGCCTGCATTTTCTTCCCCATCTCTTCTCTTGTACTCTGCCAGGCATCCATGCGGGCATGATAATCCCGGCTGACACGGGCATCGATTTCGCTTCTCTCACGGGCATGTCTGGCCCTGAGATCCTGCCCCCCGGCAACCATATTATCAACGTGGCGATTGAAGGCGTTCCACGCCTGGCGGTCCGCTTCCCTGCGTTTTGCCCGATCTGCTGCTGCCTTAAGTGCCAGCCTTTCTCTGTCCTGCTGAATATTCCTGTCTCGTCGCGAAAGAAGCCCGGTCAGCCTCTGCTCTTTCTGTATAAAACCTTCACGAGTGCTCAGCTGGGTCAACTTTTCTCTGATGCGCTCAGCTTCAGGCGATGGCGCTGCAGACGATCCAGGCTTCCATGCCGTGCCGATGTCAGGATCCCGCTCCAGCTCCGCAGATAATGCGCGCGCAGCTCGCTGAGCCTGCGCACCCTTTCCTGCCGTACTCAAAGTGCGGATCAACCCATCATTCCAGGGGTGCATATTTTGCTGACCACGGTTTTCCAGCAGATGATCCTTTAGCGGGTTGAGCATTGAGGCCAGGGGGGGGGGCGCCTGTCGGGTTTTCTTCACTTTTAAGGGTATCGTCTAGTGTCTCAAAGTAATCCGTCGCCAGAGCCTGGCTGAACTCACTGCTCATTTGTGAATAGCCGGCAGGGGAAATATCTTTATCTAAAATAGTCTCAAGCATCTCTTTACCCGGATGGCGCGCCACATCAGCCAGCTGCGGACCCAATTTAAGCAGGGCATTGAGTTCGCGCTGCCGATCCTGGTTCGGCATTCCGTGCTGATGTTTCAGCGTTGTCAGGGTTCTGATTGAGCGTAATTTCTTTATTTCAGGTGAGGCGATCTCAGAAGAGGGGTTATCCGGCGCTGAAGCGAGAACAGCATCGCCGGCCGGCAGTGCATCGGACCAGGCTTTTTTCAGCTGAGAAGCGGTGACCGCAAAGCCAGCCTCTTTTAAATCCTTTAATACCTGTTCTTCACTGCGGCGGGAGGGTAAATCAGTTTCCTTTAGCCAGGCGCTCAGTGCTGAGCGCGTTACCGCACCACTGCTGCTGCTCGCCAGTGAGGCTAAGGGCGTCGGCCTGTCCGGCAAGACGGTTTCAGCAGATTTTGCGAAGGCTGACGCATCGGGACAATGGTTGCCGATAACTCTGAAGTTGCTTTCGTTTACGTACTCAAGGCTATTTTTACTGACCAGAATATGGGACAACCGTATATCGGAGGTGTCAACCAACCGGATTGACGTATCCGGAAAAATCCTGCCTATGATTTTTTTTAACTTTGAGCGGGTATTTAACTCTTTATCAGACACGCCGATTTTATAAACAGAAAATGGAGAAGCGACAATAATCTCAATGGGTTTATTCGGGTTAAGCGCTTTTATTTCTTTCAGTACATCTTTAAGGGCGTTCTTATCTGTGGCTATTGTTAAGTGCGCTCCTGCTAAAAAATTTTCATGTCTGAAAGTAATCGTAAGGCAGCTGCTGACTCCCGGATAGCAGATACGATCGCGGGCTACGCCGGTTTTATCTTCTCTGAGCACCACGGCTGCCGCAACAGGCTCCTGGTCACGGGCCGCAACATGCGTAGTAACCGGCTGCGCCGCTTCACCAAAAGCCAGTTTATACGGGGGTAATTCGCCATATCGATAGCCATGAGGTTTACCAATATAAAAAAATTCACGCTCTCTGTTGTTAAGCTGATCGAGAGCAGAAAGCAGCGTTAGCTTGTCTATCTTTCCTGCTTTGAGCAATCGCCCGCCATGCTGCAGTATCAGTTGTGGTACGGAAATAAACTCGTTTTTATCCGCCTCACTATCAGCATCTACTTTGAGGAGGAGTTTACCTTCTGCCATAAATTTTTTAGCTGTTTTCTCATGGCTACTGAAAGATAATATGGCTCCCTGGCTGCTGTGCCCGGCAGTATGCTCAAACAACTTTGCCAGATAATCATCAAAACATTCCTCCTCGTTTTCCTGCGTATTGCGGGTTACCCCCGCGCTCGTCACAGTATGCGGATCCGCATAGTGGGCACGATACAGAAACCCATCTTTTATAGCGTAATCGGCGTCTCTTATTTTCTGTTCAGAATCAAAACAGACATCCCGCTTATTAAAAATATTGCTTAACAGCGTTCCCGAGTGGTTTTTTTTCAGCGTCGCCGCCAGCGCCAGGTGCTCTATGACATAGGGATCGCTAAAGAATGAGTCCAGAGATACACAGCCCTCTGGTGCCATGGTATCAGCCGGAGGCAGAGCAACAGGAACAGACTGCGCCGATGCTTTGTTAATAGTAAACATAGTAATCTCCATATCTTTACTGGCTTCGCGCCGGGATCCCTTCCGGCAGCAGCAATCACATTTTAAAGCGCAGACTTCTGACGTGAAAACCCGGAAAAATTGGGTTTATCGATAAGGTGGATGACTGGTTTGCCCGAAATCCGCGATGCGGCAAAAAGTATAGATGCGGCTTTTGAAGAACAACTTTCATAAATCGACCATTAACTACGCTATGCAGCGTTGCCAGCACCTGCCCGGTGCTTTATCAATTAATCGCAGGAAAAACATGAATCATGTCACCTGCGCAGGTTCTGTTTTGCAGTGAAAGATCAAAACGGCTGTTATCCAGGTATTATGATTTGGGATTGGTTATACAGGCACGCACGGTGGGGCGTCAGGAATGAAAAACAGCAGACACAAAAAAACCGCCTGAAGGCGGTTACGACATTACTTATAGTGCTTTTTTAATTCGGTGTTTTGTATGGTGCCCGGGGCGGGACTTGAACCCGCACGACCATAAGCCGAGGGATTTTAAATCCCTTGTGTCTACCGATTTCACCACCCGGGCAGGGTGTAAACTGGAGGCGCGTCCCGGAGTCGAACCGAGGTAGACGGATTTGCAATCCGTTGCATGGCCACTCTGCCAACGCGCCTTTATTCTGATGTGCAACCGGTCAGTGACCCATTGCTGAAACTGGAGCGGGAAACGAGACTCGAACTCGCGACCCCGACCTTGGCAAGGTCGTGCTCTACCAACTGAGCTATTCCCGCATAACTGCTGCTTTACCGAACTTGCTGTTTTTATTCAGCTTCTTGCAGCTGTGCTGCCGTTCGATGCGATGCATTCTACTTATCTCACGCAGTGAGTCAATAAAATTATCACCCACTGCGTCTGTTTGCTGCTTTTTGAATCGTATCGATCAGCTATCAAGCAGATCGCCGCGTGCTGCGCTCAGATACTGGAACATCGACCAGAATGTCAGCACTGCCGCGATATAGAGTGCGACCACGCCAACGCCTACGACCGTAGCATCAGGACGCCACAGCAGCGCAACCAGTGAGAGCATCTGCGCCGTGGTTTTGACTTTACCAATCCATGAGACGGCAACGCTGCTGCGCTTGCCAATTTCCGCCATCCATTCACGCAGCGCAGAGATAATAATCTCGCGGGCGATCATGGTGGCAGCAGGCAGGGTTATCCACCACGCGTGGAAATATTCCGCAACCAGCACCAGCGCCATAGCGACCATGACCTTATCAGCCACCGGATCGAGAAATGCACCAAAGCGCGTGGTTTGTTTCCAGCGACGCGCCAGAAAGCCGTCAAACCAGTCCGTTATGGCGGCAATAACAAAAATCAGCGCTGTCGCAAAAGGCGCCCAGTAAAACGGCAGGTAGAACGCCAGTACAAAAAAAGGAATCAAAAAAACGCGAAACAGGGTAAGACACGTTGGGATGTTATATTGCATATGCCAGTAACTGTCTGGTGTGTGTAGGGTTTAACGTATGTTCCTACATTGCCCCCCCTGTTTCAATGTTAGTGTTTCAGCGAGTGGTATATTTTTTCAGCCAGGGCAAAGGAGATACCGGGCACGCGGGCGATTTCATCCACGCTGGCGTTCATCAGCGGCTGCAGGCCTCCCATATACTTCAGCAGCTGCTGACGCCGTTTAGGTCCGATGCCTTCAATACTTTCCAGCGCGCTGGTGTTCTTCACTTTGGCGCGTTTTTTACGGTGGCCTGAAATTGCATGATTGTGAGCATCATCACGAATATGCTGAATGACATGCAGGGCTGGCGAATCCGGCGGCAGAGAAACGCCCTCACCTTCCGCTTCAAAAAACAGCGTTTCCAGTCCCGCCTTGCGATCGCTGCCTTTAGCGACACCAAGCAGAATCGGGTGCTGTTTATCCCAGCTGACATCCAGTTCCGCAAATACCTCTTTCGCCTGCGCCAGCTGACCCTTACCGCCATCAATCAAAATGACATCCGGAATTTTATCCTGCTCCAGCGCTTTGCCATAACGGCGGCGCAGCACCTGATTCATCGCCGCGTAATCGTCGCCCGGCGTGATCCCCTCGATATTGTAACGCCGGTAATCAGAACGCAGCGGGCCATCCTGATTAAACACCACGCAGGAGGCGATAGTCTGCTCACCCATGGTATGGCTGATATCAAAACACTCCATGCGCTGAATGCTCTCCAGCTTCAGCCAGGAAGCCAGCGCGGCAAGCCGCTGCTGAATAGTGGAGTGCTGCGACAGCTTAGTGGTCAGCGCCGTTGCCGCGTTGGTGCGCGCCAGCTTGAGATAGCGTGCCCGATCGCCGCGCGGTTTGGTCTGTATATTGACTTTGCGACCAGCCAGCGTACTGAGTGATTCAGCCAGCAGGTTGCGTTCTGCCAGGTTAAAATCCAGCAGGATCTCTCCGGGCAGGGTGCGCGCCTCGCTTCCCTGCAGATAAAACTGCCCGACAAAGGTCTGCACCACTTCCGTCAGCTCAGTGTCAGGCGGGACTTTGGGGAAATAGCTGCGGCTTCCCAGTACTTTCCCCTGGCGGATAAACAGCACGTGCAGACAGGCCATGCCCGCATCATAGGCCACGCCCATGACATCAAGATCGTCACCCTGATTTGAGACAAACTGTTTTTCAGTAATGCGGCGTACGGCCTGAATCTGATCGCGCAGCCGCCCCGCCTCTTCAAAACGCAATCCCTGACTTGCCGCCTCCATATGCGCTACCAGCTGGTTGATGACCTGATCATCTTTACCGGCCAGAAACAGCCGCACATAGTCTGTCTGCCGGGCATACTCCTCTTCGCTGACCAGACCGGCTACGCACGGACCGAGGCAGCGTCCAATCTGATACTGCAAACAGGGACGCGAGCGATTGCGATAGACGCTGTTCTCACACTGGCGAATAGGAAAGACTTTCTGCAGCAGGCCCAGCGTCTCGCGTACCGCATAACCATTTGGAAACGGACCGAAATATTCTCCTTTGGCGTGTTTGGCACCACGATGCATCGCCAGCCGGGGGTGCGTATCGCCGCTAAGAAAAATATATGGATACGATTTATCATCGCGCAGCAGCACGTTATAGCGTGGCTGGTAAAGCTTGATGTAGTTATGCTCCAGCAGCAGCGCTTCTGTCTCAGTATGCGTGACCGTAACGTCGATATTGCAAATATTACTGACCAGCACATCCGTTTTACGGCTGCCAGTCTGCGCACGAAAGTAGCTGCTGAGGCGTTTTTTAAGGTCTTTGGCTTTACCGACATAGATCACCGTACCGGCCGCGTCATACATTCGGTAGACGCCAGGCTGGCTGGTTACGGTGCTGAGAAAGGCTTTGGGATTAAAGAGTTCACTCACTACTTATTAATGGCTCCGCGTTGAACAGACCATGACGAATGGCCAGATGCGTTAACTCTACATCACCGCTGATGTTTAGCTTACTGAACATACGGTAGCGGTAGCTGTTAACGGTTTTCGGGCTCAGGTTCAACTGTTCGGATATCTCCGTAACTTTTTGTCCCCGGGTAATCATCAGCATAATCTGCAATTCCCGTTCCGACAAACAACTGAAGGGCGATTCCGCTTTCTGCGGCTCGATTTGGCTCAGCGCCATTTGCTGAGCGATATCTGAGGCGATATAGCGCTGTCCAGCGTGGACGGCGCGAATGGCGCTGACCACCTCCTGAGGCGCAGCGCCTTTGCTCAGATAGCCTGAGGCGCCCGCCTGCATTACCCGGGCCGGCAGCGGATTTTCGGTGTGAATAGTCAGCATAATGATGCGAATATCGGGGTTGTAGCGGACAATTTTGCGCGTCGCTTCCAGTCCGCCGATACCCGGCATATTCATGTCCATCAGAACGACATTCACCGTGTGCTGACGGCACCATTTTACTGCATCCTCTCCGCACGCCGCTTCGCCGGCAATGACCAGTCCTTTGATATCTTCCAGAATGCGACGAATACCGGCACGTACCAGTTCATGGTCATCAACAAGCAGCAGGCTGATCAACGGGACATACTCCGCAGGTTAGAAAGGTAATTAAAAAAGAGCGTAATCTTAGCGTTTTTTATGCGCATTGAACATCAGACATACCAGAACAACCTGCGACGCAATGATCTAAATCAAATAATTAAATCTTTTCAGAAAAAAATCCATTTTCTGCAAACTAAACAGCTTTTTTATTTAACATTTCATTGAATAACAGCATGTTGTAATAAATCTGCCTGTTTTCTTTTTTTAAGCCGAAAAAATATCAGGCGAGCCAAAACGGTCTGCACTGCCCTGCCTTTAACTGGATCGAATAATGATTTTTCTGGCCTCTGAATGAGAAAGCAAACCTATGATATACTCTCTGTTTTATGCACGGAAAGACAGAATCTGTGTAAATCGATACCACCAGGGAGTTGAAGATGAGTGATGAAGATTTCGTAACGTCGCGTGACACTCAGGCACTGGCTGATGAAGTTGCCTGCCTCAAAATGATGATTACTCTGATTCTCAAAGGCATGGGACAGGCAGACGCCGGTAAAGTAATTATCAATATGGAACGCTATGTGCAAAATGCGCTGGCTGATAAGCCCCAGGCTGAAGTATTCAGCAACACGATCCGTCAGATCAAAACCGCTTACCGTCAGTAAGCGGCCAGCCCCGTGCGCTGCACGGGGTATTAATTGTGCGCCTGCCAGTTAACGGAGACGCCGAGCGAAGGCAGCACCTCTTCCGGACTAAAGCGCCGCGTCCCGCGATATTTTTCCGCCAGTGCCGGCTGTTCAACCGGGATACGGATAGCGAACAGATTATCTTCCGACTGGATCAACCCTGGCGTCAGCGGTTCATAAACCACATTATGCTGTGCAAACATCTTCTCCAGCATCGGCGTGGCCGAGCTAATCAGATACTCCATGCCGCTCAGCTCTGCCAGCTGCACCGAGTGCCACAGGATATTCAGCGGTAATTCCGCATCCACCTCCAGCCGTGCTGAGTAGCGTGACATCTCCCAAACCTTATCCTGCGCAAACGGCAGAATAATACCTTCAGCCACTTCCGGTTCATGCCACGGCAGTAATCGCGCGCAGCCACAAATGCCTTTACGTGCATTCCAGGCGATAAGCCAGGTCACGTCTGAACGGTCGTAGCGATCGTACTCCTGCCCCGGTGTGCTCAGCCGCGGAGGAATTGACCAGCCTTCGCCACGCGCAAACACGCTATAACGATAGGTACCCAGTTCGGCTAGCAGTGAGGAAGGCATATCCTTTAGCTGTGTTTGAATTATTTTCATCATGCGCCTCTGACATCCCCATGTGTGCAATGATTTTTATCGTGCCAGCCTGGCTAAGTTTCCGGCGCAGGGTAGACAACTCAATACGGATAGGGAACTACCAGTATTAGTAGTTGCCTTTTGCTATATCAGACCTGTCGCTGCGGCATAACACGCTATCTGCGTTTTATTTGAAACGTTAAAACGTTTTTGCATGTTTTTTTGGTGAAAATTCACCGTATGTTCTGATATTGCCAAAATAAGCGAAATCTCTGCCGAGGTTTTTCCTTCAGCTGTCCATTTCAAAATTTCCAGCTCCCGCTCGCTAAATCCCTTAGCCAGCACCACCATTGAGCTATCTTTTAAGCGCTCAAGAACCCGTAAGCTCAGATCCGCCAGAAAGTTTATCTGTACCTCAAGCTCAACGGTGCGGTGCCTGGAGCGTCCGGGCTGACGTGATGCTATTGATAATATACCAATGGCACGATTTGATGCCATCGCTGAGCAAGAAAAGCCGCTCAGGAGTCCCGCTGCCTGCGCATCTGGCCAAAGATTAGCCGCCCCGGTGAAAATCTCAGCACACCACTCAATCCCTTTTCCGGGCTGCTGACAAAGCCGCAGTACAGGATCGACGGCATAGTAGTTATGCCGCTCATAATGCAGGATCCAGGATTCAGGGTAGGTGCTGAACAGGAAAAAACGCGGTCGGGTGAAGGGAACCGGCTGCTGCACAAAAAAGGCAAAAAAGTCGAATCCCAGAGCGACGATTTGCTTTTGCAACAGTGCTTTTAATTGCACCACCTCCGTCAACGCCTGAAACGCTTTTGCTGTTTCGGCTCGCCAGACAAAATAATTATCGGTAGTCATTATTATCCTGACGTATTTAACGTCTTTTATTAACCTGATGCTTGTCCGATTATATCGGTGAGACGTAATCTGAACAGAATGAATAAAAAGGCTCCTGCTGTAGATTGCGTTATACAGCCGGAAAGTTATCGAATTGTTGCCATAAAGCGAGCGCCGCAGTGACCTGACTGCCAGGCCTCAGGCGCATAAAGATACGTGAAACCAGCATAGGATTTTTCTGATAAAGTTTCAATCTTCCACCCATTAAAATTAATTATTAGATGGATAAAAGTTTAGCATCGATTTTAAGTAAAATAATGATTAGCAGAGACATTTACCTTCAGTTAAAAGCGCTAAATGATTTAGTCATGGACGGTTTTTAATTCCACTGATAAATAAAGTTACCTCCGGCAATCGGCAACCCTGAGCTATCTGTATCCGCACCACGCTGATGCCTGCGCCATGCGCGACTACGCATTTTATCGGCATAAACTGCCTGCCGCAGTTGCATACGCTGTCATCAGCCGCTGGAATGAAAACAGAGTGAGGCGGATAACCAATATAATTCTGTTTTAACGCGATGATGTCCGCTGCAGATAGCCTGAACAATCTGACGCTGGCACCCGATTTTTCTTTTGGAGAGTAAATAAATTCACCGGAGATATCTCATTATTAAAACAGATGAGTGTTATTTAAGGCAGACTTATTTCAAACATAAAAATTAGTCGGGTAATGGTTCTCATTTGTAATCACGCCTTCTGCGTCTTTGAGGGACTGGATCTAAAATAGCGTTGGCGCAAATTAACTATTAAGCCTGCCCGGCTTTTAAAATTAACAGCCTGCCGCATCAGCGGCAGAATCCACCGCCGCGCATGCCCAGATGAAAGTGTGTGGTATGAGCTGCGTTGTAGTCTGGTCCCAGTGCGTTTCCAAAGCTGGCACAGCCGTTGCGCCAGAGTGCATGCAAACCCGCCGCGCTGCTGGCGGGCTGCTGCCAGTTTCTGGCGACCCGTAACCAGCGGCCATCGGCCAGCTGAAAAGCGGTGACATCCCACGCCTCTGCCGTAGCGTGTTCGCTGCGGCGTCCCTCCTGGCGATGATAGACGTTGCGGCAGGCGTAGCTGCCAACATGCTCAATACGCCGCAGCGGACTGGTGATACCCGCCTGCTGTAATGCAGCATTACTGCGCGTGACATACATCGTACTTGCCACGGCCATCGGACAGCTGGCAAGAAAACTGCTGCTGAGCGTAACCGGCCCAAACTGGCTGATACGAACCGGCTGTTCAATTGTGCAGTTACCCCGCACCGGAGGCGTCGTGCGAAAACTTACCCGTCCCTGCGCACTGGCGCGCTCCAGCACCGCCAGACAGGCGGCTGGATCGTGACGCAGTTTCTCCAGCTTGTAACGTGTTATCCAGCCTGGCGCATCCGTGACGTTAAGCGGAATAAACGGATTCCACTGCGCCGGAAGCTGCGATTTCAGCCAGGGCAAACTCCACCACCCCACCAGAGCAATTATTCCTGTCGCAATGAGTGCGCGCACCATCTCTGCCTTATCACTTTGTAAACCTGTGACTAAGTGTAGCTGGCCTGCCTCATCTGCCTGTTCTTCCGGGAAAAAGTGCTGCTTATTTACGCAAAGTGACTAAAAGAGCAACCATGTAAATATTTGCTGACAGAGCAAAAAACGCAAAAGGTCACAAAGGTTAAAAAACAATTACCAGACCCGGTGGCCTTTCCTCTATCTTATGCGCTCTTGCCCTGTGCAAAGGCACGTATTTCAACAGCCATCAGAGCTGACACAACATCAAGACAGGAAAGCTATCTTTATGGTTGATCAATCCAAAGCAGCCCTCAGTGAGGCTGAACAGCCGGAAAAACTCCGGCGCAACCTGCATAACCGTCATATTCAGCTTATTGCGATTGGCGGCGCTATCGGAACCGGGCTCTTTATGGGGTCAGGCAAAACCATCAGCCTGGCGGGGCCGTCGATCGTTTTTGTTTATATGATCATCGGCTTCATGCTGTTTTTTGTTATGCGCGCAATGGGAGAGCTGCTGCTCTCTAATCTGGAATATAAATCGTTCAGCGATTTCGCGGCCGATCTGCTCGGCCCGTGGGCGGGCTATTTTACCGGCTGGACCTACTGGTTCTGCTGGGTCGTTACCGGCATCGCTGACGTGGTCGCCATCAGCGCCTATTTTCAGCTCTGGTTCCCCGGATTCTCTATCTGGATGAGCGCGCTGCTGTGCGTCTTTGTCTTTCTGGCGCTGAATATTGCCACGGTCAAACTCTTCGGGGAAATGGAGTTCTGGTTCGCAATTATCAAAATTGTCGCCATTGTTGCCCTGATTATTACCGGTATTGTGCTGGTCAGTACGCACTACCCTTCACCCGGCGGCAGCACGGCATCGCTCAGCAACATCTGGCAGCATGGCGGGATGTTCCCGAAAGGGCTGAGCGGCTTTTTCGCCGGCTTCCAGATTGCCGTGTTCGCTTTTGTCGGTATTGAGCTGGTAGGCACCGCCGCGGCAGAGACCAAAGATCCGCACAAGGTCCTGCCCCGCGCCATCAATGCCATACCGCTGCGCATTATTATGTTTTACGTTCTGGCGCTGCTGGTGATTATGGCCGTTACGCCATGGAATCAGGTGATGCCGGATCGCAGCCCGTTTGTAGAGATGTTTGTGCTGATTGGCCTGCCCGCTGCTGCGAGCATCGTTAACTTTGTGGTACTGACCTCAGCGGCCTCGTCAGCCAACAGCGGCATCTTCTCTACCAGCCGCATGCTGTATGGCCTGGCAGAACAGGGGGTAGCGCATAAGGCGTTTGGTCGTCTCTCCGCGCGCGCCGTGCCCACCACCGGCCTGTTCTTCTCCTGTCTCTGTCTGCTGGGCGGCGTCGCGCTGATCTACCTGATCCCGGACGTGATGACGGTGTTTACCATGGTGACCACGGTATCCGCCATTCTGTTTATGTTTGTCTGGACCATCATTCTCTGCAGCTACCTGGCCTACCGTAAACAGCATCCGCAGCGTCACGCGTCGTCAACGTTTAAGATGCCGCTGGGCAAAATTATGTGCTGGGTCTGCATGGCATTTTTTGCTTTCGTGCTGGTGCTGCTGACGCTGCAGGAGGATACCCGTCAGGCGCTGATGGTTACGCCGCTGTGGTTTATGCTGCTCACTATGGGCTGGCTGCTGCGACGCCGTAAAGCCTGATCCCGTTCTGTTTAAGGCCCGCATCAGCGGGCCTTTTTCATTTATAACCGCTGCCGGAACTGATGCCAGGCACGCTGGAGTGACGGGCGTGCGGCCGTCTCACGCTGCGGCGCCGCTGCAGGCGCTTCCGGCCTGCCAAGATTAAAAGTAAAGGTGTAATCGGGCGCCTCACCCATACGCAAGTCGCTAATCAGCGTATTGCCTGCCTGCTGACGCAGCGCGTAAAAACCGTGACTGAACCAGACAACGCGCTCCGTATGCCACTGCCCTTTGAAAGGTGTCAGCAGCGCCATCTGACGATCGTGCCACGCAATCTGTAACGGCCGCCGGGGTGAAAACAGCGACCAGTACGCTTCGCCATAGCGATCCGGCGTAATAATGACCGTACGCCAGACCAGCGTGTTGAACGCCGTCGGCGTGACCAGCAGCCGCTGCGATACAACGTGTTGCTGCGCCAGCTGCTGTTCAATCTGCCGCGTGGCAACACCCTGTATCACCATGCTCCAGCCCAGATAAAGCGTGCTGATTAACAGGCCCAGGCGGGTCCAGCGCACGCCGGTGGCATCACGCCGCCATAGCGCTACGCCCAGTGAGATAAGCAGCGGCAGCGTATAGAGCGGATCGACAATAAACATACTGCCGATGGCAAACGGATAGTCAGTGAGCGGCAGCCCAAGCTGCGTACCATACACGGTAGTGAGATCGAGCAGCGGATGGGTGATCAGCGCCAGCCAGAGGGCCAGGCACCAGCTGCGCCAGTGCGCTTTGCTGCGGGTGATCCCGGCGGCCAGCCAGCCGGCCAGCGGCGCCAGCAGCGTCAGGATCAGCAGCGCATGGCTCTCGGTGCGATGCAGCGTCATATTGCGTATTGCGTCGCCGTGATCGACGAACACATCCAGATCCGGCAGCGTGCCGGCGACTGCCCCCGCCAGGGCCGCCTGCCATACCGGTACCCGGCGGTTCATGACGGCAACGGTAACTGCAGCGCCCAGCGCCAGTTGCGACAGCGAATCCATGCTTCTCCTCCCTCAATCGTTAGCGCACGCGAATGCCTTCGATAATCATCCGCTCTACGTTCTGCAACGTCTGTGCAAAAAAGTCGGGATCCTGCAGCGTCTGCCCGGTGACCGCCTCAACCTGCGAGGCAAAGTCAGCATAGTGCTGCGTGGTGGCCCAGAGCATAAAAAAGAGATGCTGCGGCTGAACGGCGGCCAGCTGTCCGGCGCTGATCCACTGCTCGACTATTGCCGCCTTACTCTCTACCAGCGCTTTCAGGTCGCCCGCCAGTTCACCACGCAGCAGTGGTGCGCCCTGCAGCATCTCCAGACAGAACAGCCGCGATGCCTGAGGATGATCGCGGGAGACCTCAAGCTTCAGGCGAATATAGTGGCGAATGGCCGTCAGGGGATCCTGGTCGGCGCGCAGCGCGCGCAGCGGTGCCAGCCAGACATCCAGAATCTCTTTCAGCACGGCGACATACAACACTTCCTTTGAAGGGTAATAGTAGAGCAGATTCGTTTTTGACAACTCTGCTCCCTCAGCCACCCGGTCAAGGCTGGTGCCATGAATACCGAACTGGGAAAACAGCGCCAGCGCCGCCTGCAGGATAGCGGCGCGTTTTGCGGTCGCCGCCTGCGAACGACGGCGCGGTTTTTTCTCATCATTTTTCATGCTGTTACCTCTCCCTGTCGTGAATTCACATCATAACACAGCTGGCAGATATGGCGGGCTGCACCTTTTTTGCCCGACGGCTGCCTGATTGCTGTGCATTTGTTTTGACCAAATGGTCTGAAAATCGCGGTGCCGTCCCGGCTGGCCGATCGGCGGTTCATATCCTGATGATAAATATAAAAATTATTTATGTGGCACGCGACTTGCAATCAAGAGAGAGCGCCGCCCGCAGGATGCGTGCAGGAAGCAGCGCAGCGCGTGAAACCGTCCTATCAATGCAAAGAGGTGACATATGAAAATTGGTGTCTTTGTTCCGATTGGCAATAACGGCTGGCTGATCTCTACGCATGCGCCGCAGTACATGCCTACTTTTGAACTCAATAAAGCGATTGTGCAGCGCGCTGAGCACTATCACTTCGATTTTGCACTCTCAATGATCAAGCTGCGCGGCTTCGGCGGCAAAACGGAGTTCTGGGATCACAATATGGAGTCCTTTACGCTGATGGCCGGCCTGGCGGCGGTCACCTCGCGGATTGAGATCTACGCCACGGCTGCCACGCTGACGCTGCCACCCGCCATCGTGGCGCGTATGGCTGCGACCATCGACTCAATTTCTGGCGGACGCTTTGGCGTAAACCTCGTCACCGGCTGGCAGAAACCAGAGTATGAGCAGATGGGGATCTGGCCGGGCGATGACTATTTTGCCAGCCGTTATCAATACCTGACTGAGTATGTCACGGTGCTGCGCGATTTATGGGGAACCGGCCAGAGCGACTTCAAAGGTGATTTTTTCACGATGAACGACTGTCGCGTCAGTCCACGGCCGCAGAAGCCGATGAAGGTGATATGCGCCGGACAGAGTGATGCGGGCATAGCATTTTCAGCTCAGCATGCCGACTATAACTTTTGCTTTGGTAAGGGCGTTAATACGCCAGCCGCCTTTGCACCGACCGCAGCCCGCATGAAGCTTGCTGCTGAGCAGGCGGGCCGCGACGTCGGCTCCTACGTTCTGTTTATGATCATCGCCGCCGAGAGCGACGAAGCGGCCCGCGCAAAATGGGAGCACTACAAAGCTGGCGCCGACGAAGAGGCACTCGCGTGGCTCACGACTCAGAGCCAGCAGGATACCCGTTCAGGCAGCGATACTAACGTGCGTCAGATGGCTGACCCGACCTCCGCCGTTAACATCAATATGGGCACGTTAGTTGGCTCCTTTGCCAGCGTGGCACGCATGCTGGATGAAGTGGCTCAGGTTGATGGTACGCACGGCGTGCTGCTGACCTTTGATGATTTCCTGGAGGGTATTGAAGCGTTCGGCCAGCGCATACAGCCGCTGATGCAGTGCCGTCGCAACGTGATCGCTGCGGCGCAGGAGGTAGCATAATGAAAACCGTCACCTGCGCACACACCGGCACCACACCGCATATCACTCTGCCCGCCCGTCCGGAGGCGATCGCCCTGCCTCCGGCTCAGAGCGCGCTGATTGTCGTCGACATGCAGAATGCCTACGCCACTAAAGGCGGCTATCTCGACCTGGCGGGATTTGATGTCTCTGCCACCGAGCCGGTTATCGCCAGAATTCATCAGGCGGTCACCGCGGCACGCGCTGCCGGCGTACAGATTATCTGGTTCCAGAACGGCTGGGACAGCGATTACACCGAGGCGGGCGATGCGGGCTCCCCCAATTTTCACAAATCTAATGCGCTGAAAACCATGCGCCGCCAGCCTGAGCTGCAGGGCACCCTGCTGGCGAAAGGCACCTGGGATTATGCGCTGGTGGATGCGCTGACGCCCGAACCGGGCGATATCGTGCTGCCAAAACCGCGCTACAGCGGCTTTTTCAATACGCCGCTCGACAGCATGCTGCGCAGCCGCGGGATCCGTCATCTGATTTTTACCGGCATCGCCACCAACGTCTGCGTCGAGTCCACGCTGCGTGACGGCTTCTTTCTGGAATATTTCGGTGTGGTACTGGCTGACGCCACGCATCAGGCCGGACCTGATTTTGCGCAGCAGGCCGCGCTGTTCAATATCGAAACGTTTTTCGGCTGGGTCAGCGATACACAAACGTTCTGCGAAGCCCTGCAGGGTCAGTAACTTTTCGCTATCAGGAGATCAGACTATGCCCAAACGCGTCATTATCCCGGCTGGCAGCAGTACGCCGATCGCCCCGTTCGTACCCGGAACGCTGGCTGACGGCGTGGTGTACGTTTCCGGCACCCTGCCGTTCGATGCGGACAATAACGTGGTTCACGTCGGCGATGCGGGCGCGCAAACCCGCCACGTGCTGGAGACCATCAAAAACGTCATTGAAACCGCCGGCGGCTGCATGGCAGATGTCACGTTCAACTCTATTTTCATTACTGACTGGCAGCACTACGCTGCCGTGAATCAGGTCTATGCCGACTATTTTCCCGGCGATAAGCCCGCGCGCTTCTGTATTCAGTGCGGTCTGGTAAAACCTGACGCGCTGGTTGAGATTGCGTCTGTGGCGCACATCGGACAGGCGGAGGCGTAATGAAGCTGGATATCCACGGGTTGACCACTGCCGATGCGCCCACGCTGGTCCTCGCATCAGGCCTTGGTGGCGTTGCCGGATTCTGGCAGCCACAGCTGGCGGCGCTCAGCACCCGCTACCGCGTTGTCACATACGATCAGCGCGGCACCGGGCGCAGTGCAGCGCCGCTGCCTGAGGGTTACAGCCTGGCGATGATGGCAGCCGAGCTGGCGGAGGCGCTGGAACAGCATCAGATCGCGCGCTACAGCGTGGCTGGCCATGCGCTTGGGGGGCTGATTGGTTTGCAAATGGCGCTGGATCACCCCGATCGGGTTGAGCGCGTGGCGGTCATTAACGGCTGGCTGACGCTCAGCCCCCATACCGCGCGCTGTTTTAAGGTCAGAGAGGATCTGCTGCTGCAGGCGGGCACTGAAGCCTTTGTACGCGCTCAGCCGCTGTTTCTCTATCCTGCCGAATGGCTGGCGCAGCATCAGGCGCGCGCTGAGGCAGAAGAGAGGCATCACCAGCAGCACTTTCAGGGCGCAGAGAATCTGTTGCGTCGTCTGCACGCGCTGAAAACGGCAGATTTTCGTGCCTGCGCCGCGCGCATCACCCAGCCGGTGCTGGCGATCTGCAGCCAGGACGATCTGCTGGTGCCGTGGAGCTGTTCAGCACAGCTGGCGGCAGCGCTGCCGCAGGGCCAGCTGCTGACCATGCCGTGGGGCGGCCACGCCATGAGCGTGACCGATAGCGATAATTTTAACACGCTGCTGCTGCGCTGGCTGGCTGAGACCGCTCAGCCCGCCTGTCTGGCAGCGGGCTGAGATCAGGAGTCTGAACATGAGCCTACATGCCCTTCCGGATTTACCCGCAGTCGATCGCGACACCTTTCGCAACGCTATGGCGCAGCTGGGTGCAGCCGTTAATGTTATCACCACCGATGGCCCGGCAGGCGTGGCTGGCTTTACCGCCTCCGCCGTCTGCAGCGTGACCGACTCCCCGCCGACGCTGCTGGTCTGCCTGAACCGCTCCGCCTCAGCCTGGCCGGCGTTTCGCGATAACCGTGCACTCTGCGTCAATACCCTCTCGGCAGACCAGCACGCCCTCTCCACGCTGTTCGGGGGCAAAACCGCGATGGCGGATCGCTTTGCCGCCGCGCAGTGGCAGACGCTTGCCAGCGGTGCTCCGCTGCTGGAGGCCGCGCTGATCTCCTTTGACTGCGAGATAACACAGCGGGTCAGCGTTGGCACACACGATATTCTGTTCTGTACGGTGCTGGCCGTGGCCCAGGGCGAGGCGCGCCAGGGGCTCGCCTGGTTCGATCGCGGTTATCACACCTTCTCCCGGCAGGATGCCCGCTGATACCGCATAACGCGGCCTGTTCTACTCACTCTCAGGAGATGATCTATGGCGAGTACTTGGTTTCCACGCTGGCGCGTTAAGTCAGCAATGACCGACGACGGCTTGATTGCCCCGGACGAGACGCTGCCGCTCGGGCAGACGCTGGTGCTTGGGCTGCAGCATGCGGTCGCAATGTTTGGCGCAACGGTACTGATGCCGCTGCTGATGGGGCTGGATGCCAATCTCGCTGTGTTACTCTCCGGGATCGGTACGCTGCTGTTCTTTTTTATTACCGGCGGGCGCGTACCGAGCTATCTCGGTTCCAGCGCCGCTTTTGTGGGCGTAGTGATTGCGGTCACCGGTTTCACCGGCCAGGGCCTTAACACTCACCTCTCCGTGGCGCTGGGCGGCATTATCGCCTGCGGCGCGCTCTATACCCTGATTGGTCTGATTGTGATGAAAGTGGGTACCGGCTGGATTGAGCGCCTGATGCCGCCGGTCGTCACCGGCGCCGTCGTTATGGCGATTGGCCTGAACCTGGCGCCGATTGCGGTGCACAGTGTTTCTGCCACCCTGTTCGACAGCTGGATGGCGGTGCTGACGGTGCTCTGTATCGGACTGGTGGCGGTCATGACGCGCGGGCTGGTACAGCGCCTGTTGATCCTGGTAGGGCTGATCGTGGCCTGGGCGTTCTATGCGCTGCTGACAAATGGCTTCGGCCTCGGTAAACCGGTGGATTTCAGCGGCGTGGCGCACGCCGCCTGGTTTGGCGTGCCGCATACGACCGCCCCTGTGTTCGACCTGCAGGCGATAGTGATGATTGCGCCGGTCGCCATTATTCTGGTCGCTGAAAATCTGGGGCATATTAAAGCGGTAGCAGCTATGACCGGACGCAATCTCGATGCGTGGATGGGCCGGGCGTTTGTTGGCGACGGTCTGGCCACTATGCTCTCTGGCTCTGCCGGCGGCAGCGGCGTGACAACCTATGCCGAAAACATAGGCGTCATGGCGGTTACGCGCGTCTACTCTACGCTGGCGTTCGTCGCCGCGGCCCTGATCGCAATACTGCTGGGTTTTTCACCGAAATTTGGCGCACTCATCCATACCGTGCCAGCACCGGTCATAGGCGGCGCGTCTATCGTGGTATTTGGCCTGATTGCGGTGGCCGGTGCCCGTATCTGGCTGCAGAATCAGGTCGATCTCGGGCAGAACGGTAATCTGATCATGGTCGCTACCACGCTGGTTCTGGGCGCCGGCGATTTTGCGCTTAAGATCGGCAGCTTCACGCTCGGCGGTATCGGCACCGCGACCTTTGGCGCCATTATCCTGAACGCAATTCTGCAGCACCGTAGCCGCGCGCCGGCCGGTTCAGCTGCACAGCCACACGGTTAAGGCTTCTGCGGTGCCTCATCGGGCACCGCTTTCTTACGCCGCAGCCGCAGCTCACTGACAATCACGCCACAGACAATCAGCGCACCGCCCAGCAGCGCGGCCGCAGGCAGTCGCTCCCCCGCGAGACGCCCGACAATTCCCGCCCAGACCGGCTCTCCGGCATAAATTACCGTAGCGCGTACCGGTGACACACTGCGCTGGGCCCAGTTCATCGTCACCTGAATCAGGGCGCTGGCGGCGCCCAGGCCTGCAGCGCTCAGCACCAGCGGCAGAGAAAACGACGGCAGCGCTTCACCATTCGGGATCATAAACAGAAAGGCGCAAGCGGAGGCGACCAGCAGCTGCACCAGCGTTACCCGCCGCACATCCACCTGTCCGGCATAGCGGCTAATCAGAATGATCTCGGCAGCAATCGCCAGCGTGCTCAGCAGGGTCGCGCTCTCCCCGGCGCTGAGGGCGATGCCGCTCTGCTGCGGCCCCGCCACCAGCACCAGGCCGCTGAACGCCAGCGCAATGCCCAGCCATGCCATAATGCCAGGCGGCCGGCGCAGCACCAGCCACTGCAGCAGCGGCACCACCGGAACATAGAGCGCCGTCAGAAAGGCAGACTGGCTGCTGGAGATAGTCTGCATCCCCCAGGTTTGCAGGCCATAACCGCCCGCAATAGCCAGGCCAATCATTGTGCCCGCTCTGATTTCAAGCCAGGTCAGCGCGCGCAGATAGCGCCAGAAAAAACAGGCCAGCAGCAGTGACGCCGTGGCAAATCGCAGTCCGACAAAAAAAAACGGACCGGAGTATGCCATGGCGCGGTGCACCACCAGAAACGTGCCGCCCCAGACCATGGTGATGAAAATCAGCACCAGTTCCTGACGGGTAATGCGCAGATAAAGACGTGCAGGTAACGCAGACATAGAACACCTGATAAGTAGCCAGGCGTCATTCTGGCGTAACCCGGCCCGCAGGCGCAACAGCCGGCCGGGGTTATCTGCTCAGCGTGCAGCAATGTGATTCGCGTTCAGAATTACGACTCATCTGAAAAAATGCCATTTTAATACTAAAAATCATAACGTTAACTTTTTAAGCGTGCTAAATCTCAGCGGGCAGCAGCGCCATTTCCCGGCAGCCCGCGCATGCTCTTCTATACTCTTTTTACTTATCTTACCGGGAGGTTAGAACCACAATGGCAAAAGTTCTGGTGCTCTATTACTCAATGTATGGACATGTGGAAACCATGGCGCAGGCGGTTGCAGAAGGCGTGCAGCGCGTCAGCGGAGCCGAAGTGACTATTTTGCGCGTGCCGGAGAGTATGGATGCGGCGCGTTTTGCTGAGGTTGGTGGCAAGGTCGATCAGCAGGCAGCTGAGGCAACGCCGGACGATCTGACGCAGTATGATGCCATTATCGTCGGCACGCCGACCCGCTTTGGCAACATGTCAGGCCAGATGCGCAACTTCTGGGACCGTACCGGCGGGCTGTGGGCCTCGGGCGCACTGCACGGAAAACTGGCCAGCGTGTTTACTTCTACCGGTACCGGCGGAGGCCAGGAACTGACGATAACGTCAGTATGGACTACGCTTGCCCATCACGGCATGGTCATTATTCCAATCGGCTACGGCACTAAAGAGATGTTTGATATCTCACAGGTACGCGGCGGAACGCCTTATGGTGCGTCGACGCTGGCAGGCGGCGATGGTTCACGCCAGCCTACGCCTGAAGAGCTGCAAATTGCCCGCTATCAGGGTGAACATGTCGCCACTCTGGCGGTAAAACTCAAAGGATAAACTCAACAGGAGATCATTATGTCTACAGACCAGTCCAGAGCACATCGCGTCGGCGAATGGGCGAAAATTCGTCAGACGTCCCCGGAAATTGCCGAAGCGATCTTTGAAGTTGCCAATTACGATGAAAAACTGGCAGAGCAGATCTGGGAGCAGCAGGGCAATGATGATGTGCTGATGCGCGCGTTTGATAAAACCGATCAGGATGTTCTGACATGGGACAACGTCCCTGTCGAGCGCAAAAACGTGTGAGAACCGGCGGGCATGGCCCGCCTTTTTTATGGCAACACCAACAGGGGGACGCGATGACGGCTTACCAGAGCATCAATCCGGCAAATAATCAGCTGCTGAAAAACTGGGAGACACATGATGACGCCCGCGTGTACCAGGCGCTCGAAACCGCAGATGCGCTCTACCACTCAGCCTGGAGCAAAGGTGATATCCAGCCACGCCTCCAGGTGCTGAGCCGCCTGGCCGATCTGATGGAGCAGCGCAAAGAGGAGCTGGCCACCATAGCGAGTCGCGAAATGGGCAAGCTGATTGGTCAGAGCCGTGGTGAAGTCAGCATCTGCATCAGCATTGCGCGATATTACGCTGAGCATGCCGCTGCTTTTCTGCAGCCTCAGCCCTACGCCAGCGAAATCGGGGAAGCCTGGGTGGAATATCATCCGATTGGCGTTATCGTTGCGGTTGAACCATGGAACTTCCCTTATTATCAGCTGATGCGTGTTCTGGCACCTAATCTGGCGCTGGGTAATCCGGTGCTGGCAAAACATGCCAATATTGTGCCGCACTGCGCGGATATCTTTGAGCAACTGGTACGTGAAGCGGGTGCACCAGAAGGTGCCTGGAGTAATTTGTTTATCTCCAATGAGCAGGTGGCGGATCTTATCGCTGACGATCGCGTTCAGGGCGTAGCGCTGACCGGCTCCGAACGCGCCGGCAGTGCGGTTGCACAGCAGGCGGGCAAACACCTGAAAAAATCCACCCTTGAACTGGGTGGCAATGACGTCTTTATTGTTCTGGACGATGCTGACCTGGATGAAGCGGTACGCCAGGGCGTGCAGGCACGTCTGAGCAACTGCGGACAGGTCTGCACCGCTGCTAAACGGTTTATTGTGCACGCGCAGATCGCCGAGGCGTTCATGAGCAAATTCAGCGCCGCGCTGCAGTCCGCTGTGCCGGGCGATCCGCTGGATGAAAAAACCACGCTCGGACCGCTCTCTTCCCTTGATGCGCGCGACCGGCTGGCGCGACAGGTTGAAGAGGCGGTAGAGCATGGCGCAGAGCTGCGCTTTGGCGGGCGCATTATTGAAGGCGTCGGATGCTACTATCAGCCCACTCTGCTGACCGGGCTGACGCCCGATAATCCCGCTTATTATCAGGAGTTTTTTGGCCCGGTTGCGCAGCTCTATATTGCAGAGAGTGATGAGGCTGCCGTGGCGCTGGCGAACGATTCACACTATGGCCTTGGCGGATCTATCTGGACGCGGGATATGGCGCGCGCGCGCCGGCTGGCGTCACAGATTGAAACCGGCATGGTGTTTATCAATTCACAGAGTGACACCGCAGCTGAGCTCCCCTTTGGCGGGATAAAACGCTCCGGTTACGGGCGTGAACTTTCCGATCTCGGTCTGAAAGAGTTTGCCAATCAGAAGCTGGTGGTTATTGCCGGCTGACGACCAAAAAAAACCCCGCCAGAGCGGGGTTTTTTATAGCCTGCTGCCGGTTAACCTGCGGTAGCAGGTTGCTGAGCTGGCTTTGCCTCAGCGGCGGGTTTACCGGATGCCGCCTCCGGCTGCGCGTTTTGCGCTGCAGCAGCATCAGCTTTCGCTTTATCTTCTGCTGCTTTGTCCGCTTTCGCTTTATCAGCCGCCGCTTTATCAGCGGCTGCTTTGTCCGCTTTCGCCTTATCAGCAGCGGTTTTCTCTGCGGCAGCGTCTGCTTTCGCCTTATCTGCGGCGGCGTCTGCTTTCGCTTTATCAGCAGCCGCCTTTTCAGCTTTATCTTTAGCTTTAGCGTTATCGTCAGCCGGTTTCTCTGCGGCAGCTTTCGCGTCCGGCGCACTATCTGCAGCCTGCTGCGGCTTCGCTTCCTGCACGGCCGCAGGCTGCATAGGCGTCCCCTGCAGTGCGCTGTTCAGTGCCGCAGAGAACTGCTCCCAGCTGCAATAGCCATTGGCATCAGTATCACAGCCGGCAAGCTGCAGCGTGACACGTTTTGGCGGGTTTTTGAGGCTCAGCACATCTGCGTTACGCAGCTGATCGGCGGTCTGATAGACATACTCTATTTTCAGCAGATCTTTGTTATTTTTGCCATCGTGCCAGCGTTCAAATACAACCTGTCCGCCGATAGGGGTTTTCTCATCGTTGCCCGGCAGAGTGTAAGGCTTCACCTGCAGCGCGCTGAGCAGCGAGGCGATATTTGAATCATGCCCTACCATCAGCGTTACTTTAGGTGCGCTAGCCTTATCTTCATCAACCAGCTGGCTGCGGATGTAATCCACCAGCGGTGCAGCAACTTCACGCGCAACCTCTGGCGAGCTGAAGAGCGCATCCTGATAACCGTTTTTGACTGACGCCAGCTCTTTCCACTGCTCAGGCGTTTTAATCTGCCCCCAGGCAACCTGCTCTGCCGGGAAACCTTCGTAATATTGCAGCGTGAACGCATCAACAAGGGAATTACCGATTTTCAGCGGACCGCTGACGCCTGGCTCTTTGCCATTATCTGCGCTGAAAGTGTTATCACCGCTGTCCAGCGTGCACTGCTTTTTACCATTGCAGGCAGGCGACGATTTATAATCAACAATCTTTTCCAGACGCTGCAGCGCAGGCTTCAGTGCCAGCTTCTCATTCTCTGCCGTCATCGCCGCCAGCGCTTTTTTGTTAAACGCTTCGCTGTCATCGGTAATCACCGGATTAAAGATGGGATCCATCGTTCCCATGGCATCCTGATGCGTTACCGCAACGTCACAGCCAGGAAAGGCACCCGCAGCAAAAAACTGTGCGGTCGCAACGGTGCGCTGAAGGCTATTTGCATAAATGAAAACATCGCTGGTATCCGGGCAATTGCCGCCAGCCAGCAGCCCCTGCTGCGTCAGCCACTGACGGGTATATTTACCCATATAGACTTCCAGCACGCCACCTTTGGTGGTGAGTTCACCGCCCGGCACATCCCATTGCGGCCAGCTCTTTTTAGTGGATTGCTCCAGTGCGCTGCCGTTTGTCGCCAGCGGCGCACGCAGATTGTGACGGCTCAGCATCAGCACCTGCTGCAGCTGCATATCCCCTTCTGCTGCGGTCGCTGACAGGCTTACCGGAAGCGCCGCAACAACTGACAACGCGCAAAGACTCAGTTTTTTGATCATTGTGCCCATTCCATAATTCATCAGTGAAACACTCTGGCATTCAAACGATTAGCCCGCCAAAGAGCGAATTACCGCACAGTGTAACTCAGCTTGCTGACGAAAATCGCCCGCTGTTTATAAAAACTGTGAATGGACTATAGCAGCAAACGTCAGGGTTAGAGCAGCAGGAAGGGTCGGGGCGGGAAAAGCAAAAAGCCCGCATCGCTGCGGGCTTCTTTAAATTTGGCGGAGGAAGAGAGATTCGAACTCTCGGATGGTTTCCCATCGGCGGTTTTCAAGACCGCTGCCTTAAGCCACTCGGCCATCCCTCCGGATACAGATTGTACTTTATCTGCAGAGATAAAGTGGCGGAGGAGGAGAGATTCGAACTCTCGGATGGTTTCCCATCGGCGGTTTTCAAGACCGCTGCCTTAAGCCACTCGGCCACCCCTCCGCAATGAGGCGCACTATAAACATCCCCCAGGATGATGTAAAGCGATGAATGAATCGTTCGCCTGAAAAACAGCCAAATTTGTTTTTTTCGCCGTCAAAAACAGCATTCTGCTTACTGAAACAGCAATTTATCGCGTAAAGATGGGTAAAACGCCTTTGCTGTTCTGACCCCGCTGCGTATTCTCAGCGCATGTAAGGTGTCCTCTCTCTTTAAGGAGTAAATGATGGACAAAATTATCAGCTCATCACAGCAACAATCTCTGATCGGCACTCATAAAGTCCTGCGTAATACCTATTTTCTGCTCGGCCTGACACTGGCGTTTTCTGCAGTGACCGCCACGCTGAGCACGGTCTATGCACTCCCCTCACCCGGCCTGATCCTGATGCTGGTAGGTTTTTATGGTTTGATGTTTCTGACTTACCGTCTGGCAAATAGTCCGGCCGGAATAGCAGCAGCGTTCGCCTTCACCGGCTTCCTCGGCTACTGCCTGGGGCCTATCCTCAGTTCGTTTCTGAGTGCAGGCATGGGCGATGTTATCGCCATGGCACTGGGCGGCACGGCACTGGTCTTCTTCTGCTGTTCAGCCTATGTACTGACTACCCGGCGCGACATGTCATTCCTGGGCGGTATGATGATGGCAGGCTTTGTTGTTCTGCTGGTTGCGGTCGTAGCAAACCTGTTCCTGCAGCTGCCGGCCCTGCATCTGGCTATCAGTGCGCTTTTCATTCTCTTCTCTGCAGGGGCCATTCTGTGGGAGACCAGTAACATTATTCATGGTGGCGAGACCAACTATATCCGTGCGACCGTTGGACTCTATGTCTCTCTCTATAACATCTTTGTCAGCCTGCTGAGCCTGCTGGGTTTCGCTAACCGCGACTAACGCTGCAGCGCACAAAAAGCAAACCCCGCTCTGGCGGGGTTTTTGCTTTTTCAGGCGGCGGGAATTTACAATAAGCGCAGATTACAGATGAGGAAAACGCGTGATTGTTAACGGCAGTGAGATTGTAACGGATGCAGAAGGCTATCTGACTAACCACGCAGACTGGTGTGAAGAGGTAGCGCTGGCGATCGCCCGGCAGGAAAACATTGAGATGAGCGAGGCTCACTGGGAGGTCGTCCACTTTGTACGCGACTTCTACCGGGAATTTAACACCTCGCCGGCAGTGCGCATGCTGGTAAAGGCGATGGCGAAAAAGTATGGCGAGGAAAAAGGCAACAGCCGCTATCTGTTTCGCCTCTTTCCGGACGGCCCGGCAAAGCAGGCGACAAAAATCGCCGGCCTGCCTAAACCCGCGAAGTGTCTCTGATCAGCCAGTGGTAAAGCTGGCCGGACGTTCTGTCGGCTCACAGGGCTCAGTCACGAGGTTGTCCACCCGCGCACTGCGCGGCCCTCCTGCCTGAAGCCAGCTGATTAGCGTTTCGACCTGCTGTTCCGGACCGCAGGCCAGCACTTCGACGCTGCCATCGGACTGATTACGGGCGTAACCGGTCAGGCCCAGCGCTTTCGCCTGTTGCTGGGTGTGATAACGAAAGCCCACGCCCTGTACCATGCCATATACCCGGATTGTGCAGCTGCGTTCAGCCATAGTGCCTTTCCCCTATTCCGCGTTGCAATTTGGCGCCATCCGCCGGAAAATAGCGCCTCATTTTTTCAGGTAAGCATAGCAAACTATGACCGTTCGATTGATTCTCACCAAGGGACGTGAAAAATCCCTGCTCCGCCGTCATCCCTGGGTCTTTTCCGGCGCCGTTGCGCGCATGGAAGGAAAAGCGCAGTCTGGCGAAACTATTGATATCTGCGACAGCTCTGGCAAATGGCTGGCACGTGCCGCTTATTCACCAGAGTCGCAAATTCGCGCACGCGTCTGGAGCTGGCAACAGGATGAATCAATCGATATCGCCTTCTTTGTTCGCCGTTTAGAGCAGGCGCAACAGTGGCGTGACTGGCTGGCGACCCGCGACGGACTCGACAGCTATCGCCTGATCGCCGGCGAATCAGATGGTATGCCCGGCGTAACCATCGATCGCTTTGGTCATTTTCTGGTATTGCAGCTTCTGTCCGCAGGGGCAGAGTATCAGCGGCCTGCCATTGTCTCTGCGCTGCAGCAGTGCTATCCGGAGTGCGCTATCTACGATCGTTCCGACGTCGCCGTGCGTAAGAAAGAGGGGCTGCCGCTGGCACAGGGCCCGGTGAGCGGCGAACTGCCGCCTGCCCTGCTGCCTATTACCGAGCACGGTATGAAACTGCTGGTCGATATTCAGGGCGGCCACAAGACCGGCTACTATCTTGATCAGCGCGACAGCCGTTATGCCACCCGTCGCTATGCGCAGGACGCGCGCGTGCTTAACTGCTTCTCTTATACCGGCGGATTTGCCATTTCGGCGCTGCTCGGTGGCTGTCGCGAAGTGCTGAGCGTGGATACCTCACAGGATGCGCTGGACGTAGCAAAACAGAACGTTGAGCTGAACGGGCTCGACGTGTCGCGGGCACAGTTCCTGCGGGATGACGTTTTTAAACTGCTGCGCCGCTATCGTGATGCAGGCGAAAAGTTTGATCTGATTATTATGGATCCGCCTAAATTCGTTGAGAACAAAAACCAGCTGATGGGCGCCTGCCGTGGCTATAAAGATATCAATATGCTGGCGATGCAGCTGCTTAACCCAGGCGGTATTCTGCTGACGTTCTCCTGCTCTGGCCTGATGGCTACGGATTTATTTCAGAAGATTGTGGCCGATGCGGCGCTGGATGCCGGACGTGATGTACAATTTATAGAGCAGTTCCGTCAGGCGGCCGATCACCCGGTAATAGCCAGCTATCCGGAAGGTCTCTATCTGAAAGGTTTTGCCTGCCGCGTACTGTGACTTGAAAACCTGATCCCTGCCCCCATATTTAGTGGCAGGTAAAGTTTTGGGAGGTCGCAATGATTGCCAGTAAATTTGGAATTGGACAGCAGGTCCGGCATCGTCTTTCTGGCGTGCTGGGTGTCATCGTCGATGTTGACCCTGAGTATTCGCTGGATGAGCCGGAACTGGATGAAGTTGGTGCAACGGAAACACTGCGTGCCGCCCCCTGGTATCATGTGGTGATGGAAGATGAAGAGGGTGAACAGGTGCACACCTACGTTGCAGAAGTGCAGCTGGCGGGTGAAACACTGTTCGAGCACCCAGAGCAGCCCTCTATGGATGAGCTGGCCGCCTCTATCCGGCAGCAGCTGCAGGCACCCAGCCTGCGACATTAATTATATCGGCGACGCAGGTCGCCGTTTTATTGTCTGATTCAGGCTGGCGTAATATTCAGACGCGGGATTTCAATCTTCGGACAGCGGTCCATAATCACCGTCAGGCCAGCATCACTTGCCAGCACGGCCGCCTGCTCATTGATAACGCCGAGCTGCAGCCACAGCGTTTTCGCGCCAATCGCAATAGCGTCCTGTGCCACCTCCCATGCCGCCTCAGCATTACGGAATACATCTACCATATCGACTTTACCGGGGATTTCTGCCAGTGAAGCGTAGGCGGTCTGCCCCATCAGCTGCTGCCCGGCCAGTTTAGGGCTCACCGGAATCACCTCATATCCCTGATCCAGTAAGTAACGCATCACGCCATAGCTGGGACGAGCCGGTTTGTCGCTGGCCCCCACCAGTGCGATACGACGGGTATTCATCAGCACATCACGAATTGTTTGATCGTTCATTCATTTCCCCTTCTCTTTATTGCCAGAGTGTAGCTGCCCTTTCCGCTCGCGGCGCAAGCCGCAAAGATGAAATGTTTGCGCCAGGGCACGAATAAATATGTTTAAATGTAAATTTAGTGCCATAATGAAATACTTTGCTACACATCACTGATTACCCGCCATATTTCGGGAGTAGAAATGAAGCTGTCACCGGCTGTCACAGGCATTATTGCGCTGCTTGTCACAGCATCCTGCCCCGCCATTACGCTTAAACTCGATCCGCAGATTGATTTGCTGGTGCTGGACGGGCGGAAAATTGCCGGCTCACTATTAAAAGGCGCAGACAGCCTTGAGCTGGAACAGGGGCAGCATCAGTTTCTGTTTCGCGTTGAGAAACCCTGTCCCGACGCAACCCATTTCCAGTCAGTGCCGATGATTGTCACATTTACCGCGGAAGCACACTCTGTGGCGATCCACCTGCCCTCGCTGAACAGCCGGCGTGAACGCAGCACGTTTAATAAGCTCCTGAACTTCAGGCTGATTGATGAGCGGGGCACAGAAATTGCCAGCCTGCGCGATCGTCTGCCGCAGAGCAGCAGCGGTGACATGATGCAGGCGATGATGGCTTATAACCGCGCAGCACAGACGGCATCCGTACTGCGCTTTGCTGCTCCTTCGGCGACAGCAGTAAGCGAAAACCCCGATTTTGCCTGGCAGGATGCCAGCGATTTGCCCTCAATACAGCGCTGGTTTAAACGCTTTGATGCAGCAACCCGGCAAAAGTTACTGAGCTGGATGAAAACGTTACGCACCAGCTAGCGCCTCACTTTTCCTGGCGCTGCCTGGCTCAGGCTTTACGCGCTACCGGTACACCCAGCTCACGCAGCTGTTCAACAAAGCGCGACGGACAGGCTTTATTAAACAGCAGCCACACCTGTTCACGTGCCCGCGTCATAGCCACATAAGCGAGGCGCCGCTCTTCCGCATCGGGAAAATCTTCCACGGGTGGCAGCAGCCCCTCCTCCAGCACCGACTCACGCGCCGGAGCCGGAAAGCCATCGGCTCCCTGATGGAGGCCGGTCAGGATGACGTACTCCGCCTGCTGACCTTTACTGGCATGGATTGTCATAAACTCCAGCTGTAATCCGGGCCAGCGCGTTTTTGCCCGGTCCAGCAGCGCCGGACGCAGATGATGGTAGCGCGCCAGCAGCAAAATCCTCTCTTCCGGTTTCGCAAATCCGCTGAGTTTGTCCAGCAGCCCCTCCAGCTGATCGTCCGGCAGCAGCGTTACCGCCTTTTTACTTCCTTTGCTCAGACTGGTGAGCATTTTTTTCAGCTGGTGCGGATTTTGCTGGATAAAACCATTGGCAATGTCAGCAATGCGGCTATTGAAGCGATAGGTGGTATCCAGCACGCAGCTGTCGCCGTCGCCAAAATAGTGGTGAAAAGCGGTGGTCAGATTGAGCTTAGCGCCGCTAAAACGGTAGATTGCCTGCCAGTCATCGCCTGCAGCAAACAGGCTGGTATGAGCATTCTGCGCGCGCAACGCCTTTAAAAGTGCGGCACGCTGCGGCGAGATATCCTGAAACTCATCGACCAGAATATGCTTCCAGGGGCTGATAAAACGTCTTTTTTCCAGCACCTCTGTCGCCTGCTGGATCAGGCCGGCAAAATCAACGGCGCCCTCCGCTTTAAGCGCACTTTTCCAGGCTTTCAGCAGCGGAGCCATCAGTTTTATCCGCTTACTGAAGCTATCGCGCCACGCTTCCGGAACGGCCGCGATTGTTTCCGCCTGATTACCGCTCTGCATCCGCAGCAGGCCCAGCCACTGCTCAAGACGCGGCGCCAGCCGCTGCGCGATAGCGCTATCCTGCCAGAATGCGCCGTCCGGCAACGTCCACGCCAGATCCTCCTCCAGCCACTGACGCCAGCCGCTGGCCTGCGCCTTTTTAGCCGCGCACTGCTCGCGCCAGCTCTCCAGCAGCAGCTGGCGACGGGCAGCGCTGTCACTCTCCAGCTGGCTGATAACCGGCGGCTTGCGGCCACTCTCGCGAATAATATGCAGCGCCAGCGCATGAAAGGTACGCGCCTGCAACGCCTTTACGTTAAGTTGCGTGTCCAGGCGTTGATTTATCTCTTCTGCAGCCTCCCGGCCAAATGCCAGCAGCAGTATCTGGTCAGGATGAGCCAGTCGCCGCTGCAGCAGCCAGCCAGCACGTGCCACCAGCACGGCGGTTTTACCGCTGCCTGCACCCGCCAGGACCAGCAACGTCTCTTCACCATTAACCACCGCTTCTGCCTGCGCACGATTAAGCGGTGAGCGCTCAACCGTGGCGAAAAAATCCGGATTTGCCTGAATCACCTGCTCGCTCCAGCGACGGTTACGCTGGCGAATTGTGGCTTCGCCCTGCTCCAGCCACTGCCGGCAGCGATGCCAGCGTTCACGACAGTTATCCAGCGCCTCCAGGCGCGCCAGCGGCAGCGGCAGTGCCGCAATCGTCTCGTTAACCCGGGCCAGGATAGCAGCCAGCTCACTTCGCTTCAGCCAGCGATCCTCTGCGGTCAGTTGCGAAATATGCTGCAGCAGCTCATCCAGCACGCCCGTACTGATATGGCTCATTTCAGCGCTCCACTGCTGCCAGGCGTGCTGCAGATAGTGATAAAAACGCTGCGTCTCCTGCCACTCGGTACCATGCAGCCGCACCACCTGATTCTCCGCCAGCAAAAACTCCAGCTCGCCCCATACCAGACCGCGTTTGCAGCTGATATCCAGCAGCTGATTAAACGGAATAAGGTATTCATGACGATCGCCGCTGACTTCAACACCGGCGGTCAGCAAACGCACCCGGTTGTAAGGATGCTGCGCCAGACGTTTACCCATTGCTGTTGCTTTCAGTTCCATGTCCGCATCATCAGGTGAAATTCAGTTATTGCGCAGTTTACCTGTCAGACACTTGGCGCTCCAGCCTTAAAACAGGCTAAACTTGGCGGCACATATTGCGGATTGCAAAAGGAAAAACGCGTTATGCGCACCGTTCTTAATATTCTGAATTTTATCCTTGGCGGCTTTCTCACTACGTTTGGCTGGCTCTTTGCCACGCTGGTCAGCATTGTGCTGATTTTTACGCTGCCGCTGACGCGCTCCTGCTGGGAAATCACAAAACTTTCGCTGGTCCCGTTCGGCAATGAAGCGGTTCACGTTGATGTACTGCGTCCTGACAGCAAAAGTGCGTTTCTTAACGCTGGCGGTACATTTCTGAACATCTTCTGGCTTATTTTCTTTGGCTGGTGGCTCTGCGTAATGCATATCTCAACCGGAATTGTGCAGTGCCTGAGCATTATCGGTATTCCCACCGGACTGGCGCACTTTAAGCTGGCTGCGATTTCACTCTGGCCGGTTGGCCGCCGGGTGGTCAGCGTGGAAGAGGCTCAGGCAGCGCGTGAAGCTAACGCGCGCCGCCGCTACTGAGGATCCGGTTTATGTCCGACGCTATGCCCGCCTGGCGCCGCTATCTGTTTAACAGCAGCCTGCGCTATCTGCTGCGTATTTTTCTGGCGCTGTCGGGCTGCGCTGCGTTTCCCTGGTGGCTGCAGCAGGTAGAGTGGACCATTCCGCTTACGCTGGGGGTGGTCGCTGCCGCGCTGGCCGATCTTGACGACCGCTGGACAGGCCGTCTGCGCAATCTGATCATCACCCTGTGCTGCTTCTGTATCGCGTCGGTCTCCGTTGAGCTGCTTTTCCCCAGACCCTGGGCGTTCACTGCCGGCCTGGCGCTCTCAAGCTGGGGATTTATCCTGCTGGGCGCGCTTGGCCAGCGTTACGCGACCATCGCGTTTGGTGCCCTGCTGATTGCGGTATATACCATGCTGGGTATCGGGCTCTTTCCACAGTGGTGGATGCAGCCCGCGCTGCTGCTGACGGGAGCACTCTGGTACAACCTGCTGACCTTTATTGGCCACCTGATGTTTCCGGTGCGACCCGTTCAGGAGCAGCTGGCGGCCAGCTTTTCCCAGCTGGCGCGTTATCTTGAGGCGAAAGCAAACCTGTTTGATCCGGACGGCGGTGAGCAGGATGATGCCGCTCTGATTGCCACCGCAATGGCTAACAGCCAGTTAGTCGCGCAGCTGAATCAGACTAAAAATACCATTCAGAGCCGGCTGCGCGGCGATCGGGGTTCACGCAGTACCCGCCGCAGCCTGCATTACTATTTTGTGGCGCAGGATATTCATGAGCGCGCCAGCTCTTCGCACATACAGTATCATCAGCTGCGAAATAACTGGCGTTACAACGAAATCCTGTTCCGTTTTCAGCGTCTGCTGAATATGCAGGCGCAGGCGTGTCGCCAGCTGGCTGAAACGATCGTACTGCGCCAGCGCTGGCATCACAGCAGCCATTTCGAGCGTGCTTTTGCGCGCCTTGAGACGGCCCTTGAGCGCCTGCAGCAAAGCGACCCGGATGCCGGACATGCCGCCCCGCTCTCCTGGTTACTGCGTAATTTGCGTGCCATTGATGCGCAACTTGCTTCACTTGCTTCAGAACAGCAGCTGTTTGAGACGCCGCTGCAGAGTGAGCACCATCTTTCGCGTGACACGCTGCGTGGCTGGTCCGATATACGTCTGCGTCTGAGCCGTCACCTTACGCCCGCCTCTCCGCTGTTTCGCCACGCCATCCGAATGTCGCTGGTGCTCTGTATAGGTTATGCCTTTATTCAGATTACCGGGCTGCAGCGCGGTTACTGGATACTGCTTACCAGCCTGTTTGTCTGTCAGCCCAACTATAACGCCACGCGTCGCCGGCTGGCGCTGCGTATCGGAGGGACGCTGGCAGGTGTGGCAATCGGGCTGCCGGTGCTGTGGCTGGTGCCCTCGGTGGAGGGGCAGCTGCTGCTGATCGTCCTCAGCGGCGTGCTGTTTTTTGCTTTCCGTCAGATTCAGTATGCGCAGGCCACGCTGTTTATTACCCTGCTGGTACTGCTCTGCTTCAATTTACTGGGTGAAGGCTTTGACGTGGCCCTGCCGCGTATTGTTGATACGCTTCTGGGATGCGGACTCGCCTGGCTGGCGGTGGCGTTTGTCTGGCCTGACTGGCGTTTTCGCAAACTCACCACAATAGCCGATCGCGCGCTGAATGCTAACTGCCGCTATCTGGATGCCATCATGGAACAGTATCATCAGGGCAAAGATAACCGGCTGGCTTACCGGGTCGTACGCCGGGATGCGCACAACGCTGACGCCGAACTCGCCTCTGTGGTATCGAATATAAACAGTGAACGCCGGGCAGAGCAGACGCTGCGGGAGCACGCCTTCAGACTGCTCTGCCTTAATCACTCGTTTCTGAGCTATATCTCAGCGCTGGGCGCACATCGCACCCGCTTAACACCGGGGAAACTGCTCACGCTGCTTGATGACGCCGTCTGTTTTGTTGAGGATGTTTTACAGATTGAGTGCGTGACGAACGATCGGGTAGCCGCGATGCAACATACGCTTCAGCAGCGCATTGGCGAATTGAAAACCAGTACTGAAGCCCAGGCACCTTTGATTTTGCAGCAGCTCGATTTACTAATCACACTGCTGCCTGAGATCGCCCGCCTGCGCCGCGCCCTGGCGCAGGCCTGAAACAGTAACAGCGGCTCCCGGGTTTACCGGCGTAGCCGCTCCTGGTACCAGCTGCTCAGCGCCTCTTTTACGTCAGCCGGAAGCGCCGCCTGATGATGGCCAGAGATCGCCCCTTCAAGTGCCAGCAGCGTTTTCAACCCGACATGCTTGTTGACGCTGCGCAGCTTAAGCCAGCTCTGTCGTGACCCCATCTCCTGCAGCGATTCCACCGAGCTGATCCCCGCTTTATGCAGCATCAGCTCCATACGCAAACTGAGATTAGGAAGATCCTTGAGCCGCAGCGAAATATTTTTTACTGCGGCATCAGCCTGTGCCGCCTGCAGGGAGCTGGCTGACAAACGGATCAGCTGCCTCCTGTCCTGCCATAGCTGCTGATCAACTTTGAAGTAGCTCAGGGTGACAGGGATGCCGCGCTTGCGATAAACCAGCGGCTCCAGCGGCCGCTGAACGGCATAAAGCCGCAGCGCCTCACTGGCGCGCAGGTAGAGCGTGTCATTATCAATATAGGCGAACACCACGCGCTCAATAGCCAGTGCGTAGCCGCCAAACTGCGTACGCGACTCTATATCTCCCAGAACCGACAGGGCGTCGATCGATTGCTCTACTACCTCATTTTTTCGCTTCATCATGTCCCTTTTCCTCATTCCTTGTGCAGGGTATTTCCTATAAAACATCGACTATTCATTTAGTTAGAAGATAAAAAAAACGATTTACTGATTCAATGAATAAAACGCTTTTAATGCCATCTTCTGCCAGTTTTGAGAGACATTTTCAGAAAATGAAGTTGATCTCTGTTAATTTAAACAGTACTGTACATTCATCCAGTTCACTACTGAGCGAGTATATTATGCGCACGCATTTCTCTGGCCCTGTTGATCGTTCCTCCTGGTTAGCGCCTTCCACTGCAGTTCAGCCGTCAATGGGCGGTATAACGGAATTACGCTACAGTGAGCATCCTGGCATGATGCAATTGCTTCTGCTTCCGGTGCTCAAACAGCTGAGCGAACAGTCACGCTGGCAGCTCTGGCTGACGCCAGCGCATAAAGTCAGCCGCCGCTGGATCCAGCAGTCTGGTCTGCCGCTTGAGAAGAGTATGCATATTACTGAATCAGATCGGCTCAGTACGGTTGAGAATATGGTGAAAGCGCTGCGTACCGGAAATTACAGCGTAGTGCTGGCCTGGATACCCTGTGAACTGCAAGAGAATGAGCGTCAGATGCTGCAGCAGGCAGCAGAAGAAGGCGAAGCTTTGGGTCTGATTATGCGCCCGGAAGAAGCTGATATCATTTCTGCCAGACAACCCGGAAGCACAAAAATTCCCTCGGATTTGTTTCATTAAGTAAAAAGTGAGATTTATCTCAGCTTTTTTTTCCGGCCTGTTGCCGCTAAGCTACTGATAATGTTCCCGCCAGTCAGGACAAGGGCTTAGCTGCAATTCTCTATTTACAGACCGAAAATTTTGCCCCGTCAATTGTTAAAATGTGTGTATTTACACCTGTTTTTTTACCTGCTCACCTCACATCATACTTGTAAGTTTTCAATCTCGTTGTAGACTTTAGCTCGCCAGGGTGCTCAATAACCTCCGTTTTTTCGGTAGAGTCATAAGCGAGCGTTCAGACCCGGCGAAGGATTACAACCAAGAGCAACCTTTTTGCTCATTGCCTATTTGGATGATAACGAGGCGCAAAATGAAAAAGACAGCTATCGCAATTGCAGTGGCACTGGCTGGCTTCGCTACCGTAGCGCAGGCCGCTCCTAAAGATGACACCTGGTACACCGGTGCTAAACTGGGCTGGTCTCAGTATCACGATACTGGTTACTACGGTAACGGTTACGCGAACAACGACGGTCCAACTCACGAATCTCAGCTGGGCGCAGGTGCTTTCCTGGGCTATCAGGCGAACCCATACCTGGGCTTCGAGCTGGGCTATGACTGGCTGGGCCGTATGCCTAACAAAGGCGACAACATCAACGGCGCATTCAAAGCGCAGGGCGTTCAGCTGGCAGCTAAACTGAGCTACCCGATTGCTGATGACCTTGACGTGTACACCCGTCTGGGTGGCATGGTATGGCGTGCAGATTCTACCCAGAACAACACTCTGACCGGCGAACGCCGCAGCGACCACGACACCGGCGTTTCTCCGCTGGCTGCAGTGGGTGTTGAATACGCAGTGACCAAGAACTGGGCAACCCGTCTGGATTACCAGTGGGTTAACAACATTGGTGATGCAGGTACCGTTGGCGCGCGTCCAGACAACGGCATGCTGAGCGTAGGCGTTGCATACCGCTTCGGTCAGGATGAAGCTGCTGCACCAATCGCTGCACCAGCTCCGGCACCAGCTCCGGTTGTTGAAACCAAGCGTTTCACTCTGAAATCTGACGTGCTGTTCACCTTCAACAAATCTACCCTGAAGCCAGAAGGTCAGCAGGCTCTGGATCAGCTGTACAGCCAGCTGAGCTCAATGGATCCTAAAGATGGTTCCGTTGTAGTTCTGGGCTTTACCGATCGCATCGGTTCAGACCAGTACAACCAGAAACTGTCTGAGAAACGTGCTCAGTCTGTTGTCGACTACCTGGTATCTAAAGGTATCCCGGCTAACAAAATCTCTGCACGTGGCATGGGCGAATCCAACCCGGTTACTGGCAACACCTGTGACAGCGTGAAAGGCCGTAATGCCCTGATCGACTGCCTGGGTCCAGACCGTCGCGTTGAGATCGACGTGAAAGGCATCAAAGACGTTGTAACTCAGCCACAGGCTTAAGTTATCGCGTAAAAAAAACCCCGCTCCGGCGGGGTTTTTTGTTTCTGCTATATGCTTACTTTTTGTTCTCTTCGCTGCCTAAGATGGCCTGCAGATCCTGCTTTAACGTAGACATCTGACTGGCATATTTCTCTTTCCGTTCGGCATCTTCAATCAGCTGTACAATTGTCTCAGAGAGCGTGCAGTGGCGACGCTGCGCCAGGCCCGCCAGCCGTTGCCACACAAGATATTCTAAATCGATAGATTTTTTACGCGTATGCTGGTGTTCAGCATTGAAGTGACGCTTGCGGCGGGCACGTATGGTTTGCTTCAGGCGATTTTCCAGACCCGGATGAATATGCTGCGCAATCCACTGGTTCACCTCAACCGGCGTATTTTCCAGCGCAAGCAGCGCGTCAACCGCAGCCTGTGCCGCGCTGAGCTCCAGATAGCGGGTGATTAGCTCCCCCTCCCGATGTTTTTTCACCAGGTATTTCCATTTCCATCCACTTTCCAGATTTTCAAGCTGCTGGTATTTCATCGGAATCCCACCGTGACCACGTAACAACTTAAGAATAACAGCTTTTTTGCGCGATGCAGCAACGAAAAACATGTTGCTCCTGTCACATTCACTACCGGAACTCGCCGTGATAAACCCGGTTGTATCCTGTATAATCACGCTTTTCCTAAATCAGACTAATGCGAATATTTTGACCAGCAACCAACTTACGTGGCAAGCCCTGCAGCCAGATAGCACCCCCTGGCAGACCCTCTTTTCAACGGTTTCACTGAAAGATAGCGATAGTCTTGCCGCGGTTCAGCCGCGTTTGCTGAATGCGCTGGCGCATTTACACCATCAGTCTGCGGGTTTTCCGCTGCTACTGTTACGCAGCCAGGAAAATAGCGACTATCTCGCCTGGATTGCCGAGGCCACGCGGCGTTTTCAGCCTGATGCCGGGCAGCTCTTTGGTGGTGACTATCATGTGATGGGCGACACCGTTACGCTGCTGCCGCCTTCAGACATCAACCGTCCTTTTACCAGTAGCGGCGGCGTGTTTTATGCTGACTGGATCGAAGCAGAGCAGCTGTTTGGCTGCGTGCGTCAGTATAAGGATCGCGTGATGCCTGAGCCCGGGCTGCTGCATCGCGCCAACGGCGGCACGCTGATCCTGTCTATCAATACGCTGCTGGCACAGCCCCTGCTCTGGCTGCGCCTGCGCCGGTGTATCGAACTGCAGCGGTTTGAGTGGTATTCGCAGGATGAGCGACAGCCCCTGCCGGTGACAATTCCAGCTCTGCCGCTCAGCGTCCGCCTGGTTCTGTGCGGCGATCGCGATGCGCTGGCCAGCTTTCAGGAGCTGGATGCCGAAGTGCACGAAATGGCGCTCTACAGTGAGTTTGAAGAGAACCTGCAGATTGCCGATGAGAGCGATATGCTCAACTGGTGTCAGTGGGTTCTGACGCAGGCAGCACGGGCAGACCTTAATGCACCGGAGGCTGATTTCTGGCCACCGCTGCTGACGGAAGCGGTACGTTTTTCCGGCGATCAGGATACGCTGCCGCTCTGTCCGCGCTGGCTGAGGCGACAGCTGCATGAGGCCGCCCTGCACGGCGACATCATTAATGGTGAAGCGCTGACGGAGGCGCTTGAAGCACGCCAGTGGCGGGAAAACTACCTTACTGAACGCATGCGCGATGAGATCCTGCTAAATCAGATCATGATTGAAACAGATGGCGAGGTTATCGGACAGATCAATGGCCTGTCGGTTATTGAGTTTCCGGGGCACCCGCGTGCCTGGGGTGAGCCGTCACGTATTACCTGTGTGGTGCACCCAGGCGATGGTGAACTCAACGACGTGGAGCGTAAAGCTGAGCTGGGCGGTAATATTCATGCCAAAGGCATGATGATTATGCAGGCCTATCTGATTGCTGAGCTGGAACTCGATCAGCCACTGCCCTTCTCCGCTTCGATGGTGTTTGAGCAATCTTACTCTGAAGTGGATGGTGACAGCGCCTCGCTGGCAGAGCTGTGCGCATTAATCAGCGCGCTGGCTAATCAGCCGCTGAGCCAGCAGATTGCGGTGACCGGCTCTGTTGATCAGTTTGGCAATGTGCAGCCGGTCGGTGGCCTCAATGAAAAAATCGAAGGATTCTTTCATGTCTGTCAGGCGCGTGAGCTGACCGGTAAGCAGGGTGTCATTCTGCCTGCCTCTAACGTGCGTCATCTCAGTCTTAGTCAGGAGATCGTTGACGCGGTGAAAGCAGGAGAGTTTCATCTGTGGGCAATTGACCGTATCGATGAAGCCCTGCCGCTGCTGACCGGCGTGGCGTGGCAGAGCGAGAGCGGTGAATCGCTGCTGACTATGATTCAGACCCGTATTACACAGTTTAACCAGCAGGAATCTGCACCCCGCCCGTGGCCGTTACGCTGGCTTAACTGGTTTAACCACAAATAGGGGCATTGCCCGGCGTACAACTGTTCGCTAATATTCGGGCTTCACTAAAAGAAGGCATATTGAGAACATGGTAGATAAACGCGAATCCTATAGCAAAGAAGACCTGGTTGCCTCAGGTCGCGGCGAACTGTTCGGCGAAAATGGGCCACCGCTGCCCTCTGACAACATGTTGATGATGGACCGTGTGGTCAAAATGACCGAAGATGGCGGTAACTTCGACAAAGGTTTTGTTGAAGCTGAACTGGATATCCGCCCCGACCTCTGGTTCTTCGATTGCCATTTCAAAGGCGATCCGGTTATGCCTGGCTGTCTGGGCCTGGATGCCATGTGGCAGCTGGTTGGTTTCTATCTCGGCTGGTTAGGCGCGGAAGGCAAAGGCCGTGCGCTGGGCGTGGGCGAAGTGAAGTTTACCGGTCAGGTGCTGCCAACAGCGAAAAAAGTGACCTATAAAATTCACTTCAAGCGCGTAATCAACCGCAAGCTGGTGATGGGTGTTGCAGATGGTGAAGTCTTTGTTGACGGTAATCTGATCTACACCGCTACCGATCTGAAAGTCGGTCTGTTTAAAGATACTTCTGCGTTCTGATCCTGCTTAACAAAACCTCCGCCGCGGCGGAGGTTTTCCCTTTGCTGACATCCGGCAGGGCTACGCCACCGCCGACCTGTCCTCCATGGCCTGACGCCAGCCTCCCAGCCAGTGAGACCGCGCATCGATCAGTTGATAGGGGCACAGCTCCTTAGAGCGGCCAGTAATGCCGGCCTGATAACCGCGTGAATGTGCACGTTCTAAACGGTCTCTCTTCTGTCTCTTCATACCGCGTTTCCCTCATTTCAGGTCTGGTGGAATCTGGTGGAAAGAAAGAGTGGCGAATTAATGTTCAGCCACAGTAAAGTTCTAACCCCAATGCGCAGAAAAAGCAATGCGCAAAATTCACGCCAGCGTCACGATTTTGCCGTTAAAACGACATAAAGAAATGTCAAAGCAGTGTCTATGTTTCTGATTAGGCAAAAAAAAACCCCTGATCTCCGGTGCAACGTTGCTACGAAGAATCAGGGACTTAGCAGTTATCTAAACCAATTCCTAATTTAGCGAAGCCACACTGTCTGCGATCTGCTGTGCGGTCTGCTGCCAGCCTGCAGCCAGCGTGCGGACCAGCGCATCATAACCATCCTCATTTTGCGGCAACGTCACACTAAAGCTGCGCTTGATAAGCTGATCCTGATGCTGCAGCAGCCATTCACCGCTGACCACGACCCGCCCGTCGTAACGTCCCTGAAAGCCACTTACGCTGACGTTGAGCGTATCGTAGCCCTCTCCATGCGGTGACGCGGCGACCACGCGGCCCGGCAGCGCCTGGCTCAGATTAGCAATCAGCGTCTGCTGCAGCTGCTGATCGAGCGGGCTGGCCCAGAGATTATTGGTGGCAATGACATACTTGACATCGCTGGTCTGATAAACCAGTCCGTTGCCTGCCAGATAGTCAGGCACATTCACATGTTCCACCCAGAGCATCGGCTGGCTGCTGCCCGCGCTGCTGGCGACGCGTACCGTACTGCTGCCTGCCGGCAGCTGATAGTAGGTGGTGTCGATGGTTGTGCTGCACCCTGCCAGCAGCAACATAGCTCCTGCGATGATGGCTTTTTTCACTGTTTCGCCCTCTTTGGCTGCGGATCCTGGCCTGGCTTCGCTTCAAATACCAGGGCATTGCTTTTCGCATTCAGCGTTTTCAGCACTGGCTGCAGCTCACGCAGCACCTGATCAAGCCGCTGCATATCTCCCACCAGTTTATTGTACGCTGGCGATCCCGGCTGCAGCCCTTTCATGCTGCGGTTGAGTTCACGCAGCGTCTGCTGCATATCAGCAGGCAATGTTTTCATTGCCGGACTGCCGGTAAGCTGGTTCAGATTATTCAGCGTATTCTGCAGCTGACGCAGCGTGCGCTGACTCTCTTTCAGCGTGCCGGTCGCCTCATTAATCATCGGATTAAGCGGCAGCGCGTTGATCTTATCCAGCGCCGCCATCAGCTTCTGCTGGATCTGGCTGAGACCACCGCTGACGGTAGGGATCACCTCAAGACCTGCTACGCTGTTCGGTCCTTTATAGGCTGGCGCTTTATCGTAGAAATCGAGATCGACAAACAGCGCGCCGGAGAGCAGGTTGCCGGTTTTCAGCGTGCCGCGCAGGCCACGTTTCTTCCCATCCTGCAGATGCTGCTCCAGATTAAAATCACTGCCCAGTCGTGCGGTAAAGCGATCGGGTTCGATGCGAATCAGCACCGGCACGCGATAATCTGTGTTCAGCGCCTGGTCCATACCCGGGATCATATAAGGCACCTGCGCGACGGTTCCCAGACGAATACCGCGGAACTCAACTGGTGCACCCACCTGCAGGCCGCGAATCGAATCACTGAAGAACATCAGGAAATCAGTGTGTCGGGTATAGAGTGAATCCTGAATGCTGCGCTGATCGTCATACAGATGAAAATCCGCTTTGTTCTGTGCGACCTCACCCAGATCCCAGCCATCCGGTACGTCAAAGCTGACGCCGCCGCTAAACAGCGTGGTCAGTGAACCCATCTCCACGCGCATCCCCGAAGCAGACATATCAACGGCAATGCCGCTGTCTTTCCAGAAGCGCACATTCGTGGTCACCAGCCGGTCATAAGGCGCAGTGACAAACAGCTGATAGGTCATCATACGTTTGTCAGTATCGAAGGTGCTGGTTTCCACCGTGCCGACGCGATAACCGCGGAACAGCACCGGATCGCCCGGATTGAGCTGACCCGCTTTGTTACTGTCGAGCACAATGCGGACCCCTTTCGCATCCGGCGGCGCCAGCGGCGGTGAATCAAGCAGCTGATAATGCTCCGGCTGTTCGCCTTTTGCACCGGGCTGCAGCTCGATATAGGCGCCTGAAAGCAGTGTGCCAAGACCGGTGATCCCTTCGCGTCCAATCTGCGGTTTGACCACCCAGAACACGCTGTCTTTATAAAGCAGCTTCTCCATGCCGGCGTTCAGACGGGCTGTGATCTCGACGTGATGCAAATCGTCGGTCAGCACCGCACTCTCTACGGTGCCCACATCCACGCTGCGGCTTTTGATAGTGGTTTTACCCGCCACGATGCCTTCGGCGTTTTCGGTGATCAGCGTCACCAGCGGCCCCTGATGGCTGAAGTGATAAAAAAGGATCCACCCGCCGATCAACAGCGTAACGATGGGTACGATCCAGACTGGCGACCAGCGTTTGATCTGATCGACCTTAGCAGTCCCGTGATTGTTGTCCGTCAAGACGCGACTCCTTACGTTCAGTTTCCTGTTGGCGATCCCAAATCAGACGCGGATCGAATGTAATAGCGGCAAACATGGTCAATATCACCACCAAGGCAAACAGCAGCGCGCCCGGTGCGGGATAGACGTTCATCAGCTGTCCCATGCGCACCAGCGCAGAGAGCACGGCGATAACAAACACATCGATCATCGACCAGCGACCAACAAACTCCACCACTTCGTAGATCAGATGCATTTTTTCGCCATCCCGCTGGCCGCGCCCGCTGGCGTGCCAGCAGAGCCAGCCAATAGCGACCATTTTCAGCGAGGGCACCATAATACTGGCGATAAAAATCACCAGTGCAACGGGCCAGGAACCATCGCTCATCAGCAGGATAACGCCGCCCATGATCGTTGAGGGATACTGGGAACCCAGCGTCTCCGTCACCATGATCGGCATAATATTAGACGGAATATAGAGCATAACGGAGGTCAGCAGCAGCGCCAGCGTCCACTGCAGGCTATGCCTGCGGCGCGGTGCCGCTGCTACCCCGCAGCGATCGCAGCGCGGCTGCGTTACCGGCAGAATAGCCGTACAGCAGGGGCAGCTGCGCAGTCCCTGCTGCAGACCACTTTTCCCCGCCTGCGGCGTAAACGGCAGCGCGGGCAGCGCGTCGATTTGTTGCCAGACCCAGCGCCGATCCACACACTGAAACGCGCGCAGCTGCAGCAGGCAGAACAGGCACCAGGGCCAGAAGCTGCTGCCTAAGCCGATCTCACCATACGCCATCAGCTTGACGAAACTCACCAGCACGCCGGCCATAAAGATCTCTGCCATGCCCCAGCTGCGCAGCTGAAAAAGAATACGCGCCAGTCCCCGCCGCAGCGGGTGCGGCAGAGCAATCCGGTTGACCAGCAGCAAAATTGTCACCATGCAGAAAGCCGGAATACCCTGCACAAACAGCAGAAACAGGGAAGCCAGGCTGCGGTAATCCTCCCGCACCATGACGCGCGGGATCTCCGGCAGCGTAATGCGGCTGGAGAGACCGGCGACGTGCATATCGATAAACGGAAACAGATTGGCCAGCACCAGCATAAACAGCGCCGCCAGCGCATAACCGGTTGGACGCCTCCGCGGTTCATGCCAGTTAGCCAGCAGCTGCGTATGGCAGCGCGGGCAGCGGGCACGGCTGCCCGCCGGCACAGCGGGCAGCCTGACGGTTAAATCACACTGTGGACAGAGCATCCACTGCTGCGCCTGCGGCGACGTTGCGCACATGCCCTTTTCCTCTGTGTTATGCGCCGTTTTTCAGCGCTTCCAGCTCTTCCCAGCGGGCAAAGGCGGTTTCCAGCTCCTGCTCCGTCTGCGCCAGCGTATCCAGCACCGGCTGCGTTTTTTCATGCGGCTGACTGAAGAAATCGGGATGGCTCATCTGCGCCTGCAGCTCACCAATCCGCGCTTCCAGCTGCTCCAGCTTTTGCGGCAGCTGTTCCAGTTCACGCGTCAGGTTATAGCTTAGCTTGCCTGCGCTGCGTTTGGCGGTTTCATTTTTTTCAGCTGTTTTCACCGGTGCGGAAACCGTCGGGGCAACACGCGTCTGTTTGTACGCCGCGCGCTGCTGCTGCGCATCATGATAGCCGCCCACAAACGCGCCCACTTCGCCGTTACCTTCAAATATCCAGCATTCGGTAACGGTGTTATCCACAAACTGACGATCGTGGCTGACCAGCAGTACGGTGCCCTGATATCCGTCGACCAGCTCTTCCAGCAGCTCCAGCGTTTCAACGTCCAGATCGTTGGTCGGTTCATCGAGGATCAGCAGGTTGCTGGGCTTCAGGAACAGCCGCGCCAGCAGCAGGCGATTGCGCTCTCCGCCCGACAGCGCGCGTACCGGCGTCATGGCGCGTTTCGGATGGAACAGAAAGTCCTGCAGGTAACCCAGTACGTGACGGGGTTTGCCGTTGACCATCACTTCCTGTTTGCCTTCCGCGAGGTTATCCATCACGGTCCGGTCCGGATCGAGTTCAGCGCGATGCTGATCGAAATAGGCAATTTCAAGCTTGGTGCCGCAGTGCACCCGCCCGCTGTCCGCTTTCAGCTGCCCCAGCATCAGGCGCAGCAGCGTGGTTTTTCCGCAGCCGTTAGGCCCAATCAGCGCAATCTTATCGCCGCGCTGGACCTGGGCTGAAAAGTCTTTAACCAGCGTTTTGCCTTCCACGCCGTAGTTTACGTTCTCCAGCTCAAAGACAATTTTACCGGAGCGGGCCGCTTCGCCGACCTGCATATTGGCTTTGCCCATCACGTCACGACGCTCGGAACGTTCGCGACGCAGCGCTTTCAGTGCCCGCACGCGGCCTTCATTGCGGGTACGACGCGCCTTGATCCCCTGACGGATCCACACCTCTTCCTGCGCCAGCTTGCGGTCAAATTCAGCATTCTGCATCTCCTCAACCCGCAGCGCCTCCTCTTTACCCACCAGGAACTGATCGTAATCTCCCGGCCAGGAGACCAGCTTACCGCGATCGAGATCGACAATGCGCGTCGCCATATTGCGGATAAACGAGCGGTCATGCGAAATAAACACGATGCTGCCGGTAAAGGTTTTCAGGAACGTTTCCAGCCAGTCGATGGTTTCAATATCGAGGTGGTTAGTAGGCTCATCCAGCATCAGCACGCGTGGGTTACTGACCAGCGCACGGCCCAGGGCCGCTTTACGCAGCCAGCCGCCGGAGAGCGAAGAGAGTTCTGTATCAGCCTGCAGGCCAATCTGCTGCAGAACATCGTTGATACGGCTGTCGAGCTGCCAGAGATTCTGGTGATCGAGAATCGTCTGCAGCCGGCCCATTTCATTGAGGTTTTTCTCGCTCGGATCCTCCATCACTTTGTGCGAAATGGCGTGATAGGCTTTGAGATGCTCCGCCTGCTCGGCCACGCCCTCAGCGACAAAGTCATACACCGAACCGGTAATGTTACGCGGCGGATCCTGCTGCAGGCGCGAAACGATCAGGTCCTGCTCATAGATGATACGCCCATCATCCAGCGGCTGTTCGCCGTTGATGATTTTCATTAGTGTGGATTTACCGGCACCGTTACGGCCCACCAGACAGACGCGTTCGCCCTCTTCGATGTGCAGTTCGGTATTATCCAGCAGCGGTGCATCACTGAATGAGAGGTAAGCACCATGGATACTGATCAACGACATATAAATTATTCCTTACCGGCGTGGCTGACCAGCCAGCAGTTGTGAATTTGACGATTACGGGCAAAGTCCTGTGACAGGGTTTTTTGCGTGATCTCCTGCGCCTGCAGGCCAAGCCGTTGCAGGCCCTCCAGATCCATTTTGAAGCCGCGCTTGTTGTTGGAGAACATAATGGTGCCGCCGCGACGCAGCATGCGCTTCAGGTTTTGCAGCAGCATCAGATGATCGCGCTGCACATCAAAATCCGCCTCCATACGCTTGGAGTTGGAGAAGGTCGGCGGATCGATAAAAATCAGGTCAAACTGCTCGTCGCTTTCACGCAGCCAGCTCAGGCAGTCGGCGTGCAGCAGGCGATGCTGACGGCCGGTCAGACCATTAATACGCAGGTTGCGCTCCGCCCACTCAAGGTAGGTGCGCGACATATCAACCGTAGTGGTGGATTTTGCCCCGCCCAGCCCGGCGTGCACGCTGGCGCTGCCGGTGTAAGAAAACAGGTTCAGGAAGTCTTTACCTTTACTCATCTGGCCGAGCATCTGCCGCGCGATACGGTGATCGAGGAAGAGGCCGGTATCAAGGTAGTCAGTAAGGTTAACCAGCAGCCGGGCATTGAACTCCTGCACTTCAAAGAATTCGCCCTTTTCTCCCAGCTTCTGATACTGATTTTTGCCCTTTTGCCGCTCGCGGGTTTTCAGCACCAGCCTGTTAGCCGGGATCTCCAGCACGCTGAGCGTGGCGCTGATAACATCAAACAGCCGCTGGCGCGCTTTGGTCGCGTCGATAGTTTTTGGTGGCGCGTATTCCTGCACCACCACCCAGTCGGCGTAGCGATCCACTGCGACATTGTATTCCGGCAGATCGGCATCATAGAGGCGATAGCACTCAATGCCCGACTGACGCGCCCATTTCTCCAGCTTCTTCAGGTTTTTGCGCAGGCGGTTTGCGAAATCTTCCGCAATCTGCGCGCTGCCAGCCGCACCGGACGCCGCCAGCTGATAATTTTTCTGCACGCACTCCAGCGGGCCATTTTTCGCTTTAAACTGGCGCTCCGCGCGCAGCTGCAGGCAGCTCAGCAGATCGGGTGAGGCGCTGAACAGCGACAGATTCCAGCCGCCAAACTGCTGCTTCATAATGCGGCCCAGCTGGCTGTGCAGCGCAATCAGCGCCGGCTCGCTCTCCAGACGCTCACCATAAGGCGGGTTACTCAGCACCGTTCCGGTCACGCTTTTATCGTCAAGCGGATTACTCAGCTTCAGCACATCCTGCTGCGCAAAGGTAAAAAGCTCAAAGACGCCGGCACGACGCGCGTTAGCGCGCGCCCACTCCAGCACGCGGCCATCGTTATCATAACCAAAGAAGCGTGCCTGGGTGGCCGCAGTGCCAGCCCGCGCGCGCTGCAGCGCTTCGCTGCGCAGCTCCTGCCATAGCGCTGCGTTATGCTGCTTCCAGCGGCTAAAGCCCCAGTGGCTGCGCAGCAGACCCGGCGCGCGATCGCAGGCAATTAAGGCCGCCTCAATCAGCAGCGTGCCGGAACCGCACATGGGATCCAGCAGCGGCGTTTCCGGCTGCCAGCCGGAACGCATAACAATGGCAGCCGCCAGATTCTCTTTCAGCGGCGCCTGACCGGTCTGCTGACGATAGCCGCGCTGATGCAGCGCGGTGCCGCTGAGATCCAGTGCGATGCTGACGCGATCTTTATTCAGCCAGGCGTTAATGCGAATACCCGGCTGCTCGCGATCCACGCTGGGGCGCGGCAGATCCTGACGGGTAAAGCAGTCAACGATCGCATCTTTAATTCGCAGCGCGCCAAACTGGCTGTTGCGGATGACGTCGTTGGTGCCGCTGAAATGGATGGCAAAGGTGGTTTCGCTGTCAAACAGCTCAGCCCAGGGGATACTCTGCGCGCCGACATAGAGATCGAGGTCACTCCAGACACCGAATTCTCCCAGCGGCAGCAAAATACGTGAAGCCAGACGGCTCCACAGCAGGCTTTGATACATTACGCGATCGTCGGCACGGAAGTGGACGCCGCCCTGCACCACCTGCAAATCCTGCGCGCCCAGCGCGTCCAGCTCAGTTTTCAACAGCTCTTCGAGCCCACGCGCCGTACTGGCAAACAGAGAATTCATATCGTCACTTATACTCTTGCTAAAATTGCTGCGCATTATAGCGAATCAGCGTCCTATGTCATAAAGTTAGCTTCTTTTTGTCTGCAAGGAGCGATGATGATTACCTTATCCCGTCTTTATATTCACCCGGTCAAATCGATGCGCGGCCTGCAGCAGTCGCATGCACAGGTGCTGCAGAGCGGTCTGGCATTTGATCGCATCTTTATGATCACCGAGCCTGACGGAACGTTCATCACCGCCCGGCAGTTTCCGCAACTGGTGCGTTTTACGCCGGTTGTGCTGCCGGATGGCCTGCTGATTAACGCGCCGGACGGTCAGCAGGCGCTGATCCGCTATGCCGACTTTGCAGCAGAAGAGAGCGAAACCGTTGTCTGGGGCAACACCTTTACTGCCCGCATCGCGCCGGAAGCGATTAACCGCTGGCTGAGCGACTATTTTCCGCGTCCGGTACAGCTGCGCTGGACAGGTGAGACGCCGACGCGGCGCGTAAAGCGCTTTGACGCCGTGCCGCTCGGCTTTGCCGACGGCTATCCGTTTCTGCTGGTCAATATGGCGTCGATGCAGGATCTGCAGCAGCGCTGCCCGGCTGGCGTACGCGTGGAGCAGTTTCGCCCTAACCTGGTGGTCAGCGGTGCCCCCGCCTGGGATGAAGATAGCTGGAAGCGGCTGCAAATCGGTGACGTTGAGTTTGTCGTGCCGAAACCGTGCAGCCGCTGCATATTTACCACTATCGGGACAGAGAACGGAGAGAAACATCCGGCGGGTGAGCCGCTGACCACGCTGCAGGGCTTTCGCAGCGCGCAGGATGGCAGCGGTGATATCGATTTTGGCCTCAATATGATAGCCCTGAACAGCGGGCTGATCCGCAGCGGGGACAGCGTGACGATTCTGGAACGCCATACCCCGCGCGTCTATGGTGCCGGCAAAACAGAAGCTTCGCTGACAGCAGAGCCAGGTGCGCCTGCCAGCGTCACCATTACCTGTCAGGGCCGGCGTTTTGAGGGAGATAATCAGCAGGTATTACTGGAGCAGCTGGAGATGGCCGGGTTTCGTATTCCCTACTCCTGCCGGGCCGGGCTGTGCGGCAGCTGTAAAGTCACGCTGGTCGCCGGCACCGTCAGGCCGTTAAAGCAGAGCGCCGTACGTGCTGACGGCACTATTCTGAGCTGCAGCTGTATTCCAGACAGTGATATTGAGCTGGGATAAAATCTAAACCGCGCGCGCGTACCATGTCGCCAGCTGCAGCGGCTGCAGGCGATCGTTCATGATTTTGATCGCATCGCCAAGCTGCATGCTTTTTCCCGCCATGCTCAGTGCCGGCTGCGCCACCAGACAGAGCGCCGCGTTTTCACTGCTTTCTACTACCAGCAGCTGTGCCTGCTCACCGCTCTCAGCCAGCGTAGCCGTGACCATATCGCCCGCGACCGGCTGCCAGCTATGTTTATGGCTGATGAAGTGCCAGCTTTTTGGCATCAGCGGCTTGAGGAAGCGGCTTGCCACCAGCGCATTCAGGATCAGCTCGGCACGCTGATGAGCAGATAATTCACTTTCACGACAGCGGTCGTCGAAACTAAAATAGAGTGCGGCATCATCGACGCAAAATCCGCTGCTGTTAAAAGCGTCGGGCGTCAGCATTTTGCGGGAGAAGCGGGAGCGGAAGAGTGTGCCATCAGCCAAATCAAGCATCATACGGTCATGCTCGGCGTCATAATACCAGCGCCAGTTGTCATCGGGTTTGATTTTCATGATGTGCCTTGTGGGATTCTGCTGCGCTAAATGGCGCCTAAAAAATAAAATATCGCTTTAAGCAAAAAGCTGAAAAATAGAACAACAGGGGAAAATATAAACGAGCCAGAGGGAGAAATAAACCCCCTGGCCGGGGAAAGTGAGATATGTCTTAGAGGTGGGTCACGATATCTTTAATTAAAGCCGGTCCCTGATAAATAAATCCGGAGTATATCTGCACCAGGGTGGCGCCCGCGGCAATTTTTTCCCGTGCGGCGATGAGTGAATCTATTCCACCGGCACCAATAACAGGTAAGCGCCCCTGCAGCTCCTGCGCCAGCCGGCGGATTACCTCTGTGCTGCGCGTCTGCACCGGGCGTCCGCTCAGGCCGCCCGCTTCATCTGCATGTTTAAGTCCGCTGACCAGCGTACGATCCAGCGTGGTATTGGTTGCAATCACACCATCAATCTGGTGACGCACCAGGCTGTCAGCAACCTGGATTAATTCCTCCTCAGACAGATCCGGCGCAATCTTTACGGCCACCGGAACATATTTAAGGTGTCGCTGCTGTAGTTCCTGCTGTTTTAATTTAATCGCCACCAGCAAATCGTCCAGCGCATCGCCATATTGCAGCGTACGCAGACCCGGCGTGTTAGGTGAAGAGATATTTATCGCAATATAACCCGCATGGGCGTAGACCTTCTCCATGCAGATCAGGTAATCCTCTTTCCCCTGCTCAACCGGGGTATCTTTATTCTTGCCAATATTGATCCCCAGTACGCCTTTAAATCGCGCTTTTTTGACGTTCTCTACCAGATGATCAACCCCGTGGTTATTAAATCCCATGCGGTTAATGATGCCGCCCGCCTCAACCAGACGGAACATACGCGGTTTATCATTTCCGGGCTGCGCACGCGGCGTTACCGTACCGACTTCAATAAAACCAAACCCCATCGCGCCAAACGCATCAATGCACTCCGCGTTTTTATCCAGCCCGGCCGCCAGACCCAGCGGGTTGGGAAACGTCAGGCCCATACAGCTTACCGGACGCGCCGGCAGCGACTGCCGAATCAGCCCCTCCAGCGGCGTACCGCTGATAAAACGCAGCTGCTGGAAAGTGAGTTCATGCGCGCGCTCGGGATCGAGTTTAAACAGGGCGGGCCGGACGATGGGATATAACATGCACTCTCCTGAATGGCAGTAAAGGAAGAAACAGCGGGTGCACGGGAAGACGTGCGCCAGAATGGTAAGGTGCTCTGGCGCAAAAGTAAATTAGTGACGAACCTCAGAACAGGATCGCGATCAACGGCGGGATGAATAACGACTCAGGCGATTACGGCACGCCTGCAGACCGTGATAGAGCGGCGGACAATACCAGAGCAGTTTCAGCCGGGTATTATGCCGTAATACGCGCCGCACCAGACTGTTTACCCGCGGCTGCCACTCGGCAGGTACTTTAATGCGGTGTTTACGGATCTGTGCCAGGCAGCCATGCATAATGGTCTGATAGTAGTCATCCAGTAATGCCTCATCCTGCGGCAGCTGATGCTCTCGCAAAAACGCTTCGCTGCTGTCGCGGGCGATAAAGTAATTTTTTATCCAGGAGAAGTCGCGGGTGCTTTGCGACAGCGAACTCTGCATAAAGCGCTTGTAGTAGTAGCTCTCGCCGGTGCAGTAGAAACTGTGCGCCTGCATATAGAGCGCGAACATAAAAGGCGCATCTTCATGATTCTGAATCGGCAGGAAACTCAGCCCCAGCCGCTCAATCAGCTGCCGGGAAATGATGCTGCTCCAGATCACCCGGTGCGCCGACTGATGCTGGATCAGCGTGCGCAGACTTTCGCTGCCGCCGGAGAAAAGGCCGCTGACGTGACGCTGATGAATCGTCTGATAGTGGCGCTGCGGTTCCGGGACGTCGAAAAACATTTTTGCGCCGAAGCAGAACAGCTCAAGTCCGGTATGCTGCGCCTGCGCGCGCCGGAAATCGGCAAACAGAGTGGCGGAGATAAAGTCATCGGCATCCATAAAATAGAGGAAATCGCCGGTGGCGACCGCCAGCCCTTTCATCCGCGCTGCGCTGACGCCGCCGCGGTTGCCGCTCAGCAAAGTGACCTGCGGATGCGCCTCAGCGAACGCCGTAAGCCAGCTCACGCTCTCATCCGTTGAGCCGTCGTCAATGATAATAATCTCATCTGCCGGCGACGTCTGCTGCAGTAGCGACTGCATCGTCTCCGGCAGCCACGGGGCGCAGTTCCAGTTCGGAATAATGACCGATATAGTCGGGACGGAGCGCGACGTCATACTTATCCTCTTTCTTCAGCATTAACAACGGGTGTACGGCGCAGGCGCTTCAGCACCAGGCTATGCAGCAGACAGCAGACGCCGAGATTCACGGCACCAATCAATGCCAGCCAGAGCAGATTAATCCAGCGATTCTGATTCCACTCAATAGGCAGCAGCGTGCTCAGGCCGGCAATCAGGCCCGATACCGCCCAGATCAGCGCCACGTCGCGCGTCAGCCAGCTGAAGTGGATACCCGGCGCAAAACGACGGTGTACCAGCCATGCCCAGCCAACCAGGTAGAAAATGTTCTGCGCCAGCCACAGCCAGCCGGTTCCCAGCGCGCCGTAGTGAATCGCACACCAGATGTTAAGCGGCACCAGCAGAATGGCAAACAGGGTAAAGCCCTGCATATGGAGTTTTAGGTTGCCATTCACGTACTGCAGGTGATAGAGCAAGCCACAGATCGCCTGAATTCCGCTGCCTAAGGCGTAAAGCGTCAGGACAAAAGCCATCTCATCGACAATCTGCGTTTTTTGCGTCCACGCCCAAAGCAGCGGACCAGAATAGCAGGCGATAGTGATACTGAGCGGGGCCATAAAAATGGCGACTGCCTGCGTGGTGTAACGGTAGAGACGCAGAGATTCCGCATCGCCCTGCTGCCGGGTTTTCATGCCGGTCATGCGCGGCACAATCGCCTGCATAATCGGGCTGCTGAGCAGCAGGATACCGGTCGCCGCCGTTGCCACGACGGTAAAGGATCCGTACTCGCTCAGCGGCAGGGTTTTAGACAGCACCAGACGGTCAATCTGCGAGATAAACGTCCAGATTGCGCTGGAGAACGCGGCGCTCAGCGCAAAGCGAATAAAAGGCCTCAGCACCTCTTTCAGGTCGCTGCGCTTCTCTTTGCGCGCGGCGCGCGGGATAAGCTGATACGCCTTCCAGATGCAGCAGCCCGCCTCGGCGATGGAGACCAGCAGCTGCCAGATAAAGAATGTCAGCACGGCGTTGGCGAAGAGCTGGATCACCAGCACCGCACCAAAGGTGCGCAGCGTGGTAATAGTCAGGTTAACGCCATTCAGCCAGACCTGATGTTCAAAGCCGATGATCACGCTGCGATAGGGACTGGTGCGCCAGCGAATGGCCGCGGTGATCACCATAATTGCCACGGCGATAACCACATCGCCGGCCGGCAAATGACGCGCATCCAGCCAGTGTGTCGCTATCCAGGGCGTTGCCAGCCAGCCCAGCACCACCAGCACCAGCGTGGAAAAAAGGAAAAAGCGCGTCAGGGTGGTAAACAGCGCCGGAAACCAGACAAATTCTTCCTGATTAGCGCGGTAGCGCGCCGCTTCACGCATCAGCGTGGTGGAGACGCCCGCATCCAGCAGCTGCAGCCAGGTCAGTAATATAGAAAAGAAGCCAACCAGGCCATACGCTTCCATCCCCAGATTCTGAATATAGAGCGGCACCACTAAAATACCTGACAGCGTCAGGTAGATCTGCCCGACATAGTTGGCAATCGCATTACGTTTGATAGACATAAAAGTATGGGGGTCTGGGTATTTTTCTCAATGTCTTCAAGCGTGACACAAAAATGTGACAGCGCCCACAGGAGTAATTCTTAAAAACCACCTGGCATTCACGCCGCAACTTTTTCTTAAATTCATCAATAAAAAACAGAGATCGGGCCATTTTATCCGCCGCTGCTCTGTGAGCCCGACTGGCAGCGCAGGCAGTAGCGTTTCGCAGGCAGCAGATCGGCAGCGGGATCCGTTTGCCGTTTTAAAGCTTTTGATTGCCGGATAAATCATTTACCCCTTTTCCGGCGCTCTGGCAGGATTAAGACAATCAGTTCTCAATTAAACATTATCGATAACTTTTTGTTATAAGGAGCAGGTATGCGGATCCTAACGCTGGCGGGCAGCCCCCGTTTCCCTTCACGTTCGACGGCGCTGCTGACGCTTTGCCAGCGCCAGCTGGAAGCCCGGGGCGCCGAAGTTATTGCGTGGAATATTCACAATTTTCCGCCGGAAGATTTGATCCATGCCCGTTTCGACTCCCCTGCCCTGAATGCGTTTAAAGCTGACATCGCCAGCGCGACCGGCGTCATTATTTCTACTCCTGTCTATAAAGCGTCATTTGCAGGTGCGCTAAAAACTGTCCTGGATCTGCTGCCGGAGCGGGCGCTGGAAGAAAAAGTCGTACTGCCGCTGGCAAGTGGCGGCAGCGTGGCACATATGCTGGCGCTTGATTACGGGCTTAAACCGGTACTGAGCGCGCTGAAAGCGCAGGAGGTGTTACAGGGAGTATTTGCGCAGGATCTGCAGATTACGCATTACGACCGCCAGCCGGAATTTGCCAGCGATCTCACTTCCCGTATTGATGATGCGCTGGAGAACTTCTGGCTTGCGCTGCAGCGCCGTCATCTGCCTTTTGCCCGGGCTGTCTGAGGAGAGACTATCGTGAAACGACTTATAACGGCTCTGCTGCTCCCGGCGCTGGCTGCCCTGTTTACCCTGACGGCCAGCGCAGCGGACGCGCCTTCTCAGATCCGTATCGGCTACCAGAAAGGCTCGGTCAGCATGGTGCTGGCAAAATCGCACCGGCTGCTGGAGCAGCGTTTTCCGGCGATGGCAATTAAGTGGATTGAGTTTCCTGCCGGCCCGCAAATGCTGGAAGCGCTTAACATCGGCAGTATCGATTTAGGCAGCACCGGGGATATTCCTCCGCTCTTTGCGCAGGCCGCCGGGGCCGATCTGCTTTATGTCGGATCGGAACCCGCGAAACCTAAAGCAGAAGTGATCCTGGTACCGCAGAACAGCCCCATCCACAGCGTGGCCGATCTGAAAGGCCGCAAAGTTGCTTTTCAGAAAGGCTCCAGCTCGCACAATCTGCTGCTGCGCGCGCTGCAGCAGGCGGACCTGAGTTTCGCTGATATTCAGCCGGTCTATCTGACGCCAGCCGATGCCCGCGCGGCGTTTCAGCAGGGTAACGTTGACGCCTGGGCGATCTGGGATCCTTATTACTCAGCCGCTCTGCAGCAGGGCAATGTGCGCGTCCTCACTGACGGCAGCACGCTGAACCTGACCGGCTCTTTCTATCTGGCGACCCGACAGTTTGCTGAAGCCAGTCCCGACACCCTCAGCCAGGTGCTGGCCACCTTCAGCGAGGCGGATGCGCTGACGCAGAGCCAGCGGACGCAGAGTATTGACCTGCTGGCGCAGGCGATGGGCCTGCCAAAACCGGTCCTGGCGAGCTATCTCGATCATCGTCCGCCTACCACGATTACCCCCGTCAGTGCACGCACCGCCGCCGCGCAGCAGCACACTGCCGATCTGTTTTACGCCAGCCATCTGTTGCCGGTAAAACTCACCATCGCTGACCGCATCTGGCAACCCCGGACGGCCCATTAATAAGGAACAACACAATGAGCATATCTGTTTTCTGGTTTCTTCCCACGCACGGCGATGGTCACTATCTGGGAACCGCCGAAGGCGCCCGTCCGGTGGATCACGGTTATCTGCAGCAGATAGCACAGGCCGCTGACCGGCTGGGCTTTGGCGGCGTGCTGATCCCGACCGGCCGCTCCTGCGAAGATGCCTGGCTGGTCGCTGCCTCACTGATTCCGGTAACGCAGCGCCTGCGCTTTCTGGTGGCACTGCGTCCCGGCGTGATCTCGCCGACCCAGGCAGCGCGTCAGGCGGCAACGCTGGATCGCCTCTCTAACGGTCGTGCGCTGTTTAACCTGGTGACCGGTGGCGATCCGGAAGAGCTGGCGGGCGATGGCGTTTTTCTCGACCATCGCGAACGCTATGCAGAATCGGCGGAATTTACCCGCATCTGGCGACGTGTTTCTGAAGGCGAAACGGTGGACTATGAGGGCAAACACGTCAAAGTGCGCGGTGCGCGCCTGATGTTCCGTTCGGTACAGCAGCCGCGTCCGCCACTCTGGTTCGGCGGCTCTTCTGATGCCGCGCAGGATCTGGCTGCTGAACAGGTTGACGTCTATCTCACCTGGGGAGAGCCGCCCGCGCTGGTTAAAGAGAAGATTGAGCAGGTGCGCGCCAAAGCCGCAGCGCAGGGGCGCACGGTGCGCTTCGGTATTCGTCTGCACGTGATTGTGCGCGAAACGAACGAAGAGGCGTGGCAGGCCGCGGATCGGCTTATTTCACATCTGGATGACGCCACGATTGCCAAAGCACAGGCGGCGTTTGCGCGCACGGATTCGGTCGGACAGCAGCGGATGGCTGCCCTGCACGGCGGCCAGCGCGATAAGCTGGAGATCAGTCCGAACCTCTGGGCTGGGGTTGGCCTGGTACGCGGCGGAGCCGGTACTGCGCTGGTCGGCGACGGGCCAACTGTCGCAGAACGTATGCGCGAATATCAGGCTCTGGGGATTGAGACCTTTATCCTTTCTGGCTATCCGCATCTGGAAGAAGCGTACCGCGTTGGCGAGCTGCTGTTTCCCCATCTTGACCTGGCCGCGCCGGAAGTGCCTGCACCGCGCATCGTGCAGGCGCATGGCGAAGCTGTGGCCAATGATTTTACGCCACAGAAAGTTGCGCAAAGCTAAGGAGTCACCATGTCTGAGCAGATAAAAACGCTGCGCAATGCGCTGCTGCCCTGGCTGCTGCCGGCGGGAATAGTGGCGATATGGCAGCTCGCTTCGTCGCAGGGCTGGCTCTCCACGCGTATTTTACCGGCGCCGGAGAAAATTGTGACCGCCTTCTGGCAGCTGACCGCCAGCGGTGAACTGTGGCAGCACCTGGCCATCAGCAGCTGGCGCGCACTAATCGGTTTTGCTATCGGCGGCACGATCGGGCTGGCACTCGGACTCATCACCGGTACATCGCGCACCGGTGAGCGTCTGCTGGATACCTCGCTACAGATGCTGCGCAACGTGCCGCATCTGGCGCTGATCCCGCTGGTGATCCTCTGGTTTGGCATTGATGAATCGGCCAAAATTTTCCTGGTCGCACTCGGTACGCTGTTTCCGATCTACCTCAATACCTATCACGGGATCCGTAATATCGATCGCGGGCTGATAGAGATGGCGCGCAGCTATGGTCTCTCCGGCTGGTCGCTGTTTGCGCAGGTTATCCTGCCTGGCGCCCTGCCCGGCATCATGGTCGGGGTGCGCTTTGCGCTGGGTCTGATGTGGCTGACACTGATTGTGGCTGAAACCATCTCGGCCAACTCCGGTATCGGCTATCTGGCGATGAACGCGCGCGAATTTTTGCAAACTGACGTGGTCGTGGTGGCCATTATTCTTTATGCCCTGCTGGGCAAACTGGCAGACGTGGCGGCGCAGCTGCTGGAGCGTATCTGGCTGCGCTGGCACCCGGCCTGGCAACTGAAGGAGAGCAACGCATGAGCAATGCCGTACAGAACCCGGCGCGCCTGATCAGCGGCACGCCGGTCGCCATCAGTAACCTCTCTAAGCACTATGGCAATCGTACTATTCTTGACCAGGTCAGCCTGCATATTCCGGCCGGGCAGTTTGTTGCCGTGGTCGGGCGCAGCGGCTGCGGTAAAAGCACCCTGCTGCGGCTGCTGGCCGGACTGGAAGTCGCCAGTCAGGGTGAGCTGCTGGCAGGCAACGCGCCGCTGGCCGCGGCGCGCGACGATACGCGACTGATGTTCCAGGATGCGCGTCTGCTGCCGTGGAAAAAAGTGATCGATAACGTCGGACTCGGCTTACGCGGCCGCGAATGGCGCAGCGCCGCGCTGGAGGCACTGGAGGCCGTGGGGCTTGCCGATCGCGCAAATGAGTGGCCTGCTGCCCTCTCGGGTGGACAGAAGCAGCGCGTGGCGCTGGCGCGGGCGCTGATCCACCGTCCTGGCTTACTGCTGCTGGATGAGCCGCTGGGCGCGCTGGATGCTTTAACCCGCATTGAGATGCAGGGACTGATTGAATCACTCTGGCAGCAGCACAATTTTACGGTACTGCTGGTGACGCATGACGTCAGCGAGGCGGTGGCGCTGGCCGATCGGGTGTTACTGATTGAAGAGGGGAAAATCGGGCTCGACCTGTCGGTCGATTTGCCGCGTCCGCGCCGCAAAGGCTCGGCGCGGCTGGCGGAGCTGGAAGCGAGCGTACTGGATCGGGTGATGACGCGCAGCGCCGCTGAGCAGCCGCTGCGCTTTGCCCGGCAGCGTTAACTGCCCTGCCCGCTGGCGGGTCTGTCCGCCAGCGGGCTGTGCATCAGTGATGCAGCAGGTCATCCACCACCTGCGCTTTACTTAGCTGGTAAGGGAAGAACGTGGGCCAGTTTTCCAGTTCATCAAACAGCGCAGCCTGCGAGACATTACCCGTAAAGATATGAAAGTGGGATGACTTACGCGGGCTGATAATGTGATCGCTGAACTGTACAAAGTGCGGCGCTTTACTGGCTTTATCAGTGCATTCAAACAGATAACGCACCCCTCTTTTACCGGAAACGTAGTTGAGCACCTTGTAACCTTTATAGGCATATTTACAGCTGCTGACCGCGCCTTTTTCGGTAAATTCCATCACGTCGTTTTCAATGCCGATGTCAGTAATATCGCTGGCATAGCCGGTGAGATAGTACTGTTTAATGTCGCTGAACGAGCGCGTTTTATCGGCTGCCGCTTTTTTTTGAAATACCGGATCCAGTGAGCCATCTCTGGCATAGGGATAAACGGACTGCCATACCCCTTCCCAGTCGGAAAGCGGCCGATCTTTCACATCGTCATCGGCAAAGATGCCGCTGGCCGCGCGCACCTCTTTTTCACTCAGTGGAGCACCGTGCGAATGACCGCCGTGTGCAAATACCGTTGAACTGCAGGCCAGCCCCAGAAATAGTGTCCAGTACGCTACTTTCATCTTGATATACTCACGCCTTATTTTATTGATGTTATAACATAACATATAAGTCAGCGTAACGCACCCTGCCGGATTAGCGGCCAAAGTGGTGATTTATGAGAAGGTTTGGCGCGCCATACTGTAGTATCCGCATGGCCGCAAAAGGGCAGCCGCAACCGGTGACGGTTGCGGTTGCGGAGGATTACGCGTTCAGCGCTTTGGTGATTTTCTCATAGAGATCGCCGGAAAGATTATCCAGCCCCTTTAGCTGCTGCAGTGCCTGACGCATTAACGCCTGACGTCCTGCATCATAGCGCTTCAGGCGGATCAGGGGTTCAATCATGCGCGCGGCCACCTGCGGGTTACGCGTATTGAGATCGGTCAGCATCTCAACCAGGAACTGATAACCGCTGCCATCCTGCGCGTGAAACGCCGCCGGGTTACCCGCCGCGAATGCGCCAATCAGCGCCCGGATGCGGTTAGGGTTACCCATGGTGAAGGAGCGATGGTTCAGCAGCGAACGCACATTGCGTAACACTTCTGGCGCCGGGCTGGTCGCCTGCAGCATAAACCATTTATCCATGACCAGACCGTCCTGATGCCAGCGCTCATCCCAGGCGGCCAGCAGCGCGTCGCGGCACGGCAGCTGTGCCATCACCGCTGCCGAGAGCGCCGCCAGCGCATCAGTCATATTCGTGGCGTGCGCATACTGCGCCTGAACCAGACGATCGGCCTGCGTCGTATCCCCCAGAGCCAGATAGCTCAGGCAGACATTCTTCAGCGCGCGCCGGCCAATTTCCGCATGATCAACGCGATATTCGCTGCTCTGGCTGGCCAGATAGAGCGCATAGCACTCGTCGTTCAGCTCGTTTGCCAGCGTGCGCATCAGCGCATGGCGTACGGCGGCAATCGCCTGTGGATCGATGATGTCGAACAGCTCTGCTATCTCATTTTCTGATGGCAGGGTCAGGATCAGCGCCATCAGCGCCGGATCGCCCTGCTCATCCAGCAGCACCGCCCGGAAAGCGTCAGCAACGTGCAGAGGCAGCGACAGCGGCTGGCCCTGCTGGTAGCGCGCGACGTTGAGACGAATATAGGTTGCGAGCAGACTCTGCGCCGCATCCCAGCGGGAAAACTCATTGCTCGCGTGACGCATCAGGAAGGTGAGCTGTGCGTCGCTCCACTTATAATCGAGTTTTACCGGTGCAGAGAATTCACGCAGCAGTGACGGCACCGGCTGAAAATAGACGTTATCAAAGACAAACGTCTGGAACGCCTGCGTCACGTTCAGCACGTGATGTACCGGCTGGCCGTTATGCTGCAGCGGGATCACTTTGCCTTCGTTATCGTAGAGTTCGATATCCAGCGGAATGTGCAGCGGCAGCTTCTCCTGACCATCTGCGGTTGGCGGCGTATGCTGGGTCACGTGCAGGGTATACTGCTCCAGCTCCGGATTATAGTCATCGCGCACGCTCACGACCGGCGTGCCTGACTGGCTGTACCAGCGACGGAACTGGGTTAAATCGACGCCAGAGGCATCTTCCATCGCCTGGACAAAATCGTCGCAGGTTGCCGCACTGCCGTCGTGACGTTCAAAGTAGCACTGCATGCCCTGCTGAAACTTCTCTTCACCCAGCAGCGTGTGCATCATGCGGATCACTTCCGATCCCTTCTCGTACACCGTCAGGGTATAGAAGTTATTCATCTCTATAACCTGATCCGGCCGGATCGGGTGCGCCATCGGGCTGGCATCTTCGGCAAACTGCGCACCGCGCATCACCCGCACGTTATCAATACGATTCACCGCGCGGGAGCCGAGATCGGAGCTGAACTCCTGATCGCGGAATACCGTCAGACCCTCTTTCAGGCTGAGCTGGAACCAGTCGCGACAGGTGACGCGGTTACCGGTCCAGTTATGGAAATATTCATGGCCGATCACCGCCTCGATGCCGAGATAATCTTTATCCGTCGCGGTTTCCGCTTTTGCCAGCACATATTTGGAGTTAAAGACGTTGAGGCCTTTGTTCTCCATCGCGCCCATATTGAAGAAATCCACGGCGACAATCATAAAGATATCGAGGTCATATTCGAGACCAAAACGCTCTTCATCCCACTTCATGCTGGCTTTCAGCGAGGTCATTGCCCAGTCGGCACGATCGAGATTACCGCGGTCAACAAAGATCTCCAGCGCGACGTCGCGCCCTGAACGGGTGGTAAAACTGTCGCGCAGCACATCAAAATCACCTGCCACCAGCGCAAACAGATAGCAGGGTTTCGGGAACGGATCCTGCCACGTCACCCAGTGACGCCCGTCGTCCAGCTCGCCGCTCTTTAGCTTGTTACCGTTGGAGAGCAGATACGGGTAGCGCACCGGGTCGGCCCGGAGCGTGGTGGTAAAGCGCGCCAGAACGTCAGGACGATCCAGGTACCAGGTGATGTGCCGGAAACCCTCCGCCTCACACTGGGTGCAGAGCGCCTCGCCCGACTGATACAGCCCTTCCAGCGCGCTGTTTTTAGCCGGATGGATCAGGTTTACAATGCGCAGCGTGAAGTTGTCAGGCAGCTGACTGAGGATCAGCGCCCCCGCCTCTTCGCGATAGTGCGGCCAGGGCGCGCCATCTACCGTCAGCTCAACCAGCGTTAACGCTTCACCATCAAGATGCAGATCGGCGTCTGCTGCGCCGAGACGTTTGACCTGACTGATGGCTGTTACGCGTGTTTCTGTTGCATCCAGATCAAACGTCAGGTCGATATCCGTAATGGTGTAATCAGGCGCCCGGTAGTCGTGGCGATATTTAATGTGCGGCTGTTGCGTCATATATCCTTCTCGCATCGTTGTTATGTTGAGGCCATCCTGTTGCGGTGGCGCAAATATCTCAAAGTCTAAGCGGCCTGACGGCGAGTTGCCATGCGCAATGCGCGCTGGCGCAGAAAAGGCTACAATTCAGTAACAATGGCACAATTGCCCCTCGACCCGCCACCTGCAAATGTGGTGTGATCGCAGAGATTACTGTTTTATACTCCTGCGTCTTTAGGATTTTGTTAAACACCGGGCTCTGCTCCGCGGAAGAGGATGCTGAAACGCACCATGACTGGACACGCTTCCCCGATTTTGACCACGCTGCTTGATACCGATGCGTACAAGCTTCATATGCAGCAGGCCGTATATCATCGTTACTACGATGTCCCGGTTACCGCAGAATTTCGCTGTCGCAGCGATGAACAGCTTGGCCGGTATGCCAGCGAGATTCGCGCGCAAATTGATACTTTGCAAGATCTGACCCTGAGCGACGATGAGTTTGCCTGGCTCAGTAACCTGCCTTTTTTCCAGCACGACTATCTGACCTGGCTACGCGCCTTTCGCTTCAATCCGGCGCAGGTTGAGGTACGGGACGAGCGGGGCCAGCTGCGCATCCAGATCCGCGGCCCGTGGCGTGAGGTCATTCTGTGGGAAGTGCCGCTGCTGGCGCTGATCAGTGAAGTGGTACATCGCCACCGCACGCCGCAGATCGCCGCAGAGCAGGCGGTCGCGCATCTGCAGCAAAAACTTTCAGCCTTTCAGACGCAGGTTGCCGATCTCGATATGTCGCGCTTTCAGCTGATGGATTTCGGCACGCGCCGCCGCTATTCACAGGAGGTGCAGGAAGCGATTGTCAGTACGCTGAAAGCGGAGTTTCCGTGGCTGGTGGGCACCAGTAATTACGATCTGGCGCGTCGTCTGCAGCTGACGCCGGTCGGCACCCAGGCCCATGAGTGGTTTCAGGCGCATCAGCAGATCAGCCCGGTGCTGGCCAACAGCCAGCGCGCGGCGCTGCAGTCGTGGCTGGATGAGTATGATAACCAGCTGGGCATTGCGCTCACGGACTGCATCACCATGGACGCCTTTTTGCGCGATTTTGGTCCCGGCTTTGCCCATCGCTATCAGGGACTGCGCCACGACTCCGGCGATCCGGTTGAGTGGGGCGAGAAAGCCGTTGCGCACTATGAGCGGCTCGGTATCGATCCGCGCAGCAAAACGCTGGTGTTCTCTGACAATCTCAACCTGGATAAAGCGCTGGCGCTCTATCGTCACTTTGGTCAGCGTGCCAACGTGGTGTTTGGTATTGGCACGCGCCTGACCTGCGACATTCCGGGCGTAACGCCGCTTAACATCGTGATTAAACTGGTCAGCTGCAATGGCAAACCGGTCGCTAAACTCTCTGACAGTCCGGGTAAAACGATTTGTCAGGATAAAGCCTTTGTGCGTGCACTGCGCAAAGCATTTGACCTGCCGCTGGTTAAACGCGCCAGCTGACCTGCCCCGGGCAGGGTTCACTCCCCTGCCCGCCGCCATTAAAATCACTCACTTCCCGCAATTTTGCTTGTTTCCTGATGGCTCGCAAGTAACATAGCAACACCCCTGAACGTGGGAGAATTGGCTGTTTCTGTCAGCACCGTACGTCACCTGTGACGATAGCGAGATGCGACGGGACACCCGTTATTTCATCTATATATAGAGAGATTTTTATGAGCGTAGTGCCTGTAGCGGATGTACTGCACGGCCGGGTCGCGGTTGACAGTGAAGTCACCGTACGCGGCTGGGTGCGTACCCGAAGAGATTCCAAAGCCGGTCTTTCCTTTATCGCCGTTTATGACGGCTCCTGCTTTAATCCCGTTCAGGCTGTCGTCAATAATTCTCTGAATAATTATCAGGATGAAGTGCTGCGTCTGACCACCGGCTGCTCGGTCATTGTTACCGGCACCGTAGTGGAATCACCGGGCCAGGGCCAGGCATTTGAGCTGCAGGCCACCCGTGTTGAAGTGACCGGCTGGGTTGACGATCCTGACACTTACCCGATGGCTGCCAAACGTCACAGCATCGAGTATCTGCGCGAAGTGGCTCACCTGCGCCCGCGTACTAATCTGGTTGGCGCCGTCGCGCGCGTGCGTCATACCCTGGCGCAGGCGCTGCATCGCTTTTTCCATGAGAACGGCTATTTCTGGGTTTCCACGCCGCTGATCACCGCATCAGATACGGAAGGCGCAGGCGAAATGTTCCGCGTATCGACGCTCGATATGGAAAACCTGCCGCGCGATCCGCAGGGTAAAGTGGATTATGACAAAGATTTCTTCGGTAAAGAGGCGTTCCTGACCGTATCAGGCCAGCTGAATGCTGAAACGTATGCCTGTGCGTTGTCAAAAGTCTACACCTTTGGCCCAACGTTCCGTGCGGAAAACTCCAACACCAGCCGTCACCTGGCGGAATTCTGGATGCTGGAGCCGGAAGTGGCGTTTGCCACGCTGGATGACGCCGCAGCGCTGGCTGAAGCGATGCTGAAATATGTCTTCAAAGCTGTACTGAATGAACGTGCCGATGACATGGCGTTCTTCGCCGAGCGCGTGGATAAAGATGCCGTTGCGCGCCTTGAGCGTTTTGTTACCACCGATTTTGCACAGGTAGACTATACCGACGCAGTTGACATATTGCTGAAAAGCGGCCAGAGCTTTGAAAACCCGATTGCATGGGGTGTGGATCTCTCTTCTGAACATGAGCGCTATCTGGCCGAAAAACACTTCAAGGCGCCGGTGGTGGTGAAGAACTACCCGAAAGATATTAAAGCGTTCTACATGCGTATGAATGATGACGGTAAAACCGTAGCGGCAATGGACGTGCTGGCACCGGGCATTGGTGAAATCATTGGTGGATCGCAGCGTGAAGAGCGGCTGGATGTGCTGGATGCCCGTCTGGCAGAGATGGGGCTGAATAAAGAGGATTACTGGTGGTATCGCGACCTGCGTCGTTACGGCACCGTACCGCACGCCGGCTTTGGTTTAGGGTTTGAACGTTTGATCGCCTATGTCACCGGCGTACAAAATGTAAGGGACGTTATCCCCTTCCCGCGTACCCCGCGCAACGCTAATTTCTGATTTCTGCAATTAAATATAAGAAATTCATATATATACCGAGGTCGGCACTGCCGGCCTTTTTTTATTTTTGTAAATCTTGAGATATCTCACAAAGTTCCGTAATTATTACAAATTGTCACACAATTTTTCTTTTTGATACTCAATTAGGAGATTTGAATCATTTTCGGGCTAGAAATAGCAACTGCGGAGTGAAAAGATGCGTGCAGACATATGAGACACCAAACTTCTTTCAGGGTTCCTGTAAAGTTTTCCTGACGGCAGTGGCAGGTGTCCAGATAACTCCAATGAGGGTAATAAATAATGATGAAGCGCAACATTCTTGCAGTGGTTATCCCTGCTCTGTTAGCTGCCGGTGCAGCAAATGCAGCAGAAATCTATAACAAAGATGGCAACAAACTGGACCTCTACGGAAAAGTTGACGCACGCCACACATTCTCTGACGACGCTGGCAACGATGGCGACGCCTCTTATGTGCGCTTTGGTTTCAAGGGTGAAACGCAGATTACCGACCAGCTGACCGGCTACGGCCAGTGGGAATACAACATCCAGGCAAACGTTGCTGAATCTCAGGGTACTGAAGGTTCCAAAACCCGTCTGGGTTTTGCCGGTCTGAAATTTGGCGACTACGGCTCATTCGACTACGGTCGTAACTACGGCGTAGGCTACGATCCACTGGCGTGGACCGACGTTCTGCCAGTATTCGGCGGCGACTCTGGCCGTTCTGACAACTTTATGCTGGGTCGTTCTAACGGTCTGGCGACCTACCGCAACAGCAACTTCTTTGGTCTGGTTGATGGCCTGGCGTTCGCTGCTCAGTATCAGGGCAAAAACGAAGAGTCCGCCAATGGCCGTAGCGCAGATCGCGCAAACGGCGACGGCTGGGGTACTTCTTTAACCTATACCTCTGAGATCGGCGTAGGCATCTCTGCTGCGTACACCTCTTCTGACCGTACCAACGGCCAGCAGGCTAACTTCTACGGTAACGGCAGCGAGAAAGCTGACGCCTGGTCAACCGCGCTGAAATATGACGCGAACAACGTGTACCTGGCTGCGATGTACGGTGAGAGCCGTAACTCAACCTGGATCAGCACTGCTGCTAACGGCGCGACCCCGGCCCTTGCTGGTGCAGTAAACAAAGAGCAGAAGTTTGAAGCCGTTGCTCAGTACCAGTTCGACTTCGGTCTGCGTCCATCCCTGGCTTACGTCCAGTCTAAAGGCAAGGATATCGAGACCTGGGGCGATCAGGACCTGTATAAGTACGTTTCAGTGGGTACTTATTACTACTTCAACAAAAACATGTCTACCTATGTTGACTACCAGATCAACCTGATGGATGACAACGACTTTACCCGCGCAGCTGGCATCACTACTGATGACACCGTTGGCGTAGGCCTGGTTTACCAGTTCTGATTCTGCGAATCAGCACGGTTTAACCACGTAAAACGGAGCCTGATGGCTCCGTTTTTCTTTTCAGTGATCTACCTCGCAATTAGCAGTGCTTATATCCGCCACCGGCACAATTCTTTTTGAGATGGCCGGTTGGCAAGCCTCGCGTCTGACGTTAACCTGATAGCTCATTTCGCTAAAGTTCACCCAAACGGAACTGACTCATGTTTGAATCTATCTCTGCCGCACCTGCCGACCCTATTCTGGGGCTGGCCGATCTGTTTCGCGCTGATGACCGTCCGCATAAAATTAATCTGGGCATTGGCGTATACAAAGATGAAACCGGAAAAACGCCGGTGCTGACCAGCGTGAAAAAAGCTGAGCAGTACCTGCTGGAAAATGAGACGACCAAAAACTATCTGAGCATTGACGGCCTGCCCGATTTTGCCCGCTGCACTCAGGCGCTGCTGTTTGGCAACGACAGCCCGCTTATCGCCGCAGGCCGCGCCTGCACGGCGCAGACGCCAGGCGGCACCGGTGCCCTGCGCGTGGCGGCGGATTTTCTCGCCACGCAGACCAGCGTTAAACGCGTCTGGATAAGCAATCCAAGCTGGCCAAACCATAAAAACGTGTTTAACGCTGCCGGCCTCGAGGTGTGTGAATATCAGTACTACGACGCCGCAAACCACACGCTCGATTTCGACGGCATGCTGGCAGCGCTGCAGCAGGCGCAGGCGGGCGACGTGGTGCTGTTCCACGGCTGCTGCCATAACCCGACCGGCATCGACCCGACGCGCGAGCAGTGGCAACAGCTCGCAACGCTGTCACAGGAAAAGGGCTGGCTGCCGCTGTTTGACTTCGCCTATCAGGGTTTTGCACGCGGTCTGGACGAAGATGCTGAAGGCCTGCGCATTTTTGCCGCAGCCCACCAGGAGCTGCTGGTTGCCAGCTCCTACTCTAAGAACTTTGGTCTCTATAACGAGCGCGTCGGCGCCCTGACGCTGGTAGCGGCCAGCAGCGACGCGGCTAAAACCGCGTTCAGCCAGGTGAAATACAGCATCCGTGCCAACTACTCCAATCCGCCGTCGCACGGCGCTGCCGTTGTCGCCACTATCCTCAGCAATGAGGCGCTGCGGACTATCTGGGTACAGGAGCTGACCGATATGCGTCAGCGTATTCAGCGTATGCGTCAGCTGTTTGTGAACACGCTGGCAGAAAAAGGCGCGCGCCAGGATTTCAGCTTCATCATCAAACAGAACGGCATGTTCTCATTCAGCGGCCTGACCAAAGATCAGGTCGTGCGTCTGCGTGATGAATTCGGCGTGTACGCGGTAAACTCAGGTCGCGTTAACGTGGCAGGCATGACGCCGGATAATATGTCGGCGCTGTGTGAAGCGATAGTCGCAGTACTCTAAGCGAAATGCGTGAACAGGCGGCGGGTGAGGCTCTCACCCGCCGCTTTTTTTATGGCTACTGCAGGAAAGGATTGGTCAGACGCTCACGTCCCAGCGTGGATACCGGCCCGTGCCCGGGTACAAACGCAATGTCGTCGCCCAGCGGCAGCAGTTTGGTTTTGATGGCGTTGATCAGATCGCTGTGGCTGCCCTGCGGGAAGTCGGTGCGCCCGACGCCGCCGCTAAAGATCACGTCTCCTGAGATAAGCAGCTTTCCGGCGCGATCGAAAAAGACAATGTGCCCCGGGGTATGACCCGGACAGTGCAGCACCTCCAGCGCCACGTTGCCCAGCTCTACCACATCACCCTCTTCCAGCCAGCGATCCGGCGTCAGCGGTGCACACTCCGGCAGCCCAAACATCCGGCTCTGCGTGGGCAGATTATCGAGCCAGACTTTGTCCAGCTGATGCGGGCCGGTCACCGGTATCTGGAAATGGGCCGCCAGCTCAGCCGCCGCGCCGGCATGGTCGAGGTGGCCGTGCGTCAGCAAAATCTGCGACGGCTTCAGGCCGCGCTCCGCCAGCGCCGCTTTGATGGTTTCCGCATCGCCGCCAGGATCGACCAGGGCTGCAATGCCCGTCTCTTCATCCCAGATAGCTGAACAGTTTTGCGAAAAGGCGGTAACCGGAATAATGTGATAATTCATAACGCTCCATGACCGGCACACGCAGCGCTGCCGGCATCAGGACCAGTGCCTTGCAGGCCCGGTATCTATGTGTACGAAGTTGCTGCGTGGATAATATCCTACACCACCCGCGCGCATAGATAACGCCGCTTTACGCACGTTACTCAGGGCAATGCCCTCAATATGGAAATCCATCGCCTGGCCTTTGGTGTGATAGCTATGCTTCGCCACGCCAGGGCCCGATTCGCGCAGCATGTTGTTGGTCGACAGCGTACGATAACCTGAGATGAGCTGTACCGGTTTACGGGTATCCAGCAGCGCCTGCAGGCGGTAGAGCTGATCAAACAGATGGGGATCGATGCTTTTCACTTTATTTGCGCGGTAGTCGCGGAAAAAGTGATTAAGACGCGCCAGTTCGTCGCGATCGTAGCTTTTACCGTTGAAAAACTCGGTTTTGAGGGTTTCACCGGTATGCATGTTGCTGAGCGTCAGAATACGCGGACGTGAGGTCGACACAGAGGCCAGCGCTGAGCCGGGGAGCAGGGAGAGGCCTGCTGCTGCGCCGCCAAGCAGCAGTAAGCGGCGGCGCTGAGAATCGATATTAGCCATGAAACGAGGTTACCTGAATAAAACACATTGAATGTGTAAAAAGTACACAAGGCCGCACAGTAACGGCAGCATGGATATCAGTCAACCCGGAATCTGTCTCAGAATGTGCAAAACCCGACCAGAAGCAAATTTCTGGCCGGGTTTCAGGGGCGTTTCGCTTATCAACAATCTGGCGAAAATCAGCACGCTACAGCAGGAGCTGTCCTGCCCGGGCCAGCACCTGGCTGCCGGAGCGCGCCGTATTATCATAATTGTAAATATCTGTACGATATTGCGCCTGCCCGTCATCGCTGACCCAGGCGGTCAGATAGTACAGATTGACCGGGATACGATGCCGAATCGGCACATAGCGCGTGTCACCCTGCTTCAGCGTGCTGGAAATACGGCTGTCGTTCCAGCCAGCATCCTGCAGCAGCAGGTTAGCCAGATCGGAGGCTTTATTTACGCGTACGCAGCCGGAGCTGAGTGCGCGAATATCGCGCTGAAACAGGCCGTGGTTTGGCGTATCGTGCAGATAGATGGCGTCTGAACTGGGCATATTAAACTTATAACGTCCCAATGAATTGGTGGCGCCCGGTGCCTGACGGATGCGATACGGGAAGCTGGCAGCAGAAACCATCTGCCAGTTGATCATCGTCGGGTCGATCACTTCAGCGTCAGCGCTCCAGCCTGACAGCAGCGTATAGCCGTGCCGGTAGAGATAACCAGGATCCTGTTTCACCTTCGGCACAATATCCTGACGCACCAGCGTGGTTGGCACGTTCCACGGCGGATTGAGCACCACGTTGTTCAGCGCACTGCGCATAAGCGGCGTTTTGCGATCGGGCCGTCCGACAATAACCCGCGATGAGAGCACCGTGCTGCCGTTGTTATAGTAGGTCAGCGAATAGTTGGGAATATTCACCATTATCCCGTTATGCATATCATCCGGCAGCAGCCGCAGACGCTGAATGTTCAGCGCCAGCAGTGAGGCGCGCATCTGCGGTGAGACATTCAGCCACTCGCGGGTGCGCGGGCCAATTGCGCCGTCATCCGCCAGCCCCTGCCAGTGCTGAAAGCGCTTCACGCCCTCAACCAGCGCAGTGTCATAGATATTGCCGGCTGCAGAAGGCGATCCGGCCAGTATATTTCCTGCCGGCTGCGGCGTCGGGGCTGGAAGATCGGTGACGCTGGTGGCGGAAGGACTTACTGCCACCGGCTGGCTTTCAGCAACCGGCACGGCGCCCGCCGGCACTGCATCTTCATCCGGTGCAGGCGTAGTGGCGTGGTCAGATGCGGTCAGCATACCGGTGCGCTGAAGAATTTCCCGCAGCGCCGGCACATCATCGCTGACCTGCCCCGGACGCAGCGTCGCTTTGTCACGCAGCTGCGGCCAGGGACGATTATCCGTCAGCAGCGTCTTCAGCGCCGCATGCATCGGCTGATACTGCGGATGCTGCGGCTGCAGTGAGGCCACAAACGCGCGGCTGCCGCCAGCGTTAACCGCGTTCTGCCACTGATTGATTGCTGACAGCGACGGCATGGTAAGCCTGTAAGGCACATTGCTGTAAAGCCAGGTTTCACCCTGCGCCGGTACGCCCGCCACAAACTGCAGGTAACCCAGCATGGCATCGCTCAGCACCACGTCGCGCGCAAAGCCTTTAATGTCCGGATCGGTCAGCCGCTCAACCCAGCGGCTGAACTGTGGCTGCACGCCTGAAAGCGCGACCTCAGCCAGCTGCTGCTGAAACGCCTGCACCGTATCGCGGTCCTGCCAGAGCGGCGCCATTCCGCGCGCGGCATAAAGACCCGCCAGACCCGGCAGGTAAAAAGGGCGATCGCTGGCGCTGAATGCCTGCAGGATCTGCTGCTGGCTGGCCGCCACTGACGTGGTGCCGTGCCCGCCGGCTGTCATGCTGGCGGTTTGTGCAGCCTGCCCCGCGGCCAGTGGCAAGCCTGCCAGCACGACACTAAACACCAGCGCCATGCGATTAAATCTGAACGTTTTACTCAGCAACATCCCTGCCCCCTGTTACCTGAGACGCAGCCTGCCCTGTGCGCTGCGTACAACCTGACTTTCATGATGAGTATATAAAGAAAAAACGGCATTCGCCTCTCAGGGCCAATGCCGTTTACAGATTAACGCTGGTTGCGCGGTTTAACCAGTCAGGCGCTTAGCTATTTTGCGTTTCCAGCCCCTGCTCGCTTTGCGCCGTTTTTACCGGTGCCGGATCGGCGGAAAAACCACGCAGGCCCACTACGTGCACATGCTCCGTATTGTTAAATACTTTACGAACCAGTTTATAAGTGGTGCCTTTTTCCGGACTGATATTTTCCGGCGCGGCGATCACCAGCTGCATCTCCAGACGCTCGCAGAGTTCAAACAGCGTCGCGATTGAACGGGCATCCAGACGCGCCGCTTCATCAAGGAACAGCAGACGGCACGGTGAGATATCTTTGCCGCGCAGACGACGCGACTCCTCTTCCCAGCTCTGCACCACCATCACCAGAATTGACATCCCGGTACCAATCGCCTCGCCGGTTGAGAGCGCCCCGCTTTCCGCGCGCAGCCAGCCGTCGGAGCCGCGATTTACTTCAACTTCCATTTCCAGATAGTTGCGATAATCCAGCAGCTCCTCACCGATGGTCTGCGGCGTACGCTGGCCCATATCAATCTGCGGGTTAAGACGCTGATAAAGTTTGGCCAGCGCTTCCGAGAATGTCAGCCGGTTACTGGTAAAGAGATCCTGATGCTGTTCGTGCTCTTCGGAGAGCGTATCCAGCAGCGTGGCGTGTGTCTCACGCACGTTGACGTTAAGCCGTACGCTCTTCACCTGACCAAAACTCACCGTCTGCAGCCCCTGGTTCAGCTGCCGGATGCGGTTCTGTTCGCGCTGAATAGTCTTGCGAATAATATTGGCCGCACTGCGTGAGCTGATCGCCAGCGTCTGCTCGCGCGCCGTCAGCTCTTCGGTCAGACGGTTCAGCTCAATCTCCATCTGCTCAATCGCCTCGACCGGATCGTCAGTGCGGATAATATCCTGACGGATACGCTCGCGCAGATGCTGATAAACGGCGATAAAGAACTGAATTTTACGCTCCGGGCGCTTGGGATCTTCCGACATGCGCAGAACATCACGCAGATGCTCATTATCCGCCACCGCAAGGCGCAGCGCGCCCAGGGCTTTATCGGACATTGAGCGCAGCTCGTCACCGCTCATATAGGCCAGCTCGCGCCGGTGCAGCCGTCGTTCCACGCCGTTGTCTTTCACCAGACGCAGTACGGAGCACCAGCCCGCCTTGGCACTGACCACCTGCTCACGCAGGATGCGATAATCGCGCTCCAGCTTACGCAGCTTTTTCTGCAGGCTGTCCATTTCTGCTTCGCAGAACGTCAGCTGTTTCTCCAGCTGGTTACGCCGCGCCCGGTTATGGCTGAGCGCGGTATAGAGTTCATCGCGCCGGATACGCGCCCGCTCTTCCGCGCTGGCATCGGCGTGAACGCCGATATCCTGCATCTCCTGCTGCAGCTCTTTCAGCATGTCGCGTTTGGCATCGTGCGAACTGCGCAGCGAGGCCAGCACCTGCGAGTACTGCGTCAGCTGCGCCTGATGTTCACGCAGGCGTTCACGGGCGCGGCTGCGCTCGCCTTCAGCCTGCTCCAGGCGCTGCCGTAGCTTATCAGAGAGATCGCTGTTACCGGTCAGCATCCCGGCTGAATCGCCATAGCTGAAGTGGGCGCGGCGCTGTACCACCTCCGTCAGCGCAAATGCCTGCTGGCGCGCGCTGAGCTGCTGCGCCTGCGCCTGCTGGTAGTCGCGCTGCAGCTGATCGTGCTGCTGCGGATCGTTCTGCAGCACCGCCACCAGCGACTCCAGCTTGCTGAGTTTGCTGCCGTGCTGGTGCAGGAAGCGCGCCGCCTCCTGCGCCTCTTCCACCCGCTCACGGATCTCTTCACAGCGATCCGGCAGGGTGTCATCCAGCAGCAGGTTAACGCGAGGCAGCAGGCGGTTAAGCTGGGCGACGCCGTCGCGCGCCTGTTCAAACTGTGCACGCTGCTGCTGATTATTACTCTCATGCTGCGCCAGACCGCGCTCCAGCTCACTGCGCCGGCCGTTAAGCTGGCGGATTTGCGCTTCCGGATCCTCATCAAACGCTACCGCCAGATGACTGCCGATAAAGCGGCTGAAAGACTGGTGCAGACGCTGCGTTTTCTGTACGTCAAAAGAGAGCGTCGCATAACGTTCTGCCAGCCTGTCACGTTCAATACCCAGCAATTCAAGCTGATTTTCACGTGCGGCGCGGCCAAACAGCGGCACCTTAGGAAAACGCGAATAGCGCCACTGACGCTCTGCGACTTTGACCACGACAGCTTTATCCAGCTCATCTACGCTGAAGACGCTGTCATCAAAGGATTGCGGATCGCCCTCAATCAGATAGAGATCTTCCGGGCACTCTTCCAGCCCTTCGAGCTGTTCGCGTATCAGCGCCAGATCCGGCACCACGATGGCGTGGCGCGAAGGTCCATAGAGCGCAGAAAAATAGGGGGCATCGTCCAGCGTGACATCATCATAAATTTCGGAGAGCAGCACGCCGCCAAAGCGCTCTGCCAGCTGCGTGAGGCGCGCATCTTCTGCGCCGCCTGGCTGGCTGAGGCGTTCAATCTGCTGCTCAACGTCGCGTTTACGCGCCGCAATTTCATCTCGCTCTACGGTGGTTTCACGCTCGCGCTCCAGCAGCTGCTGCATAAAGGCGGTCACCTGCTGACTGCTGCTCAGCTGCTCACCTGTCTGTTCGCTAAGCTGCGTCAGAATCTCCTGAGCGGCCAGCCAGTGCGGGGCGCGTGCCGTCAGCGTTGCGATACGTTCGCGCAGCTGTTCCAGCTCCTGACGCATCTGCATGCGCTGTTCACCGGCATCGGCAACGCTGGCGCTGAGCTGCTCAATCTGCGCTTCCAGCTCGCGCTGCAGCCCTTCCAGCGCGTCTGCTTCATAGTGCTGGCCCTGACGTTTGCAGAACTCTGCCAGCAGGCGTTCAGCCTCATGCTGCTCGCGCAGGCGACCTTCTGATTCGTTAAGACGCAGCCGCAGTGACGCCAGCTGATCGGCATAATGACGCTGATTCGCGGCGTCGCGCAGCAGCTGGCGACCCACCTGCCAGGCGTCCTGACGGCTGACCTCACTGGCAATGCTGGTTACCAGCGCCAGCGCCTGCTCAAACTGGCTGTGTGCGGCTTCCGCCATACTCAGTTTCTGCTCCAGCCGCAGCAGCTGGCTGGTCGCCTCTTCGTCGCGTGCCTGGAACGTCTCCAGCCAGTCAGCGGCGTTATCAATCGTCAGGTCCGGCAGCTGGCAGCGCGTACGGGCTTTCTCCAGTGCCTGCAGCGCCTGCTGATACTGAATAGAGCGCGTCTGCTGAACATCCAGCGCCTGCTGGAAATCGGCCAGCTGACTTTTCAGCTCATCCACTTCAATTTCAGCGGCTTCGGCACGCGCCTCATTCTCTTCCTGGATCTCACGCGCTTCAGCTACAACCTCATTCTGCTCTTCCAGCCGGTAGCTCAGCTCTTCAAGATCGGCATCATAACGCGCGATTTTCTCCTGCTGGCGCATTGCGGTCTGCACCAGATTAAGATGATCGCTGGCCGCCTGATAATCAATCTCCAGATCGCTTTCAGCGGCGCTATGCTCAGCCAGCTCACGCGCCATTTCCACGTGACGATACTGCTCCGACACCAGCTGGTTGCGGCTGCTGAACAGCTCATTGCGCAGCTGAAGCGCCCCGTCCAGATGTACCCGCCGTTCGTTCGCATGACGCATATAGTCAGCTGAGACGTAGCTGGTCGCCTCAGAGATCAGATGCTTGAACAGATCGCGATCGGACTGCGTCACGCGAATCGCTTCCAGCGTCATGCGGTTCTCACGCAGTGCCGCTTCCATATCCTGAAACGCTTTACGCACGCCGCCGTTTTCCGGCAGCAGATAGTCGCGCAGCGAACGGGTGATGGCGCTGGAGATACCGCCGTAGAGCGACGCCTCAATCAGCCGGTAGAATTTACTGCGATCGCTGGCTGAACGCAGGCGACGCGGCACCACGCCGAGTTCAAACAGCATGGCGTGATAGTCAGTAATGGAGCTGTACTGGCGGAACTGCACGCCTTCCTGTGCTTCAACGCGATCTTTAACCTCTGTCAGCGGCAGTACACGCGCCTGACGGCTGTTAAGGATCTCGGTCAGCATGTCAGTGGGCAGCGCATCCGCGGGCAGGCCATGAATACTGAACGGTTTAATATCCACTTTCTTATCGCGCCCGGCCACCTGCTGCAGACGCACCCCGACCACAACGCGCTGATGGCGTGAGTTGACGACATCCAGCACTGAATAGCAGACGCCAGCGCGCAGTTTACCGTGCAGACCCTTATCGCGGGAGCCTGACGTGGCGCCTGCTTCCGTGGTATTACGGAAGTGCAGCAGGGTTAAATCGGGGATCATCGCCGTAACAAACGCGGCCATGGTGGTGGATTTACCGGCACCGTTACCGCCTGAAAGCGTGGTAACCAGTTCATCGAGATCAAAGGTGCGGGCAAAAAAGCCATTCCAGTTGATCAGTGTCAGCGAACGAAACTTACCGCGTTCAATCATACCTGCTTCTCCTCCGCGTTATCAGTCGCATCACTGCTCTCCGCATGTTCACTCTCCTGCTCCGCCTCATCGGCTGTTGCAGAAACGGCAGCTTCTTCGGGTGTCATCGCTTCACCCACGCGGATCAGACGCAGCTGCGCCTCACGCGGATCGTCGCCGCTGCGCACGTCAGCACCAAAGCGAAAGACTGATTCCATAATGCGAAATTTGCTGCTGTCATTACCCATAAACCACACCATTCCCAGGCGGCGCAGACGGCTCAGTGAGGCGCGCATCTTCTCCTGCAGGCGGGTGCGATCGAGATCGGAACCGGTTGAGCGCTGATTGACCAGCTTAAGCAGCTTGTGTTCATCCGCCAGCGACAGCAGCTCATCATAGAGCTCCTGCTGGGTAAAAATACCCTCGTTTGCCAGACGCTCCGGGCTCAGATAGAGGTAGCAGAGAATTTTGCCTACCATCATATCCAGCTCAGAGAGCACCGAGCGTGGGATCAGCGTGGTTGAGCGCGGCCGCAGGTAGAAAAAGCCTTCTGGCGCGCGGATCAGCTCCACGTTATAGCGGGCATAAAACTCTTCAAGATAGGTTTGGTAGTCCATCAGAAAAGCGTGATTATCCAGCTCTTCGATACCGATATGCCGGCCCGCGCGCAGCTGACTGTCGAGCGCCGGAAAAAGGGGATTGGCCAGCGCCAGTGCCAGTTTAACCGGCATCACTTGTTCAATATTTGTCGATGACATGCGCCTGCACCTTGGCTCCGTAATCATTAATGGTCTGCCATTCTGCTGGCAAACCGGCTAAATCTGCTTCAGCAACGCCCAGCCGCACCGCCTGATCGATCACGATACGCGCCAGATCGAAATGGCGCGCGCGCGGATATTGCGCCAGGTATTCGCGCATGACGGTGGCAAGGTGCAGCGGTTTTTGCTCGCGACGATACACAGCCAGCGCCTCTTCAATCATGGCGGCCAGCTGCTCGCGGATCTCGTTAAACTCTTCATACTCCATTTCCGGCGGAAGCTCGCCCATGACCTCATCGTTACGCAGCGTCATCTCTTCATCGCGCATATCGAGCAGGCGGTCAGCGCTGGCGTAAGTCAGCATCCACGGCTGATCAAAATAGTTCTGTACCGACTGACGCAGCCGCTGTGCAAAGACCCGGTTCTTATCCATATCAATCGCGGTACGGATAAACTTGTGTACATGACGGTCATAGCCGATCCACAGATCAATCGCCTGCTGGCCCCAGCTGATAATGCGATCGAGTTTGTTCTGCAGGTCATAAACCAGTTTGTCGACGAAACCGAGATCGGGACTGCTCAGCGTGGCATCCTGAATGCGCAGCAGGTTAGCCTGCAGCTTATCCCCCGCCGCTTCCAGCGTATCCTGCAGTTCACGCAGCGTGCCGGAGGTCTCAGAGAGCAGCAGTTCACAGCTGGAGATCGCGGCGCGCCAGTCTTTGTTGAGCAGCGCGGCGATATCATTTTTTACCGTCTGCTGCTGCTCATCCATCAGGCGCTGCGTCATATCGATGCTGTCAAAAATCTCAGCAACCGAATATTTCAGCGGAGCAAATACGTTACGGTGCCAGTGAAATTCATCGCCATCTTCTTCAGCGGCGTCAGCAGCGCGCTTCAGCTCCTGACCCACAATTGAAAGCTGCATTGAGAGGCGCAGCGTGGAGAATTCGCGCTGGCGGATATAGTAGTCGGTGATGCCAATTCCCAGCGGCGTCAGGCGGTAGATAGCGTGCCCTTCAGACACCTCGCTGGTAAACCGGTTAAGCAGCCGCTGCCGTACCAGGTCGTTAATCGCATTGTTCGCACGCACCTGTACGGTTTCATGCGTCTGTTCAAACGCTTTGCTGACGTGACGAAAGGCGTCGGTCAGCTCACCTTCACTCATTTCACCGTCCATGCGCTCACCGTTAAGGGTAGCGATGGCCAGCAAAAAGGCCAGACGTTCTACCGGCAGCGCAAGCGAGAAATCGTTTTTGCGTGCCCAGGCCACCAGTTCTGGCACCGTCTGGGAAAAATCGCTCATAGTTGATCCTTTTACCTGGGTTTGCGCGCCGTCACATGGATATAACGCCCTAAGCTTAAAAAGGGCTCCTGACGACAGTAGCGCCGCTCCATTTCAATAATCTCTTCCACGCTCTTACCTGCACCGGGCTGCGGTTTCATGTAATCACTGAACACGCGAACACCGGTGCGCTGCTCAATCACAAAACCGCACTGCGTCAGCCATTGATAGACGTCCTGCGGTTCGCGCGGAAAATCGGGCGACAGGGTACGCTTTTTGCGTTTGGTCATATTGGCGCGCAGGTAGCCGAAATTACCCAGCGTAAGCGTGCGAAACGTCAGCCCGTGCGCGTTGTAAAACATCAGCGACAGCACACCGCCTGGTTTCAGCGTCTGCCACAGCGCCTGCAGCACGGCCAGCGGATCGGCCACCCACTCCAGTACCGCGTGAAACAATACCAGATCGACTGGCGTATCCAAATGCTCGCCTACCTGCTGAGCGCTGACTTGCCGGAACTGCATATTGTGGCTGACGCCGGTTTCCCGTGCGTGGTCCGCCGCCAGTTTCAGCATTTCACCGGAGAGATCGCAGAGCGTGACCTGATGCCCGCGGGCAGCGAGTCCGCTGGAGATTTGCCCCACGCCGCCGCCAGCATCCAGCACAGAGAGCGGTCCGGCAGGCAGTGACGGCAGCAGCGCCTCCAGCTCATCCCACAGAATGGCCTGACGCACCAGCCCTTTGCGGGTGCCGTAAATGTTTTGCGAGAATTTATCCGCCAGATCGTCGAAATTACGATCCTGCATGGTGTGCGCTCCGGTTTGCGGCAGTTAACTTGTGCTATTTTGTCACAGGCTCACCAGGAATGAACCTTTCACGCTGCAGTAACTGTCTGGCTGCTGTTTTTTCAGACAAAAGGAGTAAAAAAGGATGTTATTTGCCTTAAAAAAAGTCATTGGCGGCTTGCTTCTGCCTTTGCCGCTGCTGTTACTGCTGATGGCAGCCGGACTTTTGCTGCTCTGGCTGACGCGCTGGCAAAAAAGCGCCAAAGTTTTACTCTCCGTCAGCTGGCTGCTGCTGCTGCTGCTGAGCCTGCAGCCGGTGGCCGACCGCCTGCTACTGCCGCTGGAAAACCGCTACCCGACGTGGAACGGTACAACGCCGGTGGCCTGGATTGTGGTGCTGGGCGGCGGTTATACCTGGAACCCGGACTGGGCGCCCGGCTCTAACCTGATTGGTAACAGCCTGCCGCGCGTGACGGAGGGCGTAAGGCAGTGGCGACGCAACCCGCAGGCCAAAATGATTTTTACCGGTGCGGCGGCAGGCCAGAATCCGCGCAGCAACGCAGCGGTTGCCGCCGACGTCGCGATGAGCCTTGGCGTACCGCATAGCGCCATCATTACGCTTGATTCGCCGAAAGATACCGCTGAAGAGGCGCAGGCGGTAAAACAGATGACGGGCAATAGCGCATTTCTGCTGGTCACCTCCGCCAATCATCTGCCGCGTGCGATGGCTTTTTTTCACCACGCCGGGCTGGCACCGATCCCCGCGCCGGCAAATCAGATGGCGATCGTCTCGCCGCTTAACGGCTGGGAGCGTGCGCTGCCCTCACCACTCTGGCTGAGCCACAGTGAACGGGCTATCTATGAGACGCTGGGACAGATCTGGCAGCACCTGCGCGGTCAGTCGGGCAGCCGTGATGATGCTGCGCCCTGATGTCAGAAAGAGAAAGTGTCAGACAGAGCCAGCGGCGTTGCGCCTGCTGGCCTGACAGAGAGAGTTAACGCTGCATCGCCGCGCGTACGCGCGCCAGATCGTCTGGTGTATCCACGCCCACGCTCGGGATAGTTGTGGCAACCGCCACATGAATTTTTTCGCCATACCAGAGCACGCGCAGCTGCTCCAGTAGCTCAATCTGCTCCAGTGCGCAGGGTTGCCAGGCGACGTAGCGGCGAATAAAGCCGGCGCGGTAGGCATAAATACCGATATGCCTCAGCAGCGTATCTCCCGCCTGCTCGCGCGACTGCGCATAGCGCTCGCGATCCCAGGGAATGGTGGCCCGCGAGAAATAGAGCGCGTAGCCCTGCCGGTCGGTTACCACTTTAACCGCGTTCGGATTAAACGCCTCATCGGCATCAGCGATCGGCACCGCCAGCGTGGCCATGCCAGCCTCTGCCGCGGCGAGATTGTCCGCCACCTGACGCACGATACCGGCCGGGATCATCGGCTCATCGCCCTGCACGTTGACAATGATAGTGTCATCGTCAAAGTTGCAGGCTTCAATGACTTCAGCCAGCCGCTCGGTGCCGGACTGATGATCGGCCCGCGTCATACAGACTTCACCACCGGCCGCAGTTACTGCTGCAGCGACTTCGGGGTGATCGGTTGCGACGATTACGCGATCGGCTCCCGACTCCCGCGCACGCTCCATGACGTGCACGACCATGGGCTTACCGTGGATATCGACCAGCGGTTTACCCGGCAGACGCGTCGAAGCGTAGCGCGCCGGAATGATAGCAACAAAACTCATGGATGGATCTCTTCAGCCGTCAGCGTTCGCGCCTCGGTTTCCAGCAGCACCGGAATGCCATCCCGCACCGGGAATGCCAGTCCGTCAGGCTTGCAGATAAGCTCCTGCTGCGCCTTGTTGAAGTAGAGTTTTCCGTTACAAACCGGACAGGCCACAATCTCAAGTAAACGGTGATCCATACTTTTCTCCTTTCAGGATCGGGGTCAGTTAGTCAGCATACCATAGCGGTTGCCAGACTCTATTACGCGCCGCGGGCCAGCCGGGTGATATCGTCGAGCAGCGGTGCCACTGCCGCACCGGAAAGCTGCGCCTCTACCGGCAGATACCACCAGTTGTCGCGCGCAAACTTACGGCACTTCACCGCATCTTTCTCCGTCATCAGCAGACATTGTCCGCTCAGCGTCAGGCCGGCAAGCTCCGGCTCGCTGTAAGCGTGATGATCGGCAAACGCGATTTCCGCTACCGTTTTAATGCCCTGCTGCTGCAGCGTGGTGAAAAAGCGCGGCGGATGGCCAATACCGGCCATCGCCACAATATCTGGCAGCGCACTGAGCGCAGCGGTTTCGCCCGATAGCAGGTTAACCGCCCGACCCGGCTGCAGCGTCATGGCAATTTCCGGACTGGTGGCATTGCCACCATTAACGATCACTGCATCCACCTGCTGCAGCCGGTGCGCACGCTCCCGCATAGGCCCGGCGGGTAACCACCAGCCGTTGCCAAAGCGGCGCACACCATCCACCACCACAATTTCGCGATCGCGCTGCAATGCATAGTGCTGCAGTCCATCATCCGTGATGATGATGTCCAGCGAATGCGCCGCCAGCAGCGCTTCGATAGCCTGACGGCGCCGGGGCGCCACGGCAACCGGTACGCCGGTGCGTTGTGCAATCAGCACGGGTTCATCCCCTGCCTCGGCCGTTGAGGTTTCCCCGGTCACCAGCAGCGGATAGTGTGCCGCTTTCCCCCCGTAGCCGCGTGACACCACGCCCGGACGCAGCCCGCGCGCCTGCAGCGCTTCTGTCAGCCAGATCACCACCGGCGTCTTACCGTTGCCGCCTGCCGTCAGGTTACCGACCACCACCACCGGACACGGTGCCCGCCAGCTCTGCTGCCAGCCACGCTGATAGCTCAGGCGAATCAGCCAGGTGATAGCACCATACAGCAGGCTAAGCGGCCACAGCAGCAGCCACAGCGGCGAGCGCCCGCTCCAGATGCGTTCAATCATTGACCGAACTGTAACTTATGCAGCTGTGCATAAGCCCCTTTCTCCGCCAGCAGCAGTTCATGCGTACCGCGTTCAACAATACGGCCATCCTCGACCACCACGATCTCATCTGCTTTTTCAATGGTAGAGAGACGGTGTGCGATCACCAGCGAGGTCCGGTTTTTCTGCAGCTCATCCAGCGCCGACTGAATGGCGCGTTCTGACTCCGTATCCAGCGCAGATGTCGCCTCATCCAGAATCAGAATCGGGCAGTCGCGCAGCAGCGCGCGCGCAATCGCAATACGCTGGCGCTGACCACCGGAGAGCAGTACGCCGTTTTCACCGATAACCGTATCCAGGCCTTTATCCATTTTGTTAATGAAATCCATAGCGTGCGCCATGGTGGCGGCCTGTTCAATCTGTGCCCGGCTATAGTCACCGTTACGCGCATAAGCGATGTTATTGGCGATGGTGTCATTAAACAGATGCACATTCTGCGATACCAGCGCTACCTGATTACGCAATGAGCGCAGGGTATATTCACGCAGATCGTGCCCATCCAGCAGAATTTCGCCGGAATCGATATCATAAAAGCGCGTCAGCAGGCTGGCCATGGTCGATTTGCCCGAGCCGGAGCGGCCGACCAGTGCAACCGTTTTACCCGCCGGCAGCGTCAGGTTAATATCGCGCAGCGCCGGGATCTCACGCCCCGGATAGGTAAAGGTCACGTTGCGAAACTCAACGTCGCCTTTAGCCCGTTCAACCGTGCGCGTGCCGTTATCCGCTTCCTGCTCACTGTCGAGGATGGAGAACAGCGTCTGGCAGGCTGCCATACCGCGCTGAAACTGGGCGTTAACGTTAGTCAGCGATTTCAGCGGACGCATCAGGGCAATCATGGAAGAGAAGACCACGGTAATGGTACCGGCGGTCAGCGTTTCCATCACGCTGGGGAAGCTGGCGGCATAGAGTACAAACGCCAGCGCCAGCGAGGCGATAAGCTGAATCACCGGATCGGAGATGGAAGAGGCAGAAACCAGTTTCATCCCCTGCTGACGCATTTTATTGCTGACCTGAGAGAAACGTTCCGCTTCCACTTCCTGACCGCCAAAAATCAGCACTTCTTTGTGCCCTTTCAGCATCTGTTCTGCGCTGGTGGTGACCTGTCCCATGGTGTTCTGCATGTTTCGGCTGATGTTGCGGAAGCGCTTTGAAACGGTGCGGATAGCGAACGAGACCAGCGGTGCCAGCAGGATCAAAATCAGTGAGAGCTGCCAGCTGTAGTAGAACATCATGATAAACAGGCCGATGATCGAGGCGCCCTCGCGCACCACGGTTACCAGAGCACTGGATGAGGAGGAGGCCACCTGTTCTGAGTCATAGGTAATACGCGACAGTAGCGTGCCGGTAGACTGCTGATCAAAGAACGCCACCGGCATTCCCATCATGTGTCCGAACAGACGACGACGCATGTTCATCACCACATTACCTGACACCCAGGAGATGCAGTAGCTGGAGATATAGCTGGTGACGCCACGTATCAGCATCAGGCCCATGACAGCCAGCGGCATCCACAGCAGAACAGATTTGTCCGCTTTACCGAAACCATCATCCAGTAAAGGTTTCAACAGGGAGAGCATTAGGGTGTCGCCTGCCGCATTCAGCACCAGTGCCACGGCGGAGACGATAAGGCCAGCCTTGTGCGGCGCAATCATTGGCCAGAGCCGGCGGAATGTCTGCCAGGTTGAGAGATCTTTGTCTTGATGCATTATTTATTCACGCTGTTTGAAATAGCCGCTCATTCTACCTGGAATCATCTTTTACGCCAAACCACTGATGATACCAGCGCGGCTTTATTTGCTCGCGCAGTCCCTGCATCTGCCAGCGGCCCTGGCTGACACGAATGCGAACCTGCCCCGAGCGTGCGGTATCTGCCCAGCGATAGCCCTGCTCCTGGTAACGCTTTACCACTGAGCGGGCGGGCATACGCCAGGCGTTATAGCGCGCCACAGAAGCCACCGCCGCTTCGCCCGCTATATGCCGGAGAAACAGGGGCGTAGAGGAGGTCCGGCTGCCGTGGTGCGGCACCTGAAGCAGTGTAGCCTGCAACTGACCCTTTTCCAGCGCTGCCAGTTTGCGTTCCCCCGCCTGCTCCAGATCGCCAGTCAGCAGCAAACTGACCTGGCCATCATCCACCCGCACCACGCACGAATCATTATTGTGCCCCGCTACCGGCAGTGCTGGCGGCCACAGGGCGGTAAAACGCAGCCGCCCCCACTGCCACTGCTGGCCACGCACACAAGGCAGATGGCCGGGTTCTCCCAGCGCGCTGCGGATCGCCAGCGCCGGGCGGGCACGTAGCAGCGCGTTCAGCCCGCCACGGTGATCGAGATGCCGGTGACTCAGTATGACGCCCTGCAGCGTGCGTCCGGTGTAGTTCAGCCAGGGCAAAATAGTGCGCTCGCCGGCATCGCCCTGCTGCCACGCCGGCCCGGTGTCATACAGTACCACCTCCCTTCCCTGCGTGATCGCAACCGCCAGACCATGACCAATATCGAGAAAATCGATTTGCCAGTCGCTCTGCTGCGCGTCAGTGCGCCCCAGCAGCAGTGCCAGCAGCAGGCTGGCGAAGCGGACCGACGTACGGGCAATCAGCCCGCTGCGCCACAACAGCAATCCGCCCCAGATTACTATGACAGCGGGCAGCGTCTGATGCAGGCTCAGCCAGCCGGCGGGCAGCCACTGGAGCGCCTGCATCAGATAGTCCACTGAACGATCGGCTAACCACCACAGCGGCTGTGCCGCCTGTTGCAGTGGCACCAGCAGCGCCAGCAGCAGCAGCGGCACCGTAATAAATGAGATAACCGGCACCGCCAGCAGGTTGGCCAGCAGCGCAGTCAGGCTGATGCCCTGAAACAGAAAGATCTGCAGCGGCGCCATCAGAATCATCATGCCGAGCTGCAGGTGCAGTAGCTGCAGCGGCAGCCAGCGACGTTGCGTACGATAAGGATATGGCAGGGCAAACCAGCTGAACCAGATAATCAGCATCGCTACCGCCAGGGCCGAGAGCCAGAAGCTCTCCGACAGGACCGCCAGCGGATCAAACAGAAGCAGTGTGCCCACGCACAGCAGCCAGATTTGCCAGGCACTAAGCTGCCAGCCCGCTGCGCGTATAGCGCTCCAGAGCGTCAGCGCAAGCATGGCACGCTGTGCGGGCGCATGGCTGCCGGCGATCCAGCAGTAGAGAGCAGCGGTCAGCCAGCTGACGATCAGCGGAAATCGCCAGCTGATATAGCGGGCAGGTAACGCAAACTGTATCGCACGCGCCAGCAGCCAGCCACCAGTGGCCGCCAGCGCAATATGCATTCCGGAAATGGCCATCAGGTGCGCGGTGCCGGTATCGCGCAGAAGCTGTCGCAGCGGCGCCAGCATCTGCGATCGATCGCCAAAAGCCAGCGCCTGCAGAATTGCCGGCTGCTTAAGCTCCGCGAGCGCGGCCTGATAGCGAGCCACCAGGGTTGTCCGCAGGCTGCAGCGTTCTGACATCTGCTGCTGATGCATGATACGCCCCTGCAGCGGCATATGATTTGCAACCCGCACGCGCTGCAGATCGTATCCGCCTTCATTCAGGCGACCATGTACTGCCCGCAGCCGCAGCCGCATGTGCCAGCGCTGCCCTGCGCACCAGTTTTCTGTGTTATTCACATTACTGATTTGTACAAACAGCGGCGGAAACTGCAGCCGCCCGTCAACGCGGATCAGCCTGACCAGCAGCAGGTTTTGCCGGGTATCTATCGCGCTGACGCTGACCGTGGCGTCAACCGGCCGTCGGGTGAGCAGCTCCATCGCATTCAGCAGGCTGCGCGCTTCACCCTGTGCCCAGCACGCCACCAGCAGCGTTATCCCTGCCAGCACGGCAGCTTTGTGTGACCGATGCAGTAAAAAAATAGCGATGAGAGTCAGTACGGCCAGCGTGGTGCCGGATGGGATCTGTGGCAGCAGCAGCAGAGGCAGGGTGGCAAGAATGGCGATCCCTGCGCCAGTGGTCCATGTAATGTGCATATTTCTCTCCGTCAGACAGCGCCATTGTGCGGCAGTCAGTGAGAGAAAAAAGCTTACGTCAGATAGATTTGCGTCAGCGCGCCGGTACTTTTTCAGGTGCAGTGATAGGCATTACAGCGCGGCGGGATCGCGCTCGCAAATCACAGAGTGGCAGCAAAAAAAAACGACACCCGGAGGTGTCGCTTTATGGTTCGGTAACGGCTTAGCCGTAGATATTTGCACGGTCACGCAGTTCTTTGCCTGGTTTAAAGTGGGGAACGTATTTACCTTCCAGTTCCACTTTGTCACCCGTTTTCGGGTTACGACCAGTGCGCGGTGCGCGGTAGTGCAAAGAAAAGCTGCCGAATCCCCGGATTTCGATGCGCTCACCCTGTGCCAGCGTAGTGGCCATGTGCTCGAGCATCTCTTTGACCGCATCCTCAACGACTTTCGCCGGAATATGAGTATGCTGGCCAGCAAGTCTTTCAATCAGTTCTGACTTGGTCATGAATCCTCCGGTTAATCCCTGTTTGGAAAGGTATGACAGCTTTTACCGAAACCGGACGATATGACTATCGTCCGGTGCTTCGGGTCGATTACTCGCCTTTAGCCGCTTTGAACGCTTCAGCCATTGCGTTAGAGAAGTTGCTCTCATCCTGTTTGGTGTTAACAGTGTTGATAGCTTCTTTCTCGTCAGCCTGGTCTTTTGCACGTACAGACAGGCTCACAACGCGGTTCTTACGGTCAACGCCGGTGAATTTAGCTTCAACGTCGTCGCCTACGCTCAGAACCTGAGTCGCGTCTTCGATGCGATCCAGTGAAGCTTCAGAAGCGCGCAGGTAACCCTCTACGCCATCAGCTAATTCTACTGTAGCACCTTTCGCGTCAACTGCAGTGACTTTACCCGTCACGATAGCGCCTTTCTTGTTCAGGGTGATGTAGTTGTTGAATGGATCTTCAGCCAACTGCTTCACGCCCAGAGAGATGCGCTCGCGCTCTGCATCAACCTGCAGTACAACGGCAGCGATTTCGTCGCCTTTCTTGTACTCGCGTACGGCTTCTTCGCCGGTTGCGTTCCAGGAGATGTCAGACAGGTGAACCAGACCGTCGATGCCACCGTCCAGGCCGATGAAGATACCGAAGTCAGTGATTGACTTGATTTTACCTTCAACGCGATCGCCTTTGTTGTGGGTCTCTGCGAACTGCTGCCATGGGTTAGATTTGCACTGCTTCAGACCCAGGGAGATACGACGACGCTCTTCGTCGATGTCCAGAACCATAACTTCAACAACATCGCCCACGTTAACAACTTTAGATGGGTGAATGTTCTTGTTGGTCCAGTCCATTTCAGAAACGTGTACCAGACCTTCAACGCCCTCTTCGATTTCTACGAAGCAGCCGTAATCAGTCAGGTTGGTTACACGACCGGTCAGGCGGGTGCCTTCCGGATAGCGCTTAGCGATAGCAACCCATGGATCTTCGCCCAGCTGTTTCAGGCCCAGAGATACGCGGGTACGCTCGCGGTCGAACTTCAGCACTTTAACAGTGATTTCGTCGCCCACGTTGACAATTTCGCTTGGATGCTTAACGCGTTTCCATGCCATGTCGGTGATGTGCAGCAGGCCGTCAACGCCGCCCAGGTCAACGAATGCGCCGTAGTCAGTGAGGTTCTTAACGATACCTTTGACTTCCATGCCTTCCTGCAGGTTTTCCAGCAGCTGATCGCGCTCAGCGCTGTTTTCAGATTCGATAACGGCACGACGTGAAACCACGACGTTGTTACGTTTCTGATCAAGCTTGATTACTTTGAATTCAAGCTCTTTGCCTTCCAGATGCAGAGTATCGCGAACCGGACGCACGTCAACCAGTGAACCTGGCAGGAACGCACGAATACCGTTCAGCTCAACTGTGAAGCCACCTTTAACTTTGCCGTTGATAACACCGGTAACAGTTTCAGCGTCTTCGTAAGCTTTTTCCAGCGTGATCCAAGCTTCATGACGTTTAGCTTTCTCACGGGACAGCAGGGTTTCACCGAAGCCGTCTTCTACTGCGTCCAGAGCAACGTCAACTTCGTCGCCCACCTGGATTTCCAGTTCGCCAGCTGCGTTCTTGAACTGCTCTGCAGGAATTGCAGATTCAGATTTCAGACCCGCATCAACCAGCACGACGTCTTTGTCGATAGAGACAACAACGCCACGAACAATGGAACCCGGACGGGTTTCGATTTCTTTCAGGGACTCTTCAAAGAGTTGAGCAAAAGATTCAGTCATATTGATAATCTTAGGATTCTTCAATTTAACGTCCACCTGACGTCACTGTCGGATGGGGTTGTTTCACATGCCCTGCACCGGTTCCGTGGTACAGGGTTACAGCAATTCTGTCACCGAAAGATTATACACCCAGTTTCTGCCGGGCGTAATCAAGCGCCTGCTCAATCACCTGCTCAATCGACATGCTGGTTGAATCCAGCACCAGAGCATCAGCGGCAGGCACTAAAGGGGCGATAGCGCGATTACGATCGCGGTCGTCGCGTTCCTTTATCTCGGATAAAAGGCGCTCAAAGTTAACATCAATGCCGCTTTTCTGCAACTGCAGCATACGTCGCTGAGCACGTTCTTCCGGGCTGGCATCAAGGAAAATCTTCACTGGCGCATCGGGGAAAACCACCGTGCCCATATCACGCCCGTCGGCAATCAGGCCAGGTTCTTCACGGAAAGCGCGCTGGCGACGCAGCAGCGCTTCGCGCACGCGCGGAAAGGCTGCAACGCGTGAGGCGGTGTTGCTTACCTCCTGCGTGCGGATCGCGCTGGTCACATCCTCACCTTCCAGCACCACCTGCATCTCGCCGTCAGCCGAAAGAAAACGCACGTCAAGATGAGCGGCAATAGGTACCAGCGCCTCTTCAGATTCAATATCTACCTGGTGATGCAGCGCGGCGAGCGCCAGCACGCGGTAGATCGCGCCAGAATCGAGCAGGTGCCACTGCAATGACTCTGCCATCGCTTTGCATAATGTCCCTTTGCCTGCGCCGCTTGGGCCATCGATAGTAATTACCGGGGCGATTACCGTCATTGTTCTCTCCTGTTACAGCCTGCTTATTAACAGTCTCTTAGACTATCTGAATTGCGCAGTAGTATACGCTGCCTGCGGCCGGTTGGTTACCCCCGCACACCGACAGCGGTGACAGTTTGCGCTTTTTCAGATGAATTTCTGTGCAGAAAGACCAGCGGAGTACAAAGCGATCCGGCGCCAGCGCGCCGGATCGGGCTATCAGGAGGCGTGGCTGACTTTTGCCAGCTGCTGGAAATAGTCCGGAAACGTTTTGGCCGTGCAGCCGGGATCGAGAATTGTTACCGGCGTATCGGACAGCGCGACCAGCGAAAAGCACATCGCCATACGGTGATCGTTATAGGTGCCGATATCCGCATGCCGGAGCTGCGCAGGTGGTATAATCCGGATAAAATCGTGGCCCTCTTCGACTTCTGCACCCACTTTACGCAGCTCAGTTGCCATCGCCGCCAGCCGATCGGTTTCTTTCACGCGCCAGTTGTAAATATTACGCATCAGCGTTGTGCCCTGCGCAAACAGCGCCGTCGTCGCGATAGTCATCGCAGCATCCGGAATGTGGTTCATATCCATGTCGATGGCGTTCAGTTCCCCACGCGTACAGGCGATATAGTCATCCCCCCACTCGATAACCGCACCCATGCTTTCCAGCACGTCAGCAAAGCGAATATCGCCCTGTACGCTGTTGCGGCCAATGCCGGTAACCCGAACGGTGCCGCCACGAATGGCTGCTGCGGCGAGAAAATAGGAGGCTGAAGAGGCGTCACCTTCCACCAGATAATCGCCCGGTGACTGGTACTGCTGCTGGCCTTTCACAATAAAGCGCTGATAATTCTGGTTTTCAACCTCTACGCCAAAGCAGCGCATCAGATGCAGCGTGATATCAATATACGGTTTAGAGACCAGCTCGCCTTTGATCGTGATACAGGTATCCTGCTGCGCCAGCGGTGCCGTCATCAGCAGCGCAGTCAGGAACTGGCTGGAGACGCTGCCGTCTACGCTGACGTCGCCGCCACTGAATCCACCGTTCAGGCGCAGCGGTGGGTAATCACTCTGTTCCAGATAATCAATTCTGGCACCGCCCTGACGTAGCGCATCGACCAGGTGACCGATAGGACGCTCTTTCATGCGCGGCTCACCGGTTAATACCACGTCGTGATCGCCCAGGCAGAGTGCAGCAGCCAGTGGACGCATAGCGGTACCCGCGTTGCCGAGAAACAGCTCCAGCGGCTGTTGCGCATGAAGGGCGCCACCGTTGCCTGTGACTTCGCATACGGTGCGGTCAGGAGAAAGCGTGTAGCTGACGCCCAGCGCCTGCAGCGCAGTAAGCATGTGCTTTACATCATCGCTATCCAGCAGGTTAGTCAGACGCGTTGTGCCGTTAGCCAGCGCGGCCAGCAGCAGTGCACGGTTTGAAACGCTTTTTGAACCCGGCAGGTTGACCGTGCCGTCGATGCGGGCAATCGGTTGAAGAGTGAGGGAGTCCTGCATGTGAAACGAAATCTCCAAAAATACGAAACCCCGTCTGGTGACGGGGCCTGATACCAGACAAGCTGGCGTGAAACACAGATTAGCCGTGGCGACGCTCGAACTCTGTCATAAATTCAGTCAGCGCCTTAACGCCTTCCAGCGGCATGGCATTGTAGATAGACGCGCGCATACCGCCTACGACACGATGGCCCTTCAGCGCATGCAGGCCTGCTTTCAGCGACTCTTCCAGGAACAGTGCATCAAGTGAGGCATCCGCCAGCTGGAACGGCACATTCATACGCGAGCGGTTTGCGCTGGCAACCTCATTACGATAAAAACTGCTGTTATCAATGGTGCCATAGATCAGTTCAGCCTTTGCCTGATTCAGCTTATCCATCTCACCAATCCCGCCCTGCTCCTTCAGCCATTTAAAGACCAGACCAGAAAGATACCAGGCGAAGGTGGGCGGCGTGTTAAACATTGAGTCGTTTTCTGCCAGCACGCTGTAGTCAAGAATGGAAGGAACATGGCGCTGTGCTTTGCCCAGTAGATCCTCACGTACCACCACCAGCGTCAGTCCTGCCGGACCAATATTTTTCTGCGCACCGGCATAAATTACGCCATAGCGGCTGACGTCGATCGGCCGGGAAAGAATGGTAGAAGAGAGATCGGCAACCACAATTTTGTCGCCAAAATCGGGCTCTTCATCAATCGCCAGACCATCAATGGTTTCGTTAGGGCAGAAATGCACGTAAGCAGCACTGTCGCTCAGCTGCCAGTCGCGCATCGGCAGCAGCGCGCGCTTGCCGTCCAGCGTGGTTTTGATGTCGATCGCGTTTGGCGTGCAATATTTTTCTGCTTCTTTAATTGCACTGTGTGCCCAGTAGCCGCCATCGATATAATCAGCAGTGGTCGCTTCACCCAGCAGGTTACCCGGGACAGCCGCAAACTGCGCGCGGGCGCCACCGTGACAGAATAAAACTTTGTAGTTGGCCGGGATTTTAAGCAGATCGCGAAAATCCTGTTCCGCCGCTTCCGCCACGGCCATAAACTCTTTACTGCGGTGGCTAATCTCCATCACTGACGTGCCTAAACCATGCCAGTTGGTCAGCTCCTGCTCTGCGCGACGAAGTACTTCCACCGGCAGCATTGCCGGGCCGGAGCTAAAATTGTAAACCTGCGTCATGTCCCCTCACCACTCTCAGCTTGAACGGTTATGAATCTCTCCCCGGTTTTATCATTGCCTCCGGGCGGCTGCAATCATTTATCCGGCCGCGATCACATTTCTGGCGCCCGCTCCGCCGCAGCTTATATTACAAATGTAACGCACTGCGGGATATTGTGAGGCGGGCTGCACCAGGCCTGCGCGGCAGCGGCCCGCTGCTGTCCGTACCGGCGTCATGCAGAGAGAAAATGCCGGCGATGATAGCGCCACTGCGGTAAAACCCGTATTATTGCGCGCTTTACGCCCACCTTATCGACTTGAGAGAGCGCCACTATGACGCAAACGTTTATTCCAGGAAAAGATGCTGCGCTGGAAGACTCCATCGCCCGTTTCCAGCAGAAGCTGCAGGATCTGGGTTTTAATATTGAAGAGGCTTCATGGCTGAATCCGGTTCCGCACGTCTGGTCCGTACATATTCGCGATCGCGATTGCCCGCTCTGCTTTACCAATGGCAAGGGCGCGAGTAAAAAAGCGGCGCTGGCTTCCGCGCTGGGTGAATATTTTGAGCGTCTCTCAACCAACTACTTTTTCGCAGACTTCTGGCTGGGCAAATCCATCGCGAATGGCGATTTTGTTCACTATCCCAATGAGAAGTGGTTTCCTCTGCCGGCTGATGAAAGCCTGCCTGAAGGCATTCTTGATGCGCGCCTGCGTAAGTTCTACGATCCGGACGACAGCCTGAGCGCCGCTGATTTAATCGATCTGCAGTCCGGTAATACAGAGCGCGGCATTTGCGGCCTGCCGTTTACGCGCCAGTCCGATCAGCAGACTGTTTATATCCCGATGAACATTATCGGCAACCTCTATGTCTCCAACGGCATGTCCGCAGGCAATACCGCTAATGAAGCGCGCGTACAGGGGCTGTCTGAGGTTTTTGAGCGTCATATTAAAAACCGTATTATCGCTGAATCTATCAGCCTGCCGGAAATTCCGGCTGAGGTGATGCAGCGTTATCCTGATGTCATTGAAGCTATCGGACGCCTGGAAGCAGAAGGCTTTCCTATCTTCGCTTATGACGCCTCTCTGGGTGGCAACTATCCGGTTATCTGCGTGGTGCTGTTCAATCCGGCCAATGGCACCTGCTTCGCCTCATTTGGTGCCCATCCTGACTTTGGTGTGGCGCTTGAGCGTACCGTTACCGAACTTCTGCAGGGTCGGGGTCTCAAGGATCTCGATGTCTTCACGCCACCGACTTTTGACGATGAAGAAGTGGCTGAACATGCCAACCTGGAGACGCACTTTATCGATTCCAGCGGCCTGATCTCCTGGGATATGTTTAAAGATGAGGCAGACTATCCGTTTGTGGACTGGAGCTTTGCCGGCACGACCCAGGAGGAGTTCGCTACGCTGATGGCGATCTTCGCTGCGGAAGATAAAGAAGTCTATATCGCAGATTACGAACATCTGGACGTGTATGCCTGCCGCATTATCGTACCGGGCATGTCTGATATCTATCCGGCTGAAGATCTGCTGCTGGCGAATAACAACATGGGTGCTTCACTGCGCGAAACCCTGCTGGCGCTGCCGGCCAGTGAGTGGCAGCCTGAGGAGTATCTGGCACTCATTGAACAGCTGGATGAAGAGGGTCATGACGACTTTACCCGCGTGCGTGAGCTGCTGGGCCTTGCCACCGGTAAAGATAATGGCTGGTACACGCTGCGTATCGGCGAGCTGAAAGCGATGCTGGCGCTGGCGGGAGGCGATCTCGATCAGGCGCTGATCTGGACGGAGTGGACCATGGAGTTCAACCAGTCTATTTTCAGCGCGGAGCGTGCTAATTACTACCGCTGCCTGCAGACGCTGCTGCTGCTGGCCATGGAAGACGAGCGTGAACCGGTGCAGTATCATCGTGCGTTTGTCCGGATGTATGGTCAGGCGGCAGTTGATGCCGCATCCGCTGCGCTGAGCGGTGAAGCGCCGTTTTATGGTCTGCAGGCCATTGATGAAGATCTCCATGCGCTGCCTGCCCATCAGGCGCTGCTGGCCACCTATGAAAAACTGCAGGCGGCAAAACGTCGCTACTGGTCCGCTGCATAACCGCCGCGCCAGGTGGTTTGCTGACTCATCTGAAACCGGTATGGCCAGGCGGTCATACCGGTTTTTTTAACCGTATGAAATGCTGATTAAAATAATAATGTAAAGTTTAAAATTATTTTTTTATAATATATTCATTAGCTTAAATGATTTTAACACTGCGTTCCTTCTCCTCTTCCGCTCAAAGATGATCCATATCAATTCCGCTGCTCACCCGCTTTGTTAGCATCTCCTCAGACCTGTTACGGAGAGCGTAAGCGTGAAAGTTGACAACCCCTTTAATGCTTTACTGCCTGCGGCAATGGCTAAAGTTGCTGAAGAAGCGGGTGTCTATAAAGCGACTAAACATCCCCTGACAACCTTTTTCCTTGCCATTACCGCCGGCGTCTTTATCTCAATCGCATTTGTGTTCTATATCACTGCAACCACCGGCAGCGCGCCGCTGCCCTGGGGCATAGCCAGGCTGATCGGGGGCATCTGCTTTTCACTGGGTCTGATGCTGGTAGTGGTATGCGGGGCCGATCTTTTTACCTCAACGGTGCTCATCGTCGTGGCTAAAGCCAGCGGGCGTATCAGCTGGCTGCAGCTGGCCCGTCACTGGCTCAATGTCTACATCGGTAATCTGTGCGGCGCGCTCTTTTTCGTCATGCTGATCTGGCTGGCGGGTGAGCATATGGTTGCCGGGGGGGCCTGGGGTCTTAATCTGCTGCAAACCGCCGATCACAAGATGCATCACAGTTTTATACAGGCCGTTGCGCTGGGTACGCTGGCCAATCTGCTGGTCTGCCTGGCCGTCTGGATGAGCTATTCCGGCCGCAGCCTGACTGACAAGATGATTGCCATGATTCTGCCGGTGGCGATGTTTGTTGGCAGCGGCTTCGAGCACAGCATCGCCAACATGTTTCTGATCCCGATGGCCATCCTGATCCGCGATTTTGCCGCACCGGAATTCTGGCAGCTCACCGGCGCCACTGCCGCTCAGTTTCCGGCACTCAATCTCAGCGACTTCGTTTTCAACAATCTGATCCCGGTTACGCTCGGCAATATTATTGGCGGTGGTGTGCTGGTTGGATTGACTTACTGGGTTATTTATCTGCGCGGCTCCGCGCCGGCAGCGTGATTGCGGCCGGGGGCAGCGATGCGTCCGGCAAGAAAGTCTCCTTACATAAGGCAGGTATATCATGTCCGAACTGAATGAAAAAATGGCAGCAGCCTGGAAAGGATTTAAGGCCGGCGAGTGGAAAACCCGCGTCAACGTACGCGACTTTATCCAGCTGAACTATACGCCGTATGAAGGCGATGAAGCATTTCTCGCGGGTGCCACCCCCGCCACAACAGCACTGTGGAACCGCGTGCTGGAAGGGATCAAAATTGAAAACCGCACGCATGCACCGGTGGACTTTGATACCGATCTGGCTTCAACCATTACCTCGCACGACGCAGGTTATATCGATAAATCTCTGGAAACCATCGTTGGGCTGCAGACTGAAGCACCGCTGAAACGCGCCATTATTCCCTTTGGCGGCATCAAAATGGTGGAAGGCTCTTGTAAGGTCTACGGTCGCGAACTCGATCCGGCGCTGAAAAAAATCTTTACGGATTACCGTAAAACCCATAACCAGGGGGTATTTGATGTCTATACGCCCGATATTCTGCGCTGCCGTAAATCAGGCGTCCTGACCGGCCTGCCTGACGCCTACGGCCGTGGTCGTATCATCGGCGATTACCGTCGCGTTGCGCTCTACGGCATTGACTATCTGATGCAGGACAAAGTGGCGCAGTTCACATCGCTGCAGCACGATATGGAAAACGGCGTGGATCTGGAAGCCACTATTCGCCTGCGCGAGGAGATCGCTGAACAGCATCGCGCGCTGGGCCAGATCAAAGCGATGGCGGCAAAATATGGTTGTGATATCTCGCTGCCGGCTACCACCGCACAGGAAGCGGTACAGTGGACCTACTTTGGTTATCTGGCGGCAGTAAAATCGCAAAACGGTGCCGCCATGTCGTTTGGCCGCGTGTCTACTTTCCTCGATATCTATATTGAACGTGATATGCAGGCTGGCAGGCTCACCGAAGTGCAGGCGCAGGAGCTGATAGACCATCTGGTCATGAAGCTGCGCATGGTGCGTTTCCTGCGCACGCCGGAATATGATGAGCTCTTCTCAGGCGACCCTATCTGGGCGACCGAATCACTCGCTGGTATGGGCGTTGACGGGCGCACCCTGGTGACCAAAAATACGTTCCGCTTCCTGAACACGCTGTACACCATGGGTCCCTCTCCTGAACCCAATATGACCATTCTCTGGTCCGAGAAGCTGCCGCTCAACTTTAAGAAATATGCGGCTAAAGTCTCCATCGATACCTCGTCGCTGCAGTATGAAAATGACGATCTGATGCGTCCTGACTTTGATAATGACGACTACGCTATCGCCTGCTGCGTCAGCCCGATGATTGTCGGCAAGCAGATGCAGTTCTTTGGCGCACGCGCCAACCTGGCTAAAACGCTGCTGTACGCTATCAATGGCGGGGTTGATGAAAAACTCAAAATGCAGGTCGGACCGAAAGAAGCGCCGATTACTGATGAAGTACTCGACTTTGACACGGTCATGGCGCGTATGGATCACTTTATGGACTGGCTGGCGAAGCAGTATGTCACCGCGCTGAACATTATCCACTTCATGCATGATAAATACAGCTATGAAGCTGCGCTGATGGCGCTGCACGATCGCGACGTTTATCGCACCATGGCGTGTGGTATTGCCGGGCTGTCAGTGGCAGCGGACTCCCTCTCCGCCATCAAATATGCACGGGTAAAACCGGTGCGTGATGCGGATGGGCTGGCCACCGACTTTGAGATTGAGGGCGACTATCCGCAATTTGGCAATAACGACCCGCGCGTAGACGATCTGGCCTGCGACCTGGTAGAGCGGTTTATGAAGAAAATTCAGCGGCTGCAGACCTATCGCAATGCCGTGCCGACCCAGTCCGTGCTGACCATTACCTCAAATGTGGTATACGGTAAAAAAACCGGTAATACCCCGGATGGCCGCCGCGCCGGCGCGCCGTTTGGTCCGGGGGCTAACCCGATGCACGGACGCGATCAAAAAGGTGCCGTGGCTTCGCTGACCTCGGTGGCTAAACTGCCGTTTGCCTATGCAAAAGATGGTATCTCCTACACCTTCTCTATCGTGCCCAACGCGCTCGGCAAAAATGATGAGGTACGAAAATCGAACCTGGCGGGCCTGATGGATGGCTATTTTCATCATGAAGCGGCGCTGGAAGGCGGTCAGCATCTGAATGTTAACGTCATGAATCGCGATATGCTGCTGGACGCAATGGCGCATCCGGAAAATTACCCGCAGCTCACCATACGCGTTTCAGGTTATGCGGTACGGTTTAACTCGCTGACCCGGGAGCAGCAGCAGGATGTGATCACCCGGACCTTCACTGCCTCACTCTGATGATAAACAGGGCTCCCTGACAGGAGCCCTGCTTCAGAGTCCGTTTTGCCAGCGTGCTGACGCGGGAACGCTGGCAAAACGGACTTCCCTGCTGAGCACAACAGAGATTGTGCTGCCTGAAACAGGCCAAACCGGAGAACCATCGCTATGTCTGCTGTCGGTCGCATTCACTCTATTGAATCCTGCGGGACCGTTGACGGTCCTGGCATCCGTTTTATCACCTTTTTTCAGGGCTGCCTGATGCGCTGCCTCTACTGCCATAATCGCGATACCTGGGATACTCACGCGGGTAAAACAGCGACGGTTGAAGAGCTGATGCGGGATGTGATCGCCTGTCGTCATTATATGAACGCGTCAGGCGGTGGTGTGACCGCCTCCGGCGGAGAAGCGATCCTGCAGGCTGAATTTGTGCGCGACTGGTTCCGCGCCTGTAAGCAGGCGGGCATTCACACCTGCCTTGATACCAACGGCTTTGTGCGGCGCTACGATCCGGTAATCGATGAGCTGCTGGAGGTTACCGACTTAGTGATGCTCGATCTGAAACAGATTAACGATGAGATCCATGAAATTCTGGTCGGCGTTTCCAATCACCGCACGCTCGATTTTGCCCGCTACCTGCAGAAGAAAAACAAACGCACCTGGATCCGCTACGTGGTTGTGCCGGGCTATTCAGATGATGACGACTCTGCACACCGCCTCGGCAGGTTTACCGCTGACATGCAGAATGTGAAAAAAATAGAGCTGCTTCCCTATCACGAGCTGGGCAAGCATAAATGGGAGGCTATGGGGGAAACGTACCAGCTGGCTGGCGTCAGGCCACCAGCCAGAGAGACGATGGAGCGGATTAAAGCGATTCTGGCAGGCTACGGGCACAGCGTGATGTACTAAAACCCGCGCGCGCGACCTGCTCTCTGATGTTTACACCTGTCAGGCGTGCGCCACCGGCGTCGCATGATGATCGGCTTTGCGCAGCAGCATGACCAGATAGACCAGTGCCACCGCAGCAATCATCACAAACAGCAGCTGGTCAGAGTAACGCTGCATCAGCATTGAAGTCATTGCCGGCCCCACCAGGCTGCCCACGGTATAGCTGAACAGCAGCGCCTGATTCATCGCCACCAGCTCATGGTGCGCAACGGTTTCACAGGCCCATGACATAGCTACCGGATAGAGCGTAAAGCCTGCCAGCCCCAGCACAAACAGCGCCGGCGCCATCGCCGTATCGCCCAGCATCGCCACGGCGCCGAGGATCACGACAAACACCTGCACGCGCAGGACCATCAGGCGTCCAAAGCGATCGGCCAGACGCCCGACGGGCCACTGTCCGATAATACCGGAGCTCACCAGCAGCGCCATCCAGTAGCCTACTGAGGCGTCACTCATACCGCGATGCGACAGATAGAGCGGCATCAGTCCATAGAGCGAGCCCAGCACAATGCCGGAGATGATGCAGCCATTGATGCCCAGACGTGAACTGCGGCGGCGCAGCATGCTCCAGATACGCGTAGTGGACGCCTCTTCGCTCTCTCCGGCCGTGCTCACCTGCACAAAAAGCAGTGGCAGCATAGCGCAGACAATCAGTGCCGTGACCCAGGGGATCACGTGCAGCAGTTCAGTGGACACGCTGCTGACCAGCAGCTGCCCGGCTACCGTACCGAGATAATAGACAATCATATAGGCAGCCAGCAGCTGACCGCGGTTACGCACCGTACCGCTGCAGAGCAGAGCGCTTTCAACCACTACCCAGATCAGCGCGCAGCCCACGCCGGCGCTGAAGCGCAGCAGCGTCCAGCTGGAGAAGCCTTCCAGCAGCACCATTCCCATTGTCGCCAGGGCAAACAGCACGCTGGCAAAATAGAAGCAGCGATTAAAGCCGTAGCGCGCAATCAGCCAGCCAGCCAGCAGCGTGCCTGCCAGATTACCGGTGTAATAGGCGGAACTCGCCATCCCTACCTGCCAGGTAGGCAGCTGCTCATGGGCAAGCCAGAGCGGCACCAGCGTATTAAGCACAGCGATAGAAACCGTCATCAGCATTAAGCCGCAGAGCAGCAGCAGGACGGGGCGCGACCAGGTAAGCATAAGGATAAAACCAATGGAAAGAAGCGAGAATTGCGCGCAGTTTGCCACTGGAAAATGGAAAGTCAACGAACAGAAAAACAGCACCGCACAATTTGCTGCTGAACAATTTATTTTTTTTATCTTCAGGAGGTTAGAAGCATCATCGCCAGAGCAGAATTAAAATCTATCGCTATGAATTTGCAGATTTTTAGCGCTTAACCGCTGCTTCTCTTCGATAACGTTTATTTGTGATAGCTTTGCCGCAAAATCGGATTGCTGCGCACGGCATCGCCCATAAAAAAACCCGGCCAGAGCCGGGTTCTTTTAATCAGCGGACAATCAGCCGATATACTCCAGACCGCCCATATAAGGACGCAGTACGTCCGGTATGGCAATGCGACCATCTGCCTGCTGATAGTTTTCCAGAACCGCGACCAGCGTACGCCCCACCGCCAGACCCGATCCGTTCAGCGTGTGCAGCAGACGCGGCTTTTTATCGCTCTTGCTGCGGCAGCGTGCCTGCATACGACGCGCCTGGAAATCCCACATGTTGGAGCAGGAAGAGATTTCACGATAGGTATCCTGCGCCGGCAGCCAGACTTCGAGATCGTAGGTTTTAACCGCGCCAAAGCCCATATCGCCGGTGCAGAGCAGCACTTTACGGTATGGCAGATTAAGCAGCTGCAGCACTTTCTCCGCATGACCGGTCAGCGCTTCCAGCGCATCCATAGAGGTTTCTGGCGCCACAATCTGCACCATTTCCACTTTATCAAACTGATGCATACGGATCAGCCCGCGCGTGTCGCGGCCGTATGAACCCGCTTCAGAGCGGAAACAGGGCGTGTGTGCGGTCAGCCTGATCGGCAAACTCTCTTCTTCAACGATTTCATCACGCACCAGATTGGTCAGCGGCACTTCCGCGGTAGGGATCAGCGCATAGTTGCTGCTACCCGCTTCTTCACCCAGCGGTTTGGTGTGAAACAGATCTTCGCCAAATTTTGGCAGCTGCCCGGTGCCATACAGCGTATCGTGGTTAACCAGATACGGCACATAGGTTTCCAGGTAGCCATGTTCCTGCGTGTGCAGATCGATCATAAACTGGCTCAGAGCGCGATGCAGACGCGCAATCTGGCCCTGCATGACGATAAAGCGAGAGCCGGTCAGTTTAACAGCGGCGGCAAAATCGAGCCCCCTGACAGATTCACCCAGCTCTACGTGATCTTTTACCGGGAAATCAAACTGGCGCGGCTCGCCCCAGCGGCTGATTTCCAGATTCTCACTGTCATCTTTACCCAGAGGAACGTCATCAGCTGGCAGATTGGGCAGCGCCAGCGCAAAATCGCGGATCTCATTTTGCAGCACATCCAGTTCCGCTTTTGCCGCATCCAGACGTTCACCCAGCGTATTCACTTCCTGACGCAGCGGCTCGATATCTTCCCCACGGGCTTTTGCCTGGCCGATGGATTTGGATCGGGCATTACGCTCAGCCTGCAGATTTTCGGTTTCGACCTGCAGTACTTTGCGGCGCTCTTCTAAGGAGCGCAGCGTATCCACATCCAGTTTAAATCCCCGGCGTGCCAGTTTTTCTGCGACTGCGTCTGGCTCGTTACGCAGCAGATTGGGATCGAGCATGCTTATCCTGTGTAATAAAAGGTTGATTGAAAAATGAGGGGTTGCATCCCACTGGAATGCAATGAATTCCTTACTCACCTTACCGTAACGCGTTTATCAGCGGTAGCGTTTTATCGGGCTATTTTCATCCTGCTCAGCCAGCCAGACGAGTTTTTCACCGATCTTTCCTTCCAGTCCGCGCGGCACAGGATGGTAATAGCGGACATCGCGCATTTCCGGCGGGAAAAAGACTTCGCCGGCCGCATAGGCGTTGGGTTCATCATGCGCATAGCGATAGCTTTTACCCAGCCCCATCTCTTTCATCAGCTTTGTCGGCGCATTACGCAGATGATCCGGCACATCGTAATCAGGATGCTCGCGCGCATCGCGCAGCGCCGCTTTGAAAGCCGTGTACACTGCGTTGCTTTTCGGCGCACATGCCAGATAGACAATCGCCTGCGCAATCGCACGCTCGCCTTCTGCCGGCCCGACGCGCGTAAAGCAGTCCCAGGCTGAAATGGCTACCTGCATGGCGCGCGGATCGGCATTTCCGACATCTTCCGAGGCGATAGCCAGCAGACGCCGTGCGACATAGAGCGGATCCCCGCCGGCGGTAATAATCCGGGCGTACCAGTAGAGCGCCGCGTCGGGCGCAGAGCCGCGCACCGATTTGTGCAGCGCCGAGATGAGATCGTAAAAGCGATCGCCCTGGTTATCAAAGCGCGCCGCACGCTCGCCAGCCACTTCGGTCAGCAGCTGCGGCGTCAGCTCCCGCTTGCCCTGCGCGCTGACATCTGCCATATCCGCCATCATTTCCAGCGTATTCAGCGCACGGCGCGCGTCACCGCTTACCAGTTCGGCAATCATCCGGCGCGTGGCGTCAGGCAGCACGATATCACTGTCACCATAGCCGCGAGTGCTGTCTTCCATCGCCTGCGTCAGCACCTGCTCAATCTCCTCTGTCGTCAGTGATTTGAGCAGATAGACGCGCGCACGCGACAGCAGCGCAGAGTTGAGTTCAAACGAAGGGTTTTCCGTGGTAGCACCGATAAATGTGATGGTGCCATCTTCGATATGTGGCAGGAAGGCATCCTGCTGGCTTTTATTGAAGCGATGGACCTCATCCACAAACAGGATAGTGCGGCGGCCGGCGTGGCGGTTTTGCCGGGCGCGCTCAATTGCCTCACGAATATCTTTTACGCCTGACGTGACCGCTGAGATGCGTTCCACATCAGCATTACCGTAGTGCGCGATGATCTCTGCCAGCGTGGTCTTGCCGGTGCCCGGCGGTCCCCACAGAATCATCGAGTGCAGCTGCCCGGCTTCAATCGCCCGCGGCAGCGGTTTGCCAGGGGCCAGCAGATGCTGCTGGCCGATATACTCCTGAAGCGTCGTAGGCCGCATTCTGGCGGCCAGCGGTTTAAACGCATTTGAAGGGGCAAAATCCAGAGAGAGATTACTCAACTCAACCTCACTGACGCTGGTCGTCTACCGTTACCCCTTTTGGTGGCGTAAAGGTAAATTTATCGGGACTGATAGCACCATTTTTCTGGCTCTTCAGCTGGTAGCTGCTGCGCTGGCCATCCTGCTCAACCGCGCTGAACTGATTGATAGTGCCCGATGACGATACGTTGATGGTGAACTGTTTCAGGTTGCCGTCGCTGTTTTTTGGCGTCAGCTCAAAGCTGTCACCCTGCTGTTTGATGTTGTACTGCTTCCAGTCGCTGGGCTGATTGCGGGCAATAAGCATAAATGGCGTATTGCTGGTGGCATTCTGCAGCAGGCTCACGCTGGCCTGTTCAACAAACGGATTGTAGAACCACAGGTTTTTACCGTCGGAGACAATAACGCTCTCATCCGGCGCCGTCATGTGCCAGTTAAACAGGCTGGGACGCTTAACCCACAGCTCGCCTTCACCATCCTGCACATTGGCACCGCTGCCGTCGGTGACTTTCTGGCTAAAGCTGGCATGGAAACTGTTTACTTTGTTCAGGCGCTGCTGCAGGTCGCCGGAGGCATCCGCCAGCGCTGATGCTGAAACAAAACCGGCCAGCAGGCCACAGGCAATAACGCGTAATTTCATCTGATTCGATTCCTTATTCACTGTTCCTGATACTCACTGCTATTAAACGTAGTTGCCGTATTGTCTCTTCGACAGAAGAAAAAGCCGAAAGGTCCCAAAGATATGGGGATTGCGCAACAGATAAACAATGGGCCAGTTGTTAACTGGCCCATCAGGAAAGTTGTGCTGTCAGCCGGCGTTACATTTCATGTGGCGGCGGCGAAAGCACCTCGCGGTTACCGTTATGGCCCGGCTCAGAAACAATCCCCTGCGCTTCCATCTGCTCAATGATACGTGCCGCACGGTTATAGCCGATACGGAACTGACGCTGTACACCAGAGATAGAGGCGCGACGTTTCTCAACCACAAAGGAGACGGCCTGATCGAATAGCGGATCGAGCTCTTCATCACCATCCATCCCGCCTGCGCCGCCTTCGCTCTCCTCGCCCGCGGTGATGCTGTCGATATACTGCGGGCGTCCGCGCGCTTTCCAGTCCTGCACGACAGCATGAACTTCCTGATCGCGCACGAATGCGCCGTGCACGCGTACCGGCATTGAGGAGTTAGGTGGCATATAGAGCATATCACCCATTCCCAGCAGCGATTCTGCGCCGCCCTGATCGAGGATGGTACGCGAGTCAATCTTACTTGATACCGTAAAAGCGATACGCGTAGGAATGTTGGCTTTAATCAGACCGGTAATCACGTCAACCGACGGACGCTGGGTTGCCAGCACCAGGTGAATACCGGCAGCACGCGCTTTCTGCGCCAGACGCGCTATCAGCTCTTCTACCTTTTTACCCACCGCCATCATCAGGTCGGCAAACTCATCCACCAGCACAACGATATAGGGCAGCTTCTCGAGTACGGGCGGCGTCATGTCCATGCTGTCACCCGGCTTCCAGAACGGATCGGGAATCGGACGGCCCATCGCCGCAGCCTGCTCAATTTTTTCGTTATAACCGGCGAGGTTACGTACGCCCAGCGCAGACATCAGTTTGTAGCGACGCTCCATCTCCACCACGCTCCAGCGCAGCGCGTTAGCAGCGTCTTTCATGTCGGTGACCACCTCGGTAAGCAGGTGCGGGATCCCTTCATAAACTGACAGCTCAAGCATTTTCGGGTCGATCATGATAAAGCGCACCTCTTCCGGGGTCGCTTTATAGAGCATACTGATGATCATGGTGTTAACGCCAACCGACTTACCGGAACCGGTGGTACCGGCAACCAGCAGGTGTGGCATTTTTGCCAGATCGGCGACAACAGGCTGTCCGGAGATATCTTTACCCAGCACCACTGACAAAGGAGAAGGATTATCGCGGAACTTATCGCAATCCAGCACTTCACGCAGATAGACCGTCTGACGATGTTTGTTCGGCAGCTCAAGTCCAACGTAAGGTTTACCGGGGATCACCTCTACCACACGCACTGCCACGGCTGACAGTGAACGCGCCAGATCGCGGGAAAGGTTTGAGATCCTCGCCGCTTTAACGCCCGGCGCCAGATCGAGCTCAAAGCGGGTGATCACCGGACCCGGAGAGATCCCTACCACTTCCGCTTTTACCCGGTAGTCAGCCAGACGCGCTTCTACCAGGCGCGCCGTCTGTTCCAGAGCAAACATATCCACCGGCTCTTCTTCTTCCGGAGGAGCCGTCAGCAGCTCAAGTACCGGAAGCGGCGTGGAAGGTTTTTCCAGCGGTCGTTCATGACGCACCAGGAAAGGGTGAAACAGACTATCCTGCGCCGGTACGGCCGGTGCTGCGGCAGGCTCTGCTGCCGGTGCGGCTGGCTGCTGCCACTGCGCGGCTGGTGCTGCTGCCGGTGCGGCTGGCTGCTGCCACTGCGCGGCTGGTTCGGTTGCCGGTGCGGCTGGCTGCTGCCACTGCGCGGCTGGTTCGGCTGCCGGTGCAGCTGACTGCTGCCACTGCGCGGCTGGTTCGGCTGCCGGTGAAGCTGACTGCTGCCACTGCGCTTCAGGCTCCGGCGTTGCCGCAATAGTAAACAGCGGTTCACTCGGCGTATCATCAACCAGATCTTTCATCGGCGAGAAGTCAAAAGCAGCCGAGGTATCCAGATTAAACACCGGCGCTTTTTCTTCCTGCGGTGCGCTGTAACGCTGCTGCTGCTGCGCCGCAAACTGGCTCGCCAGCTGCGCCTGATGCTGCGCCTCCTGATCGTCCTCTTCAGTATGCGACTCCCAGCTTTCACCATAGCGCTGCTGCTGCTGTGACTGAAATGCATCACGCAGCTGCGCTTCCTGAAGCGTAGCCTCTTCCTCATACTGTGGCTGATGCAGCGTGGCGCTCACGTCGGGCTGTTGCTGCTCTGCTTCTTCGCGCGCTTTCTCCTCTGCCATACGCTGTGAAGGCAGTTTGATGCCATAAGAGGCGAGTTCACGTCGGGTCGGCAGTTTAACTTTGTTAGGTCGCGGCAGCTCCGGACCAATCCCCTGTTTTACCTGCGGGTTACGATCGCGCTCAGGCACAATGTCAAAAACAGGCGACAGCGACTCTTCCGCACGCTGTACGGCCGCGGTGGCAGCACCTGTGGCCGCGGCGGCCGTGAATGCAGGGGCGGCAGCAGAGAAGCGATCGGCACTTTGCCAGTCGCCCATGCGCGGGCCATCTTCATCCGGTGCAGCAGGCGACGCGACAGGCTCTGCCGGCAGTTCAAAATGATAAAGCGGTGGCGTCTGCGGTGCTGGCGTGGCGGTCACAACCGGTTGAGATGTGACCGGTTGCGGCACGGCAGCCTGCGTAACTGCTGGCTCCGCCGTCGGTGCAGGTTCTGCTACGGCAGCCGAAGCGGGCGGTGCCTGACGGGCAGCTTCACTGACCGCAGAAAGCGCCGCAGCGGTTGCGCTGGACGCTTTAGCCAGCAGCGGTTCGCTGGCCAGCTCAGCAGAGAGTGCAGGCGCAGACGCAGGCGCTCGCGGCGCAGCCAGCAAAACATCCTCTTCGTCAGCAGCCTGAGACGCCACAACCGGGCGCAATGGGATATCCGCTTCCTCTTCATACTCATCCTCTTCCCAGCGATCGTCATGACGAGAGCGGTTGCTGGCAAACGTCAGCACGCCCATCACCACGCTCCCGATTTTTTCAGCGATAGCGAGCCATGACCAGCCGGTATAGAGCGTGATGCCTGCGGCCCAGATACAGAGCAGCGTCAGCGTGCCGGTTGCACCATGCAGCCACGGCGCCATGGCATTGCTGACCAGACTGCCAATCACCCCGCCTGAGGCAAAGTACCAGATATCATCCACGTTCAGCGCAGCCAGTCCGCAGGTGGTCACCACCAGTGCCAGCACGCCTATCAGGCGCAATCCAACGGCAAAATAGTCGATATAATCCTGCCGATCGCGCTGACGGAAAGTGATCCAGCACAGCCCCAGGATAACGGGTGGAATGGCATAGGCCATCACGCCAAAGATAAACAGCAAAGTATCTGCCAGCCAGGCACCTGGACTACCCCCGATATTGTGGATAGGTTCATGCCATGCGGTCTGGGACCAGCTGGGATCGGAAGGGTTAAAACTGACCAGTGACACCATCAGATAGATGGCGAACAAGGCTACAAGGATGAGCAACGCCTCGAGCAGACGACGTCCACTGCTCAGCGGTTGTAACGAAACATCTTTATCTTCTGTGTATTCCTGGCTCAAGAGAACTCTCCAGGTGCCTGTAAAATAAGAAGGCAACAGCGCCGGAAGAGCCCGACGCTGGTCCTGTATGAATTCACAGGAGTGTACCTAAATCCTGCACGCTTTGCACCTTCCCTGCGTTAGCGGGTTTTAATGACCAGCCGGTTACTCTGTTTCACCTCTTCCATCACGACATAGGTACGGGTGTCGTTTACGCCTGGCAGGCGCAGCAAGGTTTCTCCCAGCAGTTTACGATAGGCAGACATATCAGGCACGCGGGTTTTCAGCAGATAGTCAAAGTCACCGGAAACGAGGTGACACTCTTGAGTTTCCTCAAGTTTTTGTACTGCGGCGTTAAATTGCTCAAACACGTCAGGGGCACCGCGATTCAGAGTAATCTCAACAAACACCAGCAGGGATGCATCAAGGTAGTGCGGGTTGAGCTGAGCGGTGTAGCCGAGGATAAAGCCCTGTCGCTCCAGACGGCGAACACGCTCAAGGCATGGCGTTGGCGAAAGGCCTACGCGCTTGGAAAGCTCAACATTGGAGATACGGCCATCTTTTTGCAGTTCATTCAGGATATTTCTGTCGATACGATCCAGATCTTTTCCGGGGCGCTTTTTATTGTCTACCATTATTATTGTCTCTCTTAATTCCTTCCCTATGCCTGCCACAACCCTGAAAAATGCGTATTCCAGAGCCTTACTGAATTGAAGACCATAAGCCTGTGCAGTCGCGCACCATCCGTATGACGCATGCTGTCTGTCCACATCATGCGTCATTACCAATGTCAGGCTGAGATTTTCTGACGCCACCGCGCAAAACAGCACTGAATTACCGTTCTGAACCGCCAGAGACTCTCTGCTTCTTCCAATGTTTTCGCAAATGCGCAGGCGATTGTCAAAGTAAAACATCTAAATTCAGTACAAGATGCCAGATACCGTGCTGGGGCTCTGTTTTTAAATGATATTTTCAGGGCGGTGATGCCTTTTATTTACTCAGAATGCACTCTTTTAGCGCAACGCTGCAGCAAAGATGCGTTTCATCGTCTACGCCGCTTGCAGCAATTGCTAACAAAATGGTGCAAAGCTTTTTTTGCTGTCCTAATTTCCCTACAATCAAAATCACTGTTGTCAGAAACACACTGAGGAATGCATGAGTACGGCCAAACACAGCAAACTGCTTATCCTGGGCTCAGGCCCAGCCGGTTATACCGCTGCAGTTTATGCGGCACGCGCTAACCTGAATCCGGTTCTGATTACCGGTCTGGAAAAGGGCGGCCAGCTTACGACGACCACCGAAGTTGAAAACTGGCCAGGCGATCCGCATGACCTGACCGGGCCGTCGCTGATGGAGCGTATGCATGCGCATGCCGAAAAATTCAACACCGAAATCCTGTTCGATCATATTCATACCGTTGACCTGCAGCAGCGCCCTTTCCGCCTGACCGGCGACAGCGGCGAATATACGGCGGACGCCCTGATTATTGCGACGGGTGCATCTGCACGCTATCTGGGTCTGCCTTCTGAAGAGGCATTTAAGGGCCGTGGCGTCTCTGCCTGTGCGACCTGCGACGGTTTTTTCTATCGCAACCAGAAAGTTGCGGTGATCGGCGGAGGCAATACTGCTGTTGAAGAGGCGCTGTACCTTGCCAACATCGCGTCTGAGGTGCACCTGATTCACCGCCGCGACACCTTCCGCGCAGAGAAAATTCTGATCGACCGGCTGATGGAAAAAGTGCGCAGCGGCAACATTGTGCTGCATACGCACCGCACGCTGGAAGAAGTGACCGGTGACCAGATGGGTGTGACCGGCGTGAAGCTGCTGGCAACTAACGGTGAGCCTGCAGAATCGCTTGAGGTCGCAGGCCTGTTTGTCGCCATCGGCCACAGTCCAAACACCGCCATTTTTGAGGGCCAGCTGGCGCTGGAAAATGGCTACATTAAGGTGCAGTCCGGCCTGCACGGTAACGCCACGCAGACCAGTATTCCGGGCGTCTTTGCCGCAGGCGATGTGATGGATCACACTTATCGTCAGGCGATTACCTCTGCCGGTACCGGCTGTATGGCAGCGCTGGATGCAGAGCGCTATCTGGATGGGCTGGTTAAAACCGATCGGTAACGTGTTAATAACCTGATCATAATCAAAGTGAGGCGACCTGTTCAGGTCGCCTTTTTTATGTACCGCGTGCTAAAGTGCTGCCGACCGCAATAACCGGATACTTTATCGGGTTTTCGCCCTGTTTCAGAAGAGCAGACGACAGTATGAATAAATCACGGCAAAAGCGCCTGCTGGGCTGGTTACGGCAGCAGCGGGCCTCCGGCGCTACCGCCCTGCGGCTGGCTGCGCTATGCGGCTTTGCCTCCGCACTCGTTCTTATCGCCCAGGCGTGGCTGATGGCTACGCTACTGCAGCAGCTGGTTGTCTCCGATCGGCCCCGCTCGTCGCTGGTCACTCAGTTTCTGCTGTTGCTGTTCTGTTTTCTGTTGCGTGCCGGCTTTAACTATGGCCGGGAGATGGCAGGCTTCCGCGCCGGTCTCGCCATCCGGCGGGCGCTGCGGCGCCAGCTGCTTGATCGCATCGATGCGCTCGGACCGGCCTGGATACAGGGCAGACCTGCCGGCAGCTGGTCAACGCTGCTGCTTGAGCAGATTGAACAGCTGCAGGAATATTATGCGCGTTATCTGCCACAGATGACGCTGGCGGTTGCTATTCCCTGCGCAATTTTGCTAGCTGTGTTTCCCGTTAACTGGGCTGCAGGGCTGATCCTGCTGGTCACCGCTCCGCTGATCCCGCTATTTATGGCGCTGGTGGGCATGGGCGCAGCGGACGCCAGCCGGCGTAACTTTCTCGCGCTATCACGCCTGAGCGGCGATTTTTACGATCGTCTGCGCGGACGCGACACGCTGCGGCTGTTTCACCGTGCAGCGGCTGAGAAACAGGCTATTGCCGCCAGCACCGATAGCTTTCGGCAGCGGACAATGGACGTGCTGCGCCTCGCTTTTCTCTCCTCGGCGGTGCTGGAATTTTTCGCCTCGCTGGCGATTGCCGTTGTCGCCGTCTATTTTGGTTTTTCTTACCTTGGCGAATTTAATTTTGGTCATTACGGTACTGGCGTAACGCTGTTTGCCGGCTTTCTTGCGCTAATCCTTGCGCCGGAGTTTTTCCAGCCGCTGCGCGATCTGGGTACCTTTTATCACGCCAAAGCGCAGGCGGCAGGCGCAGCAGATGCGCTGGAAACGTTTCTGCAGGCGACACCGGATGCCCGGCCACAGGGGCCAGTTCGCCCGTGGTGTGACGAGGCTCCTCTGACGCTGACCGCAGAGGATCTGGTGGTAATGAGTCCTGGCGGCCACGCGCTGACGCAGCCGCTTAACTTTACCCTGCGCGCAGGCTGCCGGGTCGCGCTGGTCGGTGAAAGCGGCGCAGGCAAAACCGTGCTGATGAACGCGCTGCTCGGTTTCCTGCCCTGGCAGGGCGTGCTGCGGGCCAATGGCGTGGATCTGCGCCATATCGATCGTGCAGAGTGGCAGCGGCAGCTTGCCTGGGTGGGACAGAATCCGCAGCTGCCTGCACAAACGCTGCGCGATAACCTGATGCCGGATCGACCCGTTGAGGAGAGCAGACTGCAGGCTGTATTAGCCCAGGCTGGCGTAAGCGCATTTCTGACGAGCCTGCCGCTGGGGCTGGATACGCCGACTGGCGAGGATGGTGTCGGGCTTTCTGTTGGTCAGGCTCAGCGGATTGCGGTTGCCCGTGCGCTGCTGAAGCCGGCAAAACTGCTGCTGCTGGATGAACCGGGTTCAGGTCTGGACAGCACCAGCGAATATCACGTCATGCAGGCGCTTAACCAGGCGGCACGGCAGCAGACAACGTTAATGATTACGCACCAGCTGCACGATCTGGCGCAGTGGGATGAAGTGTGGGTCATGCAGCAGGGTGCGCTGGTACAGCAGGGAAGCTGGCAGCAGCTCAGCAGGGAGCCCGGGCTGCTGCAGGAGATGATACGGCAACGTCAGCAGGAGGTTTCACTGTGCGCTCAATAATGCCTTTTCTGCGTCTGTTCCGGCAGCACCCCTGGCGCCTGGGATTGGGGATCGCGCTGGCTATCCTCACCCTGCTTGCCAGTGTGAGTCTGCTTACGCTCTCGGGCTGGTTTCTGGCTGCCTCCTCGCTGGCAGGGCTGGCCGGACTCTACACTTTCAACTATATGCTGCCGGCGGCAGGCGTGCGCGGTGCCGCGATTATACGTACCGCCGCGCGTTATTTTGAGCGTCTTGTCAGTCATGACGCCACTTTCCGGGTGCTGCAGCATCTGCGTGTCTACACCTTCAGCCGCCTGATGGCGCTGGCACCTGAGCAGCTGTCGCGCTTTCGTCACGGTGAGCTACTGAATCGTTTTGTCAGCGATGTCGATACGCTCGATCATCTCTACCTGCGTATTATTTCGCCCCTGGCCGGTGCGGCAGTGGTCATTATCGTCGTAACCTGCAGTCTCTCTCTGCTCAGCCTGCCTCTGGCGCTGCTCTTAGGCGGCAGCATGCTGCTGACCCTGCTGCTGCTGCCCGCCCTCTTCTGCTATTTTGGTCAGGCTTCCGGCGCGCGTATCGCCCGCTCTCAGGCGAGCTGGCGACTGCAGCTTGCTGGCTGGCTCATAGCTCAGGCTGAGCTAAAAATCTATGGTGCGGCAACGGCCTGGCGTCAGCGGCTGGACAGCACAGAGCAGCAGTGGCAGCACGCGCAGCAACAGCAGCATCACCTGCAGGCGCTTGCGCAGAGCCTGCTGCTGCTGATAGCCGGTCTGACCGTAACGCTGTTGCTGTGGGTGTCAGCTGCTTCTGTCGGGGGCGCAGCGATTGCGCTGTTTCTGTTCTGTGGCCTGGCGGCATTTGAAGCGCTGGCACCGGTTGCCGGCGCTTTTCTGCCGCTGGCGCAGGTCAGCAGCGCCGCACGGCGCGTGCAGGAGATTATCGACCAGCCGCCTGCCATCTATTTTCCGCCAGCCATGCCGAATACGGCGCCGGGTATCAGCCTCACGCTGGATAACGTTTCATTTAGCTATCCGCAGCGCCCGGAGCCGGTATTAGCGCATTTTTCACTGCAGCTGCGACAAGGCGAACGTATCGCTCTGCTCGGCCCGACCGGCTGCGGTAAATCGAGCCTGCTGGCGCTTATCACCCGTAGCCGGGAAGCCACCGCGGGAAGTATTCAGCTTAATGATACTCCGCTCTCACAGTGGGATGAGACCAGCCTGCGGCAGCGTATCAGCGTGGTGACGCAGCGCGTGCATCTTTTCAGCCAAACGCTGCGGGACAACCTCTTACTGGCGCGCCCCACGGCCAGCGACAGTGAGCTGACAGCCGCTCTGACACAGGCCGGGCTCGGCTTTCTGGCTGAACAGCCTGACGGACTGGATAGCTGGATGGGTGAAGGCGGCAGACCCCTTTCCGGCGGCGAACTGCGGCGGCTGGCCATCGCCCGCGCCCTGCTGCACAACGGCGATCTCTGGCTGCTGGATGAACCCACTGAAGGGCTGGACGCCACGACCGAGCAGCACATTCTGCAATTACTGCTGCGGGTCAGCAAGGGTAAGACGCTGATTATGGTGACACATCGCCTGCAGGGTCTGGAGAAGATGGATCGCATCTGCGTCATGGATCAGGGCGCCATTGTGGAATCAGGTTCTCATGACGAATTAATCTCAAAAGCGGGTCGCTACTGGCGTTTCCGTCAGCGCTTTGCGTTATAGTCTGGAGATGACGCTTCTGAGTAGCTGATGCCATGAGACTGGTACAACTTTCACGTGATTCACTGCACTTCCCGCCGCCGGAAATGGCGCTGCGCGAACCAAACGGTTTGCTGGCGATGGGCGGCGATCTCTCGCCTGCACGTCTGATTAACGCCTATCAGCACGGTATTTTTCCCTGGTTTTCGCCCGGCGATCCGATTCTCTGGTGGTCGCCCGATCCGCGGGCCGTGCTGATGCCAGACGCCTTTCATCTCAGCCGGAGCATGGCGCGTTTTCACCGTCGCTCTCCCTATCGCGTGACCATGAACCACGCCTTTGCACAGGTACTTGAAGGCTGCGCGACCGGACGTCAGGAGGGAACCTGGATCACCTTTGAGGTCAAACGCGCCTGGCTGCGCCTGTATGAACTGGGGCATGCGCACTCTGTTGAAGTGTGGCATGAAAATAGCCTGGTCGGGGGTATGTACGGTCTGGCGCTCGGCCAGATGTTCTGCGGAGAATCGATGTTCAGCCGGCAGGAAAACGCTTCAAAAACCGCGCTGTGGGTATTTTCGCAGCACTTCCGGGCTCATCAGGGCAGGCTTATCGATTGTCAGGTGCTTAATCCCCATACGGCATCGCTCGGCGCAACGGAAATTCCGCGCGCTGACTATCTGCAGGAGCTAAAAAAGCTGGCGTGGCAGCCGGTTGCTGAAGGATGCTGGCAGACGCAGACCCTTTTTTAGCCCTCTCCGCAGATGTTTTGCACACAAATCCACATAAAAGTGATACAATAAGCGAGTTTGGTATGTCGTCCGCGCTTCGCTGTGGCGAGCCGGAATTGCCAGGCTGGGAATCTCACCTGTTTCCTGAAACTGTTTCATCCACCCCAGCCGGGCCGGTTGCTGCAGATTCTTAGCCCGCTAATCCCCCGCAGACGTCAACAACACCCGAATTTATCCGTACTGCACGCGCGACAGCGCGACGCACGGCGAAGCGTTGGCAAAAACAGCCAACGTTTCTTTACATAAATCATGGAATTCGGCATTATCTTGCCGGTTCAACAGTTTGGTAGTTCACCCAGAGGATTCGATGGCCAAAGAAGACAATATTGAAATGCAGGGTACCGTACTGGATACGTTACCTAACACCATGTTCCGCGTAGAGCTTGAAAACGGGCACGTGGTTACCGCTCATATCTCCGGTAAAATGCGCAAAAACTATATCCGCATCCTGACGGGTGACAAAGTCACTGTAGAGTTGACCCCGTACGACCTGAGCAAAGGCCGCATTGTCTTCCGCAGTCGCTAAGCTGCTGCACACGTCGCGGGCTGGTTAAGTTTCCAGCCGCAAAAAAAAGGCCGGATAATTATCCGGCCTTTTGTTTTATTGCCCTGGCATTAGTGCACAGTGCCTTCCGTTTTGCGCTTCTCTGCGCTCAGGAAGTGATAAGTAAGCTGGTTTTTTTCTTTATCCAGCGCCACTGACACAGAGCCACCATCCACCAGCGAACCAAATAGCAGTTCATTGGCCAGCGGTTTTTTCAGGCTTTCCTGAACCGTACGCGCCATCGGACGCGCGCCCATCGCCTTATCGTAGCCTTTTTCTGCCAGCCAGTCGCGCGCGTCGTCGCTCACTTCCAGTGAGACGCCCTTCGCATCCAGCTGCGCCTGCAGTTCAACAATAAACTTATCGACGACCTGATGGATCACCTCAGCAGAGAGGTGACGGAACCAGATAATGTTGTCGAGACGGTTGCGGAACTCTGGCGTAAAGATCTTTTTGATCTCCTCCATCGCATCCGTACTGTTATCCTGCTGAATCAGACCGATTGACTTACGTTCAGTTTCGCGTACGCCGGCGTTAGTGGTCATGACCAGCACCACATTACGGAAGTCCGCTTTACGCCCGTTGTTGTCGGTCAGCATACCGTTATCCATAACCTGCAGCAGCAGGTTAAAGACATCCGGGTGCGCTTTCTCAATTTCATCCAGCAGCACCACAGCGTGCGGATGCTTGATCACCGCATCCGTTAACAGACCGCCCTGGTCAAAGCCCACATAGCCAGGAGGTGCGCCAATCAGACGGCTGACCGTATGGCGCTCCATATATTCCGACATATCAAAACGCAGCAGCTCAATGCCCAGCGCTTTCGCCAGCTGCACGGTGACTTCTGTTTTACCTACCCCGGTCGGACCGGCGAACAGGAAGGAGCCGACCGGCTTGCGATCCTGACCCAGACCAGCGCGACTCATTTTAATCGCTTCGGTCAGTGCCTCAATCGCATTATCCTGGCCAAATACCAGCATTTTCAGGCGGTCGCCCAGGTTTTTCAGCGTATCGCGATCGGTGGCCGATACGCTCTGTTCCGGTATACGTGCAATCCGTGCCACAACCGATTCAATATCGGATACGTTAACGGTTTTCTTACGCTTGCTCACCGGCACGAGACGCGCCCGCGCGCCCGCTTCATCGATGACGTCAATGGCTTTATCCGGCAGATGACGATCGTTGATATATTTGACCGCCAGCTCTACCGCGGCACGCACCGCCTTCGCGGTATAACGCACGTCATGATGCGCTTCATATTTCGGCTTCAGTCCGTTGAGGATCTGCACGGTCTCTTCAACCGAAGGCTCAGTAATATCAATTTTCTGGAAGCGGCGCGCCAGTGCGCGATCTTTCTCGAAAATATTGCTGAACTCCTGATAGGTTGTGGAACCCATCACGCGGATTTTACCGCTGGAGAGCAGTGGCTTAATCAGGTTAGCGGCATCCACCTGCCCGCCCGATGCTGCACCGGCACCGATGATGGTGTGGATCTCATCAATAAACAGGATGCTGTTGTTATCCTGCTCCAGCTGTTTGAGCAGCGCTTTAAAGCGCTTTTCAAAATCGCCGCGATATTTGGTGCCCGCCAGCAGAGAGCCGATATCCAGTGAATAGATAGTGCACTCTTTCATCACCTCAGGTACATCACCCTGCACAATACGCCAGGCGAGCCCTTCAGCAATCGCGGTTTTACCTACGCCCGATTCACCCACCAGCAGCGGATTGTTTTTACGCCGGCGGCACAGCACCTGCACGGCGCGCTCCAGCTCTTTTTCACGCCCGATAAGCGGGTCGATACCGCCAACGCGAGCAAGCTGGTTAAGATTGGTGGTGAAGTTCTCCATACGCTCCTCCCCGCCTGCCTGCTCTTCATTGACCGGATTGTCCGCGTTATTCTGCGACTGGCCGGGCTCATCTTTACGTGTGCCGTGAGAGATGAAATTCACCACATCGAGACGGCTGATTTCATGTTTGCGCAGCAGATAAGCCGCCTGCGACTCCTGCTCGCTGAAAATGGCAACCAGGACATTGGCGCCTGCAACTTCACTGCGACCGGAAGATTGAACGTGGAATACCGCCCGCTGCAGCACGCGCTGGAAGCTGAGCGTAGGTTGCGTATCGCGCTCAGCTTCGCCGACCGGCAGCACCGGCGTGGTTTGTTCGATGAAGGCTTCGAGTTCCTGACGCAGAGCCACAATATCCACCGTACAGGCTTCCAGTGCCTCTCTGGCCGACGGGTTACTGAGCAGTGCCAGTAACAGATGTTCGACGGTCATAAACTCGTGACGGTGCTCGCGCGCTCTGGCGAAAGCCATGTTTAAACTGAGTTCCAGTTCTTGATTGAGCATTTGGCACCTCCCCCAATTATCGCTCTGACTGCCTGTTTCCTATATGGAGACAGGTTCAGGCTTTTTCCAGCGTACACAGCAAAGGATGTTGATTCTCTCTGGCATAGTTGTTCACCTGCGCAGCTTTTGTCTCTGCTACTTCAGCGGTGAAAACACCGCAGACTGCCTTTCCATGATAGTGAACTTTCAGCATCAGTTGCGTGGCGCGTTCAATATCATAAGAAAAGAACTTTTGCAGAACGTCAATAACAAATTCCATAGGTGTATAATCGTCATTATTCAGGATGACTTTATACATTGAAGGCGGCTTTAACCCTTCACGTACTTTGTCTTCGGCCAGGTGTTCAAAATTAAGCCAGTCGTTTGTGTTTGCCATAATCGTCCATTGGAATTCTGCGTTGCGGTCATGCATTTTAGCCTGCACTAACCTGAAGTTTAACACGTCTGTCAAGCCGGGTTTGCTATCGCTGCTATCGGTACGAAAAGCAGATGCGCGACCTGTATCACAAAATTCTCAATAGCGTTAACTGCCTCAAATTTTGGTGATTTTCTGCCCATGCATCCGGGTCGATTGCTTGACGATAAGGTCCGTTTCTCTACATTCTACATGCACAAGCTGATTGAGTTTTAAACAACCTCGACTCACAGCTGCGATGACCTCACCTACTTATCAGAATGTCTTGCGAGGGAAGTAAAAGCATGGAGACGGGTACTGTTAAATGGTTCAACAACGCCAAGGGCTTCGGCTTTATTTGTCCGGTTGGCGGTGGCGATGACATCTTTGCGCACTACTCCACCATTCAGATGGAGGGTTACAGAACGCTTAAAGCGGGTCAGCACGTTCAGTTTGATGTTCACGAAGGGCCAAAAGGCAACCATGCCAGTCTGATTGTCCCCTGTGAGGCGTCGCTGCATTCCTGACCGGCGCAGCGCGCGGTTATTCTGACCACTCCGCCCCTGAAATGCCAGCCGGTAACGCTGGCATTTTACTTTTCATCCTATCCTGCACGCCGCTGTGCCAGCATTTTTACCTGACTAAAAAGCGTTCTGAACAGCGGCGGAATCGCCTGCGGGCCGCGCTCCCCGGCTGCCAGCGCCACGGCAATGGCCAGCTCAGGCTTAGAGCTGTGATGGATCGCCTGCGTAATAATACGCCGTGGCGTCATCGCAATGTTTAACGGCAGGTGCGCCATCTGATGATAGACCGCGCGGAATCCGTGCTGATAGAGAAAGTGTTCAATGTCAGCTGCCGGAAACTGCGTCAGGTGCACCTCTTCCTTTTCGTGGGTCAGCAGCTGGCTGCGGGTGGTCGCCGCATATTTCTTTCCTGCCTCATCGCCATCGGTCAATACGTGCCAGGCAATTCCCATACGCCGGGCAAATTTCAGCAGCGGCTTCAGGCCTGCCTGGGCAAACTCGATCACCCGGATCCCTTCTGCGGCAAAATGATCGCCCTGCTGTCGCGCCAGCTCGTTAACGATCCACACCTCCGTCTCGCCCTCTACCAGCAGCCAGCAGCGGGCAAACAGCGCGGCGGGTCGATTAACGCGAATATGAAACGCGATGCGGCGATGATCCTCGGCGCTCAGCCCCGCTTCGCCGATACGCCACGCCGCTACGCGGCTCGCTTCACGCACCAGACGGCAGAGGTTTTCCAGCGGCGTCTGGGAAACCAGTTCACCTGAATTGGTGGTGACCAGCCGCTGCAGCGGCAGCAGCGTCAGTAAATTCCAGGTAACCGAAAGCATTATCGGGTGCAGCCGGGTTTCAGGATCCTCGACCAGCAGAACAGGCTGGGCGCCGTCTGGCAGCGCATTGCTGCCGGGCAGCAGTGCCAGCAGCCGCAGCTGCACCTCGCGACGATGCTCTGCACTAGCCCCCGCCAGCAGCCGGTTAAGCGCATCCAGCGCCTGCCAGCCTGCGCTGCCGTCGCGCAGTTCCGGTGCCATTCGCGGGTGACTGACGCCGGGTTGCTGAACGAGAAAATAGTGCGCCATCAGCTGCTGCATTGTCTGTACGCCCTGCAGCAGCACCTCATCGCTCACCGCCCGGCCGCCCGCCGCGCGATTGAGCTGCTGTAACACGCTCTGCAGCGCCTGCAGACCCGGATCCCGACCCTCACCGCCTGGTTCATGCGTCCGATGGCGCTGTCCGAACCGCGCATCGCGTAAACGCAGCACCGGATGGTGCTGCCGCAGCCAGCTTATCGCCGCCGCCGTCGGCTCCGCTGCCAGCAGCTGATTACGCGCGTCAATAAAACGCCAGCTGCTTTTCACGCCGTCCGCTTTGCAGGTAGCCCGCAGACTAAAGCGCAGATAACTCCCCTGCTCATCGTGCTGCCAGAAAGGCTGCAGCAGGGTGTTTTCCCGCTCTGCTTCACAGGCGCGAAAGCGCACCACTATCTGTAGTGTGCGCCAGCGTGCCGCGGGGGCCGCGGCGGGGAAATGGAAATCCTCTTCGCTGAGGGTGGCGTGCGCGCTGGCCGGATCCAGCATGAGTGAGAACGCGTCCAGCAGGCTTGATTTGCCCCAGGCGTTTTCACCTATCAGAAGATTCGTCATCGTAAGCGGCAGCGAGAGCTGATTAATGCCGCGAAAGCCGCTGATATCAATATGATCCAGAATCATAGGGTTATCCTGTACAGAGGTTGCCTGAGCATGGTGTACGGTGGCGTATGGGTCAAGGCGCAGATTATCCGCAGACGGTGATTTACAGCGTGCGCTTTTTTGATTAGCGTGGCGTCCTTTTCCCACGGACGGATGTTCGCTATGTATGGTCTGATGATTATTCTGCTGCCGCTGATTGCTGGTTATCTGCTGCATCTGCAGCAGCCGGTACTGCTACGCGCGGTGGCGCGGCTGCTCAGTGCGCTGGTCTATATCATTCTGTTTTTTATGGGCGTGAGCCTGGCATTTCTTGATAATCTCAGCACGAATTTGCTCACCATTTTTTATACCGCTTTTATCTCTGGTCTCTTGATTCTCGCCTGTTCGCTGCTGGCGTTCTGGCTGCTTGAGCAGCGTCTGCCGTGGCGGCATCAGCATAAAGCGCAGGCGCTGCCGTCGCGTCTCGCGATGGCGCTGGACTCACTCAAGCTGTGCGGCTCGGTGCTGGGCGGATTTCTGCTCGGCCTGACGCAGTGGGCTCCGCTGCGCCATGCGGCCACCGTCAGCGAATATGCCCTGATCCTGATGCTGTTTCTGGTGGGCGTTCAGCTGCGCAGCAGCGGCATGACGCTGCGGCAGATTACGCTTAACCGGCGGGGTGCGCTGGTGGCGGCCGTGTCGCTGGCTGGCGCACTGGCCGGAGGCGCACTCGCCGCTGTCTGCCTTGGACTGCCGCTCAAAACCGGCCTCGCGCTGGCCAGCGGCTTTGGCTGGTATTCGCTTTCCGGCATTCTGATGACGGACGCGTTTGGTCCGGTTATCGGCAGCGCAGCGTTCTTTAACGATCTGCTGCGTGAGCTGATCACAATTATGCTGATCCCGCTGCTTATTACCCGGCACCGCAGTATGACGCTGGGCCTGAGCGGCGCCACCTCAATGGATTTCACCCTGCCGATTCTGCAGCGCGCCGGCGGCATGGAGATCGTCCCTGCAGCCATCGTGCACGGCTTTATTATGAGCCTGCTGGCCCCGGTGCTGATCGCCTTTTTTTCCGCCTGACGGGTCTGCAGCGCACTTTTTCACGGCTGGCGCGCAGCGGCTTCGTCTACGCTTTCTGACTGACAGATTTTTGCCATCAGCATAGATGGCCCCCCATCAGAAAGGAGCAAATGATGAAACAAACTGTGGCCGCCCTGCTGGCGCAAACGCTGGAGAGCGCAGGCGTAAAACGTATCTGGGGCGTAACCGGTGATTCGCTTAACGGCCTGAGTGACAGCCTGAATCGCATGGGTACGATTGAATGGATGCCAACGCGACATGAAGAGGTGGCCGCGTTTGCCGCCGGTGCAGAAGCGCAAATCAGCGGCGAGCTGGCGGTCTGCGCCGGCTCCTGCGGTCCCGGTAACCTGCACCTGATTAACGGTCTGTTTGACTGCCATCGTAACAATGTGCCGGTACTGGCCATTGCTGCTCATATCCCTTCCAGCGAAATCGGCAGCGGCTATTTTCAGGAGACGCATCCGCAGGAGCTGTTTCGCGAATGCAGCCACTACTGTGAGCTGGTCTCAAATCCGGAGCAGCTGCCGCAGGTCCTGGGCATCGCCATGCGTAAAGCGATCCTCAACCGCGGGGTCTCTGTGATCGTCCTGCCGGGTGACGTGGCGCTGCAGCCCGCCCCGAAAAGTGCGCGCAGCGAATGGTATCCGCCGCAGCTGCCGCAGGTCGTGCCGGCCGCGGCGGAGCTCGCTACCCTGGCGGAAACGCTTAACGGCGCGGGCAATATTACGCTGATGTGCGGCAGCGGCTGCGCCGGTGCTCATGCTGAAGTTGTCGCCCTGGCAGAACGCCTTAAGGCGCCGGTAGTGCACGCGCTGCGTGGCAAAGAACACATCGAATATGACAACCCGTATGATGTTGGCATGACCGGGCTGATTGGTTTCTCTTCCGGCTATCACGCCATGATGAATGCCGACACCCTGATCCTGCTCGGCACGAAATTCCCCTATCGTGCCTTCTACCCCGCCAGCGCCCGCATCATTCAGATCGATATCAACCCCGGCAGCCTGGGGGCGCACAGCCATGTCGATATGCCGCTGGTGGGTGACGTTAAAGCCACGATCCAGGCGCTGCTGCCGCAGCTTGAGGTACATAACGATCGCCATCATCTCGATCGTGCGCTGGAGCACTACGCTGACGCCCGCAAGAGCCTGGACGATCTGGCAACCGCAAACGACAACCAGGCGATCCATCCCCAGTATCTGGCACAGCAGATCAGCCGCTACGCCGCTGACGACGCCATCTTTACCTGCGATGTCGGCACGCCCACCGTCTGGGCGGCGCGCTATCTGCAGATGAACGGCAAACGGCGCCTGCTGGGCTCGTTTAATCACGGCTCTATGGCGAATGCGATGCCGCAGGCGCTGGGTGCGCAGGCTATCGACAGAGAGCGTCAGGTGGTGGCGCTGTGCGGCGACGGTGGCTTCAGTATGCTGATGGGAGACTTTATCTCGGTAGCGCAGCTGAAACTGCCGGTTAAGCTGGTGATTTTTAACAACAGCGTGCTGGGCTTTGTGGCAATGGAGATGAAAGCGGGCGGTTATCTTACCGACGGCACCGACCTGGAAAATCCTGATTTTGCTGCGATTGCCGCCGCCTGCGGCATCAAAGGTATCCGGGTTGAAAAAGCGTCAGATCTCAATGCGGCGCTGGAGCAGGCTTTTGCGCATGATGGCCCGGTCCTGGTGGATGTGCATACAGCTAAAGAGGAGCTGTCGATGCCGCCGCAAATCAAAGCGGAGCAGGCAAAAGGCTTTAGTCTCTATATGCTGCGCGCCATCCTCAACGGACGCGGCAATGAGATCACCGAGCTGGCGAAAACCAACTGGCTGCGGTAAAACAAAGCTCCTGCCGGACAGGCAATAATGCGGGCGAACAGCCCGCTTTTTCTTTCAGGAGAGCCACGTGATCGATTTGCGCAGTGATACCGTAACCCGCCCGAGTGCGGCGATGCTGGACGCCATGATGAACGCCGCCACCGGAGATGACGTCTATCGTGACGATCCCACGGTCAATGCACTGGAAGCCGAAGCGGCAGCGACAAGCGGCAGCGACAAGCGGCAAAGCGGCCGCGCTGTTCTTTCCTACCGGCACCCAGGCTAATCTGGTGGCGCTGCTGTGCCACTGCCAGCGCGGCGATGAATATATCGTTGGCCAGCAGGCGCACAACTACAAATATGAAGCGGGGGGCGCGGCGGTGCTGGGCAGTATTCAGCCTCAGCCAATCCTTGCCGCGGAGGATGGTACCCTGCCGCTGGCGGACGTGGCCGCTGCGATTAAGCCGGACGATATTCATTTTGCCCGCACCCGCCTGCTGAGTCTGGAAAATACCCATCACGGCAGAGTACTGCCGCTCAGCTATCTGGAGCAGGCGTGGCACTTTACCCGCGAACGCGGGCTGGCGCTGCATATTGATGGCGCACGTATCTTTAATGCCGTGGTGGCACAGCAGGTGACGCTGGCAGAAATTGCACGCTACTGCGATACGCTGACTATCTGCCTCTCAAAGGGACTGGGCACGCCGGTAGGCTCGCTGCTGTGCGGCGACAGCGCTTATATAGAGCAGGCGCGGCGCTGGCGTAAAATGACCGGTGGCGGTATGCGCCAGGCGGGCATTCTGGCGGCGGCCGGACGCTATGCGCTGCAGCACAACGTGACCCGGCTGCAGGAGGATCATGACAACGCCGCGTGGCTGGCAGAGCAGCTGCGCGCGCTGGGTGTGGAGGTGATAAGCCAGCAGACAAACATGCTGTTTGTGCAGGTTCCGCCAGAGCAGACAGAAGCGCTGCAGCGCTGGATGCACGCCGCCGATATTCTTATCAGCGTGGGCGCCCGGACGCGCATGGTGACCCATCTCGATGTGTCCCGCGCCGATCTGCAGCAGGTCATCGCACGCTGGCAGGCGTTTCTGCAGTCAGCGGGCTGACCGCTAGCGCGCTGCGCCATACTGTGCCAGCAGCGCCCGGGCTATCGCCAGCGTCTCTGCGTCAGCAACGCCCCGGTAGTCGCGCGGGCGGAAGTGCATCTGAAAGGCCGCAATCAGCCGGCGCTGCATCTCAGGCGTTGTCGCGCCCGCCACGTCATAGCCATACTGCTGCAGCGCTGCCAGCAGCGGCTGCGGATCTACAACGCTGCTGGCAGACTGCCCCGCCAGATATCGTGCCACGACAGCCGGATCGGGCCAGGCGCCGCTTCCCTGCGCGGCCAGCTGCTGCCAGGGAAAGAGCGGACCCGGGTCCTGCTTGCGCTGCGGCGCGATATCGCTGTGGCCCACTATGTTTTCGGGCGTAATAGCGTAACGCTGCTGCAGATCGCGCAGCAGCGCCGCCAGTACGGTGATTTGATCGGCTGTATAAGGCTGCCACCTTAGCCCGGTTAGCGTACGCTGATAGCCTGCATTGACTATCTCAATCCCTACAGACGTGTCATTAATCCGGGTTGCACCGCGCCAGAAACTGGGTCCGGCATGCCAGGCAAGCTGCTGCTCCGGCACCAGCTGCCAGACCACTCCCCTGCCCGCTCTCTGCGGCGGCTGGCGTGGGATCAGATAGTGTGCGCTGACCTGCCGATCGGTCAGGGTTGCCAGCGAAGAGGAGAAATCGTCCGCGGTGTAGTGGATCACTATAACTTTAATGCGCGGTCGCGCCCCCTGCGCCGGATGAGTGGTATCGGCCCAGTAACCCTGACGCGCTTCCATTGAGGAGTGACAGGCGCTGAGCAGCAGCGCCATCGCTGTAACCAGCAGTAAACGCATTAGCGCACGATAACGGCGGTGCCGGAGACGCTGACCATCAGCATACTGCTGTCTTTACCCACGGTTTCGTAATCGATATCGATACCGACTACCGCGTTAGCGCCCAGCGCTTTCGCCTGATCGCCCAGCTCCTTAAACGCAATCTCCCGCGCCTTGCGCAGCTCTTTTTCATAGGCACCTGAGCGGCCCCCTACGATATCGCGGATACCGGCGAAGAAATCGCGAAAAATATTGGCGCCCAGAATCGCCTCGCCGGTCACAACGCCGCAGTATTCAGTAATGCTGTGGCCTTCCAGAGTTGGTGTCGTCGAAAATTTCATGGTTATCTCCTGAAGATGTCGATGGAACCCGCACGCATGGTGCTGAAAAAGCACGACTATACTCTATGCTAAAACCCATGCTTTGCCACAGAACAATAAGGAACCGGAGATGAGAATCAAAGCCCTTGCACTGCTGGCATCAGCAGCAACGCTGCTGAGCGCCTGTACCACCGTAGAGCCGGTTATCAGGGATAATGGCCCACGCAGTGCGTCCTGTATCGATGGCGGGCCGGATAGCGTGGCGCAACAGTTTTATGATTTACGCATGAAGGCTCCTTCAGCAGGCCTGCCTGACCCTGCGCTGCTGGCCAGATATCGCCCTTATCTGAGCGATCATCTTTATCAGACGCTGCTGCAGGCGCGGGAAAAACGCAATCAGCCGGCAGAGTGGCGTCAGGGCGATCTCTTTTCCAGCCTGGCGCAGGGGCCGGATGCTGCTGAGGTTGACAGCGCCTCTTCGATCCCCAATCGCGATGCGCGAAATATCCCGCTACGCGTTACGCTGACACGCGGTGATAAACAGTGGCGCGATGAGGTGCTGATGATCCGCGAAGGCGAGTGCTGGGTGGTGCAGGATGTGCGCTATATGGCAGCGTGGCCGCATGCCGGTGGCGGCTCACTCAGCCAGCTGCTGGAGCAGAAAAAATAGCGCATTTTTTTGTTATCCTGCTCTCACATTAGGGTGCCACATCGGTAGAGAGCCTCTGACCGGTGTTAACGTCAGGCGTGAAAGTCGCGCAAACCACGCCTGACGCAGGCCGCACAATTTTCTGCTGCACCGGAGCGGGTAATGCGCTGTTTAATAAATTTTAAGTCACCCGATTTGCATAACTATGCCGGGAACGTTAAGATTTGCGGCACTATTTGCTCTCTATTTTTCCGCGCATGAGTATTCAATTAAACGCTATTAACTGCTTTTACGGTGCCCATCAGGCGCTGTCTGACATCAACCTGGAGTGTCCGCAGGGAGAGACGCTGGTGCTGCTCGGTCCCAGCGGTGCCGGGAAGAGCTCACTCCTGCGCGTACTCAATCTGCTGGAGCTGCCGCGTTCTGGTACGCTGCAGATTGCCGGCAACCAGTTTGACTTTACCAAAACGCCTGCTGACAGCGCGATTCGCGAGCTGCGCCAGAACGTCGGCATGGTATTCCAGCAATATAACCTCTGGCCCCACCTGACGGTTATGCAAAACCTCACTGAGGCTCCCTGCCGGGTGCTGGGCCTGACAAAAGAGGCGGCGCGCGCGCGTGCCGATAAGCTGCTGGAGCGCCTGCGCCTGACGCCTTATGCCGATCGTTTTCCGCTGCACCTCTCCGGTGGTCAGCAGCAGCGCGTGGCGATTGCCCGCGCGCTGATGATGGAGCCGCAGGTGCTGCTGTTCGATGAGCCCACCGCCGCGCTCGATCCGGAAATTACCGCGCAGATCGTGACGATTATTCGTGAACTGGCACAGACGCAGATCACGCAGGTTATTGTGACCCACGAGGTAGAAGTGGCGCGCAAAACCGCCAGCCGCGTGGTCTATATGGAGAATGGTCACATCATTGAACAGGGTGATGCCAGCCGCTTTACACAGCCGCAAACCGATGCGTTTGCACACTATCTTTCGCACTAAGTCAGGATGCTAATAATGAAAAAAGTTGTACTTGCTGCCCTGCTCACCACGCTGAGCCTGAGCGCTTCCGCTGCACAGACGCTGCGTTTCGCTACCGAAGCCTCTTATCCGCCGTTTGAATTCGTTGACGCTGAGAACAAAATCCAGGGATTCGATGTCGATCTCGCTAACGCCCTTTGCAAAGAGATGGATGCGACCTGCACCTTTACTAATCAGGCGTTCGACAGCCTGATCCCCAGCCTGAAATTCCGCCGTTTTGACGCGGTAATGGCCGGTATGGACATCACGCCGGAACGTGAAAAGCAGGTGCTGTTCAGCAAGCCTTACTACGATAACTCTGCCACCTTTATTGCACAGAAAGGTAAGCTGGCTGATGTTGCTGCCCTTAAAGGCAAGCGCGTCGGCGTACAAAACGGTACCACCCACCAGAAGTTCCTGACTGACAAGCATAGCGATATTACTATCGTGCCTTACGACAGCTATCAGAACGCCGTACTGGATCTGAAAAATGGCCGCATCGATGCCGTCTTTGGTGATACCGCCGTGGTCAATGAGTGGCTGAAGCAGAACGCAACGCTGGCACCGCTGGGTGAAAAGGTCACGGATAAAGATTACTTTGGCACCGGCCTGGGCATCGCCGTGCGTCAGGGCAACGCTGAACTGCAGGGTAAGTTCAACGCGGCACTGGATAAGATCAAAGCTGACGGCACCTACAAGACTATCTACAGCAAATGGTTCCAGCAGTAATCTCTGATGAATGAAATGATCTCACTTGCAAGTGCCGCCGGGATAACCGTCGGCCTTGCTGTTTGTGCGCTGATCGCCGGCCTTGTGCTGGCAATGCTGTTTGCTGGCTGGGAGTCGCTGCGCATAAAACCGCTGGCGTGGGTCGGCACCGTGCTGGTCACGCTGATCCGCGGTCTGCCGGAAATCCTGGTCGTCCTTTTTATCTATTTTGGTGCCTCACAGCTGCTGCTGACGCTCTCTGACGGTTTCAGTCTTAATCTGGGCCTGGTGACTATTCCGGTGCAGCTGCAGATTGAGAACTTTGATGTCAGCCCGTTTCTCTGCGGGGTGATTGCGCTGGCTATGCTCTATTCCGCCTATGCATCACAGACGCTGCGCGGTGCGCTGAAAGCAGTACCGGCAGGCCAGTGGGAATCTGGTCAGGCGCTGGGGATGAAAAAGTCTGCCATCTTTTTCCGGCTGATTATGCCGCAAATGTGGCGACATGCGCTGCCGGGCCTCGGCAACCAGTGGCTGGTGCTGCTGAAAGATACGGCGCTGGTGTCGCTGATTAGCGTTAACGACCTGATGCTGCAGACGAAAAGTATCGCTACGCGTACGCAGGAACCTTTTACCTGGTATCTGGTGGCTGCCGCTATCTATCTGTTAATTACGCTCTTCAGTCAGGCGATTTTACGCCGTATTGAACTACGCACCACGCGTTTTGAGCGGGGAGCCTGACGCATGCTCGACTATTTACCCGAACTGTTAAAAGGTCTGCATACCAGCTTAACGCTGACGCTGGCCTCACTGGCGGCCGCGCTGCTGCTGTCGCTGCTCTGTACTGTCGTGCTGGCGCTGAAAGTCCCGGTCGCCAGCCTGCTGGTAAGAGGCTATATCACGCTGTTTACCGGTACTCCCCTGCTGGTGCAGATTTTCCTGATCTACTACGGGCCGGGCCAGTTTCCCGCTATTCAGAGCGTACCCTGGCTCTGGCATCTGCTGTCGCAGCCCTGGCTGTGCGCGATGCTGGCGCTTTCGCTCAACAGCGCCGCCTACACCACCCAGCTATTTTATGGTGCGGTACGCGCTATTCCGGCGGGTCAGTGGCAGTCATGCGCCGCGCTCGGCATGAACCGCAAAGATACGCTGCGTATTTTGCTGCCCTATGCGCTTAAGCGCGCCCTCTCCTCCTATTCCAACGAGGTGGTGCTGGTGTTTAAAAGCACCTCGCTGGCCTACACCATTACGCTGATGGAAGTGATGGGCCACGGTCAGATGCTCTACGGACGCACCTATGACGTTACGGTGTATGCGGCGGCGGGTCTGATCTATCTGGTGGTTAACGGCGCTCTGACGCTGCTGATGCGGCTGATAGAGAAACGCGCACTGGTATTTGAGCAGCGCAGCTAATCGCCACCGGAGCGGTTGCTTGTGCGCCGTGCCGGCGTCAGAGCAGCCGCCCATTATAAAGCCTTACTTATCCAAAATAATTGCATAAAAATTCATTCAATGGCATTGTGTCACGCATTCCGCTTCTGGCTTGCTTATGAGAATGACATGATGAAAAAATGGATTATCGCCGCAGCGCTCGCTGCGGTTACTGTGAATGCTTATGCAGCTGAAAAAATACGTTTTGCCGTTTCCGCTACCTATCCGCCGTTTGAATCACTGGATCACGACAATCAGATTGTGGGCTTTGATATCGATCTGGCGAAAGCGCTCTGTGCGAAAATCAAAGCGGAGTGCACGTTCACAAATAATGCGTTTGACAGCCTGATCCCGTCGCTGAAATTCCGCCGTTATGATGCGGTGATTTCCGGTATGGATATTACCGCCGAGCGCAGTAAGCAGGTCGATTTCAGCCAGCCTTACTATGCCAACTCCGCTATCGTCATTGCCCGTAAAGGAGAGTTCAGCGATTTCAGCCAGCTGAAAGGCAAGCGTATCGGCGTAGAGAACGGCACCACTCACCAGAAATATCTGACTGAAAAGCATCCGGACGTGGTAGCGGTCGCGTATGACAGCTATCAGAATGCGATTCTCGACCTGAAAAACGGCCGCCTCAATGGCGTATTTGGCGACAGCGCCGTGGTCAGTCAGTGGCTGAAAGCCAATGAGGATCTCACTACCGTGGGCGAGCACGTGACCGATGCCGGATACTTTGGCAACGGGCTGGGTATTGCCGTGCGTAAGGGTAACAGTGACCTGCTGAATGAGTTCAATACCGCGCTGGCGGCTCTGAAAGCTGACGGCAGCTGGCAGCAGATCAACCAGAAGTGGTTCCCTGAGTAATTTCTCTTCTCAGCGCGTGCTGCGTTATGCAGCACGCGCCCGATCGTTACGCGTCAGCAGACATAACACTTCAAAATGAGCAGTGTGCGGGAACATATCAAACAGCTGCACTTTTTGTATGTTGTAATCACTAAGCCGGGCAATATCCTGCGCCAGGGTGGCAGGATTGCAGCTGGAGTAAAGAATAAAAGCCGGAGCCATGTCGCTTAAATAGTCGCACAGCTCGCTGCCAATGCCGCGGCGCGGCGGATTAACCAGCACCAGCTGCGGGACATCTTCCCGTGAGGTAGCGAAACGGGTGGAATCCAGAGCGGCAAAGTGCACCTTCTCCAGCCCCAGCTGCTGCGCCGATTGCTGCGCACAGGCTATCGCTTCAGAGCTGATTTCAATGCCCGTCAGCGTCATCTCCGGGGTGGCGCAGTGCAGGCCAAATCCACCCACGCCGCAAAAAAGATCCCACATACTGGTCACGTTCAGCTCCGCTACCCAGTCGCGCGCGGTGGCGTAAAGCGCGGCCGCCACCTGCGGGTTGGTCTGGAAAAAGCTTTGCGGACGGATATAAAGCGGTACCTGGTTAAAGCGTTCCGGCAGCGCCTGCTGCGCGGTGAGCGCAATCTCTTCCTCCCCCTCCAGAATCGCCATATGTACCGGCTGAATATTGGCAGAGATCACCTTCAGCTGCGGCAGCTGCTGCTGCAGCCACGGCAGTGCCGCCTGCAACTGCGGCACCTTACTGGCTGAACGCAGCACAAAACGCAGCATCATGCCGCCCTCGCTGCTTTCTGTCAGCAGCAGAAACTTCAGTTCGCCGCGCCTGCGCGTCACGCTGTAAGGCGTAAGACCGGCACGGGCGATAAAGGGTTTGAGCAGCGCAAACACCGGCGCAAAGCTGGCGGGATAGAGCGGACAGGCGCAGAGATCGACCGGCTCGCCGTCAGGTGCCACCAGACCAAAAACCGGGCGCTCCACGCTGCCGCTGACCACCATTTTGGCCTTATTGCGAAACCCCTGCTCCGCCGACGTCACCGGACGCCGCCAGTCGCTGACCGGCATCGCTGCAAGCAGCTGAGCAAGCCGCGCCTGCTTATCGCTGACCTGCTGCGGATAGGGTTTCTCCAGCCACTGACATGAACGGCAGCGGCCAGCGTCATAAAGCGCGCAATGCATGGAACAACCTGTACTCGGAGAAAAAATGGGGGGCGATTGTATCACCGGATGCGGAAAAATGCGCGACTGCTGGCCGGCACAAACAGCAGCAGCACAATCAGCACGTCCGGCAATTTCTGCTGCAGCGTGTGGTGAATAATCTGCAGATTGTTTTCACCCGAAATACTGAATATCTCCGGATAGATCCAGCCCACCGACGCCATCAGCATATAGAACAGCACCACAACCTGGCTGAGCGTATAGCCCCAGCGGCCGCGATTGCTGCCGCGCATCAGGGTAAAAGCACAGCGCAGTTCAAACAGAAAAATCAGCTGGCTGGCGATAAATATCAGGGTGGAGTCCCAGGCCTGTGCGCTGCGGTGCACAAAGTTAGCCATCTCCTCATAGCCCAGCTCGCCAGCCATCATCATCACGCTGAGGCAGCGGGTAATAATAATCGCGATACCGGCAATCGTTACCGGCACCGGCGTTGAGCTCAACACAGCGTTTTTCAGCGTTTCCGACATCACCCAGGCTCCATAAGAAAAGGCTGGCAACGCCAGCCTTGCTTATAGTGGCAAACTCACGGGATTTCAGCCACGTTTTGCTTTCTGAATATCACGCAAACGCTGTTTTTCTTCATGCGCCATAAAGCGCCAGGCGATGAAACCGACCAGCCCGACCACAAACAGAATAATCGACGCCAGCGCGTTGATCTCCGGATTCACCCCGCGTCGTACCGTGGCGAAGATCGCCATCGGCAGCGTGGTCGCTCCCGGACCGGTAACAAAACTGGCGATCACGAGGTCATCAAGCGACAGCGTAAAGGCCAGCAGCCAGCCGGTTACAATGGCGGGCGCAATCATCGGCACGGTGATCACAAAGAACACCTTCAGCGGCGTGGCGCCCAGATCCATCGCGGCCTCTTCAATAGAGCGATCCAGTTCGCGCAGGCGGGCGTTGATCACGACCGCAACATAAGCGGTACAGAATGTGACGTGCGCCAGCCAGATAGTCAGCATGCCGCGGTCGCCCGGCCAGCCCAGCGTGTTCGCCATCGCCACAAACAGCAGCAGCAGCGACAGACCGGTAATCACGTCAGGCATAACCAGCGGTGCGGTCAGCATAAAGGCGAAACCGCTGTGACCGCGAAAGCGGCCAAAGCGCACAATGATCACCGCCGCCAGGGTACCCAGTATCACGGCCATGGTGGCTGAAAGCCCGGCAATGGTCAGGCTCAGCCCGACGGCATCGAGCATCGCCTCATCCTGAAACAGCACGCGATACCAGTGAAAAGAGAAGCTCTCCCACACCGTGACCAGCTGCGAGCTGTTAAAGGAGTAAACCACCAGCAGCAGCATGGGCGCATAGAGAAACAGAAAGCAGAGCACCAGAATAGCGGTACGCCACGGCGAGCGAATAACCGGTAGCTGATTCATGCTTTCTCTCCCGCAGCGCGATTTTGATGCTTGTGGAACCAGATAATCGGCAGGATCAGGATCAGCAGAATGGTTACCGCCAGCGCGGAGGCCACCGGCCAGTCGCGGTTATTAAAAAACTCCTGCCAGAGAATGCGGCCAATCATAATACTGTCCGGGCCGCCCAGCAGTTCCGGGATCACATACTCCCCTACCGCCGGTATGAACACCAGCATCGACCCGGCGATAATGCCGCCTTTGGTCAGCGGCACAATCACGCTGAAAAAGGTTTTCAGCGGACGCGCGCCTAAGTCCAGCGACGCTTCCACCAGCGAATAGTCGATACGCGTCAGCGCGGTATAGATCGGCAGCACCATAAAGGGCAGATAGCAGTAAACAATACCGATATAGACCGCTGTATTGGTGTAGAGGATCACCAGCGGATGATCGATAACGCCAAGCCACACCAAAAAGCGATTCAGAATGCCGTTATTGTTCAGTAACCCCATCCAGGCGTAAACGCGCACCAGGAATGATGTCCAGGAGGGCAGGATCACCAGCAGCAGCAGTATGGTGCGCATCGACGGCTTGCTGTGCGCAACCGCCCAGGCGAGCGGATAGGCGATAAGCAGGCAAATTACCGTGGAGATCGCCGCCACTTTAAGCGAGGTCAGGTAGGCTTCAGCGTAAAGCGGATCGTCCGTCAGCGTAAAATAGTTGCCGAGGTTCAGCACGACATTCAGCTGGTCATCCGCCCAGGTCACCAGGTCAGTGTAAGGCGGGATGGCGCGGGCGATATCGGCAAAGCTGATTTTAAGCACAATCAGAAACGGCAGCAGGAACAGCAAAATCAGCCACAGGTAAGGCAGCGCAATCACCAGTTTGCGTCCGTGCTGCATCTTCATGCGGGTTGCCCAGCGCTGCAGTGGCGTGCCCGCCAGTACCGGCTGAGGCCGTGGAGAAATCTGACTCATAACCGCCCCCTAGACCGTCAGAACCACACAGCTGTCCGCATCCCAGCAGAGACGCACTTCATCTCCCCAGACGGGCGCACCTTTGCGAAAACGATGCGCGTTTTGCAGCTGCGCGCTGATCATCTGTCCACTGTGCAGGCGCACGTGGTAAATCGACAGATCGCCCAGATAGGCGATATGCGCCACCTCGCCCACGGCAAAGTTGCAGCCGTCAGCCGGTACCGTATCGCACAGCATCACCTTTTCCGGGCGCAGCGCAATGTGGACCGGGACATTGTCGACAATGGAGACATCCGTCTGGACCTTCAGCGGATGCATCAGGCCGGGGCTATCAATCACCACGCCCTCGTCACGCCGCTCGCGCAGCAGCCCCTCAAACACGTTAACCGAGCCGATAAACTCTGCGCTATAGCGGCTGGTAGGATGCTCATAAATCTCTTCCGGCTCACCAATCTGCACAAACTTACCGCGATTCATGATGGCAATACGTCCGGCCATAGTCATCGCCTCTTCCTGATCGTGCGTGACCATGACGCAGGTAGCACCCACGCGCTCCAGAATATCCACCACCTCATGCTGCATGCGATCGCGCAGTTTTTTATCCAGTGCACCCATCGGCTCATCCAGCAGCAGCAGTTTAGGCCGTTTTGCCAGGCTGCGGGCCAGCGCCACGCGCTGACGCTGCCCGCCTGAGAGCTGATGCGGTTTGCGGCTGGCGTACTCCTGCATATGCACCAGCGCCAGCATCTCCGCCACGCGGCTGGCGATTTCTGCTTTGGATAATTTATCCTGCTTCAGGCCAAAGGCGATGTTTTGCTCCACTGTCATATGCGGAAACAGCGCGTAGGACTGAAACATCATATTGATAGGGCGCTGATAGGGCGGCACGTGAGAGAGATCCTGACCATCCAGCACAATCTGGCCGCTGCTGGGGATCTCAAATCCTGCCAGCATGCGCAGCAGCGTCGATTTGCCGCAGCCAGATGCACCCAGCAGGGCAAAGATTTCACCTTTGTAGATAGTCAGGCTGACATCATCTACGGCGTGCTGACCCTCAAACGATTTGGTCAGGTTACGGATCTCCAGCAGCGGCGTTAATGCCTTTGCTGATTTACTCTGGGGACGGGAAATCGCGTCGTTCACTAACATTTCTCCGGCGCTAAGCGGGGTAGCGCGGCACAGCCAGCCGCTGGAATGGCACAGCAGAGGCCCGTACTGCGCCTCTGCTGTGGTTACCGGTCAGGGATATCGTTCAGAACGAATCACTTACCACTTTTTACTTTAGTCCATGCGCGGGTGCGTGCGCGATCCAGTTTCGGATCCTGGACCTTGAGCACAAACAGCTTCGCCATCGCGTCCGGCGTCGGGAAGATGCCCGGATTGTTGCGGACGTCGGCGTTAATCAGCGGCAGCGACGCTTTATTGCCGTTGGCATAATTGATTTTGTTGGATACCTCAGCGATCACTTTCGGCTCCATGATGTAGTTCAGCCACTGATAGGCAGCATCCATATTTTTCGCATCTTTCGGGATCGCCATCATGTCAAAGAACGCCAGGGCGCCCTCTTTCGGCACGCTATAGCCCAGGTGAACGCCGTTATTTGCTTTTTCAGCGCGATCTTTCGCCTGCAGAATATCGCCAGACCAGCCTATCGCCACGCAGGTGTTACCATTCGCCAGGTCGTTGATATATTGCGACGAGTGGAAATAGCGAATATTTGGCCGCAGTTTCATCAGCAGATCGGTCGCCGCTCCGGTGTAATCTTTGGCGTTAGCGCTGTTGGGATCTTTGCCAAGATAGTTCAGCACCGTGGCGAAGATCTCTTCCGGCGCGTCCAGGAAAGAGACACCGCAGCTTTTCAGTTTTTCGAGGTTTTCCGGTTTCAGCACCAGATCCCAGCTGTTAACCGGCGCGTCCGCACCGAGCGCGGCTTTGACTTTCTCAACGTTATAACCGATGCCGGTGGTGCCCCACAGATAAGGAATCGCGTATTTATTGCCAGGATCGTGCTGTGCCACTTTGGCCATCAGGTCCGGATCGAGGTTTTTGTAGTTCGGCAGTTTACTTTTGTCGAGTTCCTGAAACACGCCCGACTGCAGCTGGCGCGCCAGAAAACTGGATGAGGGCACCACAACATCATAGCCGGTGCTGCCCGCCATCAGTTTGCCTTCCAGCACTTCATTGGAGTCAAAGACGTCATACACAACTTTGATGCCGGTCTGCTTTTCAAAGTTGGGCACCGTATCGGCCGCAATATAATCGGACCAGTTATAGACGTGCAGCGTTTTATCTTCTGCCTGAGCAGCAACAGCTGATGCCATTACCACACCAGCCACTGCGGCTGGCAACCATTTTTTTGTCTGGTTGTTCATCTGTTATTTTCTCCTGAACGGGTCAATAAACGCTGCATACAGCCGATCCGATGATTTCCTGTCTGAAAATAGCCAGACATACAATGAATCACTCTTCAGCGGACGTTAAATAGTAAATACCTATAGCCAGTCTCGGGAGAGTGAGCCAGCAACCTGCAAATGGGTAGCTATGCAGATGCGTAACGGCGGGCCTTCCCTGAAATCAGTATAGCGCTGCTGAGCGGTAGCCTGTCCGGCACAGCTTCGCAAGAATAGCCCCCCTGATCTCTGCGCACCAGACCCCAGCGTAAAAAACGCCTTTTTACGATATTTTATGCACTTTTGTGCTATGTGGTCTGGCAGTTACGGCATAAAGCATGACTAAAATCTGGCGGGAGCGGGCAAATAACAGAATAAAAAATGGCAGGAGAAAATCAGAAAGAAAACTGCCGCAGTCTGCGGCAGTGAATATAAAGCGGAATTAGTGTAAAACCCCTGAACTGCTGACCCCGGAAGGACGCTCCTCCTCCTCACCCATCATCAGCAGGTGATTCGCAAAGGCTTCCATAATCACCATAGAAACCCCCTCTTCACTCTGCTTCATAAAGTGCGTGAACTGACTGAAGGTGATGCCGGCGGTAACACTCAGGGACTGACAGACAATCAGCTTGGGCAGATTATCATCCTGAATATCGATAAAAGCTTTGATGGTCAGCGAGCTGGCATTAATTTGCGACAGATCGCCGACCAGCGGAATAAGCGCTGTGGGTTTAACTTCAGCCAGCGCAGAAAACAGAATAACGTTATCCACCAGGTCAATTTTTGCGTCAAACACCCCGTCAAAATTCTGCATGTGCGGCAGATGTAATGCCTGGCAGGCATCACATTCGAACCAGGTGATATTTTGTTGATCCAGCCAGCGACGCAGCATGTCGATGTCAGGAACGACCAGTGAATCCATCGCTATTTCCTGTGGGGTGAATAAATAAGCGCCTTAGCTTACGGAAAAATGGGGTCAGATGCCACGAAAACCACCGGAAAACGCTATCTAGCCACCGGTTTTAGGACGATAGCCGGGGCAGGCGTGCTGCTCAATCCAGTCGATCATCATAGTGGCAATATCCAGGCCCGTGCAGCCCTCAATACCTTCCAGACCGGGTGAGGCGTTGACCTCCATGACCAGCGGACCGCGGCTGGCACGCAGAATATCGACACCCGCCACGGCCAGCCCCAGCGTTGCTGCGGCTTTAATGGCGATGTCACGCTCCCGGTCGCTGATAGTAACAGGGTGCGCGGTGCCGCCACGATGCAGATTTGAGCGGAATTCCCCCTCTTTTGCCTCACGCCCGATGGCAGCCACCACGCGATCGCCAATAACCAGACAGCGAATATCGCGGCCCCGCGCTTCTTTAATAAACTCCTGCACCAGAATATGCGCATTGAGACCGCGAAACGCATCAATCACGCTTTCGGCGGCCTGACGCGTCTCTGCCAGCACGACGCCAATCCCCTGGGTGCCTTCCACCAGCTTAACCACCAGCGGCGCCCCGCCCACCATGCGGATCAGATCGCCGGTATCATCCGGCGAGGAAGCGATACCGGTCACCGGCATATCAATGCCCTCGCGCGCCAGCAGCTGCAGCGAGCACAGCTTGTCGCGGGCGCGGGTGATCGCCACCGATTCATTGAGCGGGTAGCTGCCAAGCAGCTCAAACTGGCGCAGGACCGCGGTGCCATAAAAAGTTGTGGCCGTGCCGATTCGCGGGATCACCGCATCAAAATGACCGAGTATCTCACCCTGATAATGCACGGCCGGCAGCGCTGCGTTGATATTCATATAGCAGGAGAGCGGATCGATCATCGCAATCTGATGCCCGCGTGCCTCAGCGGCTGCGCGCAGCCGCTGACTGGAGTAAAGCGTGCTGTCGCGGGTAAGAAGCGCCATTTTCATGCGGCAGTCCTCCTGACTTAACGCGTCGCCCAGCCCTGACTGTGCAGATAGTCGAGCATAAACGGACGCGTCTCTTTAACGATCAGGCGCTGGATGAGATCGCTCCAGGTTTCGGAACGCTGGTTGCTGTCGCGCTGCTGATAGTACTCCGTGATTTGCTGGTCATACTCTGCCAGCACTGTTTTATCTACCTGATGATAGCTGTTTTCATGGACCAGCATCGCCTGCGGCATACGGGGTTTCACATCCGGAGAGGCTGACGGATAGCCGATACAGAAGCCAAACAGCGGCAGCACAAATTTTGGCAGCTCCAGCAGCGCGGTCACGTCCGCAATGTTATTGCGGATCCCGCCGATAAAAACGCCACCCAGCCCAAGCGACTCGGCGGCCACCATCGCATTTTGCGCCATTAGCGCGGTATCCACACAGCCCAGCAGCAGCTGTTCAGCACGACCCAGCTGAGCATCCGGGCAGATTTGCAGATGGCGGTTAAAATCGGCGCAGAAGACCCAAAACTCCGGTGCATCCGTTACCCAGGACTGGCCGCCCGCCAGCTCCGCCAGCGCGCGGCGCTTTTCGCGATCGGTGATGCGTACGATGGATGAGCACTGCAGAAAACTGGAGGTAGAAGCCGCCTGCGCTGCAGCAATAATCGCGCGGCGCTGAGCGTCATCAATACCCTGCTCAGTAAAAGCACGAATGGAACGGTGGCTGCATAGCAGATCGATTGTCGGCGTCATTATGTTCTCCGGTTATTTCCTGGTGTGAGTATGATCAAAAAGGTGCGGGGCCATGACTTTGGCGGTACGCCACATAATCAGCCATGCCGCAGGCAGCATCAGCGCAATGCCCAGCAAAAAAAGTAGCGTAGCCAGCGGCTTTTGCCCAATCGCGGCAGGCGCTGGCAGCCAGTTATTCATCAGCAAAAGCGCGCCGGCTACTGCGCAGGCGCCCAGCGCCTCAAGCAGCAACACGGGTTTTGGCAATCTTGCAAAGTTACGCATCGTGATACCTCTGCTGTTTGCGGGTCTGGTTCGGCGTATCGCTGCTGCCAGCATAGCCCGTCAGGGATAGCGTACATCCATCAGAGTAACAGGTATTTTCTGCTTCTCTTAAGCAGCATGAGCGGGCATGATGTGAACCATTATTCACGCTGTGCTGTGACTTTGCTCACAAAACAGCAGCGGAAGGAGAGAAGCAATGATTGCAGTGATTTTTGGCCGTTCAGGATGCCCTTATTGCGTACGCGCTAAAGAGTTAGCCGCTAAGCTGACCAGCGACCAGGATAGCTTCAACTACCAGTATGTTGATATTCAGGCAACCGGCATCACTAAAGCCGATCTGGAAGCGCGCGCCGGTAAACCAGTGACCACGGTGCCGCAGATTTTTATCGACGATCGACACATCGGTGGTTACACCGAATTTGCTGCCTGGACCAAAGAGAATCTTGGCATAGAGGCATAAAAAAACGGGCCATAAGGCCCGTTTTTTAATCGATGCGCATAGCCAGCATAATGCGCAGCAGACGAACCAGTAGCGCACCACACCCTGCCCAGAATAACGCACTCAGACTCCAGGCCAGCCCCATCAGCGGCGTATGACTGACCTGCCCTGTCAGCATGACCCAGCTCATCCCCAGCAGCGTTCCCGCTATCGCTGACCACAGCGTTGACACCATCGGGCTGGCGGGCTGCAGCAGCGCAATCGCTACCCCAGGCAACAGAAACAGCAGGAGTTCTGGCTGACCATGCCGCATATGGAGCGGCACGCTCCAGAAGTGGTGGGCAAAAATAAACACCAGCGTATAAAGCGTCGCGCCTGACGCGAATGCGGACCAGCGATGGCTGCGCTGCAACATAACAATCCTCAACGTTAACGTTAAAACAGAACTTTTAATGCCTGGCGCACATGCGTGGAAATAAATAGAAACAGCTACAAACAGAAAGAGTGAGCAATGCGGATAGCTGAAGCAAATAATAATGTTTAGAATAATGTCGCTTCAGAATCGGGCGGGACAGGAAGGCCAGCCCCGGCGTTTACCGCTCTGATTAAGATAGCTAAAAATCCTCCTCCTATCAACCTGTTACACGTGAATAAGAAGTTAAAACTGTGAACATTAACGTCGCAGAATTGTTAAGCAAAAATGACGTTCTGTTATTATTTGTCGTATTAGCGCTCGGCCTCTGTCTGGGAAAACTGCGTCTTGGTTCCGTCCAGCTGGGTAATTCAATTGGCGTACTGGTTGTCTCTCTGATTTTAGGCCAGCAGCATTTTGCGATTAATACCGACGCTCTGAGCCTGGGTTTTATGCTGTTTATTTTTTGTGTCGGCGTGGAGGCGGGACCCAATTTCTTTTCTATCTTTTTCCGCGACGGTAAAAACTATTTTTTCTTAGCCATTGTGATGGTGGTCAGTGCGCTACTGGTCGCACTGATTCTTGGCAATCTGTTTGGCTGGGATATCGGCCTTACGGCGGGCATGCTGGCAGGGTCAATGACCTCAACGCCGGTGCTGGTCGGTGCCGGCGATACGCTGCGGCAGAGCATCAGCGATCCGCGTCAGTTAAGTATGATGCAGGATAATCTGAGCCTCGGCTACGCCCTGACCTATCTGGTGGGGCTGGTCAGCCTGATTTTCGGCGCCCGCTATCTGCCCCGGTTGCAGCATCAGGATCTGCCCACCTGCGCCCAGCAAATTGCCCGCGAACGCGGTCTGGATGCTGACAGCCAGCGTAAGGTTTTTTTACCGGTGATCCGCGCCTATCGCGTCGGACCGGAGCTGGTAGCCTGGAGCGGCGGCAAAAACCTGCGCGAGCTGGGTATCCATCGTCAGACCGGCTGCTATATAGAACGTCTGCGGCGTAACGGCATTCTCGCCAGCCCGGACGGAGATGCCATGCTGCAGCTGGGCGATGAGATCTCACTGGTAGGTTATCCTGACGCCCACGCCCGGCTCGATGCCAGCTTCCGCAATGGTAAAGAGGTGTTCGACCGCGATCTGCTCGATATGCGTATCGTCACCGAGGAGATTGTGGTCAAGAACCACAATGCGGTAAATAAGCGGCTCAGCCATCTTAAACTCACCGATCATGGCTGCTTTCTGAATCGGGTGATCCGCAGCCAGATTGAGATGCCGATCGATGACAGCATCATGCTCAATAAAGGCGATGTGCTGCAGGTCAGCGGTGAAGCGCGCCGTGTTAAAAGCCTGGCCGATCGCATCGGCTTTATTGCCATTCACAGTCAGATGACTGACCTGCTCGCTTTCTGCGCCTTTTTTATCATCGGCCTGATGATAGGGATGATCACGTTTCAGTTCAGCAATTTCAGCTTTGGTATTGGTAACGCTGCCGGCCTGCTGTTTGCCGGCATCATGCTGGGCTTCCTGCGCGCCAACCACCCTACCTTTGGCTATATTCCGCAGGGTGCCCTGACCATGCTGAAAGAGTTCGGACTGATGGTCTTTATGGCAGGCGTCGGGCTCAGCGCCGGCAGTGGACTGCAGCACGGGCTCGGCAGCGCCGGTGCCCTGATGCTGCTGAGCGGGCTGCTGGTCAGCCTGGTGCCGGTGGTTATCTGCTATCTGTTTGGCGCTTACGTGCTGCGCATGAACCGCGCGCTGCTGTTTGGTGCCATCATGGGCGCACGCACCTGTGCGCCAGCCATGGAGATTATCAGCGATACCGCACGCAGTAATATTCCGGCGCTGGGCTATGCCGGCACCTATGCGATTGCCAATGTGCTACTGACGCTGGCCGGCACGCTGATTGTGATTATCTGGCCGGTGCTGGCGGGATAAATTATTTTTGTCTGTCGGGAACCTTTACCGGCCGCCAGCGTCTGAATAAGTGCCACTGCTTTTCTTTGAAATCCCCGGATTGAGGAGCCCGCCAGTCTTTTTGACTGACGGGTTTTTTTATATCTGACGCGGGTGCCTTAAGGTTGCGCTAAGCGAATCGCGCCATGCTGTGATCCTGACTTTTTTAACGATCACTCTTCATGCAACTGTCATCAAAGTTAAACACTTCCACAACCTGCTACCGGAATCGGAGCGGGACTATTTATTCTTTATCACTCCGCTTTTACGCTATCAACTTCATTTTACTGGCAATTCTGGCAGCCCTGTTTATTTACTTATCACGTAATGAGCAGCCTGACATCGCTATCAGCCAGTACTGGTTTGATCCGCTTACGCAGCGCTTTCCCTGGCAGCACAACCGCTGGCTGGATCTCATTAATCATCGCATCGCTAAGGATGTGATTATTGCCGGGGCCGTGCTGCTGCTGTTTCAGGGTATACGCACCCGCAATGCGCGGCAGATGCTGGTTGCGCTGCTGTTTGGTCTTGGCCCGCTGGTGGTGGGGATCATCAAAGCACACAGCGCGCACTCCTGCCCCTGGGATCTGGCGATGTTTGGCGGTAAGGCGCTCTCTTTTCCGTTGCTGGGCAGCGTACCTGCCGGCAGCGGACCCGGCGGCTGCTTTCCGGGCGGACATGCATCGAGTGGCTTTGCGGTGATGGCGCTGTTTTTTCTCTGGTGGCCGGAGCATCCACGCCGCGCCCTGCTGGCGCTGCTGGCAGGTGTCGCCCTGGGTTTACTGATGGGTTTTGGTCAGGTAATGCGCGGTGCGCACTTTTTTTCGCACAATTTATGGGCCGGCTGGTGGGTCTGGCTGGCACAGCTGCTGACAGTGGCCGGTATATCTTTTTGGGTTAACAAAACGAGGATAGCTAAACGGGATGGAAGCAATTAACCACACCCTTTTTTTATGGATCAATGCCACGCCAGCGTCACCGGCCTGGCTGCTGAATCTGGCAACGTTTGTCGCCAAAGATCTGATTGCGATTGTGCCGCTGCTGATTGTGGCTCTCTGGCTGTGGGGACCGCGTGAGCAGGTGCAGTCTCAGCGCGCGCTGGTACTGAAAACCGGTATAGCGCTTATCTATGCGCTGCTGATCTCCTGGTGTACCGGCCAGCTGCTGCCCCATCCGCGCCCCTTTGCTATCGGCTTTGGACACCAGTTTCTGATGCACGCCGCAGATGACTCCTACCCGAGCGATCACGGCACAACTATTTTTACCTTTGCCCTCGCCTTTATTTTCTGGCACCGGCTCTGGTCCGGCATCCTGCTGCTGGCTATCGGCAGCGCTATCGCCTGGTCGCGCGTCTATCTGGGCGTTCACTGGCCGCTGGATATGATCGGCGGGTTCCTGGTCGGTATGCTGGGCTGCCTGGCCTCGCAGATGGCATGGCAGCTCTATGGCGATCGCCTGCTGGCACTGACGCATCAGGTTTATCGCGTGCTGTTTGCAATGCCGATTCGTAAGGGCTGGATCAGGGATTAGGAGCACTGAGCAGCGCGGGGCTGGGCGCTGAGCAGCGCGGGGCACTTAGAGATTAGCGCTGAGCAGCGCGCGGCAACAGAGGGGTTCCGCCCGCCAGGCTTCTGGCAGTTTCAGCGGCATTACCGCACGCGGACGGGCTAAG
>NZ_DJJN01000006.1:0-199812 GCF_002434165.1 Pantoea sp. UBA6567 | reverse complement strand
GCTCGCCCTGGCCGTCACTCTGCGCCCGGCGCTGCGGATGGCGCCTCCCTCCCCGCCTGCAAGTTCTTCGTTTCTTTTTTTAAATTTGGTTTGGTGTGCGCTGAGCCTTCTCTACAGAACCTTCAGCCATAAGACACTTGTTGAAGAGAAAAAAAGCAGCAGCCGGGGGAAGCGCCATCCGGGTCCGCCGAGGGAAGGCACGGTTCCGGGATGAGCCGACAGGACGTCGGCGAAAGGGCGCGGTGAGCAGGAGCGAATGGCGGCCGGTCCCGGGGAAGCGGGCGTGAGCGAGGGAACCGCGCAGCGGCGGGCGGGGCTGGCGCAGGGCCGGGGAGTGCAGAGGGCGCGGCCTGGCGCCCTCTGCCCGGTCGCCGCGCCGGGGCGGAGGCTGCCGCCGCAGCTGACGGCGAACGGAACCGGCCCCGGGGCAGCAGCGCCGTGCCGGAGCACAGGCCGCCGCCGCAACTGACGGCGAACGGAACCGGCGCTTAATCTGCGCCCCCGCAGCTGACGGCGAACGGAACCAGCCCCCGTGGGGCGAACGGAACCGGCCCGTAACCAGCCCCCGCGTCCTAACTAAACCACTTCCCGAACCAGCCGTGGAATTTCATCATAATAAAATCCCAGATCCGCCCGACAAAGCCGCCTTCCGGTATGGCTTCCATCGCCACCAGCGGGCGCTGCTCGATGGTTTTTCCATCCAGCTGGAAATCGATAGTGCCGACAACCTGATTTTTAGCGATGGGGGCTTCCAGCTGCGGCGTATTCAGGGTAAAGCTCGCTTTCAGATTTTTCATCTGACCTTTAGGTACGGTAATCGCCGCATCTTTCGCCACGCCGAGATCCACTTCTCCCTTATCACCAAACCAGACGCGTTGGCGGGCAAACGGCTTATCTGCTTTGATAGGCGTTACCGTTTCATAAAAACGGAATCCCCAGGTCAGCAGCTTTTCACTTTCGCGAAAACGAATGGCGTCGGTTTGTGCGCCCAGCACGACCGAGATCAGACGCATATCGCCATCAACGGCAGACGCCACCAGATTGTTGCCTGCGCCTGAGGTATGTCCGGTTTTAATGCCGTCCACTTTCAGGTTGGAGCTCCAGAGCAGCCGGTTGCGGTTGCGCTGCTTAATATTGTTAAACGTGAACTCTTTCTCGCTGTTCAGCGCATACTCGTCCGGCACATCGCTTATCAGCCGCTGGCCGATAATCGCCATATCGCGGGCGGTGCTGTACTGCCCTTCCGCGTCCAGACCGTGCACCGTCATAAAATGCGTATTTTGCAGACCGAAGGCTTTAACGTAGTTATTCATCAGCCCGATAAAGGCATCCTGGCTGCCGGCAACATAATCTGCCAGCGCAATACAGGCATCGTTGCCGGACTGAATAACAATGCCTTTATTTAATTCTGATACCGGAATACGGTCGCCGGGCTTGAGGAACATCAGCGATGAGCCGCGCAGCTTTGGATTACCGGTCGCCCAGGCATCCTGGCCAATCGTCACCATATCACCGTTGTGAATCTTTCCTGATTTCAGCGCCTGCCCTACCACATAGCTGGTCATCATCTTGGTCAGACTGGCAGGATCGAGCCGCTGATCGGCATTCGATTCAGCCAGAACTTTGCCGCTGTTATAGTCCATCAGAACCCAGGCTTTGGCCTCGATTTGCGGGGCAGCCGGAGCGTCAACGGCCTGAGAAACAGCCGGGAAAATAAACAACAGCGAGGAGGCAGCCAGGGGCCGTAATAACGATGCGCAAAGGTGTAGTTTCATGGGCGTAACCAGATTGTCCTTGTAAAATCGGGGCTTTCGCGGGCGGGGAAGATCTCGTGTAAAACGCTAACGGTTCACGCTGGCGAAAAAAACCGTTGAATCGTAAAGTTAATTAAGTTTTCTTATATTAATCCAGGTCAACATCCTGTCCGGTCCAGTGTAAGCCGTCAGCGGTGGTAAAAAACTGCGCACAATTCTGAATTTGTCCGGAAAAGCTAAGCCTGTCACAAAATTCCGCTACGCTGGGATCAGTCAGCCTGAGGAGAGCGTTATGGATCTTGCCGTGTTCGATCTTGATGAAACCCTGATATGTGATGACAGCACCAGCCTCTGGTTGCGCTGGCTGGTGTCACAGGGATTTGCGCCTGAAACAGTGATTGATGAGGATCGCAGGCTGATGCAGCGTTATTACGCCGGCGAGCTGCCCATTGAAGAGTATATGCACACCATGCTGGCACCGCTGGCTGGCATGGCCACGCCGACCGTGGCTGGCTGGATAAGACGCTTTATCCACCGTGACATCCTGCCGCGTGTGTTTCCTGCCGCACGGGAGCGCATTCAGTGGCATCAGCAGCGTGGTGATAAGGTGCTGATCGTGACCGCCAGTGGCGATCACCTTGCCATTCCTATCGCTGAACGTCTGGGCGTGGACGGTGCGCTGGCCATTCATGCTGAAGTTGTTGATGCCCGCTACAGCGGCTCTATGCTCGGCACTGCAACCTATCGCGAAGGTAAAGTGGTTCGCCTGCGCGACTGGCAGGCCCGTCAGCAGGCGCTCAGTTTCACACGCACCTGGGCCTACAGCGACTCGTTTAATGACCTGCCGCTGCTGGCCTGGGCTGACCACGCCTGGGCAGTCAATCCGGATGCGCGCCTGCAGCATGAGGCGGAGCAGCGCGGCTGGCAGATTTGCCGCTGGGCGCGCTGATTAGTTACCTGTTTCAGCCTGCTCCGGCTGCACGCCTACCCGGAGCAATTTACCGCTGGCTTCATCGGTCAGTACGTAAAGCCAGCCATCCGGCCCCTGACGCACATCGCGGATACGTTCATTACGATCGCTCAGCAGCCGCTCCTCCTCCGTGACCCGATCGCCCTCAACGCGCAGCCGGATCAGGCTTTTATCTTTCAGTGCACCGATAAACAGCGCGTTTTTCCACTGCGGAAAGCGCGTACTGGTGTAGAACGCCATGCCGCTGAGAGCCGGTGACACCTTCCACCAGAACAGCGGCTGGTCGGTTCCTGCTACCTGAGTGCCCTTCGCTTCCGGCACCGGCTGCCCGCTGTAATCGATGCCGTACGTGGCAAGCGGCCAGCCATAGTTGTGGCCTTTCTCCAGCCGGTTTACCTCATCGCCGCCGCGCGGCCCGTGCTCACTTTCCCACATCTGCTCCGTCCAGGGATTCAGCGCCAGTCCCTGAGGATTACGCACGCCATAGCTCCAGATCTCCGGACGGGCGCCCTGGGTGTGAACAAACGGATTATCCTGCGGTACGCCGCCCTCCTGCGTCAGGCGAACAATTTTTCCTGACAGCTTATCCAGCTGCTGGGCGCTGCTGCTGACAAAATTGTCGCCAAACGCCACATAGAGAAAGCCCTGCCGGTCAAAGGCGAGCCGGGTACCGATATTGGCACCACCGGAGAGTTTAGGCGTCTGCTCCAGCACCACGCGAAACCCGTTAAGCTTCTGCATATCCTCGCTCAGCTGACCGTAACCCACGACGCCGCCGGCACGCCCGCGGCTATCGGCCGTGGTGTAACTCAGCCATACGCGGCGGCTTTGCGCGAAATCAGGTGCCGGAACCACATCCAGTAACCCGCCCTGCCGCTCAGCCCAGACCTGCGGCACGCCCTGAATCGGCTTCGACAGGCCGCCTTCAGGCTGCCAGCTGCGCAGCTGACCGGTGCGCTCAGTGATAAGCAGCGTGCGGTTATCCGGCAAGAAGGCCACCGACCAGGGATGAGAGAGGTTGTCCTGCAGCACCTCTACCGCCACATCCGCAGCCAGCGCCAGAGAAGAACAGCTTAGTGCGCCGGAAGTCAGCGCTGCTCGCCAGATATGCATAGGTTGCTCCTGTATTCGCTCTGCCGTTAAGGGTAGACAGCGCGCACGCAGCAGCGGGGGAAATTTACAAAACATTAAGCCCGGCGTAAGCCGGGCTGGAGGGGGTTACTCGAAGCAGGTTTCAGGGTTGTCAGACAGGCAGATAAACTCTGCGCCGCCTTTGGTCAGGGCGTTGATTTTCCCCGTTTCGATATCGTAAACCCAGCCGTGCAGACGCAGCTTGCCTTTACGCAAAGCAACCGAGACGGAAGGATGCGTTTTGATATTGTTCAGCTGCGCTATAACGTTCTCTTTCACCATCTCATTAAGGCGCACCTCAACAGAATCGTAGTTGCGCTCGTCAACCACGGCTTTTGCGGCGTTAGCATAGTGCAGCCAGTGATCGACCGCCGGCATATTTTCCAGATCGGCGTTGGAGGCGATCGCGTTCATTGCGCCACAGTTGGAGTGACCACAAATAATGATTTCCGTTACGCCCAGCGCCAGTACTGCATACTCGATGGTGGCAGAGACGCCGCCTGGCTCCGGGCCAAACGGTGGCACAATGTTGCCGGCGTTGCGGATCACAAACAGCTGTCCCGGCTCCTGCTGCGTGACCAGCTCCGGCACCAGACGGCTGTCTGAACAGGAGATAAACAGCGCTTTAGGATTCTGGTTGGAAGCCAGACTCTTGAAAAGATCCTTCCTTTCAGGAAATACGTTCTGTTGAAAATTCAGAAAACCTTTGACGATCTCTTGCATTTGTCTTCTCTCACTCTATGCACTGCTGCGCTGTCATCGCATAGCCTGCCAGCGCACGCGTTTAAATTCTTCAGCGTTGAGAATAAGTTACCTTCAACAACCCGTCATTTAAGCAAAATCGCAGCAACCGCACAACCCGCTGCGGGCTGAAATACCCGGCGTCAGGCTGCGCCGTGCACTCTAAGCATAGCGCTGCATTCACATTCTGCAGGCAGGCAGATTGTTGCTTCAGCTATACATTTTCCGCTGCAACCTCTGTACAATCGCGCTCCTGTCCATACTAATTATGATGAATTTTTATCCTTATGAGCCATGTCACTAATCCGCCACGCGTGGGCTTCGTCTCACTCGGTTGTCCTAAAAACCTCGTTGACTCAGAACGTATCCTGACGGAACTGCGTACTGAAGGCTATGACGTGGTACCACGCTACGATGACGCGGAGATCGTTATCGTTAATACCTGCGGATTTATTGACAGCGCGGTTCAGGAATCTCTGGAAGCGATTGGTGAAGCGCTGAATGAAAACGGCAAAGTGATCGTCACCGGCTGTCTGGGTGCCAAAGTGGATCAGATCCGCGAAGTGCATCCGAAAGTGCTGGAGATCACCGGTCCGCACAGCTATGAGCAGGTGCTTGAGCACGTGCATACCTATGTACCTAAACCTGTTCATAACCCGTTTCTGAGCCTGGTGCCTGAGCAGGGCGTGAAACTGACGCCGCGCCACTACGCCTATCTGAAAATCTCGGAAGGCTGCAACCACCGCTGTACGTTCTGTATTATTCCGTCCATGCGCGGCGATCTCGACAGTCGTCCGATTGGCAGCGTGCTGGATGAAGCGAAGCGTCTGGCTGAGTCAGGCGTGAAAGAGCTGCTGGTGATCTCGCAGGATACGTCTGCTTACGGCGTGGATGTGAAACATCGTACCGGTTTCTGGAACGGTGCGCCGGTAAAAACCAGCATGGTGAGCCTGTGTGAACAGCTGGCAAAACTCGGCGTCTGGGTACGCCTGCACTATGTTTATCCCTATCCGCACGTGGATGATGTCATCCCGCTGATGGCAGAAGGCAAAATTTTGCCCTACCTCGACATTCCGCTGCAGCACGCCAGCCCGCGCATCCTGAAGCTGATGAAGCGTCCGGGCGCCGTGGAGCGTACGCTGGAGCGCATCAAACGCTGGCGTGAGATCTGTCCGGAGCTGACGCTGCGCTCTACGTTTATCGTGGGCTTCCCGGGTGAAACCGAAGAAGATTTCCAGATGCTGCTCGATTTTCTGAAAGAGGCGCGCCTCGATCGCGTAGGCTGCTTCCAGTACAGCCCGGTAGAAGGCGCCACCGCCAATCAGCTGCCGGATCCGGTTCCGGAAGAGGTAAAACAGGCGCGCTTTGACCGCTTTATGCAGCTGCAGCAGCAGATCTCCAGCGAACGCCTGCAGGAGAAAGTGGGCCGCGAAATACTGGTCATCATTGACGAAGTGGATGAAGAAGGTGCCGTCGGACGCAGCATGGCAGACGCACCGGAAATCGACGGTGCCGTCTATCTCAACGGCGACCGGCAGGTAAAAGCAGGTGATGTGGTGCGGGTGAAAGTGGAACACGCCGACGAATACGATCTGTGGGGCAGCCGCGTCTAACCATATTTCTGCTGGTGCGCTTTTTTACGCTTCAGATAATCTTCGTCGGCGCGTAATTTATCCCAGCATACTTTAAAGATGGCCGCCGCTGCGGCCTTCTCTTTTTCTACCGTGCGCGGCAGCTCTTTGCCATCCGCATCATATTTACGTCCCCCCTGATGATTGCTGTAGCGCCGGGCGCGCGTATACCCCATCTGAATAAATTTACGCGCCATATCCATACCGACAAAATCATCTTTCTCGCGATACGCTTCAAACAGCTGCATAATTTTTTCCGAGGACTCTTTCGCTACCTCTACGGTACGAAAACGCCACCAGGGCAAAATTTCGCTTTTGTAAGGTTCCACCATCAGTACGCCCTGCTCGCCCCGCCCCACGCGATAAAGCTCAGGGTGCTGTCGCAAATCAAGATTTTTATAATCCTGCTGATAATCAAACGGTTCCATCTCTCTTCTCCTTTGCGCCCTGAGCTGCCACCGGGACGGCTTTGCGCCGGCAGCATCCTTACCGGCGGAGCAACGTCCTGCGCAACGGCCCGGGGAAAATCTGTGAAAGCGTTATCGCTGCTCCTTTAATATTAGACACTTTTAGTAGCCCGGGCCGGTTCGCTGCTCAGCTTTTCAGTTTTGGATCCAGCGCATCGCGCAGGCCGTCACCCAGCAGGTTAAACGCCAGAACGGTCAGGAAAATCGCCAGGCTGGGGAAAATAGCGACGTGAGGCGCCATCACCATATCCGCTCGCGCTTCATTCAGCATTGCTCCCCACTCCGGCGTAGGCGGCTGTGCGCCGAGCCCCAGAAAAGAGAGGCTGGCGGCGGTGATAATTGAGGTACCAATACGCATGGTGAAATAGACCATGATGGAGGAAATCGTGCCGGGCAAAATATGCCGAAAAATAATCGTGCGATCTGACGCGCCAATGCTGCGCGCCGACTCGATATAGGTCTGCTGCTTGAGCACCAGCGTGTTACCGCGCACCAGCCGGGCGAACGCAGGTATGCTGAAAATCGCCACCGCCACAATAACGTTGCTCATCCCGCTGCCCATAATGGCGACGACCGCTATCGCCAGCAGAATACCGGGAAAGGCAAACAGCACGTCGCAGATGCGCATAATCAGCCGATCCCACCAGCCCTCATAGTACCCCGCCAGCAGACCCAGCAGCGTACCGATCAACGCGCCGATAATGACAGAGAAGAATCCCGCCATCAGTGAAATACGGGTGCCTGCCAGCACCCGGCTGAAAATGTCCCGCCCCAGCGAGTCCACGCCAAACAGGTGCAGCCACGACGGCCCTTCATTCAGACGATCGTAGTCAAAATAGTTTTCCGCATCGAAAGGCGCGATCCACGGCGCAATAAAGGCCAGTACAATCAGCAGCAGGACAAAGCTGCCCGCCAGCAGCGCCACATGCTGCTGGCGAAAACGGCGCCAGAACTCACGCCACGGGGTACGCACCCGGTTTTCCGTCAGGTGCGGCAGCTGTTTCACCACCGCATCGCGTCGCCAGTTTTTCAATCGCGACTCCTTATTTGTAGCGAATAGCCGGATTGATTGCCGCGTAAAGCATATCGACAATCAGATTGATCAGGATAAATTCCAGTGAAAACAGCAGAACTTCCGCCTGAATCACCGGGTAATCCCGCATCTCCACGGAGTCCACCAGCAGGCGACCGAGGCCAGGCCAGTTAAACACCACCTCCACCACGATCGATCCTCCCAGCAGAAAACCAAACTGCAGGCCCATCATCGTGACCACCGGGATCAGGGCGTTGCGCAGCCCATGTTTCACCACCACCAGCGATTCGCGCACGCCTTTAGCCCGGGCGGTGCGCATGTAATCTTCCTGCAAAACCTCAATAAATGAGGCGCGGGTAAAGCGCGCCATAATCGCGGCAACGGCAGCGCCCAGCGTGAGAGAAGGCAGAATATAGTGCTGCCAGCTATCTGCGCCCACGGTGGGCAGCCAGCCCAGCTCCACCGAAAAGATCTGCATCAGCAGCATACCCAGCGCAAAGGCCGGGAACGAGATGCCGGAAACCGCCAGCGTCATGCCGATGCGATCGGGCCAGCGGTTGCGCCACACGGCAGAGACAATACCCAGCGCCATACCCAGCAGCACTGACCACGCCATACTGGTCAGCGTCAGCCACAGCGTCGGGTAGAAGCGCTGCGCAATTTCGTCCGCCACCGGGCGTTTTGAGACCAGCGACTGGCCAAACTCTCCCTGCAGCGCATTGAAAATAAAATGCCAGAACTGCTGGATCAGCGGCTGATCCAGCCCGAGTTCGCTGCGTACCAGCGCAACAACGGAGGCATCCGCTTCGGGGCCGGCAATCAGACGGGCCGGATCGCCGGGCAGCAGATGTACAAACAGAAACACCAGTACGGCAACAATCAGCAGCGTGGGGATCAGTCCCAGCAAGCGTTTTAAAAAGTAGTTGAGCATGCAACATCCTGCGCAGCAGCGGCCAGCCGGAGCGGCTGGCCAGTCTGGTTACTTCAGATCCGCTTCGTCGAAATTAAACGAGGTATCCGGCATGACGTAGAACCCGGTCAGGTTTTTGTTGCTGGCCGAGAGCAGCTGCTCGACAACCAGCGGGATCCACGGATGGTCATTCCAGATGCGATCCTGCGCATCTTTATAGAGCTGCGCTTTGCGTTCACGATCGGTGGTCTTTAATGCATCAGCCAGATCTTTATCCACCTGCGGATTACTGTAAAACGCGGTATTGAAGATCGCTGGCGGCCAGGAGGTCGTGGCGAACAGCGGCGTCAGCGCCCAGTCGGCCTCACCGGTCGAGGCGGACCAGCCGGTATAAAACATGCGTACGCCACTCTCTTTTTGCCCTTTGCTTTCCACTTCCGCAGCGCGCTGTCCGGCATCCATAGCGGTGACTTTCACCTTCACGCCCACCTGCGCCAGCTGCTGCTGGGTAAACTGCAGCACTTTCTGCGCCGTGCTGTGGTTATGCGAGGACCAGAGCGTGGTCTCAAAGCCGTTGCCGTAGCCCGCTTCTTTCAGCAGCGCCCGCGCTTTAGCCGGATCGTATTTGATAGCCGGATAACGCTGAGCGAAATCGATAGAGGGCGGCACGATACCGGTAGCGGGCGTGGCATAACCGGCAAACGCCACTTTTGCCAGCGCCTCGCGGTTAATGGCATATTCCAGCGCTTCACGCACTTTCGGGTTATTAAACGGCTTTTGCGTGACGTTCAGGCTGATATAACGCTGCATGATCGAAGGCGTGGTAATGACGTTCAGCTTAGCGTTACTTTCAAGGCGTTTGGCCTGCTCAAAGGGCACCGGAAAAGCAAACGTCGCCTCGCCGGTCTGCAGCATGGCCGCGCGGGTGTTGTTATCCACGATGGGACGCCAGGTAATGGTATCGAGTTTCGGATAGCCCGGCTTCCAGTATCCCGCCCACTTTTTCACTTTGACAAAATCGGTCTGATTCCAGGTTTCAAACACATAAGGGCCGGTGCCGACCGGATGGAAGCCAATCTCTTTGCCATACTTTTTCAACGCGGTGGGCGAAATCATCGCCGCCGCCGGATGCGCCAGGTTGTTGATAAACGCTGAAAAAGGCTGCTTCAGCGTGATTTTTACCGTGAGCGGATCGACCACTTCCGTGGTCGCAATATATTTGAACAGGTTATAGCGTTTGAGATGGTTATCAGGATTACTGGCGCGATCGAGGTTCACCTTAACCGCCTCAGCGTTGAAATCGGTACCATCCTGAAATTTAATGCCGGAACGCAGTTTGATGGTGTAAGTGAGCCCGTCATCACTGGCCTGAGAGCTTTCGGCCAGCACGTTTACCAGCTTCATCTCTTTATCAAAGCTGAACAGCCCCTGATAGAAAGATTTGGCAACCGCCTGCGACAAGGTGTCGTTGGCGTCGTAAGGATCCAGCGTGGTAAAGGTTGAGCTCACGGCAATGACCGCATCTTTTGCCGCCCAGGCGGGCAGCGTCAGCGCAGCGCTCAGCACGCCAGCGGTGATAATCCCGTTACGCATAATCTGGTGCATGATGGTGCTTCTCCTGTAGTCCCTTGTGCTGCGTCCTGGGTTCAGGACGCTATGTTATTCGTCAGGCGCCACCGATCGCATGGCGTGCCACAAAGTGTCCTGGCGCCACCTCCAGCAGCGGCGCGACGTCCGGCTCATCCCCCAGCGGACGTACGGCGCTGGGGATCTCATCAACCATTAACGCCCGTTCGCGATGCCGGTGTGCCGGGTCCGCCACCGGTACGGCCGCCATCAGTTTGCGGGTATAAGGATGACGCGGCTGCTCAAACACTGCCTGGCGCGGTCCTGTCTCAACGATCTGCCCCAGATACATCACCGCTACACGGTGGCTGATACGCTCCACCACCGCCATATCATGCGAAATGAACAGAAAAGCGATGCCGGTTTCCCGCTGCAGATCCAGCATCAGATTGATAATCTGCGCCTGGACCGAGACATCCAGCGCTGACACGGACTCATCCGCAATGACCACTTTGGGATTCAGCGCCAGCGCTCGCGCAATACAGATGCGCTGCCGCTGGCCGCCTGAGAACTCATGCGGGTAGCGCTGCGCATGCTCCGGCTGCAGCCCTACCCGCTCCAGCAGCCAGGCAACGCGCTTCTCCGCCTGCGCGCGACTCATCACGCGATGGACCAGCAGCGGCTCCATCACAGAAAAGCCTACCGTGAGGCGCGGATCGAGCGAGGCGTAGGGATCCTGAAAAATAAACTGAATATCGCGCCGCAGCGCCGCCAGCGCGCTCCCCTGCAGCGCGTCGATACGCTGACCGTTAAAGGTGATGCTGCCGCCCTGACTGGCGACCAGCCGCAGCAGTGAACGACCGGTGGTCGATTTACCGCATCCCGACTCGCCAACCAGCGCCAGCGTCTCTCCGGCATAGAGATCAAAGCTCACCTTCTCTACCGCGTGCACCCGGCGCGTAACCCGGTTAAAGAGACCGCTACGCAGGTCGAAGCGAGTTGTCAGATCGCGCACCTGCAGCACCGGCGGGCGATCGCGACGCACGGTATCCTGCGGCAGAGCCGGCGCCTCCTGCCCGGTGGTGCTCAGCAGAGGAAATTTTGCCGGCAGTGGCTGCCCGCTCATCGCGCCCAGCCGGGGCACGGCCGCCAGCAGCGCGCGGGTATAAGGCTGAGCCGGCGCGTTAAACAGCTGCTGCACCGGCGCCTGTTCGATAACATCGCCGCGATACATGACCTGCACGCGATCGGCCATTTCAGCGACGACGCCCATATCGTGCGTGATAAAAATCACGCCCATCTGCATCTCTTTTTGCAGCACGCGGATAAGCTGCAGGATCTGCGCCTGAATAGTGACATCCAGCGCCGTCGTCGGCTCATCGGCAATCAGCAGTGCGGGCCGGCAGGAGAGCGCCATCGCAATCATGACGCGCTGGCGCATCCCGCCAGAGAGCTGATGCGGATAACGCGACAGGATAGCGTGCGCATCCGGAATGCGTACCAAATCCAGCATGCGCCGCGCTTCAGCGAGCGCCTGCTGATGGCTCATCTTCTGGTGTAGTCGTACTGACTCAGCAATCTGTTCGCCCACGGTAAATACCGGATTCAGCGAGGTCATCGGCTCCTGAAAGATCATCGCCATGTCAGCGCCGCGCACCTGCCGCATCTGACCGGACGACGCGCGCATGACGTCCAGGATCTCCCCGTTTCGGCGACGCAGCTTTATCTCACCGCTGATCTCGCTGCCCGCCTGCTGAATCAGGCGCATCAGCGCCAGTGACGTCACTGATTTCCCTGAGCCAGACTCCCCGACCAGCGCCAGGGTTTCTCCCCGCAGCAGATCGAGCGAAAGATGACGCACCGCTTCAGTTTTACTCTCTTCATGCTGAAAAGTGACGCACAGATCGCGTACCGCCAGCACCTGTTGCTGTTCCATTCTGCCTGCTCCTTAGCTGTCGCGGTAAATGGCCACCTCAACGGCACCCTCAACGTAAGCAAAACCCCGGTACATGCCTTCGCTGTTAAACGGCAGTGCAAGGTTACCCTGTGCATCAACTGCAATCAGCCCGCCGCTGCCTTCCAGCTCCGGAATGGTGTCGTGGATGACGCTGGCGGTCGCCTGCTGCAGCGAGCGTCCTGCATATTTCATCTGTGCCGCAACATCATAAGCGGCCAGCGTTCGCATAAAGACTTCGCCGGTACCGGTGCAGGAGACAGCCACGCTGTCGTTGCTGGCATAGCAGCCGGCGCCAATCAGCGGCGAGTCGCCCACGCGGCCAGCCTGCTTGTTGGTCATGCCACCGGTTGAAGTCGCCGCGGCAAGATTGCCGTGCATATCCAGCGCCACCGCACCCACGGTGCCGAGTTTGCGATCCTCATCCAGCGGCGTAGCAGCCGCGTCGTGATCGAGCTGCGTGGTGTTACTGTCGCGCACGCGCAGCAGCTGCGCCAGGCGTTCTGGCGTTGAGAAAAAGTCAGCGGCAACGGGTTTTAGCCCCTGCGCCACGGCAAAGGCTTCTGCGCCGGCGCCGATCAGCAGCACGTGGGGACTCGCCTCCAGCACTTTACGCGCGGCGAGGATCGGATGTTCAATATGGCTGACGCCCGCTACTGCGCCCGCCTGCAGCGTGCGGCCATCCATGATGCTGGCGTCCAGCTCGTGTGTGCCCTGATGAGTGAACACCGCGCCCCGTCCGGCATTAAACAGCGGGCACGCTTCCAGCCGCCGCACCGCATCTGTCACCGCATCCAGCGCGCTGCCGCCCGCGGCCAGAATCTGCTGCCCCGCTGCGACAATGTCGTGCAGCTGCTGCCGGTATTGCTGCTCGCGCGTCGCGCTCATGGTACTGCGGGAAAGCGCGCCCGCGCCGCCGTGGATAGCGATTACTGCCCTGGTCATTAGCTGCACCTGTCAGGATTATCAGCAGAAAAAACACTGATTTAGAATGGTTTTCATCATTTTCAGACAATTTTCGACTATAGGAAGCACCCGGCAGCTTGTAAAGCAGAAAGTGCATCAGCCCTCATAACCTTTTCTCAGGCTTTATATCTTTTTCCTTTGCCGGCAGACCCCATTGGCGGCTCACCGCGCGATCTGTGCGGCCGCGCCAAACGGGTCTGGCCTTACGCCAGCGCCTTAACCCATAATAGGTGACATCTGACATTTATCCGCCAGGGAGCGATATGGAACCCAACACCGCAGGCTTAATTTCACTGGAAGAGGCGCAGCACATGATGCTGCAACCGCTGCAACCGGTCAGCGGGACTGAACAGGTTAGCCTGGCTAATGCTGCCGGGCGCATTACCGCAGAGGCGGTGGTTTCACCGCTGGATGTCCCCTCATTTGATAACTCCGCAATGGATGGCTACGCGGTACGGCTGAGCGATCTCGGCGCTGGCGCGCCGCTTGCCGTGGCGGGCAAAGCCTTTGCCGGTTCTCCCTGGCACGGTGAATGGCCGGCAGGCAGCGCGATCCGTATTATGACCGGCGCTCCGATACCGGCAGGCTGCGACGCGGTAGTCATGCAGGAGCAAACGGAGCAGCACGCGGATGGTATTGTGATGACGGCGCCGGTAAGCGCAGGCCAGAATATCCGCCGTATTGGTGAAGATATTCGCGCCGGGCATCAGGTTCTGGCAGCGGGGGTGCGGCTGGGTGCCGCTGAGCTGCCGCTGCTCGCCTCGCTGGGCATTGCCAGGGTAACGGTACGGCGCAGACTGCGCGTGGCGATATTCTCCACCGGGGATGAGCTGCAGGCGGTGGGTGAACCGCTGGCAGAGGGCCAGATTTATGACACCAATCGCCTTACCGTCTCTCTGATGCTCAGCAAGCTGGGCTGCGACGTCATCGACCTCGGCGTTATCGCGGACGACCCGGCCGCGCTGCGTCACGCCTTTACCACAGCAGACAGCCAGGCTGATGTGGTCATCAGCACCGGCGGTGTCTCCGTGGGCGAAGCTGATTTTACCCGGGAGATCCTCAACGAACTCGGATCTGTCAGCTTCTGGAAGCTGGCGATCAAGCCAGGTAAACCGTTCGCTTTCGGCCAGCTGGCGAATAGCCTGTTCTGCGGGCTGCCGGGCAATCCGGTCTCCGCCGCCGTGACCTTTTATCAGCTGGTGCAGCCGCTGCTGGTCAGGCTGAGCGGCCAGACAACGCCGGCAATGCCGCTGCGCCAGCGTGCGCGAACGCTGGATCGCCTGAAAAAATCGCCGGGGCGCCTCGATTTTCAGCGTGGCGTGCTCAGCCGCAGCAGCGAAGGTGTGCTGGAGGTGCGCTCCACCGGTGCGCAGGGTTCACATGTTTTCAGTTCGTTTGCGCTGGCCGACTGCTTTATTGTGCTGGAGCGCGAACGCGGTACGGCAGAAGCGGGTGAATGGGTTGAGGTTGAGCCCTTTAACAGCCTGCTGGAGGGGTAATGTCACGCGAACTGACGCATGAAGAGATGCTGCGCTATAACCGGCAAATTGTCCTGCGCGGCTTCGACTTTACCGCACAGGAGCAGCTCGCTGAGTCACGCGTGCTGATCGTCGGCCTGGGGGGGCTGGGATGCGCGGCTGCCCCCTGGCTCGCCTCCGCCGGCGTGGGGTATCTGACGCTGCTCGATTTTGATACCGTCAGCCTGAGCAATCTGCAGCGGCAGATCCTGCATCGCGATGAGACGATTGGCCAGCCCAAAGTAGAATCAGCGCGCGCGCAGCTGGCGGCAATCAATCCGCACTGCATTATTGAAACCTGTGACGTGCAGGCCGACGATGCGACGCTGAGCGCACTGATTGCGCGGCATGACGCGGTGCTGGACTGCACAGATAATGTGGCCACGCGTGAGCAGCTGAACCGCCTCTGTTTCCGGCAAAAAGTCCCGCTGATTTCCGGTGCGGCGATCCGCATGGAAGGTCAGCTAAGCGTTTTTACCTGGCAGCCTGGCGAGCCCTGTTACCGCTGTATCAGCCGCCTGTTTGGCGAACAGACGCTGAGCTGTGTGGAAGCTGGCGTCATGGCCCCGCTGGTGGGCGTAATTGGCGCGATGCAGGCGATGGAGACGCTGAAACTGCTTACCGCGTTTGGTGAACCCGCCCGCTCTCGCCTGCTGATGTATGACGCAATGCGCGCTGAATTTCGCAGCATGAAAGTGATGCAGGACGCACACTGTGACGTGTGTGGCTCCCCCTGAAATGCAAACAGGCCGCCCGGTGGGGCGGCCTGTTAAGCAGACAGAATGAGCAGGATTATGAAATGCCCTGACTGCGCAGGTAATCTTCATAGTTGCCGGTGAAGTCAACGATGCGCTCACCTTTCATCTCCATCACGCGCGTCGCCAGCGAGCTGACAAATTCACGGTCATGTGAAACAAAGATCAGCGTGCCTTCATACATCTCCAGCGCCATGTTCAGTGATTCGATCGATTCCATATCCAGGTGGTTGGTCGGCTCATCCATAATCAGAATGTTAGGCTTCTGCATCATCAGCTTGCCAAACAGCATCCGGCCTTTCTCACCGCCCGACAGCACTTTGGCCGGTTTTTTGATGTCATCATGGCTGAACAGTAAGCGGCCCAGTACGCTGCGCACGGCCTGTTCATCATCGCCATCCTGCTTCCACTGGCTCATCCAGTCGAACACGCTAAGGTCTTCGGCAAAATCTTCGGCATGATCCTGTGCGTAATAGCCGATGCGCGCATTTTCAGACCATTTAACGCTGCCGCTGTCCGGCGTTAATTCGCCCACCAGCGTTTTCAGCAGCGTGGATTTACCGATACCGTTGGCACCCAGAATTGCCAGCTTCTCGCCCACTTCCAGCATCAGATTCAGCTTATTAAAGAGCGGGCCGTTATCAAATCCTTTCGTCAGCGCTTCAACTTCCAGCGCATTACGGAATAATTTCTTATCCTGCTCAAAGCGAATATAAGGGTTCTGACGACTGGAGGCTTTGACTTCATCCAGTTTGATTTTATCAATCTGTTTTGCGCGCGATGTTGCCTGACGGGATTTAGAGGCGTTAGCACTGAAGCGGCTGACAAAAGATTGCAGGTCAGCAATCTGCGCTTTCTTTTTCGCGTTATCGGCCAGCAGACGTTCGCGCGCCTGCGTCGCCGCGGTCATATATTCATCATAATTACCGGGATAAACGCGCAGCTCACCATAATCAAGATCCGCCATATGGGTGCAGACCATATTTAAAAAGTGACGGTCATGCGAAATGATGATCATGGTACTGTTACGATCGTTCAGCACCTGCTCAAGCCAGCGGATAGTATCAATATCCAGGTTGTTCGTCGGCTCATCAAGCAGCAGAATATCGGGATTAGAGAACAGCGCCTGCGCCAGCAGCACACGCAGTTTCCAGCCCGGTGCGATTTCGCTCATCGGCCCGTAATGCTGCTCCACCGGAATACCGACGCCCAGCAATAACTCACCGGCCCTGGATTCCGCGCTATATCCATCCATTTCACCGTAGGCGACTTCGAGATCGGCAACTTTGTAGCCTTCTGCTTCACTCATTTCTGGCAGTGCGTAAATACGATCGCGCTCTTCTTTTACGGCCCAGAGTTCCTGATGCCCCATTATGACCGTATCCAGCACACTATATTGTTCAAAGGCAAACTGATCCTGACGAAGCTTACCAATACGCTCGTTGGGATCGAGTGAGACATTGCCGTTGGTAGGCACCAGATCGCCGCCCAGTATTTTCATAAAGGTCGATTTACCGCTGCCGTTTGCACCGATTAAACCGTAACGGTTACCCCCGCCAAACTTAACGGAGATATTTTCAAACAGCGGCTTGCTGCCGAACTGCATAGTGATATTGCTGGAAACTAACACGGCATTGACCTTTGTTACACGGTGGATGAAAAAACAGCGGGCATTATGCCAGAGATGGGCTATATGAGCCAGTCTGCGCCTGGCGTTGGCGCAGCTTTTACGCAAAGGGATTGTTAGCAGACGCAAAATAGTGTTGCCGGCATCCGGCAGCAGACGCTTCTCGCCTGCCGACGTTACGTCATCGTTATCAGTTAGCGCAGTTTGTTACACAAATTAAAACGTCAGCCAATAAAAAAAACCGGGGGCAATATGCCCCCGGCTCCCATATACAAGGATTGCGTCGCTTATTTAATCAGGAAACTGTCCAGGCTCTTGCCGGCATCCAGCGCTTTTTTAATCGCTGCTGGCGTGCGGCCCTGACCGGTCCAGGATTTTTCATCACCGTTTTCGTCGGTATAAGTATATTTAGCCGGACGCGGTGCGCGCTTGGCGCGTTTTTTACCGGTTTCAAGTGCGCCCAGTAATTCGTTAGGATCGATGCCATCAGCCAGCAGCATTTCGCGATATTTAGACAGCTTCTCTTCTTTTTCGCGGTTTTGCGCTTCTTCGGCTTCAACTTCTTCACGACGCTCAGTCACAACGACAGTTAATTTTTCCAGAATCTCTTCCAGATCGCTCAGTGGCAGTTCACGCGCCTGCGCACGTAATGTGCGAATGTTGTTCAGTACTTTAAATGCGTCACTCATCACAATGTCCTTGTTTAAGGGGTATAAATAAACTGTAGCGGCAAGATTACCCAATTCAAATAAAAAAATAAATTAATTTTGCAGACCGGATTATTCTTAACAGGTTCGCTTATTGTTATTGTTCAGTAAGGATAACCCTCACCGGTTAACATTAAGCGTTAATAAACTGATAAGGTTTCCCGGCAGCTGTTGCATTGATATCGATTTCATTTGCTAATCCCGCGAGCGAAACAAGTAGTTAGCAAAATTTTAGTTTGTGACATTCTGCAGGCGAAGCGTAAAAATAATTAATCATGAATCCCTTATTCACTTTTAATGCGCGTTTTATTGATGTGGATCTTCACCTGACTGACGGACTAAAAAGAAAAACCGGCCTGCGCCGGTTTTATCAGAGAAATCTTTTTTTTAACCACCCTTCTGGGCCGATGGCCTCATTACCTGACGCGGCGACGGTTCCGTCAGCCAGTCGCGCAGATAATGTTCAATCTGCTCCAGTGAACGATTACGGGTTTCCGGTACGCAACAGAAAACAAACAGCGTACCGAACAGGCCGGCTGCGGCAAAAATAAAAAAGGCACCTGACAGCCCCACCCAGGCAAGCAGCAGCGGAAACAGTAACGAGATAGTAAAATTAGTCAGCCACATGGCAAATACCGCCCCGCCCATAAATATACCGCGCAGCCGCGTCGGAAAAATTTCGGATAAGAGCAGCCAGGTAACCGGTGATAACGCTCCCTGCTGAAAACTTAAAAACAGCAGCATGCCCAGCAGGACCATATAGCTGCGCAGCATATCAGGCTGACCGTTTACCGTTTCCGGCATGAAGTAGCTGACGGCCCCGATCAGAACCAGGCAGGCGGTACATCCTATCTGTCCGATAAGCGCGAGGGGGCGGCGTCCGATACGCCCAAGCAGCCAGATCCCCGCAAAGGTCATCAGCACTGAGATAACGCCATTGGCGATAGTAGCAACCAATGCCGCATTATCATCCATACCGACTGCTTTCAGCATTACCGGCGCATAGTACATGATGGTGTTGACGCCGGTGAGCTGCTGAATAGCGGCTATGCCTGTGCCGATAAAAAAGAGCTTCAGCAGCCAGGGCTGGCGTAACTCCCGCAGGCGCGGACGCTGCTGCTGCTCCTCTTCCAGCGTCTCAGTGATTTCGGTCATCTCCCACTCCACGTCCTCGCGTGCGCGGGTCCGCTCCAGGACTCTGCGGGCTTCAGCCAGACGCCCCTTCATGGCATACCAGCGCGGCGTATCCGGCATAAACATCATGCCAAACCAGAGCAGCACCGCGGGCAGCGTCGCCACCGCCAGCATCCAGCGCCAGGTACTCTCACCGCCCCAGGCGGCATGAAACCCGGCATTAGAGATATAGGCCAGCATCTGGCCGGAGACGATCATCAGCTCCTGCATTGTGACCAGCTGACCGCGTTTATTGGCAGGGGCCATCTCCGCAATATAGACCGGAACGGTGGCAGACGCGCCGCCGACGGCGACCCCGAGGACCAGGCGGAAGAAAATCATCCATTCAGCATCTGGTGCCAGCGCCGTGCCCAGCGCGCCGGCCGCAAAAATGGTTGCCAGTACCAGAATGATTTTTCTCCGCCCGACCGCTGCGGCAAAATGCCCCGATATCAGCGCGCCAAATGCCGCACCAAACAGCAGGCTGCTGGTGACCAGGCCGGTGGTTAATGGCGTCAGATGTATATCATCCCCCATGAATAGCAGCGCGCCGGAGATGACGCCGGTGTCATAGCCGAACAGCAGCCCGCCGAGGGTGGCAACGGCCGCAATGACTTTAACAAAGGGTTCAGTACGCGTATTACTGTTCGGCCCTGAGGCTTTATTGAGGGTAAGCCAGGTTTCACGAGGCATAACTAACTCCATTTCTGAAAGATGCATCAAAAATAGAGTATTTTTGCCATAAAAATTAAATATGAAATTTTAGTTTTGCCATGTTCATCATAACTGATGCCAGGAAATCAGATGCCGATCACATAAACTCAGCGTGAATCTCTTTTTATGTCAGCGACAATACGCTCAAAATTTAATCCTTACATAAAAAGGAACATTTATTTCAATTATCAGGTCGTCCCGGTGGCGGGACGACCCGGGGGTCAGTTGACCTGCGTGGCCGGACCAAATACTGCGTAATCTGGCAGAGTCACCTGCTGATAATTTTCCCAGCCGCCGCCCAGCGCTTTATAGAGCGCGACCAGATCGAGCGCGCTTTGCGTACGCGCCTGAACCGACTGTGCTTTTGCCTGCGCCAGCTGCCGCTGCGCATCCAGCACGTCAAGAAAGGTCGTCAGGCCCTGTCGATAACTGTCGCTGGCCAGGTCGAATGTCCGCTGCAGTGCGCCGGTGGTTTCATCCAGCGCGGTAACCTGCTGCTGATCCGCCCGGTAGCTGACCAGCGCATTCTCCACATCCTGCAGCGCCGTCAGCACTGTCTGCCGGTAATCCAGCGCGGCGCTGGCCTGCTGTGCCCGCGCCAGCTTCACGCTGGAAACCAGTCGTCCGCCCTGGAAAATCGGAATAGAGAGTGACGGACCGATGCTGAAAAAGTGGCTGCTCCAGTCATCAAGGTAGCTGGCGTCGGTGTTCCTGACCCCGAGCTGCCCCGTCAGGGAGAGATCCGGGAAGAGGCTGGCAACCGAGACGCCAATATTGGCGGTCTGCGCATGAAGCGTGGCTTCAGCCTGACGAATATCGGGCCGCCGGCGCGCCAGCGTCGCCGGGATCCCTACCGGTACCAGACCTGGCAAGGCTGGCAGCGCTTTCGCCGTCATCAGCTCACTATCCAGCGCACCGGGCGTTTTACCGAGCAGGACCGCCAGACCGTTCATCGCCTGCCGCGCCTGCGCCTCATACTGCGGCAGCTGCGCATTAAGCGAGGCGAGCTGCGCCCGGGCATTTTCCACATTTGTCGCCGGTGCCAGCCCGTTTTGCTGCTGGCTTTGCGTCAGCTCCCAGGTCTCCTGCGCCACCTTTATCTGCGTCTGCAGCGTAGCCAGCACCGCCTGCGCCCCGCGCAGCTGCAGATAGGCGCGCGCCACTTCAGCTTCCACTGAAATCAGCACGTCGTCACGCTGTGCGACAGCCGCCTGCTGCTGCGCATCGGCGGCCTCCATCTGCCGGCGTACCTTGCCCCAGATATCCAGCTCCCAGCTGGCATCAAAGCTGCCCTGATAGAGCGTTACGGAATGGTTCAGTCCATCCAGCTGTCCGGCGATATCATCATCCACCCGATCGTATACGCCGTTGGATTTCAGCAGACCTTTCAGGCCCAGCTGCTGGCGCGTGACTTTAGCTGAGCCATTCAGCGCGGGAAACAGCCCCCCGCGCGCCTGCGCCAGCTGCTGCCGCGCACCGGCGATGCGTAACACCGCCTGCTGCAGCGAGAGGTTACCGCTGATGGCGCGATCGATCAGGCTATTGAGCTGCGGATCGTTAAAGCTGCGCCACCAGAGCGGGTTGGGTGCGGCGGCCAGTGGCTTAGAGTTTTCCTGTGACGACAGTGCGCGAAAGCTGCCGGGCGTCTGCGGGCGCGGGGGCTGATAGTCGGGGCCGACGGCACAGCCCGCCAGCAGCAGCGTCAGCGGCAGCGCAACGCGCGAAAAGGTTCTCATTTTAGTGTGCTCCTGCACTGCCTTCGCTCTTAATCGGCGAAAGTAACCAACATAGAGGGATCAGTATCATGGCGACGATGCTCAGTCCCGTGAACACGTCGATATAGGCCAGAATGCGCGCCTGAGCGATCATCTCCTGATAGAGCTGACCCGCGGCAAGCTGCAGCGGATCGCCAGCTACCTGCGTAAAATCGCGGATCGCCTGAGCCCACTGCTGCAGTGTCAGGTTGAACTGCTCATTCAGCGGCGACATGTTATGCACCATGTGCGCGGAACGCACCTGTTCACGCTCGGTGATCCCGGCGGTTGCCAGTGAGATACCGATAGAGCCGGCCACGTTACGAAACATGGTAAACAGCGCGGACGCATCGGCGTTAAGCTTCTGCGGGATGGTGACAAACGCAATGGTGGTAAGCGGAACAAACAGAAAGCCCAGCCCGATAGATTGCGCGCTGCGCATCATCACCAGGGTTTTAAAATCCACGTCCGGCGTCAGCGTACTGGAGTAAAAAAAGGCCAGCGCCAGGCAGCTGAAGCCGAAGGCGATAATATAGCGAGTCTGCACAACTGGCATCAGCTTCAGTACCAGCGGAATGGTCAGCACGATCAATACGGCTCCGGGCGACAGCACCAGTCCTGACCAGGTGGCGGTATACCCCAGATCCTGCTGCGCCAGCTGCGGCAGCACCACTGAGCTGCCGTAGAGGATCATAGCCATACCGGCCATCAGCAGACCGGCGACCCAGAAGTTGCGATCTTTCATCACGCGGATATCCACGACCGGCTTACGCGCATAGAGCAGCCAGTAGACCGCGCCCACCAGCCCCACCGCGGCCAGCATGGCGAACAGACGAATAAAGTGCGAAGCGAACCAGTCTTCATCTTCACCGCGATCGAGAAACACCTGCAGACAGCCAAGGCCAAGCGTGATCAGGCTGATGCCGATATAGTCAATTTTCAGCCGGCCTTTATCCCACTTGCGTTCCCACGGCGGATCTTCAAGCAGCTGGTAAATCGCCAGCACGGTTAAAATCCCTACCGGAATATTAATAAAGAAGACCCAGCGCCAGCTGTAATTGTCGGTGATCCAGCCGCCCAGCGTCGGGCCAATCACCGGTGCTACGATAATCGCAATTGAAGAGAGGCCAAAGGCTTTACCGCGATCGGCCGGCTTGAAGTAGTCGAGCAGTACCGATTGCTGAACCGGCTGCAGGCCGCCGCCAAAAAAGCCCTGCAGCACGCGAAACAGAATGATTTGCCACAGCTCGGTGGCAATGCCGCAGAGAAATGAGCAGATAGTGAACATCACAATACAGATCAGGAAGAACTGCTTGCGGCCAAACAGACGGCTAAAGAAGGCGGAGATCGGCAGCACAATGCCATTCGCAACCAGGTAGGAGGTGAGTACCCAGGTGGATTCGTCATAGCTGGAGGAGAGCGAACCCGCAATATGCGGCAGCGCAACGTTTACGATGGTGGTGTCCAGGATCTCCATGAACACCGCCAGCGTAACCGTGATGGCGACCAGCCAGGGGTTGCTGGCCGGGCGCCAGCTCTCGCCTGCACTCATTCTACTGTCACCTCAGGCTCTACCGAGAGTCCAAGCGGCAGTGGATGAGCAGGATCCAGTCCGCTATCGATAACGATTTTAACCGGGACGCGCTGCACAATTTTCACATAGTTACCGGTAGCGTTTTCCGACGGGAAGGCGGAGAAACGTGAGCCTGACCCCATCTGGATGCTGTCGACGTGGCCGTGCAGTTTCATATCAGGCCATGCGTCCACGCTGATCTCGACTTTGTCACCCGGATTCATGCGCGCCAGCTGTGACTCTTTAAAATTAGCGGTGATCCAGATGTCGGGTGACACCAGCGAAAAAAGGGCTGACCCCGCCTGCACCAGCGTACCGAGCTGCACGTTGCGTTTGGTGACAAAACCGTCGTAAGGGGCACGTACTTCAGTGTAAGAGAGATTCAGCTCTGCGGTATTAAGCTGCGCCTGCGCCTGTTCCACCTGCTGCTGGCGCGCTTCCACATTTGTTTCCTGTTGCCGGATCTGCAGTTTGACCTGTGAGGCGACCTCAACCTGCGCTTTAGCACTCTGCAGCTGCGCTTCCGCTGAGCGCAGCTGCGCCGCGGCGGTATCGATATTACGCTGAGACGTGGCGCGGGGATCCACGCCGCGCTGCCGGCGGTAATCCGCCTGCGCATTAAGTAAGTTCGCCTGCGCGCTCGCCTGCTGCGCCAGCGCCTGATCGCGCTGCGCCGGATACTGCACGCGCGACAGCGCCAGCTGCGCCTGCGCCTGATGCAGCTGAGCCTGAGCCAGCCCCAGCTGTGCTTTTGCCTGATCGCGCTGTGCAGCACTGTCGCGCGGATCGATCACCACCAGCAGATCGCCTTTTTTCACCCGCTGGTTATCTTTTACCAGCAGCTGCACCACGTAGCCTGAGGCTTTAGGTGCCACGGTAACGGCGTTACCTTCCGTAAAGGCGTCATCGGTGGTTTCAATATTGCGGGTGGTAAACCAGAACCAGAACCCCACTATCAGCATAATCACCACAACAATCGCGAGAATAATCAGCGGCTTTTTACCCGGTCGCTTACGCGGCTGATCGTCATCCCTGTTTTTGTCCTGCTGCTGCTGGCTGTTGTCCTGCTGCGGATCGTTGTCGTTATCTGACGGCTTCTGCGGGTCCTGCTGCTGATTTTCGCTCATAATTTGTCATCACTGGCTGAAAGCCCGATCCCCGGGCATAAACGGTCAACTTAACATTAGATAATAAATTGACAAATTCCAGTGTAACTTTACATAAGCAGAGACAGGCGGCACGTTCTGCCACAGTCGCTGAAAAGGCGCTGAAGAGCCAGCGCCCGCACTCAGTGAAGCCACTGCAGCAGCAGCCAGCCGCACAGCATTGACCACGCCAGCATCGGCAGTGAGAAGAGATGAAAACGCCACCAGACTTTTTTATCCTGCGCCATGCGCAGCGCAATCAGGTTCGCCAGCGAGCCCGGCAGCAGGCCAAAGCCGCCAATATTCACCGCCCAGGCGAGCACCACAGAGGGATCGGTTTTTTGCAGCAGCAGGATAGTGGCCGGGACATTACTGATAAACTGCGACAGGCCGATAGCCAGTAAATAGATACCGCCCTCCCCCAGCTGTCCGATACGGGCAAACCACGGCTGCAGCGCAGGCAGATGCATGAGCAAAAAGACGTCGATAAACATTGCGACAAAAACCAGCAGCAGGCTCCAGTCAATGGCGGCCAGCACCCCTCGCGCCATGATCAAAAAGCAGGCGGCGACCAGCAGCAGCGCCCAGCCCGTCATCTTCAGCTCCAGCGCCACGATAAATACGATATAGAGCAGCAGGCTGACGCTGAACAGGCGCCGGCTCCACTGCTGCGCACCGGCGTCACTGTGTTTATCTATGTGCTGCGCCGGGAAGCTCCACCAGGTCAGCGCGACCAGCGTTATCATCAGCACGGCTGCCAGCGGCAGCATCTGCAGGATGAATCCGCCCACGCTCAGCGAGCCGTGACTCCACAGCAGGATATTTTGCGGATTGCCGACCGGGGTCAGCAGCGATCCGGCGTTAACCGCCAGTGCTTCAAAGATAATGAGCCGCGAGACCGGCAGATGGGAAAATTTGCGCAGCGTCAGCGTCAGCGGCACCAGAATAAATAGCGCGACATCGTTGGTCAGAAAGGTTGAAAGCAGCGCGGCGGCGCAGACCATAAACAGCGCCAGCGCACGTTCATGCTGAAAGCGCTGAATCAGGCGAGCGCCCAGTACGTCAAAATAACCGCTGTTCTCCAGCCCTTTCGTCAGCATCAGCAGGCCGGTCAGCGTCATGATGGTCTGCCAGTCGACAGAAGCCGGCAGCTGCGACCAGCGATACTCTGCCAGCGGCAGCAGTATCACACCCAGCAGTAACAACAAATGCAAAATACGGTCACGCATTAAGGATCGAAGCACGATGGGCATGATAGCGGCAGGCCTTATAAGTTAGCGATTCTCATAAAATTTCTGAAAGACGGCCAGGGTTTCGTCGCTGACGTGATGCTCCAGCCCTTCAGAGTCGCGGCGTGCGGTCTCCGGGCTGACGCCTAATGCCAGCAAAAACGTTTCAACGATATGGTGGCGAACGCGGCTCGCCTCTGCGAGTTTTTCACCTTCCGGCGTCAGGAAGACGCCACGATAGGGCACCTGCTCTACCAGGCCGGTGGTGCTCAGGCGCTTCAGCATTTTTGCCACAGTAGGCTGCGATACGCCGAGGCGCGCCGCCATATCCACCTGACGCGCCTCACCAAATTCACGAATGAGATCGGAGATCAGCTCGACGTAATCATCAATCAATTCACGACGATGAGCTTCGCGCACCTGACGAAAGCCTTCAACATGCTCCTCAATATCCTTAAGCGGCCCCTGAGGGGTATTGATGGCATTTTTCGCACGACGACTCATTAAGCTTCCTCTTTATTATCTGCCGCACCTTACCTGCCGTGCGGACTGGCTGCGCTCATTGTAAACCAGGCGCAAATAAGCACAAATTTTTCATGAATAGTGTTGGCTAAAGAGTATAGCCAATGCTATCTTTGTACATGATGTAAGCGAAAAGCGTGAAAAGGCAGCAATGTCCGGTACGCACCAGCGCTTACGCATCATCTGTTATTCATGGGGAGGTGAAGATGAGCACCCTGAAAAACTGCCTTGATTGTGGCAAGTGCCCGCCAGCCGCTCAGCGCAAGCCCGCTTTTGATATTAAATCGCTGCTCTGCCTGTTCAGCCGCTCGCCCTTTGCGCTCCGCCTGATGCTGCTGGAAAAGCTCGCAGGCAAAAAGTGTGAACGCCCGTGCAACCAGATTATCTGGCGCGGCTGAAAGCCCGCAAGGCTACTGCTTAACCCGCCCGATGGCGGGTTTTTGTTTTTTTGCTCTGCTGCACCGGCATCTTCTTCAGGCAAAAAAAAACGGCCCCCTGCGGGACCGTTTCATGTGCAACTCTGGTCTAAGCTGAACTTAGAAGCTGTAGCCGACGCCAGCGATCCAGGTGCCTACGTCAACGTTGCGGATGCGGCTCTGCTCGTAGCCCACGTCCAGTGCAACGTTTTCAATTGGGTTGAACTGCATACCTGCGCCGTAAGCGATGCCAACGTCGCTGCTGTCAGATTTAGACTGACCGGCAGATTCATTCTGCTGGAATTTACCGTAGCCGATACCTACAACGCCGTAGATGCTCGCCCAGTCGTTCAGACGGTAAGCCGGGCCGCCGGTGAAGCCGTAGTACTGGCCTTTATTGTAAAAGCCATCTTCAGTACGATCTTTTTCGGTGTAGGTGAAAGAACCGATCCAGCCCAGTGGGTTGGAACCGTCTTCATAGCGGTATTTCAGGTTGAAGCCGTTAGCTTTGTTAGCAACGCCCTGATAATCGCTCTGTGCGTAACCGCCAGAAACGGTGCTCTGTGCCATGGCTGAGCCAGCAGAAACTGCCAGTACACAAGCCAGTGCTGAAAGACATGCAATTTTTTTCATAACCACCTCAAATGTGAAAATACTTCTCTCCTGACAACGCTAAAAATATAACAAAAGTTAGGGAGAAACTCTGCCCGGATTTTGTTGTCCAAGAGATTGTTTGGTGTAACAGAAAGTTAATGAAGTTTCCTATGTCATTCATTTTACTTATAAAATGCCTCCCTGTTTAGTTCAATAATTCTGCGAACAAAAAATGCCTTTAAGTAAATTCCTAAAGTAATCTGACAATTCTTTACAAAATTGGCCCTGTAAACGGCTCTTTTTTAGCCATTTTCTGAAGCGAAACTGGCCTTATTTTTTCCCGTCAGCCTGCAATTGCTTTAAGCTACTCTCCTTCGCTCACCCCTCATTTCCGGAATCGACAACAGGATGTCTGCGCCTCTTTCTCGTAAAAATAGCTTTCCCGTATGGCTGCCCATTGTGATTTTGCTCTTCGCTATGATGTCGCTGCAGGGTGGCGCCTCGCTGGCAAAATCGCTGTTTGACGTCGCGGGCGCGCCCGGCATCACTGCGCTGCGTCTCGGACTCGGTACGCTGCTGCTTTGTCTCTTTTTCAAACCCTGGCGTTTGCGCTTTACTCCGGCGCAGCGTAAACCCCTGCTGATTTACGGCCTGGCGCTCGGCTGTATGAACTTTCTGTTTTACCTCGCCCTGCGGACAATCCCGCTGGGTGTGGGCGTGGCGCTGGAGTTTCTCGGTCCGCTGGCGCTGGCGCTGGCAGGCGCGCGCCGCCTGCTTGATTTTCTCTGGATAGCGCTGGCAGTCGCCGGGCTCTGGTTTCTGCTGCCAATCGGTGACGGCATCAGCCATATTGATCCGCTCGGCGCACTGCTGGCAGTAGGTGCCGGCGTCTGCTGGGCAATCTATATCCTCTCCGGACAGCGTGCCGGCGCGGAGCACGGCCCGGCAACGGTGGCAATGGGCTCGCTTATCGCTTCTGTTATCTTCGTGCCGCTGGGACTGCTGTTTGCCTCCCCCGGCATCTGGCACTGGGAGATCCTGCCGCTGGCGCTGCTGATCGCCCTGCTCTCCAGCGCAATTCCCTATTCACTGGAGATGATTGCCATGACCCGCCTGCCGGCGCGGATCTTTGGCACCCTGATGAGCCTCGAACCGGCTGTCGCGGCCCTTTCCGGCATGCTGTTTCTGGGTGAACAGCTTACCCTACCGCAGTGGTCAGGACTGCTGGCGATTATCGCCGCGTCGGCAGGCACCACGCTGACCATGCGCCAGAAAGCCCGTCTGAAAGAAGTCGCCTGAGTTACGCTTAATTAACGCTGTCTATCGCAGCCTGTTATTTCAGCAGGCTGCGCCGGCATCCGGAATCATTATCATTCCGTTATTGCATCGCCGGGCCGTTATTATTTTGTCACACAGATAACATCTTTAAGACCTATATAATAAACCATTGATTATGGTTACTTAATTCATGATTGCATCCGCAACGCTGCATGATGTCTTTATCTATCTCTGCTATCGGCCAGATCGCTTCAGCATATTTTATAACAGCTGCTATACTTATTTCCGTGCTTGATTAGGACAACATCAATTAGAGGACATAAATGATGAGTACCGCAAAACTGGTTAAAAACAACGCTTCCGATCTGATTTACACCCGCAATGATGTGGCTGACAGCGAAAAGAAAGCCACCATTGAGGTGCTCAACCGTCTGGTTGTGGAATTCATTGACCTGTCCCTGATCACCAAACAGGCGCACTGGAACATGCGTGGCGCAAACTTTATTGGCGTGCATGAGATGCTGGATGGTTTCCGTGCTGCTATCACCGAACATCAGGACACCATCGCTGAGCGCGTGATCCAGCTGGGTGGCGTAGCGCTGGGTACCACGCAGGTCGTGAATGATAAAACGCCGCTGCAGAGCTATCCGCTGAACATTCACAGCGTTCAGGATCACCTGAAAGCGCTGGCCGATCGCTACGCCATTGTGGCTAACGATACCCGCAAAGCGATCACCGAAGTCAAAGATGAAGATACTGCCGATATCTTTACCGCAGCGTCCCGTGACCTCGACAAGTTCCTGTGGTTTATCGAAGCCAATATCGAATAATCATCAGAGGCGGGTTAACCCGCCTTTTTTTATTGCTTCAGATCCGCTTTTTTGACCCTGTTAACACTTCTTTCATCCCACCCTTTCCTTGTCATTATCCTGATGCACACTGTGGCTGCACCAAAAATGTTTCATGCACCATAATAGTGCCCACAAATGGTGCAAACGATCATTTTTCTGCAAAATCGTGTCAGCTGACAGCCCTGCCGCCGGTAATTTCGGGCTGTTATTAAAGTTGGCATAATTTTTTCATATGACAGTCGTAGTGCAGACCATCAGGTCTGCAGAGCAATAAAGGATAAAATGATGAAGTCTCTGTTTAATGTCTCTGTGGCCGCGCTGGCGCTGGCCTTTTCTCTTTCTTCTACTGCCGCAGATAAAAAACTGATTGTCGCAACCGACACCGCATTTGTTCCTTTCGAGTTTAAGCAGGGCGACAAATATGTGGGTTTTGATATCGACCTGTGGGATGCGGTGGCAAAAGAGCTGAAGCTCGATTACACCCTGAAACCTATGGATTTCAGCGGTATTATTCCGGCTCTGCAAACCAAAAATGTCGATCTGGCGCTGGCCGGTATTACCATTACTGACGAACGCAAAAAAGCTATCGACTTCTCTGATGGCTACTATAAAAGCGGTCTGCTGGTGATGGTGCGCAATAACGAAAACGAGATCAAAGGCATTGACGATCTCAATGGCAAAACCGTTGCGGTAAAAAGCGGAACCGGTTCGGTGGACTACGCCAAAGCGCATATCAAGACCAAAGATTTGCGTCAGTTCCCGAATATCGATAACGCCTATATGGAGCTGGGAACCAATCGCGCCGACGCCGTGCTGCATGATACGCCGAATATTCTCTACTTTATCAACACCGCCGGCAAAGGTCGTTTCAAAGCGGTTGGTGAGTCTATTGAAGCTCAGCAGTATGGTGTGGCGCTGCCAAAAGGCAGTGATGAACTGCGTGACAAAATCAACGGCGCGCTGAAAACGCTGCGCGACAACGGTACGTACAACACAATCTATAAAAAATGGTTCGGTACTGAGCCAAAATAATGCCTGCATAAGCGGGCTTATGCAGCAGGGCGCCCTTTGCGCCCTGCTTTTACCTTTTCCATTGCAACATATTCCGGAGTAACACCATGGAGTTTGACTGGAGCGTCATCTGGCCAGCCCTGCCGATTCTGATCGAAGGCGCCAAAATGACCCTGCTGATTTCCGTTCTTGGCCTGATAGGCGGCCTGATTATCGGCCTGGTGGCTGGCTTTGCCCGCGCCTACGGTGGCTGGATCACCAATAACGTCGCGCTGGTATTTATTGAGCTGATCCGCGGCACACCCATTGTCGTGCAGGTCATGTTTATTTACTTTGCGCTGCCAATGGCTTTTCCCGATCTGCGCATCGATCCTTTCACGGCGGCAGTCGTGACCATCATGATCAACTCAGGCGCCTATATTGCTGAGATTACGCGCGGCGCCGTGCTCTCTATCAACAAAGGCTTTCGCGAAGCGGGACTGGCGCTGGGCCTGTCACGCCGCGAGACCCTGCGCTATGTGATTATGCCGCTGGCCCTGCGCCGTATGCTCCCGCCGCTGGGCAACCAGTGGATTGTCAGTATTAAAGATACCTCGCTGTTTATTGTTATCGGCGTGGCGGAACTGACGCGACAGGGCCAGGAGATTATTGCCGGTAACTTCCGTGCGCTGGAGATCTGGAGCGCGGTTGCCATTATCTATCTGATTATTACGCTGGTGTTGAGCTTTGTGCTGCGCCGTATTGAGAAAAGGGTGAAAATCCTGTGATTGAATTTAAAAACGTCTCTAAAAATTTCGGTCAGACGCAGGTTCTGCACGACATCAATCTGAAAATTAATCAGGGCGAAGTGGTGGTGATTATCGGTCCTTCCGGTTCCGGTAAATCCACGCTGCTGCGCTGTATCAACAAACTGGAAGAGATCACCAGCGGCGAACTGATTGTGGACGGCATGAAAGTCAACGATCCGAAAGTTGATGAGCGGCTGATCCGTCAGGAAGCGGGTATGGTGTTTCAGCAGTTTCATCTGTTTCCGCAGATGAGCGCGCTGGATAACGTCGCCTTTGGTCCGATTCGCGTCCGCGGCGCGAAAAAAGAGGAGGCCCACAGGCTGGCGCGCGAGCTGCTGGGCAAAGTGGGCCTGGCGGAACGGGCGCATCATTTTCCGGCTGAACTCTCCGGCGGTCAGCAGCAGCGCGTGGCCATTGCGCGGGCGCTGGCCGTGAAGCCAAAAATGATGCTGTTTGATGAGCCGACGTCCGCGCTCGATCCGGAGCTGCGTCATGAAGTTCTGAAAGTGATGCAGGATCTGGCCGAGGAAGGCATGACGATGGTGATCGTCACGCATGAAGTGGGGTTTGCACAGAAAGTCGCGTCGCGCCTGATCTTCATTGATAAAGGTACGATTGCGGAAGATGGCGATCCGGATACCCTGATTACCGCGCCGCCAAGCGAACGTCTGCGCGAGTTCCTGCAGCACGTTTCCTGACGCGCTGCGCGCGCTGAATAAGGCCGCACCGGGTAACCGGGCGGCCTTTTTATCGGGTGATACGCTTAGCGCTTCATCCGCTGCGCGCGGGTGGCGGGCGTCATAAAGCTCCAGGCGAGGAAGCGGCTCTGTTTCTGACCCTGCGCCATATTGACGATGCGCACCTCACAGGCCTCCGCCGCAAGCCGATCGCGCAGCGCCGGTAAGTTCTCTTTTCGCGAAACCAGCGATGTAAACCAGACAATGCTGCTGCCCTGCGCGACGCTCTCATCGATCATCCTGCCGATAAACGCCAGCTCGCCCCCTTCACACCATAACTCAGTCTGCTGACCGCCAAAATTGAGCGGCGCGTTCTGCTTCAGTCCCAGATTGCGTACTTTGCGCTGGCTGCCCGCTGCAGCATCAGTTGCCGATGCGTGAAACGGCGGATTGCACATCACGGCATGGTAGCGCTCATTTTTATGGATCACGCCGCTGAAAATCGCCTGCGGCTGTTTCTGGCGACGCAGACGTACCGCACGCTGCAGGCCGGGATTACCCGCCACAATCTGGCTGGCGGCGGTAATCGCCTCAGCGCTGGTATCCGTACCGGTAAAACGCCAGCCATACTCGGCGTGGCCAATCAGGGGATAAATGCAGTTGGCGCCGCAGCCAATATCCATGACGTCCAGATCGCGCGGGATCGCCCCGCCGTTATCACCCGCCAGCAGATCGGCCAGCGCGTGAACGTAATCAGCACGCCCCGGTACCGGCGGCGTCAGATACCCTTCCGGCAGCTGCCAGTTAAGGTTATAAAAGAGCTTCAGCAGCGCCTGATTAAGCAGCATTACCGCCTGCGGATCGGCGAAATCGATCGACTGCTCGCCGTGACCGTTAGGACGAACCTTCGGCGCAAGCGGCGGATGCGCGGCAATCAGCGCAGGAAAATCGTAACGCCCCTGATGGCGATTACGCGGATGAAAGGGCGCACTGGCGGCTGGCTTATTCATAGTCTCTCCGGAAAGTAAGGCGGGCGTAAGATACTCCGGCTGCCGCCAGCGCACAATCCGCTTACCGCAATTTTACGTTTACACCAGACTCTCTGCGAACCCTTTTCCTGCAATGCACGCCGCCTGCCGCGACGTGCCTTCACCCTGACCCAGGAGTTTTTATGACGCGCCATCGCTACAGCTACCAGCCCCGGACCGGACACGGCCTGCCCCACGATCCGCTGAACGCCATTATCGGTCCGCGTCCGATTGGCTGGATCAGCTCCCGGAGCGGCAGCGGCCAGGATAATCTTGCGCCGTACAGCTTTTTTAACTGTTTTAATTACCAGCCTCCGATCATCGGCTTTGCCAGCAGCGGCTGGAAAGACAGCGTGCAGAACATCAGCGAAAGCAAGGTGTTTGTCTGGAATCTGGCCACGCGTCCGCTGGCGGAAGCGATGAACGAAAGCTCCGCCTCGGTCAGCAGCGATGAGTTCGCGCTCGCGGGCCTGACGCCGGTTGCCGCTTCCCATATCGACTGCAGCATGGTGGCAGAGAGCCCGGTTAACTTTGAGTGTCGCCTGACGCAGCTGATCCGGCTGCAGGATGCGCAGGGCGGGGAGCTGGAGAGCTGGCTGGTGCTGGGTGAAGCGGTCGCCATTCATATTGATGAGGCCCTGCTGGAGGATGGCATTTACCAGACCGCCAGAGCGCAGCCGATTCTGCGCGCCGGGGGGCCTTCTGCCTATTACGGCATCAGTGAGGCGCAGCGTTTTGATCTGGTCCGCCCGGACGCGCGTAAGCGGTAAGCGTTTAACGCTTTCCTGCCGCCAGCAGCGCGCCGATCAGCTGCTGCAGCACCGGCTGCAGCTGTGAGGCGCGCGCTGGGTGCCAGGCAAAAGTCAGCGACTCATCCATATAGTTGTGCTGCGCCAGCTCCAGCTGTACCGCCTCGACGCCCTGCGCCGGCTGACCATAGGCGCGCGTAATATAACCGCCTTTAAAACGGCCATTCAGCACCCAGCTATAGCGCTGCTGAGCGTTACATACCTGCTCCAGCGCGTCGCTCACCGCCGCTGAGCAGCTGGCGCCATCACTGGTTCCCAGGTTCAGATCGGGCAACACGCCGCTGAACAGCCGGGGCACCCGTGAAGCGATAGAGTGCGCATCAAACAGCAGCGCATAGCCATATTGCGCTTTCAGGCGCGCCAGCTCCTGCTGCAGCTGCTGATGATAGGGCTGCCAGAGGGTCTGCAGATAGCGCTGACGCGTCGCCCGATCCGGCGTCATGCCCGGTCTGAACACCGGCGTGCCGTCAAACAGCGTCTCTGGCCAGAGTCCGGTAGTGGCGGTGGTATAGAGCGGCCGGTCGTCAGGCGGCCGGTTGAGATCGATAACGAAACGGGAATAGCGTCCGGTCAGCACGCTGGCGCCGATATCCTGCGCAAAATCGTACAGCTGCGGCAGATGCCAGTCGGTGTCCGGCAGCGGGCGTGCCGCGTCGCTCAGCCCCGCCTCAACCTCCGGCGTAAGCTGCGTACCGGCATGCGGTATTGAGATCAGAAGCGGCAGCCTGCCCGGTATAAAATCAAAGCTCATTGTGCTTCTCCACGATAGATAACCCGGCACGGCAATTCGCCGCCCAGCCAGTAAGCCAGCTCGCCCGGACGCGTCAGCGGCCAGTGAACAAAGCTGGCGACTTTGCCCGCCTCCAGTGAGCCGTGCGTCTGCTGCAGACCCAGCGCTTTCGCGCCCCACAGCGTCACCCCCGCCAGCGCCTCCTCCGGCGTCATGCCAAACAGCGTACAGCCCATATTCATCATCAGCCGCAGTGAAAGCGCGGGTGATGTCCCTGGATTAGCATCGCTGGCGAGCGCCATCGGGACGCCGTAGCGGCGGAACAGCGCGACCGGTGGCCGCTGCGTTTCGCGCAGCAGATAGAACGCTCCCGGCAGCAGCACAGCAACGGTGCCATGCTCTGCCATCGCGCGGACATCCTCCTCGCTGGCGTACTCCAGATGGTCAGCGGAGAGCGCGCCATAGCGTGCGGCCAGCGCCGCCCCGCCCTGCGCCGAGAGCTGCTCAGCGTGCAGTTTGACCGGCAGATCCAGCGCGCGCGCCGCATCAAACACCGCGCTGACCTGCGCAGGCGACAGCGCCAGATGTTCACAGAACGCATCCACCGCATCCGCCAGCCCCTCCTCTTTTACCCGCGGCAGCAGCCGCTGGCAGATAATATCGATCCAGCCCTGCGGATTGGCGTGAAACGCCGGCGGGATCGCATGTGCGGCCAGGCAGGTTGCGATGACATCAGCCGGCACGCCGGCTGCCAGCTGGCGTATGGCCCGCAGCATTTTCAGTTCGCTCTCTTCATCAAGCCCGTAACCCGATTTGATTTCTACCGTGGTGACGCCCTCCGCCAGCAGATGCGCCAGCCGCCCGCGCGCTGACGCCACCAGCGCCTCCTGTGAGGCGGACCGCGTGGCGCGTACCGTGGCGAGAATACCGCCGCCCTGCGCAGCAATTTCTGCATAGCTGGCACCGTTGAGACGCTGCTCAAATTCCGCGCTGCGATCGCCGGCGAACAACAGATGCGTATGGCAATCCACCAGCCCCGGCGTGATGATGCCGCCGCTAAACGTATGCCGCTGACGCGGCGCAAATGCCGGCAGTTCACTGCGCGCCCCGACCCATATCAGTACGCCGTTATCCACGGCCAGCGCGCCATCGGTGATGATGTTGTAGCGCCCGTCGCGCAGCGTAACGATATCTGCGCCCAGCCACAGGCTGTCGATCTGCTTCGCGTCTCTCATGCCCTGTTCCCTGCGTACGGGCGATTTACACACCCGGTTAAAGTATGTATATGTATATACAACTTTCCAGCCTGAAGGATCAACCATGACCACCTATTTTGCCCCGCGCGCTCAGCTGGCAGATGGCTGGCACAGCCACGTGACGCTGGAGGTCAGCGACGCCGGTTTTATCACCCGCGTTACGCCAGATAGCGCGCCGGGCGCTGCTATACCGCTGGCGGGGGCCGTCATTCCCGCCATGACCAACCTGCACTCGCACGCTTTTCAGCGCGCGATGGCGGGACTGGCTGAGGTGGCGGGCGATCCGCAGGACAGCTTCTGGACCTGGCGCGAGCTGATGTATCGCATGGTAGCGCGGCTGACGCCGCAGCAGGTGGGCGACATTGCGACCTGGCTCTATATTGAGCTGCTGAAAGGGGGCTACAGTCAGGTTGCTGAGTTTCACTATCTGCATCACGATCCGCAGGGCCAGCCCTATCCGGATGATGCCATGCTGCAGCAGCTGATGCTGGCCGCTGAGCGCACCGGCATCGGCCAGACGCTGCTGCCGGTGCTTTACAGCTACAGCAGTTTTGGCGCACAGCCCGCCAGCGCCGGACAGCGCCGTTTTATCCAGCAGACCGGCGCTTATCTGCAGCAGCTGCAGCGCGTGGCCGCGGTCTGCGCAGATAAACCGCTGCTGAACTACGGCGTCTGTTTTCATTCGCTGCGCGCGGTCAGCGAAGCGCAGATGCACGACGTGCTGGCCGCAGCGCCGGGCGATCTGCCGGTCCATATCCACATTGCCGAGCAGGAAAAAGAGGTCAGCGACAGCCTGGCGTGGAGCGGTGAGCGTCCCATCGCCTGGCTGATGCGCCGCTTTAACGTTGATGCACGCTGGTGCCTGATCCACGCCACCCATCCGGATGAGAGCGAGCTGCAGCAGCTCGCCGCCAGCGGTGCCGTTGCGGGATTATGCCCGACGACTGAAGCCAACCTCGGCGACGGTATTTTTCCGGCGAGTACCTATATTGCCCGGGGCGGACGCTGGGGGATCGGCTCTGACAGCCACGTCTCGGTCAGCGCCCGTGAGGAGCTGCGCTGGCTGGAGTACGGGCAGCGGCTGCGCGACAGGCGGCGTAACCGTCTGGCGCTGCCGCAGCAGCCGTCGGTGGGCGATCTGCTGTGGCAGCAGGCTGCGGCCGGGGGCGCTCAGGCGTGTGGCATCCGCAGCGGCGTGCTGGCACCCGGCCTGCGCGCCGACTGGCTGGTACTGCGCGACGACCCGCTGCTCAGCGCAACCCCTTCCGATGCGCTGCTCAATCGCTGGCTGTTTGCCGGCGCGCGCAGCGGGATCCGCGATACGTTTGTCGCCGGCCGGCAGGTGATCGCTGACGGCCAGCATGCAGAAGAGGCGCAGGCGGCCATCCGCGTTGCCGACGCGCTGCGGGCGCTGCAGTGATCCGCCGCTTTTGCCACGACGCGCTGCCGGTCAGCCGCTGGCGCAACGGCGGCGGCGAGACGCGCGAAATCGTCAGCTTTCCCCCCGGCGCGGCGGATTTCGCCTGGCGGGCCAGCATCGCCACGCTTGACGCCAGCGGCCCTTTTTCGCTGTTTCCTGGCGTGGATCGGGTGATTACCCTGCTGCAGGGCGACAGCCCGCTGCTGCAGAGCGGCGGGCTGACGCACCGGCTGCAGCCCTGTCAGCCGTGGCGCTTCGCCGGAGAAGCCCCGGTGCAGGCGACAGTGCACGGCCGCTGCAGCGATTTCAATATCATGACCCGCCGCGACAGCTGGCGGGCGGAGGTCAGCATCCTGCAGCAGGCACCGCAGCAGAGCCGGCACGGGGTGGCGTATGTGTTAGCCGGTGCGTGGCAGTACGCCTCCGGCGAGGTCCTGCACCAGACGCAGGGGATCTGGTGGCTGGATGAGCCACTGACGCTGACACCGCAGAGCTGCGATGCCCTGCTGCTCTGGTGCCGGCTCAGCCGTGTCCTTTAAAACGTCCCAGCAGCTTATAGCGCGAGCCGGGATAGAGCAGCCGCGCATAGGTCACGATCTTACTGTCGCTCCACGTCTGCCGCCGAATCAATAAGCATGGTTCGTGCTCCTCCAGCGCGAGATGCCTGCGCTGGCGCAAATCGGGCAGTACCGCCTCAACAATATGCTCGCCGGCGGTCAGCGGCGCGACCCGCATCAGATAGGTATAAGGGGTAACGCTGTGATAATCCTGCTTCAGGTAGTCCGGCGCCATCTGCGGGTTCACCAGGCGATCTTCCAGCTGTACCGGCAGATCGTTTTCGTAATGCACCATCAGCGAATGAAACAGCGGCTGGCCGGTGCGCATCCCCAGCAGCGCCGCCTGCTCCGGATCCGCCCGCCCCTGCGTCAGGGTCAGGATCTGGCAGCGGTGCTGATGACCGCGCTGCGCAATCTCATCCGCAATATTGTGCACCTCCAGCATCGCCGTGTAGCCTTTCATCTCCGCGACAAAGGTGCCCACCCCCTGCATACGCAGCAGGTAGCCCTCGGCGGTGAGTTCACGCAGCGCGCGGTTGATGGTCATCCGGCTCACGCCCAGCTCGCTGACCAGCTCGCTCTCGGAGGGCACACGCTGCCTGGCTTTCCACTCTCCCGCGCGGATCTGGCTGATAATCGCCTGTTTGACGCGCTGGTAAATCGGTGCCGGTTCATCGCCCATTGCGGCGGCTAACTGCGCCAGTGCCGTTTGCTCGGTCATCTGCTGTTCCTTTCTGCTCTGAGAAGGAAAGTTTACTGTTCCGCCAGGCAGATGTATAGACATGCAGTAGTGCAGCGCAGCGGCTGCGGGTGCAGAGGCTGCTGCTTTAGCGTGCAGCAGGCTGGCTGATTAGCCTGCCTGCCCGCAGTGCGGCACATTTCACAAATTGCAGTGAAACTGGCATAGCGCTTGCTACTTGTATAGACAGGAATAACAAACCTGTGCTTCACTCGGTTTACCGCGGGTGAAGTAACCTGACGCATGGCGTTAAGAAGCGTGACTTTTCCCGCCACTTACTTGTATATACAGGAGTAGATCATGTCGCATGCACTGCAGGAAATCTGCCTGGAACCCGGTAAGGTGGATCTCGCGACCCTGCGCACTATCTATCAGCAGCCGGTGACGTTACACCTGACGCCAGCGGCGCGCAGTGCTATTCACCGCGCCCATGCGACCGTCGACGATATCGTCGCGTCCGGCAGCGTGGTGTATGGCATTAATACCGGCTTTGGCAAACTGGCACAGACGCAAATTCCCGCTGCCCGCCTGGCTGAGCTGCAGCGTAACCTGGTGCTGTCGCACAGCGTTGGCCTCGGCGATCTGCTGCCGGATAACGTCACGCGTCTGGTGGTTGCCAGCAAGATTATCAGTCTGGCGCGCGGTCATTCCGGCGTCCGTATTGAGCTGGTGGATGCCCTGCTGGCGCTGTTTAACGCCGGCGTGATGCCCTCTATTCCGGCTAAGGGCTCAGTAGGCGCGTCTGGCGATCTGGCTCCGCTGGCACACCTGTCGCTGATGCTGCTGGGTGAAGGCGAGGTGCGCATTGCCGGTGAACGGCGGCCGGCAACGGAAGGTCTGGCGCGCGCCGGACTGACGCCGATTGTCCTCGGGCCAAAAGAGGGACTGGCGCTGCTGAACGGAACCCAGGTCTCAGCGGCCCTGGCGCTGCGCGGCCTGTTTGAAGCGGAAAATCTCTTTGCTGCTGCACTGATGGCGGGCGCGCTCTCGCTGGAGGCGATTAAAGGCTCGGTTAAACCCTATGATGCGCGCATTCATCAGGCGCGCGGCCAGCCTGGCCAGATCGCTGTCGCCGCCGCCGTCAGCTCGCTGCTCAGCGGCAGCGGGATCCTGCAGTCGCACACCCACTGCGGACGCGTCCAGGATCCCTACTCTGTCCGCTGCGTGCCGCAGGTGATGGGGGCCTGCCTTGATAATCTCAGCCACGCCGCGCGCGTCCTGCAGATTGAGGCCAATGCCGCCTCCGATAACCCGCTGGTTTTCAGCGACAGCGGTGAAGTGATCTCCGGGGGCAACTTCCACGCCGAGCCGGTGGCGTTTGCGGCTGACATTATTGCGCTCGCCGTGGCCGAAATAGGTGCTATCTCCGAGCGCCGTCTGGCGCTGCTGCTCGACAGCACTCTCTCCGGCCTGCCGCCTTTCCTGGTGCAGGATGGCGGCGTCAACTCCGGCTTTATGATTGCCCAGGTGACCGCTGCCGCGCTGGCATCAGAAAACAAATCGCTGGCGCACCCTGGCAGCGTAGACAGCCTGCCTACGTCAGCGAATCAGGAAGATCACGTCTCTATGGCCACCTATGCAGCACGCCGTCTCGGGGAGATGTGTTTTAACACCGCTGCGGTGGTCGGCATTGAAGCGATGGCCGCAGCCCAGGGCATTGAGTTTCACCGGCCGCTGCAGAGTTCGGCCATCCTTGAACAGGAGATGCAGCGCATTCGCAGCAGGGTGGCGTTTCTTGCCAGCGACCGCCTGCTGGCACCCGATATCGAAGCGATGCGTCTGTGGGCTGCGGGCACGCAGTGGCCCGACGCGCTAATAACGTTGCTGCCGAGCCAGCGCCAGAACCAGCACTGAGGAGTGAATCATGAGCGAAACCCTGACGCAGGCCGTGGCCCGCGAAATCCGTGCCCCGCATGGCAGTGAACTGCACTGCGCTAACTGGCTTATCGAAGCGGCCTGGCGCATGATCCAGAATAACCTCGACCCCGATGTCGCCGAACGTCCGGACGATCTGGTGGTCTACGGTGGCATCGGCAAAGCCGCACGTAACTGGCCCTGTTTTGAGCAGATCCTGCGCTCGCTGCGCCTGCTGCAGCCGGATGAGACGCTGCTGATCCAGTCCGGTAAACCGGTGGGCGTATTCCGCACCCATGCCGACGCACCGCGCGTGCTGCTGGCTAACTCTAACCTGGTGCCGCACTGGGCGAACTGGGATCATTTTCATGAGCTGGATCGCGCCGGCCTGATGATGTATGGCCAGATGACCGCCGGCTCGTGGATCTACATTGGCGCCCAGGGCATTGTGCAGGGAACGTTTGAGACCTTCGCCGAAGCGGGCCGCCAGCACTATAACGGCGATCTTACCGGTCGCTGGATCCTCACCGCGGGCCTCGGCGGCATGGGCGGCGCACAGCCGCTGGCCGGCGTGCTGGCGGGTGCCTGCGTATTAGCGATTGAGTGCCAGGAGTCGCGCATCGATTTTCGCCTGCGCACCCGCTATCTCGATCACAAAGCGCGTACGCTGGATGAGGCGCTGGCGCTGATTGAACAGGCCACGGCGGCAAAAGAGGCGATCTCTGTCGGCCTGCTGGGCAATGCGGCGGAGATCCTGCCGGAGCTGGTAAACCGCGCCCGCGCCGGCGGCATACGCCCCGATATCGTGACCGATCAGACCTCTGCGCACGATCCGGTCAACGGCTATCTGCCGCAGGGCTGGGAGGTGGCTCGCTGGCAGGCGGAGCGCCAGCGCAATCCGAAAGGCGTTGAACAGGCGGCGCGCGCCTCCATGGCAGTGCACGTCCGGGCCATGCTCGATTTTCACCATATGGGCGTGCCGACCGTGGACTACGGCAATAATATCCGGCAGGTGGCGCTGGACGAGGGGGTCAGCAACGCTTTTGACTTCCCTGGTTTTGTTCCCGCCTATATCCGCCCGCTGTTCTGCGAGGGCAAAGGCCCGTTTCGCTGGGTGGCGCTCTCGGGCGATCCGGAAGACATTTATAAAACGGACGCAAAATTAAAGTCGCTGTTTCCGGATAACCTCAATCTGCATCGCTGGCTCGACATGGCGCAGGCGCGTATCGCTTTTCAGGGCCTGCCCGCCCGTATCTGCTGGCTCGGACTGGGCGAACGCCATCTGGCCGCGCTGGCGTTCAACGAGATGGTACGCAGAGGCGAGCTGAAAGCGCCGGTGGTGATTGGCCGCGATCATCTCGACTGCGGTTCAGTGGCATCGCCTAACCGCGAAACGGAAGCGATGCGCGACGGCTCAGACGCGGTCTCTGACTGGCCGCTGCTTAACGCGCTGCTGAATACGGCCGGTGGCGCCACCTGGGTCAGCCTGCATCATGGCGGCGGCGTCGGCATGGGTTTTTCCCAGCACGCCGGCGTCGTAATTGTCTGTGACGGTACGCCGGAGGCGGATGCACGGCTGGCGCGCGTTCTGTGGAATGACCCGGCCACCGGGGTAATGCGCCATGCCGATGCCGGCTACGAGCAGGCGCAGGCGTGCGCCGTGCGGCACGGGCTGAACCTGCCGATGCTAACGTAACGGCCGTTTACGCAGGGAAGCGTAGCCGCTATCAGTGAGGGTTGTATATTCCACAAGGATATAATCTATAGCCAAATTATTCCTTTTAGCGATAGACGCTCCGACGACATATCACTACAGTGATGACTTATCCCCTGCGCTGGCGCGCGTTGCAAACGGAGCCCTCTGTTATGAGTCTGCCTGCTCTCCTGCTGGAAAATGCCCTTAACTGGCGTCATCAGTTACATCAACTGCCTGAGCTGGGCTATCAGGAACAGCAGACCAGCGAGCTGGTCGCCCGCGTACTGGAGCAGGCCGGGCTTCAGGTATTCCGCGGCATAGCGGGCACCGGCGTCATTGGTACGCTGGAGAACGGTCCGGGGCCGGTGATTGGGCTGCGCGCTGATATGGATGCGCTGCCGATCACAGAAAAAGGCAGCGCGGCGTGGAAATCGACCCGGCCCGGCGTGATGCACGCCTGCGGTCACGACGGCCATACCGCTATTCTGCTGGCCGCCGCCTGCCAGCTCGCCGCCACGCGCGATTTCAGCGGCACCATCCACTTTCTGTTTCAGCCCGCCGAAGAGAACCTCGGCGGCGCACGCCGCATGGTAGAAGAAGGTCTTTTCTCGCGCTTCCCTATGGATGCCGTCTATGCAATGCACAACTGGCCCGGACTGCCGCTCGGCACGCTGGCGGTGAATCCGGGGGCGATGATGGCGTCGCTCGACTCCTTTGAGATCACCCTTTCCGGCCGCAGCTGCCATGCGGCCATGCCGGAAAGCGGCGCCGATCCGATGGTCGTGGCGGCTGAGCTGGTGCTGGCGCTGCAGACCATCCCTTCACGCCGCCTTTCGCCGCTGGCGTCCGCCGTGGTGAGCGTGACGCAGATCCACGGCGGCGAGGCGATTAACGTCATCCCGGAGCAGATCACGCTGCGCGGCACGGTACGCTGTCTGCAGCCGGAGGTGCGCGAGCGGGTGCGCGGCCTGATTGAAGAGTTTGTGACCGCGCTGCCGCGACCGTTTGGCGTCAGCGGTGACATTCACTGGTATCCCGGCTATCCGGTGACCGCAAATCACCCTGCCCCGGCACAGCAGGTGCGCGAGGTGGCGGAGCAGATGCTGGGGGACGCGCAGGTAAAATGGGCGTGCAGCCCGTCGATGGCGTCAGAAGATTTCGCCTGTATGCTGGAAGCCTGTCCGGGCGCCTACTTCTGGCTGGGCGCCGACGGCGAGGTGCCTTCTGCGCCGCTGCACAACGCCAGCTACGATTTTAATGATGCGCTGCTGCCGGTGGGGATTACTTTCTGGCAGAAACTGGTGGAGAGCGTACTGGCGAAACGCTGAGCCGCTGCCGTCTGCTAAACCGGGTGCGCAGCACGCCCTGCACCGCGCTTACATGCCCGCCTGCTGCAGCCTGATCTCAGCAGCAGATAAGTTTGCCGCTTCACCCGTTGCCACCAGGCAGCAGGCGAGCTGCAGCCGCAGCGACTGCGGCACGGCACGCGTGCCGTTCAGCACCTCATCACTCCAGCGCGCGGTGGTTTCAGCCTGTTTGTTCTCCGGCAGCGCTTCCACACGCTCCGGCTGCCGCTCAACCCAGATCTGCGCCTCACCCGCCGCGCCGGCAATATAGTTGATCGCCGGACAGCGCAGCGGACTGGCATACACCTCGCCTTCCGTGCCGTTGAGCAGAATAGCGGGCGCGTCTATCGCCTGGAAAAATGCGCCGACGCGCGGCACATATTCAGGATGCGACACGCTGGCAAGACGCAGCGCGGCGCGTTCGGCAAACGGCGTGGCCAGCTTTGCCAGCGTATGCGCGCTGTTGCGCACGCCCATCCGCCAGCGCAGCGCCAGCTGTCTGGCCACAGGCGGACAGAGGTTATCGATGGTGATAAACGCCAGCTCGCCGTTATCCAGCGCCGCCTGCGCCTGCGCGGCGGTCGTTACCGCCGCGATGCCTGATGCGGCAAGCACCGCTTCACTGGTTACGCGCGTGGCGTCTTCGCTGACACCGTGCAGCAGCACCGGAAAGCCCAGCTTTACCAGCAGCCGCGCCAGCAGCGGCGTCAGATTGCCCTGACGGCGCGCGCCGTTATAGCTGGGGATCACAATCGGCATCGGCCGGCCGGCCGGCGCCTGCAGCCGCAGCATACGCTGTTGCATGGCGTGATAGAAACCGCGCATCTCCGCTTCGCCTTCGCCTTTAATCCGCAGCGCAATCAGGATCGCACCCAGCTCCAGCTCCGGCACCTCGTCTGCCAGCATGGCGCTGTAGAGCGCCACCGCAGTGTCGAAATCGATATCGCGCGCATGGTTTTTACCGCGCCCGATCTCTTTAATAATTTTATTCAGTTCCATAGTTACGCTTCCTGCTTTCTGGGCGCGCCGCAGTGCGGCGGCCGGAACGAGTAGCCGCTCAGCGCGGCTACTCAGGCTTTTCGTTTGCGTCTGGCGCTTTTTTTCTCTTCCGGCACCGCAGGCTGCTCGATCGGAAACACCGGCAGCGCCGCCAGCAGCCGGCTGCCGTAGCTTTTGCTGAGCAGACGGCGATCGTAGATCACAATCTCACCAAAACAGTGATGACTGCGGATCAGGCGCCCGACCTGCTGTATCAGCGTAAACGAGGCGCTGGGCAGGCTCTGGACTTCAAACGGATAGCGGCGCAGGCTTTTCAGCCACTCGCCTTCGGTCAAAATTACCGGACTGTCTACCGGCGGGAAAGCGATTTTATGAATATGCACCTGCGACAGCAGATCGCCTTTAAGATCGAGCCCTTCGGCAAACGACTGCAGGCCCACCAGAATGCTGCTGTTTCCTGCGGCCACCCGTTCGCGATGCAGCGTCACCAGCCGGGAGCGCGGCTGATCGCCCTGCACCAGCATCGTGAGACGCAGCTCCGGCAGCTGCGCAACAAACTGCTGCATCGCCCGTCCGCTGGCAAACAGCACCAGCACGCCTTTATGTTCCCCTTCCGCCATCTGCTGGCGGAAAAAGCGCGCCATTTCGGCGATATGCTCAGCTTCGTTTGCCAGCAGCGGCTCATAGCGCATCTGCGGGATCACCAGCTTGCCCTGGTCGACATGATTGAACGGAGAATCGAGCGCCACGAAACGATCGCCCGCTTTCTCACTCAGTCCCGACATCTCCTGCAGGCGGCTGAAGCTGCTGAGCGAACGCAGCGTGGCTGATGTCACGACCACATGCGGAATTTTACGCCACAGCAGCTTCTCCAGCTGGTCGCTGACGCGGATCCCGGCGCAGTGAAACAGCAGGTGCGCCTGCCCCTCGCGCACTTCACGCGTCACCCATTTAGAGACTGGCGCGTTTGAGGCTTTTTCCATTGCGGCCAGCCGCCAGAGTTTACTGATGGCTTCTAACCAGCCAAAGTGCCGGTTGAGCTGCAGAATCGCTTTATGCAGGCGCATAATATCCGCCTTACCGGTCTGCTCGCCCAGCTCATTCAGCAGCCCCTCACTCAGACCGCGCAGCGCGTCGCTAAGCTTAAACAGTCGCGCACAGAGCGTGAGCAGCGTTTCCGGCAGCTCCCCCAGCACAAAACGAAACTCACCCGGCTGATTATCGGGCGGCAGCAGCGGATTGAGCGCCTGACTCAGCGTCTGCAGCAGCTCGCGCATCTCTTCGCAGTGCTGTTTGAGCCGTTCAGGATTGGTCAGCGGCGGGGGCGATTTGGGGCGGAACTGCGCCATGATCGTCTCTACCAGCCGTATGAAGAGATCGAGCTGCAGCCCGCTCCAGCCTGGCGTGATCTCGGCGCTCATCTCCAGCGCGTCACGCGCCACTTCCGGCAGATGGTGGCCCTCATCCAGTATCAGCATCAGATGCTTTGCCGGCGGCAGCACCGACTCATTTTCCATAGCTGCCATTACCAGCGCATGGTTTGCGACGACGACGTCAGCCTGTTCAATCTCGCGCCGGGCGACAAAAAAGGGACATTCACGATACCAGCGGCAGTGGTGAGCCAGACAGTTGGCTTTATCGGTCGAGAGGCGCCGCCACAGGCTGTCATCGATCGCCTTCTCCGCGTGATCGCGCAGGCCATCCCATGTATGGCGGCTGAGATCTTTCTCCAGCCCGGAACAGATTTTCTGCTCCTCTTTTGAGCCGGTCACCGCCTCTTCATCCAGATAGAACAGCAGGTCGCCCTGCTGATCGTCGCTGGCGGCCAGCGCGGCCAGATTACGCGGGCAGACATAGCGTCCGCGGCCAAAGGCCGCCGTAAAGGTGAGATCGGGGATGATCTTTTTCAGCAGCGGGAGATCTTTGGTGAAAATCTGATCCTGCAGCGCCACGTTGGCTGTGCTGATCACCAGCCGTTTTTCATCGGCACGGCTTACCGCAATGCCGGGGATCAGATAAGAGAGCGTTTTACCCACGCCGGTAGGGGCTTCAATAGCCAGATGGCGCCCCTCATCGCCCGCCAGACTTTTTGCCACTTCGGCAATCATCTGGCGCTGCGGCGCGCGCGGGATAAAGTCAGGAACCTGCTGCTGCAGCGCCTTATACCATTGCGCAATCTGGCTTTTAATCGCTGCTGTCAGAGCCATAATTATTACTGTTGAGTTAATCCGGCCTGTATTTTTACACAGTAATCTGGCAGCGTCAGCCTCAGCGCATCTTTTTTCGCACCCGCTGCCCGTTACAGCAGTTTGTACATCAGGGTGGTCGCCTCCATAACCCCTTCCGTTGAGCAGGCATAGTGCGGTATCTCTCCGGCGCTCTGCCAGCCCAGAGAGAGATAGAGCTGGCTGGCCACGTCCCCGCTGCGGGTATCCAGCACCAGCAGCGTTTTTTTCTGCGCCCGGGCCAGGTCTTCTGCCTGCAGCATCAGCTGACGCGCAATGCCCTGCCGTCGACGCTGCGGGTGCACCAGCAGCTTGCTGATTTCTGCGCGGTGATAACCGTTAGGCATCGGGCTGCCGCTCAGTGTTACGGTCGCCACCGGGATCTGATCCTGCCAGGCCACCAGCAAAATATGGCTTTCATCTGCCAGCGCAGCGGCTCTCGCCTGCCAGAAGCGCTCTATAACCTGCCGATCGCCGGCGTCGGTAAAGCCCACGCTGGCACCGTCTGCGACACAGGCCTGCAGCAGATCGCTCAGCGGAGCGATAGCGTGTGCTGCGCTGGCAGCAGTAAGCTGAGAAAACGTGATCATGGTTTGCATACCGCCAGAATATAGCGGGCGCCCGCTTGCGCATCGGCGCTGAAGGCGGAGCGTCCCGTCAGGTGAAAACGCAGGCAATCGCCGGCAGCCAGCGTCCAGCGCTGCTGCTCCATCACGATCGTTAAGCCGCCGCTCTGCAGCCAGATATGCTGCTCAAGCCCCTGAAGAGGAGGCGTGTCATAGTAAATATGTGCGCCTGGCGGGAGTACCCCTTCAATCAATTCTGTTTTAAACTGCCTTGCGGGAGGAGAAAGGGTGCGACGCTGAAAGCCGCTATCGGGATCGCGCCAGCAGGTTTGCTGGTCAGCTTTTATCAGCAGCAACGTCTCATCTTCGACCTCCTGCAACAGACGTGACATTGTCACGCCATAAGCAAGACATAACCGGTTAAGCAATGCTGCGGTAGGACTGGTCTCAGCGCGTTCAATGCGCGACAATGAGGCCCGGCTGATGCCTGTCGCCTGAGCGAGTTCATCCAGCGACCAGCCCTGCTGTTCGCGAAGCTCAGCGAGCCGCAGCGCCAGCCGGTTATCCGTTTCAGTTACTGACATAGTGCCCTCTCAGATATGAGAAATCGCTCTCTTATTTGAGAATTAACCGAAAATCGGGAAAAAACTCAAGTTGTACAATAAAATAAAGATTGTACAAGGCAGCCCCGACGGTTAAGGTGTTTTTATGCAGGTCGCAATATTTGAGGACATTATGGCCTTATACAGTATCGGCGATGTTGCCGAGCGCTGTGGAATAAACCCGGTAACACTTCGCGCCTGGCAGCGACGTTACGGTCTGTTAAAGCCTCAGCGCACCGAAGGTGGTCATCGACAATTTGATGATGAAGATGTTCAGCGTATCGAAGAGATTAAACGCTGGATAGAGAGCGGCGTGCCCGTCGGTAAAGTAAAAGCGCTGCTTGAGGGTGAAACGGTCAACGTGCACGACGGCTGGACTGCGCTGCAGGAAGAGCTGATGAGCGTGCTGCGCCACGTCCGCGCGTCAAAGCTGCGCACCAAGATTGCCACCATCGGTCGTGAGCATCCGATTGATGCACTGATCGATCACGTTTTTGTGCCGGTACGCCAGCGTCTGGGTCTCGATCAAAACACTGCCCGCACGATGTGCAGCCTGCTGGACGGCGCTATCATCGATTACGTCGCGTTTTGTCTGGCGGGTGCCCGCAAAAAACCAGGTAAAGATGCGCTGATTATCGGCTGGGCCGTGGAAGATCGCACCCGAATCTGGCTGGAAGCCTGGCGTCTGGCACAGCACGGCTGGCGCATGGATGTGCTGGCTGAACCGCTGGATATGCCGCGCCCTGAGCTCTTTCCGGGACAGCATCTGTTTATCTGGACCGGGAAACGGCCAACGCGGCGTCAGCAGGAGCAGTTTGAACACTGGCAGGCGCAGGGGTTTTCCATACAGATGCACGAACCGGCTTAATGTAAAACCGCACGTCAGGCCTTTTTCCTCTGCCGGGCGCGCGTTATCATGCCTGACTCACGGCATTAATCAGGTACTGCAATGAACTGGAATAAAATTTTTATCGGTACGCTGTTCGCCATCATGGCGATAGGCGGTATGGGTGGCATGATGCTGGTAGGCTACAGCCTTATTCTGCATACCCGGTAAACCAGCGCTGCACCCGCTCCAGCAGCCGGTCGCAAATCAGCGCCAGCAGCGCAACCAGTATGGCTCCCTGAATGACATAGGCGGTGTTAAAGCCGCTCAGACCAATGATAACGGGCGAACCCAGACTGGCCGCGCCTACCGTTGACGCGATAGCCGCAGTCCCGATATTGATCATCACCGATGTGCGTATACCCGCCATCATCACCGGCGCAGCCAGCGCCAGTTCAATCTGCCAGAGGCGCCGCCACGGCCCCATACCAAGCCCGGTTGCGATCTCCCGGTTACTGGCCGGCACGCTCTCAATACCCGCCAGCGTCCCCTGCAATACCGGCAGTACGCCATAAAGAAACAGCGCGACAATTGCAGGCGTTGCGCCAAATCCCATCACCGGTACGGCAATCGCTAACACCGCAACCGGCGGAATGGTCTGTCCTGCCGCAGCCAGCGTCTCCAGCGTTGGCCGGAACGCCTCGCCAGCGCGGCGCGTGGCAAAAATTGCCCCGCCCACGCCCACAATCGTTGCCAGCAGAGTGCCGCTGGCGACCAGCCAGAGATGGGCCAGCGTCAGACGCCAGAAGCTCTCCTGCTGATAGAGCGGACGCTCCAGCCGGGGAAACCACCAGGCAAACAGCGCTTCACTGTGCGGTAATCCCCACAGCAGCAGTAAAAACAGCGCAATCAGCCAGCTAAGCGGCTCGCGTAACAGGCGCTTCATTGCGCCTCCCGCGGGCGCAGCAGATCGCTGAAATGCAACACGCCCACCCGCTGCTGCTGCTGATCCACCACCGGTAAGGTATCGGTCCCGCGTGCGATAAACTGCGACAGCGCTTCACGCAGCGACAGCGCAGCGGTAATCGGCTCGGCATCAACCCATTCGCCGCGGCGCGCCATGCTGCCCGCCTGCCCCAGCGCCAGCAGCCGCACGCCCAGCTCGCTGCGGCCAAAAAAGTTGCGGACAAAGTCGCTGGCGGGCTGCGTCAGCAGCGTAACCGGTGCGCCCTGCTGCACAATCTTACCGTTATCCATCAATACCAGCTGGTCAGCCAGCGTCAGCGCCTCATCAATATCGTGCGTCACCAGCACGATGGTGCGGCCGGTAAGCCGCTGAATGCGCAGCATCTCCTGCTGCAGCGCCTGGCGGTTTACCGGATCGAGCGCCCCGAAAGGCTCATCCATCAGCAGCAGTTCCGGATCGGCAGCCAGCGCGCGCGCTACCCCTACCCGCTGCTGCTGCCCGCCGGAGAGCTGATGCGGATAGCGGGTCGCCAGCCGGGGATCGAGATTCAGCAGCGCCAGCAGCTCTGCCACCCGTGCCGCAATTTTCTGTGCGGGCCAGCCCAGCAGCGATGGCACGGTGGCGATGTTTTTCGCCACGCTCCAGTGCGGGAATAAGCCGATTGACTGAATGGCGTAGCCGATGCGCCGGCGCAGTGCGCGGACGTTCATCTGGCCGATAGGCTCGTCCGCAAAGCGGATCTCGCCGCTGTCATGCTCCACCAGCCGGTTGATCATCTTCAGCAGGGTCGATTTACCGGAGCCGGATGTGCCGATCAGAACCGTAAAACTCCCCTGGCCGATCTGCAAAGAGAGATCGGAAATCGCCGTTTTACCGGCAAACTGTTTGCTCACGTTATGAAATTCAATCATCTTTTCTCTCCAGCAGCGCGGACAGCAGCCGCAGCAGCGCATCACAGAGTACCGCCAGCGCCACTACCGGGATCACCCCCAGCAGAACCAGATCCAGCGCGCTGCTCAGCAATCCCTGAAAGACGATAGCCCCGAAGCCGCCGGCACCAATCAGCGCCGCAACGACTGCCAGACCTACGGTTTGCACCACCACCACCCGCAAACCAGCAAGCCAGACCGGCAGCGCCAGCGGCAGCTCCGCCAGCCAGAACTGCTGTCCGGAACTCATGCCCATGGCGCGTGCGGTTTCGCGTACTTCAGGCGGCACCTGCTCCAGCCCGGCAACCACGCTGCGTACCAGCGGCAGCAGCGCATAGAGCACCAGCGCAATCAGCGCCGGCGCCATACCGATACCGCTGATGCCAAAACGGCCGAGTACGGGAAAATGTGCAGCCAGCCCGGCCAGCGGCGCAATAAGCAGGCCGAAGAGCGCCACAGAGGGAATGGTCTGGATAAGATTCAGCAGGCTGAATACCGGCCGCTGCCAGCCAGGACGGCGCGCAATAGCCAGCCCCAGCGGCACCCCCGCCAGCAGCACCGGCATCAGCGTACCGCAGACCAGCAGCAGATGCTGGCTAAAGGCCGCATGGAACGTGGTGCTGCGGCTGGCATACTCTTTCAGCAGCGACAGCTGATCCAGCCAGCCGGTCAGTAAAAACAGCAGCGGCAGCACGCCGGTCTGCAGATTCAGCAGAATGCGCCAGACAACCTGCCGGCTTATCGCTCTGATCGCTTCTGCTGCCAGCAGCAGCGATAATCCGGCCGCACACCATAAACCGCTGCCAAACGCCGTGCGCGCCAGCGGCGAACTGCTGCGCGCCAGCTCGCTGGCACCGCTGCCGCCGAGGCCGATAAGCAGTGCAAACAGACCCTGCGCGCCCAGCAGGGTTAGCAGAGCCGTACGCCGGCCCGGCGGCCCGAACAGGCTCAGCCAGAGCAGCGCGATCGGCAGCGCCAGCCAGCCGGCGTGCGCAACCTGCCACACCATCAGCGGCTCGCCCGATACCAGCCGGTTAGCCGCAAAGCGCAGAAACGGCAGCATCAGCAGCGTCAGCGTGATAAGCGCCGTCAGCAGCAGCGTGACCGGCTGACGGCCGGGGCGCAGCAGCAGCTGTCGCACCTTTTACAGCAACTTGTTCTGCTGCAGCCACGCGGTTGCGACCTGGCTGGCGTCCTGCCCTTCTACCGCAATCTGCGCATTAAGCTGCTGCAGCGTTTTTTCATCCAGCTTGCTGAACACCGGCTGCAGCCACTCTGCCATCTGCGGATACTGCTTCAGTACCGCTTCACGCACGACCGGCGCCGGCGCATAGATTGGCTGTACGCCTTTGGGATCGCTCAGCGTCTGCAGACCCAGCGCCGCGACCGGGCCATCCGTTCCGTACGCCATCGCCGCATTGACGCCAGAGGTTTTCTGCGCCGCGGCTTTAATGGTGACCGCCGTATCGCCGCCTGCCAGCGAAAGCAGCTGCGACTGATTGAGTTTGAAGTTATACGCTTTTTCAAACGCCGGCAGGGCATCACCGCGTTCAATAAATTCCGCAGAGGCAGCCAGTTTGAACGTGCCGCCCTGTTTCAGATACGCGCTGAGATCGTCAAGCGAGTTCAGCTTATTCTGCTGCGCCACGTCGCCACGCACGGCGATGGTCCAGGTGTTATTGGCGGGTGCCGGCGTCAGCCAGATAAGATGATTCTTCTCTGCATCGAGCTGTCTGACTTTCTCATAACCCTGCTGCGCATTTTTCCACGCGCTCGCTTTTTCATCGTTAAAAAAGAAAGCGCCGTTGCCGGTATATTCCGGATAGATATCCAGCTCGCCCGCGACGATGGCACCGCGAACAACCTGCGTATTGCCGAGCTGAATTTTGTTGACAGTTTTGACCCCGTGCTTATTGAGCACCTGCAGAATAATATTGCCCAGCAGCGAGCCTTCTGTATCGATTTTCGACCCGACCTTGACCGCATCGGCGGCGTGCGCCGCGCCCATGCTCAGCGACAGGGCAATCAGCCCCAGTAACCCCTGTTTAATCATGATGTTTTCCTTATGCCCTGTTTAGCACCCGGTGATAAACAAGCGTAGCCTGGCGCAGCAGGCGACGGGAAAAAAGCGCAGATTTTACGTCTGTTTTGTTAAGCCGGGCAAAAATTGCCCCGCACAAAAGGTGCGAGGTGTGCCGGGAGAGAGAGGCGTGTCAGGCAGTCAGGCGAAAGTCACCCAGCGTATGCGGAATGCGCGGGAAGGTGTGCAGAAACCATGGCGTAAACTGCTCCGGCTCGGTCTCCATCTGCTGCTGAATCTGCCCGACTGAACGGTAGCACCAGGCGTCCGCTTCTTCCGGGTTCAGCACCGGCTCTTCATCGCTGATGGCAAAGAAGACGTGTCCATACTCATGTTCAATCAGGCCGTTACTGAGCGGCAGGTTGTAGCTCAGCTCAAATACCGGCGTCAGCGCCAGGTTCAGTCCCATCTCTTCACGCAGACGGCGCTCAGCGGCATCGAGCGTCGGCTCCTGCGGAAACGGATGACTACAGCAGGTATTACTCCAGAGTCCGCCGCAGTGGTATTTGCTGCTGGCACGCCGCTGCAGCAGCAGCTCATGACGCGAATTAAACACGTAAACCGTTACTGCGCGATGCAGTAAGCCTTTTTCATGCACTTCCAGCTTTTCCATCTTGCCGGTGGGACGATCGAGGTGGTCAACAAGAATAACTTCTATGGCAGGCATGAGGGCTCCTTCAGAAAAATCCCTGCTATTGTACACAATCGCCGTGGCAGCAGCGGAGAAAAAGGCGCACGTTTCGTGCGCTGGCGCGGTAAAAAATAAGCTTAGCAGGCATAATCTGAATCGGCGAAGAAGAAGGTATGCAGAGGTAAAGCACGATGAGATTGCGGCAGCCTGTAAGCCGCCGCAATAGTGATGAGTGCGGTTATAGTCTGAAGCTCTGCACCACCTGTTCCAGCTGCACGCTCTGCTCCTCCATTGCACGCGCGGCTGAAGAGACCTGCTCTACCAGCGCGGCGTTCTGCTGCGTGCTGCCATCCAGCTGCGTGATCGCGACGTTAACCTGATCGATACCCATGCTCTGCTCACGGCTGGCGGACATAATTTCGCTCATCAGGGTGGTGACGCTGCTGACGCCCTGCATCAGCTCATCCATGGTCTGTCCCGCCTGCTCAACCAGCTGGCTGCCGGTATCAATATTTGCCACTGACTCTTCAATCAGCTTTTTAATCTCGCGCGCTGAGTTAGCTGAGCGCTGCGCAAGGTTGCGTACTTCTGAGGCCACCACCGCAAAACCGCGCCCCTGCTCTCCGGCGCGCGCCGCTTCAACCGCCGCGTTCAGGGCCAGAATGTTGGTCTGAAACGCGATGCTGTCGATGACGCTGATGATATCGACGACTTTACGCGATGAGTGGTGGATCTCCCCCATAGTGGTCACGACCTGACGCACCACTTCACTGCCGCGCGCCGCCACGGTGGCTGCGCCGTCAGCCAGCTGATTAGCGTGGGTGGCGTTATCGGCGTTTTGGCGCACGGTGCCGGTCAGCTCCTCCATTGAGGCTGCCGTCTCGACAATGGAGCTGGCCTGCGATTCGGTGCGCGCAGAGAGATCGGCGTTGCCGCTGGCAATTTCGCGCGAGGCCGCCGTGATCGCCAGCGCGCTGTCGCCCACCTGACGCATCAGCCCCTGCAGGTAGCTGATGAACTGGTTAAAGCTCTCAGCCACGGCGTTAAATTCCGGGCTATTGCTGGCAGGCAGGCGCTGTGTGAGGTCGGCGCCGCCGGTTGAGAGTGCTTCAATATTTTTGTGCAGCACGCCCAGACGCTTCATCATTGCGCGGACAAAGCCCAGCGATACCAGCAGCAGAATAATAGCCAGCGGGATCTGTACCACGCCCAGCCGCGTCAGCATACTGTGCGTCTGTGCATCCAGCAGGCTGGAGGGGACGTCGCTGGCGAGATACCACGGGCTGCCGGGGATCGCCTGCAGGAACAGCGTATGCTCACCATCCTCACCGCTAAACGTTGTCTGCGCCGGCTCGCTCCCCGCCTGCGTCAGCAGCGACTTCAGCGCAGTGGCCATCGGCAGCCGGGTATCGCTCAGGTTTTCCAGCTTTGGCGCACCGTCCAGCAGCGCCGCGTTCCCGACCACTTTGCCATCCGCTTCAACAATCAGCACGCGGCCTTTAATGGCGTCACCCATCTGCTTCGCCAGCTGATTAAAAAAGCCCAGCGTGACATCGATTGTGGCAACGCCCCAGACGCTGCCGTCGCGATAGATAGCCATCGCACAGTTGGTACGCGGCTGCGGGCTGGCCGCATCCTGATAGGCTTTGGCCCAGGCGCACTGCCCTTTTGCTGCGGCCATACCCGCTTTGTACCACGGCTGCTCCCAGTACTTATCGGCCGCATCGGAGTTCCAGTAAGTATTGACCTGCAGCTGATTGCTGGCGTTGCGCGCAAAGAAGGTGCTGTCTTTCTCTTTTGCCGGATCGCGCCGGTTCGGCAGCGGCCAGATCCCGCCGCCAAATACGTTGCTGTCCTGGTACTGGTTTACCAGCGCCGGCAGCAGCGTCTCTATCGTTGCGCTCTCCATCACGCCCGCTGCTTCCGTTATCGCCCGCTGCTGCGCCTGAACCCGGTTCATCTGTTCAACAATGCGTCCGGCCAGACCATCAACTTCATAGCGCACCAGGCGGCTCTCATTCTGACTCAGCTGCGGTGCGATAAACTGATTGATCACCAGTACAGTGACCAGCATCAGCACAACAAAAAATGCGACCAGCGTCGCGGTGAAACGGGATTGTGTCGTTTTAAACATTCGGATGCCCTTACCCTGGTTGGCGAGTTGCCTGATCGAGGTTAACGGCGTGTTAATGGGGAACTTGAGAGGCGCGGGATCACAAAAAAAGCAAATAGTTGAATCGGGTGACTATTTTTACAGGGTAGGAATAACCGGCGATAAGCAGAGCGGAGAATTGCCTGCCTGGAGACAGCGCGCCCCTCTTCACAGAAGAAGGGCGGGCGTTTACTGAGGCGGCGCCACCACCTCCTGACGCGGGCGGAAGATATGGCTGTTGCCCTCCGCCAGCAGCCGCTGAAGCAGCTGCTGTCCGCCCTGTTCATCCGACTGCGCAAAGTGGCGTTCCGCTTCGGTGATCGGCGTCGCCCAGAGCAGTTCCGGCCGATCGCCGTCGCGCTTCGGCAATCGCAGCGACACCGCCTCCGGTGCCAGCGCGTTAGCCAGCAGAAAGCTTTCAAAGCCGACCGGCGCCACTTCAGATGCCAGCGTATGCCCTTCGCCAATCCACGTCAGCCGCGCCCACGGCAGATGGGCAAACTCAGCCAGCGCGCTCGCCATCTGCACCGCGTTGGCCTCGGTCATCACCTCGCCATCTACCGCCAGCGCCAGCTCAACCCGCCGGTACTGGGGAGCCAGCTCTTCAAACAGATAATCGACCTGCGGCATCGGACGAATGCTCATTCCCAGCGTGACAAAATACCAGACGCCGTTATGCCAGTGCTGAGAAAGCGCCATCGGCGGCCAGCTGCCCTGATCGATAGCGTAATATTTGACCGACTCACCCCACCGCGCCTGGTAGACCTGCAGCATTTCATGCTGAATTTTTTCCCACTGCTGGTCGTCGTGCCAGTCGCGCCAGAAGTGACGCTGCTGCTCAGCACGCGCATAGTATTCATTGGTGGAGGCGGAACCCAGCGGCGCCGTCAGGCGGTTTTTCCTGATGCAGCCGGCTGAGAAGCTGACCTGTTTGCTCTGATAGAGGCTCCAGCCGGGGATCACCGCCAGCAGCTGGCCGTAGTACCACAGGGCAGCACCGGTATCATCCGGCTCCCACAATACCTGCAGGCCTGCGGGATCGAGCATCGGCTCCGCCTCCAGCGTGCGGCAATACTCTGCGCTCAGCAGCGGCGCGATCCCCTGCTCCATCGCTTCGCGATCTTCCTCTGCCGGTGCCGGCAGAAGGTTGCGCAGCCAGCAGCCGCGAACAGCGTACTGGCTGCGAAACAGGTCGTTGGGCCAGATATAAAAATAGGCGGTGCGCGCATCCTGTTCGACGATCGCGGTTAAAGTATGTTGCTGATTCGGCACCTCAGCAATCAGAGGGTAACTGGTCATAACGCCTCGACAATGCCTGGAGGGATCCATTTTCCCCGAGAATAGAGCAGGATCGGCACTCGCGCCATGTGAGACAAGGGTAAAACTCTCAAAGTGCGGCTGCGCTCGCGCTGAGCGACTGGCTTTGCTTCAGCGGTAGCGGGCGTCACGCCCCATGCGCTGCATCGCCCGTGACCAGGCGCCGCGCTGTATCGACCAGCGCAGCAGGCGCGCCAGCAGCAGCATCTGCCGGTCGGTGCGCCACTGCGTCAGCGGGCTGACCGGGCGCTGCAGCTGCTGCTGTGCCCACGCCGGCAGCAGACCGATGCCCGCCTGCAGCATGGTGCGCATTGCCGGTCGCGCCTGCCAGCCGGGTGCCGGTGCATTCATCAGCAGCGCCATCACCTCCTGCGTGCGCGCATCAAAACAGAGTTCCGGGCGTATCGCCTGCAGATAGTGCTCAACGTCGGTGACGCTGCACGGCACCTGCTCTGCGCCCAGCGCAATCGCCACCTGCGCCGCCTCCTGATAGTAGCGATCCTGCTCAGCCCGGCTGAGCGCCGGGTTTTTATAGCGCAGATGGGCCGCCAGAAAACGGCTGGTTTCCGCCACGTGCACCCAGGTCAGCAGATGCGGATCGCTGGCCGCGTAAGGATTACCGTTGCTGTCCGTGCCGCTGACCTGCAGATGGATGCGCTTCACCCGCTCAATCAGCGTCCGGGCATCGGCACTGTTGCCAAAGGTCGTTACGGCGATGAACTGGCTGGTGCGGCGCAGCCGGCCGAGCATATCCTGACGGAAGCTGGAGTGATCCCAGACCCCGGCCAGCGCCGCCGGATGCAGCATCTGCAGCATCAGGGCGCTGATACCGCCGCAGAGCATCGCCGGAAAATCACCGTGGATGCGCCAGATAGTGGAGTCGGGGCCGAACAGGCCGGGATCGCCGGGCGGCTGTGAGAGGTCAAACTCGTTGAGTGCCAGCCCGTTAAGGCGAAAGATCTGCTGTTCAATGCGATTGCGAAGCGTCATGGTGGCGTGGTGTCGGATAAAAAGGCGTCAGGGATAGCGCTCCCGGCCTGGCGACCGGGAGACGCGGTTATCCGTTAAAGATAGTCGAACTGCGCATCCTGAGTGCGTACGGAATCCAGGCCAATCATAACGTTAAATTTGCCGGGTTCCGCCACGTGCTGCATCTGCTGGTTCCAGAATTTCAGCGCGTCAGCATCAATCGTAAAGCGCACGGTTTGTGACTCACCGGCTTTCAGCATAATGCGCCGGAAGTCGCGCAGCTCCTGAACCGGACGGCTGATACTCGCCACCGGATCGTTGAGATACATCTGTACCACCGTTGCCCCGTCGCGTTTACCGCTGTTGGTCACCGTTACGCTCGCTTCAATGCTGCCGCTGCGCGGCATCGTGCGGGCGGAGAGCGTCACCGGTGAAACGGTAAAGCGGGTATAGCTCAGGCCGTAACCAAACGGATAGAGCGGGCCGTTGATGGTGTCGTAGTAGTGAGAAGTATATTTATTCGGCTTTTCCGGATTATAAGGTCGCCCGGTTGGCAGATGATTGTAGTAAAGCGGGATCTGCCCCACTGAGCGCGGGAACGTGACCGGCAGCTTGCCGGAAGGGTTGTAATCGCCAAACAGCACGTCCGCGATAGCATTGCCGCCTTCGGTGCCGCTGAACCAGGTTTCCAGCATCGCATCCGCCATGCGGTCTTCATTCACCAGCGTCAGCGGCCGGCCATTCATCAGCACAATCACCAGCGGCTTGCCAGTGGCTTTCAGGGCCGCCAGTAATTTCTGCTGGCTGGCCGGGATCGCCAGTTCGCTGCGGCTGGACGCTTCATGCGCCATGCCCTGCGCTTCACCCACCGCAGCGACGACCACATCCGCCTTCTCTGCCTGGGCTACCGCCTCATCAATCATCTGCTGCGGTGTGCGTGTATCGACGCTCACCGCCTGCTCGTAAAGATTGAGGAAGCCCTGAATACCTTTGTTGTCAGAAACGTTAGCTCCTTTGGCGTACAGCAGCGTGCCTTTGTCCGCCATGGCATTGCGCATCCCCTGCAGCAGCGTCACTGACTGCTTTGCCACACCCGCGGCTGACCAGCTGCCCATGATATCGCGCTGGCTGTCCGCCAGCGGTCCCACCAGCGCAACGGTCGCGTCACGCTTCAGCGGCAGCGTCTCGTGCCAGTTCTTGAGCAGCACCATGCTCTTGCGCGCCACATCGCGCGCTTCAGCACGGTGCAGACGGCTCTCAGCGTTGGTATCCTGCGGATCGCTGCTCTGCGGTCCGAGGTGGCTGTACGGATCGTTAAACAGCCCCATGTCATATTTCACGTTGAGCACGTGACGGGCGGCATCATCAATTTCACGCATACTCACCGCCCCGCTTTTCACCAGCGCCGGCAAATATTTGCTGTAGTACTCATCGCTCATGCTCATGTCGATGCCTGACTTGAGCGCAATGCGCACCGCATCCTGCGGATCGCTCGCCACACCATGTTTAATCAGCTCTTTAATCGCACCGTGATCGCTGATGGTAATACCTTTAAATTTCCACTGGTCACGCAGCAGATCTTTCAGCAGCCAGCCATCGGCGGTGGCCGGGGTGCCGTTCAGCGAATTCAGCGCCACCATCACGCCACCGCTGCCGGCATCGAGCGAGGCTTTATAAGGCGGCAGGTAGTCCTGTGCCAGCCGCTGCGGACTCATATCCACGGTGTTGTAGTCACGCCCGCCTTCCACCGCGCCGTAGGCGGCAAAATGTTTCACGCTGGTCATCACGGCGTAACGATCGGCCGGGCTTTTGCCCTGCATCGCTCTGACCATGGCGCTGCCCATCTGCGACGTAAGATAAGTATCTTCGCCAAAGCCTTCTGAGCCACGCCCCCAGCGCGGTTCGCGGCTGACATCCACCATCGGTGCCCAGGTCATATTCAGACCATCATCCGCGGCCTCATAAGCAGAAATACGTCCCACTTCACCAATCGCATCGCGATCCCAGCTGGCCGCGAGGCCCAGCGGAATCGGAAAAATAGTGCGCTGCCCGTGCACCACATCGTAGGCAAAAAAGAGCGGGATTTTCAGGCGGCTGAGCTGCATCACCTGATCCTGCATGGCGCGAATATCCTGGCGGGTGACGGTATTAAAAATCGCCCCAACCTGACCCTGCTGGATCATGTCGCGAATCGCCTCTTTCGGCGTGTCGGGTCCGACGCTGATCAGCCGCATCTGGCCGATTTTCTCATCCAGCGTCATTTTGCTGAGCAGCTGGCTGACATACGCGTCGCGCGCCTGCTCCGTCAGGGGATGTGTTTCACGCAGCGTATCGGCAAACGCCGGCTGCAGAGCCAGGGAGACCGCGAGGCTAACAGAGTAAATCCATTTCATCAGGTTGGGTTCTCTTAAGTAACTGCGCACAATAAAGATTACCGGGGCAGTGTGCCACAAGATGAGGATAGCAGGTAGCCGCCTTTGTCACACGGCGACCAGAGCCGCGCCGCGTGCTACAGTAGAAACGCCACGTTAACGACAAGGACAGGCTCATGAATTCTCACCTTTCTCACCCTGCACTGGTTGCCGACCTGCGCCGTCTGGTTGGTGCCTCTCATCTGCTGACTGACGCGGAGCAGACCGCGCGCTACCGGACCGGCTTTCGCTCCGGCGCGGGCGATGCGCTGGCGGTGGTCTTTCCGGGGTCGCTGCTTGAACTCTGGCGGGTCCTGCAGGCGCTGGTCAGCGCGGACGCCATTATCCTGATGCAGGCGGCAAATACCGGCCTGACGGAGGGTTCCACCCCCAGCGGCAACGATTACGATCGTCCGGTGGTGATCGTCAGCACCCTGCGTCTCGACCGGCTGCAGCTGATTGATGGCGGCAAACAGATCCTCGCGTTTCCCGGCAGCACGCTTTATCAGCTGGAAAAAACGCTCAAACCGCTCGGGCGCGAGCCGCATTCGGTCATTGGCTCCTCCTGTATCGGTGCGTCGGTGCTGGGCGGGATCTGTAACAACTCCGGCGGCTCGCTGATCAAACGCGGACCGGCCTACAGTGAGATGGCGCTGTTTGCGCAGGTGGACGCCAGCGGTAAACTCAAGCTGGTTAACCATCTGGGAATCGATCTGGGCCACTCACCGGAAGAGATCCTCGGGCGGCTGGATGATGAGCGCTGGCAGCAGAGCGACGTGCGCTGGGATGAGCGCCACGCCTCGGACCATGAATACGCCGGGCGGGTACGTGATATTCACGCCGATACGCCGGCGCGCTTTAACGCTGACGCCCGCCGGCTGTTTGAAGCCTCCGGCTGCGCCGGTAAGCTTGCGGTGTTTGCCGTGCGTCTGGATACCTTTCCGACTGAGCCACAGCAGCAGGTATTCTATATCGGCACCAACGACCCCGCCGTGCTGGGCGACATCCGCCGTCATATCCTGGCAGAGTTCACCCATCTGCCGGTGGCGGGTGAATATATGCACCGCGATATCTTCGATATTGCCGAAGTGTACGGCAAAGATACTTTCGTGATGATCGACAAGCTCGGCACCGATAAGATGCCGCTCTTTTTCACCCTCAAGGGCCGGGTTGATGCCTGGCTGAACAAGCTCAGCTTTGTGAAGCCGCACTTCACCGACCGTCTGCTGCAGCGTATCAGTCGCCTGTTCCCGGCCCATCTGCCGAAACGTCTTAAGCACTATCGCGATAAGTATGAGCACCACCTGATGCTGAAGATGTCCGGCGAAGGCGTTGCCGAAGCGCAGGCGTATCTGCAGGACTATTTCCGTGAGGGTGGCGGCGAGTTTTTCGCCTGCGACAGCAAAGAGGGATCGCATGCCTTTTTGCATCGGTTTGCCGCCGCCGGTGCCGCCGTGCGCTATCACGCGGTGCATGCGGATGAAGTGGAGGATATTCTGGCGCTGGATATCGCCCTGCGCCGCAACGATGAAGCCTGGTTTGAACAGCTGCCGCCGGAGTTTGATAACGATCTGATCCACCGGCTCTACTATGGCCACTTCTTCTGCCACGTGTTCCATCAGGATTACATTGTGAAAAAAGGCGTGGATGTGCACGCGCTGAAAGAGAGGATGCTGGCGCTGCTCAGCGCGCGCGGGGCAGAGTATCCGGCGGAACATAACGTCGGCCATCTCTACAAAGCGAAACCGCAGCTGCAGGCGTTTTATCGTGAACTGGACCCGACCAATACCTTCAATCCCGGCATCGGTAAAACCAGCAAGCAGAAAGGCTGGGCAGTCAAAGCCTGAGACCGGTCGTCATGTGCAGGGTGGTCCGATAACCACCCTGCCATTGACTCAGGATTGCGGCGCATCCTGCTCCTGCGTAGCCGCCGCCAGAGCGCGGCGCTCGATGATCATGGTCTGCGGCGCCGACAGCACAATGCCCTCTTTACGCAGCCGCGTCAGAATATCGAACAGCAGATCGCTTTTCGCACCCGAAATCTGGCGCTGGCTGGCGACGTTGCCGGTTACGCTCAGCACTATGCCCGACGGGGTAAGATCTTTAAACGATACCGAAGGTTCAGGCGTCTCCAGAATGCGCTCATTCTCGTTATAGACCTCCAGCAGCAGCTCGCGCACCCGCACCGGATCGATATCGAGCGGGAACGTCAGCTGAATGGTCACCACCCCCTGCGCATTGCCCATAGTGGCATTACGTACGTTCTGTGAAATCAGCTGCGAATTAGGCACGATCACCGTTGACTTGTCGCCCAGCTGAATCTCCGTGGCGCGAACGTTAATCCGCCGGATATCGCCCTCAATGCCGCTGATGCTGACCAGGTCGCCTACCTTGACCGGCCGTTCGGTGAGCAGGATCAGACCGGAAATAAAGTTTTTAACGATCTCCTGCAGACCAAAACCGATACCCACCGATAGCGCGCTGACAATCCACGCCAGCTTGTTCCACTGCAGCCCCATGATGGAGAGCGTCAGCAGGATAATCAGCACGTAGCCGATATTGCTGAACAGCGTCACCAGCGAGACGCGCATGCCGATATCCATAGTGGTTTTCGGCAGAAAATCGTTATCCAGCCAGCGGCGCACTGAGCGCAATATCCAGATGCCCGCTACTAGGCAAATAAGGGCATTTACCATATGCGCCGGTACGATATTCAGCGACTCCAGCCCTTTGCCACCCCAGAACTCAATGACTTTCTGAATAAGCTCTACCGGCGTGGAGGAGGCGAACGTGCCGGTCATCAGCGCCAGCGCCACAATCCCCATCAGCAGCGCTTTACCCAGCGCGCTGAGCAGCGTGGCGGCCTGCTGCAGATAGCGCTCATCGATATTGAGCGAACTCTGCAGGCGGCGCCCGGCGGCGCTGCTGGTGGAAAACAGGCTTTCACAGCCGTCGGTAATGACGTGGCTTAAAAAATAGAAGGAGCCAAACAGGATCCCGCACCACACCACCTCGTAGCCCAGAAAGCGCGCCAGCGTCACATAGCCGATTGTCAGTGAAATCAGAATCGCAACGGCAGTCAGCGTGAGCGCCAGCTGAACCAGCCCGACCACCGTCGGACGCGCCTCTGGCGGATTGCCGAGCCGGGCCATCCGGCGGCGCACGCGGTTGGTACGCATACTGATAGCGAGCCCGGTGCTGCCAATCAGCAGCGCGGTCAGGCCATTAGCAAAAATCGTCGTGCTGAGACTGGTACCTACCGTGTAGTTAAACGCTTCTGCGGTCTGAAAGATAAACACCAGCGCAGCGGTAATCGGCGGGAACGGCTTCAGCGCCAGCGCAACCTCATTAGAGATGGCCGGCAGACGCCAGCTGGGACGACGGGTCGAGAGAAACGCCCGTCCCAGACCGGCAATCAGCCCGCAGTAGACGCTCAGCTGCACCAGGCGGGTAACAAAATCCTGTACGTCGCCGGAGACTTCATCCCGGCGGGTAAACGCCAGCGCGCTAAAGTTAAAGGTCAGCACCACTGCAGCCAGCGTGGTCAGCGCGATGGCAGCCGCGAGGAAGCTGCGCCGCAGCCGCCCTTCCGGCAGCTTGTTAATACTCACCCAGGCGAGAAACTCTTCGCTGTAGCGCCGTCCCAGCGTCATCACCAGCATCGCCGCCACCAGCCAGCCGATGGTACCGACGCGCCAGTCCGGCTCCCACGACAGTGCCGCCGACGCCTTCAGCTCCGTAATAAAGTCACTGATTTTTTCGCCGTCGAGATCCTGACGGCTCACCAGCGGCGCCCAGAAGCGCGGGCCAAAAATACTGCCGGAATTGAGCGCCAGCTGATTTTTCAGCTGATCGCGGCGCAGGTTCACAATCTGCGAAGAGAGCACCAGCGCACCGTTTTTAATGCCTTCTGCCTGCTTTATCTGATCGTCCAGCTTGCCTTTCTGGTTTTCCAGCGAGCGGCGCTTGCGCGTCACCTCCGGCGTCTCTTTAACGCCGCTGTCCGCTTTGGGCGCGGGACCCAGTACCGCCAGCTGCGCATCAAGCTGCTGGCGCTGCGGGACTAACGCCTGTCCCAGCGTCTCTGCATTGCCCGACAGCTCCAGCGCCATCTCATTAAGCTGGTTGAGCTGGTTTTCGCTGGTTTCTCCCGATACCTGTCCTTTGATCTTATCGAGAATTTTTTGCATTTTTGGCAGCTCAACCGCCGGATTCGCCTGCGGCGGCGCTTCTTCTTCCTGTGCCGGCTGCTGTTGCGTCACATCGGGCGCGTCATCCGCCTGGCTCAGCGCGGGCACGCACAGCATGAGCAGTAACAGCGGAACAGTGAAAAAACGAAACTTAATCATAGAACGACATTCCAGCGAAAAAGCCAGTTAAACGAGTGTGGCGGCCAGTACAGGAGGTCGCCGCCGGGATGAAAACAGGTGTGATAAGGCTAAATCAGGGTACTGATGATACGCCAGTTTGCAAGTGGCGCGCCCCTTCTGCTGGCAGGCGCGCCCTCGTCGTTACTCCACTACCGTATTGCTGGTGGTGAGGCCCGCTTTCTGTTTTTTATATGCCAGCGCTGCCGCCGGAACCGGGGCCGCTTTACCGGTTTCCAGCCAGTCGCGCAGGCGATTAGCATCGGCAAAGTGGGTATATTTACCAAACGCATCCAGTACCACCAGCGCCACCGGGCGGTTGTTGATCACCGTACGCATCACCAGACAGTGGCCCGCCTCATCGGTGTACCCTGTTTTCGTCAGCTGGATCCGCCAGCCCTCTTTGTAAACCAGGTGATTGGTGTTGCGGAACGGCAGTGCGTAGCTCGGGTGCTGAAACACCGCCGTCTGCTCTTTCGTGGTGCTGAGCTGGCCCAGCAATGGGTACTGACGCGTCGCTTTCAGCAACTTAACCAGATCGCTGGCGCTGGAGACGTTCTGCGTGGAGAGGCCGGTGGGTTCTACATAGCGCGTATGCGTCATACCCAGCGCGCGCGCTTTGGCATTCATGGCGCGGATAAAGGCGTTATAGCCGCCCGGATAGTGGTGCGCCAGACTGGCCGCCGCGCGGTTTTCAGACGACATCAGCGCCAGCAGCAGCATCGAGCGGCGGCTGATTTCGCTGTTGAGTTTGACGCGCGAAAACACGCCGCGCATCTCGCGCGTCTGGCTGATATCTACCGAAAGCATCTCATCCATCGGCAGCTTTGCATCCAGCACAACCATCGCCGTCATCACTTTGGTAATGGAGGCGATAGGCCGCACGCGGTCAGGATGGCTGGAGAACAGCACCTTGCCGGTATCGAGATCAACAATCATTGCGCTGCCGGAGGCGATTTGCGGCTGGGCCAGCGGTGCCAGACCCGACAGCGCGGCCGGTGCAGCCAGTACAGGTGTTACCGCCGCCGGGGCCGTCATAAACAGCGCCAGCGACAGCAGAGAAACAGGTAATTTAACAGACATCGTGTCAGTGAGATCCGATCAGGAGTTTTGCGCTGTGAAAGCTCCACAGGCCGCCCGCATCAGGCCTGTCAGGGTGCGGGCTGGCAGCGGCATAATACGCGCAAATGCGGCAAATTTCTTAGTGAGATTGTTTCCGGGCGTTAAAAAGGCCGCAGTTATGTGCGGCCTCAGAAAAAAGCAGGGAAATCAGAACAGCCTTGGTCCATAGCCCCACAGCACAACCGTCAGCGCCAGCAGCACTTCAAATACCAGTACCCCTATCGCCAGCGTTGAACCGGAGAAGCGCATGCTCTCTTCGCGGTCGATATTCAAAAACACCGGGATGCCGACATAGAGCAGGTAGCCGGTGTAGACCAGCGCCACGGCACCCGCCAGTACGCAGAGCCATACCAGCGGATAAAGTGCGACCAGACCGCTGAGAAACAGCGGCGTGGCGACATAGCCGGCGAACACGGTACAGCGCTGAATACCGGGACGCTGCGGATAGTCGCGCGCCATCCAGTGAATGACCCGCCCCATTACCGCGACGCCACCCAGAATTAACAGATAAAAGAGAATACCCAGACCGAGGCCAGTGAGCAGATTGAGCTGAATAAAGCGATTGTCGCCCAGATTCCAGCCAAATTGTGTCGTGCCGATAAAGGCGCAGATAACCGGTATCGCTGCCATCAGCAGCACGTGATGCGTGTAATGATGTGAAACGCTTTCGTTTTCCTGCTTGATATGGCGCATTTCCTGATTCGGATGCGCCAGAAGACCCCAGACATGATTCATAAAATCACTCCTCTGATGCAGTGGGCCGCCCCTTTAGCATTCAGTCAGACTCCGACAGGCAGCGTCTCTTCAAGTATAACCAGCGCGCCTGTTTTTGCGGCCCGCTGCACAAAAAAAGCCGCCTGCAGCTACACTGCTCAGGTGTCTGTTCTGTCCAGGGAGAAAAAATTGCATCTCGATATCAATGGATTAATCACCCAGTATGGCTATCTGGCCCTGATGATTGGCTGTATTGCCGAAGGGGAAACCTTTACCTTGCTGGGCGGCGTGGCGGCGCATGAGGGGCTGCTGCACTACGGCGGCGTGGTGCTGGCGGCGATGGCAGGCGGCATCATTGGTGACCAGCTGCTGTTCTGGCTTGGCCGCCGCTACGGTACGCGCATTTTGCGCCGCTTCAGTAAACATCAGGCGACGATTGGCAAAGCTAACCGTCTGATCCAGAAGCGTCCCAGCCTGTTTGTTATCGGCGTGCGCTTTATGTACGGTTTTCGCCTGATTGGGCCGATTATCATCGGCACCAGCCGTCTGAAGCCGCTGCGCTTTTTTGTGCTTAATATTATCGGTGCTGCGCTCTGGGCGCTGATTTTTGTCACGCTGGGCTATTTTGCCGGCGAAATCATTGCGCCCTGGCTGCATAAGCTCGATCAGCATCTTAAACATCTGGTCTGGCTGGCGGCGGCTATCGTCACCGGTATTGTCTTACGCTATCTGATCCGCCGCTGGAACCACCGCCGCGCCGGTTAACTGTGGTAGCCTTTGAACTGCGGATTCGCCAGAGTGAATCCGCCATCACACGCTCTCCTCGCTGTTAACGATTTTTCAGTACAGAAGTTATCCATCCGTGCCACGGCGCTGCCCGGCCAGCCGTTTCGTCTATAGTTAACAGTCAGATAAGGTACCGGAGGCGGGATGAGCAAAATTAAACGCAGAATTGATGACCACGGCGTAATCGGCGATTTGCGCACCTGCGCCCTGATCGCAAACGACGGCACTATCGACTATCTCTGCTGGCCAGAGCTGGACAGCCCTTCTGTCTTTGCGGCGCTGCTCGACAGCGAAGAGGCGGGCCGTTTTACCCTTGCGCCTGACTGGCCACAGGCGCGTCGCCAGCAGCTCTACCTGCCTGATACCAATATTCTGCAGACCCGCTGGCTGGCCGATGAGGGGGTGGCGGAGATCACCGACTATATGCCGATCTGCGACGAGAGCAGCAAAGTCCCGCGGCTGGTACGTCGGGTAAAAATGGTGCGCGGCACCGCCACTTTTCAGCTGGTCTGCGCGCCGCGTCACGATTACGCCCGGGCTGAGACGCGCGCTGAAATGCGTGAAAGCGGCGTGGCGTTTCTGGCGGAGGGGCAGCCCGCGCTGCGCCTGAGCGCTACGCTGCCGCTGCGCTGCGAAAATCAGGCGGCGGTAGCGGAATTTACGCTGCAGAGTGGCGAACACGCGGAGTTTGTCTTTAGCAACGATGACGATCCGCACGTTGAAACCATCTCAACGGCGCGCTGCTTTCAGGATACGCTCGATTACTGGCTGCGCTGGAGTAATCACAGCTCCTATCAGGGGCGCTGGCGTGAAATGGTGACACGTTCAGCGCTGACGCTGAAGCTGCTTACCTCACATGAACATGGTTCGATCGCCGCCGCCGCCACCTTTGGCCTGCCGGAGGAGCTGGGCGGCGAGCGCAACTGGGACTACCGCGCCTCCTGGATCCGCGACGCCTCGTTCAGTATGTATGCGCTGATGCGCCTTGGCTATGTAGAGGAGGCGCACGATTTTACCCGCTGGGTCGGCCGCTGCGTTGAACACAGCCATGACGACACGCCGCATCTGCAGGTGATGTATCGTCTCGATAGCGGCACCGAACTGCATGAAAGCGAACTGCTGAACCTCTCTGGCTACGCCGATTCACGGCCGGTTCGCATCGGTAATGATGCGTGGCACCAGACGCAGCTTGATATTTATGGCGAGCTGATGGATGCCATCTATCTGGCCAACAAATATGGCGACGCCATCTCCCACCGCGGCTGGCTGCACGTCTCCAGCATGATTGATTACGTCTGCGACAACTGGAACCAGCCGGACGCCGGCATCTGGGAGATGCGCGGTGAGCCGGAGCATTTTCTCCACTCGCGCCTGATGTGCTGGGTGGCGCTGGATCGCGCGCTGCGGCTGGGCATGAAGCGTTCACTGCCGATGCCTTACGATCGCTGGGATCGGGTGCGCAGCGAGATCCGCGACGATATCTGGCAGAACTTCTGGAACGCCGACCTGGGGCATTTCACTGCGACGCGCGGCGGCACCGCTCTGGATGCCTCAATGCTGCTAATGCCGCTGGTGCGCTTTGTCAGCTCCACCGACCCCGACTGGCTGGCCACGCTGGATGCCATCAAGGCTAACCTGGTCAGCGATGGTCTGGTACGGCGCTATAATATCAGCGAAACACCGGCTGACGGACTGGCCGGCGGCGAAGGCTCTTTTGTCGCCTGCTCTTTCTGGTACGTAGAGTGCCTGGCGCGCGCCGGCCGGGTGCAGGAGGCGCATTTTGAGTTTGAGAAGCTGCTAAGCTATGCCAACCCGCTGGGTCTGTATGCCGAAGAGTTTACCGAGCGCGGCTATGCCCTGGGCAACGTTCCGCAGGCGCTGAGCCACCTGGCGCTGATCAGTGCCGCCTTTTTTCTTAACCGGAAACTCAGCGGTGAAGTGACGCTCTGGCAGCCCTGACTATTCACAATTTGGGTCATTGCGCCAACAGATTTATCTGTTAAGAAGGACTTTTTGCGTAAAGTATCTTCAGGCAGTAAAAATCATCATTCCCATCGCCGCAGCAATGCACATATAATGCGCAGCGGGTCACACCGACCACGATGGGTTCGATACACTGACAAGCCTGAAACACGGCCATAACGACTTGTAAAAACATGAAAAAAAGCATTCGCGCGTTCGCTTCACTAGCTCTTGCCCTGGCCGCTTTCAGCCAGTCAGCCTTTGCTGTCGTCTATCCGCTTCCTGCAGCGAATAGCCGCCTGATTGGCGAAAATATTGAAATCACCGTGCCGGAAGAGAGTAAACTTCCGCTGGAAGCTTTTGCGGCTCAGTACCAGATGGGCCTCAGCAATATGCTGGAAGCGAATCCCGGCGTTGACGTTTATCTGCCTAAAGCGGGCAGCAAAATGGTGATCCCACAGCAGCTGATCCTGCCTGACGCACCGCGTGAAGGCATCGTGATCAACAGCGCTGAGATGCGCCTCTACTACTACCCGAAAGGCACAAAGACCGTGGTCGTGCTGCCTATCGGTATCGGTGAGCTGGGTAAAGATACTCCGGTAAACTGGACCACCAAAGTAGAGCGTAAAAAAGCGGGCCCGACCTGGACGCCAACCAAGGCGATGCACGCTGAATATGCGGCACGCGGCGAAAGCATCCCGGCGGTCTTCCCGGCTGGCCCGGATAACCCGATGGGTCTGCACGCGCTCTATATCGGCCGCCTGTATGCCATTCACGGTACCAACGCCAACTTCGGTATCGGCCTGCGCGTCAGCCACGGCTGCGTCCGCCTGCGTGCTGACGATATCAAATGGCTGTTTGACAACGTGCCGGTCGGCACCCGCGTTCAGTTTATCGACCAGCCGGTTAAAGCGACCGTTGAGCCGGATGGTTCACGCTGGATTGAGGTGCACAACCCGCTCTCCACCACGGAAGAGCAGTTCAACTCACGTGAGCTGGTCCCGATCAATCTGACTTCAGCCGTAACGAAAGTGGTTGCTGACGCCAGTACCCGTCAGGATGCGGTCAACAACGCCATCCAGGCTCGCAGCGGCATGCCGACCAAAATCAACGGCCAGACTGACGATGCGCAGCCGGCAGCGATTGCCGTGCAGGAATCGGCTGATGCGATGCCAAAAGAGGAACCGATGACGCCGCAGGGCGCAACGGCCGTCGCACCGCCAGCCGATCAGCCTGCTGCGCAGCCGCAGGCCGACGCGCAGCCGGCACCGGTCGATCAGGCGCAGCCAGCGACCAGCAACAGCCTCTGATATCGTTCTGACGCCGTCAGAAAAGCCAGCCTCCGGGCTGGCTTTTTTATTGCCATCATCATTCTGTCACACTGCAGGCGTATCACACTGCCAGTAGCGGATGCCATGGGTGCATCCGATTGTCAATGGGGTGTGTCATGGCTGAAACCAGTTTACCGGCGGCGCGCGGACGTCCCGATCTGCAGCGCGGCAGCGGTCCGCTCTCCCGCATACTGTTTCTGCTGCTGCTGGCCGCAGGGCTGATTTTTACCGGGGTTAACCTGTTTAATGATGTGGCGGAAACCGGCGCGGCGATCACCACCTATACGCCCTTTGTGCTGCTGACGCTGGCGTTACTGATTGCGCTGGGATTTGAATTTGTGAATGGCTTTCACGACACCGCCAATGCCGTAGCCACGGTGATCTACACCCATTCTCTGACGCCCGGCGTGGCGGTGGTCTGGTCCGGCATCTGCAACTTTCTTGGTGTGCTGCTCTCCAGCGGCGTGGTGGCGTTTGGCATTATTTCGCTGCTGCCGGTCGAGCTTATTCTGCAGGCGGGCAGCGGACACGGCTTTGCGATGGTCTATGCGCTGCTCTTCTCTGCCATTATCTGGAATCTGGGAACCTGGTATTTTGGTCTGCCGAGCTCCTCATCCCATACGCTGATTGGCTCCATCATCGGCGTCGGCGTAGCGAATGCGCTGCTGCATGGCCGCAGCGGCACCAGCGGCGTTGACTGGGATCAGGCGCTGAAAGTGGGCTACGCTCTGTTGCTCTCGCCGATCGTGGGATTTGTCTGCGCAGCTCTGCTGCTGCTGGCGCTGAAAGCGCTGGTGCGTAATCGTCAGCTCTATCAGGCGCCCGACAGCGCCCGCCCGCCGCCGGTCTGGATCCGCGGGCTGCTGATCCTGACCTGCACCGGCGTCTCTTTTGCACACGGCTCTAATGATGGTCAGAAAGGCATGGGGCTTATCATGCTGATTCTGGTCGGCACGATGCCCATTGCCTATGCGCTGAACCGGTCGCTGCCGCCGGAGCAGATCCCGCGCGTCGCCGCGCTGGCGCAGGTCACGGAGCAGCAGCTGCTGACGCTGCAGCCGGCACCCGGGGCGATGCCGGCACCGCGTACGGTACTGACTGAGTTTGTCCGCAGCCGTCAGCCCCGGCCTCAGGTGCTGCCGGCGCTGGGCCTGCTGCTGGGTGATATCAGCGATCAGATCCGGCGCTACGGCTCGGTGAATAATATTCCGGCACAGGCGGTGACCAATACCCGTAACGATATGTACCTGGCTTCAGAAAGTATCCGGCATCTGCAGAGCAGCAGCGTAACGCTGCCCGAAGAGACCGCCCGCAATCTCAGCGCCGTGAAGCGCGAGCTGGACAGCGCCACGCGCTTTATTCCGCTCTGGGTAAAAGTGGTGGTGGCGCTGGCGCTGGGTCTGGGCACGCTGGTGGGCTGGCGACGTATCGTCATTACGGTAGGCGAGCGCATCGGCAAATCGCATCTCAGCTATGCCCAGGGTGCCAGCGCCGAACTGGTTGCGATGGCGACTATCGGCGCAGCTGATGCGTTTGGCCTGCCGGTCTCCACCACGCACGTGCTCTCATCGGGCGTGGCGGGAACCATGGCCGCAAACCGTTCCGGCCTGCAGCTTGCCACGCTGCGCAACCTGGCGATGGCCTGGATCCTGACGCTGCCGGTCTCCGTGCTGCTGGCGGGCGTGCTTTATGCGCTATTTGCCCGGATATGAGCGCCGGTAAAGCAAAAAAAAAAGCCAGCACGGAGGCTGGCTTTTAGCATGGAAAGCGCATAACGCTTAGCGCACCAGGCGCGCCGCATAACGCTCAATTGCGGCAGCGATATCGGCAGATACCCGCAGCGTCCGCACTTCGCTGAAGAGAACGTTCGCTTCGGCGTAGGCTTTACGCAGATAGCCCAGCCACTGTTTGATGCGCGCAACGTGATAGTTGCCGGTATCTCCCTGCTTCTCCAGCTGGGTATACTTCAGCAGCAGCGCCACTACGTCCGGCCAGGCCATCGGCGCCTCGTTATGCTTCACTACGCGCCCGAGGTTAGGCACATTCAGCGCACCGCGGCCCAGCATCACCGCATCGCAGCCGGTGATACGCATACACTCCTGCGCATCTTCCCAGCTCCAGATCTCACCGTTGGCGATAACCGGGATCGACAGCCGCTGACGAATTTCGCCAATCGCCTGCCAGTTAATGCATTCAGCCCGGTAGCCATCCTCTTTGGTGCGGCCGTGTACCACCAGCTCGCTGGCTCCCGCCTGCTGTACCGCATCGGCAATTTCAAAGCGGCGATCGCTGCCATCCCAGCCGAGCCGCACTTTAACCGTGACCGGCAGGTGATCCGGCACGGCGGCACGCATCGCCTGCGCGGCGCGGTAAATCAGCTCCGGATCTTTCAGCAGCGTGGCGCCGCCGCCGCTGCCGTTAACCAGCTTTGACGGACAGCCGCAGTTAAGATCGACGCCCCACGAGCCGAGTTCAGCTGCGCGGGCGGCGTTTTCTGCCAGCCAGGCGGGGTGCTGTCCCAGCAGCTGCAGCCGCACCCGCGTACCGGATGGCGTGCGGCTCTGGTGGCGCAGCTCCGGACAGAGGCGATAGAACGACTTTACCGGCAGCAGCTGATCGACCACGCGCAGAAACTCAGTCACGCAGAGATCGTAATCATTGACGCCGGAGAGCAGTTCACGCACCAGTGAATCCAGTACGCCCTCCATCGGAGCCAGTAACACCCGCATCGCGTTATGCGTTCCCGTTGCCTTTGGCAGCCGGACGACGTGAACGTGCCGGTTTGCCCGCGTGACCTGCCGCCGGGCCGTTACCGCCCTGACGACGCGGCGCGCGCGACTCACTCTGCGGACGTGCCGCACCGTTGCCCTGACGCTGACCGCCGCCGGCGCGACCGGCGTTGCCGCCCTGCCCCTGACCGCGACCGCGCGGCTGCTGCTGGCGACCATTCTGGATCGGCTCCGCTTTAATGCTCGGATCCGGCTCAAACCCCGGCAGCGCAATGCGCGGGATCTCACGCTTCAGGAGGCGTTCGATATCACGCAGCAGCTTGTGCTCATCAACGCAGACCAGCGACAGCGCGGCGCCGGTTGCCGCCGCGCGTCCGGTACGGCCGATACGGTGTACGTAATCTTCCGCTACGTTTGGCAGCTCATAGTTCACTACGTGCGGCAGCTCTTCGATATCAAGACCGCGTGCGGCGATATCGGTAGCGACCAGCACGCGAATGCTGCCCGATTTAAAATCAGCCAGCGCGCGGGTACGGGCGCCCTGACTCTTGTTACCGTGGATAGCCGCCGCGGTGATGCCATCTTTATTCAGCTGCTCAGCCAGATGGTTGGCACCGTGCTTGGTACGGGTAAACACCAGTACCTGCTGCCAGTTATCACGGCCAATCATCAGCGACAGCAGTTCCCGCTTGCGCTTTTTATCCACAAAGTGCACCTGCTGCGACACCTGCTCTGACGCGGTGTTGCGGCGGGCAACTTCGACCTGCTCCGGGTTCGTCAGCAGTTTTTCTGCCAGCGTTTTGATTTCGTCGGAGAAGGTTGCTGAGAACAGCAGGTTCTGACGCTTCGCCGGCAGCTTCGCCAGGACGCGACGGATATCGTGAATAAAGCCCATATCGAGCATGCGGTCGGCTTCATCCAGCACCAGAATTTCTACCTGCGAGAGATCAACCGCATTCTGATGCGCCAGATCCAGCAGACGGCCTGGCGTCGCCACCAGTACGTCAACGCCGCCGCGCAGTTTCATCATCTGCGGATTAATGCTGACGCCACCAAATACCACCAGAGAACGCATGTTCAGGTACTGGCTGTATTCGCGCACGTTCTCACCGACCTGTGCGGCCAGCTCACGCGTTGGCGTCAGGATCAGCGCGCGCACCGGGCGGCGGCCGCGTGCAGCGGCAGGGTTTTCAGAAAGACGCTGCAGCAGAGGCAGCGTAAAACCGGCGGTCTTACCGGTACCGGTCTGGGCACTCGCCAGCAGGTCGCGGCCAGCCAGTACCACAGGAATTGCCTGACGCTGAATTGGCGTCGGTTCGCGATAGCCCTGTTCTGCTACCGCACGCAAAATATCGGCATTCAAGCCGAGAGAGTCAAAGGACATGCAGGTGTATTACTCCGAACCGCCCTGATCGCGCTGCGCGATGTAGTTTTCAGGGGGGATATGACGCAGCCCCGGGGGCCTGCGTGTGAAAAGGGCACAAACTACCATGCGTAAGGGGGCGAGTGTATCAGCTTTCCCTGCACACTGCGACCTGCAAAACAGGCGCGTCGCCGGCTGCTTTTGCCTGACAGGACGTGCAGCAGGCAATAAAAAGGGAGCCTTTAAGGCTCCCTGACTGGCGGGATGCGCAGCGGTCAGCTACGCTTTTTCTCCACGCGGGGAGCAGGTTCTCTGGCCAGCAGAGAGACCAGCGCCGGACCCACCAGCATGACCACGCCCAGGCAACCAATCAGCAGGTTGTTATGGAAAAAGCGTGAGATCAGGAACAGCGTCAGCATCGCTGCGCCAAAATAGTAGGTTGTGGTGACCTCTTCCAGAGTGTCACCCATACGGCGTAAACGGGCACTACGCTGCAGGGCCAGCATGGAGATAAACACCACTGCATAAGCTGCCACCAGGGTACTGCTCACTTCAACCAGTGCCTTATGTTTCCAGCCCCAGACCAGTGCAGCAATCACCAGCAGATGCGTGGCGATGTGCAGACAGGTTTGACCGGTAACAATCTGAACACGATTAGACCATTTCATACTTTTCTCCTGGCAGACCCAACAGGTCGCCCAAGTGTATCTGACCGAAGCCAGACGGATTTCCTCAATGTAAAACAAATTTCAGATAAGACCTTAATTTTCTCGCCCTGGCACCACCCGTTTGTGACAAAGACTACACTTTGTTCTATTCATGATGAAAAGGAGCGCGTCGCAGTATGCCACAAAACACGCAAGGATTTTCATTTAAAGTCCTGACGATCAATACCCATAAAGGTTTCACCACGTTTAATCGTCGTTTTATTCTGCCGGAATTACGCGACGCCGTACGCGCCACATCAGCGGATATCGTCTTTTTACAGGAGGTAATGGGTACCCACGCTATTCATGCCGCACAGATAGAAGCGTGGCCTGAGAACTCACATTATGAGTATCTGGCTGACACCATGTGGCACGACTTCGCCTATGGCCGCAACGCGGTTTATCCCGAAGGCCACCACGGCAACGCGATACTGTCACGCTTTCCTATTGCTGAATATCAAAATCGCGACATTTCCGTTGCTGGCAGCGAAAAGCGCGGCATGCTGCACTGCCAGATTACGCTGCCCGACCGGGCACAGCCGCTGCATGTCATTTGCGTCCATCTTGGCCTGAAAGAGAAGCATCGGCTGACGCAGATGAAGATGATGTGCGAGGTGATCAACGCGCTGCCAGCGGATGCACCGCTGGTCGTAGCCGGGGATTTCAACGACTGGCAGGTGCGCGCTAACCGTTTTCTGCAGCGCGGTGCCGGTTTGAAAGAGGTGTTCAGCCTGAAAAATGGCCGGCCGGCGCGCACGTTCCCGGCACGCTTTCCGCTCTTACGCCTCGATCGTATCTATATTCGTAATGCGTCCGTCAGCCAGCCCTGGGCGCTGCCGGTCAAACCCTGGTCTCATCTGTCCGATCATGCGCCGCTGGCGGTGGAGATATTCCTATGAATTTCAACTGGCGTGATGGCAACCAGCTGCGCCTGCTGGAGAATGGCGAAGCGTTTTTTCCGCGCGTATCGGGTGCCATCCAGCGCGCCGAGCGCACGCTGCTGCTCGAAACCTTTATTCTTTTTGAAGATAACGTAGGTAAGGCGCTGCACCGTGACCTGCTGGCGGCGGCACAGCGCGGCGTGAAGGTCGAAGTCATGGTAGATGGCTATGGCTCTCCCGATCTCTCTGATGAGTTTGTTAATACCCTTACGGAGGCGGGCGTTCGGTTTATCTACTACGATCCGCGCCCGCTGGTCATGGGGATGCGTACCAATCTTTTTCGCCGTCTGCACCGTAAAATCGTGGTGATCGATGAGCAGATCGCCTTTGTCGGCGGTATCAATTTCTCGGCTGAGCACAACACCGATTACGGTCCGGAAGCGAAACAGGATTATGCCGTGGAGGTAAAGGGGCCGGTGGTGATCGATATCGCCCGCTTTGTCCAGATGGCGATGGGCAGCGATCAGATCACCCGCCGCTGGTGGGGAAAACCGTCAAGACATGTGGCCGTTAATGCCCAGCCCGGCAGCGCTCAGGTGCTGTTTGTTTATCGCGACAACAATGAACACCGCGACGACATTGAGCAGCACTATCTGGATATGCTGCGCAAAGCGAAACGCGACGTGATTATCGCTAATGCCTACTTCTTCCCTGGCTATCGCCTGCTGCGCGAGATGCGCAACGCTGCCCGGCGCGGCGTGCGCGTGCGGCTGATTGTGCAGGGTGAGCCCGATATGCCGATTGTAAAAGTGGGGGCTGAACTGCTCTATAACTATCTGGTGGATGGCGGTGTGGAGGTCTATGAGTATTGCCGCCGGCCACTGCATGGCAAGGTCGCGGTGCAGGATCAGCACTGGACCACCGTCGGCTCCAGTAACCTCGATCCGCTCAGCCTGTCGCTTAATCTTGAAGCTAACCTGATCATTCACGACCGCGCTTTCAACCAGACGCTGCGCGATAATCTGGAAGGCCTGATTCAGCACGACTGTGTGCGCGTCCAGGATGACAAACTGCCGCCGCGTAACTGGTGGCAGTTAACCAAAGGCGTCATTGTCTTCCACTTTCTGCGCCACTTCCCGGCCATTGCTGGCTGGCTGCCTGCGCATACGCCTCAGCTATCCCAGGTCTCGCCTCCGGTTCAGCCTGAGATGGAGACGCAGGATCGGGTGGAAGCCAATAATGAAGGAGCGAAATCCTGATGAGCAAAAAGAATCCGAAGTGGCGGCTGGCGAAAAAAATTCTCACGTGGCTCTTTTTTATTGCCGTCGTTGTTCTGCTGGTGGTCTACGCGCGCAAAGTCAACTGGGAAGATGTCTACAAGGTTATCACCGGCTACAACCGCTATGTGGTGCTGGGCGCGGCCGGGCTGGTGGTGGTCAGTTATATTACCTATGGCCTGTACGATCTGATTGGCCGCGTCTACTGCGGTCATAAGCTATCGAAGCGGCAGGTCATGCTGGTGTCGTTTATCTGCTACGCCTTTAATCTGACGCTCAGCACCTGGGTGGGCGGCGTCGCCATGCGCTACCGCCTCTATTCACGCCTGGGTCTGTCAGGCAGCACCATCACCCGTATTTTTTCACTGAGCATTGCCACTAACTGGCTTGGCTATATTTTGCTGGGCGGCGTGGTGTTTGTCTCCGGCATGGTGCCGATTCCGCCACGCTGGTTTATCGGTGAAGGCACGCTGCGTATCATCGGAGGCATACTGCTGCTGCTGACGGCAGTCTATCTCTGGGCCTGCGCCTTTGCGAAAAAGCGGCAGTGGACGGTGAAGGGCCAGCGGCTGCAGCTGCCTTCACTGCGTATGGCGCTGTTCCAGTTTGCCGTCTCCTGCGCGAACTGGATGGTGATGGGCACCATTATCTGGCTGCTGCTGATGCGTGAAGTGGACTATCCCATCGTGCTGGGCGTGCTGCTGATCAGCAGTATTGCCGGCGTCATTATTCATATTCCGGCGGGTATCGGCGTGCTGGAAGCGGTGTTTCTGGCGCTGCTGAGCGGACAGCACGCGTCACACGGTGAAATTATCGCCGCGCTGCTTGCCTACCGTGTTCTTTACTTCATTCTGCCGCTGCTGCTGGCGCTGGTGCTTTATCTCTGGCTGGAGAGCCGGGCGAAGCATCTGCGACACAAAAATCAGCAGAAAATGGCAGAGCAGTAACCGCAGCTGGAAGGATAAAAAACGGGGGCGCATCGCTGCGCCCCCGGTAAAGATAAAGCCGGCGTCTTAGCGGCGGTTGCCGAAAATCCGCAGCAGCATCAAAAACAGATTGATGAAGTCGAGGTAGAGCGTCAGCGCCCCCATAATGGAGTAGCGACGCAGGTTTTCGCTATCGCGGGCGTCAATATTTTCACCCACCGCTTTCAGTTTCTGCGTGTCATAGGCGGTCAGCCCCACAAACACCACCACGCCGATATAGGTAATAGCCCACATCAGCGCCGGGCTTTTCAGCCAGAAGTTCACCAGCGACGCCAGCACGATACCAATCAGCGCCATAAACAGCAGGCTGCCGATACGGCTCAGATCGCGTTTGGTGGTGTAGCCGTAAAAGCTCATCGCCCCAAACATTCCGGCGGTAACAAAAAAGGTGCTGGCGATAGACGAGTAGGTGTAAACCAGAAAAATACTCGCCATGGTCAGGCCGGTCAGCGCCGAATAGAGCATAAATAGCGCCGTCGCCACGGCCCCGCTCATACGCTGGACCAGACCCGACAGCACAAAGACCAGCGCCAGCTGTGCGATGATCAGGCCAAAGAAGGTAATGCGGTTAGCGAACACCAGCTCCATGACCGCAGGCGTACGCGCGGCAAACCAGGAGACAAACGCGGTGAGCAGCAGGCCGCAGGTCATCCAGCCGTACACCTGAGCCATATAGGCCTGCAGCCCGGCCGACGCCGGCTGCACAAACGAATCATTACGTGGATATCGATCCATGATGCACCTCTCAAATAGAAATTACAGGGTCAGAGTGAAGTGTATACCATGCCGCCTCAACGGCGCGTCATACACTGCTGATATCGGCTGTTAACCCGCTGGGCAAACCACGCGGTGGTCAGATTACGGGTGATTTTCGGGCTCTCCAGTTTGATCCCCGGCAGCATTTCGCGCGGCACCCGCTTGCCCGCCATTTTGTCAGCCAGAATGAAGGTCTGTTTCCATAACGTTGTGTCGCTGAAGCCCGCCGTGTCCCCTTTTTCCAGATCGCGGCGAATTTCCCGGTCGCTCATATCCAGGCGTTTACCCAGCGTACGTACCGCCAGCTCAGTCGAGCCCGCCTGCTCGCTGCCGTAATTGATCAGATCGCCATCCAGCGCCAGACGAATACCACTGGCGCGCGCAATCGCGGCCTGAAACGCCGCGTTGCGGCTGGCATACCAGCCTGCGTTAAAGTCGGCAAAGCGATAGAGCGGCTGACTATAGTCTGCCGGATAGCCCAGCAGATGCTTCGTGCCGAACCAGATCCCTCCGCGCCGGCTGAACACCTCGCGCCGGATCGAACCATCGATGGCATACGGGTAGCCCTGCGCATGCGCCTCGGCAAAGGCAACGCTTACCTGCATCGGCCCGCCGGTGTGTACCGGGTTCAGTTTGCCAAACAGCGTCTGCCCCATCGGCACCATATCGATAAAATCATCAAAAATGGCGCTCAGCTCCTTTTCACTGCGCACCTTGTCCAGCCGCGCGGCGTAGCTTTCACCATTGGAGGATTTGATCAGCAGCGCAGTCCGCACCAGAAATGCCGGAATGTGCAGCTTTGCCGCGCGCCGGTCAATCTCCCCCCAGGCAATTTTTGGCAGCCCGGGCACCTCAGCATCGGCGCTGAAATTTGACTCCTGCCCGGCGACGGCGATCACCGCGCACAGATTGCTGGCGCTCGTATCGAGCTGCTGGACACGGAAAGCGGTATAGATGTCATCAGCCCAGGCTGATTTTTGCGTCACGTACCCGGGCAGCAGCTGCTCAATCTGCGCTTTAACATCTGCGGGCTGGCGCGCCGGCGCCTGCGGCTCTTTTTTACTGCTGCAGCCGGCCACGATCAGCGCGGTCAGCAGAAGCGCGCCGCGGCGTAAGAAGGTTGGTTTCATCCTGCTCCCTGATAAAAAAATGCGTGCTTCAGGCACGTTGCGGGCGCGAGGCTCCCGGCCCCCGCCCTGTCAGTTATTACTCCCAGCGCGCCGCTGCCTGATGGTCGCTGTCACGCGCATCCACCCAGCGATCCCCCTCCGGGGTGGCTTCGCGCTTCCAGAACGGCGCACGGGTTTTAAGATAATCCATAATAAATTCTGCGGCTGCGAATGCGCTGCCGCGGTGTGCGCTGCTGACGCCCACCAGCACTATCTCATCACCGGGAAAGAGTTCACCCACGCGATGGATCACTGTTATCTGCTGCAATGGCCAGCGCTGCCGGGCAGCCTCAGCGATTTCCGCCAGCGCTTTTTCCGTCATACCCGGATAGTGCTCCAGCGTCAGCGCCGCTACGTCGGCGCCGAGGTTATGATTGCGCACTTTACCGGTGAAGGTAACGATAGCGCCATCCCGATCGTCTGCGGCCAGCAGCCGGTATTCAGCCCCGGTATCAAACGGCTCGGGGCCAACGCGAATACGGGTTGTCATGGTTAACCTCCGGTGACCGGCGGGAAAAACGCCACTTCATCACCCGCCTGCAGCGGATGCGTCATGGGGACCAGCGTCTGATTGACTGCGGCCAGCAGCCTGCCCGATTCCAGCGCCAGCGCCCAGCGATCGCTGCGCTGCGCCAGTGCAGCACGCAGTGCCGCCACGTCAGGATAGGCTTCCGGCAGCGTCAGCTCGCTGGTGCCGCTCAGCTCACGCACCTGGGCAAAAAACAGGACTTTAATCATGGCTGACCGCCCTGAAGTCACCTGACTTCCCGCCGCTTTTGCTCAGCAGGCGCAGCTGGTCAATCACGATATCTTTCTGCACCGCTTTGCACATGTCATAGATGGTCAGCGCCGCCACGGAAGCGGCCGTCAGCGCCTCCATCTCCACTCCGGTTTTACCGGTCAGGCGGCAGCGCGCGGTGACGCGTACCCGGCTCTGCGCCGGTTCCGCTTCCAGCGTCACTTCCACTTTACTCAGCATCAGCGGATGACAGAGCGGTATCAGCTCCCAGGTGCGCTTCGCCGCCTGAATGCCGGCGATACGGGCCGTGGCAAAGACATCGCCTTTATGATGGCTGCCTTCCATGATCATCTGCAGCGTGGCTGGTGACATCAAAACCAGCGCCTCCGCCTGCGCTTCGCGCACGGTTTCATTTTTGCCGGAGACATCAACCATGTGCGCTTCGCCAGCGGCGTTAATATGCGTTAACTGATTCATACAGTGACTTTCTTCAGATGAGAGACAAAATTACAGGGCCGGGTGCGCGCATCCAGCTGATCGGCGATGATGCGCTCCCAGCCGCAGCGGCAGGCGCTTGTAGAGCCTGGCAGGGCAAAAATCAGGGTCTGATTGGCGAGGCCGGCAACGGCACGCGACTGCAGCGTTGCGCTGCCGATATCTTCATACGAGAACATACGGAACAGTTCGCCAAAGCCGTCAATTTCGCGGTCAAACAGCGGCAGCAGCGCTTCCGGCGTACTGTTTTTGCTGTTAAAGCCGGTGCCGCCGTTCACAATCACCACCTGGATATCGTCGCTGGCGATCCAGCGCGATACCGTGGCGCGAATGCGGTAGCGATTGTCAGGCAGAATAGCGTGATCCACCACCTGATGCCCCGCGTCCGCCAGCGCCTCACGCAGATAGTCTCCTGAGGTGTTACTCGCCGCATCGCGGCTGTCGGATATGGTCAGCACCGCGGCAGTCAGAGCGGTAAATTCGCCGGTTGGTTTAGCCATGGCTGTAACTCCTGTGTTTAGCCACCAATGAAAGAGAGATTTTGCGTAATACCGGTCTGGCCCTGATGCAGAAAGTGGGTCTGCTTTTTCTGGCCAAGACTATGGGCGATACGCGCCTGCAGCTCGTCCTGCTGTGCATCGGAGGCGAGCAGATCGCGCAGCTCTACCCCACCGTCGCCAAACAGGCAGAGGTGCAGTTTACCGGTGGCCGAGACGCGCAGCCGGTTGCAGCTGGCGCAGAAATCTTTTTCATAAGGCATAATCAGGCCGACCTCACCCTGATAGTCGGGATGACGAAATACCTGTGCCGGCCCGTCGCTGCGGCCGCGCGGCTGCCGCTGCCAGCCCTGCACGATCAGCCGGTCGCGGATCACCTCACCGGAGATATGGTGACGCCGGAACAGATCGCCCCCTTCACCGGTTTCCATCAGCTCAATAAAACGCAGCTGAATCGGACGCGTGCGGATCCAGGCCAGAAACGTATCCAGACTCTGGCTGTTAACATCACGCATCAGCACGCTGTTAACTTTGACTTTTTCGAATCCGGCGTCAAACGCGGCGTCGATACCGGCCATGACCTCAGCAAATTTGTTCTGCCCGGTGATGGCATGAAACTGCCGCGCATCCAGGCTGTCCACGCTGACGTTAATGTGCGTCAGCCCTGCATCGCGCCATGACTGTACGTCACGCGCCATGCGATAGCCGTTGGTGGTCACCGCAATCTGTCGCAGCGCGGCGTTTTCACGCACGGCAGCGATGATGTCGGTAAAGTCGCGACGCATCGAGGGTTCACCGCCGGTAAGCCGGATCTTCTCCGTTCCCGCCGCGGTAAAGGCGCGGGTCACCCGGCGGATCTCATCCAGCGAGAGAAAGCTTTTGTTGCGGGTACTGCCAGGCTTGTAGCCGTCCGGCAGACAGTAAGTACAACGGAAATTACATACATCCGTGATCGACAGGCGCAAATAGTAGAAGCTGCGCGCCCAGGCATCTGTAAATTGTGGCACCTTAACACCTTTCCAAAGTCGGGAGATGCAGGCATTTCTTTCTGCACCCTGGCAGCATGACGCTGCGGCCAGGCGGCCCTATCATTTGACTTAGGCGCGCAAGGCTTGGGAGTTTGTTGTCATTGAGGACAACGCGGTCTCTGGATGGTAGCGCGCTTTGCGTCAGTCAGCCAGTCACTGCGTGCGTTGTATAACATGATATATAACGATTTTTCGCGGCATTATCGCAGCAGAATAGGCTAAACTGCGCCACATGACGCTGCCCCCGGCAGCAAAGAATTGGCTTTCAGCGCAGTGGACCGATAAGGAGCAGCATGAATCGAACGCTGGCAGATTTAGATCGCGTGGTGGCACTGGGCGGCGGACACGGCCTGGGCCGCGTCATGTCAGCGCTGGCGCCGCTGGGCTCGCGACTCACCGGTATAGTGACCACCACGGACAATGGCGGCTCCACCGGACGTATCCGCCGTTCAGAGGGGGGGATCGCCTGGGGAGACATGCGCAACTGTCTTAATCAGCTGATCACCGAGCCCAGCGTCGCTTCCGCGATGTTTGAATACCGTTTTGCCGGTAACGGCGAACTGGCGGGCCACAATCTTGGCAACCTGATCCTGAAAGCGCTGGATCATCTCAGCGTGCGTCCGCTGGAAGCGATTAACATTATCCGCAATCTGCTCAAGGTTGATGCGTTTCTCATCCCGATGTCAGAGCAGCCGGTTGATCTGGTCGCGCAGGATGCAGAAGGCAACATGGTGTATGGCGAAACCGCGATTGATGAGATGCGTCAGGCGCCTCAGGCGCTGATGCTGCATCCGGCGGTTAATCCCACCCGCGAAGCGCTGGACGCCGTGGCTGAAGCCGATCTGATCCTGATTGGCCCGGGCAGTTTCTATACCAGCCTGATGCCGATTTTGCTGATGGAAGAGATGGCGCGCGCGCTGCGGCGTACGCCCGCTACGATGGTATTTATTGGCAATCTTGGCCGCGAGCTTAGCCCGGCAGCCGCCCGTCTTAGCGTGGCAGATAAGCTGGCCATTATGGAGCAGGCGATTGGTAAACGGGTTATTGATGCCGTAGTGATCAGCCCGACTGCCGACACGCAGGGTCTGGCGCAGCGCATTATTGTGCAGGAGCCGCTGGAAGCTGAAGATATCCGTTATCGCCACGATCGACAGCTGCTGCGCCTGGCGCTGGAGCACGCCATCCAGGCGCTTTAAAGCCGCCAGCCGTATAAATACGCCAGGGCCGCATAAATGCGGCCCATGTGGAATGCGGCTCCTGCGGAATGCGGCACGGGTTGGTGGTTATGAGGCGGCAATAAACAGTTCGCGCAGCTCATGCAGCCGGTCGCGCAGGCTGGCGGCTTCTTCAAACTCCAGGTTTTGCGCATGCTGCTGCATCTGCGCTTCCAGTTCGTGAATTTTCTTCTGCATCGCCTGTGGCGTAAGCGCCAGGTAATCAGCATCATTCTCTGCTGCCGTGCGCGTGGCCGTTTTGCCTTTGCCGCGCGTTTTCACCACGTTTTTGCCCAGCTCAAGAATATCCGTGATCTTCTTATTCAGCCCCTGCGGCACAATGCCGTGCTCGGTGTTGTAGCGCTCCTGCTTCTCGCGACGTCGCTCTGTCTCTTCAATCGCGCGTGCCATAGAGGGCGTGATTTTATCAGCATAAAGAATCGCTTTGCCGTTCACGTTACGCGCTGCACGACCAATCGTCTGGATCAGGGAGCGTTCTGAACGCAGGAAGCCCTCTTTGTCGGCGTCGAGAATCGCCACCAGGGAGACCTCCGGCATATCAAGTCCCTCACGCAGCAGGTTAATCCCTACCAGCACGTCAAACTCGCCCAGGCGCAGGTCGCGAATAATCTCCATGCGCTCAACGGTATCGATATCAGAGTGCAGATAGCGCACCTTCTCACCATGCTCTTCAAGATATTCAGTGAGGTCTTCAGCCATACGCTTGGTCAGCGTCGTCACCAGCACGCGTTCGTTGATCTCCACGCGTTTGCGGATTTCAGAGAGCAGATCATCCACCTGTGTGCCGACCGGGCGCACCTCAAGAATGGGATCGAGCAGACCTGTCGGACGCACTACCTGATCGATCACTTCCGTGCCCGATTTTTCCAGCTCATATTTACCCGGCGTGGCGGAGACATAAATGGTCTGCGGGGCCAGCGCCTCAAACTCTTCAAACCGAAGCGGACGGTTGTCCAGTGCGGACGGCAGGCGGAAGCCGTACTCCACCAGCGTCTCTTTACGCGCGCGGTCGCCGCGATACATGCCGCCAATCTGCGGAATAGTAACGTGCGACTCATCCACCACCAGCAGACCATCGGCCGGCAGATAGTCAAACAGGGTCGGCGGCGCTTCACCCGGTCCGCGTCCCGAGAGATAGCGGGAGTAGTTCTCAATCCCCGAGCAGTAACCCAGCTCGTTCATCATCTCCAGGTCAAACTGGGTGCGCTGCGTAATGCGCTGCTCTTCCAGCAGCTTGTTGTTTTCCAGCAGCACCTTACGGCGCAGGGCCAGCTCATCTTTGATCTCTTCCATCGCCTGCAGGATGCGCTCGCGCGGCGTAACGTAGTGCGTTTTGGGATAGATGGTAAAGCGCGGGATCACTGACTCAATTTGTCCGGTAAGCGGATCAAACAGTGAGAGCCGCTCAACCTCTTCATCAAACAGCTCCACCCGCAGAGCCATATCGTCGGACTCCGCCGGGAAGATATCGATCACCTCCCCGCGCACGCGGAACGTACCGCGCTGAAACGCCTGATCGTTACGCGCATACTGCAGCTCAGCCAGACGCCGTAAAATACTGCGCTGATCGATGATCATACCGCGCGTCAGATGCAGCATCATTTTCAGATAGAGATCGGGATCGCCCAGACCATAAATTGCCGAGACCGACGCGACCACGATGACATCGCGCCGTTCCAGCATCGCTTTGGTGGCAGAGAGGCGCATCTGCTCAATGTGCTCGTTCACCGCCGCATCTTTTTCGATAAAGGTGTCAGAACTCGGCACATAGGCTTCAGGCTGATAGTAGTCATAGTAAGAGACGAAAAATTCTACCGCGTTGTCCGGAAAAAACTCTTTCATCTCCCCATAGAGCTGCGCCGCCAGCGTTTTATTAGGCGCCAGAACCATCGTCGGCCGGTTGAGATCGGCAATCACATTGGCAACGGTAAAGGTTTTGCCCGATCCCGTTACGCCGAGCAGGGTCTGATGCGCAAGGCCATCTTCCAGCCCCTCCTCCAGACGGCGGATCGCTTCAGGCTGATCGCCTGAAGGCTTAAAGGCGGAGTTGAGTTTAAAGACTTTGCTCATGATTTCAGAATTCCTGCTGAAGAAAAGGGCTGGCAGGCTGATAATTCTACTCTGCTATGGCGATTTTGCCAGAAAAAAACACTGGATATATTTACAGATAAACGCCACGATGGTCCTGCTGCCCGTGGCGCCGCTTCAGAGGCATTAAAGCGGCAGCTGGCTAAAATATGTCGCGCCAGGTTATCCCCAGGCGGGCCGGGCTTTTAACAATTGTCAAGAGAACGTCATTAAAATGCAGCGGTAAACTTCAGCCGGAGTTTTACAGGCTTGCTTTTAGATAACATACTGAATTTAATGAAAATAGACCAAAAGCCCAGTTTCGCAGCATAATGTATCCAGGCCGCGTATTTCCTCGCTTGCGCCCGGTTTTCAGTCGCTAATGCACAAGGTTATCCACAGGAATAGTGGATAAGTGAAGCCAGCCCCGAGCCCGCAGGCTGTGTATAAAAAATCCCGCCCTCTTCTGCGCTAACAAAAAAATTTTTTTTATGATTATTTTTCCAGCAGGGCTGGCGCAATTAACTATTCTTTTTTGATTCCACAGCGCCGCCACGCCTGGGCTGCGCTGTTTTCCTGCGCTGGACCGCTGCCTTATTAATGAACAGATGCACCAGAAAAGCTTAGTAATCAGCACCGTCAAAGTGCAGCAGCTTAATCACCCCTTTTCACAGTTAAGATTTCCTGATGTGTAAGGCACAATTACGGGCATTTATTAACGACAGAAACGCAGGATTATCGATCTGGCCCGTTGATTGCATCTCTTTTCCGGCGGCAGAACATTCAGGTTTAACAGGGACGCCCTGATGTCTGATACCACCGCGTTACTTAATCTGTCACTGCATGCCAGACGACACAGAGCGGGTGCATTCAGGCTAACTATCTGTAAGGAGAAGATCAGATGCTGAGTTTACGTTCGGTGAATCAGTTTTATGGCCAGAATCAGATTCTGTGGGATGTCGATCTTGATCTGCCTCCGGGATCCTGCACTGGCGTGCTGGGCAGTCCGGGGATGGGGAAAACCACGCTGGTAAACTGCATTATGGGCCATCTGCCGGTCAACAGCGGCTCTATCTGCTGGCAGGAGGCGGGCTATCCGCCGGAGAACCTGCTGCTGCAGCCCGCCGTGCAGCGGGCGCGGATGGGCATCGGATATGTGCCGCAAAAGCGCCATATCTTTACGCAGATGAGCGTTGAGGACAATCTGCTGATCGCCCTGCTGGCGGCTGAAGATGAGCGCAACCGCGCCATTCCGGAGATGGTGTTTGAGCTGTTTCCCGCGCTCTATTCACTGCGCCATCAGCGCAGCGGTGAGCTGCCGGTTAATCTGCAGCAGCAGCTGGCACTGGCGCGCGCGCTGGTACTGAAACCGCGCCTGCTGATCCTCGATGAGCCTTCCGGTACGATGTCGCCGTGGCTGGAGGAGGAGACGGGCAACCTGATCCGGCGGCTCAACCGGGAGTATGGCCTGACCATCCTGCTGCTGGAGCAGCACGTCTCGTTTATACGCCGCGTCGCCGACTACTTTCTGCTGCTGCACCGCGGACGTAATGTGGCGCAGGGGCGCGTTGCGCAGCTGGACGATTTTACCGTGAACAAATGGCTGACGCCGGCCTGATCTCTTAAGGGATGCTTATCGCTCAGGGCAGCGTCAGGTAGCGTCCGCAGGTCGCCTGCTCCGTCCCGGACGCCAGCCAGGGGATTTCGCCCAGAAACGGCGCGTCGATGCGCTGGCGCAGCGACGCAATATATTCACGATGCCGCTTGCCCGGCGGCTGAATATCGTTTGCGATCCAGCCTGCCAGTGGTAAGCCGGCTGCCTTGATCGCCGCAGCGGTCAGCATGGCGTGATTAATACAGCCCAGCTTTACGCCCACCACCAGGATCACCGGCAGCTGCTCTGCGATGACCCAGTCCGCATAGGTCTGCGTCTCAGAAAGCGGCGTAAACCAGCCGCCCGCCCCCTCAACCAGCAGCCATTCAGCCTGCGCTTCCACGCTGCGCAGACCCGCCGAGAGCTGTGCAAAGTCGATCGGCCTGCCCTCTTCTGCGCTCACGATATGCGGTGAGGTCGGCTCCATAAATGCCAGCGGGTTAACCTGTTCATAGCGCAGCGGCACGCTGCTGTAGCGCTGCAGCGCCAGCGCATCGCTGTTGCGCACGCCCTCCGCCGTCATCTCACAGCCCGACGCTACCGGTTTATACCCTGCCGTACGCAGCCCGGCAGCGCTGGCCGCCTGCAGCAGCGCGCCGCTGGCAACTGTTTTTCCCACTTCGGTGTCGGTTCCGGTGATAAACCAGCGTTTCATTTTTGCAAAACTCCATACATCAGGTGATAAGTGAGGCGATAGCCCTGTTCATCCTGCGGCCAGTACCGCTCAAGCTGCGCCAGCTGCTGACGCGTCAGTACGCTGTTGCTGCGTCCGCCGTGCAGGTGGGTCGCGCCAATTCCCTTCAGCGAGCGCATCGCACTCAGCGCATCCGGAAAGTGCAGCGTGATGATCTGCTGCGTGCTGCGCAGCGGCTGCGCCCGCGCGGCAGCGGTAACCTCACCGGCCTGAAGAAAGCGGTTGGCGTGACGACGGGAATCTATCGCTGCCCATGCGCGATCCACCTCCGGCAGCGATCCCGCCAGCAGCGTGGAAAAAAGCGCGGTGCCGCCGGGCCGCAGCACGCGATAAAATTGCTGCAGAGCCACGCTCAGATCGCTGCTCCACTGCACCGCCAGGTTGCTCCAGACGCCATCCACGCTGCCGTCCGCCAGCGGCAGCCGGTCGATATCGCCCTGCAGATAATGGTGCGCCGATCGCTGCGCGCGCGCGGCGTCCAGCATCGGCAAAGAGAGATCGAGCGCGGTTACCCGACGGTCGCGATCGCGCCAGTACCGGCTGTACCAGCCGGTGCCGCAGCCGGCATCGAGCAGGTGCGGACCAAATCCGGCTGGCGCACAGGCCAGCAGCGCATCGCCGCTCAGGCGCTGCAGCGCGGCGTGCTGTTCATAGTGTGGCGCGGCGCGACCAAACGCCTGCGCCACCGCCTGCTTGTTAACCTGCAGCGTCATACAACGCCTCCAGCAGCGCGTCGATATCTTCCGGCTCATGCGCCGCCGTAAGGGTAATGCGCAGCCGGGCCGTACCGGGCGGCACGGTAGGCGGGCGGATGGCGCTGACCCAGCATCCCGCCTGCGCCAGCCGCTGCGAGAGCGCCAGCGCGGCCGCGTTCTCCCCCACAATCAGCGGCTGAATGGCACTCTCTGAGGCGGGAAGGCTCCACGGCAGCTGCGCTGCGCCGGCGCGAAAGCGGCTGATATTGGCCCGCAGTCGTGCCCGCAGCGCATCGCCCTGCTGCACCTGCTGCAGCGCCGCCAGCAGCGCGCAGCACTGCGCCGGCGGCATGGCGGTAGAGTAAATAAGGTGGCGCGAGAACTGTTCAACGTAATCGGCGGTCGCATCATCGCACAGCAGCGCTGCGCCGCTGACGCCAAAGCCTTTGCCAAACGTCACCACCAGCAGCTCAGGTTTCACCTGCTGCTGCCAGCAGCTGCCGCGCCCCTGTTCACCGCTCACGCCAATGCCGTGCGCGTCATCGACCAGCAGCCAGCCGTCCGCAGCCCGGGTCGCCGCAGCAATCTCCGCCAGCGGTGCGCTGTCACCATCCATGCTGAAAACGCCTTCGGTGACCACCAGCGTGGCGCCCGCCCCCGGCTGCGCCAGCAGCTTTTGCAGACTTGACGGCTGATTATGCGCAAAACGCCGCAGCGTGGCCGGGCTGTGACTGGCAGCATCCAGCAGCGACGCGTGCGCCAGTTTGTCCGCCACGATGCGGTCCTGCTTCTGCGCCAGCAGATGCACAATCGCCTGGTTGGCGGCAAAGCCGGAGATAAACAGCAGCGCGCGTGAATAGCCGAGCCAGCCTGCCAGCTGCTGCTCCAGCTCTGCATGATAACGGCTATAGCCGGTCACATACGCGGACGCCCCTGCCCCGGCTCCCGCCTGCGCCGCACCCTGCTGCCAGGCCGCAATCACCGCCGGATGCCGGCTCAGCCCGAGATAGTCGTTACCGGAGAAGTGGCGATAGCGCTGACCGTCCAGCGTGATTTCCCGCACGCTGTTCTGCTCAACACAGCGCCGGTAGCGCCAGCCATCCGCGTCCCGGCGCGCCTGCAGCGCCCCGGTAATACGTTCAGCCCACATTTACACCGCCGCGTTGTAAAACTGCGGCGTATCGGCCTCAGCCAGCTGCGCCTGCAGCTGATGCTGCTGTGCGTTATCCCCGCTCGCGGTTGTGGTATGTTCCGGATTCAGCCCCAGCTTGCGGAACAGGATCAGATCTTTATCCTCCTCCGGATTGGGCGTGGTCAGCAGTTTGCAGCCATAGAAAATAGAGTTAGCGCCCGCCATAAAACACATCGCCTGCGTCTGCTCGCTCATCTGCTCACGCCCCGCTGAGAGACGCACGTGCGAAGAGGGCATCATGATGCGCGCTACGGCGATAGTGCGGATAAAATCAAACGGCTCCACGTCAGCGTTATCCGCCATCGGCGTGCCTTTGACTTTTACCAGCATGTTGATCGGCACGCTCTCTGGCGGCACCGGCAGGTTTGCCAGCTGCACCAGCAGTCCGGCGCGATCCGTCACCGTTTCACCCAGACCGACAATGCCGCCGGAGCAGACCTTGATACCGGCCCCACGCACTTTATCCAGCGTATCGAGACGCTCCTGGTAGGTACGGGTCGTGATGACGCTGCCGTAAAATTCCGGTGAGGTATCCAGGTTATGGTTGTAGAAATCGAGTCCGGCCTCTGCCAGACGCTGCGCCTGGTTTTGTTCCAGCGTCCCCAGCGTCATGCAGGTTTCCATGCCGAGCGCTTTCACGCCCTGCACCATCTGCTCCAGATAAGGCATATCGCGTTCGTGCGGGTTTTTCCATGCGGCGCCCATGCAGAAACGGCTGGAGCCGGCCGCTTTAGCTTTACGCGCCGAGGCGAGCACCGCCTCCACCTCCATCAGCCGTTCTGACTCCAGTCCGGTTTTGTAGCGCGCGCTCTGCGGGCAATATTTACAATCTTCCGGGCAGGCGCCGGTTTTAATCGACAGCAGCGTGCTGACCTGTACCTGACGTGGGTCAAAATGCTGGCGATGCACCTGCTGCGCCTCAAACATCAGTTCCAGAAAAGGTTTATCAAACAGGGCCTGGGCCTGGGCCAGTGTCCAGCGGTTAGCCATTACATACTCCAAAAAGGGGTTCATCCCGACAATGATCGTGGTTATACTTGTAAACTAAATCTTTTCAAAATGGTTTACAAGACAGATGTTCACGCCTGACGACCTCGATTTTGACCGCCAGCATATCTGGCATCCCTACACCTCAATGCGCGACCCGCTGCCCTGTTATCCGGTGGTGGCCGCCCAGGGTTGCCAGCTGCAGCTGGCAGATGGACGCGAGCTGGTTGACGGTATGTCGTCATGGTGGGCGGCGATCCACGGCTACAATCATCCGCGTCTCAACCAGGCACTGCAGCAGCAGATGGCGCAGATGTCACACGTGATGTTCGGCGGTATTACCCATCCGGCAGCAGTCGCGCTGAGCCGTCAGCTGGTGGCGATGACGCCTGAAGCGCTGGAGTGCGTGTTTCTGGCTGACTCCGGATCCATTGCGGTGGAAGTCGCGATGAAAATGGCGCTGCAGTACTGGCTGGGTCGCGGCGAGAGGCGCCAGACATTCCTGACGCTGAAGCGCGGCTATCACGGCGATACGTTTGCGGCGATGGCGGTATGCGATCCGGAAAACTCAATGCACAGCCTGTGGCGTGGCTATCTGCCGGAGCATCTGTTTGCCGCTGCGCCGCAGTGCGGTTTCACTGATACATGGGATGATGCCGATTTCAGCGACTTCGCCCGGCTGGCGGAGCAGCACCATCGCGACATTGCCGCGGTGATCCTGGAACCGATTGTGCAGGGTGCGGGCGGGATGCGCTTTTACCATCCGCGCTATCTGCAGCAGGTGCGGGCGCTGTGCGATCGCTACGGGCTGCTGCTGATCGCCGATGAGATCGCCACCGGCTTCGGCCGCAGCGGCAAGCTGTTTGCCTGTGAACACGCGGGCGTGACACCCGATATTTTATGCCTCGGCAAAGCGCTGACCGGCGGGATGATGACGCTCGCCGCCACGCTGACCACGCGCGAGGTGGCTGACACCATCAGCCGCAGCGCCGCTGGCTGCTTTATGCATGGCCCGACCTTTATGGGCAACCCGCTTGCCTGCGCGGTCGCGGCTGAAAGTCTGGCCATGGTGGCGGAAGGAGAGTGGCAGACGCAGGTCGCGGCCATTGAGCAGCAGCTGCAGCGGGAGCTGCTGCCGCTGCAGCTGCATCCCGCCGTGGCGCAGGCGCGCGTGCTGGGTGCCATTGGCGTTATCGAAACGCATCAGCCGGTGAATATGGCCGCGCTGCAGCAGTTCTTTGTTGAGCGCGGCGTCTGGATCCGCCCGTTTGGCCGGCTCATCTATCTGATGCCACCTTATCTGATTTCTGCGCAGGCGCTGAGCCAGCTCACCCGCGCCATTCGGGACGCGCTGGATCACGCTGGCCATTTTCAGCCCTGACGCCGCTGGTATCTGCTGCGCTTTTGCACCATGATGACCTTCCGCGATTAGTAAAAAAGGAGGAGTTATGCGCCTGTTTAGTCAGGATTTTAACGACGGCGATAAGATGCCAGAGCGCCACGTGTTTAACGGCATGGGTTATCAGGGCGATAACCTGTCGCCCCATCTCGCCTGGGATGAGGTGCCGGAAGGCACTAAGAGCTTTGTTGTCACCTGCTACGATCCCGATGCGCCCACCGGTTCCGGCTGGTGGCACTGGGTGGTAGCCAATATTCCGGCTGACGTCACCGTGTTGCCGCAGGGCGCCGGTTCCGGCGTGGCGGAGCTGCCTGAAAGCGCTATCCAGACCCGTACCGACTTCGGCCAGACCGGCTACGGCGGCGCCGCACCGCCGCAGGGAGAATCACACCGCTACATTTTCAGCGTGCACGCGCTGGACGTGGAGACGCTGGATGTGGATGAAGGCGCCAGCGGCGCAATGGTCGGCTTTAACGTGCATTTCCATGCTCTTGCCAGCGCATCGGTTACGGTAAAATACGCCTGATCGCACCGGGCGCGCTTCGCTGCGCACCCTGATAAAGGTCGCCTCTGAGGGCGACCTTGCGTGACATCATCACGCCAGCGCGAGGATCGCTACCCACATCGGCCCCTGCCCGACCGCATAACGCGCCAGCGGCTGCAGCAGGCCACGCTCCGCAATCCGGTACACTTCAATATGATGCGATTTCTGTCCCGCAGCCACCAGGTAAGCGCCACGGCTATCGATATTAAAACCGCGCGGCTGCGTTTCCGTTGGCTGATGGCCCTCAATGGTCAGCGCATCGCCCGCTTCACTGACGCTGAACACGGTAATCGTGCTGCTGGTGCGATCGCAGGCGTAGAGCGACCGGCCATCCGGTGTGATATGAATATCTGCCGCCCAGCGTGTGCCACTGAAATCAGCCGGCATCATATCCAGACTTTGTACGCACCTCATCTCGCCCTGCAGTGACCAGACATCCACCGTGCTGTTGAGTTCATTGACCACATAGCCATAAGCGCCGCCGGGATGAAACGCCATATGGCGCGGGCCTGCGCCTGCGGCAGTATTGACGTCTGCCTGCGCGTGCGGCGTCAGCGTGCCATCCTGATGCAGCTGAAAACGGCAGATGCGATCCTGCTTCAGCGCCGGCACCAGCAGCGTCTCGTTATCCAGGTCGATGTTGGCGGAGTGGCATCCCTCAAGGCCGTTGATCACCTGCGACGGGGCCTGCGGCAGGCCGTTCTCATCCAGCGGACTGATGCTGACGCAGGCGTCGTTATAGGAGCCGCAGAAGAGAAACCGGCCTTCGCGATCGGTGGAGATATGCGTCGGGCTGCCTGGCAGCGGCGCTTCACCCGCCAGCGTCAGCGTTCCGTCTGCGGCGATGCGGTAGGCGAGCACGCGAAAATCGGGACGTACGCCCACATAAAGAAAATCTTTTTTCGGGCTCACCACCATTGGCTGCACCTGACCGGCCACATCGGTAACCTGCAGTAGCGTCAGCGCGCCATCTTCCTGAAGCTGCCAGGCGTGGATCTGCTGGCTCTCGGGACTGGCGGTATACACGACTTGTTTCATGCGTTTTTCCTTATTCGCTGCCTGATGAAAGGGATAACTGTAGCCTGTTTCAGCCGGCTACGCTGGCGGGATTTTTGCCCGCTTTTTTGTCTCAGCGCGGCTGGCAGGTGTAGACTTGATGCCTGGTTATTCAAAGACGGAACCCGTAATGAGCTATCGCGTAATCGCCCTCGATCTGGATGGCACCCTGCTGACACCCAATAAAACTATTCTGCCTGAATCGCTGGAGGCGCTGGCCCGCGCGCAGCAGGCGGGCGTTAAAGTGCTGATCGTTACCGGTCGCCATCACTGCGCTATCCACCCTTTTTATCAGGCGCTGCAGCTTGATACACCCGCAATCTGCTGTAACGGTACCTATTTGTATGATTATCAGGCAAAAAAAGTGCTGGCCGCCGATCCGCTGGCGAAAAGTCAGGCTGCAAGGGTAATAGAGATGCTTGACGAGGAGAACATTCACGGTCTGCTGTACGTCGACGATGCCATGCTCTACCAGGAGCCGACCGGTCACGTCACCCGCACGCTGAACTGGGCGCAATCGTTGCCGGAAGCGCAGCGCCCGCTGTTCCTGCAGGTGCCCAGCCTGGCGCAGGCGGCGCAGGATGCTGAAGCGATCTGGAAGTTTGCCCTGTCACATCCGGATACCCGCGCATTACAGCAGTTTGCTGAACGTACCGAAGCGGAGCTGGGCCTGGCGTGTGAATGGTCCTGGCACGATCAGGTTGATATCGCCCAGGCGGGTAACAGCAAAGGCAAACGCCTGGCGCAGTGGGTGGAGAGCCAGGGCTTCAGCATGCAGGAGGTGCTGGCGTTTGGCGATAACTATAACGACCTTAGCATGCTGGAGCAGGTGGGGCTGGGCGTGGCAATGGGCAACGCCGATGATGCCATCAAAGCGCGCGCGGCCGAGGTGACCGGCACCAACCTTGAGCCGGGCATTGCAGAGATTATTCGCCGGGAAGTGCTGTGACGGCAGCCGCCTCCGTCAGGCAATAACTGAAACGCTTTTGAGCTGGACATAGAGCCACTGATCGACGCGAATGCCCAGCTCATCGCGTGCCCACGGCGTGATGCGTGCCCAGAGCTCGCTGCTGCCGATGCGGACCCTGACTTCGACCTGATCGTCAATATCCAGCAGCTCCATGACCTGCGCAGGCAGAATGTTACGCACGGAGGTATGCTGGGCTGGCTGCAGCGCCAGTGAGACATCGGCTGACGCGATGCGAATGCGCAGCGTGCTTTTTGCTGGCAGGTTAACGCGACTCACCCAGATATGCTGATCGCCCAGCAGCAGTGCGGTCATGGGATAGTAAGGATGCTGCTCCAGCACCTGCACGCGCAGCACGCTGGTGCGTTCGCTGACCGGCAGCCAGGGGCGCATTGCGCTGCTGCTCCAGACTTTCTCCAGCGGGCCTGCCGCTTTAACGCTGCCGTTATCCAGCACCAGCACATTGTCCGCGAGCTGCACAATCTCATCCAGGCTGTGCGAAACGTAGAGCACCGGCACGGCAATCTGCTTTGTCAGCTGCTGCAGCCACGGCAGCAGCTCACGCTTGCGCGGCAGATCCAGTGACGCCAGGGGTTCATCCATCAGCAGCAGATCGGGCGCACTCAGCAGCGCCCGGCCAATCGCCACGCGCTGTTTTTCACCGCCTGAAAGCGTGGCCGGAAAGCGATCCAGCAGCGCATCCAGTCCCAGCAGCGTCACCAGCTGCGCAAACTGCGGCTTCATTGATGCGGCCATGCTGTACTGCAGATTGCCGCGCACCCGATAGTGCGGAAAGAGTCGCGCGTCCTGAAACACATAGCCGATACGCCGCTGCTCCGGCGGCAGATTGATGCCGCGCGCGCTGTCAAACAGCAGCCGCTCATTGATCTGTATGCGGCCCAGCTGCGGCTGGGTCAGGCCGCTGATAGCGTTGATCAGCGACGTTTTACCCGCGCCCGAGACGCCAAACACGGCGGTAATACCGTGCGCCGGCAGCGTCGTATCCAGCTCCAGCAAATGATCACCCAGCCGCTGGGAAAACTGCAGCGTCAGCATCAGGCGATCCCCCAGCGTTTGCGGCCCCAGCGCGCCAGTAATTCTGACGCCACCAGCGACAGCAGCGCCAGTGCGATAGCCATCGCACAGAGCCGCGCGGCGGTGCTTTCTGCACCCGGCGTTTCAATCAGGGAAAACATCGCGGAAGGAATGGTACGGGTTTCTCCGGGGATATTGGAGACAAAGGTGATCGTGGCGCCAAACTCCCCCAGCGAACGGGCAAACGCCAGCACGGTACCGGCAATAATGCCCGGCAGCGTCAGCGGCAGCGTAATAGTAAAGAAGACCCGCCAGCGCCCCGCTCCCAGCGTTCGCGCGGCCTGCTCCAGCCGGGTATCCACCGCCTCCAGCGCCAGCCGGATGGCGCGCACCATCAGCGGAAATGCCATCACCGCCGCCGCCAGCGCCGCACCGCGCCAGCTGAAGGCGAAGGTAAAGCCAAACCACTCCCAGAGCCAGGCACCGATCGCGCCGCGACGTCCCAGCGCCAGCAGCAGCAGATAGCCCACCACTACCGGCGGCAGCACCAGCGGCAGATGCACCAGGCTATCGAGCAGCGTTTTACCCGGAAAACGGCAGCGTGCCAGAATCCAGGCCATGAGAATGCCAAACGGCAGGCTGCACAGCACCGCCACGCAGGAAACTTTCAGGCTGAGCGCAACAGCCTGCCACTCGGGATCGCTCAGTATCATTTTTTCGGCGTAAATCCATACTGTTTAAAAATAGCTGCGGCCTCAGGTCCCTGCAGATAGTGCCAGAAGGCGCTGACCGCCGCGTTCTGATGCGCTTTGACTATGGCCATCGGATACTCCACCGGCGGATGAGAATCGGCGGGAAAACGCCCGGCTACAACAACCTCTTTACTCGCGACGGCGTCAGATCCATACACGATGCCATAGGGGGTTTCGTTACGCTCAACCAGCGCCAGCGCGGCGCGCACGTTGCTGGCTGGCGCAAGCTGTGACGCGAGCTGCTGCCAGGCGCCCAGCTTCTGCAGCGCTGCTTTAGCGTAAATCCCGGCGGGCACATGTGCCGGATCGCCCACCGCCAGACGCTGCCCCTGCAGCAGATTTTTCCAGTTGGTGGCGGCAGAGATGGTTACGGGTGCCGCGCCGGCAGCTTTAGGCGCGATCAGCACCAGATCGTTACCCAATAGCGTTACGCGCGTCTCCGCTTCAATGCTCTGATTTGCCGCCGCGTCATCCATCCACTGCTGATCGGCAGAGATAAAGAGATCGGCCGGCGCGCCCTGTTCAATCTGGCGTGCCAGCGTGGAGGAGGAGGCAAACGAGGAGACCACTTCGGTCCCACTCTGCTGCTGATACCGGGTAGCGATCTCCTGCAGCGCATTGGTCAGTGATGCTGCAGCAAACACCGTAATTTTATCAGCCGCCACCGCCTGGCCCGCCAGCGAAAGGGTCAGCGTAGCCGTAGCCAGCCAGTAAGAAGATTTGTTCAGCATGTAAGACTCCCTGTTTCGTTGTATACCGAATGATACAACGCCTGGGCAGATGCCGCTATGCGCAGCATGCGGATAAATATTATCAGAGTGGGTATCGGCAGGAGCGGGCGGAAATTGATAAAAAAACGCCCGCAGCGTGCGGGCGGGTCAATCAGTGCTGTGAGCTTTTCGCCGGGCGGTCATTGCGGCGGCCAAATTTGGAGATAATGTTAAACACCTCTCCGAGGCCGTAAATCAGACCCAGCATAATCGCCATCACAATCGGCACCATGATGACCGCGACGGCCAGGCTTTTTATCAGTTCCAGCATGGAAACCTCACGCAGAATTTAAAAAAGTGATTGTAGCGGCAGCGGAAAAAAAGGCACTGCCCTTTTCGTGCTTTTACTTTACGCCGTACACTACCCGCTTCCGACTAAAGGAGCTGACATGCAAGCCGATCTCTCACTTCATATTCGTCTTCAGCAGAAACTGTTTGCCGATCCGCGCCGTATTGAACTGCTGCGGCGGGTTGCTGAGACGGGGTCAATCAGTCAGGGTGCCCGGCTGGCGGGTATCAGTTATAAAAGCGCCTGGGACGCCATCAACGAGATGAACCAGCTGGCGGATGAGACGCTGGTTGAGCGGGCTACCGGCGGCAAAGGCGGCGGCGGCGCCCGTCTGACGCGCTATGGCACACGACTGATCCAGCTGTTCGATCTGCTGGCGCAGATCCAGCAGAAAGCGTTTGATGCCCTGCAGCAGGATAACCTGCCGCTCGACAGCCTGCTGGCTGCGATTGCGCGCTTCTCGCTGCAGACCAGCGCGCGTAATCAGCTGTTTGCCACCGTGCGCAGCCGTGATAACCGGCCGGTGCAGCAGCATATTGAGGTGGTACTGGCCGATGGCGTGACCCCGGTTAACGTGGCGCTGACCGCGCGCAGCGCGCAGCGGCTGCAGCTGGTACCCGGAAAAGAGGTGCTGGTGCTGATTAAAGCGCCGTGGATCCGGCTCGGTGACGAAGGAGAACCCGGCGATAACGCCCTCTCTGCTCAGGTCAGCGCCATTGAAGAGGGAGAAGAGATGAGCGAAGTGCTGCTGACGCTGAGCGGTGGTGAAACGCTGTGCGCTACCCTGAGCGCAGCGCAGCTGGCGCAACAGCCGCTGCGGCCAGGCGACGAAGTCACCGCCTGCTTTAGCGCTGAACAGGCGATTATTGCCACGCTAATCTGACGCCTCTGCCCTGATTGACTTCCGTAGCAGCGGCCGTTACAACAGTAACAACGATGCACAAACCGGAATACATCATGTCTTTATTGCATATTTCGCAAGGCACATTTCATCTTAGTCACCATCGCGCGCTCAGCATTAACGCGCTGACCGTTCAGCGCGGTGAGAGCTGGGCCTTTGTTGGCGCTAACGGCAGCGGTAAATCTGCCCTGGCCCGGGTGCTGGCAGGTGAACTTAACGCGGGAAAAGGCCACTTCAGCAGCGATTTTCGCCGGCCGATCCGCCTCTCATTTGAGCAGCTGCAGCAGCTGGTGAGTGAGGAGTGGGAGCGCAATAACACCGATATGCTCAGCGAAGGGGAAGAGGATACCGGCCGCACCGCTGCAGAGATCGTCCAGGCGGACGTCAGCGATGAAGCCCGCTGCCGCGCGCTGGCGCAGCAGTTTGGTATCCAGGATTTGCTGGATCGCCGCTTTAAATATCTCTCTACCGGTGAAACCCGCAAAACTCTGCTTTGTCAGGCGCTGATGGCAGAGCCGGATCTGCTGATCCTTGATGAGCCGTTTGACGGGCTGGACGTCGCGTCGCGCGCCAGCCTCACCGCGCTGCTGCAGCAGCTGCATACGCAGGGCTATACGCTGGTGCTGGTGCTGAACCGGTTTGAAGATATCCCCGATTTCATTCAGCAGGCGGGCGTGCTGGCAGAGTGCACCCTGACCCACGCCGGTGACCGCAGGACGCTGCTGGCGGAAGCGCTGGTGGCCCAGCTGGCGCACAGCGAACGATTGCAGGGCATGGCGCTGCCGGAGGCAGATCGCCCCGATCTGCTGCCGGCGCTGGCCGTTGACACGCCACGCGTAATACTGCGTCATGGCAGGGTCGCCTATGATGATTGTCCTATCATCGATAACCTCAGCTGGCAGGTTAACGCCGGCGAACACTGGCAGATTACCGGGCCAAACGGCGCCGGCAAATCCACCCTGCTTAGCCTGGTGACCGGCGATCATCCGCAGGGCTACAGCAACGACTTAACGCTGTTTGGCATCCGGCGCGGCAGCGGCGAAACCATCTGGGATATTAAGCAGCATATCGGCTACGTCAGCAGCAGCCTGCACCTTGACTACCGGGTAAGCTGCAGCGTGCGCACCGTGGTGCTCTCCGGCTTTTTTGACTCGATTGGCCTTTACCAGGCCGTTTCAGAGCGGCAGAAAGCGCTGGCGCGTCAGTGGCTGGCGCTGCTCGGCATGGATAACGCGCTGGCAGATGCCCCTTTTCACAGCCTCTCCTGGGGTCAGCAGCGGCTGGTGCTGATTGCGCGCGCGCTGGTTAAACATCCCGCCCTGCTGATTCTGGATGAGCCGCTGCAGGGACTGGACCCGATTAACCGTCAGCTGGTACGCCGCTTTACGGATGTGCTGATTGGTGAAGGCCGCACCCAGCTGCTGTTCGTCTCGCACCACGCTGAAGATGCGCCGCGCTGTATTACCCATCGCCTCAGCTTTGTCAAAACCCCGCAGGGTTACTGTTATCAGCAGGAGGCGTTGCGCACGCCGCAGCCCTGACCGCGTTCTGCCCCGCTTACTCTGCCTTGCCGATCGCCTGCTCCGTCAGGCAGGCGACCGGTGCCTCACCTGCTAATGTAATCGCTACCACTAATCTGTGCTAAATTTGAATCCATCTGTTTCACAGACCGCAAAATTAAGAATAAGCGACTTGTGTAAACGATACCATTTATCCAGACTTGATCACGCTTTTGCCTGCGGGCATATGCTAGTTTGAGCGCAGAAAACGTTTACTGTTTGCCGTTACCAGGACAAGTTATGCAAAAATTTAATCCGGTGGATCATCCGCATCGCCGCTATAACCCGTTAACCGATCAGTGGGTCCTGGTGTCACCGCATCGGGCGAAACGCCCGTGGCAGGGCGCGCAGGAGACGCCAGCGCGTGAGACGCTGCCGGCGCACGATCCCGACTGCTTTCTGTGCGCGGGCAATACCCGTATCACCGGTGATAAAAACCCTGATTACACCAACACCTATGTCTTCACTAACGACTTTGCTGCGCTGATGGAGGAGACCCCGGATGCGCCGCAGAGCGACGACCTGCTGATGCGCTGTGAAAGCGCCCGCGGCACCAGCCGGGTGATCTGCTTTTCGCCCGATCACAGCAAAACGCTGCCGGAGCTGTCGCTGAGCAACCTCGAAGCCATTGTTGCGACCTGGCAGCAGCAGAGCGCTGAGCTGGGGCAGCACTATCCGTGGGTGCAGGTGTTTGAGAACAAAGGCGCGGCCATGGGCTGCTCCAATCCGCATCCGCACGGTCAGATCTGGGCCAACAGCTTTCTGCCTAATGAAGCGCAGAAAGAGGATGATAACCAGCGCCGTTACTATGCCGAAAAAGGCACGCCGCTGCTGCTGGATTACGCGGCACGCGAGCAGCAGGATGGCAGCCGTACCGTCGTGGAGACGGCGCACTGGATCGCCGTGGTACCGTGGTGGGCTGCCTGGCCGTTTGAAACCCTGCTGCTGCCAAAAACGCACGTAAAACGCCTGACCGAACTCAGCGCAGAGCAGAGCAGCGACCTGGCGCGCGCGCTTAAGCTGCTGACCAGCCGCTATGACAATCTGTTCCAGTGCTCATTCCCCTACTCGATGGGCTGGCACGGCGCGCCGTTTACCGAAGAGGCCGGCGATCACTGGCAGCTGCATGCGCACTTCTATCCACCGCTGCTGCGCTCGGCAACGGTGCGTAAATTTATGGTCGGCTATGAGATGCTGGCTGAAACCCAACGTGATTTAACGGCGGAGCAGGCAGCAGAACGTCTGCGCTCTGTCAGCGATATCCATTTTCGTGAGGCGCAATAAATGTCTTTGAAATCGACTACCCGGCAGCTGTTCGCTGACACCTTTGGTTATGCTGCCACCCATACCATTCAGGCGCCGGGCCGCGTCAATCTGATTGGTGAACACACCGATTACAATGACGGCTTTGTGCTGCCGTGCGCTATCGATTATCAGACGGTAATCGCCTGCGCACGCCGCGACGATCGCCAGGTCCGGGTGATCGCCATGGATTATGACAACCAGCAGGATAGCTTCTCGCTGGATGCGCCGATCGAACCGGTAAAAGAGCTCATGTGGGCCAACTATGTGCGCGGCGTGGTGAAACACCTGCAGCAGCGTGACGCCGGCACCGGCGGCGTGGATATGGTGATCAGCGGCAACGTGCCGCAGGGCGCCGGCCTCAGCTCCTCTGCGTCACTGGAAGTGGCCGTCGGCACGGTATTCCGTGAACTCTGGCAGCTGGATCTCGATGGCGCGGCGATTGCGGTCAACGGCCAGGAGGCGGAGAACCAGTTTGTTGGCTGTAACTGCGGCATTATGGATCAGCTGATTTCAGCACTCGGCAAACAGGATCACGCCATGCTGCTCGACTGCCGTACCCTGGCGACCCGGGCGGTGCCGATGCCGGACAACGTCGCCGTGGTTATTATCAACAGCAACTTCCGCCGCTCACTGGTGGGCAGTGAATATAATACCCGCCGCGAGCAGTGTGAAACCGGCGCGCGCTTCTTCAACAAACCGGCGCTGCGCGACGTCACGCTGGAGGAGTTTGAAGCACGGGCACATGAGCTGGATAAGCTGGTGGCGAAGCGCGTGCGCCACGTTATTACCGAAAACGCCCGTACGCTGGAAGCAGCCGACGCGCTGAGCAAAGGCGATCTTGAACGCATGGGCGAGCTGATGGCGGCTTCACACGCCTCTATGCGCGACGATTTTGAGATCACCGTGCCGGCAATCGATCAGCTGGTGGCGATTGTTAAACAGGAAGTGGGTCCGCACGGCGGCGTGCGCATGACCGGCGGCGGCTTTGGCGGCTGCATCGTGGCGCTGATGCCGGCAGAGCGGGTAGATCAGGTCAGAGCGGCCGTGGCGGAAAAATATGAAGCGCAGACCGGTATCAAAGAAACCTTCTACGTCTGTAAAGCGTCAGAAGGAGCGGGTCAATGGTAAGCGACGTCAACTCCCATGCGCCAGACGGACAGCCGTGGCGCATTACGGTTCTGCGCAACCGTCACGGCATGGTGGCCACCTTTATGGACTGGGGTGCCACCTGGCTTTCGGCGCGCGTGCCGATGCGGGATGGCAGCGTGCGTGAAGCGCTGCTGGGCTGCGCTACGCCGTCAGATTATCTGCATCAGGACGCCTATCTCGGCGCCACGATTGGCCGCTACGCCAATCGCATCGCGCAGGCTGAGCTAAAGACGCTTAATCTGAAGCTGGCTGCCAATCAGGGGCCGCATCAGCTGCACGGCGGGCCGGAAGGGTTTGACAAACGCCGCTGGCAGATTGTCAGCCAGAGCGACAGCAGCGTGCACTATCGGCTCGACTCGCCGGATGGCGATCAGGGCTATCCGGGTAATCTTATCGCCTCCGTGACCTATGAACTCACGGAGGATAATACGCTGGCGATCCGCTATCAGGCGGAGACCGATCGCGCCTGCCCGGTTAACCTGACTAACCACGCCTACTTTAACCTTGATGCGCATCATGGCGACGCCCGCCAGCATCGGTTACAACTGCAGGCAGATCGTTACCTGCCGGTAGACAGCGCGGGCATCCCCGCTGCGCCGCTGAAAGCCGTTGCGGCGACCAGCTTCGACTTCCGCCAGCCTAAGCGCGTGGCGGACGAGTTTCTGGCTGATGCCGATCAGCAGGCGGTCAAAGGCTACGATCACGCGTTTTTACTGAACGCGGCAGGTGACATCACGCAGTGTGCCGCCCGACTCTGGTCCGCTGACGGCGCGCTGCAGCTCAGCGTGTTTACCACGGCACCTGCGCTGCAGTTCTATACCGGCAACTACCTGGCGGGAACGCGCGCCCGCGAGCAGGAGAGCTATACTGCTTTCCAGGGCATTGCGCTGGAGAGTGAATTTTTACCCGATTCGCCTAACCATAGCGAGTGGCCGCAGCCCGATTGCTGGCTGCAACCCGGTGACATCTGGCGCTCAGAGACGCGGTATCGCTTTACGGCACACTGAGACGACGGCTGAAAAACGCGCACTGCGTATGCGACAGACTTACGCCGTGCGCCGTTTTCCGTTATGGTATGGCGCTATCAGTGTGCCGCCGCTTCAGGCGGCCGCAGCCGGGTTCATTACTAATCTACTTAAGCATTAAGGAGTAAAGCTATGGCCGTAACTAAGCTGGTTCTGGTCCGTCACGGCGAAAGCCAGTGGAATCAGGAAAACCGCTTCACCGGATGGTATGATGTGGATCTCTCTGACAAAGGTCGTACCGAAGCGAAAGCGGCGGGTCAGCTGCTGAAGAAAGAGGGCTTCGTGTTCGATTTCGCCTATACCTCCGTGCTGAAACGTGCCATCCACACCCTGTGGAACGTGCTGGATGAACTGGATCAGGCCTGGCTGCCGGTAGAGAAAACCTGGCGTCTGAATGAGCGTCACTACGGTGCGCTGCAGGGGCTGGATAAAGCAGAAACCGCGGCTAAATATGGTGATGACCAGGTTAAGCAGTGGCGTCGTGGTTTTGCCATTACTCCGCCAGAGCTGGATCGCAGCGATGAGCGTTTCCCCGGCCACGATGCGCGTTACAAATCACTGACCGAGGCGCAGCTGCCTACCACCGAGAGCCTGGCGCTGACCATCGACCGCGTTATCCCTTACTGGAACGAAACCATTCTGCCGCGCATTAAAAGCGGTGAGAAAGTTATCATTGCCGCACACGGTAACTCGCTGCGCGCGCTGGTAAAATATCTCGATAACATGAGCGAAGATGAGATCCTCGAACTGAACATCCCGACCGGCGTGCCGCTGGTGTATGAGTTCGATGAAAACTTCAAGCCAATCAAACACTACTATCTGGGTGATGCCGATGAGATCGCAGCGAAAGCCGCGGCCGTGGCAAACCAGGGTAAAGCGAAGTAAACCTCCGCAGTAAACCTGAAGGCCAGACGTTTGTCTGGCCTTTTTTATGCGTCACGCTCAGCCGCGACGGGTACGGATCGCCTGCGCCAGCTGACGCAGCGCTGTTTCCGTATCTTCCCAGCCAATGCAGGCATCGGTTACGCTCTGGCCGTATACCAGCGGCTTCCCGCTCTCCAGGCTCTGATTGCCTTCCACCAGATGGCTCTCAATCATCACGCCGGTAATCGCCTGCTCGCCGCCGGCAATCTGCTGTGCCACATCTTCCGCCACAACCATCTGCCGCTGGAACTGCTTGCTGCTGTTGGCATGGCTGAAATCGATCATCACCTGCGGACGCAGGCCCGCTTTTTCCAGCCCGCTCTTCACTGCCGCAACGTGCTCAGCGCTGTAGTTTGGCTCTCTGCCGCCGCGCAGGATGATGTGGCAATCTTCATTGCCGCGCGTCTCAACGATAGCCGAGTGCCCATATTTGGTTACTGACAGGAAGCAGTGCGGCGCGCTGGCCGCGCCAATGGCGTCAATAGCGACTTTGATCGTGCCGTCGGTGCCATTTTTGAACCCTACCGGACAGGAGAGACCGGAAGAGAGTTCGCGATGCACCTGCGATTCGGTGGTGCGTGCACCGATGGCGCCCCAGCTCATCAGATCGGCCATATATTGCGGCGTGATCATATCCAGAAACTCGCCGGCAGCTGGCAGACCGGTGTCATTGATATCCACCAGCAGCTTACGTGCCAGACGCAGTCCTTCATTAATCTGAAAGCTGCCATCCATGTGAGGATCGTTAATCAGCCCTTTCCAGCCCACCGTGGTGCGCGGCTTTTCAAAATAGACGCGCATCACCACTTCCAGCTCGCCGCTCAGCTCATCGCGCAGCGTCAGCAGGCGTGCAGCGTACTCTTTCGCCGCTGCCGTGTCGTGGATTGAGCAGGGACCGATCACCACCAGCAGGCGATCGTCCTCGCCATGCAAAATGCGGTGAATGGCCTGACGCGCCTGCGATACGGTCGCCGCCGCGCGCTCCGTTGCCGGATATTTCTCCAGCAGCGCTACCGGGGGAAGTAACTCTTTGATCTCTTTAATGCGTAAATCGTCGTTCTGGTAATCCATACTTATTCCATTCAGATTTTCGCCCTGCGTGCGCCGGACGTAACCCCTTCAATCTATCCCTTCAGCCGGCATGAGTAAATTAAGAGCGTTATGAAAATGCTTTTGTCTCATTTGCATTTATAGAGCCATAGACTAAGCTTTTAAACGTAAGCACTGAGGAACGAGTCGCTTACACTATATATTTTTACGCCGAACACTCCTGACGAAATTTAATTTCGTTACGGCCCGCTTTTTTCGTCACACAGCACCCGTGGGTGTCAAACGGCAACTATCCATTTATTACAGGAGCATAATGATGAATAAGTTTGCAATTGTTTTTCTGACGGCAGCAATGACTCTGGGTAGCGGTGCAGCGATGGCTGCAAACAACAATGGACAGGCCAACGCATCAGCTGAAGCGGGTGCGGCAGCGGGCGGCGCAAAACAGAATCTGCCTCCGCACAATGTTGATAATAGCGATATCAACACCGGCAACACCAATACCAACGGCGCAGCAATGTCAGGCACTGAGTCAGGCGATATGTCTGCCAAAGAGGTGCACAAAAACACCATGTGTAAAGATGGCCGCTGCCCGGACATGAACAAAAAAGTCGAAACCAAATCGGGTAGCGACAACGTGAATACCAAAACCGACGGCACAACTCAGTAAGAGATGTCTCTGCGGTAATCAGGGCGAGCGCAGGCTCGCCCTTTATTTTTGCCGGCCCCGCTTTTCCGCTATGCTAACCGCCATGAAATTCACAGGAACGGTGACATGGCTACCCTACTGCTTATTGACGATCACCCGCTGGTTGAAGTCGCACTTCAGGCTGCCTGCCAGCACGCCCCTATTCCTCTGCAGCTCTATGCCGCCGCTGATGAATCTCAGGCACGCGCCTGCCTGCAGCAGCATAATATTGACGTCATTATTCTTGATATCGGCCTGCCGGATTGTGATGGTCTGGAGCTGCTGCGCCGCCTGCGCGCCCGCGATGCACAGCGCCCGGTGCTGATCTACTCTGCACAGCAGAGCCGCCACACCTTACTGAGCGCCGCTTCGCTGGGGGCGGCAGGCTATGTGGTGAAAAGCCAGAGCATGGCTCAGCTGCTCAGCGCCATCCTTGCAGTGCTGGGGGGACAGCAGGCCTTTCCGCCGCTGCCGGAGCGCCTGGACCTGCCGTTGACGGAGAAAGAGCAGCAAATTGTAGCGCTACTGGTGCGCGGCCTCTCTAACCTGCAGATTGGTGAGCAGCTGCATATCAGCAATAAAACCGTCAGCACGCATAAAAAAAATATCATGGCCAAGACCGGCGTGACCTCGGTGGTTGAGCTGGCTGAACTGTGGAAAGCGCAGCAGTGAAGCGGCTCTGGCTGCTCTGCTTGCTGCTGGTAGCCGGCGCACGCGCTGAACTGCTGCCCGCCAGCAGCGTCATGCTGCCTGCGGTTATGCCGGTGCCTCACGCTGCGCCACCGCCCGCCACGCAGCTGCGCGTGGCGGTGCCGGTGCAAAATAGCGCGCCCTGGTCGATGCGCATCGGCGATCGCCTGTGGGGCATTGATGCTGACTATCTCAGCGCCCTCAGCCAGCAGAGCGGCGTACGGTTTCAGCTGCAGGGCTACCCTGACCGGAGCGCGCAGCTGCAGGCGCTGAAGCGCGGTGAGGTGGACCTGGTTTTGACGACTGAAAGCGCACCGCTGCCTGCCGGCGCCTCGCTCAGCGCCAGCTGGTTCAGCACGCCGCTCCGTATTTACCGCAACCGTGCAAATCAGCGCGCGGTAATGTTTAACAGCGATAACGCTCAGCTGACTATTGCCGGCAGCACGCTGACGCAGCTGCCGCCGGAGCTGGCAGCGCGCCACCGCTGGCATCCGCTGGCCGGCAACTTACAGGCGCTCTACGCCCTGCTCAATCAGCAGAGTGATTATCTGGTCGCCGATGAAGCCAGCGCCGGCTTTCTGCTCAGCCAGCTGCAGCAGGGAGAGATCTACCAGATCACCGCCGATCCGGATGCGGTACTGACGCTGCGCACGATCGCCCGCGATCCGGCGCTGACAACATGGATCGATGCGCAGCTTCGCCTGCTGCCGGCGGAGTTCAGCCGGCAGGTTGCTCAGCGCTGGAGCCCGCCGCTGCCGCGCTATCAGGATACGCAGACGCTGATGCTCAGCCCGGCAGAGCAGCAGTGGCTGGCGGCGCATCCCGTTGTCACCTACGCCGCCGCGCCAGATAATGCCCCCTGGAGCTACCGGGACGCCAGCGGTAACGCGCGCGGCTTTGGTATTGACCTGCTTAATGCGCTGGGCCAGAGCACCGGCATCCGCTTCACGCCGCGCTGGGTCGCTAACCCGCAGCAGGCGCAGGCGCTGCTGGCACAGCAGGCGGTGATGCTTACGCTGCTGGAGCCTCTGGATACGCCCGATGCGGCCTCCACCACGCTTCCGGTATGGCGTGCTATCTGGGGCGTTTACAGCCGGATGCCGCTTGCGCCTGCCGACTGGTCCTCGCTGCAGGGCAAACGTCTTGGCGTACTGCGCGGCGATCTGGCCCGTCAGCTGCTGCCGCCGGGTATTACGCCACAGTGGTTTGACGACCGCACCCGGCTCTGGCAGGCGCTCGGCAGCGGACAGATTGATGCGCTGGTGGATAATGTGATCTCAGCACGCTGGCGGCTGGCCAGCCGCGATGACACCGCGCTGCGTCTGGCGTTTGCCGCCAGCGATATCGCCTGGCCGATGGCGCCCCGGGTAACCCCGCAGCAGCCGCAGCTGCGCGCCCTGCTCGATCGCGCGCTGCAGCAGATACCGCCAGAAACGCTGAACCAGATGCGGGCAAGCTGGGCGCAGCCGCCGCAGCCCGGCAGCACGATGATGATGCGCAGCATACCAAAACTGCTGCTGTTTGCAGCGGCGCTGATTATTGCAGGGCTGCTGCTGCTGCAGCTGCGTCACGTGCTGCAGCAGCGGCGTGAACGGCGGCAGCGCGCAGAAGCGGAGCGCGCCAGTGCGGCTAAAAGCCAGTTTCTCGCGACCGTCAGTCATGAACTGCGCACGCCGATGCAGGCGATTCTTGGCCTGCTGGAGCTGGAACAGCAGCAGCATGTGCCCTCACGGGTCGCGCTGATGCACAGCAGCGCCCGCTCGCTAATGGCGCTGCTGAACGATTTGCAGGATCATGCGCGGATTGAGAATCAGAGTTTCCGCCTGAATCCGCACCCGCTGAATCTCTCCCGCTGGCTGCAGCAGCAGCGGCAGCTTTACCATCCGCTGATGCGCCCCGGCGGTCCGCAGCTGCGCGTAACGGCCCTGACGCCGCTGCCCGCCAGCGTGCTGCTGGATAGCGATCGCCTGCAGCAGGTCATTAATAACCTGGTGGCTAATGCACTGAAGTTCACCCGTGAAGGCGAAATAAGCCTTACGCTGGCGGCAGAGGAGCAGATTACGCTTGTTGTGACGGACAGCGGCAGCGGCATTCCGCTCAGCGAACAGGCACACCTGTTTGAGCCATGGTATCAGGCGCCGTCTGGCCGGCGTCATGCGGTACAGGGCAGCGGTCTGGGGCTCTTTATCTGCCGGGAAATCGTACAGCGAATGGGCGGTACGCTGCAGCTGAGCTCTGCGCCGGGCCAGGGCACACGCGTCAGCGTAACGCTGCCGCTGACGCCCTGTGACATTGCGGATGCCGGCGACGATCCGGTCTGGCCGCGCTATCCGCAGCTGCGGGTGGCGATTGTTGACGATCATCCCGCTAATCTGCTGGTGCTGCAGCAGCAGCTGGCTGCTTTTGGCATTCAGGCTGAGACCTTTGATGCGGGACGCGCCCTGCTGCTCGCCGATGCCAGGCAGCCGTTTGATGTGCTGTTTATCGATCAGATGATGCCGCATCCCGATGGCCTGACGCTGCTGCGCATTCTGCGCCGCCGCCAGCGGCAACGACCACACCCTGCCCTGCGCGTGATCTGTTCCGCCGACGTGCAGCGCTTGCGCCTGCCTCTGCAGGCGCATGAGGCGCAGCTGGTGAAGCCCGTTACGCTGCAGGCGCTGGCCGCGCTGCTGGCGCAGGCGCAGTCCGATCCGCTGGCGCAGCTGCCGGCAACGCTGCAGCAGCTGGCTCAGCACGACGCCAGCTGGCTGCCGCGCATCAGTGAAACGCTGCAGCGCGCCGTTACGCAGGATCGCGATGCGCTGCTGCAGGCCAGCGGGCAGCGCGACTGGGCGGCGATTGAAAAAGCGGCTCACCGCCTGAAAGGCAGCTGGCTGATGCTGGGCATTGAAGATGCCGCCGGAGCGTGTCAGCAGCTGATTGACGCCGCGAAACAGCAGCAGCTCCATCCTGACACGCTCAATTTACTGATATTATTAACCAACAGGCTACTCAACCAACTGGAACGCTATGGCACACTCTCACTCTCACGGTGACCACAATGCTAATCGCACCCGCCTGGCGGCGGCGTTTAGCGTCACGGCACTGTTTATGCTGGCCGAAGTGATCGGCGGCCTTCTTTCAGGTTCACTGGCGCTGCTGGCCGACGCCGGACATATGCTGACCGACGCCGCCGCCCTGCTGATGGCGCTGCTGGCGGTGCAGTTTGCGCGCCGTAAACCCAATGCGCGGCATACCTTTGGCCTGCTGCGTCTGACCACCCTGGCGGCGTTTGTAAACGCGATTGCGCTGCTGGTGATCACCGTGCTGATTGTCTGGGAGGCGATCCGGCGTTTTACTCATCCGCAGCCGATTGAGGGCGGCCTGATGCTCGGTATCGCTATCGCCGGGCTGTTTGCTAACCTGCTTTCATTCTGGCTGCTGCATCGCGGCAGCGGCGAGAAAAATCTCAACGTGCGCGCCGCCGCGCTGCACGTCATGGGCGATCTGCTTGGTTCGGTGGGCGCCATTGCCGCCGCGGTTATCGTTATGCTTACCGGCTGGACGCCCATCGATCCGATTCTTTCACTGCTGGTTTCCGTGCTGGTGGTGCGCAGCGCCTGGGCGCTGCTGCGTGAAAGCCTGCATGAGCTGCTGGAGGGTGCACCGGTGAATATCAATATTGATAAGCTGGCGCGCGAGCTGAAGCTGAACATCGATGAGGTGCGTAACGTTCACCATATTCACCTGTGGCAGGTGGGAGAGAAGCCAGTGCTTACGCTGCATGTTCAGGTGGTGCCGCCGTACGATCACGACGGCCTGCTGCGAAAAATTCATCACTATCTGCATCAGCACTATCAGATTGAACATGCCACGGTGCAGATGGAGTATCAGGCGTGCAGCCTGCCCGACTGCGCGCTCGGTTCAGAACACGCCGCTGATGACGATCATCATGCGGTGCTGGACGGACACGCGCATCATCATCACTAACCCGCCAGCGCACGTGAGCCCTGCTCGCGTGCGCTCTGTATCCACAGACGCGAGCCGTTCAGCGCAATCAGCGTGAGAATGGCGTACTCCAGCGACATCGCATATACCCCCTGCCGGGCAAAAATCATCACGCTAATGACGTTGATGACCACCCACAGCAGCCAGTTTTCGACATATTTACGCGTCATCAGAATCATTGCCACGACAGAGAGCACCATCATGCAGGAATCCCAGAAGGGAAACGCGTCAGGCTGCAGCTGCGGCATGCTGACCTGCAGGCCGATTCCCTGCATGATCTGCACTGCGCTGCGGGTAAGGAAGCCAAACACCATGTCGATATAGCGCGTCATCAGCGCAATCGCAATAACGCAGGCGGCGCCCCATGCCAGCGCTTTCGGCAGCGACAGCCAGCGAATTTTTAACGCGCGCTCATGGTCACTGGTTTGCCGGCTCCATGCGTACCAGCCATAGAGATTGGCGACAAAGAAAAAGAGCTGCAGCAGCAGGCTGGCGTAGAGCTGGATCTGAAAGAAAATCACCGCAAACAGCGTGACGTTGATCAGGCCAAACAGGTAGTTACTGATTTTTTCCTGGCTTGCCAGCCAGATACAGAGCAGCCCGGCCAGCGTGCCGAACGCTTCAATCCATGAGAGGTCGTATCCGCCGGCGCCCAGAGGGATATGTACCAGGATATTTTGCGTGCTGAAAATGTCCATTACTGGCTCCTGTGCCTGAAATGCAGGGTGCGTAAAAGAGCGGTTCGCCTGCCGCCGATCCGATGGCGCACTACCGCATCAGTGTTTTATGTAATTAACAACAGAAGCCACGAAAATACTACAAAGCATAATAAATCGCTATTTAGTTTTTTATACTAAACAACCGGCGCACCCAACTCTTTACCTGCCCGCTCCAGCTCCAGCAAAAACGCCTTAACCGGCAGGCCACCGGCAAAGCCGGTCAGTTTGCCGTTGCTGCCAATGACGCGGTGGCATGGAGCCATAATAGAGAGCGGGTTTTTGCCGTTGGCAGCCCCCACCGCGCGTACGGCTTTGGGATGCCCAATCTGCTCGGCTATCTGCCGGTAGCTGCGCGTCTCTCCAAATGGGATGGTCAGCAGGGCGGCCCATACCTTTTGCTGGAACGGCGTGCCGGACGGGTCGTAGCTCAGGGTAAAACGCTGCCGGGTGCCGGCAAAATACTCCTGCAGCTGACGCTCCGCCTCGCACAGCACCGGGTGCGACTCGTTACGTGACAGCGGCGTCAGCGGCACGCGCTGCGATCCTTCATTTTCCCACAGCACGGCTGCCAGGCCTTTATCGCTGGCAATCAGCGTCAGCTCGCCGACCGGCGTCACGATGGTTTTAGTATGGTACATAACAGATCTCCGCAGTGGATGACTCCCGACTATTATTGCATTAATCGCGCCGCAAACTGGCTGTTTTCGGACAGGCACATAAACTGATTAGCTGTCCGAAAGCAGCGTGTTTCCGCACCCGGACTGCGCCATGATGCCCTTTATTTACCGGAGAAGACGATGCTTGATCCTGAAATTGCTTACCAGGCGCTGACGTCGCGCGACAGTCGCTTTGACGGGCTGCTCTACGTGGGCGTAACCTCAACCGGTATTTACTGTCGTCCTGTCTGTCCGGTGCGCAAACCGCTGCTGAAAAACTGCCGCTTTTTTCATAACGCAGAAGCAGCGGAAAAGGCGCGCTTTCGCCCGTGCCTGCGCTGCCGCCCGGAGCTGGCGCCGGGATTTGCGCCGGTAGATAACCATCACCGCATTGCCGATCGTCTGATCCGTCGCGTTGAAGAGGGCATGCTGGAGGAGCAGACCTCGCTGGCAGATATTGCCGGTGAGTTCTTTCTGAGTGAACGTCAGCTGCGGCGCGTTATTCAGCAGGAGCTGGGCGTTTCGCCGCTGGAGCTGCGTCAGACGCGGCGTATGCTGCTGGCCAAACAGCTGCTGACCGAAACCGCGCTGCCCGTAACGGAGATCGCTTACGCCAGCGGCTTTCGCAGCCTGCGCCGCTTTAATGATGTGTTTCAGGCGCGCTATCACATGACGCCTTCCGCGCTGCGTAAGCGGAGCCAGCCGGAAGGCGCTGCGCTGCCACAGCAGAGCGCCACCCTGCAGCTGAGCTACCGTCCACCCTATGACTGGGCGGCGATGCTGGAGTTTCTTGAAGCGCACGTCATGAAGCAGGCTGAGTGGGTGGCCGATGGCGCTTATCACCGCACCGTCGCGCTGGGCGGCTGTCGCGGCTGGGTGCGCGTCAGCGCCCTGCCCGATAAGCATGCGCTGCAGGTTGAGTTCACTACCACACTGACGCCGGTGCTGCCTGCCCTGCTGCGCCGGCTGCGCGATCTGTTCGATCTGGATGCTCAGCCGCAGGCGGTGAGCGAGCTACTGGGCCGCGATCCGCTGCTGGCAGAGAGCCTGGCGCGCCACCCGGGCCTGCGCGTGCCCGGCGCGTTCGATGCGTTTGAGTTAAGCGTGCGCGCGATTCTCGGCCAGCAGGTTACGGTAAAAGCGGCTGTAACGCTCAGCAGCCGTCTGACGGAGCGCTTTGGCGAGCCGCTGGAGACGCCCTGGCCAGCGCTCTCCCGCCTCTCTCCGGACGCGGCCACGCTGGCAGCAGCAACGGTCGATGATATTGCGGTGCTCGGCATAGTCAGCGCCCGTTCAAATGCGATTATCGCACTGGCCCACGCCTGCGCCAGCGGCGCGCTGCGCTTTAACGGATCTCTGCCGCCGGATACTGTACAGCAGCAGCTGCTGGCGCTGAAGGGGGTCGGCCCGTGGACCGCCAGCTATATCGCCATGCGGGCGCTACGCTGGCCTGATGCTTTCCCGAAAGAGGATATCGCTATCCGTAATAATCTCGGTGGCGTAACGGCCAGAGAGGCAGAGCAGCTATCGCAGGTCTGGCGGCCATGGCGCAGCTATGCCGTGCAGCATATCTGGAAAAGCCTGATGCCCGAAAAAGCCTCCCGGAAAAAGCCGGCACGGTAGCGGCCAGGACGCCATAAATGGCGCCCCTGCGGATAGATGGGCATATTCCGTCAACGCAAACGCATTACCGCTCCCCATACCCGTAGGGGTCGCATTAATGCGACCCTGGTGTATTAATGCGCGTCTGTGGGGGGGGCATTACCGTACTGCGGAAAACGAAAAAAGCGCCCGTTGGGCGCTTTTTTCTGAATCTGGTGGGTCGTGCAGGATTCGAACCTGCGACCAATTGATTAAAAGTCAACTGCTCTACCAACTGAGCTAACGACCCGCTGTGGAAGCGACTTACAACTTTAAACTTGATGGTGGGTCGTGCAGGATTCGAACCTGCGACCAATTGATTAAAAGTCAACTGCTCTACCAACTGAGCTAACGACCCATCAAGGTTGTGAAGCTAACTGAAGAACCCGCCTGAACCTGTGGTTGAGATGGTGGGTCGTGCAGGATTCGAACCTGCGACCAATTGATTAAAAGTCAACTGCTCTACCAACTGAGCTAACGACCCATCTTCAGCGTCGCCGATACGCATTTACATATGTCCCGGCAACGGCGGCATATATTACTGATTTAGCGGGAGGGCGCAACCCTTATTTTCCCGCAGATAGCTCAACTGCTTACCTTTCAGGCGGCAAGACCAGAAATCAGGCGAAATCTGGTCTTTTTCGTACAAATTACAATCCGGCCAGCCGCTTTTGCGCCTGCTTTGCTGACTCACTATCCGGGAACTGCTTGATCACCTGCTGATAAACCGCTTTGGCTTTTGCCGTGTCTTTTTTATCCTGCATGATCACGCCAACCTTAAACAGCGCTTCCGCCGCTTTCGGTGATTTGGGATAGTTCTTCACCACCGTGGCAAAATAGTAAGCCGCATCGTCCTTCTTGCCTTTGTTGTAATGCAGCTGCCCCAGCCAGTAGTTGGCATTTGGCTGATAGGTAGAGTCAGGATACTTCTTCACCCATGCCTGCAGTGCAGAGATAGCCTGATCGTACTGCTTCTTCTCCAGAATCAGCGCGACGGCAGCGTTGTAATCGGTATTTGCATCGCCGGTTTGTGCAGGTGCGGCAGCCGTATTACTGCTACCCGCATCAGCGTTTCCCGCTGCGGCACCGGCAGCATCAGCGTTACCGCCGCTCTGTGCAGCGGACTGGCTGCTGCTTAACGTGTCGAGCTGCTGGTAAAGCTGCTTCTGACGCTCAACCGCCTGGTTAAGCTGATAGCTGTTCTGCTGGATCTGCCCGCGCAGGGAATCGATGTCGCTCTGATTATCGCTCATCTGCTGCTGTAACTGCTGCAGCAGCTGCGCCTGAGCATTGGAGATACGTTCAAGAGTGGTGACACGGTCTTCGACCGAGCCTGAGCCAACGCTACTGATTGACGCCTGGGCATTAGCGGCCCAGGGGGCCGCTACGCCAACCAGTAACGACAGACCCGCAAGGGATAGTCTGAAGTTACTAATCATATGATTCTCTTAGTAAACCAGTACGGCACGACGGTTTTTAGCATACGCTGATTCGTCATGGCCCAGTACGGCTGGTTTCTCTTTACCGTAAGATACGATAGACATCTGATCGGCAGAGACGCCTTTGCCCTGCAGATACATTTTCACTGCGTTAGCACGACGCTCGCCCAGCGCGATGTTGTACTCTGGCGTGCCACGCTCATCCGCATGACCTTCGATAGTCACTTTGTAAGACGGGTTGCCGCGCAGGAAAGCTGCGTGCTGATCCAGCATCTGAGCATAGTCAGACTGCACGTCATACTTGTCCAGACCGAAGTAAACGATGTTGTTCTGCTGCAGCTGCTGCATCTGCAGACGCGCCTGCTCGTCAGAAGACATGTTGCCGCCGTTCATGCCAGCGCCAGAGCCCGCACCGTACGCACCATCAGCACCCATACCGGACTGATCGTTGTTGTTGTTTTTGTGTGAGCTACAAGCAGCGACTGCAATCACTGGCAGAGCCAGCATTAAACCCTTCAGCATTTTGTTCAGTTGCATTTCTTTATCCTATTATTTTGTTTGCCATACATTGACTCCTCCGCCGACGAGGCAAGGGAGCGATGCATCACAGATACGGCGACCAGGCAGGTGATTTTACCTGTCCATCAGTTGCCGGAAGACGCGCTTTGAAACGCCCGTCAGTTGAAACCAGCTGCAGCACGGATCCCATCCCCTGAGTAGAGCTGTAGATAACCATGGTGCCGTTTGGTGCCAGACTTGGCGTTTCATCCAGGAACGTGTCCGTTAACGTCTGAACGGCTCCCGTTTCCAGATCCTGTTTGGCGACGTGCTGCGCGCCACCGGCGCTGCTGATCATCACCATGGTTTTACCGTCGGTCGACACATCCGCATCCTGGTTCTGTTTGCCTTCCCAGGTAATACGCTGTGGCGCGCCGCCGTTAACACCGACTTTATAAATCTGCGGTGCACCCGCCTGATCCGAGGTATACGCCAGGGTCTGGCTATCCGGGAACCAGGTTGGCTCAGTGCTGTTATAGCGGCCGTCTGTTACCTGACGGATCTGACCTGAGCCCAGGTCCATTACATAGAGATTCAGGCTACCCGTTTTAGAGAGGGCGAAAGCCAGCTTAGAACCATCCGGTGAGAACGATGGTGCACCGTTGTGACGCGGGAAGGAGGCAACCTGACGAATAGCGCCATTTGCCAGCGTCTGGATTACCAGCGCTGATTTGCCACTCTCAAACGTAACGTAGGCCAGTTTGCTGCCGTCAGGTGACCAGGCCGGTGACATCAGCGGCTGCGGTGAACGGTGTACCACAAACTGGTTGTAACCATCGTAGTCAGACACGCGCAGCTCATACGGGAACTGGCCGCCGTTGGTCTGCACAACATAAGCGATACGGGTGCGGAATGCGCCTTTAATGCCGGTCAGCTTCTCAAAGACTTCGTCACTGGCGGTATGCGCCGCATAGCGCAGCCACTGTTTTGTTACTTTGAAGGAGTTTTGTGCCAGTACGCTGCCCGGTGCACCACCGGTGTCGACCAGCTGATAGGCGACCTGATAGCTGCCATCGGCGTTAGGTGAGACCTGACCGACCACCACGGCATCAATACCCAGCGCGCTCCATGCGGCAGGCTGAACTTCCTGCGCACTGCCGGGCTGCTGCGGCAGACGTGAGCGATCCAGCGGATTAAATTTACCACTGTTGCGCACGTCAGCTGCCACAATACCGCCGACATCTTCTGGCGCCGCGCCAGGTCCGGCCCATTTAAACGGTACTACACCAATCGGACGGGCAGTGTTAACGCCCTGCGTAATTTCAATGCGTACTTCTGCGTGCAGCACAGCGGCCCACAGCAGTACAAAAAAACCTAAGGTTACACGAAGTGCCTGCTTCATCTTATCTCCCTTACCTGAACCTGAGTTCACGATAATTCGCACAGTTCCTGAAAAAACACGAGTATTTTATAGAATACGGCAAGCTAACCTTAGTTCAACCTGCCGTACGTTACTGCATTATTGCGGCCTGAAACGCATTGGTGCGTTTTTAAACACTTCATACACCGCCTGCGAAGGTGGCTTAGGAATACGCGCCTGCTTCGCAGCGGCAATGGCAGCCTGGCAAAGTGCCGGATCGCCCCCTTCCGATTTCACATCAATCAGCAGCCCATCGGGTGCCAGCTTAATACGTAAATCGCAGCTCTTACCGCGATAGAGATCGGCATCATAGAAGCGGCTTTGGATGGCGCTGGTGATCTGGCCCAGATAGGCGTTGACCTCAGCACCCGATGCACCCGCTTTCTTCTGATTGCCCTGCCCTGCTGCACCACCGCCGCCGGCTGCAGCGCCACTCTTCGGCGCGTTTTTACCGGAGGAGAGGCCGCCCAGCAGATCGTCAACATCGCTTTCGCCCTGCGCGGCTTCAGCAGCAGCCTTTTTCTTCGCGTCCGCGGCTGCTTTGGCTTTCGCCGCTGCATCTGCTTTTGCTTTAGCGGCTGCATCCGCTTTCGCTTTGGCAGCGGCGTCTGCTTTCGCTTTTGCCTCAGCGGCCGCCTTCTCTTTAGCAGCTTCCGCAGCTTTCTCCTTCGCCGCCTCTGCTGCTTTCTCTTTGGCTTCCTGCGCAGCTTTGGCTTTCGCCTCTGCCGCTGCTTTAGCTTTGGCATCGGCCGCTGCCTGCGCTTTCGCTTCCGCCTGCGCTTTGGCTTTCGCCTCAGCTGCCGCTTTCGCCTGCTCTGCCGCTTTCTCTTTTGCAGCATCCGCTGCCGCTGCTTTCGCCTGCTCTTCTGCCTGTTTCTTCGCCTCGGCAGCAGCCTGCTTCGCTTCAGCCGCTGCGGTTGCTTTCGCTTCTGCTGCTGCTTTAGCGCGCGCGTCTGCTTCTGCTTTCGCATCCGCTTTCGCCTGTGCGGCAGCGGCTTCAGCCGCTTTTTGCTGCTCCTGAGCCTGCTTTGCAGCCGTTTCGGCCGCTTTCTGCTGCTCAGCCTGCTGTTTAGCCTGCTCTTTCGCTTCCTGCTGCGCCTGCAGCCGCTCTTTTTCCAGCGCTTTCAGACGCTGCTGCTCGGCGGCCTGCTTCTGCTGTAGCTCTTCCGCCTGCTGCTGCGCCTGCTTTTTCCGCTGCTGCTCCGCACGCTGGCTGTCGCTCTGCTGATTTTGCTGACGATTATATTGTTCAACCACAGCCCCGGGATCGACCATGACGGCATCAATATCGCTACCGCCGCCGCCGCCGCTCGCTTCAATATGTTCGTTGAACGAGCTCCAGATCAGCAGCGCAATCAGCACGATGTGCAGCGCCACCGAAACAATAATTGCGCGTTTCAACTTCTGGTTCTGTTCGGTTGCCTTCGACACTCTCGGTTCCCAAAAACAAGTCGCGTTAAATCGGCTGCGTCATCAGACCGACTGATTTGACGCCAGCCTGATGAAGCAGGTTCAGCGCTTTAATGATTTCGTCGTAAGGCACATCTTTGGCCCCGCCAATCAGAAACACGGTTTTAGGATTGGCTTCAATACGACGCTGCGCTTCACTCACAACCTGCTCAGGCGGCAGCTGGGTCATACGATCGTGATCCACCACCAGGCTGTATTGTCCTACACCGGCCACTTCAACAATTACCGGCGGATTATCATCGCTGGCAACCGTTTTGGAGTCAGTGGCGTCCGGCAGATCAACTTCCACGCTCTGCGTAATGATTGGCGCGGTTGCCATAAAGATAAGCAGCAGCACCAGCAGCACATCGAGCAGCGGAACAATGTTGATTTCCGACTTAAGATCGCGGCGTCCGCGACCACGGGTTCTGGCCATCGTAAACCTCGACTTACTTCGTATTGTCGCTAGAGAAAGCCTGACGATGCAGGATAGCCGTGAACTCTTCCATAAAGTTATCGTAACCCTGCTCCAGCTTGTTGACGCGCTGGTTCAGACGGTTATAGGCCATGACCGCCGGGATCGCGGCAAACAGGCCGATCGCGGTGGCGATCAGCGCTTCTGCGATACCCGGTGCCACCATCTGCAGCGTGGCCTGCTTGACTGCGCCCAGCGCGATGAAAGCGTGCATGATCCCCCATACGGTACCAAACAGACCGATATAGGGGCTGATAGAACCCACGGTGCCGAGGAAAGGAATGTGGGTTTCCAGCGCTTCCAGCTCGCGGTTCATAGAGATACGCATGGCGCGGCTGGCGCCCTCGACCACCGCTTCCGGCGCATGGCTGTTTACGCGATGCAGGCGGGCAAACTCTTTAAAGCCGGCGTAGAAAATTTGTTCCGAACCGCCCAGCTCATCACGACGCCCCTGGCTCTCCTGATAGAGACGCGAGAGTTCGATACCGGACCAGAACTTATCTTCAAAGGCGTCCGCTTCGCGTCCTGCCGCATTCAGAATGCGCGTACGCTGGATAATGATTGCCCAGGAGGCAATAGAAAAGCCGATCAAAATCAACATGATAAGTTTGACCAGAAGGCTCGCCTTCAGGAACAAATCAAGAACATTCATGTCAGTCACTGCTTGAACTCCGCGACAATAGACTTGGGAAGCGCAATCGGCTTCATCAGGTGTGGGTTAATGCAGGCGATCAGGACATCTGCCTCGTTGAGCACCCTGCCTTCAGCATTGACGATACGCTGGGTGAAGGTCATGGTTGCGCGGGTCATTGAGGTCACTTCGGTCTGTATCTCCAGAAGGTCATCAAGGCGAGCCGCGGCAATGAACTCCACCGTCATGCGCCGTACCACAAATGCGACCTGCTCTTCTAACAGGACGTGTTGATTGAAATGGCGCTGACGCAGCATTTCGGTACGTGCTCGTTCATAAAAAGCAAGATAGCTGGCGTGGTAAACCACACCTCCGGCATCGGTATCTTCATAGTAGACCCGCACCGGCCAGCGAAACAGCGTTGTACTCACTCTACATCCCGGTCTCATTTTTAAACGTTGCTACTATACGCAAGAGCGATCCGCTTGGGAATGGTCCGCCAGAGCCAGAAGAAAATAATTATCTGACGGTAACAACCAGAAGGAATTACTCAACATTTCCTGACCTGATGCTGACAAAAGTCCTGGTCTGCAGTCAGGCGAGTGTGCCGTTAACAGGCACAAAAAAAGGGCCCGTCCGGACCCCTTTATTACCCCATGCTACCGGCCAGCATGCTGACCGATCAGGCGTTGTCATCCTGTGCACGGTTTGCATCTCTCTGCTCCAGCGCCAGGGCGGTGATCACACCTAATGCGCAGGCCAGCAGCGTGCCGAGGATCCAGGCAAAATACCACATGCAAAAGCTCCTTAATCAGTAGAGAGAGTGCGTGTTGCGTTCAATATCATCTTGGGTAATGCGACCGAACATTTTGTAGTAGCACCAGCTGGTGTAGGCCAGAATGATCGGCACAAAGATGAGTGCGGCGATGGTCATAATCTTCAGCGTCAGCAGGCTGGAGGTGGCATCCCAGAGGGTCAGGCTGCTACCCGGCACGGTGCTGGAGGGCATGATAAACGGGAACAGCGCAATACCGGCGGTCATGATGACGCAGGCCAGCGTCAGGGAAGAGAAGATGAATGCCCAGGCGCCCCGCTCGCCGCGCGAACAAAGTAGTGTAAGCAGCGGCAGAACAGCGCCCAGCAGCGGAAACGCCCACAGCAGCGGCATCTGCTCAAAATTACGCAGCCAGGCACCCGCCTCGCGCACCACCTCTTTGCCCAGTGGATTAGAGGCTGCGTGGTGATCGATAACGCTTTTCACTACATAGCCGTCAAGGCCATATTTTACCCACAAGCCCGCCAGCACAAAGGCGATGAGCATCACCAGCGCCCCCGCCTGCGCCGCGCTGCGCGCACGTAAATGCAGCTCACCGCAGGTGCGCATCTGCAGATAGGTGGCGCCCTGGGTCAGGATCATCGCCACGCTGATGACTCCCGCCAGCAGGCCAAATGGATTGAGCAGCTGGAAGAAATTGCCGGTATAGAACAGACGCAGATAGCTATCTGCATGAAACGGCACCCCCTGCAGCAGATTGCCAAAGGCGACGCCTATCACCAGCGGCGGAACAAAACTGCCGGCAAAGATGCCCCAGTCCCACACGGCACGCCAGCGCCTGTCTTCAATTTTGGATCGATAATCAAAACCCACCGGGCGAAAAAAGAGCGAGGCGAGCACCAGAATCATGGCGACATAGAAACCAGAGAAGGCGGCGGCATAGACCATGGGCCAGGCGGCAAACAGCGCACCGCCAGCCGTGATCAGCCAGACCTGATTGCCGTCCCAGTGCGGTGCAATCGTGTTGATCATAATACGGCGCTCGGTGTCGCTGCGTCCGAGCACGGGCGTCAGCATACCGACCCCCATATCAAAACCGTCCGCCACGGCAAAGCCGATCAGCAGTATGCCAATCAGCAGCCACCAGACAAAACGTAACACTTCGTAGTCAAACATGGTTGCTCTCCTTTAGCCGCGCTCTGGCTGCGTAGCGATCTGCACTGATTCATTGTGATAGCGGCCGGTTTTCAGGCTGCCCGGCCCCATGCGGGCAAACCGGAACATCAGATACATCTCTGCCACCAGAAACAGCGTGTAGAGTCCGCAAATCAGCGTCATCGAAAACAGCACGTCTCCCACGGTCAGCGAAGAGTTCGCTACGGCGGTGGGTAACACTTCACCGATTGCCCACGGCTGACGCCCGTACTCCGCAACAAACCAGCCCGCCTCGATAGCGATCCACGGCAGCGGAATGCCATACAGTGCGGCTTTCAGCAGCCAGCGCTGCTGACCGATCCGGTCGCGGACTACGCTCCAGAATGAGAGGGCAATAATCGCCAGCAACAGCGCGCCGCACAGCACCATGATACGGAAGGCAAAATAGAGCGGCGCCACGCGCGGAATGGCGTCTTTCACCGCCTGTTGTATCTGCGCTTCGCTGGCATCGGTGACCGTCGGGGTGTAGCGCTTAAGCAGCAGGCCGTAGCCAAGATCCTGCTTGCTGGCTTCAAACGCGCGGCGGACTTCCGGGTCCTGATTGCCGCTGCGCAGCGCATTGAGCAGGCCATACGCTTTGATGCCGTTACGGATCCGCACCTCATGCTGCGCCTGCAGTTCTTTCAGGCCGGTAACGGGTTTATCCACTGAGCGCGTGGCGATAAGGCCAAGCAGATACGGAATCTGAATCGCATATTTGTTCTCCTGCGTCTCCTGATTCGGTATACCAAATAGCGTAAAGGCGGCGGGTGCCGGCTGGGTCTCCCACTCCGCCTCGATTGCAGCCAGTTTGGTTTTCTGGACATCCCCCATCTCGTAGCCCGACTCATCGCCGAGTACAATCACCGAGAGCACCGCCGCCATGCCAAAACTGGCCGCAATGGCAAAGGAGCGGCGGGCAAACGCCACATCACGCCCTTTAAGCAGATACCAGCCGCTGATCCCCAGAACAAACATGGCGCCAGCGGTATAGCCCGCTGCCACGGTATGCACAAATTTCACCTGTGCGACCGGGTTAAGCACCAGCTCTGAAAAGCTCAGCATTTCCATACGCATGGTTTCAGCGTTGAATGCTGCGGCGATGGGATTTTGCATCCAGCCATTGGCCACCAGGATCCAGAGCGCAGAGAGGTTGGATCCCAGCGCCACCAGCCAGGTGACCGCCAGATGCTGAACTTTGCCCAGCCGATCCCAGCCAAAGAAAAACAGCCCGACAAAGGTGGATTCAAGAAAGAACGCCATTAATCCTTCGATGGCCAGCGGCGCCCCGAAAATATCGCCGACGTAGTGGGAGTAATAGGACCAGTTAGTGCCGAACTGGAACTCCATGGTAAGTCCGGTGGCCACGCCCAGCGCAAAGTTGATGCCAAACAACTTGCCCCAGAATTTGGTCATATCTTTATAAATCTGTTTGCCCGACAGCACGTAGACGGTTTCCATGATCGCCAGCAGAAACGCCATACCCAGCGTTAATGGTACGAACAGAAAGTGGTACATCGCCGTCAGGGCAAACTGTAAGCGCGACAGCTCGACAATATCTAACATGAGAACTCCTTGCTCTTCGCATGCCGCTGTGTTGCCGGACGGTAAACGGCGCAACAGCGTGCAGGAACGGCTGATTATTAATTCCGGTTTTATTACCCGCAGATAGCGCAATCTGCGGCCCGAAATGAGCGAGTAATAGTGGTGATAATTCCCTGAAAATATCGCCTCACATTTCTGTCATGCAGGCGTCAGCGTCAGATGTCACAATATTGATCCGGGGGCATACGACTCAGACGGCTGTTATCCGTGGCAAAACTGTGATTTGATGCAGCGCAATTTATACCGGCCGGGTTGTTTTTAGCCAGCAGTAAAGTTTGCTATAACACGCTATTATTTGATCTGGATTAAGATATAAAGTTTACGAATATGTAGCCTGAAAGAGTTGTTAAAGCGATGTCAAAAGCTGCCGCGTTTAATTAAAATTACGATTACCTTTTCTGTGAGTTATTAACTTTAAAATCCGCCGCGCAGGATAATAAATAAAAACCGCTACGCTGCAGGCATAAAAAAAGCCACCCGCAGGTGGCTTATGCTTATTCAGTCAGCGCAATCAGTTAGCAGGCAGAACTGCTTTTACCGCATCACCGATATCGGCCAGGCTGCGGACGGTTTTCACACCTGCCGCTTCCAGCGCAGCAAACTTCTCGTCAGCCGTGCCTTTACCGCCGGCAATGATGGCGCCAGCATGGCCCATACGTTTGCCTTTCGGCGCCGTTACGCCTGCGATGTAGCCGACAACCGGCTTGGTGACGTGCTCTTTGATAAAGGCTGCCGCTTCTTCTTCCGCGCTGCCGCCGATTTCACCGATCATCACAATCGCTTCGGTCTGCGGATCGTCCTGGAACATCTGCAGAATATCGATGAAGTTAGAGCCCGGGATCGGGTCGCCACCGATACCGACACAGGTAGACTGGCCATAGCCAATATCTGTGGTCTGCTTAACCGCTTCATAGGTCAGGGTGCCGGAACGTGACACGATGCCCACGCGGCCTGGCTGGTGAATGTGGCCTGGCATAATGCCGATTTTGCATTCGCCTGGGGTGATCACGCCAGGGCAGTTAGGGCCAATCATGCGCACGCCTGCTTCATCCAGCTTCATTTTCACAGTCAGCATATCCAGCGTCGGGATACCTTCAGTGATGGTGATGATCAGCTTGATGCCCGCGTCGATCGCTTCCAGGATACCGTCTTTGCAGAACGGAGCCGGAACGTAGATAACCGTGGCCGTTGCGCCGGTCGCTTCTACCGCTTCACGCACGGTATTGAACACCGGCAGGCCCAGATGGGTAGTGCCGCCTTTACCTGGCGTTACGCCGCCAACCAGCTGCGTGCCATAGGCCAGCGCCTGCTCAGAGTGAAAAGTCCCCTGGCCACCGGTGAAACCCTGGCAGATGACTTTGGTGTTCTTGTCGATCAGAATGGACATTATTTACCCTCCGCTGCAGCAACAACACGCTGTGCCGCGTCTGTCAGGCTGGTTGCTGCAATGATGTTCAGACCGCTGTCCGCCAGTTTCTTAGCGCCCAGCTCAGCGTTGTTACCTTCCAGACGTACCACTACCGGCACGTTGACACCCACTTCTGCCACTGCGCCGATGATGCCATCAGCGATCAGATCGCAACGGACAATACCGCCGAAGATGTTAACGAATACCGCTTTTACCGCGTCGTCAGAGAGGATGATTTTGAAGGCTTCGGTTACGCGCTCTTTAGTTGCGCCGCCGCCGACATCAAGGAAGTTTGCAGGCTGGCCACCGTGATGCTTCACGATATCCATTGTGCCCATCGCCAGACCCGCACCGTTGACCATACAGCCAATGTTGCCTTCCAGCGCGACATAGTTCAGCTCCCACTGCGTTGCGTGCGCTTCGCGTGGATCTTCCTGGCTTGGATCGCGCATTTCGCGCAGTTCAGGCTGGCGGAACAGCGCGTTGCCGTCTGCGCCCAGCTTGCCATCCAGGCAGATCAGGTCGCCCTGTTTGGTGATCACCAGCGGGTTGATCTCAACCATCGCCAGATCGCGCTCCAGGAACATGGTAGCCAGACCCATAAAGATTTTGGTGAACTGGCTGACCTGCTTACCGGTCAGACCCAGTTTGAACGCCAGTTCGCGGCCCTGGTATGGCTGCGGTCCCGCTAACGGGTCGAGCGCCATTTTGTGGATCAGGTGCGGGGTCTCTTCCGCCACTTTTTCAATTTCCACACCGCCTTCGGTTGATGCCATGAAGATCACGCGGCGCGTAGCGCGATCGACGACCGCACCCAGATAGAGTTCCTGATCGATATCCGTTGCCGCTTCAACCAGAATCTGGTTAACCGGCTGGCCCAGCGCATCTGTCTGATAGGTCACCAGACGTTTACCCAGCCAGTGCTCAGCAAATGCACGGATCTCTTCTTTACTTTTCACTACCTTCACGCCGCCCGCTTTACCACGGCCACCGGCATGAACCTGACATTTCACTACCCACGGGCCTGCGCCAATTTTTGAGGCGGCTTCTTCGGCTTCACGTGGCGTGGTGCAGGCATAACCAGTCGGTGCTGGCATACCATACCGTGCAAACAGCTGCTTCGCCTGGTATTCGTGTAAGTTCATGATGTTCTATCCATTCAGATCTGAAACATTTAAATGTGGGCGCGCATCGCTGCGCGCCCGGCGAAAATCAGACATCCAGCAGCAGACGAGCCGGATCTTCCAGCATCTCTTTCACTGCGACCAGATAGCCCACCGATTCACGGCCATCGATCAGACGGTGATCGTAAGAGAGCGCCAGATACATCATCGGCAGGATCACAACCTGACCATTGACCGCCATTGGACGATCTTTAATGGCGTGCATGCCCAGAATGGCGCTCTGCGGCGGGTTAATGATTGGCGTTGACATCAGCGAACCAAATACGCCGCCGTTGGTGATGGTGAAGTTACCGCCGGTCAGCTCTTCAACTGTCAGCTTGCCATCACGGCCTTTCACCGCCAGCTCTTTTATTTTCTTCTCGATATCCGCCATGCTCAGCGCATCCACATCTTTCAGCACTGGCGTCACCAGACCGCGCGGCGTAGAAACGGCGATGCTGACATCGAAGTAGTTGTGGTACACCACATCTTCGCCATCGATAGAGGCGTTTACTTCCGGGAAGCGCTTCAGGGCTTCAACGACCGCTTTGATGTAGAAGGACATAAAGCCCAGGCGTACACCGTGACGTTTTTCAAACGCCTCACCATACTGCTTGCGCAGATCCATGATGGGCTTCATGTTGATTTCGTTGAACGTGGTCAGCATGGCGGTGCTGTTTTTCGCTTCCAGCAGACGCTCAGCCACGCGTTTGCGCAGGCGGGTCATCGGCACGCGCTTCTCGCTGCGGTTAGCAACCGGAGCCGGAGCCGCCGCTTCAGCAGCCGGAGCCGCTTTCGCTTCCGGCTTTTTCGCCAGGTGCTTTTCAATATCTTCGCGCGTCAGTCGGCCACCCACGCCGGTGCCTTTGATCTGGCTGGCGTCGAGATTGTTTTCCGCGATCAGACGGCGTACAGCAGGGCTCAGCGCGTCGCTGCTCTCTTCTTCCAGCGACGCGGACTGGCGCTGTGCCGGTGCAGATTCATTGCTCTCAACTTTCGCTGAGGTCTCTTTCCCGCCGCTGTTGCCCTCTTTCAGGCGACCAAGCAGCTGGCGCGAGGTGACGGTAGCACCCTCTTCTTCCAGCACGGCTTCCAGAATACCATCAGCAGCAGCAGGAACTTCTAGCACCACTTTATCGGTTTCAATTTCGACCAGCACTTCATCACGGCTGACTGCATCGCCAGGTTTTTTGTGCCAGGTTGCAACCGTTGCGTCCGCTACGGATTCAGGTAAATCGGGAACGAGAATTTCTACGCTACTCATTTTCTTTCCTTTTTATTAACCAAGGTTCAGCGCGTCGTTGACCAGGTCTTGCTGCTGTTGTTGATGTACGGACATATAGCCCACGGCCGGTGAAGCAGATGCCGGACGGCCTGCGTAACGCAGCGACGCACCAAAGGGAACCACTTCGCGGAAATGATGCTGACTGCAATACCATGCGCCCTGATTGAGCGGCTCTTCCTGACACCAGACGAAATCCTGGACATGGGCGTAATCTTTTAACGCTTCCTGTACCGCTTTGTGCGGGAAAGGATAGAGCTGCTCGATGCGCACAATGGCAACATCGCTCTGCTCGTTTTTGCGACGCTGTTCCAGCAGATCGTAGTAGACCTTACCTGAACAGAGCACCACGCGTTTAACCTGCTGCGGATCGAGCGCATCGATCTCGCCAATCGCCGGCTGGAAGCTGCCGTTTGCCAGATCGTCCAGGCTGGAGATCGCCAGCGGATGACGCAGCAGCGACTTCGGCGACATCACAATCAGCGGACGGCGCATACCGCGCAGCGCCTGACGACGCAGCATGTGGTAAACCTGAGCCGGGGTAGATGGCACGCAAACCTGCATATTCTGCTCAGCGCAGAGCTGCAGATAACGCTCCAGGCGCGCTGAGGAGTGCTCCGGACCCTGACCTTCATAGCCGTGCGGCAGCAGCATCACCAGGCCACACATGCGGCCCCACTTCTGCTCGCCCGAGCTGATGAACTGATCGATAACCACCTGTGCGCCGTTGGCAAAGTCACCAAACTGCGCTTCCCAGATGGTCAGCACGCGCGGCTCTGCGGTGGCGTAGCCATATTCAAACGCCAGTACCGCCTCTTCCGACAGCACGGAGTCCCAGACTTTGAACTCTCCCTGACCATTATGAATATGGTGCAGCGGCGTATAGGTAGAGCCATTCAGCTGGTTGTGGATCACCGCATGGCGGTGGAAGAAGGTGCCGCGTCCGGAATCTTCGCCAGAGAGACGCACCGGAATGCCTTCATCCACCAGCGTGGCGTAGGCCAGATTCTCTGCCCCGCCCCAGTCAAACGGTTTGTTGCCTTCCGCCATCTCTTTGCGGTCGTTGTAAATTTTGGCCACGCGCGACTGCACTTCAACCGCTTCCGGAACCGTGCTGATACGGCGCGCCAGCTCCTGCAGGCGTTTCAGCTCAACCGTTTCCGGGTAGCTCTCATCCCACTCGTGGTTGAGATAAGGGGACCAGGTAAACGAGTGCAGGCTCATCGGGCGCCATTCCGGCACCACGCACTCACCGGCATCCAGCGCATCGCGATAGAGGTTAACCAGTTCAGTGGCATCTTCCTGCGAGGCTACGCCCTGGCTCTGCAGGCGGTCGGCGTAAAGTTTACGCGGCGTCGGATGCTTTTTAATCTTCTGATACATCAGCGGCTGCGTTGCACTTGGCTCATCCGCTTCGTTATGGCCATGACGGCGATAGCAGACCAGATCGATAAAGACATCACGCTTAAAGGTGTTGCGGTAGTCGAGCGCCAGACGGGTAACAAAAGCAACGGCTTCCGGATCGTCCGCGTTCACGTGGAAAATAGGTGCCAGCACCATCTTACCGATATCAGTACAATAAGGCGTGGAGCGCGCATCTCTTGGATTTGACGTGGTAAAGCCAACCTGGTTATTGATCACGATACGCACCGTACCGCCAACTTCATAACCACGCGCCTGCGACATGTTCAGGGTTTCCTGCACCACACCCTGACCAATTACCGCTGCGTCACCGTGAATGGTGATAGGCAGAACTTTGTTACTGCCCGGCTCAGAGAGACGATCGAGGCGGGCGCGTACGGAGCCCATGACAACCGGGCTGACAATCTCCAGATGTGACGGGTTAAACGCCAGTGCCAGATGCACCAGGCCCCCTTCGGTTTCAACATCGGAAGAGAAGCCCATGTGGTATTTCACATCACCGGTACCCAGATGCTCTTTGTGCTTGCCGGCGAACTCATCAAACAGATCCTGCGGCTTTTTGCCCAGTACGTTGATCAGCACGTTCAGACGTCCGCGGTGCGCCATACCCAGCACCACTTCGCGCGTGCCGCTTTTCCCTGCGTGGCGAATCATTTCGCGCAGCATAGGCACCAGCGCATCGCCACCTTCCAGTGAGAAGCGTTTGGCGCCGGGGAATTTCGCCCCAAGATATTTTTCCAGACCTTCGGCTGCGGTCAGCTCTTTCAGGAAGCCTTTTTTCTCTTCCGCGCTGAATGAAGCCTGTCCAGCCACTGATTCAAGACGCTGCTGGATCCAGCGCTTCTCTTCAGTGTTGTTAATGTGCATATACTCTGCGCCAATCGACCCGCAGTAGGTCTGCTGCAGGGCGGCGTAGAGATCGGCCAGCTTCATCGTCTCTTTGCCAATCGCAAATGAGCCTACGTTGAAGCTTTCCTGAAAATCGGCGTCGGTCAGATCGTGAAAGGCCGGGTCGAGATCGGCCACAATATCCTGTTTCCACAGGCCAAGCGGATCAAGATTAGCGTGCTGATGGCCGCGGAAACGGAACGCGTTAATCAGCTGCAGGACTTTAACCTGTTTGGAGTTAGTAGCCGGATCGGTAACGGTAGAGGTGTAGCGGGTAGCATCCTTCGCCAGGCGGCGGAAATAGTCACGCGTCGTGGAGTGAAACTGCTCTGGTTTTACGCCGGTACCTGGCAACTGCTGGAACAGGTCGCGCCACACTTCATCAACAGAGTCAGGATCGGTCAGGAAATCCTCATAGAGTTGCTCTATGTAAGACTGGTTCGCGCCGGCCAGCCAGGAGGAGTCCAGCCAGGGTTTCATCGCGCTGTTCTGCATTGTGATCCCTTAAGCATTAAGCTGCTTTTTATGAGGTTTCATTTGTTGCCGCTTTCACGGCTTGCCGTAGTGAGTTCAGCGATACGAACCTGTGCGCTACCGGCGCCGGGCCCGTAAGGGAACCTTTATAAGCGTGGTCAGCACCGCGCTTATAGAGGCTTCCATACGCTGCCGGGAACCTGAGTTCCCGGCAGGACTTCTTAGCTTTACGCCCCGCGCTGCAGCAGCATCGACTTGATATGGCCGATGGCGCGCGTGGGGTTAAGCCCTTTCGGACATACGCTCACACAGTTCATGATGCTGTGACAGCGGAATACGCTGAAAGCATCACTCAGATTGTCGAGACGCGCATCCGTTTCCGTGTCGCGGCTGTCAATCAGGAAGCGATAGGCAGCCAGCAGACCGGCCGGACCGATAAACTTATCCGGGTTCCACCAGAACGACGGGCAGGAGGTTGAGCAGCAGGCGCAGAGAATACACTCATACAGGCCATCAAGGTGCTCACGCTCCGACGGGCTCTGCAGATGCTCACGCGCCGGCGGATTCTCACCGTTGTTCAGCAGGAACGGTTTGATTTTCTCATACTGCGTATAGAACTGGCTCATGTCGACCACCAGATCGCGCACAACCGGCAAACCTGGCAGCGGGCGAATCACGATCTTTTTACTGCCGTTACCCAGTGCTGAGACCGGAGTAATGCAGGCCAGACCATTTTTGCCGTTCATGTTCAGACCATCTGAGCCGCAGACACCCTCGCGGCACGAGCGACGAAACGCCAGCGTTGGATCCTGCTCTTTCAGCCGAATCAGCGCATCCAGCAGCATCATGTCGCGCCCGTCTTCCGACTCCAGGGTGTAATCCTGCATGCGCGGCTTGTCATCGACGTCCGGGTTATAACGGTAGATTGAAAATTCGAGTTTCATCATGACCTCCGCAATTAATAGGTACGCGCTTTCGGCGGGAAGGCCGCGCGCAGTTTCGGCTGCATGTTCACCTCACGGCGCGTCATGCTTTCCGTTTGCGGAACATAGAGACTGTGACACAGCCAGTTTGCATCATCACGCTCCGGATAGTCGAAGCGGCTATGTGCGCCACGGCTTTCAGTGCGGAAGTTTGCGGCAACCGCGGTTGCATAAGCGGTTTCCATCAGGTTATCCAGCTCCAGACATTCGATACGCTGCGTATTGAAATCGGGTGAGCGGTCATCCAGACGCGCACTCTTCAGACGCTCGCGAATCGCTTTCAGCTCGGCCAGGCCTTCACGCATGGCGTCACCTTCGCGGAACACTGAGAAGTTGTTCTGCATGCAGCGCTGCAGCGCTTTGCGGATTTCCACCGGATCTTCACCCGTGGTGTTATTTTCCCAGCGATTGAAGCGCGCCATCGCCGCATCGATCTCTTCCGCGGTAGCATCGCGCAGCTCGCCCTGCTCAGCGATACACTCCATCAGGTGCACCCCTGCCGCGCGACCAAATACAACCAGATCCAGCAGTGAGTTACCGCCCAGACGGTTAGCACCGTGCACCGATACGCAGGCGATCTCGCCAACCGCAAACAGGCCCGGGATCACTTCATCTTCGCCCTGTTCATTCACGCGCAGCGCCTGTCCGGTGACGCGGGTCGGAATACCGCCCATCATGTAGTGACAGGTTGGAATAACCGGAATCGGCTCTTTAACCGGATCGACATGCGCAAAGGTGCGCGACAACTCAAGAATGCCAGGCAGGCGCGACTCAAGCACCTCAGCCCCAAGATGATCGAGCTTAAGTTTGATATGCGGACCCCACGGGCCATCGCAGCCGCGACCTTCACGGATCTCAACCATCATTGAACGCGCAACAACATCACGGCCCGCCAGATCTTTGGCGTTTGGCGCATAGCGCTCCATGAAGCGTTCGCCATGTTTGTTCAGCAGATAGCCGCCTTCACCACGGCAGCCCTCGGTGACCAGCACGCCCGCACCCGCAATACCGGTTGGGTGGAACTGCCACATCTCCATATCCTGCATCGGTACGCCGGCACGGATTGCCATGCCAACGCCGTCGCCGGTATTGATGTGTGCGTTAGTGGTGGACTGGTAGATACGTCCCGCGCCGCCGGTTGCCAGAATAGTCGCTTTGGCTTTGAAGTAGACGGTTTCACCGGTTTCAATGCAGATAGCGGTACAACCCACAATCGCACCATCTGCGTTTTTCACCAGATCCAGCGCATACCATTCGGAGAAGATGGTGGTTTTGTTTTTCAGGTTCTGCTGATACAGCGTATGCAGCAGCGCGTGACCGGTACGGTCAGCGGCCGCAGCGGTACGTGCGGCCTGCTCGCCGCCAAAGTTTTTGGACTGGCCACCAAATGGACGCTGATAAACGCGGCCATCTTCTAAACGGGAGAACGGCAGTCCCATATGCTCCAGCTCCAGAATCGCTTCCGGACCGGTTTTACACATATATTCGATCGCGTCCTGGTCCCCGATGTAGTCGGAACCTTTTACGGTATCGTACATATGCCATTCCCAGTTATCGTCATGGGTGTTACCCAGCGCAACGGTAATGCCGCCCTGCGCCGATACGGTATGGGAACGGGTTGGAAAAACTTTCGATAACAGGGCACAGCTCTGGCCCGACTGGGAGATTTGCAGTGCCGCGCGCATACCCGCGCCACCTGCGCCGATCACCACGGCATCAAATTCTCTGACTGGCAAATTCATTTACACACCCCACACAACAACAGTGCCATAAACGGCATACGACAACAGCGCGACCACAATAACCAGCTGCAGCAACAAACGCGGCGCCAGCGCTTTCACGTAGTCAGTCAGTACCTGCCACATACCGATCCAGCCGTGAACCAGAATGGAGAACAGGGTCAGCAGCGTAAACACTTTGGTGAAGGAGGAGGCGAAAAAGCCGCGCCAGACATCATAGGTCAGCGTATCGGTCATGACGACGAAACCGAGCAGATAGATGATGTAGAGCGTAATCAGGATTGCGGAAGCACGGACCAGAAGCCAGTCGTGGATACCGTTGCGTCCTAAAGCAGAAGCATTGCTTACCATACGAGGACTCCAGCCAGAATTGAGAGCACGACAGTGATAACAAAAACCGCCTGCGCGGTACGGGTTCCCACCTGCAGGGTCTCTGCGGTAAAGCCAAAATCTGCCAGCATATGACGGATACCGCTTGCCGCATGATAGGCCAGCGCGGTCAGAATGCCCCACATAATGAATTTGGCAAAGAAGCTATCCATGATGGATGCCGCCTGCTGAAAACCTTCGGGAGAGGAGAGAGAGAGACCCAGTAACCAGAGCAGAATTCCGAGAGCGACAAACGTAATCACGCCGGAGACGCGGTGGAGAATGGACGATATTGCAGTAACGGGAAACCGGATCGTCGTGAGATCCAAGTTAACAGGTCTTTGTTTTTTCACGGTTTTGCCCACACAGCTCTTTTTTATTTTGCTTCCTCCGGTCCTGAGTTGCAGCAGAGCACTGAGCGTGTTCAGACAACAACCGCCACCAAAATAGCAACATCCAGTGTTAAATGAAGCGGGTAAAACGCTGGGTGGCTCCTGGTGTCAGGGTATTCCGGAGACCTGGCGGCAGTATAGGACGATCACATTCTGATTACAATTCCCCTACAATCTGTTTGGTCACATTTAAGCTGAACAGTGATCAGGGTCACGATTTTCACAAAATATACATTTTTAATTATCTGATTTGACAATAGATCAACATTTCAGTTACAAACAATCGCACTAAAGCCCTATGATGCACAAAAGTTATGGGGATACACTTTCCCCTAAGCTCAAGTTATGTAACATTGCCCTAACGAGCAACATAAACCGTCAGGTTATTGGTTACCAAGAAGTTATGTCGTGACAGGATCTTTAACATCTGCGATGAGCGCCATGTCATGTCCGAATATCCTTGCCCCGGATGCCTTAGTACTGCGTAACCTCATTACGTGCAGGTTATTGCCAGGTGATAATCTGAAGCGAGTGGTGTTACGCAACATGCGAACTATTCTGGTGTCTAAAGATCCTTACTTACCCAGGCGCTATGGAGACGAAAAATGACAGATAAAAAAGTGACGCTGACCCTACAAGACAACAACACGCTTGAACTGGATGTGATGCAAGGCACGCTGGGACAGGATGTTGTTGACGTCCGCGCCCTTGGCTCACAAGGCCTGTTTACATTTGACCCCGGCTTTACCTCTACCGCGTCGTGTGAATCCAAAATAACGTTTATTGATGGTGATGAAGGCATTCTGCTGCATCGCGGTTTCCCGATTGACCAGCTGGCGACCCACTCAAATTATCTGGAAGTCTGTTATATCCTGCTGTACGGCGAAGCGCCTACTCAGGAGCAGTTCAAAGAGTTCTGCACGACCGTTACCCGTCACACCATGATTCACGAGCAGATCACCCGTCTGTTCCACGGTTTCCGTCGTGACTCACACCCGATGGCCGTTATGTGCGGCGTAACCGGTGCGCTGGCCGCGTTCTATCACGACTCGCTGGATGTAAACATTGAGCGCCATCGCGAAATCGCTGCGTTCCGCCTGCTGTCGAAAATGCCTACCATGGCAGCCATGTGTTACAAATATTCTATCGGTCAGCCTTTTGTTTATCCGCGTAACGACCTCTCCTATGCCGGCAACTTCCTGCATATGATGTTTGCCACACCGTGTGAAGAGTACAAAGTGAATCCGGTGCTTGAGCGCGCGATGGATCGTATTCTGATCCTGCACGCCGATCACGAACAGAACGCCTCCACCTCTACCGTACGTACCGCAGGGTCATCCGGGGCTAACCCGTTTGCCTGTATCGCGGCCGGTATCGCTTCACTCTGGGGGCCGGCACATGGCGGCGCCAACGAAGCTACCCTGCGTATGCTGGAAGAGATCAGCACCGTAGAGCACATTCCGGAGTTTGTGCGCCGTGCTAAAGATAAGAATGACTCGTTCCGCCTGATGGGCTTTGGTCACCGCGTTTACAAGAACTACGATCCGCGCGCCACCGTGATGCGTGAGACCTGCCATGAAGTGCTCAATGAGCTGGGTATGAAAGATGACCTGCTGGAAGTGGCGATGGAGCTGGAACACATTGCGCTGAACGACCCCTACTTTATCGAGCGTAAACTCTATCCAAACGTCGATTTCTACTCCGGCATCATTCTGAAAGCGATGGGCATCCCTTCTTCAATGTTTACCGTAATCTTTGCGATGGCGCGTACCGTTGGCTGGATTGCACACTGGAAAGAGATGCACGATGAAGGCATGAAAATTGCCCGTCCGCGTCAGCTCTATACCGGTTATACCGAGCGTCCGTTTGAGTCAGCGCTGAAAAAATAAGCGCCGTCACGCCATAAAAAAGGGCAGATTCTTCTGCCCTTTTCTTTTGCCCGCAATCTGCCCACGTCTGGCTACAGCTGGCACCCCGGACACCAGTAAAAAGGACGTGATGAGAGCACGCCTTTCTCAATCAGCGTACCGCAGCGCCGGCACTTTTTGCCCTGCCGGTGAAAGACTTCAAAGCGAAACGCCGCCTCTTCATGATACTTCTTCATGCTGCCACGCATTTTGTAAGAGAGACGCGGGATCGCCAGCAGCGCGTCACTGAGCCTGTCGAGCTGAGCGTCATCCAGATCCTGCGCCCGGTGCTGCGCGCGCAGTCCGGCGTGCCACAGGATCTCCACCCGCAGATAGTTACCCAGCCCGGCCAGAAAAGCCTGATCCAGCAGCAGGCCGCTGAACTGCCGGCGCCGGAACCGCGGCGAAAGCAGGCGTTCGCGCACCTCCGTGACGGTCAGCGTGGCATCCAGCACATCCGGCCCGACGCGCTGCAGAAACGGGTGTGCACCGAGCGTGTCCGCATTCAGCAGTTCAATATCAGACGCGCTGTAAAGCAGAATGGCTTTATCGGCGCTCTCCAGCCGCACCCGCAGCTGCCGGGTGGTCGCGGGCTGCGTGCCTGCGGCAACGACCCGCCAGACGCCGTAGAGCTGATTGTGACTGTAAAGCGTCAGGCCATTAGAGAAGTGGGTCAGCAGCGCTTTACCGCGCGTTTCAATAGCGTTAACCGTTTCGCCCAGCAAGGCGGGCTCATAGGTTTTCAGCGATGGAAAAGCAAACCACACATCGGTAAGGGGCTTGCCCACGATAGCGGCTTCCAGCTGATCCGCCGCCCGGCGGATCTCCGGTCCCTCTGGCATACAGACTCCTGATTAGTGTGTTGCGCCACCCGCAACACGGATGTCGTCATGGGTGTTCATCATGACCTGAATGGCGATCTCCAGCGCCTGCGTCACGCTGCTAACGGACATGCTCGGCGCGCCAGGATGATTCACCGCCTGCTGCGGCATCCAGGGAATGTGCATAAATCCGCCGCGTGCCGGACTGCCGTGGGTGTGCAGCCAGTGCAGCAGAGAGTACATCACGCTGTTGCAGGTAAAGGTGCCGGCCGTTTGCGAAACCGAGGCGGGAATGCCTGCCTCCCGCAGCGAGGCGACTATCGCTTTAATGGGCAGCGTGGCAAAGTAGGCCGCCGGGCCTCCCGCTACGACCGGCTCATCCACCGGCTGCTGCTGCTGGTTATCGGGGATACGCGCATCGTGAATATTGATCGCTACCCGCTCCAGCGTAATATCGCAGCGACCGCCCGCCTGCCCCACGCAGAGAATGCCATCGGGCTGCAGCGTAGTCAGCGCGTCAGTCAGCACCGCACCGCAGGTTGCAAACACCACCGGCAGCTGGCGTACCACTACCCGCACGCCAGCCAGCATTTTACCGTCAAAGTCGCGCACCGCCTCCCAGGAAGGATTGAGACGCTCACCGCCAAACGGCTCAAAAGCCGTTAACAACACCGTTTTCATTACTGCCTCACAAAAACATCAGGAAGTAGAGCAGGAAAATATTCACTAACAAGAGTAGTACACCGGTAGGAACCTGAGCCTTGATCACCGCATTCCTATCCGGCAGCTCCAGCAGGCGCGCGGGCACGATGTTGAAGTTTGCTGCCATCGGTGTCATCAGCGTCCCGCAGTAGCCGGAAAACATGCCGATCGCCGCCATGACGGCCGGGTTTCCGCCATGCTGCAGCACCAGAATCGGGATGCCGACGCCGGCCGTCACAATCGGGAACGCGGCAAAGGCGTTGCCCATTACCATCGTCAGCAGTGCCATTCCTCCGGCATAGACCGCCACCGCAATCAGCCGGTTATCCACCGCCAGATAGTGTTCAGTGAGATGCGAAATCGCGCTGCCGACGCCGGCGCTGGTAAACAGCAACCCCAGCGTGGCGAGGATCTGCGGCAGAATAAACGCCCAGCCTACCGCATCCAGCAGCCGCCGTGTCTCCTGCATCGACTGCAGCGGCTTTTCCCGCGTAAACGCCAGTGCAATCAGCCAGCCCAGAATACAGCCCACCATCATTGAAAACAGCGTCACCAGCGTAGCGTGGTTGCCCGCGCCAAACACCTGCTCCTGCAGTCCGGGAATATGATTAAACGCCAGTACGCCAATCACCGTAACCAGCGGTATCGCCAGGGCGGGTAAGAACAGCTTATTGCCCAGCCGTCTGGCGCTGGCCTGTTTCTCCTCATCCGTACGCTGATGATAGCGCCCGAGGCGTACCCCACCACAGCCGGCGATCAGCGCCATCACAACCACGACCACCCCGGTGGCAATATGCAGCCAGCGGCGGCCCAGCTCAGCGTCGCCGGCCCACTGCCCTGCCAGCTGATAAGCGCCATCACCAATCAGAAAAATCAGGCCATAGAGCGCCCAGAAGAGACCGGTGGTCAGACGGCGCGGATTGGCGCGGTCTCCCCAGGAGAGCCGCGCCACCACCAGCAGAATCGCCCCTGCCAGCCACATCAGATATTGTTGCTGAAACATTACTTCTCCTCCCTGGCGTGCAGCGCCTGCTGATTCAGCGCACCCAGCTCACGCGACAGCTGGCGATCCAGCCGCACCAGCCGGGCCGAGTGGATAAGAAAGGCGCACAGCGCGGTCGGGATGCCCCACAGCGCAATATGCAGCGGCTCGGTGGTAATGCCGGCTGATTCCTGCATAAAGTTATGCATAAAGATAATCGCGCCGAACGCGACAAAGATATCCTCACCAAAGAAAAGGCCGACGTTATCCGTTGCGGCAGACATGGCGCGCAGCCGGTGACGTATCTCCGGCGAAACCTCACCATAGCGGTTCTCCGTCGCCCCCTCCGCCATCGGTGCCAGCAGCGGACGCACCATCTGCGGATGGCCGCCCAGGCTGGTCAGCCCCAGCGCGGCGGTTGCTTCGCGCACAAACAGATAAACGATAAGCAGACGGCCGGCGGTGGCAGTTTTGATCTGCGCAATCCAGCTCTGGGCACGCTCTTTCAGCCCGTGGCGTTCCAGCAATCCGATTACCGCCAGCGGCAGCAGCAGGATCAGCGGCAGATTGCGCGTATTGAGAAAGCCGGAACCGAGTTTTTCCAGAATGTCGCCGAGCGGCATCTGCGCCGCGAGGCCAGTAACAAAGCCCGCGACGATTACCACCAGCACCGGATTAAAGCGTAATAAAAAGCCAATAATGATGGCCAGGATCCCCAGCAGGGGCCAGAGGTTGACAACGTTTTCCATGATTTTCCTCACTGAAAACAAAAAAGCCCGGCCGTAGCAGGCCGGGCGAAAAAGGGACGTTATGCGCTGCTGACGGCAATCTGCTCAGCAGCAAACGCGGCACGCAGCGTACGGGCAAACTGCAGCGCGTGTGCGCCATCACCGTGCAGGCAGACCGTCTCCGCGTTGACGGCGACCCACTCACCGCTCACGCTTTGCACCTGCTGCTGCTTTACCATAGCCAGCGTCTGCGCCAGCGCCTGGCCGGCATCCTCAATCAGCGCGCCTGGCTGGCTGCGCGGCACCAGCGCCCCGCTCGCCAGATAGCCGCGATCGGCAAACACCTCTTCGCGGGTGCGCAGGCCATACCGGGCACCTGCCGCAATCAGCTCGCTGCCCGCCAGGCCAACCAGAATAAGCTGAGCATCCACCGCCCGTACTGCCCGGGCAATCGCGTCAGCGAGCTGCGGATCGGCGGCGGCCTGGTTATAAAGCATGCCGTGCGGCTTAACGTGAAACAGCCGCGCGCCTTCACTTTCCGTCATGCTTTTCAGCGCGCCAATCTGATAGATCATCTGGGCATAGACTGTCTCCGGCGGCAGCTGCATCGCCGTGCGACCGAAGTTCTCGCGGTCGGGAAAGCCCGGATGAGCGCCAATCGCCACCCCTGACGCATTGGCCCAGCGCACCGACTGCAGCATGGTCTGCGCATCACCGGCGTGAAAACCGCAGGCGATATTGGCAGAGCTTACCAGCATCAGCAGTTCCCGATCGCTGCTGCTGCCTTCGCCGAGATCGGCATTCAGATCAATTTTCATGCGTAAGCCCCCAGGCTATCTGATCCAGCGCGCGCTGCTGCTGCTGTTTCGCCAGCAGCGCCTCCTCCAGCGTGCACGGAATAAAGTGAATCGGTTCGCCGAGCCGGATTTGCGCCAGCTGATAAATATCCGCCTCGATAATGCAGGCGATCCGCGGATAGCCGCCGGTGGTCTGTGCATCCGCCATCAGCACAATAGGCTGACCGTTTGGCGGCACCTGCACCACGCCAGGCACCAGACCATGTGAGAGCAGATCGCGCGTGGCGGTCCGCTGCAGGCTGTCGCCCTGCAGGCGATATCCCATACGGTTACTCTGCGGGCTCAGTTTCCACGGGTTACGCCAGAATGCCTCCTGCGCCTCCTGGGTAAATTCGCTATATTCCGGACCCGGCAGCGCACGAATGCGGTTCCCCCACAGCAGCTGGCGCACGCCCGCCGGCTGGCTGAAGCGGCGGGTTGGCTCGCCCAGCGGCAGACGATCGCCATCCTGCAGCCTGCGGCCCTGCCAGCCGCCAAACGCAGCTTTCAGATCGGTGCTGTGCGAGCCCAGCATTTCTGCTACCGCAAACCCGCCGTTTACCGCCAGATAACTGCGCATGCCGCTGGTTGGCATGGATAGCGTAAGAACCTGACCACGCCGCACCGGCAGGCGCCATCCGGTCCAGACCGGCTTGCCATCCAGCTCAGCGTTACAGGCGGCTCCCGTCAGCGCAAACCAGCCGTCGCGCTGAAACTCCGCCCTGAACTGACCCAGCACAATCTCCAGTACCGCGCTGTTCTCGCTGTTACCCACCAGCATATTTGCGGTACGCATGGAGGGCTCATCCAGCGCACCGCTCAGGCTGACGCCCAGCTGACGCCAGCCGTGCCGCCCGCGATCCTGTACCGAGGTCATTAACCCGGCGCGTAAAATATTCAGCATATGCCCTCCTTCTGCGGCACAAACCGAACGCGATCGCCGGGGCGCATCAGCGTGGGCGGCTGCTTAAGCGGATCAAACAGGCTGAGTGGCGTATGGCCAATCAGCTGCCAGCCGCCGGGGGCAGCCAGCGGATAGATACCGGTCTGACTGCCGCCAATCCCCACTGAACCAGCCGGGACGGCCACGCGCGGCTCGGCGCGACGCGGCGTATGCAGTCGCGTATCCAGGCCGCCCAGATAGGGGAAACCAGGCTGGAAGCCAAGAAAATAGACAATGTAGTCTGCGCTGCTGTGCAGCTCTACCACCTGCGGCGGCGTCAGCCCGGCGCGATCTGCCACTTCTGACAGATCGGGTCCGGCACTGCCACCATACACCACCGGGATCTCAATCAGCCGGGGATTATTCTGCAGCTGCTCTTCACCCTCTTCCCACCAGCGCTGCAGACGCTCAATGGCGTCCTGCGCATCAATTTGTGACTCGCGCAGTATCAGCGTGAGGTTGTTCATACCGGGGATCACCTCCTGCACCTGCTCATCCTGCTGCAGTCGTTCACATAATCCCCAGATGCGCTGCTGACTGGCGAGCGAAACCGGCGGCGCCAGTTCCAGTACAACCGCCCGCTCTCCCAGTAAATAACAACGTGCCTGTTGCAAAACCCACCTCCCGATCGTGAATAACGCGCGCCGGCAGACGTGCTGCGGCACGATAAACCTTTCACATAGCTGCTCAGGTTCAATAGGTTATGCAAAAGTGGCGGAGATGTGTCAACCAGTTTGCGCCCGGCGAGCGGACGCAGAGAGAGAAAAATCAGGCAGGATTGTCGATATCGATAAAGGTAACATCGAGGTGGTAATGCTGCGCCAGCCACTCACCCAGCGCTTTGATACCGTCGCGCTCGGTCGCGTGATGGCCCGCGGCGAAAAAGTGCAGCTCCTGTTCGCGCGCGCTGTGAATGGTCTGCTCAGAGACTTCGCCCGTAATAAAGGCGTCAACGCCGGCCGCGGCCGCGTTGTCGATAAAGCCCTGACCACCGCCGCTGCACCAGGCCACGCGTTTGATCAGCGCGGGTGCGTTATCACCGCAGTGCAGCGGCGTGCGTCCCAAGCGCTGCGCGATTTTTTCTGCCAGGTCGCTGCCGCTGAGCGGCGTGCGCAGCTCACCCCAGGGCAGCAGCGGTTCGATTTCACCCCTGACGTCGATATCAAACAGGCGCGCCAGCTGCGCGTTATTCCCCAGCTGCGGATGCGCATCCAGCGGCAGATGCCAGCCATAGAGATTAATATCGTTAGCCAGCAGCGTGCGCAGACGCTGTCGTTTCATGCCTTTTATTGCCGGGGCTTCGTTTTTCCAGAAATAGCCGTGGTGTACCAGAACGGCATCGGCATTCCGCTTTACCGCTTCATCCAGCAGCGCCTGGCAGGCCGTAACGCCGGTAACCACTCTTCTGACTTCACTGCGTCCCTCAACCTGCAGTCCGTTAGGTGCATAGTCGCTAAACGCGCTGCTGTTTAGCTGCTGGTTAACGATCTTTTCCAGCTCAATGTTATTCATAAAGGCTCCGTCATCGCCTCAGGCCGCGCCGCGTGCGCGTTCAAAGGCGTCTAATGTCTTTTTGCGTGCCGCCTTATGTTCCACGATTGGCAGGGGATAATCGAGTTTCTTGTTATTTTTCTTCGCCCAGACGTGCGGCTGATGAATATCGCTGTCGGGCACATCTTTCAGCTCCGGCAGCCACTGCCGGATAAATGCGCCCTGCTTATCGAACCGTTCACCCTGGGTTGTCGGGTTGAAGATACGGAAATAGGGAACGGGATCGGTGCCGGTAGAGGCTGCCCACTGCCAGCCGCCGTTGTTAGCAGCGAAATCACCGTCAATCAGCTGTTCCATAAAGTAGCGCTCGCCCTGCCGCCAGTCGATAAGCAGATCTTTTACCAGAAAGCTGGCGGTGATCATGCGCAGCCGGTTGTGCATCCAGCCAATGCTGTTCATCTGGCGCATACCTGCATCAACGATGGGATAGCCGGTTTTGCCCGCTTTCCAGGCATCAAAATGGGCGCTGTCTTTCTGCCAGCTGACGTGATGGGTCCAGTCGATAAACGGCTGATGTTTACAGAGCGCCGGATAGGCCACGATCAGATGGCGATAGAATTCCCGCCAGATCAGCTCACTGATCCAGGTAAAGGCTTTTCCTCCTTTCAGCGCATCAGCATGCTCTTTCACAATCCGATGCAGACACTGCCGGGGTGAGAGTACGCCGGTTGAGAGATAGGCTGACAGCTGGCTGGTCCCGTCGCTGGCAGGTGTATCGCGCTCTAAGGGATAATCCAGTACCGGCTGTCTGGCGAAGGCGCGCAGGCGTTTTAACGCTGCCTGTTCGCCGGCCGGAAACAGCTTTTCATCGGGTTTTTCAGTCGGATAATCAAATGCGGGGATCTTTTTCAGGCTGTTCAGCGGCGCATCACCGCGCGCGGCAGGAGCGCTATGGCACTCTGGCATCCCCTGCTGCAGCCGTTTTACAAACGCTTTGCTGAACGGCGTGAAGACTTTGAACGTCGTATTATTGCCGGTCTGCACGCTACCCGGCGGCAGCAGCAGGCTGTCATCAAATCCCTGACAGGTAATACCCTGCTCATCCAGCTGTTTTTCGACGGCAGCGTCGCGCTCGCGCTCGTTAATTTCATACTGATAGTTGTAAAACAGCGCATCCACCCGATGCGTTTTGCAGAAGTCGCTCAGGTAATTAACCGAAGCAGCAAAATCATCGCACTGATGAAAATGCAGCGGAATGCCGCGTTCCGCCAGCGCCTGCTGCAGCTCACACAGGTTCTGATGAATAAAGGTCGCCTGTTTTGCTGACATGCTGTGCTGCCGCCACTGTTTCGGCGTGGCGATAAACAGCGCCATGACGTCAGCCTTTTTATCATGACACGCTGCAGCCAGCGCGCTGTTATCGTTAATACGCAGATCGTTGCGCAGCCAGAGCAGGTGTGTGGTCATGGGGCCTTGTCCTTATTGTCCGTAACGCAGGCGCAGTGCTTCCGGGTAGGGATCGAAATAGCGCTGCTGCGCCAGCCAGGGATGCGGATACTCAGCCATGTAGTGTTTCAGCATAGTAATAGGGGCCAGCAGCGGCTGAACGCCACAGCGATAGCGATCGATCAGCTGCGCCAGTTCCTGACGCTGAGGAGAGCTGAGTTTTGGCCGGAAATAGCCCTGTACATGCATCAGCACATTAGTATGATTGCGGCGCGATGCGCGATGCGACATTAGCTGCATCAGCCGGTTACGGTACTCAAACGCATACTCTTCCAGCGACGCCCATTTATCCATAGCGGCCACAAAGCGTCCCAGTTCGCGATAGGCATCCTGCGCGTGCGACAGCAGCAGCAGTTTGTACCGGCTGTGAAAGGCGATCAGTTTGTGCCGCGTCAGTCCGCTGCGCCACATTTCGTTGAACTCATGCAGCGCAAATACGCGCCCGGTGAAGTTTTCGCGCAGAACCGGATCGTGCAGGCGGCCATCCTCTTCCAGCGGCAGCCAGGGCATCTCCTGCTGTAAAAAAGAGGTAAAGATGCCGATGCCCGATTTGCGATTATTGTTTGTGGCAGGATCGTAAACGCGCACCCGCTCCAGACCGCAGCTGGGTGATTTGGCGCAGAGAATATAGCCGCAAAGATGGTGCAGCGATTTGACGCGCTCCGCTGACCAGCTGCGCATTTCGCTGGTGACTTCCTGATTGTCATCTTTGCTGAAACAGATATGGATCTGATCGTCGCCTTGCTTCACCAGCCTCAATGCCGGACGCGGTGTGGGCAGGCCGATAGCCATCTCAGGACAGACGGGCTCGTAGCGCACAAATTGCGCGAGTTCGTCCGTTGCAAAGGCAAAACGCTTGTGGCCGCCATCAAATCGGACGCTATCCCCGAGCAGGCAGGCACTGATGCCGACAGGAATTTTCTCGCTCATACTTGTACAACCTCCAGAATCTTGTAGAGGTTTAAGTGTAGCGCAAATGACGATGAATGGCAGGATGTAGCAGGCGCTATAAGGAAAATTTTGTCAAAAAAAGCGGCCGCTTCGGGTAAAAGCGTCCGCCTCAGTCAGAAAAACTCTGTTACCAGTAAATACCGCCAGCGATTTCGGACTGCGCCAGCCATACCGGCTTGGTACTGGTTTTGCACCAGATGCGGTGCAGGTAGCTATAAAAACGCGCACGATCGCGGCGGAATAGCATAAAAGGAAGCGCCGCAACGCCTGCAATCAGCACCAGCGTGCGCCGTATAACGATTTTTGGCAGTGAATAGCGTTTATCCATTGCGTTCCTCCTGAGCAATCTGTTGTAAAGTGTGATCTGCCGCAAATATTACTCCTGGCTGCTCACTTTTGCTACTCATCAGACCACTTATTCTGAACTTTTTTTGACCATTTTTCCGCTTCACAGAATGGCGTTACAACAGTGTGAATAACGGGTTATTTTATTGGGGTAAATCGCTGCGCGGACGCCGCTGCGGTTTATTGCTAAAGTAGAGAAAACCGTGTCGCAGGAGCCCACGTGACAACCATTTTGATTGTGGAAGATGAAAAAGAGATCCGCCGTTTTGTACGCCTGGCGTTAGAGAGCGAAGGCATAAAAATTGTCGAAGCTGAACAGCTGCAGCGTGGTCTGATTGAAGCGGCAACGCGCAAGCCCGATCTGGCGATCCTCGATCTCGGCCTGCCTGACGGTGATGGCATCGCGTTTATTCGTGAAGTACGCCAGTGGAGCACTATGCCGGTTATTGTGCTTTCAGCCCGCAGTGACGAGCAGGATAAGATCGCAGCGCTGGACGCGGGTGCGGATGATTATCTGACAAAACCGTTTGGCATTGGCGAACTGCTGGCCAGGGTGCGGGTGGCTTTACGTCGTCATCAGGGCAGTCAGCCCGATGCGCGCGTGCTGTTTGGTGAAGTCTGCGTTGACCTGGCTGCACGCCGTATCACCCGCAGCGGTCAGGAAGTGCATCTGACGCCAACCGAGTTTCGCCTGCTCAGTCTGCTGCTGAATAACGCCGGCAAGGTGCTGACGCAGCGCCAGCTGCTGAATCAGGTCTGGGGCCCCAATGCGGTGGAACACAGCCACTATCTGCGCATCTATATGGGCCACCTGCGTCAGAAGCTCGAAGAAAACCCGACGCAGCCTGCTCACCTGCTGACGGAAACCGGTATCGGCTACCGTTTTATGCCATAAAAAAAGGCCGCAGCAGCGGCCCTTTTCACGGTATCACCCTCAGGCGTTCTTCAGAACTTCGCTGACAATTTCCACCGCTTCTTTCTCAATCAGCTCGCGATGCTCAGCGCCAAGGAAGCTTTCGCAGTAAATCTTGTAAGCATCTTCAGTGCCGGACGGACGCGCGGCAAACCAGCCGTTCTCCGTCATGACTTTCAGTCCGCCAATAGATGCGCCGTTACCCGGAGCAGCCGTCAGGCGTGCGGTAATCGGATCGCCCGCCAGCGTATCAGCGCTGACCATCTCTGGTGACAGCTTTGACAGCGCGGCTTTCTGTGCCGAGGTCGCAGACGCCTGCAGACGATTGTAGCTTGGCGCACCAAAGCGCTCCGCCAGCTCATCATAGTGCTGCTGCGGATTTTTACCGGTCACCGCCGTGATTTCAGCGGCCAGCAGGCAGAGAATAATGCCATCTTTATCCGTTGACCAGGCTGAACCATCAAAACGCAGGAAGGAAGCCCCCGCGCTCTCTTCGCCGCCAAAGCCAAAGCTGCCGTCGAACAGGCCATCAACGAACCACTTAAAGCCCACCGGTACTTCTACCAGCTTGCGCCCGATATCATTAACCACGCGGTCGATCATCGCACTGGAGACCAGCGTTTTGCCCACGGCAACATCACTACCCCACTGCGGACGATGCTGGAAAAGATAGTTGATAGCGACGGCCAGGTAGTGGTTTGGATTCATCAGGCCAGCTGGCGTGACAATACCGTGACGGTCATAATCGGGATCGTTGCCGAAGGCCAGATCAAACTTGTCTTTATACGCCAGCAGACCCGCCATCGCGCACTCTGATGAACAGTCCATGCGCACCACGCCATCTTTATCCAGATGCATGAAGCGGAAGGTCTGGTCGATAGCGTCATTAACGATGGTCAGATCGAGGTTGTAATGCTCAGCGATACGCTGCCAGTAAGCCATACCTGAGCCGCCAAGCGGATCTACGCCAATTTTCAGTCCCGCTTTCTGAATCGCCGGGAAGTCGATAACCTGCGCCAGTCCTTCAACATAAGGCTGAATCAGATCCTGCTCAACAATGTGGCCGCTCTGCCACGCCTGATCCAGCGGCAGACGTTTCACATCCTGCAGACCGCCTTTGATCAACTGGTTAGCGCGATCTTCCACCACTTTTGTGACGTTGGTATCAGCCGGCCCACCGTTTGGCGGATTGTATTTAATGCCGCCATCTTCCGGTGGATTGTGTGAAGGGGTGATCACAATGCCGTCAGCCTGCGCGCCGCCGCGTTTGTTATGCTCCAGAATAGCATTGGAGATAGCGGGCGTTGGCGTGTAGCCGTTATCCTGCTGCACGATGACATCCACACCGTTCGCCGCCAGCACTTCCAGTACTGACAGAATAGCGGGCTCAGAGAGCGCGTGCGTATCTTTGCCCACGTAGCATGGACCCGTAATACCGTTCTTTTTGCGCTCTTCGGCGATCGCCTGTGCGATAGCCAGAATGTGCTCTTCATTGAAGCTGTGACGTCCCGCGCTGCCGCGGTGGCCAGATGTGCCAAATTTCACCGCATGGTCCGGGTTAGCCGCATCCGGCTTCAGGACGTAATACTGCGAGGTTAATTGTGCAACGTTAATCAAATCGCTCTGCTGGGCAGGCTGCCCGGCACGGGGGTGATTGGCCATTGGCGCTTCTCCCTGACGCTTCAGTTTAAATGGTGCCGCAAACTTTCTCTGTCAGCTCCGGAGGGAACTGCATAGCCAGCATGATGTGCTCCACCATGCTGCATTTACGGCCTGTATTGGTGTTTGTGATGACCCAGTAAGGTGTACCTGGCACATGCTTAGGTTTGGTATGCGTGCCATTTTGCAGCAGCGTATGCTCATCACCGGCAAAATAGACGCGCGTACGTCCCTGCAGCGATGCGGTAGCATCGGCAAATGCATCAGGATCGAGACGATAGAGCGTTGACAAAATCAGCATAAAGCGGTTAACCGCTTTTTTCTGCTCGGCATACTCATCTGACAGCATCAGCTCGCGCATGGCACGCACGCGGTCCTGCGGACGCGCTTCAGGCTCTGCTGCTGCTGTCGCCTCTTTTACCGGGGCCGTTACTGCTGGCGCTGCTGCAGCGCGCGAGCTGGCGGTAAATTTCAGCATGCGACGCAGTATGTCTGAGGCGCTTTCACCGATGTGCTGCGTGTGGCTGGCAATATAACGGTAGAGTTCTTCGTCAACTTCAATCGTTTTCATCTTATTCCGTACGAGTCTGGCAACTAGCAGAATCCCGCATTCTGCAACGCCCTTACCGGTAGCGGGCACGCAGAGAGCCTGGGATCTGACATATTGATTATAAAGTTAAATCCGCAATAGCTGATAGCGCTGGCAACGTTTACGGGCAAAAGTCAGAATATGCCCTAATACCTGGCGACCGCCACCCGGACAGGTAGAATCATGATACCCTAACCCACGCTCTCAACTGTAAGAACTTTAGCCATGATTTTGAATGCCCGTCTGCAAACTGCACAATCTGATTCTCACAGCGCACCGGTTTTGCTTATCCATGGCCTGTTCGGCAGCCTGGATAACCTTGGCGGGCTGGCGCGTGGCGTAGCCGATGCGCGTACTACGCTGCAGGTGGATGTGCGCAACCACGGTTTATCGGCGCGCAGCAACAGCATGAGCTATGCTGCAATGGCGCAGGATATGGTTGATACACTGGATGCGCAGCAGATCACGCAGGTTGATGTGATTGGCCACTCGATGGGGGGCAAAATCGCTATGGCACTGAGTGCGCTGGCGCCTGAACGCGTTGGCAAGCTGGTGCTGATTGATATCGCTCCCGTTGACTATCAGACGCGCCGGCACGATGAGATCTTTGCGGCGATTCGCGCGGTATCCGCCGCCGGCGTGACGCGCCGCAGTGAAGCCGCAGCGGTGATGCGACAGTTTATCCCTGAAGAGGGGATCATTCAGTTTATCCTGAAGTCCTTTGCTGAAGGAGAATGGCGGTTCAACGTGCCGGTATTATGGGATAACTACGCGACGATATCGGGCTGGGAACCTATTCCCGCCTCGGCTCATCCGGCGCTGTTTATTCGCGGCGGCGACTCTCCTTATCTGGATAATCACTATCGGGCCGCGCTGCTGGCCCAGTTTCCTGAGGCGCGGGCGCAGGTCATTGCCGGTGCCGGGCACTGGGTGCATGCAGAGAAGCCTGATGCCGTGTTACGTGCCGTGCGGCGCTTTTTTACGCTCTGAAAGCAAAAGCTTACTGCGCTATGTTTAAGATTGGCGTCACGTCTGACGCTGGAGTATGATGTCGCGCTAAAATTTTGCCACGGTGGTCAGACACTGTGGCTGGCCGATAATGTGTTTAATCGCGCGGCGCCGTTCGCGCCCACTCAGTTTCGCAAATCATGGCAAAAGAACAGACAGACCGTACCACGCTTGATCTCTTTGCAGACGAGCGACGACCGGGCCGCCCGAAAACCAGCCCGCTGTCGCGCGATGAGCAGCTGCGCATTAATAAGCGCAATCAGCTTAAACGCGATAAGGTTCGTGGGCTACGGCGCGTGGAGCTCAAAATGTCCGGCGAAGCGGTTGACGCGCTCAATACGCTGGCTGAGCAGCAAAATATCAGCCGCAGCGAGCTGATTGAGCAGATGCTGCTGACGCAGCTCAAACTCATATAATTTATGCAGACCGCACACTGGAACACAAACTCTGCGCTTTGCGCGTTCCGCGCTTTTTCAGGGTCTGCTATCATTCGCTTATCTGTATAGTCTGTTGACTTACTCTCACATTCAGGATTTAAGAGGCTACCTAACCCATGGCAATCGTAGGCATTTTCTTCGGCAGCGATACCGGCAACACTGAAAACATTGCAAAGATGATCCAGAAACAACTGGGTAAAGATGTCGCCGAAGTGCATGACATTGCTAAGAGCACGAAAGAAGATCTGGAAGCGTTTGATATTCTGCTGCTGGGTATTCCTACCTGGTATTATGGTGAGGCGCAGTGCGACTGGGATGACTTTTTCCCGACGCTGGAAGAGATTGACTTCAATGGCAAGCTGGTTGCGCTGTTTGGCTGTGGCGACCAGGAAGATTATGCCGAGTACTTCTGCGATGCGCTGGGTACGATTCGCGACATTATTGAGCCAAATGGCGCAATCATCGTGGGCCACTGGCCTGTTGAAGGTTACCACTTTGAAGCCTCTAAAGGTCTGGCCGATGAGAAGCATTTCCTCGGGCTCGCCATCGATGAAGATCGTCAGCCAGAGCTGACGAATGCGCGCGTCGAGGGCTGGGTGAAGCAGATTTTTGATGAGCTGCAGCTTAAAGAAATTATTGAGGCATAATGTGTTGCCGTTACCCGATGCAGGCACGGTTAACATCGGGTAACGGAATTGCCTATAAAAATAATAGCTACGCTTTTTTAACTTTTCCCTGCAATTCTGTAGAATACCCGCAACGGTTAACGGCTTATTCCTCTGTCAGCAGGCTGAGGCTGAGTGAACTGAGAACCCAGCACTGTATAATCCCGCCGGCGACAGCAAGAGCGTTACTCCCGCCTCTGGTGATTTCTTTAGCATTTGCCTGGTTTCTATTCGCCTGCCCCGGTTCTATAATGAGACGCAAATGAGAATGCGCGTTAACCACACATTCAAGGCTGTTAAGCCGCAAATGACTAGCAAAGTAACAGGACAATATCCGCATGACTGACAACAATTCCGCATTGAAAAAGGCTGGCCTGAAAGTCACGCTGCCCAGATTAAAGATTCTGGAAGTGCTTCAGGAACCCCAGTGCCATCACGTCAGTGCGGAAGATTTGTACAAACGCCTGATCGATATGGGCGAAGAGATTGGTCTGGCCACGGTATATCGCGTTCTGAACCAGTTTGACGACGCGGGCATTGTAACCCGTCATAACTTCGAAGGCGGCAAGTCCGTTTTTGAATTAACGCAGCAGCAGCATCACGATCATCTTATCTGCCTGGACTGCGGTAAAGTGATTGAGTTCAGCGATGAGTCGATCGAAACGCGCCAGCGCGAAATCGCGACCCGCCACGGCATTAAGCTTACTAACCATAGCCTCTATCTGTATGGTCACTGCGAAGTGGGTGACTGCCGGGAAGATGAAACGCTGCATAACGATAAATAACGTCAGCTACGCTGCAAAATAAAAAAACCGGTGCAGGCACCGGTTTTTTTGTTGCTGCAGTTCAGGCGACCAGTGTCTCCTGCAGATAGCGCCAGCGCGGATTTTCCGTTGTGCAGTCCAGCACCGCCAGCGAAATACGGCTGTGGCTCTCGCCGTTCAGTATCTGCAGTTCGCGATACTGAATGGTGACCTCTTTTTGCTGCTCAGAAATGATTGCATGTTCGCTGGTCGCGATGCGCATTCCTTCACGCTGTCCGCACAGGCGGCGAAAAAGATCTTCAACGTCATTCAGATTCAGCTGTCTGCCCTGTGGCGTAACCATCCGGAAATCAGGATGGAAATGCGACAGCAGCAGCCCCATGGTATCGTTGCTGACATCCGCATGATTAAAAATACGTTCAATGAGCTGATGTAAAACCACAACGCTATGTTTGGCTTCCTGAGCGAGGCTTGTCATTATTTTTCCCTTTTTGCTAGCCACAGACCAAGTCCGGAGTGCGCATAGCCTACCTGAAAAAAAGGATTTAACACGGTCAAATGCGTTAATTTTTTTAAAGTCAGACAAGTCGTAAACCCGCATACCAGCTCGATTTTATTTAACGCAGAATAAATGGTTGCCGGGGAGCAAAAGAGGATAATAAAAAAGGGCGAATACTCGCCCTTATATAATTTTATGATGCCGGAAGCGGTTATTATTCGCTGCCGATCTTCGCCCAGGTATCACGCAGGCCTACCGTGCGGTTAAATACCAGCGCTGATGGCTGCGAGTAGACGCTGTCCGCGCAGAAGTAGCCCTCACGCTCGAACTGGTATGGCGAGGTTGCTGCCGCTTCGCGCAGTCCTGGCTCCACAAAGCCCTGCTTGATCTGCAGCGAGTCCGGATTCAGGGTCGCGAGGAAATCCTCTGCCGCGCCCGGGTTAGGCACGCTGAACAGACGATCATAGAGGCGGAACTCAGCGGGCAGCGCATGAATTGCGGAGACCCAGTGGATCACCCCTTTTACTTTGCGGCCATCAGCCGGGTCTTTGCTCAGCGTATCCACATCGCAGGTTGCATAGATGCAGGTGATGTTGCCCGCCTCATCTTTTGCCACGCGCTCAGCGCGAATCACATAAGCGTTACGCAGGCGCACTTCTTTACCCAGTACCAGACGCTTATACTGCTTGTTAGCTTCTTCACGGAAATCTGCGCGATCGATCCACACTTCGCGGCTGAAAGGCACGTCGCGCGTTCCCATCTCCGGCCGGTTAGGATGGTTTGGCATGGTGATGATCTCATCATGCCCGGCAGGCAGGTTTTCAATCACGACTTTAAGCGGGTCGAGCACGGCCATAGCACGCGGCGCATTTTCGTTGAGGTCGTCACGAATGCATGACTCCAGCGAAGCCATCTCAACGATATTGTCCTGTTTGGTGATACCGATGCGGCGGCAGAACTCACGAATTGATGCCGCGCTGTAACCACGACGGCGCAGGCCTGAAACGGTCAGCATGCGCGGATCGTCCCAGCCTTCAACCCGCTTCTCGCTCACCAGCTGCGTCAGCTTGCGCTTCGACATCACCGCATATTCCAGATTCAGGCGCGAAAATTCATACTGCCGCGGATGCACCGGAATCGTGATGTTATCCAGCACCCAGTCATACAGGCGACGGTTATCCTGAAACTCCAGCGTACAGAGCGAATGCGTGATCCCTTCCAGCGCATCGGAGATGCAGTGCGTGAAATCGTACATCGGATAGATGCACCACTTGTTACCGGTCTGATGGTGCTCGGCAAACTTAATGCGGTAGAGCACCGGATCGCGCATCACAATAAAGCTGGAAGCCATATCGATTTTGGCACGCAGGCACGCCTTACCCTCTTCAAAGCCACCATCGCGCATTTTCCGGAACAGCGCCAGGTTCTCTTCGACGCTGCGATCGCGATACGGGCTGTTTTTGCCCGGCGCCGTCAGCGTGCCGCGATACTCGCGGATCTGCTCGGGTGACAGTTCGTCAACGTACGCCAGTCCTTTGTTGATCAGCTCGACAGCATAATTAAACAGCTGATCAAAATAGTCGGATGAGTAACGAATGTTGCCGCTCCACTCAAAGCCCAGCCATTGCACATCATTTTTGATCGACTCGACGAACTCCATATCCTCTTTAACCGGATTGGTATCATCGAAACGCAGATTGCATTCCCCCTGATAATCCTGTGCGATTCCAAAGTTCAGGCAGATCGATTTTGCATGGCCAATATGCAGATAACCATTGGGCTCTGGCGGGAAACGGGTATGCACACTACTGTGCTTACCGCTCGCCAAATCTTCGTCGATGATCTGACGAATAAAGTTCGTTGGGCGGGCTTCAGCCTCACTCATCTCAAAATCCTCAAACAATAACGGGTGATTTTACCTCGAAGTAATGGAGTATGATCCACAAAGCGCTGAAGGGAAACAACCGTTTGTTGGCGCTTTTAAAACAAAAAAGGCAGGAATCGCTTCCTGCCTTATCGGTTAGACGCCCGGGGTTAGTTTTTCACCTCATAGAGCGGCGTTTCGCCGGCAACGACCGTGCCGGTTGCCAGCAGCGTAAGACCTGCGAAGTCGTCGCTGTTGCTGACCACCACCGGACTGATCATCGAGCGCGCGTGAGCGTTCAGATAGTCCAGATCCATCTCCAGGATCGGCTCGCCAGCGGTAACGGTCGCGCCCTCTTCCACCAGCCGGGTAAAACCGCGCCCTGCCAGCGCAACGGTGTCCAGCCCCATATGCACCACTATCTCAACGCCGCTCTCTGTTTCCAGACAGAAGGCGTGATTGGTATTGAAGATTTTCACTATGGTACCGGCAATCGGTGCCACCACGCGGCTATCCGACGGCTGAATAGCCAGGCCATCACCTACCGCTTTGCTGGCGAACGCTTCATCCGGCACCTTATCCAGCGCCACTACATGACCTGATACCGGTGCCAGCAGCGTGGCAATCGCCTTATGTGTAGCCGCGGGCGCAGGCGCTGCTGCTGCCACAACCGGTTTAGCCACAGGCGCAGCGCTGGCGGCCGCCACCGGGCCTTTGGTCAATACGGACTTCATCGCAGTAGCGATACTCTCCGCCTGCGTACCCACAATAATCTGCACGCTCTGCTTATTAAGACGAATAACGCCTGAAGCGCCGATACGTTTTGCCACACCTTCGCTGACCTGTGCGGAATCTTTCACGTTCAGGCGCAGGCGCGTGATACAGGCATCAATATGCGTCAGGTTTTCAGAGCCGCCGACGGCAGCAATATAGCGACGCGCCAGCGATTCAGTCGCCGTTTCACCGCTACTTTCAGGCGTGACATTCACATCATAACCATCGGTTTCATCATCCGCTGCCAGCTCGCGGCCCGGCGTCAGCAGATTAAATTTGCGGATAGTGAAACGGAAGACGACGTAATAGATCACGAAGAAGACCAGGCCCTGCGGGATCAGCATCCACCAGTGCACCGCCAGCGGGTTACGCGACGAGAGCACCATATCTACCAGGCCGGCGCTGAAGCCAAAGCCGGCAATCCACTGCATGCTGGCCGCAATAAACACGGAAATACCGGTGAGTACCGCGTGGATCACATAGAGCACCGGGGCCACGAACATAAAGGAGAATTCCAGCGGCTCAGTGATACCGGTAAAGAATGCGGCAAAAGCGGCTGCCAGCATAATGCCGCCCACTTTTGCCCGATTCTCAGGACGCGAGCAGTGATAGATAGCCAGTGCCGCACCCGGCAGGCCAAACATCATGATCGGGAAGAAGCCTGCCTGGTAGCGACCCGTAATACCCGGAATGCCGCTGCCGTTAGCAATAGACTGCGCGCCGCCGAGGAATTTTGGAATGTCGTTAATACCCGCAACATCAAACCAGAACACGGAATTGAGCGCGTGGTGCAGGCCAACCGGGATCAGCAGTCGGTTAAAGAAGGCGTATACCCCCGCCCCGACAGAACCCAGTTTCTGGATATGTTCCCCAAAGCTTACCAGACCACCGAAGATCACCGGCCAGACGTACATCAGGATAAACGCCACGACAATCATCAGGAAGGAGACCAGAATCGGTACCAGGCGACGCCCGCTGAAGAAAGAGAGCGCTTTAGGCAGTTCGACATGGCTGAAGCGGTTATACATCTCCGCCGAAAGGATACCCACCATGATACCGACAAACTGGTTTTCAATTTTGCCAAACGCCGCAGGCACCTGCTCAAGCGGCATTTTCTGGATCATAGCGACTGCAGCAGGCGAACAGAGCGTGGTCACCACAAGAAAGCCAACAAAGCCGGTCAGGGCCGCTGCGCCATCTTTATCCTTAGACATACCGTACGCGACACCAATCGCAAACAGTACCGACATATGGTCGATAATCGCGGAGCCTGACTTTATCAGCAGTGCTGCCAGTGCGTTACCTGCCCCCCAGCTGTCGGGATCGATCCAGTAGCCTACCCCCATCAGGATAGCGGCCGCCGGCAGCGTGGCCACCGGCACCATCAGCGCACGGCCGACTTTTTGTAAATAGCCTAATATACTCACCTTGTTCTCCCCCTATGAGACTGGCGTATCCCCTGGTACGGGTTGGTTTTATTATCCCGGCACCTGGCGTGTTGATAAGACGATTCTCTGCGAGATGCAGTGTAAAGATAAATTAATTCGCCTCGCAAATTAAAACCGCTCCAGTTGTGACTTTTATCACCTTAATAGCCAATATAAGTCGCTTAATACTGGTCACTGCCACAAACTTATTTTATGATAAAAAATATCAACCGCTCTTTTTCGCTGTAGCTTGCTGATAAACGCGTTAACCTCATTCACACTTGATCACGGCTGCTACAGCATATTCTTTTTATCTGTTTAACCGAGGTGCACTATGAGACTGATTCCGCTGGCTACACCTGCTCAGGTTGGCAAATGGGCAGCCCGCCATATCGTCAACCGGATTAACGCCTTTAACCCAGGCCCTGAGCGTCCCTTTGTTCTGGGATTGCCTACGGGCGGCACGCCGCTGGAAGCTTACAAGCATCTGATTGAGATGCACAAAGCGGGCCAGGTCAGCTTTAAGCATGTTGTCACATTCAATATGGATGAGTATGTCGGTCTGCCGAAAGCGCACCCGGAAAGCTATCACAGCTTTATGTATCGCAACTTTTTCGATCACGTTGATATTCCGTCAGAAAACATCAATCTTCTGAATGGCAATGCGGAAGATATTGACGCAGAATGTCGCCAGTATGAAGAGAAGATTCGTGCGTTTGGTAAAATCCACCTGTTTATGGGTGGTGTAGGCAATGATGGCCATATTGCGTTTAATGAACCCGCCTCCTCGCTCTCATCGCGTACACGTATAAAAACGCTGACGCATGATACGCGTGTCGCTAATTCACGCTTTTTCGATGGCGATGTCAGCCAGGTCCCTAAATATGCGCTGACCGTTGGCGTGGGTACGCTGCTTGATGCCGAAGAGGTAATGATCCTGGTGACAGGCCACGTCAAAGCGCTGGCGCTTCAGGCCGCGGTAGAAGGCAACGTAAACCATATGTGGACCATCAGCTGTCTGCAGCTGCATCCAAAAGCGGTTGTGGTATGTGATGAGCCAGCGACAATGGAACTGAAAATTAAAACGGTAAAATATTTCCGCGAGCTTGAAGCGGAAAATATGCAGGGCGTCTGAGAGCACGATGTAGAAGCCTGCTGTCGTTGACAGCTGGCGCAGCCGGGAGAGAGATAATGTACGCATTAGTAAACGGTCGGATTTTTACCGGCTATGACATTCTGGACGATCACGCGGTAGTTATCGCGGACGGTATTATTGATCGGGTTTGCCCGCGCGCCATGCTGGATGCAGCGCTACCGCAACAGGATATGGCCGGCGCGTTTATCGCTCCCGGCTTTATCGACCTGCAGCTCAACGGCTGCGGCGGTGTGCAATTCAACGATTCGCCTGAAGCGCTGAGCGTGGAAACGCTGGAGATAATGCAGCGTGCTAATGAAAAGTCAGGCTGTACCAGCTTTCTTCCAACGCTGATTACCAGCAGTGATGAACTGATGAAGCAGGCGGTGGAAACCATGCGCGCCTGGCTGACAACGCGCCAGAATCAGGCGCTGGGTTTGCACCTTGAAGGTCCGTGGCTCAACCGGGAGAAAAAAGGAACGCACAATCCGGCTCTGATACGCCAGCCCGATCCCGCACTGGTCGACTACCTTTGTGCCAACGCGGATGTCATTACTAAAGTCACGCTGGCGCCTGAACAGGCAGGCAGCGAGGTTATTCGTCAGCTCAGCGCAGCCGGTATCATCGTTTCTGCCGGTCACTCTAATGCGACCTATGCCGAGGCAAAAGCCGGCTTCAGCGCCGGCATTACCTTTGCGACCCATCTTTATAATGCGATGAGTCCTTTTAGCGGCCGTGAACCTGGACTGGTCGGTGCGCTGTTTGATTCGCCTGATGTATACTGCGGCATCATTGCAGATGGCTTACATGTCAATTACGCTAACGTGCGCATGGCAAAACGTCTCAAAGGCGAACGGCTGATTCTGGTTACTGACGCGACTGCGCCGGCAGGTGCTGCGATTGATAAATTCATTTTTGCAGGTAAAACAATATACTATCGCAATGGTCTGTGCGTGGATGAGCATGGAACCCTGAGCGGTTCAGCACTGACAATGATTGAAGCAGTGCAGAACAGCGTAGAGTATTGCGGCATTGCCCTGGATGAGGCGTTACGTATGGCAACGCTTTATCCGGCAAGAGCCATGGGCGTGGAGAAACAGCTGGGCACGGTAGCAGCAGGAAAAGCCGCCAACCTCACTGTTTTTACCCGCGATTATCAAATCATCAAGACGTTCGTCAATGGAGAGAGCGTCCTCAGCGAGTAAGCATTGAATGACCACTGGCGGCCAGACTCAAATAGGAAATGTCGATCTTGTCAAACAACTCAATAGCGCAGCCGTTTATCGGTTGATCGATCAACAGGGGCCGATCTCGCGCATTCAGATTGCCGATCTCAGCCAGCTTGCGCCCGCCAGTGTCACTAAAATTACCCGTCAGCTGATTGAACGCGGTTTGATCAAAGAGGTCGAGCAGCAGGCCTCTACCGGCGGTCGCCGCGCCATCTCCATTATCACGGAAACCCGTCATTTCCATACCATCGGAGTCCGTCTCGGACGCAACGACGCCACGCTTACCCTGTTTGATCTAAGCGGCAAATCGCTGGCGCAGGAAGATTATCCGCTACCGGAGCGCACGCAGGAGACGCTGGAGAACGCGCTGTTTAACGCTATCAGCGCGTTTATCAACGTGCATCAGCGGAAAATTCATGAGCTGATCGCTATTGCCGTGATCCTGCCCGGGCTGGTCGATCCGGTTAAAGGGATTATCCGCTATATGCCGCACATTGCCGTCAGCCACTGGCCGCTGGTTGCCAGCCTGCAGCAGCGGTTCAGCGTGACCAGCTTTGTAGGGCATGATATCCGCAGTCTGGCGCTGGCTGAGCACTACTTCGGTGCAAGCCGCGACTGCGCTGACTCGATTCTGGTGCGGCTGCATCGTGGAACCGGTGCCGGCATTATTGCTAACGGACAGATTTTTCTCGGCAGTAACGGTAACGTGGGTGAAATTGGCCATATCCAGGTCGATCCGTTAGGCGAACGCTGCCACTGCGGCAACTTCGGCTGTCTGGAAACCATCGCCGCAAATGGCGCGATTGAAAACCGCGTACGCCATCTGCTGAATCAGGGATATCCAAGTACGCTGTCGCTGGATAACTGCCTGATGCCACAAATCTGTCACGCTGCTAATCAGGGCGACGCGCTGGCGTGTGAAGTGATTGAGTATGTGGGGCGTTATCTCGGCAAAGCGATTGCCATTGCAATCAACCTTTTTAACCCGCAAAAGGTGGTGCTGGCGGGCGAAATCACCGACGCCGACAAAGTGTTGTTTCCCGCCATCGAGAGCTGTATCAATACGCAGGTGCTGCGTGAGTTTCGTAAAAACCTGCCGGTGGTGCGCTCACAGCTGGATCATCGCTCCGCGATTGGGGCGTTTGCGCTGGCAAAACGCGCTATGCTGAATGGCATTCTGCTGCAGCATCTGCTGGAAGATTAATTGTAACCTGCCTGAGCAGGCCTGACGGGATCTTGTATGACCATTAAAAGCGTAATCTGTGATATCGATGGCGTGTTGATGCATGACAACACGGCCGTGAAAGGGGCTAATGAATTTCTGCAGCGTATCCTGGAAAAAGGCATGCCGCTGGTCGTGCTGACTAACTATCCGTCGCAGACTGCTCAGGATCTGGCCAACCGTTTCTCCAACGCCGGCGTCGACATTCCTGACTCGGTGTTTTATACCTCAGCCATGGCCACCGCTGATTTCCTGCGGCGTCAGGAGGGGAAAAAAGCGTATGTGATCGGAGAAGGTGCGCTGGTTCATGAACTCTACAACGCCGGCTTTACCATTACTGACGTCAATCCTGATTTTGTTATCGTCGGTGAAACCCGCTCGTTTAACTGGGATATGATGCATAAAGCCGCGTTTTTTGTGGCTAACGGCGCGCGCTTTATTGCGACCAATCCGGATACCCACGCGCGTGGATTTATTCCCGCCTGCGGCGCCCTCTGTGCCGGTATCGAAACCATTTCGGGCCGTAAGCCTTTTTATGTTGGCAAGCCCAGCCCCTACATTATGCGGGCGGCGCTGAACAAAATGCATGCGCACTCTGAAGAGACAGTGATCGTGGGTGATAACCTGCGCACCGATATTCTGGCGGGCTTCCAGGCGGGACTGGAAACTATTCTGGTGCTCTCTGGTGTTTCCACCCTGAGCGATATCGACGCAATGCCATTCCGACCCGACTGGATTTTCCCTTCCGTCGCCGATATCGATCTGTTCTGACCGGCGCCGTGCACCTGCTGACGCCCTGCCCACCTGCCGGTGTGCGGGGCGTTACTGTTTTTGGCGCCTGATGATAAAAAGAGCTAAACCGGCAAATTATTAGATATCATCTAAAAAAATAGCCTTTATTTTGGTGTATATTCAATTTATTCACCTGTGCAACACTCTATTTATCATAAAAACGTTATTTTGCTTGCGCAACCACCATCAATTAGCGCATTTTCTTATACATCACGCAGCGCAGGCTGCCGGACAAATGCAAAATAACATCGCCACAGGGTGAGATCAGGAGTCAGTTATGTGTTCGATTTTTGGTGTGCTGGATCTGAAAAGCGATCCTGTTGAACTGCGCAAGAAAGCGCTGGAGTCTTCCCGTCTGATGCGTCACCGCGGCCCGGACTGGTCCGGGGTGTTTGCAGATGATAAGGCTATCCTGGTGCATGAGCGCCTCTCAATCGTTGACGTTAACAACGGCGCGCAGCCGCTGTATAACGCTGACCACACCCACGTACTGGCCGTGAACGGCGAAATTTATAACCATCAGGCGCTGCGCGCTGAGCTGAGCGATCGTTATGCGTTTCAGACCGGCTCCGACTGCGAAGTGATTCTGGCGCTCTATCAGGAAAAAGGCGTCGATTTCCTTGATGACCTGCAGGGTATGTTCGCTTTCATCCTGTGGGACAGCGTTAAACAGCAGTACCTGATTGGTCGCGATCATATCGGTATCATTCCGCTCTATATGGGCAATGATGAGCACGGTAACCTTTACGTGGCGTCTGAAATGAAAGCGCTGGTTCCGGTCTGCCGCTCTATTAAAGAATTCCCGCCGGGAAGCTTCCTCTCCAGCACTGATGGTGAAATCCGTCGTTACTGGCAGCGCGACTGGATGGATTTTGCAGCGGTTGCGCAGAACACCACCGATGCTGCAGGCCTGAAACATGCGCTGGAAGAGTCAGTAAAAAGCCATCTGATGTCTGATGTCCCTTACGGCGTGCTGCTCTCAGGCGGACTGGACTCTTCAATCATTTCGGCCGTTACCAAGCGTTTTGCGGCTAAACGGGTGGAAGATGCTGATAAGAGCGACGCCTGGTGGCCACAGCTGCACTCGTTTGCTGTGGGCCTGGAGGGTTCACCCGATCTGAAAGCTGCGCAGGCGGTCGCCGATCATCTCGGTACCGTACACCACGAAATTCATTTCACGGTACAGGAAGGCCTGGACGCGATCCGTGACGTGATTTACCACATCGAAACGTATGATGTCACCACGATTCGCGCCTCAACGCCGATGTATCTGATGTCACGCAAAATCAAGGCGATGGGTATCAAGATGGTGCTTTCTGGTGAGGGCGCAGATGAAGTATTTGGCGGCTATCTCTACTTCCATAAAGCACCAAACGCCCGTGAGTTCCATGAGGAGAACGTGCGTAAGCTGCTGGCGCTGCATATGTTTGACTGCGCGCGTGCGAACAAAGCGATGTCAGCCTGGGGCGTAGAGGCACGCGTGCCGTTCCTGGATAAAAAATTCCTGGATGTGGCAATGCGCATCAACCCGGAAGATAAACTGTGCGGCAGCAACGGGAAGATGGAAAAGCACATTCTGCGTGAATGCTTCTCATCGTATCTGCCGGAGAGCGTGGCGTGGCGTCAAAAAGAGCAATTTTCTGATGGGGTCGGTTACAGCTGGATCGATACGCTGAAAGAAGTGGCGGCGAAGCAGGTCAGCGATCAGCAGCTGGCAACCGCACATTTCCGCTTCCCGCACAACACGCCTGGCTCAAAAGAAGCGTATCTCTATCGCGAAATCTTTGAGGAGCTGTTCCCGCTGCCGAGCGCAGCAGAGTGCGTGCCTGGCGGACCTTCTGTGGCCTGCTCTTCTGCTAAAGCGATTGAGTGGGATGAGGCGTTCAAATCCATGGACGATCCTTCCGGCCGTGCCGTTGGCGTACATCAGTCCGCTTACAAATAAGCGCATCGCCGGATAGAGTAAGGGACCCGCTGCGGTCCCTTTTTAGTTGCAACTGACGCGGATGTGATCGAAAATTGCTGAATAAAGCGCCAGCCTGGTTACAAGCCAGACAAACAGGCGCCGCAAGGTAAAAAACGGCAAAAAAACTGTTGACGCTACAAAGCTCAATACGCATAATGCGCCCCGCAACGCCGTTGAAGGTAACGCGAAAAAAGATGGCTACGTAGCTCAGTCGGTTAGAGCACATCACTCATAATGATGGGGTCACAGGTTCGATTCCCGTCGTAGCCACCATCTTTTTTGCGGGAGTGGCGAAATTGGTAGACGCACCAGATTTAGGTTCTGGCGCCGCAAGGTGTGCGAGTTCAAGTCTCGCCTCCCGCACCATTTCAGTCTTCGGCAGCCGGATGGGGTATCGCCAAGCGGTAAGGCACCGGTTTTTGATACCGGCATTCCCTGGTTCGAATCCAGGTACCCCAGCCAATCCGATATGTTTTCGTGGATACGCGTTAACAGATGGGATATCGCCAAGCGGTAAGGCACCGGTTTTTGATACCGGCATTCCCTGGTTCGAATCCAGGTATCCCAGCCAGCATCGGGAAAAGCAGTAAAGCAGTATTATGGCTACGTAGCTCAGTCGGTTAGAGCACATCACTCATAATGATGGGGTCACAGGTTCGATTCCCGTCGTAGCCACCAGATAATTGGGGTGTCGCCAAGCGGTAAGGCACTGGTTTCTGATACCAGCATTCCGGGGTTCGAATCCCTGCACCCCAGCCATACAAAGACAATTTGATCAAACACCTATTGGGGTGTCGCCAAGCGGTAAGGCACTGGTTTCTGATACCAGCATTCCGGGGTTCGAATCCCTGCACCCCAGCCAAATTGCACAACAGGCCCGCTTTTGCGGGATTTGTTGTTTCTGACGTTCTGAAACGGCAGGGCTTTCTGCCAGCGCGCCGCGCCAGCAGTAAGCGTGGGTGAGGTCAGAGTCCCAGCGCGTAGCGCAGCGCACGACGCTTCAGGCCGCCGGCACGCTCTGCCGCCATCAACCCCAGATTACGCGCCAGGCGCAGCGGCGGCAGTGAGTTGCTGAACGCAAAATAGAACAGATCCATGCCACCCTGCATCAGCAGATTATCGCGATAGCGTTCACGCTGATAGCGCTGCAGCACCGCCATTCCTGACCACGTCTGCGCCTGACTGCGCGCCTCAGTCAGCACGGTAATCAGCGCATCCACGTCGCGATAGCCCAGGTTAACGCCCTGCCCCGCCAGCGGATTAATCGTATGCGCAGCATCGCCCACCAGCGCCAGCCCCGGCATGACGTAGCGCGTGGCATGACGCCGGACCAGGGGAAACGACGCCGCGCTCTTTATCTGAAAACGGCCGAGACGAGCCGGGAAATTCAGCTTTACCTCTTTCTCCAGCTGGCTCAGCGGCAGCGCCTGCAGCTGACGGATACGCGCGGGTGCGTCATACCACACCAGCGATGCATGCTGGTCAAAAAGCGGCAGAAAAGCTCGCGGCCCCTGCGGCGTAAACTGCTGCCAGGTAGCATCACCCGCCGGATGCTCACACTCGGTACTGATAAGCATGCAGGATTGCGCATAGTTCCAGCCGTGCACGCCAATGCCTGCCAGCTGCCGCACCCGCGAGTTAGCGCCATCCGCGCCAACCACCAGCCGGGCATCAAGCGGTGCGCCCTGGTCCAGGGTGATGTGCCAGCCGCCGCTATGCGGCTGCAGATCCTGCAGCGTTGCCGGGCACAGCAGCGCGACGCCATCCTGCTGCATCTGCTCCCACAGCGCCCGCTGCAACACGCGGTTTTCTACCATATAGCCAAGCACCGGCAGCCCCAGCGATGCTGCATCAAACGTGACGTGCGCGCTCTGCCACTCCCAGGTTTCCAGTTTGCGATAGGGCGCACTGCGCATCGTCTCTACGCGCGCCCAGGCGCCCAGCTGCTGCAGTAACGCAACTGAAGAAGCACCAATCGCGGAGATGCGGATATCAGGCTCGCAGCTGCTATCAAACGGCTCAGGTTCTGCACGCTCAATGACAGCGACGCGGAACTGCTGCTGCGCCAGCCCGCACGCCAGCGCCGCCCCCACCATGCCACCTCCGACGATGACCACGTCATACTGTCTCTCCTGCATCAATCCTCACCTTTCCTGTTGCCCTGACGCCCCACGGCGTTTGCTGATAAACAAAGTGTACCGGAAATCATCCGGAAGGGGGCTGAGCCGCTGCCACATCTTTTTGTGTCCGCGCTGCCTGCAGCAGCCTGGCTGTCACGCTGGTGCGCGAAGTATGACAGGTACGCTGGTCACATCCCCCCCAAAGCATTACACTATGCCCCCTGCACTTCCCTGCTCAGATTCAATGGCTGGTTCAATGACCAAAAAACTGCATATCAAAACCTGGGGCTGTCAGATGAATGAGTATGATTCATCCAAGATGGCTGACCTGCTGAACAGCACGCACGGCTACACTCTGACGGAGGAAGCCGAAGACGCAGATGTTCTGCTGCTTAATACCTGCTCTATCCGTGAGAAAGCGCAGGAGAAAGTCTTTCACCTGTTAGGGCGCTGGAAAAAGCTCAAAGCGGCCAATCCCGATCTTATCATCGGCGTGGGCGGCTGCGTGGCGTCGCAGGAAGGCGATAAACTGCGCCAGCGTGCACAGTGTGTTGATATCGTCTTTGGACCACAGACGCTGCATCGCCTGCCGGAAATGATCAATCAGGTACGGGGGAATAAAAGCCCGGTAGTTGACGTCAGCTTCCCGGAAATTGAAAAATTTGACCGTCTGCCGGAACCGCGCGCTGAAGGCCCGACGGCTTTTGTCTCCATCATGGAAGGCTGCAATAAATATTGCACTTTCTGCGTGGTGCCGTATACCCGCGGCGAAGAAGTCAGCCGTCCCTGCGACGATATCCTGCTGGAAATCGCCCAGCTGGCCGCTCAGGGTGTGCGCGAGGTTAACCTGCTGGGTCAGAACGTCAACGCCTATCGCGGCGCGACCTTTGATGACCAGATCTGCACGTTTGCTGAGCTGCTGCGCCTCGTCGCCGCCATTGATGGTATCGACCGCATCCGCTTTACCACCAGCCATCCGATTGAGTTCACCGATGACATCATTGATGTCTATCGTGATACGCCAGAGCTGGTGAGCTTCCTGCATCTGCCGGTCCAGAGCGGCGCTGACCGTATTCTGACGCTGATGAAGCGGGCGCACACTGCGCTGGAGTACAAAGCGATTATTCGCAAGCTGCGCGCAGCACGTCCTGATATCGAAATCAGCTCTGATTTTATCATCGGTTTCCCGGGTGAAACTCAGCACGACTTCGAACAGACCATGAAGCTGATCCACGACGTTAACTTTGACACCAGCTACAGCTTTATCTACTCCGCCCGTCCGGGTACGCCTGCGGCTGACCTGCCAGACGACGTGCCGGAAGAGGAGAAAAAGCAGCGCCTTTATATTCTGCAGGATCGTATCCAGCAGCAGGCGATGGCGATCAGCCGCCGTATGGTGGGTACCGTTCAGCGTATTCTGGTTGAGGGTACATCACGTAAAAATGTGATGGAACTGACCGGCCGTACTGAAAATAACCGCGTGGTAAACTTTGAAGGCTCGGTGAACATGATTGGCAAATTTGTCGATGTTGAAATCGTTGATGTCTATGCCAACTCACTGCGCGGCGTGGTCGTACGCACTGAAGATCGCATGGGACTGCGCGTGGCGCAGAGTCCGGCGGCCGTCATTGCCCGTACCCGCAAAGAGGATGAAACCGGCGTCGGCCTGTATCAACCCTGACAGTTAATCACTGTGCGGCAGCACGCAGCGTGCTGCCGCCTGTTTCATCCGCCACCCCTTGCATTCTGCAGCGGTCGCCCAAATATCTTTCCCTGCGCTTGCGTCCTGGTGCTGTCCCATAAATAATTTTGTCATACGCTTATGACGCGCACGCGCGGCATCCATACACCTTTTCAACTGGCCCTGTGTGACCCAAAGGATTCAATTGAATATCGAAACTCGTGAAATCGCCCTGGAACCCGCCGATAACCAGCGTCTGATGAGCCTGTGCGGTCCGTTTGATGACAATGTGAAGCAGCTGGAACGCCGTCTGGGCATCGAAATCAACCGCCGCGACAACCATTTCAAACTGGCGGGCCGCGCGCTCAGCGTGGAGGCCGCCGCGCATATTCTGCGTACGCTGTACGTGGATACTGCCCCGGTACGCGGCCATATTCCGGATATCGAACCGGATCACATCCATCTGGCCATTAAAGAGAGCCGGGTGCTGGAGCAGACCGCTGAAAGTGTGCCGGAGTATGGCAAAGCGGTAAACATTAAAACCAAACGCGGTGTGATTAAGCCGCGCACGCCGAATCAGGCGCAGTACATCGCCAACATCCTCGACCACGATATCACCTTTGGTATCGGCCCGGCGGGTACCGGTAAAACCTATCTTGCGGTTGCCGCCGCGGTTGATGCGCTGGAGCGCCAGGAGATTCGTCGTATCCTGCTGACCCGCCCGGCGGTAGAAGCGGGTGAAAAACTGGGCTTTCTGCCTGGCGATCTGAGCCAGAAGGTTGATCCCTATCTGCGCCCGCTTTATGACGCGCTGTTTGAGATGCTCGGCTTTGAACGGGTTGAGAAGCTGATGGAGCGCAACGTGATTGAGGTCGCACCGCTCGCCTATATGCGCGGTCGTACGCTGAATGATGCGTTTGTGATCCTTGATGAAAGCCAGAACACCACCATTGAACAGATGAAGATGTTCCTGACGCGCATCGGCTTTAACTCCAAAGCGGTGATCACCGGTGACGTGACGCAGATTGACCTGCCGCGCAGCACCAAGTCGGGTCTGCGCCACGCGATTGAAGTGCTGGCTGACGTCGAAGAGATCAGCTTTAACTTCTTCCACAGCGAAGATGTGGTACGCCATCCGGTAGTGGCACGTATTGTGAACGCTTATGAAGCCTGGGAAGAGGCGGATCAGAAGCGTCGTGATAAACTGGCGGAAGAGCGTAAACGGGAGTCGCTGGCCGCACAGGCTGTGCACTCCACACCACCACAGGAGCCGTCATGAGTACGGTAGTACTGGATTTACAGCAGGCCTGCGCCGACGCGCACGGCCTGCCGGAAGAAACCGCTTTTCAGCGCTGGCTGGAAGCGGCCGTTACCCCCTTTCAGCCAGAAAGTGAGGTCACGATTCGCCTGGTTGATGAAGCGGAGAGTCACGAGCTAAACCTGACTTATCGCGGCAAAGACAAGCCGACCAACGTGCTCTCTTTTCCTTTTGAAGCGCCGCCAGGAATTGAGCTGCCGCTGCTGGGTGATTTAATTATCTGTCGCCAGGTGGTTGAGCAGGAAGCGGCTGAACAGGGTAAAAGCACTGAAGCACACTGGGCACACATGGTCGTACACGGCACGCTGCATCTGCTGGGCTATGACCATATTGAAGACAGTGAAGCCGAAGAGATGGAGGCGCTGGAGACTGAGATAATGCTTGCTCTTGGTTATCCTGACCCGTACATTTCGGAGAAAGAAGACGCCTGAGCCGTGGGTTCAGGCTACTGTGCTGCCGGCGGGACGCGGGCAGCTATCCTTATCTAACAGCGAGATCGTAATTAAAACGCCATGAGCGACGACCATTCTCAAAACAACGACGCCCCCAGTAGTAAAAAGGGCTTCTTTTCCCTGCTGCTTAGCCAGCTGTTTCACGGTGAACCTAAAAATCGTGATGAACTGCTGGGTCTGATCCGTGATTCTGAACAAAAAGAGCTGATTGACCAGGATACCCGCGACATGCTGGAAGGGGTGCTCGACATCGCCGAACAGCGCGTACGCGATATCATGATCCCACGCTCACAGATGATCACCCTGAAGCGCAATCAGAGTCTGGAAGAGTGCCTGGCCGTGATTATTGAATCTGCGCACTCCCGTTTTCCGGTCATCAGCGAAGATAAAGATCACGTTGAAGGCATTCTGATGGCGAAAGATCTGCTGCCGTTTATGAGCAGCAGCGCTGAGCCCTTCAGTATGGAAAAGGTGCTGCGTCCTGCGGTAGTGGTGCCGGAAAGCAAGCGCGTTGACCGCATGCTGAAAGAGTTCCGCTCGCAGCGCTATCATATGGCGATTGTTATTGATGAATTTGGTGGCGTATCTGGCCTGGTGACCATCGAAGATATTCTGGAGCTGATTGTCGGCGAAATCGAAGATGAGTATGACGACGAAGAAGATCGCGACATCCGTCAGCTGAATCGCCATACCTACACGTTACGCGCGCTGACGCCGATTGAAGATTTCAACGAGGCGTTCGGCACCGATTTCAGCGATGACGAAGTGGATACGATTGGCGGTCTGGTTATGCAGGGCTTTGGCCACCTTCCGGCTCGCGGCGAGAGTATCACTATTGATGGCTACCACTTCAAAGTCGCTATGGCGGACAGCCGTCGTATTATTCAGGTGCATGTGAAAATTCCGGAAGATTCTCCACAACCGCAACTCGAAGACGAATAACTTTATGGCATCTGCCTCTCTTTTTTCCCGCCAGCGGGTGCGTCTGCTGCTGGCGCTGATAGCGGGTGCCACCGGCACCCTCGCCTTTTCTCCTTACGATTTCTGGCCTGCGGCGCTTATCTCCCTGGCGGGTTTGCAGGTATTACTGCTAAACCGTCGTCCTGCCCAGGCTGCAGCGCTTGGCTTTACATGGGGCTTTGGCCTGTTTGGCAGCGGCATTAACTGGGTCTATGTCAGCATCGCTACCTTTGGCGGTATGCCCGGGCCGGTAAACGTCTTTCTGGTGCTGCTGCTGGCAGCATATCTGGCGCTCTATCCGCTGCTGTTTGCCGTGGTGCTCAACCGCTTCTGGCCGCGCGCTACTCTATGGCGGCTGGCGCTGGCGGCGCCGGCGTTATGGCAAATCAGTGAGTTTCTGCGCGGCTGGGTCCTGACGGGTTTCCCCTGGCTGCAGTTTGGCTACAGCCAGATTGACGGTCCGCTGAAAGGTATTGCGCCGCTTGCGGGCGTAGAGACCATTACCTTCCTGCTGATGATGATTGCCGGCCTGCTGGTCTTTGCCCTGCATCAGCGCAGTCTGAAAAGCCTGATTGTTGCCGCAGCCCTGCTGCTGCTGCCGTGGCCGCTGCGTATGCTGCACTGGTATCAGCCGCTGCCGGCACGCAGTGTGGACGTGGCGATGGTACAGGGTAATATCCCGCAATCGATGAAGTGGGATCCGCAGCAGCTGCGCGACACGCTGCGCGTCTATACCAGCTACAGTCAGCCCTATATCGGCAGTGCGCCGCTGATTATCTGGCCTGAATCAGCTATTACCGATCTTGAAAGTAACCAGCAGCCCTTTTTACAGGCGCTGGACGCGGAACTGCGCGCGCGCGGCAGCAGTTTGATCACCGGCATTGTTGACTCACGCGTTGAGGGTGATAACCGCTATCACGACTATAACTCCGTCATCGTGCTCGGTGGCAAACAGCCTTATAACTACCAGAGCCGTAACCGCTATCAGAAAAATCACCTGGTGCCGTTCGGCGAGTTTGTGCCGCTGGAGAGCCTGCTTCGTCCGCTGGCGCCGTTCTTCGATCTGCCCATGTCCTCTTTCAGCCGCGGTGCTTACATCCAGCCACAGCTGAACGTGGCGGGTTATAACCTCACCAGCGCCATCTGCTATGAAATCGTTCTGGGCGAACAGGTACGTGCCAACTTCCGGCCAGATACCAACTTCCTGCTGACGGTTTCAAATGATGCCTGGTTCGGCCACTCGATCGGTCCGTGGCAGCATTTTCAGATGGCGCGCATGCGTGCGCTTGAACTGGGACGCCCGCTGCTGCGCTCGACAAACAATGGCGTTACGGCCGTGGTCAACGCCGACGGCGACGTTGAAAAGATGATCCCGCAGTTTACCCGCCGGGTACTGGAGGCGCGCGTAACGCCTGCTGCAGGCGAAACGCCCTATGCGCGCAGCGGTATCTGGCCGGTCTGGTTACTGACGCTGGCAGCGATCACCGCCGCCATTGCACGCCGGCGCGTCTGACGCTCGCGTCTCCCTGAAAGCGAAGCCACGGCTTCGCTTTTTTTTTCTTTCCGCTGAAACATTCTCCTGCAATGCTGCGTAATGTGGCACGAAGCTTGCTGTTAACCATAACGACAGCGGCGAATCCCGGCAGCAGGCTTGCTGTCATGAATTTCACGCACTGTTAACGGGCATGATTGCGCACTGAAACAGCGCAAGGCAGCTATATTGCCTTGTAATGGTGCGGAGCGGCTCGCAAAAAACAAACTTTTTTGTTTCATTGCGTTAACATTTCGCTATGTTAGTCCCCTATCCTGCGCGCAGTTGCGCTAAAGGATTATTAAAAAAGCAGCAGGACACACAGACATAACATCACGCTCTGCGCAGTTTTATTCTGCGCGACATTCACACGAAGGAGTTGGAACATGCAAATGCGCAAAGTGGCCTTATCACTTCTGCTGTTGGGAGCAGCAGCGGGCGCGGCTCAGGCAGAAGATTTCACCGGCACGCTGAAAAAGATTAACGACAGCGGCGTTATTGTCGTCGGCCATCGTGAGTCATCCGTTCCCTTTTCTTATTATGACAACCAGCAAAAAGTCGTCGGCTATTCGCAGGACTACTCCAGCGCCATTGTGGCAGCGATCAAAACCAGACTGAATAAACCCGATCTGCAGATCAAGATGCTGCCAATTACCTCGCAGAACCGTATTCCTCTGCTGCAGAACGGCACTTACGATTTTGAATGTGGTTCCACGACAAACAACGTTGAGCGTCAGCAGCAGGCGGCCTTCTCTGACACCATCTTCATCATCGGCACCCGCTTACTGGTGAAAAAAGGCGGTGACATTAAAGATTTCACCGATCTGAAAGGCAAAACGGTTGTGGTCACCTCCGGTACCACCTCTGAAATTCTGCTGCGCAAGCTGAATGATGAGAAAAAGCTCGATATGCGCATTATCAGCGCTAAAGATCATGGCGATTCGTTCCGCACGCTGGAAACCGGACGTGCCGTCGCCTTTATGATGGATGATGCCCTGCTGGCCGGTGAGCGCGCCAAGGCGAAAAAGCCTGATAACTGGGAGATTACGGGTACCGCGCAATCCAAAGAGGCTTACGGCTGCATGCTGCGTAAAGACGATCCACAGTTCAAACAGCTGCTGGATGAAACCATTGCTAAGGCACAGACCTCCGGTGAAGCGACCAAATGGTTTGATAAATGGTTTAAACAGCCTATTCCGCCAAAAAACCTCAATCTGAATTTTGAACTCTCCTCCGATATGCAGGCCCTGTTTAAATCACCTAACGACAAGGCGCTGTAACGTAACAACGATAACAAGGGCGGCCAGGCTGCCCTCCTGATTGCTGAACATGCGGTACGGACAGACAGACTGCTGCGGGTCGTTCCCCTGCGGCAGGAAAAAAGAGACCGCTCAACAATCTTATGGGTAGCCTGGCTACCCTTTTTTACCGGAGCTCGTTATGGGTATCGACTGGAACTGGGGCATCTTTTTACAGCAGGCTCCGTTCGGCAATACGACCTACCTTGGCTGGCTGTGGTCCGGATTTCAGGTGACCGTCGCGGTCTCCTGCTGCGCCTGGATTATCGCCTTCCTGGTGGGATCGCTGTTTGGCATTCTGCGTACCGTACCGAATCGCCTGCTGGCTGCGATTGGCACCTGCTATGTAGAGCTGTTTCGTAATATCCCGCTGATTGTGCAGTTTTTCTTCTGGTATCTGGTGGCGCCGGAACTGGTTGGTGAGAAGCTCGGCATGTGGTTTAAGGCGGAGCTTGATCCAAACATTCAGTTCTTCCTCTCCTCCATGATCTGTCTCGGACTTTTTACCGCAGCGCGCGTCTGCGAGCAGGTGCGGGCGGCGATTCAGTCGCTGCCGCGCGGACAGAAAAATGCCGGACTGGCTATGGGGCTGACGCTGCCACAAACCTATCGTTATGTGCTGCTGCCTAACGCCTACCGGGTGATTGTGCCGCCGATGACCTCGGAAATGCTGAACCTGGTCAAGAACTCCGCCATCGCCTCCACGATTGGCCTGGTCGACCTGGCTGCCCAGGCGGGCAAGCTGCTCGACTACTCGGCGCACGCCTATGAGTCCTTTACTGCGATTACGCTCGCCTATGTCGGCATCAATCTGGTGATTATGCTGGTCATGGGTCTGGTAGAACGCAAAATTCGCCTGCCCGGCAACCTGGGAGGGAAATAATGTACGATTTTGACTGGAGCTCTATTCCGCCCAGCCTGCCCTACCTGCTTAATGGCATGGTGATTACGCTTAAAATTACCGCCGTCGCGGTGGTGTTCGGCATTATCTGGGGCACCATTCTGGCCGTTATGCGCCTCTCAACGTTTGCCCCGGTACGCTGGTTTGCAAAACTCTACGTCAACCTGTTCCGTTCAGTCCCTTTGGTGATGGTACTGCTGTGGTTCTATCTGGTTGTGCCGAGTTTTCTGCAGCAGGTGCTGGGCCTGTCGCCGCAGACGGATATTCGTCTTATCTCTGCCATGGTGGCCTTTGCGCTGTTTGAGGCTGCTTATTATTCGGAGATTATTCGCGCCGGTATCCAGAGCATCTCTCGCGGACAATCAAATGCCGCACTGGCGCTCGGCATGACGCAGTGGCAATCAATGAAGCTGATTATTCTGCCGCAGGCGTTTCGCGCCATGGTGCCACTGCTGCTTACTCAGGGCATTGTGCTGTTCCAGGATACCTCACTGGTCTATGTACTGAGCCTGGCTGATTTTTTCCGCACCGCCTCTACCATTGGCGAGCGCGATGGTACCCAGGTAGAAATGGTTCTGTTTGCCGGTCTGGTCTATTTCGCGATCAGCCTGAGCGCGTCGTTGCTGGTTAGCTATCTGAAAAGAAAAAGGACAGTTTAAATGATTAGCCTGAAAAATGTTTCTAAGTGGTATGGGCACTTTCAGGTGCTGACCGACTGCTCAACCGAGGTAAAAAAAGGAGAAGTGGTGGTGGTCTGCGGGCCCTCGGGCTCGGGCAAATCCACGCTGATTAAAACCGTCAACGGACTGGAGCCGGTTCAGCAGGGCAGCATTCAGGTCAACGGCACTGAAGTGAACAATAAAAAGACTAATCTGGCCAAACTGCGCAGTCAGGTCGGCATGGTGTTTCAGCACTTTGAGCTGTTTCCTCATCTGAGCATTATCGATAACCTGGTGCTGGCGCAGGTAAAAGTACTGAAGCGCGATAAAACGGCGGCGCGAGATAAAGGACAAGCCCTGCTGAAGCGCGTGGGGCTCTCTGCCCACGCGGAGAAGTTTCCGGGGCAGCTTTCAGGAGGCCAGCAACAGCGTGTGGCCATCGCCCGTGCGCTCTGCATGGACCCGATCGCCATGCTGTTTGATGAGCCCACCTCCGCGCTCGATCCGGAGATGATCAATGAAGTGCTGGATGTCATGGTTGAACTGGCAAACGAAGGCATGACGATGATGGTGGTGACGCACGAAATGGGCTTTGCGCGTAAGGTGGCTAATCGCGTTATCTTTATGGATGAAGGAAAAATTGTCGAAGATACCCGCAAAGATGACTTCTTTAATAATCCGCAGTCCGGGCGCGCGAAAGAGTTCCTGGCAAAAATTCTGCACTAACCGCTGAACCATGCGCGCCGCCTGCACACACGCAGCGGCGCGCTGTTAACGCAATCTGTCAGGGTTCAAACGGCTGGCGCTGAAACTGATCGTGATTGCACTCAGGGCAGCGCGTCAGGCTTTCAGGCGTATAGATAGCGCGCGTAAAGCCGCAGTTTTCGCACACCAGATTACCCAGCCCCACCACCTCACCGCTCTGATAAACGCCGTGATGATGCAGGTCTTTAAACACCTCACGCCACTCCAGCTGACTCTTATCTGTGATATCCGCCAGCTCTTTCCACAGGCTCTCACGGATCACACGTAAAAAGACCGAATCTTCCAGCGCGCTCTCCGCTTCGGGATAGCTGCGGGAGAATTCGTAAAGATCGCGTCGCACCGCCCGCATTACTTCATCCACTTCAGAAGATGAGAGACTCTCGTCGGTCAGCAGATCCTGACGCGCTTCCGCGACCAGCGCGTCGATATCGCGTTCACCGTGCTCCAGTCGCTGGGTTAACGTTGCTACCGTGGTTCGATACGCCTGCGCCACGTTATTCATTTTATTCTCCTTTCTGCTGTGAGGGCTGCTGTAAGTTTAGCCGCTTTATCGCAAAAGCTCTGACGGTCATCGCGGAAATTGCAAAAGCGCGGAAGCCGCAACGCATTCCGCAGAAAAGCGGCGGAGAGGGACGGTGAAATGTTGTTGAGGGCGGGGCTTATGGGTATGCTATGCGGATCATAAGTAGACAAACCCGGCCTGTCCGATGCGGCGGTCAAGCCATCAGGCGACGATGTCAGCGGCTCTGCTGCTGCAACAGACGGTCCGGGAAAACGATTTTTACTAAGGATCACAGGCAGCCATGCAAGAGCAATACCGCCCGGAAGAGATAGAATCCCGCGTCCAGCAGCACTGGGACGAAAATGAAACCTTCAAAGTCACCGAGCAGGAAGGCAAAGAGAAATATTACTGCCTGTCGATGCTGCCCTATCCTTCTGGCCGCCTGCACATGGGCCACGTGCGTAACTACACCATTGGCGATGTTATTGCCCGCTATCAGCGCATGCTGGGCAAAAACGTCCTGCAGCCGATTGGCTGGGACGCTTTCGGTCTGCCCGCTGAAGGCGCTGCGGTAAAAAATAATACTGCGCCGGCGCCATGGACCTACGACAACATCAACTACATGAAGAACCAGCTGAAGCTGCTGGGCTTTGGCTACGACTGGAGCCGTGAACTGGCGACCTGTCAGCCAGAGTACTATCGCTGGGAACAGTGGTTCTTCACCAAACTTTACGAAAAAGGCCTGGTGTACAAAAAGACCTCGGCGGTGAACTGGTGCCCGAACGATCAGACCGTGCTGGCTAATGAGCAGGTAATCGATGGCTGCTGCTGGCGCTGCGACACCAAAGTTGAGCGCAAAGAGATCCCGCAGTGGTTTATCAAAATCACCGACTACGCTGAAGAACTGCTTAACGACCTCGACAAGCTGGATGAGTGGCCGGAGCAGGTTAAAACCATGCAGCGCAACTGGATCGGCCGTTCAGAAGGGGTTGAAATCACCTTTGACGTTGCGCACAGCGACGAAAAGGTCACGGTTTACACCACCCGTCCCGACACCTTTATGGGCGCGACCTACGTCGCCGTGGCGGCGGGTCATCCGCTGGCGCGACAGGCTGCCGCAGGCAATCCGGTGCTGGCCGATTTCATTGCCGAGTGCAGTACGACTAAAGTCGCAGAAGCGGATATGGCCACGATGGAGAAAAAAGGCATGGCGACCGGCCTGTCTGCTATCCATCCGCTGACCGGTGAAGCCATTCCGGTATGGGTCGCGAACTTTGTACTGATGGAATATGGCACCGGTGCGGTGATGGCGGTACCTGGTCATGACCAGCGCGACTGGGAGTTTGCGACTAAATATGGCCTGAACATCAAGCCTGTTATCCGCAACCTTGATGGCACAGAACCCGATCTGAGCAGCGGTGCCATGACCGAAAAAGGCACGCTGTTTAATTCCGGTGAGTTTGACGGTCTGGATCACCAGGCGGGCTTTAACGCAATCGCCGACGCGCTGACGGCAAAAGGCGTTGGCGTACGCAAAGTTAACTACCGTCTGCGCGACTGGGGCGTTTCGCGTCAGCGCTACTGGGGTGCACCTATTCCGATGGTCACGCTGGAAGATGGCACGGTCGTCCCTGCGCCAGAAGATCAGCTGCCGGTTATCCTGCCGGAAGATGTGGTCATGGATGGTATCACCAGCCCGATCAAAGCGGACCCGGAGTGGGCTAAAACTACCGTGAATGGTCAGCCAGCACTGCGCGAAACTGATACCTTTGACACCTTTATGGAATCTTCCTGGTACTACGCGCGCTATACCTGCGCTAACTACAACGAAGGCATGCTGGATCCGGCGGCGGCCAACTACTGGCTGCCGGTAGACCAGTACGTAGGCGGTATCGAACACGCCATAATGCACCTGATGTACTTCCGCTTCTATCACAAGCTGCTGCGTGACGCGGGCCTGGTTAACTCCGATGAGCCAGCAAAACGCCTGCTGTGTCAGGGCATGGTGCTGGCGGACGCGTTCTACTATGTTGGCGTTAACGGCGAGCGCAACTGGGTCTCTCCGGTTGATGTTACCGTTGAGCGCGATGATAAAGGACGTATTACCAAAGCAGTGGACAATCAGGGCCGCGACGTTATCTACGCCGGCATGAGCAAAATGTCGAAGTCGAAAAACAACGGCATCGATCCACAGCTGATGGTTGAGCGTTACGGCGCCGATACCGTACGCCTGTTTATGATGTTTGCATCGCCGGCAGATATGACCCTGGAGTGGCAGGAGTCTGGTGTGGAAGGCGCTAACCGCTTCCTGAAACGCGTCTGGAAACTGGCTTACGATCACGTAGCGAAAGGCGCAACTGTCGCGCTGGATGTCAGCGCACTGAATGATGAACAGAAAGCGCTGCGTCGCGATCTGCATAAAACCATTGCGAAAGTCGCAGATGACATTGGTCGTCGCCAGACCTTTAACACCGCTATCGCTGCTATCATGGAGCTGATGAACAAGCTGCTGCGCGCGCCGCAGGAGAGCGAACAGGATCGCGCACTGATGCAGGAAGCGCTGGTCGCCGTTACGCGCCTGCTCTATCCGTTCACGCCGCACGCCAGCTATGTCCTGTGGCAGGCGCTGGGTGGCGAAGGCAGCATTGATAATGCGCCGTGGCCGGTAGCGGATGAAGCCGCAATGGTCGACGATTCAATGCTGGTTGTCGTTCAGGTTAACGGTAAAGTACGCGGTAAAGTCACCGTGGCAGCAGATGCCACTCAGGAGCAGGTGCAGGCGCGAGCCGCACAGGAGCCACTGGTGGCAAAATATCTGGACGGCGTCACCCTGCGAAAAGTGATTTATGTCCCTGGCAAACTGCTTAACCTGGTCGTGGGTTAAGTTCAGGAGGAACTGTGCGACAACTAGTTATCAGGCTGTTTGTCCTGTTTGCGGTGCTGGTCACCGCAGGCTGTGGATTTCATCCGCGCGGCACCACTCAGGTGCCACCGGAGATGAAAACGCTGATTGTACAGAGTGGCGATCCTTACGGCCCGCTGGCGCGCACCGTGCGTCAGCAGCTGCGCATCAACGATGTAAACATCATTGAGGACAGCAAAGAGGCCAGCGCAACCTACCCGACGCTGCGTCTGGGAGGCGTGCGGCAGGCGCGTGACACGGCTTCAGTGTTTATCAGCGGTACCACGGCAGAATATTCGCTGGTGATGACGCTGACCGCACAGGTCGTGCTGCCCGGCAAAGGGATTTACCCTATCAGCACCACGGTCTACCGCTCGTTCTTCGACAACCCTAACGCCGCACTGGCAAAGGATGCGGAACAGGATATGATCCTGCAGGAGATGCGTCAGCGTGGAGCAGAGCAGCTGGTGCGTAAACTGCTGACGGTCCATGCCGCGCAGCTCAATAATAAAGAGACGCTGCCGGAGCCGGAGATCATCGCCCCGGGTTCTGATTCACCGGAAGTGCCCTCCTCTTCCGCCACCAGTCTGCAATGATCAGGATTTATCCTGAGCAACTGCGCGCGCAGCTTCGTGAGGGGCTGCGCGCCTGCTATTTTCTCGCCGGTAATGAACCCCTGCTGATCCAGGAGAGTGCGGATGCTATCCGCGCTGCTGCCGGCAGTCAGGGATTTGAAGAGCACTTTTCGGTCACGCTGGATGCCCAGACTGACTGGCAGGCGCTTTTTGCCAGCTGTCAGGCGCTGAGCCTGTTCACCCTGCGCCAGACGCTGACGCTGACGCTGCCGGAAAACGGCCCGAATGCTGCGATGGCTGAGCAGCTGGTTACCCTCTCTGCCCTGCTGCATAGCGATATCCTGCTGGTGCTGCGTATGACAAAGCTGACCAAAGCGCAGGAAAACAGCGCCTGGTACAAAGCACTGAGTCCGCAGGCGGTGCTGGTGCCGTGTCAGACGCCGGAACAGGCACAGCTGCCGCGCTGGGTCGCCGCGCGGGCCAAAGCGATGCAGCTCAGCGTCGATGAGGCAGCGGTTCAGCTGCTGTGCTACTGCTATGAAGGCAATCTGCTGGCACTGGCTCAGGCGCTGGAGCGGCTGTCGCTGCTCTGGCCTGACGGCAAACTGACGCTGCCGCGCGTGGAAGCCGCAGTCAATGATGCGGCCCATTTTACGCCATTTCACTGGGTGGATGCGCTGCTGGCGGGGAAAGGCAAGCGGGCGCTGCATATCCTCCATCAGCTGCAGAAAGAGGAGAGCGAACCGGTGATCCTGCTGCGCACCCTGCAGCGCGATCTGCTGACGCTGCTGCATCTGCAGCGCAATCAGGCTAAGCAGCCTCTGCGCACGCTGATGGATCAGCAGCGCATCTGGCAAAACCGGCGCGCGCTCTTCACCGGGGCGCTGCAGCGGCTGGACGCCGAACGACTGCATCAGGCGGTACACCTGCTGGCTGAGCTGGAGCTCACTATGAAGCAGGATTATGGCCAGAACCTCTGGCCGCAGCTGGAAACGCTCTCGCTGCTGCTCTGTCAGCGTCACTTTCCGTCAGGATTACATTATGTCTGAACTCTGCGCCCTGTTTGGCGGCACGTTTGATCCGGTGCATTATGGTCATCTGCGTCCGGCAGAGGCGCTGGCGCAGCAGGTCGGACTGAAAAAAGTCACGCTGATGCCCAACAATGTTCCACCCCACCGGCCACAGCCGGAAGCGAGTGCCGCACAGCGGGTGGCGATGCTGCAGTGTGCGATTGCCGACCGGCCGCTGTTTGATATCGACACGCGCGAACTGCAGCGTCAGACCCCCTCCTGGACGGTGACCACGCTGGAAGCACTGCGCCAGGAGCGCGGCACGCGGCAGCCGCTGGGCTTTATCATCGGTCAGGATTCGCTGCTGTCGCTGCATAAATGGCATCGCTGGCAGGAACTGCTGTCACTCTCCCATCTGCTGGTTTGCAAACGGCCGGGCTATGCGACGGAAATGGGTTCGCCTGAGATGCAGCGGTGGCTGGAGCAGCATCAGACGCAGGACAGTGCGGCGCTGCATCAGGCACCGGCAGGCCATATCTGGCTGGCGGAGACGCCGCTTTATGCGATTTCTGCCACCGAGATCCGCCAGCGGCGCCATCAGGGAGAATCCTGCAGCACGCTGCTGCCGCCAGCGGTGATCGACTATATCGATCGCGCTGGCCTCTATCTGGATGCTCCGCCCGCCGGCGCGGGTAAATAACCCGGATATATATCTCCTCCGGTTGTAGCATGCTATACTGCGCCGCTTAATTTTTGGCTGCATTTCCGGGCATTCAGCCAGCCCGCATTACCTGTTTTTAAGGGGAACCTTTTGCAAGGCAAAGCACTCCAAGAGTTCGTTATTGATAAGATTGATGATCTGAAAGGCCAGGATATCATTGCGATTGATGTCCAGGGCAAATCCAGCATCACCGATTACATGATCATCTGCACCGGCACCTCAACCCGCCACGTCTCCGCTATTGCCGATCACGTTATGCAGGAGTCCCGCGTAGCTGGCCTGACTCCGCTGGGCGTGGAAGGTAAAGCAGCGGCAGACTGGGTTGTCGTCGATCTCGGTGACGTCATTGTGCATGTAATGCAGGAAGAGAGCCGTCAGCTTTATGAGCTGGAAAAGCTCTGGAGCTAAGCAGTGAAACTGCAACTTGTAGCCGTTGGCACCAAAATGCCCGACTGGGTTCAGACCGGTTTTATGGAGTATCTGCGGCGCTTTCCGAAAGATATGCCGTTTGAGCTGACTGAAGTTCCGGCCGGGAAACGCGGCAAAAACGCTGACATCAAACGCATTCTGGAAAAAGAAGGTGAAGCGATGCTGGCGGCAACAGGCAAAGGCAACCGTATTGTCACGCTCGACATTCCCGGACAGCCGTGGGAGACCCCGCAGCTGGCGCAGCAGCTGGAGCGCTGGAAGCTGGATGGTCGTGATGTCAGCCTGCTGATTGGTGGTCCTGAAGGCCTGGCTCCGGCGTGTAAAGCCGCTGCTGAACAGAGCTGGTCGCTGTCGGCGCTGACGCTGCCTCATCCGCTGGTACGCGTGCTGGTTGCTGAGAGCCTATACCGCGCCTGGAGTATCACCACGAATCACCCTTATCATCGTGAATAAACGCCCGACAACCTCCAGATAAAAACGCAGCGGATGAAACTACAGAGCAACGCTTTTCGCGATTACACTGCCGAACAAAAACTGTTTGTCCGCCGCGCCCTTGTGGCGTTCATCGGCATTCTGCTGCTCTCCTGCGTGCTGGTTTTCAACCTCTATCATCTGCAGATCCTGCGCTTTGATGATTACAGCACCCGCTCGAATGAAAACCGTATCAAGCTGGTGCCGGTCGCCCCGAGTCGCGGCATCATCTACGATCGCAACGGCGTTCCGCTGGCGCTGAACCGCACGATTTACCAGGCTGAACTGGTGCCGGAAAAAGTTGACGACCTTAAGCAGACGCTGCAGGCGCTGCGACCAGTGCTGGATCTGACTGACGACGATATCGACGCTTTTGAAAAAGAGCGCAAGCGCTCGCGTCGCTTTACCTCTATTCCGGTAAAAACCGGCCTGAATGAAGTACAGGTCGCACGTTTTGCCGTAAATCAATACCGCTTTCCCGGCGTGGAAGTTAAAGGCTACCAGCGCCGCTATTATCCTTATGGTCAGACGCTGACCCACGTTGTGGGATACGTATCGAAAATCAACGATCGTGACGTAAAACGCCTTGATGAAGAGGGCAAGTGGCCTAACTATGCCGCCACGCATGATATTGGCAAGCTCGGTATCGAAAACTACTACGAAGATGTGCTGCATGGCAAAACCGGCTATGAAGAGGTTGAGGTCAATAACCGCGGACGCGTGATACGCCAGCTGCATGAGCAATCCCCGCAGGCGGGCCGCGATATCTGGCTGACCGTTGACCTGCGGCTGCAGCAGTACATTGAAACGCTGCTGACCGGCAGCCGGGCGGCGGTAGTCGTCAGCGATCCGCGCACCGGTGAGATCCTGGCGCTGGTCTCCACGCCAAGCTACGACCCCAACCTGTTTGTCGATGGGATCTCCAGTAAAGATTACAAGGCGCTGCTCAGTGATGAAAACCGGCCGCTCTATAACCGTGCGCTGCAGGCTGCCTATCCGCCCGCCTCAACGGTAAAACCTTACGTAGCGGTATCAGCGCTGAGCGCGGGGGTCATTAACCGTAATACCAGCCTGTTTGATCCTGGCTGGTGGCAGCTGCCCGGTTCTGAAAAGCGTTATCGCGACTGGAAAAAGTGGGGCCACGGCCGTCTTAACGTGACCAAATCGCTGGAAGAGTCAGCCGATACGTTCTTCTATCAGGTCGCCTACGATATGGGCATCGATCGCCTCTCCGAGTGGATGACTAAATTTGGCTATGGTCATCGCACCGGTATTGACCTGCCGCAGGAGAGCGCCGGTAACATGCCGACGCGCGACTGGAAAATGAAGCGTTTCAAAAAGCCCTGGTATCAGGGTGACACCATTCCGGTCGGCATCGGACAGGGTTACTGGACCGCTACGCCGGTACAGATGAACAAAGCGATGATGATCCTGATTAATGACGGCGTGATCAAAGTGCCGCATCTGCTGCGCGCTACGCGTGAGGGCAGCGCCATGGTGCCTTATCGTCAGCCGCCTGATGCGCCGATTGGCGATATTCACTCCGGGTACTGGGAAATTGCCAAAGATGGCATGTATGGCGTCGCCAACCGGCCTAACGGGACTGCGCACAAAAGCTTTGCTGATGCGCCCTATAAGATTGCTGCCAAATCAGGTACCGCACAGGTATTTGGTCTGAAAGAGAATGAGACCTATAACGCGCATAAAATTGCCGAGCGCCTGCGCGATCACAAACTTATGACCGCGTTTGCGCCGTACGACAAACCGCGGGTGGCCGTGACCATCATTCTGGAGAACGGCGGTGCCGGTCCGGCGGTGGGAACCGTGATGCGCCAGATCCTCGATCACATAATGCTGGGTGACAATAATACGGTGCTGCCTGAAGCCGCCCCGACGCCGCCCGGCTACGAAGGTGAATAATCATGTCGATGAACGATAGTCCGCAGAAAAGGACGATCTGGACGCGTATCCATATCGACCCGCTGTTTATGTTAATTATTCTCGCGCTGCTGACCTACAGCGCCATTGTGATCTGGAGCGCTAGCGGGCAGGATCCGGGCATGATGGAGCGTAAGCTGGGTCAGATTGCCATGGGCACGGTGATTATGCTGGTCATGGCGCAGGTTCCGCCGCGCGTTTATGAGAGCTGGGCGCCCTATCTCTATATTGTCTGCGTGATTTTGCTGATAGCCGTTGACGCCTTTGGTCATATCAGTAAAGGCGCACAGCGCTGGCTGGATCTTGGATTCGTCCGCTTTCAGCCGTCAGAGATCGCCAAAATTGCCGTGCCGCTGATGGTCGCGCGCTTTATTAACCGCGACGTCTGTCCGCCCACGCTGAAAAATACCGGCATTGCGCTGGTGCTGATCTTTATGCCCACGCTGCTGGTGGCCGCACAGCCCGACCTCGGCACCTCTATTCTGATCGCCGCTTCCGGCCTGTTTGTGCTCTTCCTGTCCGGTATGAGCTGGAAACTGATTGGCGTTGCGGTGCTGCTGGTTGCGGCCTTTATTCCGGTACTGTGGTTTTTCCTGATGCATGACTACCAGCGCGATCGCGTGATGATGCTGCTCGATCCCGAAAGCGACCCGCTCGGCGCGGGGTATCACATTATTCAGTCCAAAATAGCTATCGGTTCAGGTGGGCTGCGCGGTAAAGGCTGGCTGCACGGCACGCAGTCACAGCTGGAGTTTCTGCCGGAGCGCCATACCGACTTTATCTTTGCCGTGCTGGCAGAGGAGCTGGGCCTGGTCGGCGTGCTGCTGCTGCTGCTGCTCTATCTGCTGCTGATTATGCGTGGCCTGATCATCGCCGCACGGGCGCAAACCACGTTTGGTCGCGTGATGTCAGGCGGATTAATGCTGATTCTGTTTGTTTATGTTTTCGTTAATATCGGCATGGTAAGTGGTATCTTACCGGTGGTTGGCGTACCGCTGCCGCTGGTCAGTTACGGCGGGTCGGCGCTAATCGTGTTAATGGCGGGGTTCGGCATTGTCATGTCGATCCATACTCATCGAAAAATGTTGTCTAAAAGCGTTTAAGAGGCTGCACATGCGTAAGGACTGGCTTGGGGTTGCACTGGCGTCACTGGTATTAAGTGCCTGTACCACACAGGAACCGCAAACAAATACGCCGCCGCCACAGCCGGCGTATAACGGTCCGGTAGTGGAGATCCCGGGCGTTGAGCCGCGCTATGAACCGATTAATCCGGCTACCAGCCAGGATTACAGCGTGAATGGCAAAACCTGGCGCGTGGTCAAAAATCCATCTGACTTCAGCGAAGTGGGCCTGGCAACCTGGTATGGCGATGAGGCTAAAGGCAACCGTACCGCTATCGGTGAAACTTACGATCCTGATGCACTGACCGCTGCGCACCCTACCCTGCCGCTGCCGAGCTACGTACGCGTTACCAATATGGCGAACGGCCGGCAGATTGTGGTGCGCGTTAACGATCGCGGTCCCTACATGCCCGGGCGCATTATCGATCTGTCACGCGCCGCCGGCGATCGTCTGAACATTTCTAATAACACCCGTGTGCGGGTCGATTTTATCAACGTTGCGCCTGATGGCTCACTCTCCGGCCCTGGTACAATTGGCACCAGGGTGGCGAAGCAGAGCTATGCGCTGCCTGCCCGTCCCGATCTCAGCGGCGGCAATGTGATGAACGGCGGCAGTGCGCCACAGCCGACAGAATCAGACGTACGCGAGGTTGATAACCGTTCGCTGCAGGGCGACGACAGCCTGGGTGCGCCGGTACAGAGCAGCGGCTTTCTGGGCGCGCCGCAGCCGTTAGCATCCGGCGTGCTGGAGGGCAGCGAGCCGTCGCCGGCCCCTGCGCCAGCACCCGCGGTAGCGGCACCTGCTGCTACCGCCGCCGCGGCCAGCGCGGGCGCACCGGCCAGCGGCAGCTTTGTTGTTCAGGCTGGCGCGCTGAACGATGCGGGTCGCGCGCAGCAGCTGGCCAGCACGCTCGGTAAGCGCTTCGGCGTGCCGGGTAAGGTTGAGACCAGCGGTAATGTCTATCGTGTTCAGCTTGGCAGCTTTGCCCGTCGGGCTGACGCCGCAGCGCTGCAGGAGCGCCTCAGTACCGAAGCGCAGATTAACGCCTTTATTACCACAGCCCGTCCCTGATAGTGACGGACAGTAACATTTACGGCTAAAACTGACCGGCAATGCGGGATGCTGCCCGATCCCGCATTTGCTATAGTAAGGCACTTTTTTCACCCTAACCCCACGGATGTTGTAGTCCTTAACATGAATACGCTGAAACCTTCTCGTTTGCTGAAACGCCTGACAGTGGGATCACTGGTCGCCCTCTCTCTCAGCCATGTTGCCTTTGCTGATGATATCAATCTCAAAACTATGATTCCGGGCGTGCCGGACATTGATGCTGAGGCTTATGTACTAATCGACTATAACTCCGGTAAGGTGCTGGCCGAAAAAAACGCCGATGCGCGCCGCGATCCCGCCAGCCTGACGAAAATGATGACCAGCTACGTCATTGGTCAGGCGGTTAAAGCCGGTAAAATCCATCAGGATGACATTGTTACCGTGGGTAAAGACGCCTGGGCTACCGGCAACCCGGTATTCAGAGGCTCATCGCTGATGTTCCTTAAGCCAGGCGATCGCGTGCCGGTCTCCCAGCTGACACGCGGCATCGTGCTGCAGTCCGGTAACGACGCCTGTGTCGCAATGGCGGATTATGTGGCTGGCAGTCAGGACGCGTTTGTTAACCTGATGAATAACTATGTCGGGGCGCTAGGTCTGAAAAACACCCATTTCCAGACGGTACATGGGCTGGATGCTGACGGCCAGTACAGCTCCGCGCGCGATATGGCGCTGATTGGTCAGGCGCTGATCCGCGACGTGCCGGATGAGTATGCTATCTATCGTGAAAAAGAGTTCACCTTTAACAATATTCGTCAGATGAACCGCAACGGCCTGTTGTGGGACAGCAGTCTGGCGGTGGACGGCATCAAGACCGGCCATACTGAAGCCGCGGGCTACAATCTGGTGGCGTCTGCCACCGAAGGCCAGATGCGCCTGATCTCCGCCGTAATGGGCGGTCACACCTTTAAAGGACGCGAGACCGAAAGCAAAAAGCTGCTGACCTGGGGCTTCCGCTTCTTTGAAACCGTGGCACCCCTGAAAGCGGGTAAAGAGTTTGCTTCTGAACCGGTCTGGTTCGGTAATACCGATCGCGTTCAGCTGGGCGTGGAGAAAGATGCCTATCTGACTATCCCGCGCGGCCGGATGAAAGATCTGAAAGCGAGCTATGTGCTGAACAACACCGAACTGCACGCGCCGCTGAAGAAAAACCAGGTGGTTGGCAGCATTAACTTCCAGCTGGATGGTAAAACGGTTGAACAGCGTCCGCTGGTTGTACTGAATGAAGTTGAGGAAGGCGGTTTCTTTGGCCGTATCATCGACTACATCAAACTGATGTTCCATCACTGGTTTGGCTGATTTACGGTTGAAAAACCACCAGCTCGCCCATAAATAAGATATGATCAAGGCTCTCGCCCAGGCGGGAGCCTGTTTTTTTAAGCACCGGAGCCAATATGAAAACCAAACTGAATGAACTGCTCGAATTCCCTACCCCGTTTACCTATAAAGTTATGGGACTGGCGCAGCCAGAGCTGGTTGATCAAGTGGTTGAAGTGGTGCAGCGGCATGCGCCTGGCGACTATACACCTGATGTAAAGCCCAGCAGCAAAGGCAACTATCACTCTGTATCCATTACTATTAACGCGACCCATATTGAGCAGGTTGAAACGCTCTATGAAGAGCTGGGTAACATCGATATCGTGCGCATGGTACTGTAACACCGGCGCTGGCAAAGCCCGCTTTGCCAGCGTTATACTCAGGCTTTCCCTCTTTACCGGACCTCCGCTGTGTCTGCAAATACGCTTCTTGTACGCAACCTCGGCCTGCGCGACTGGCAGCCCGTCTCCGATGCCATGCATCACTTCACCGATACCCGCAATGCGGAAACGCCCGATGAGCTCTGGCTGGTTGAGCACGCGCCGGTCTTTACGCAGGGACAGGCTGGTAAAGCTGAACATCTGCTGATGCCGGGCGATATCCCGGTGGTGCAGAGCGATCGCGGCGGTCAGGTGACGTATCACGGCCCGGGGCAGCAGATCATGTACGTGCTGGTGGATATTAAGCGGCGCAGGCTGGGCGTGCGCGAGCTGGTTACGGCGCTGGAAGAGACCGTCATTGCCACCCTGGCAGAGTACGGCGTGACGGCGCGCGCGCGTGCAGATGCGCCCGGCGTCTATGTGGGTGATGACAAAATCTGTTCACTCGGACTGCGCATCCGTAAAGGCTGTTCATTCCACGGGCTGGCGCTGAATATCGCGATGGATCTGGCTCCGTTTCTGCGTATCAATCCATGCGGCTATGCCGGGATGCAGATGACGCAGCTGAGCCGGTTCCGGCCTGACGCTATGCCAGCTGATGTGCGTCCGCGTCTGGTGGCACACTTCGCGCGTCTGACAGGATTTGACGAGATGGCGTGGCAGGATGAAAGCGCGGACTGACCTTGTCTGTGCGTGCGTATTTACAAAATTGTAACCTTTCTCACCGCATAGCGGCTGCTTCTGCAGCGGCGAGATGATATAATTTTTGCAAATTTTTCAAAAAAAGTTGAAAGCCTGGTTCTCAGTTTGAGTGAGGAAGCTTTCAAATCGCAATCCCGATCGGAACCTGCAGATTTATGAGTAAACCAATTCAGATGGAACGCGGCGTCAAGTATCGCGATGCCGACAAAATGGCGCTGATTCCGGTGAAAACCGTGGTCACCGAGCGCGACGAAATTCTGCGTAAGCCGGAGTGGATGAAGATCAAGCTGCCGGCTGACTCCAGCCGCATCCAGGGCATCAAAGCTGCGATGCGCAAAAATGGCCTGCACTCTGTTTGCGAAGAAGCGTCCTGCCCTAACCTGGCAGAGTGTTTTAACCACGGCACCGCCACCTTTATGATCCTTGGCGCCATCTGTACCCGCCGCTGCCCGTTCTGCGACGTGGCGCACGGTCGTCCTAACGCCCCTGATGCGAACGAGCCGCTGAAGCTGGCGCAGACCATTGCCGATATGGCGCTGCGGTACGTGGTTATCACCTCTGTCGATCGTGACGATCTGCGTGACGGCGGCGCACAGCACTTTGCTGACTGCATTACGGCTATTCGTGAGAAGAGTCCCAGCATCAAAATTGAAACGCTGGTCCCTGATTTCCGCGGGCGTATGGATCGTGCGCTGGAGATCCTCACCGCCACGCCGCCTGACGTGTTTAACCACAACCTGGAAAACGTGCCGCGCGTTTACCGTCAGGTGCGTCCCGGCGCTAACTATGAGTGGTCACTTAAGCTGCTGGAGCGCTTTAAAGAGGCGCATCCTGATATTCCGACCAAATCGGGCCTGATGGTGGGCCTGGGCGAAACCAACGCGGAGATCGTGGAAGTGATGCGCGATTTGCGCCGCCACGGTGTGACCATGCTGACGCTGGGACAATATCTGCAGCCGAGCCGCCATCATCTGCCGGTACAGCGCTATGTCAGCCCGGCGGAATTTGATGAGATGAAAGAAGAAGCGATGGCGATGGGCTTCACTCACGCCGCCTGCGGCCCGTTTGTGCGCTCTTCTTACCATGCGGATATGCAGGCTAAAGGACTGGAAGTAAAATAATCCTCTGCTGACATCCTCCTGATACAAAAAAACCAGCCTCTGTGAGTCTGGTTTTTTTTCATCACAACTTGTTACAGTTGTGCGGCCCGGGCACGCCTTTACTCTTTATGGCTGACGCGCTCTGCCGGGATCTCATCTGCACTGCTCTTTGCAACGGTGCTGTCGTCGTCTTTCATGGCTTTTTTAAAGCCCTTGATCGCCGATCCTAAATCACCGCCCAGCGAACGCAGCTTATTGGTACCAAATAACAGAACAATAAGTGCACCGATAATCAGCAGCTTGGCAATACTGATACCTTCCATACTCTACCTTCAGCTCTCACGTATAACGGACAGCCTTTATTAACGCGCACTCTGCGCCGGCACTCAACAGAATTCTGTAACAGAGTAAGATCGGATCGGTCACTCCTGACGCAGCTGCGGCGTGGCAAAGCGACGGTTCTCCAGCACCGGCAAAATGCGGCGTGCGTAAGCGAGTCGCTCCGCCTCAAGATCGGCGAAGATCAGCGTGGCAGATTCAGCAGCCTGCGCGATCGTCACCCCCAGCGGATCGATCGTCATGCTGTTGCCAATATTACGCGGCCCGCATTCACCAGTGGCGACCAGATAACAGGTGTTTTCCAGCGCCCGGGTCGCCGTCAGTAACGCCCAGTGACGCTCTTTCTGCGGCCCTCTGACCCACGCAGCGGGCAGCACCAGTACCTCTGCCCCGTCAAGCGCCAGGCGTCGCGCCAGCTCAGGAAAACGGATATCGTAGCAGGTCATCAGCCCGACCTTCATGCCGGCGACCTCAATCAGCGGCGGGATAGTGCTGCCTGCCGTAACGCGCTGTGATTCCTGCATCGCAAAGGCGTCATAGAGATGCAGCTTGGCGTAGTGCGCAATGATCCTGCCATTACGCAGGGCGATCAGCACATTTTGCGTTTTTCCTGCGGCAGCCGGTACGTGCACGCTCATAATCGTGGTGAGGCTGTTCTCTGTGCTCTCAGCCAGCAGCGCGCTGACAAACGGCCCATCAAGTGGCTGGGCCGCCTGCAGAATACGATCGGGATGCTCTCTGTCCTGCATCAGTACCGCTTCCGGCAGCAACAGCAGATCGGCTCCTCCTGTCCGCGCACGCTGCATCAAATCGCGACAGGTGACGATATTCTCCTGCCATTCGCTGCTGACGGCGAACTGCCCCATTGCCGCTCTCATTGTCTCTCCTCCGATACCGGTGCGCTAACAGAGATCTTTTGTATGGTAGCGCGGTGACTCCACATAGCCTTCACGTGCGTAAAACTGATTAGCTTTAAGCCGCGAAGCGTGACAGTGCACCTCCATACGATCGCAACCTCGCTGCCGCGCCAGCTGTTCAGCGTGGGACAGCAGCTGCTGGCCGCTGCCTTTACTGCGTTCACCTTCAGCAATGCAAAAGTAGCTGATGCGGGCAAAATCACCTGCCAGCGCCAGCTGCGGAATAAAATGCAGCGACAAAAATCCCAGTACCTGCGTTCCGTGTTCAGCCACCAGCAGGATCTCATCCTGATGAGTACAAAGCTGCGCCAGCCGCGCTTCAATAAAGTGCTCAGTGCCACTATAGCCAAGCTCAGCCAGCAGCGCGCTCAGGGCGAAACAGTCATCAGGCCGCGCCTCACGTATATGCATAGTGCTTCTCCTTGTATCGGGCTGATGTTTATATAGCCTGTGAACGGGAAAAGCTGCAAGCGGCAGTGGTTAAAACTCTGGTTTGTGAAGCATTAAGCGCACTCTGTGGCGTCATATTTCTGTCATCTGAGCTTAAGGCTGACTTAATCTTGCTTTGGCATGCTGAGGGAAATCACATCTGAGGCGAGTAGAATGAAAAACTGGATCCCACGTTCTTCGGAAGAGATGCTGGCACTGACTTTTGCTGCGGTAGTGGTAGCCGCCTGGCTGATCACCTGGTGGCAGAACTGAAAAAAGAATAAAAAAAACCCGCCATCAGGCGGGTTTTTAAAATTCTGACTGTTAACTTACAGAGCGGTAACGTTAGCAGCAGATGGGCCTTTAGCGCCGTCGGTGATTTCAAACTCTACACGCTGACCTTCAGCCAGAGTTTTGAAGCCGTTGCTCTGGATAGCAGAGAAGTGTACGAATACATCTTTGCTGCCATCTTCTGGAGTAATGAAACCGAATCCTTTGGACTCATTAAACCACTTAACGTTACCTTTGATCTTGGACATCTATATTACCTTTACATGAAAAATGGACACTAAACTGTGTCGTCATCTAGTACAGCAATTGCAGTGGCATTTGTCCAGTCCGAATTGATGAAAAAGTGATAAATATCGGATTTTTGTCTTTGCATCACACTTTTGCACTTATGTGCTCGCTTAAAACTGGAATCTGAGCCAGGCAAAATAGACGTTGCCGTTGTTATAAGTACCGGGAATGTAAGTCATTTGAAACGTGGCGGGTCCGTAGCCTACGGATGCCAGCGGCAGCACCAGCGGCACCGGAATATATTTCCAGTTATCGCGCGCGGTGAAGCCAGCCGTATAGCCAGCTCCCAGATGAAAACGCTGATCCTGCAGCGGACGCCACGTCGCTTCCCAGCCATAGCCGGCAATCGGTTCCCACTTGTTGAAGGAGTCTTTAAACGCCATCACGTAGAGCCCGTTCCAGTTACCCTTATCGTCCCAGCGCGAGATGCCGCCCCCTGCCCCCCACGGCCGTTCGTTATATTTTCTGATGTGCGCATCATCATACGTCCAGCGGTTGTGCCAGGTGATGGCAGGCACATAAAGATCGTAATGCTGCGGCGCAGACCAGGTCTGAGCCACATTATCGCTGAAACTATTCCATCCCGCTTTAAGCGCGGCGCCTGCCGTAGCGGCTGAGGCAGAAAATGAGACCAGTAAGGTCAACACGCAGCCCGACATGGCTGCTGAAACGTGTCGATTCACGGATAAAACCCTGTTATTACAAAATTTAATAGCGTGCAGAACCTCTGTAGCCAGCTCTGCAAAAGTGATTGCTGCATTTTTGCGTCTGAAATTGCCAAAAGTAGCGGTAATCCTTTTCAGATATAGCCTGAAATAACGCGCATGCAAGGGCCTATTGTACCTGCGAAGGCCGTTACGAATAAAACCGCAGTTAAACGAATCAGAAAAAGTGCTTTTGTGACATAAAGTGCAGTTTTGAAAATCGGCTAAAAGCAAAAAAATGTTATTTATCATAAAATAACGTAAATTTTGTCTGCCACCATACAGATAAACAGAATTAATCATTTGAAGCCAGGGTCTGATTGCGATATTTCTTATTTTCCGGGAGGGAACAGGGAGAGAAACGGTGACGATTTGTTGCAGCCAGTGCGGCAGTAAAAAATTCTTTTATACGTGCCAGCGGAGTGAAGCTTCAGAGCCGGCAGCTCATCACGGCGCACGCTGTGCCGTATGCAGAAAGCCGCTAAACAGTTCGGATGTTAAACCGCCTGAAATAGCCGTCAGAGAGGCTATTGTACGTTATGCGCGATAACAATTTCAGGCACCCGCAGGTGCCTGAACACGTCAGAAAATCAGCTTGAATACACCAGTAATAGTCAGCAGCCCGACAATAAAGACAATCGCAATGATCCACAGAAATATTTTCATTATTCGCTCCTTCAGTTTGAAAATTTATGCATCCGCCGATGAGTATAGCTGAATATCCTGAACGCGCCGCACGCTGCCGATACGCGTTTCGCTTCGCCGGCCAGGTGAATAAGCCCGTGCTATTTCTGCGAGCAGGGTCGCAGCTCAGCCATTAACTGGCCCTGAAGGCGCTCTTTACAGATTTCGACGCGCTAAACTTAAAGCGCCTGTGACGGGCCTTAATGGTTATCTCTGTTAGCGAAACGAGGAGAAATTATGAGTACGATTAATACCAGCATGGGACGTTATAGCCTGAAGGCGAAGGAGGTCGGCAGCCATATTAAAGGGAGTATCGCTATTAACGACGAAGGCGGTACGCAGCTGACCATGCAGGAGTTTGATGAACACTATCTGGATGATGTGGTAAACAATGTCATCTACCCGGTAACGGGGGGCAATCGTGAAATTACCCGTGCACTGCACGAGCAGATGGTGAAAGCGGGTTTTAAGCAGCCACATTAAGGCTGTCGGGCCACAATTCTGTGGCCCGTTATAAGCATTACAGCGCAGCAGAAAGCAGCAGACAGCCTGCCAGACCGCATACGGAAATAATCGTCTCCAGCGCCGACCACGATCGGATAGTCTCACCGATGGTGAGATTAAAATACTCTTTAAACAGCCAGAAGCCGGGATCGTTAACGTGCGAGAAGATAACGCTGCCGGAGCCTACTGCTATCACCATCAGCTCAGGGCTGGCACCACTGGTCACGATCAGCGGTGCAACAATCCCTCCCGCCGTAATGGCGGCAACCGTGGCTGAACCCAGCGCAATACGCAGGATCGCCGCAATCGACCAGGCCATAAAAATCGGCGACAGGTTGGTCGCATGCATCATGCCCGCAATATATTTATCCACGCCGCTGTCTACCAGCACCTGTTTAAAGGCTCCGCCACCGCCAATAATCAGCAGCATCATTGCAATGATCTTGATGGAGTCGGTGATGGTGCCCATCACCTCATCCATGCTGCGTCCGCGATTCAGACCGAAGGTAAAAATAGCGATAAGAACGGCGATCAGCGTTGCCATAATCGGGTCGCCAAAGAATTCAGCGTAAGGCAGCAGTACGTGTCCTTTCGGCAGCAGCATCTCAGCCACCGCACGCAATGCCATCAGGATCACTGGCACCAGCGCGGTCCAGACGCTGACGCCAAATCCTGGCATCTCTGCTTCTGTAAAGGTTTTGGGATTCCACAGCCCTTCCGGAATTGGCTTATCGATGCCTTTCAGAAAACGCGCATACACCGGGCCAGCCAGAATCACGGTAGGGATCCCCAGCAGCGTGCCGTAAAGCAGCGTTTTACCCATATCAGCGTTAAACAGCGTCGCGATCGCGGTCGGACCCGGATGCGGCGGCAGAAAACCGTGCGTTACCGAGAGCGCGGCTGCCATGGGAACGCCGACGTAAAGCAGCGGCACGCGCGCTGAGGCAGCGATACTGAATACCAGCGGCAGCATCAGTACAAACCCTACCTCATAAAACAGCGCAAAGCCCACGGTAAAACCGGTCAGCACCAGCGCCCACTGGATATGCTTCTCACCAAATTTTGCAATCAGGGTGGTGGCGATACGCTGCGCGCCGCCGCAGTCAGCCAGCAGCTTACCCAGCATGGCTCCAAAGCCCATAATCAGCGCCAGGCTGCCAAGTGTCCCGCCTACGCCGGTTTTGATTGAGCCGATCACTTTATTGACCGGCATGCCCTGCATCATGCCCACCGCCAGCGCCACCAGAATCAGCGCGATAAAGCCGTTAAGTTTGAAGCGAATCATCAGCAGCAGCAGTAGCGCTACGCCGATGGCCACATAGAGTAATGGCATGGTTATTCTCCACTTTTTACGCGCGGCGTCAGTTGCCAGCGGGTTGCGTTGTACTACCGGATCGGCCAGATGCGGCCGGATGTTGCGAAATGCGTCATACTGTTACCGGTATCATGTTAAGGGCAACACCGGGCCGGTAACATCAGAGCGGCGGGCTGAATTTCGTTTTTGCGAAGGCGATCAACTTTTGCTCATTAAGCTACCGGCGTTTATACCTGCGTCAGCAGCGCTTTTCGCTACACTGGCTGTCTGAAATCATTTGAAAGGATAGACAGGTGAGTGAGAACCTGATTGCACTTTACAGTAACCAGCGAACCCTGTGCGGACGCGGCAGCATTCGCACTCTGCCCGCGCTGCTGGCTGAGGAGCCGCAGCCTGCGCTGCTGTTTTGCGGCCGCTCATTTCTCAATAGCGAGACGTGGCAGCAGCTGAAGGGTGAGCTGCAACACGCTATCCAGGACTATGAAATCGTCAGTCATGAGGCTTCTCCGGAAGAGATTGACGTCTGGGTAGCGCGCTGGCGCGGACGGGTTAAGCGGGTAGTGGCGATTGGCGGCGGCAGCGTGCTGGATGCGGCAAAAGCGTTCTGCGCCATGATAGAGCATCCGCTGCCGACGGCGCGCTACCTGGAAAAAGTGGGGGATACACCGGTGCAGGGCGACACGCTGCCGCTGATCGCCATCCCCACTACCGCCGGCACCGGCAGTGAAGTTACGCAAAACGCTGTGGTCACCGATCAGCAGCACATCAAAATTAAAGCGTCGCTGCGCCATCCGAACTTTGTTCCTCCCGTCGCGATTCTCGATCCCGACCTGCTGCGCGGCGCACCTGATAGCGTCCTCGCTACCTGCGCAATTGACGCCTTTACGCATCTGTTTGAAGCGTATCTGTCAAAGAAAGGCAACGTATTTACTCAGCAGATGGCGCTCAGCGGCCTGCGACTCTTTTTTCAGGCCTGGCCTTACCTGAACCGCGCTGACCGGCAGGGTGACGAGGCGCGTGAGGCAATGATGATGGCGTCCTGGCTGGGCGGCCTCTGCCTGAGCAGCGCCGGCCTGGGCGTGATCCATGGCATCGCAGGCGAGTTGGGGGCGATCAAAGCGATTCACCATGGTGAAGCCTGCGGCCGCCTGCTGTTTCCGTTTCTGGATCAGCTGGCAGAAAGCGACCACCCTGAACAGCAGCGCCTGATGAGCACGTTTGCGGCGCAGCTGATGCCCGGCGCCTCCGCGCCTGCCCCGCTGGCGCTGAAAGCCTGGCTGCAGCAGCACGCTATTGTGCCGTTCTGGCAGGAGGGACCTGCGATCTCTGCCACAGAGGTGGACTGGATTGTCGCACGCGCCAACAGTAAAAATAGCTGGGTAACCTATAATAGCGCGCAGATGACCGACATGCTTGTTCAGGCGTGGCGCGTGCTCTGAGCCTGCCGGCGCGCTCTGCTCAGGCGAACGGGCCCTCACCCGCCAGCATCTGCTCAATGACCTGCAGCACGCCAGCATGATTATTATCCGCGGTAACATAGCGTGCCGCGGCTTTCACCCGCGCCGGCGCGTTCTGCATCGCAAAGCTAAATCCCGACTGCGTCAGCATTTCCAGATCGTTGCCACCATCGCCGAATGCCAGGACTTCGCTGCTCTCAATTCCCCAGCGCTGCTGCAGCAGACGCAGTCCGTTGGCCTTGTGGAGGCCAGGCACAATCAAATCTACTGAGCCGTGGCCGCTGGAGGTGGCCGCAGCCGATCCCTGGTGCAGCCGCTCAATGTCTGCCATTAAAACCGGCACATAGTCATCAGAGAGGTTCAGGGCAAATTTAAACAGTCGATCGTCGGCAATCTCATCCAGCGTCTCAATGGGCCGCAGGCGGTGACAATAATGCCGCATCTTCTGCAGCCACTGCGCGTCCGCACCGGCAAAGTAGTAGGCGCTGTTGCGACCACAGATAAGAAAGCGCAGGCCGGGATAGTTACCCTGCTGCAGCGTATCCAGTACGGCATGCACCGCCTCACGGCTGAACGCGCCGCAGAAAAGCTCCTCTTCACTATCGAGGATCCACGCACCGTTCTCCGCAACAAACGCGATCTCATGGGCTATTTCCGGAAAAAAGGATTTCAGCTGGTAATACTGATTGCCGCTGGCGACGACAAACCGGATACCGCGCTGTTTCATCATTTGGTAGCAGGCCATGAACCGCGGACGGTCATACTGCTTACGGTCATCCAGAAAGGTGCCATCCATATCCACTGCTACCATTTTTACTGCGGCCATCATCACTCCTTAGCACATGTGTATTAGCGGTAGCTCACAGAATAGCCTGGCAAAGGGTAAAAGCAGAAGGATAGCGGGAGGCGTGGTTCCTCCCGGCAAGAGATTAATCGAAGGCGCCGTTGAGTAATATGGCGGTGATGATGCCGGTTGCAGCCGCTACCAGCACATAATTGCCGTCGATAAAGGCCCAGTGCTCACCGCGCGGCGGTGCGGTAAGGCCGCGATCGCGCCAGTTATCCACGCGGTATCCGGCACCGCGATAGGCGGGTGGCATCGGCTGGCCGCGCCGGAACTCATGCCCCTGCCAGGCAAAGCGGTCAGCGTGATGATGCCCTTCCGGCCCGCCCCGCTCGCCGTGACGCTCATTATCTGGTCCACGGCGATCGGCTTCCCGCCCGGATGCGTGCTGGCTTTCATGTGTATTCCAGCGGGGACCGCCAGGATCTTCTGCCTGACTCAGCGCAGAAAATAGCGTGCTGCATGCAATAAGGGTAATAGCGATCTGCGTTTTAATTTTTTTCATCATGGTCTCCATCACAGCAGCAATAAGTGCGCTGCCGGCAGAGACTATTAACCAGTCACGCAGCAAATAATAGTTCTTTCATTCTTAAAAACCTCATTATTACAGTAAATTACACTGCCTTAGCGCTTTCTTAACGAAGATGTCCGGCCGGATACAAATAAGTACCGCAGAGAAAAAAACATAAAAAAACCCGACCGCAGGGATCGGGTAAATAAAAATGTTTCATTATTCAGAAACAGGGAAACCCTGCAAATCAGAGGGTAAAACTGAAGCACACAACGCCACATCACCAGCATTGCGCGCGCAGAATAACACTTCACCGCTAAAACAATAAATAAAATTAATCGGATTTAGGAATATTACTTAACGCTGCCAGGCAGATTAACGCTGCTTATAAATAAGGTCAGTGCTCTGACCTCACGCCAGTGACGGAATTAAAATCTTATAAAAAACATAAAATTAAAATAATTACCTTTTGGGGCTGGCAACAGGAAAATAACTGCCCTTTCTGATCTCTGGTTTCACTGCGGATAACATTATAAGTAGCACAATTAATTATCTGCTGGTCACTCATTGCGCGCGCCGGAATTACGGCTGCCGGATGTGCCGCAGCAGAGAAGCCGGATGCCGCGCCAGCGCTGCGGCAGGTCGTATCGGGCGACGGACCAGCTCGCCGCTGCAGTTCGGACAGCGCTGCAGCAGAACATGCTCAGCGCAGGTTGCGCAGAATGTGCATTCAAATGAGCAGATACGTGCCTCCGCGCTTTCCGGCGGTAAATCGGTATCGCACCACTCACAGTTAGGTCGCAGTTCAAGCATAGGATTCTCCGGTTTAGCGCAGGCTCAGGACAGATTTTTATCCGTTACTGCATTCAATCATGTGAAACAGATTACATTCTGCGCCAGCCGTTCTATAGTTCTTTCGCTACGTTTATTTGCGAGGCTATGGAATGCGTGTTAAAGGCTTAAATATCGGTTTCTTTATTCTTATCCTGGCGATTGTCACCATCGCCTTTTTTGATGTGCTGTCACCTTATTTCTCTGCCATTCTCTGGGCGGCTATCCTGGCGGTGATTTTTGCCCCGCTGAAGGTGCTGCTGCGGCGTAAAATGGGCGACCGTAACGGGCTTGCCTCTTTTGTCACGCTGATGATTATCTGTCTGATTGTATTTACGCCGCTGGCGATCATCACCTCATCGCTGGTGGTGGAGATCAATACCGTTTACGTCAAGCTGCAGAATAATTCAGCGCAGTTTCCGACAGTGTTTGCTGAGCTGCTGCAGCATCTGCCGGGCTGGGCGCAGCGCTATCTGGCCGACCACGATCTCAACAACTCTGCCCAGATTCAGCAAAAGCTCTCTGAGTTCGCGCTGAAAGGTGGTCAGTATATGGCGGGCAGCGTGCTGCTGATTGGTAAAGGCACGTTTACCTTTACCGTGAGCTTTGGCGTGATGCTCTATTTACTGTTCTTCCTGCTGAAAGATGGTGCCTGGCTGGTGGGGCTAATCCTCGAAGCGCTGCCGCTCTCCACCTATGTGAAGCATCATCTGCTGATGAAGTTTGCTGCGGTGTCGCGCGCGACGGTGAAAGGAACCGTGGTAGTGGCAATTGTTCAGGGTGTACTGGGCGGCTTTGCTTTCTGGATCACTGACATCGACGGCAGCCTGCTGTGGGGTGCGCTGATGGCGTTTCTGTCGCTTATCCCGGCGGTCGGATCCGCTATCGTCTGGGTACCGGCAGCGATCTTTTTCTTTGCCACCGGCGCGCTGTGGAAAGGCCTCTTCCTGGTCGGCTTCTTTGTGGTGATTGTCGGCCTGGTAGATAACATTCTGCGCCCGCTGCTGGTGGGCAAAGACACCAAGATGCCGGACTATATGATCCTGATCGCCACGCTGGGCGGCATGGAAATCTACGGCATCAACGGCTTTGTGATTGGCCCGCTGATTGCCGCTCTGTTCATCGCCTGCTGGAATCTCCTCTCCGGTCGCGATAACCGCGATAACGCCGAAGAGATTGATGAAGAGTTTATTGAAGAGGGCAAAACGCGCGAGTAGCGCTATGCGCTGAGCTGACTAAAACACCGCCTGCGGGCGGTGTTTTTATGACGGCGGCTGCGAACAAAGTAAATCTTATAACAGATCCAGACTCTGGCCCGATTTCTGCTGGCGCAAACTGCCGGATAAGCCAGTACCAGGGCTGATACTCTTTCAGATGTTGAAGGCTGTTCAGCCGCCGCGTTCCCCACTGCCTTCACTGCCACACTCTTCAGCCCAGACCCACCAGCCAGAGATGCAACGATAGCCTTTTCCGGCCAGCGCGGCCGGTTCCGTCTCGCCCGCTATCTACCCGCGAGACCCGCCGCGTAAGCCGTCACCGCCCCCACCACCGCGTGCGCCATCAGGTTCGCCTGCACGTTTACCGAACCGTCCGCGTTCAGCGTCTGTTTATGAAGAACCTCTGCCAGGTACGGTGCCGCCGCGCCCGTTACCGCCTGCGCCAGGCTGCCCCCCGTCACGAACGTCCAGGTCTTGACCCAACACGAAACCTCTCGGATGGGAATAAAGGTTGTATTATAATTTCATTATTATAAATAAATAATTTTGGTGACAATGCCGTAACATCATAGACATTTTCAGCGATCAGCTTAATATTCGTCCTAAATATCGGTATACCAGCATCATCTGCCAAGACAAATACGTCTTGATTTTTTACTATGCTTACGTTTAATACATCATACAAATTATCATAATCACTATGTTCTATCTCATTCCATACAACCCCCCCTAGGGCAATAGGGTATTTATTAAGTAAGTCAATAGCTTTATTCTCCTCATCGCCGATAACCAAATGAAAATCAGAAAACAATGCTTCTCTACACTCATCAAATAAAGTCATTATTTCTACCTATTTAATTGTTTCAATATAGTTTCAAAAACCTTTTCATTACCTTCAAAAGGTATGACTGTTTTAACTGCTTTACCAGGTCCTTTACCTTTCGAATAATCCCATGTATTAATGTGAGTCCCTTTCTCTGGGTCATAATCAACACGCCAACCTAACTTGCCATTACTGGATTGACGACCAATAACTTTCCCATTGCCAGCACTCACTTCTAACCGACCAATAACAGGCTTTGAATCAAGACCTAAATCACCGACCATATTTATGGCTTTATTTCTAGCTATTTCCCAATTCTTTTCAGCTTTAAGCACCGTTTCAATACGGTTTCCGACTCCCGGAACTTTCTTACCCGGCAATATAATCCCGGCCAGCATCCCGCCCGTCGCTTCCAGTGCAAGCTGATTCCCGTCCGCTGCCTGTTTTACCGTGTCTGCCACTGCCGACCAGGTTTCACTTTTCAGCAGCGCTTTCACGCTGTCGGCTACCGCCTGGTTCTTCCCGGTCAGGTCGCTTAACGCTTTACTACAGTAGCTGTCTCCGGTTGCACAGGCCGCCAGCGCCATTGCAGCATCCGCTACGTAATCCACGCCACCTAATGCCGACTCACTGGTATTTGCTATAGTACCAATGATGGTGTTTGCGATGGCAGAGGTCGTACCATTACCCAGCTTGTCCCTGACCTGTTCTTTCAGCGATTCAGCTGCCTGTTTCACCGTGGCACGCGCCTGGTCACCGGACAGCGAGTTATTCTCAACCGCATTCCTCCCCGTCTGCGCGCCCGCCACCGCGCCCGCCGTGCTGTCGCCC
>NZ_DJJN01000011.1:180121-180386 GCF_002434165.1 Pantoea sp. UBA6567 | reverse complement strand
TCTCCGTTCAGTACGCCTTTTTATCGATAACCGAGTCCCAGCACACCTTCATTCGTCCCGGCACTGCTTTGCCCCGATGAAAATACCCGCCATATCCCCCCATCACATCATGCCAGCGCCCGACGCTCAAATCACTGGAGTCCATAGGATCTAACCGGCGGAAGATACTCTCCCGGATATCACCATCCTCCAGGTACACCATGGTCACCAGTGCCGGCAGATTTTTCGGGTATATAAAACTGAAATTCCAGTTATCGTAAGGCAG
>NZ_DJJN01000011.1:90368-179848 GCF_002434165.1 Pantoea sp. UBA6567 | reverse complement strand
CATCATCAGCGGTAATCGTCTCATCCCTGCCTCCCTGGAAAAGCCCGTCCCTGCCGCCTTTCCACTAAAAGTATCTCAAAAAATTTTTTTGAGTACGCTGCTCTTTGCACCCTACCAGTCGCCATACGGATAGGTTTTTCCCTTGATAAAATCAGGTATCTTACCGTAATAAACATATCCGTCAGGATGCTTCGTTATCCCTTTGCATATCAGCATATCATTCCCCGTCAGGGTGAGTTGCCGGGCAGGTTGCTGGAGCACAGCTGGATTAAGATTGTCTTTTAACCATACTTTGACTTTTCCTTCGGGAGGCAGGCCAATAATCATTTTGTTTCGGTAATACGTTTTTCCCGGACGATAAGTATCAGGATAGGCATTTATCATCTGCTGCCACGTCTCCCGGCTGAACCAGATCTCCGTCTCATACGCTTTTTTATCGATAACCGAGTCCCAGCACACCGTCATTCTGACCGGCAGCGCCTTACCAATATTAAAATTGGCTGGAAAACCGCCTATGTGTCGGCTCCATTTTTCCACACTGCTCTGGCTGGGTTCTGTCGGGTCAAGTCGCCGGAAAATACTCTCCCGGATATCCCCATCCTCCAGGTACACCATGGTCACCAGCGCAGGCAGGTTTTTCGGGTGAAAAAAATTGAATTCCCAGTGGTCGTAAGGCAGCTTTTTACCATAGTGCTCCATGCCGTCTCCCGGCAGCGTCTTCACGCCTGCCCGGCGATCATGGCAGCCGGCAGTCAGCATCGCGACCAGTACGGCCACCATCAGCGGTAATCGTCTCATCCCTGCATCCTCAGAACAATCCGCCCAGCGCGTCCGCGTTCACTCGCGCCCGATCTTCCCACTGCTGCTGGTCGTCCATCCGCCACACCGGCCGCACCCAGCCTTTGCCCGGAGCCATCGCCCACACAAACGAGCGCTGATCGGTCGGTGCATAGTGGTTTCGCAGAAAAACCTCCCCCGAGGACGGACTCACCCACAGGCTCAGATCTGAGTCGATGTTCCAGTTCGCCGAACAGTGCAGATAGCGCCCGATGGTCCGCATTTCATCCGCCGTAAAGCCCGCTGGCTCCGCGCCGCGCCGGACCGCCCGCCCCTGCGCGATTGCTTTATCACACAGGGGAAGCAGTTCTGACGGCAATTCCAGCTCTTTGTTACTACTGATTATCGGTGCAAACATCACCCCGGCGTCCTGTGCCGCATCAAGCATCACCCGCATGCACACCTTTTCCCAGTCGTTCGGCACCGCCCTGCGCGTCATAAACACCGCCGCGCCCGCATTCTTCTCAAAAATAAACGCCCGCGCCTTGTTCTGATTGACCAGCGGCCACGAAATCATTTTCGTCTCCACTTCGCCATGCGGCATCAGGTACTTCAGCGCTGGCAGCGAAGTCAGCTTCAGGCGCATCTTCTCCGCCTGCCGGTACACTGCCGTCTGTGTCTCGTCCGCGCTCTCCGGTATCACCTCAAAGTCCGGCATCGTCAGCAGGGAGATTTCATCCTCTCCCGCGTTATAGCCCCCGCCAATGTCCGAGTGCGCCCCCGGCAGCGCCAGCTCCGGCCACATCCCCGCGATGCTGTTCAGGCTGAAGTTGTACCGGCACTCGTGCATCGCGCTTATCTGAAACACCTTCTGCGCCACTGAAGGGCGCAGTTCGAGATTCACCCCGGGGTTGCTGCGCCCGTTAACGCCGTAGAAGTTCAGCAGGCTGCCGATGGCGGCTACCGTGTCAAACAGCCCCAGAAAGCGCACCTCACCTGCCGGTTTTCCGTGGTGCCCGGTCAGATCCAGCCCCTTGTCTATCGCGGCCGCTATCGCCGCGTCCTGGTGCATCACCCGGTTGGCAAAGTGCCGCGCCGCCGCCGCCCCGCGGCTGAACCCGAACACGTCAAACTGCACTTTTGCGATCGCCACGTTGTTGCGGTTACGACTAATAAATGTTTTTAGTGCGGAAGCAATTTCTTCAAGAGCTTCATCCGTCTTCGTCACTACCCCTTTAAACTGCCGGATAAGGCTGCTGCCCAGCCCCATACCCAGCACCGAGTCGCTCTCTCCGTCCGCCGTCCCGATGCCGCTGACGTAGGCTTTGATCTGCGCCTCTATCTGCTCTTCGGCCAGGACAGTATCAGATTTGTAAAGGTCATTAAGCCGCGAAATATTAGTGATTCCCCCCTGCCAGCTGGCATTGCCGAGCTCCGCTCTGGCATGCTTTTCATACTTTGCGCACGCTCTGGCCCGCTCCTCGCCGACCAGCCCGGCACAGTGGGCATACGCCAGCCGCAGATCGTTGGCGTTAGCCCGGTTATTGCCCGTTCCGTCAAAGAATATTCCCACCGTCAGCGTGATCCCTCTGACCGGCACACGCCGGCATCGGATGACTTTTTCACTGCACAGAACATCGGTATAGTGCGTATTGTCCCCTGCAATTTCATAGCGGTGATAGCCAGTGTTGGCCGACACGTTCTTTCCATCTGCAGCCATGTAATATCCTTATAGTTTACCGGGGTAACAAACTGCCATCATACACCATGATGTTCTATATCTGTGGCATAGAAATTTACGTCTGGAGACACCACAGAACGACATTATCTGAGCGGGATTTAAGAAAACAGCGGGCGCTGGCGCATCCTGACTTAACTTAATCGTCACGAAGTCGCCATGCTGTTGCCCTGAGGCATCTGCAGAAACAGAGTGAAGCTGTAAATAAGGAGGATATTGCACGTCTCTCACCGCTATGCTGTGGGCATATCGATATGATGGGTTTTTAGAGTTCCATGCTGGCAGAGTGGGTGACCAGTAGCCGGTGGCTGCACCCATAAAAGAGGCGTCAGAGGAATAAAATATGGCTTAACGTGGATTCTCGCATCGCTAAGCTTCAGACCTCATCCGCCTCCGGTAACATATTGTGTTTCAGCAGAAGTGAATTAAAGTCGCAACTACATGCTGATGCAAGAATTCTCCACCGCACGGCGCGACGCCTCTTTGGTCTTAACTGAACACCATACCGCCATCAATCAGCAGCGACTGCCCGGTCATATAATCGGAGTCGGGGCCTGCCAGAAACGCCACGCAGGCGGCAACGTCTTCCGGTTCTGACAGGCGGCCCAGCGTGATGCGTTTTGCAAATTCCTGGGTGCCATATCCCTCCGGCTGGCCTGCCGCAGCGGAAATTTGCCGATCGATAGCTTCCCACATCGGCGTTTTCACAATTCCCGGACAGAATGCGTTTACCGTAATGCCCGCCGGTGCGAGGTCGCGCGCGGCGGTTTGAGTCAGCCCGCGCACGGCAAATTTGCTGGAGCTGTAGACCGCCAGCTCCGGATTACCGGTGTGTCCCGCCTGCGAGCAGGCGTTGATAATTTTGCCGCCGTGCCCTTCTGCCGCAAAGGCCTGGACCGCCGCCTGAATGCCCCAGATCACCCCTTTCACATTGATGTTATAAACTTTATCCACCACCTCTTCGGTGATCTCCGCAATTGGCGTGGAGGGAGCGACCCCCGCGTTATTCACAATGACATCAAATCCGCCAAGCGCCTGACGTGCCTCCTCTGTTGCGCGAAAGACCTGGTCGCGCTTTGCCACGTCAGCCTGCAGCGCGATAGCCCTGCCGCCAGCGCTGACGATCTGGTCAGCCACCTGCTGCGCGGTTTGCGCATTGTAATCGCTGACCGCTACGGCAAACCCGTCCTGTGCCAGCCGCCGCGCAATCGCCGCGCCAATGCCCTGACCGGCCCCGGTCACAAATGCCACTCTGGTTTTCATCGTGTTCTCCTTTTTGAGATTATTAAAGCAGCTGGCTGAGGTGCAGCTGACCCATCAGCAGCGGGTTATCGCTGTAGTCGACCGGAATGGCGACCACGGCCGGACCGTTCACGTCCATTGCCCGGCGCAGCACTGGCTCCAGCTCTGCTGCGCTGTTAACGGAGAAGCCGGCAGCGCCAAACGCTTCAGCGTAGGCTTTGAAATCTACCGGGCCAAAGTTCACCCCGGAAACGCGCTGATATTTTTTCTCCTCCTGAATGGCCACCATGTTGTAAGCGTTATCCACCCAGATGATGTGCAGGATATTGGCGTTGAGCCGCACCGCCGTCTCAAGCTCCATGCTGGATTGCAGGAAGCCGCCATCGCCTGAGACCGACACCACTTTACGGGCAGGATCAACCAGCCAGGCCCCAATCGCCCACGGCAGCGCAACGCCCATAGTCTGCTGGCCGTTAGAAATCATGATTTGCCGTGCGCGGAAACTGTAGAGATAGCGGGCGATCCAGATATGAAAGCTGCCCATATCCACCGTCAGACTGACATCGCTGTTAATGATGTCCTGCATTGCACGCACGATACGCAGCGGATGCAGCGCAAACTGATCGAGGCTTGCGCCCTGCAGCGCCAGCAGCTGCCGCTGGTGCTGCCGGTCATCAAGAATGGCTGCTGCAGCGGCGCTGAGCTGCAGCGGCGAGTCAATACGTGCCGCGATGTTGCGTACGGTTTGTGCAATGTCTCCCACCAGCTCCGCATCGGGCAGATAGCGATTATCGGTCTCGGCGGGCAGCACATCGATATGCACCAGGAGTGCGTTGCCGCAGTTCCACATCGCCGGTTCATACTCTACCGGGCTGTAGCCGATGGTAATGATCAGGTCAGCCTGCTGCAGCAGACGATCGCCCGCCTGGTTATTAAACAGGCCGATTCGCCCGGCAAAGCGCGAGAAATGTTCCTGCCGTACCGCGCCCGCCGCCTGATAGGTACTGGTCACCGGAATATGGCTTCTGCTCAGCAGCTCATGGATGGCCGCGCTGTTCTCCGGCTGACTCGCCATCAGTCCCAGCAGGATCACCGGATTTTTTGCGCGGGCAATTTCGCGGCTTACTGCATCCACCAGCGCATCTGGCGCGGCGCCAAGCGTAACGCGTGCCTTATGCTGCAGCAGGCTGCCGGTAACCGGCTGATCGACGATATCCTGCGGCAGGCTAAGGAACGCCCCGCCGCCGCGCCCGTTTTCCGCGTGACGAAACGCGTTAGACAAGCATTCTGCCAGGGCGGAAGCGTCGGTGACTTCGACGGCAAATCGGGTGACCGGGCGAAATATCGATACCGTATCCATGCTCTGGTGAACCTGTTTTGCGCTGTCCGACCGTTTTACCGCGCCGCCAATCGCCACCACCGGATCGCCCTCGCTGGTGGCGGTTGCCATACCGGTTACCAGGTTGGAACAGCCAGGCCCGGAGGTGACCAGCGCGACGCCTGCGTTACCGGTGAGCCGCCCGACCGCTGCAGCCATAAAAGCGGCATTTGCCTCATGACGCACCGGGATCAGTTCAATGCGCGAATCCACCAGCGAATCGAAGACTTTGTCGATTTTCGCACCGGGAATGCCAAACACATGTTTTACGCCCTGGGTTTCCAGCTGCGCGACGACCAGATCTGCCCCGCTGCGCCAGCTCGTTTGGGTTTTATCTTCTTTCATCATTACCTCGGTTATTAACTCTCAACGGAGCGGATAGCTTCATCCAGGTTGTCAGGGTTCAGGTTGGCCTGCAGAAAGTCGCGATCCTGCGGTAAGTCGATCACCAGTTTGCTGATTGCGCCAAAGGTCAGCGTGCCCTGCGCCAGCACATAGTCGAGAATGTGGCCACCGCCCTGCCGGTCATCGGTAATAAAATGCTCGTGATAGCCCGCGACATTGATGCCCTGCATATATTGCGGCGTGCGAAAACCGATCAGTTCGCCGGTGCGCTGACGAAAATCAAACGTGGGCTGATTGCCCAGTACGTCAGGCATTGAACGATAGGGGCGGCACTGGCAGGGCACGGTGCGCGTCTGCACCGAGACAAAGTCGCCGCTGATACGCAGCGCGCAAAAATGATTATCCGAGGTAATCACGCTGTCGATGACGCGGTGTACCTCTTCACGACTGCTTTTTTCGCTGAAATGGTGCTGATGTTCCGGAGTGAAAAAGGTCATGACCGCAAACGGGGATTGCTGATCCGGATGGGCCGGGCGGGCGCTGCCGTCAGCACGTAGCTGCCAGACCTGGCGATCAAAGGCGACCAGTTCACCATCAAGCTGATTAAAGGTGCCGAGACCAAAGTCGCCCTTCTCCAGCAGTCGGGCAACGGTCGTCGTGCCGTCATAGACGCCGTGCAGCAGTGCGCTCATCAGCGAGGTCTGATAGATAACCTTTTCTGCTGATTGACTGGCCAGCTGATCAGCGGTTTTCCTGAGCTGTTCTTCACATGAACAACCAGATACAAAATCATACATTTACTGCCTCGCAAACTGATAGTTAAGCCGTGTTAATATCAGAATGAGCCAGCCTGCTCACAGAATCCAATAGCGAAAGCTGCCAGCTTTGAGACGTTTTTGATATGGAACTGCGCCATCTGCGTTATTTTGTTGCCGTTGCCGAAACGCTGCACTTTACCCGTGCAGCTGAGATGCTCGGTATTTCTCAGCCACCGTTAAGTCAGCAGATCCAGCGTCTGGAGCATGAGATAGGGACGCCGCTGCTGAAGCGCCTGACGCGCGGCGTTGAGCTGACGGAAGCGGGGCGCGCATTTTTGCCCGATGCGCTGCAGATTGTGCAGCTGGCAGACCACGCGCTGGAGAAAGCGCGCGGCGTGGCGCGGGGAATGAGCGGTCAGATGTCGCTGGGTTTTGCCAGCTCCGTTGCGTTTGGCACGCCGGTGTTTGAACTTATCGGGCGCTTCAGAGCGCGCTATCCGGCGATGGAGCTTATCACCCGCGAAGAGAATATGGCGCTGCTGATGCAGGATCTGCGTGACGGCCTGCTGGATGCCGCGTTTATCCGCCTGCCGTGCGAAAGCAGCAAAGCCTTCAATCTGCGGGTTATCTCGACTGAACGTATGATGATTGCGCTGCCGGCCGGGCATGCGCTGAGCCAGCAGGCAAGCCTGGCGCTGACGCAGCTGGCGGAAGAGACGCTGATTATGTTTCCGCGCGAGGTGGCGCCCAGCCTCTATGAGCTGATTGTCAGTACCTGCCTGCGCGCCGGCTTTTGCGCCAGTCGCTTTCAGCAGGCGCCGCAGATCGCCTCTTCGCTGGGTATGGTCGCGGCCGGCAGCGGCATTGCGCTGGTGCCTGCCTCGCTCTGCTGTATCAGCAATCCGCAGCTGCGGTTTTGCGAGATCGAAAACAATACGCTGTTTACGGATATCGCGTTTGCCTGGCGGCGTAATCACCCCAGCAGAAGCGTGCTGCATCTGCTGAGCCTGGTCAGCGAAGGGTGACGGATCAGACCTGACCGCTGTTTACCCGGCGTCCGATATCCTTCAGCTGAGAATATTTTTCCAGCAGCTGAGGAGCGTCATCAAGGCTCATGGCAAACATCCACATATAGGTCATGACAGAGTAGACGTGACCCGCCTCCACGCCGCCTCTCAGGCTCATCACCAGGATGGTACTGCCAAACAGCAGTGCGGCTACGCTGCCGATGGCCAGATAGCCGAACGCTTCGCGATCGGAGAGGCAGATCCGCAGCCGGGCCAGGACGCGATAGTGCCGTACCAGCGGTGAGGCGGACGCGTGACTCACCATATCGACCTCTTTTTCCAGCCGGTTATTCAGGCGCAGAAACAGCTGCTCATTCTTACGTGTGAATCCTTTCAGGAACAGCGCAAAAAACAGCAGAATGCCGAGGCACGCCACGCCTGACCAGAACTCAATCAGCAGCAGCATACCCGCCGCGCCGGCGATGGAGGCTACTGAGGTGATCAGCACCGGCAGATGCTTTTCAAAAAAGTCGACAAACTCACGTGACAGCGTCACGCGCGCGGCCACCATTGAAGCGCGGTTATTTTCACGCCGCTGAGCGAGGATCACCGGTACGGCCATTTCTGCATAAATGCGGGCAAAGGTGCGGGTATCAACGCTGCGTCGTGCGGCACCAATCAGCCACATAACCAGTACCATCACGGCATAGAGCACCGCATGCAGCGCGTTACCCGCCAGAATGGCGTTGACGGCAAAACCCGCCAGTAACGGATAAAGCAGGTAGAGTGCGTTTTCGGCAACCACCAGCCCGAGCGTAATAATCAGTTTTTTATTGTGGCGCATTCCCAGCATTTTAAGCATGGCCGCCGCGCCTGTCGGAGCCACCTGAGGATGTTTTGCACTGAGGGTTTTCATAGATTCATCTGAGGTTATTAAATGTTTGAGCGGTTGCTCAAATTGAGAGTGAGTCTATTTGAGCAACCGCTCAAAGTCAATCTGCTGTCAGGCTGAAACCGGAAGAATCGGGCGCAGCCAGTCGTGCGCCCGGGGGAAGACAGATTAACGTTCGGCCGAAAGCTTTTGCAGCACTTTCAGTTCGTCAACGGCGGCCTGCATCGCATCCATACCGGCCGTCATCGTGCGCAGGCTCTGCAGCTGTTGTGAGATGTCAGCCCGTTCACTGCGCGTCTGCTGGCTCATGGCTGCGATAGCATCCGCCGCGTGCAGGCTGCGATCGGCCATGTCACTGGCGGTCTGCACCGTATGGCTGGCCACGCTGCGGATGCGGGAAATGGTGCCGACGGCGTCGCTGATATTGCTGGCGGTCGCTTCCGCCTGCTCTTTTGACGAATGCGCCAGCCGCCGGACCTCGCCGGCGACCACGGCAAAGCCGCGCCCTGCTTCGCCTGCGCGTGCGGCCTCGACGGCGGCGTTCAGCGCCAGGATATTGGTCTGAAATGCGATGTTGCTGATGCCGTGTGTGATGACATTAATGCCATCAGAGATCCGCTCCAGATCGTCCAGACCTTCACCCAGCTGACTTTGTGCCTGCTGACTTTCGCTGGCAATGGCGCTGATTGCGCGGATGCTATTCTCTGCCATGCTCAGCGTTTCACTCTGGCTGTGCGTCGCCGCTTCCAGCGCCGGCAGCGCCTGTACAATGGGCGCCAGCTCCTGCTGATAGCTGACCACGCGCCCCAGCACCCGGGTCTGAATGCCGTTCAGCGCCTCCCAGCGGCGCAGCGCGCGCTGTGCGTAGTGCGCGGCATATCCGGCATACTCTACCGGAAACTGCGCCATCGCCTTCACGTCGCGGTTGAAAAATACCAGCGCCGAGAGCGTCTGATTAATCGGCACGCCGAGAATTTCACCAAAGCTGGAAAACCCGGCCGCCGGAATGCCTTTAAAGAAATGTGCGCTCTGCAGGGCGTTCAGATTTCCCTGCCGCCGCAGAATGCAGTCATTCATCATCACAGCGGCGGGCCTGCCGTGGCGTGAGACAAACTTTTCCCAGTCCTGCAGCGTCGTCGCTTTGAAGTCGCGCTCCTGCATCAGCCAGAGGCGGTCGCCAAATTCCAGATCGCAGAAGAAATACACCCGCCCGGCCTCGATTTTCGCAACCGAGCGTATGAAATATTCATCGCCGGCTTTAACAGCAAACGTCAGCCCCTGCAGACGCTGACTCAGCTGCTGTTCACTGCAGCCAAGCTGCTCTGCCAGTGCGGCAGTGAACGGCTGCTGCTGTCCCTGAGAGGTAAAGACAGAGGTCACGGTACGCGTCAGCGGATCGGCCTCGGCGATCAGCCAGCTTTTATCCAGCGGCGTAAAATTCTGGCTTTTGAACGGCGCAAATGATTTACCGGCCGCCATGCGGCAGAACACCACCACCGCTTTCCCCTGCAGCACCCGTCCACCTGCACCTATCCACGTACCATCAAACGTTACGCGCCCGCCTGCAGAACCGCCGATGGCCAGACAGGGAAAGCGGCCGCTGTTATACCAGGCCTGCATAAAAAAGCCTTCTGAGGCAGATAAGCCGTCGCAGTAGATCATGGCAAAGGTGCGATCGGCAGAGAGCGGCATACGCAGCTGAAGGGCGGCCAGGTCGCGCTGGATGGCGCTGATACGGTCGGTAACGCTGTGCGTATCCTCCAGATGCAAATCGATAATATGCGTTTCATGTTCAGCGACCAGTGAATCAGGCAGCCAGAGCCAGCTGCCCTCCTGCCCGTTACCGTCACAGTAGGTGCTGTGTTTACCGCTGGCGCTCAGCGCGCCGTTGGATGACAGCGTAATAACCGTTAAGGCGGCGGAGTTAAAACGTTGCCATGCCTGGCTGACGCGATAAAAGTCCGCTTCCGGTGGCACGAAGGTCAGTAAAATACCGGCCGCGCGCGAGGAAAGACCTATATCACCCGGCGACGCAGGCAGGTTCTGGCAATCAAAGAGACCATCTGAAGGCTGAGATCGTGCGTTAAAACGGGCGCGGTTAAACATCGTCTTCATTAAAGACATATTCTTATATTTCCTGCTGTAAGCTGTTGCGCACTGAAACTGCGCATCCTGGTGTGGTTAAAAGAGGGCTAAAAGCAGGGTCCGTTCGCAATCAGAACTCATCATTGAGTGACCGCTGCTGCACGCTGATCTGTGCAGAAGCGGACCAGGGTTATCGACCTGTCGGGCACAATCTTCAGCAATTGCTGTTATAGACCACACCAATGGTTAAACGCTGCAATCGCCGGCATATCTGCTACCATGCGCCCTGTATTGTGGCCGGAATGCAAAAAGCGCAGATGAAGAAAAATACCGACGAGTTAAAGCACCGTATTCTTGATACCGCTGTGGCGCTGTTTATTGAAAAAGGCATTGCCGGCGTCACGACCCGTGACGTCACCGAGCAACTTGGCCTGTCGCGCAGCCATATCTATCACTACTTCAGTAACTGGCAGGCGCTCTCGCTGGCGGCGCTTGAGCGCTTTATGGCGCAGGAGATCGCACAGTTCACGCGCGAAGCTGAGGAACTGGCACCGGAACAGCAGCTTCTCCGGCTGGCAGAGATCTACCTGCCCGATAGTGTGGATGCAACGTGGAAGCTCTACGATTCACTCTGGCAGATGGCGGCGAACAATGAGGTCTGGGCCGCACTCGCTGAAAAGAATATCGCCAGCTGGAGCGCACTGATTGGCGGCATGATCCAGCAGGGAGTGGAGCAGCAGCGCTTTCACACCGCTGATGCAGCCCGGGTGACCCGCCAGCTCAGCGCTATGCTCAATGGTTACGCTGAGGTGCTGAGCATCACTCCCTCAGCAGAGAAGCATCGGCAGGCGATGATGGATATCACCGCGTTTATCCGGCTGGCGCTGCAGCCGGCCTCAGGGGGCCAGCGCTAACGCCAGCGCCGCTTCGCAGTGGATCTGCGTGGTATCAAAGACGGGAACCGACACATTACGCGGATTAAGCAGCATCCCGACCTCGGTACAGCCGAGGATCATGCAATCCGCGCCCTGCGCTACCAGCCGTTCAGCCACCTGCTCAAACGCCTCGCGGCTGGCTGTCGTGGTGATATCTTTGCACAACTCATCATAAATAATGTGATGCACTCTGGCGCGATCGTCGTTGTCCGGGATAAGCGGCTGCAGCCCGGCCGTTTCCAGCCGCTGACGATAGAACTGCTGTTCCATGGTAAAGGCGGTGGCGATCAGGCCCGGCGCGCGCAGTCCCGACGCTACGATGCGCTCAGCGGTAGCATCGGCGATATGCAGCAGCGGAACAGCGACATCTTTCATCATGATGTCAGCCAGTTTGTGCATAGTGTTAGTGGCCAGCACGATAAAATCTGCGCCGCCGCGTGCCAGCGCGTGCGCCTCTGCGTTGAGGATCTCCCCGGCCGCCGCCCACTGCCCGCTCGCCTGCAGCTGCTCAATGCGCGCAAAGTCGAGCGATCGAATCAGCAGCTCCGGCGAGTGCAGGCCACCCAGCTGCTGGCGCGTCAGCTCGCATAGCTGACGATAGTAGGTTTGCGTTGAGGCGGCAGACATTCCGCCCAGAATACCAATGGTTTTCATCGTTTGTGATTTTCCTTCTCTGCGCTGCCAGACAGCTATGCACGCTGCGTATATATCGACTATGGTGTTTTATCGCACACTCAAAGCGACGATGTCATTCGCAGGCTCACTTTTTCCAGGATCATCAGTGCTATTCGCCTCTGTGCTGCAGCAAGCCTCCTGATGCCGGCTGAGGTGCGCCTGACGATCGGTGTATAACAACAGAGAACACAATGTCCAAAACACAATGGTTACTGCGCCAGCTGACTAAACAGCTCTGGTTTCGCAGCTCGCTGTTTGCGGTACTGGCGGTGATCACCGCGCTGGTGGCTATTGCGGTGAAACCGTTTATTCCTGCCTCCGTATCGGGCCTGATTGGCAGTGAAGCCGTAGATGAGATTCTGGCTATCCTCGCCTCCAGTATGCTGGCGGTGACGACGTTTTCGCTGAATATCATGGTGACAGCCTATAACTCCGCGAGCAGCAGCGTGACGCCGCGTGCTACCAGTCTGCTGATGGAAGATCGCACCACGCAGAATGTGCTGGCGACGTTCATCGGCTCCTTTCTCTACAGCCTGGTGGGGATCATTGCGCTGGGTATGGGCGCATACGGCACACAGGGGCGGGTGGTGCTGTTCTTTGTGACGCTGCTGGTGATCGCCATGATTGTGATCACCCTGCTGCGCTGGATCCAGCATCTCGCTAATTTTGGCAGCCTGGGCGAAACCTCTCAGCGTGTCGAGCAGGCGACCCGCGCGGCGCTGACTGAACGATTGCAGAACCCCTGTATGGGCGGCTCGGCCTGGCAGGGTGATCTGCCCGCCGCGGCACGACCCCATCCGCTTCTGCCGGAGAGTATTGGTTACCTGCAGCATATCGATTTGCAACGGCTTAACGACCGGGCAGACGCGCAGCAGGTGCATCTCTATCTGGCTGCTCAGCCCGGCAGCTTTGTTCATCCGGGATCGCCTCTGCTATGGTGCACCCAGCCGATGTCTGAAGAAGATCAGCACCATCTGAAGAGTGCATTTACCATCGGTGAGCAGCGCTCTTATGAGCAGGACCCGCGCTTTGGCCTCTGCGTGCTCGCAGAAATCGCCTCACGCGCGCTTTCCCCCGCAGTTAACGATCCCGGCACCGCCATAGATATCATTGGCCGGGCTGTCAGACTATTCGGCCACCCTGTTCCTCCGGCTTCTGATGAAGTAGCCTGGCCGCGCATATTTATCCGGCCCGCCCAAATCAGCGATATGTTTGATGATGTGTTCACCGCCATCGGACGCGATGGCGCAGGATTGGCTGAGGTACAAATTCGTCTGCAGAAATCGCTTCAGGCGCTGGCGCTGATTGCGCCGCATCGTTACGCCGCTGATGCACAGCGCCACTCCAGGCTTGCACTGTCACGCGCAAACATGGCCATGAGCTGCGCAGCGGATAAAACCGCCGTGGAGCGTGCAGCCATCTGGGCGCTTCCGGAAAAAATCTCCTGTGATTAGCCTGGTTTTTAAGCACCTGCTGGCGTTTCGCTTTTACTCTTTCATACTGATTGTTACATTTGGTCTTCATTCACGTTATGCAGGATACTTATGCCAACATCAGAAACGGACATCCAAAAAAAGCGAAGTCAGATTAACCCACCGGTCTTTTTCACTTCAGCCGCCCTGATTTTTATCCTGGTCGCCTTTGCCGCGCTCTTTCCTGAACAGGCGGATACCCAGCTCACCGCCCTGCAGACGTCGCTGTTTGCCAATGCCAGCTGGTTTTATATTCTCGCCGTTGCGCTGATACTGCTGACCGTGATCTACCTGGGGGTGTCGCGCTATGGCGATATCAAACTCGGGCCCGATCACGCTGAGCCCGATTTCAGTTATCACTCCTGGTTTGCCATGCTTTTTTCTGCCGGCATGGGGATAGGCCTGATGTTTTTCGGCGTAGCTGAGCCGGTGATGCACTACATGGCACCGCCGTCAGGCGAGCCGGAAACCGTCAATGCGGCGCGGGAAGCGTTGCGTATCACGTTCTTCCACTGGGGCCTGCACGCCTGGTCGATATATGCGATTGTGGCGCTCATCCTGGCCTTCTTTAGCTATCGTCATGGATTACCGCTGACACTGCGCTCAGCGCTCTATCCGATTATCGGTAACCGCATCTATGGCTGGATGGGTCACGCCGTGGATATTTTTGCGGTGATTGGTACGGTGCTGGGTGTGGCTACCTCGCTGGGCTACGGCGTACTGCAGGTTAACGCCGGTCTCAATCATCTGTTTGGTTTACCGGTCAGCGCCACCATGCAGGTGATTCTGATTGTGGTGATTACCGCCCTGGCGACACTGTCCGTTGTCTCCGGACTGGACAAAGGTATCCGTATTTTATCGGAAATCAACCTCGGTCTGGCGGTGCTGCTGCTGATCCTGGTCGGCACGCTGGGGCCGACGGTCCTGCTGCTGAAGTCGTTTGTGGAGAATACCGGCGGCTATCTTTCCGAGCTGGTGACAAAAACCTTCAACCTCTATGCCTATGAGCCTAAATCGAGTAAGTGGCTGGGCGGCTGGACGCTGTTCTACTGGGGCTGGTGGCTGGCGTGGTCACCCTTTGTCGGCATGTTTATCGCCCGCGTATCGCGCGGTCGTACCATCCGTGAATTCGTCACCGGCGTGCTGTTCGTGCCGGCGGGCTTTACGCTGCTCTGGATGACCTTCTTTGGTAACAGCGCAATCTGGATGATCATGCAGCAGGGTGCCACCGATCTGGCGCAGACGGTGATGAGCGATCAAACGCTCGCGCTGTTTAATTTTCTGGAGCATTTTCCTTTCAGCTTTGCTCTCTCCTGCATTGCCGTCGCCATGGTAGTGGTCTTCTTTGTCACGTCCGCGGATTCCGGGGCGATGGTGGTGGATACGCTCGCGTCAGGGGGCACCGATCAAACGCCAGTCTGGCAGCGTATTTTCTGGTCCGCGCTGATGGGCGTCGTAGCCATCACCTTACTGTTAGCTGGCGGCATGAAAGCGCTGCAGGTTGTGACTATCGCCAGCGCCCTGCCGTTTGCCATTATCCTGCTGATGTCGATGTATGGGTTGCTTAAAGCGCTTCGTATCGATGCCTGGAAGCGGGACAGCAAGCAGATTGCGACCATCGCGCCCACGGCTGCACGCAATCCGATTCCGTGGCAGCGTCGTTTACGTAATATCGCCTATTTCCCGAAGCGCTCGCAGGTGAAACGCTTTATGACGGAAGTGATCTATCCGGCGATGGAGATGGTCGAGCAGGAGCTGGCAAAGCAAAATACCCCGTCGCATACCCGTGCCGATGAAGACGATCGCGTGCGGTTTGAGGTGGATCTGGGACAGGAGCTTAACTTCGTTTACGAAGTCCGCGCGCGTCCCTATCTGCAGCCTGCCTTTGCGCTGGCGGGTATGTCAGCCAGCGATAAGGCAGAAGAGCAGAAATATTACCGTGCGGTGGTCTACCTCAAAGAGGGCGGCCAGGATTATGACGTGATGGGCTGGAATCAGGAGCAGATCATCAACGATATCCTCGACCAGTATGAGAAGCACCTGCACTTCCTGCACATTGTGCGTTAGTGACGGCATGACAAAAGAGGAGCCTGGCTCCTCTTTTTTGTTGTTCGGCCACTTTTTTTTGCTGCTATAATGGGCCTCTGCCTTTTTCAGGATGAAACCATGAGCAGCACCCTGACCACCCTTCTCCGCTATAAATTATGGATAGATGCCGCCACCCTGCAGGCAATTTCTGACATTGATGCCGCACAGTTTGCGGAGAAACGTCATCTGGCATTGCGCCTGATGAACCACGTCTATGTCGTGGACGCTATTTTCAAAGCCAACCTCACCGGTGAGCAACACGGTTACACCGCACTGAATACCCCTGAAACGCCTGCCGTTGAAGAACTGACGCACGCTCTGTCGGAGACCACTCGCTGGTATCTGAAGCATGTCGCCACGCTTAATGAAGCCGATTTCGCTCAGGCGATCCGCTTTCGTTTTGTGGATGGTGGCGCCGGAGAAATGCAGGTTGAAGAGATGATCAACCATATGCTGTTTCACGGCACCTATCATCGCGGTGCTGTGGGCTGGCTCTTATCAGAATGCGGCGTTACGCCACCGAAGGATGTGCTGGCGGTCTTTTTGCGGGATCATAATGCCTAAGATAACTGCACTTAAAGCGAAATACCCGCAGGCGCTGAGCTGGACGTTTGGTGATTCCCCTGCCCTGGCAGATACGCTGGCGAAACTGATTACAGAGGGCAGGAAAACCGCCACCTGCAGTTCGCTGGCTGCTTTTCAGAACGATGCTGAAGCGCCAACTGTGGGCCGCTACAGCATCGTCCTCGACGGCCGCAATCAGCCGGTTTGCGTGGTCCGCATCGTCAGTCTGCAGCTGATACGCTTCTGCGACGTTACCGAAGCGTTTGCCCGTAAAGAGGGTGAAGGCGATCTGAGCCTCCGCTACTGGCGTCAGGAGCACCAGCGCTTCTTTGAAAACAGTGGCGTTTTCGATGAACGTATGGAGCTGGTGGCTGAAGAGTTTGAGCTGATTGAGGTAGTCGCCTGTCAGGCCAGCATTGAGCGCATCTAGATCTTTATTTTCTCCGCGTAATCCATCTCCAGCATCAATCAGCAGGGATTATTCAACCTGTCCGGCCCCCTGCGTATCCAGCAGCGCGTAACCCTGGTTCTGCAGCGTGGTCAGCGTCGTCAGCGCTGAGGGAGTGCGGATCACGGGGGACGCGACCCAGCGCGGATCGTAATGATGCCAGGCCAGCGCCTGACTGCACAGCGTCACTTTTACACCCGCATCGTTCAGCGCTTTTATCAGCTGCAGGTTAGGATTAGCCGCGCCAAACAGCTTCCGGTAGTGCTGCTCATCCAGCATAGCGGGCGTGGCACCGCCGTTAACCGCCACCACGGCGTCCAGCTGATTAGCCGGCACGCCGGAACGGCCATAAAGATTGATGACGCGCGCCACCTCATTCAGGCCGGGATTGATATCTGCTGCATTGCTGGCCGCCTCGCTCACTTTAAAAACCAGTTTGTAGTGCTGCGTACTGTCGGGCTGAAAAGCCGCGTCAGGGGTGTCATAAAGCTTACCGTAGCCGGCAACGAGCGGCGCCCTGGGCGTATCCGCATGCGCCCCCTGCGTTGCGTAAAGATAGGCGAGAACAATAAGCGAACAGAAAGAGAAATATCGGGTCATGTGCGTTCCGCATAAGCAAATGGCGGGGTCAGCATAAATTAAAAAACGCCGCTGCAAAGCGGCTGGCCTGTTTTTAAGAGTAATGCACATCCCGTGCCGGTCCTGCTGTTGCAACAGCAAAAAGTGCGGTGGCCGCTGAATATTCGCGCGCTTTTCCATTCCCGCTCCATAATTCTTTTGACTATAAACGGAGCCCGGCGATGAAAAATCCAACCCTGTTACAGGCATTTCACTGGTATTACCCCGAAGGCGGCCAGCTCTGGCCTGAGCTGACCGAACGGGCAGCGCATATGAGCGAATCGGGTATCAATATGATCTGGCTGCCACCAGCCTATAAAGGTGCTTCAGGCGGCAGTTCAGTCGGCTATGACACTTACGATCTGTTTGACCTGGGTGAGTTTGATCAGAAAGGCACCGTTGCCACGAAATATGGCGACAAAGCGCAGCTCCATACGGCGATTGAAACGCTTCATCAGCATCAGATTGCGGTGCTGATGGATGTGGTAGTTAACCACAAAATGGGCGCGGATGAGAAAGAACGCATTCTGGTTAACCGCGTCGACGAGCAGGATCGTTCACAGATTCATGAAGAGGTAGTGGAGTGCGAAGCCTGGACCCGCTACACCTTCCCGGTACGCGCCGGACAGTATTCAAAGTTTGTCTGGGACTATAAGTGCTTCAGCGGTGTCGATCATATCGAAAATCCTGATGAAGATGGCGTGTTCAAGATTGTGAATGACTACACCGGCGAGGGCTGGAACGACCAGGTTGATAATGAGCTGGGCAACTTTGATTATCTGATGGGCTCCAATATCGATTTCCGTAACCGCTCGGCGACGGAAGAGATCAAATACTGGGCGCGCTGGATGATGGAAGCCACCCAGTGCGACGGATTCCGTCTGGATGCGGTTAAACATATTCCGGCCTGGTTCTACAAAGAGTGGATTGACCATGTACAGGAGGTCTCTGAAAAGCCGCTGTTTATCGTGGCGGAGTACTGGTCGTTTGAGCTGGATAAACTGCAGCAGTATATCAATCAGGTTGAGGGTAAAACGCTGCTGTTTGATGCCCCACTGCACATGAAGTTTCATGAAGCCTCTAAGCAGGGCAGCAGCTACGACATGAGCCAGATCTTCTCCGGTACGCTGGTAGAAGCCGATCCGTTCCACGCCGTCACTATTGTTGCTAACCATGATACTCAGCCGTTGCAGGCACTTGAAGCGCCGGTGGAAGCCTGGTTCAAGCCGCTCGCCTATGCGCTGATTTTGCTGCGTGAAAATGGTGTGCCGTGCGTGTTCTATCCGGATCTCTACGGCGCCAGCTATGAGGACACCGGCAGCGATGGCGAAACGCATAGCGTTGAGATGCCGGTGATCGACAAGCTCGACCAGCTAATGATTGCGCGCCAGCGTTTTGCTCACGGGGTGCAGACGCTGTGGTTTGATCACCCCAACTGCATCGCGTTCAGTCGCAGCGGCACGGAAGATGAGCCAGGCTGCGTGGTTGTGATGTCTAACGGCGACAGCGGAGAGAAAACGCTGACGCTGGGAGAAAACTACGCCGGTAAAAACTGGCGCGATTTTCTCGGCAATCGCGATGAGACGATTACCACCAACGAACAGGGTGAAGCGGTATTTACCTGTAACGGCGGCAGCGTTAGCGTCTGGGTTATTGAGTAATACCCGCGCGGGCTGCGTCTCTGGCAGCCCGCGCGTTATGCTCTGCAGCAATGCGTTTAATGCAAAAAAGGTACGCAGATAATAATGAAAGAGACCACTGTGCTGGTATTTGATGTTAATGAAACGCTGCTCGATCTGACCTATCTGGATGATTTTTTTCTGGACACGTTTGGCGATGCGCAGGTGATGCGTCAGTGGTTTGCAGAACAGATCCTTTACTCCCAGACGCTCACCTTAAGCGGTCGCTATGTGCCGTTTGGTGAACTGGCCGTTGCCGTATTAAAGATGGTGGCGACGACCCGCGGGATTGCGCTTGATTCATCACAGATAACGCGTTTTCAGCAAGAAATGGCGGTGTTACCTGCTCATCCTGATGCGCTGCCCGCACTGGAAAAACTCCAGGCTGCGGGTTTTGAGATGGTGACGTTTACTAACTCATCGGCAGACGCCGGCAAAAAAGTGCTGGCGCAATCCGGACTGGCGTCGTTTTTTTCACAGCAGTTCTCCGTTGAGCTGAGCGGCTGTTTCAAACCTGCCGCTGCCGCTTATGGAAGTGTCAGTCAGGCGCTGGATCGGCCTCCTGCTGCGCTCAGAATGATAGCCACACACGCCTGGGATATTATTGGCGCCATGGCCTGTGGCTGGAAAGGCGCCCTGCTTACCCGCGCCGGTAACGCGCCGCTGTTGCTGGGCGAACAGCCCGATATCTGCGGGCCCGATTTACAGGTAATAGCAGAACAGATTATTGCGGCAGACAGTCGGAGATAAAACAGCGATCATGATTACTGAAATGTATTGATGAATGCAGTAATCCGGCGCTGACCGGGCGCGATTTGCAAATGTGTACAAAGCGTATCCCGCGTTAAAAATTTGTCTGGCAGAGAAACATCAAGAGGGCCCTGGCCCTCTTTTTTATTTCTGTCGCTGATTATCGATAGTCAGGCTAACGCGGTTAGCGCGGCAAAACAGTTCCGAATAGTGCACCGGTTTCGCGTTTTGATCGAAAGCGATTTTACTGATGCGAAACAGCGGCTCGCCCAGTTCACATTTCAGCCTCTGGGCCTCGGCTTTAGTGGCCATAAAAATATCTATGGTCTTCTTATCACTCACCACGCGAGTGTCGAATTTTTCCTGAAACAGCTTATAAGTAGAGGCGCCTGCGGTATAAATGGTGTCAAATGCCGGGTAACGGGAGAGCGGTATCCAGGAGCTGTCGATAAACAGCGGCTCATCGTCAAGATACATGACCCGCATCAGGCGAAAAATGTCGCTGCTACCGGGAATATTCAGTCTTTCACAAAATGGATCGGCGTTCATGCACTCCTGTTCGATGACCTCTTCCCGGGTCGGCTTACCCTGGGAAACGCCAAAATCAGTAAAACCGCTTACCGTCAGCAGCGCATTTTCAACCTTTTTACTTTGCACAAAAGTGCCCTTGCCCTGCCAGCGCTGCAGCACACCGTCATTGACCAGATCGCTGATTGCTTTGCGGATAGTGATGCGGCTAACGTTATAGAGCGTGCATAACTCGCTTTCAGTCGGGATCTGCTGGCCAGCCTGGTAAACTCCCTGCGCAATATCATCAAGCAGGCGCTGGCGCACGGTGGCGTAAAGGAGTTGATGTGAGTAGCGCTCCGTAGCTGACATGAATCGACCCTGAAGTTGTTAGAGGTGTAGGGTTGATTATATGGGCCTTTTCCGATGAGTAACAGGCGCTGGCATGGGTAATGTCACGCCAGCGCTGACCCTTACCAGGCACCATGATAGCCAATAGTATGTGCAGCGCACCGGGTACCCTGTTTCATCGCATCCTGCAGCGGCAGGTCGTTAGCGATAGCGCACAGGAACCCGGCGATGTATGAATCCCCTGCCCCCATGGTATCTACCACGCTGACGCGCTGCGGCGGCATCTTCCGGAACTGTATGCCATCCCACGCCAGGCTGCCGTTTTCACCCAGCGTGGCGATCGCTACCCCTGCGCCACACTGCACCACGGTTTGCAGTCGGTCGCGCAGCCACGGATTATCGATATTTGCTGAGGAAAAAACATAATCAAGATGTTCCGGCAGTGTGTGCCATAGCGGGCTTTCCCATTTATCTGCAAAATCAAACGACAGGATTTTTCCCGCCGCCTTCAGGGCAGGAAAAGCGGACTCAGCATGTCCCCAAATGGCGGAATGAATAATGTCAAACTCCATCAGCCACGCCAGTTCCTGCTCACCTACGCTGAAATCTGCCATCACGCCTTCGATATAGTCACCGAGAATGCGATCGTTATCGCGCAGTTCCACCTGCGTTTGCGCTGTCAGACCCGGCATCACACGCAGCCGGGAAATATCCACGCCATGTTGCGCAAGATCGCGGCGCAGCATGGCACCATAATCATCGTCGCCCACCCAACTGACGCAGGCGGGCTGCATTCCGTAACGCGTGCTGTAAACCGCCACATTAACAGCATTGCCACCAGAAAACGCTTTACCTAGCCCGGGATAAATATCCACGCAATTATCACCTACCGTTGCCAGCCGTTTCATTGACCCTCCTGTGACAGCCGCGCGCGCCAGCAGTAAATGCTGATGTCCACAGGTAAACATACCCGTTTTCATTCGTATGTTCCTTGCTGTGATGCCCGGCCTGCATGGAGACCGGGCGGGGAAATTAATACTCGACGATCCCGCCATAGTAACGGCGATCGTCCGGGTTATGGTCTTTGTAGATGGAGAGGTAGTAACAGAGCCACTCCATCGGGACGAACATCAGGAATGGGGCGAGCCACGGGTGCAGTCCCTGAGCGATTTCGGCATAGTCGATCACGATAACGTTATCGGTACGCTCGCGTACAAAACGGATAGCGCGCTCGGTGGTATGACGGCTTTCGTCATTACCCAGCAGGAACAGAAACGGTACGCCCGGCTCTACGATTTCCAGTGGGCCATGGCGGAACTCGCCGCTCTCAATTACTGAACCATGGGTCCAGGTAAACTCCATCAGCGTAACAATTCCCTCTTTGTAACTCAGCGGACGCAGCGGACCAGCGGCAACGGTATAGATCATCGGCCACTGTGAGGCCTGCTCGCCGAGCTGACGCCCTTTTTCTTCCCAGGTACGCACCAGATGCCCGAGCGCCTGCGGAAGTTTATGCAGATCGTTTTTGATTTTGCCGATTTCGGTGTGCGGCGCGAGGCGCGTAATCATCTCCAGCACCACGCTGTAACACAGCAGCAGATGAATTTCCCAGATGCAGTCTGCTTCATATGCCACCACATGCTGCGCAGCCTGATTGATAGGGCTGTCCGGGCGTTTGGTAAAGGCAGCAGTTAGTGCGCCGCAAGCCGCACCCAGCTCCAGTGCCTTTATCACCTCTTCGGTTTTGCCGTAATCAGAGACGCCTATTACCGCGCAGCGCGGATCCAGCCGATGCGGGGTGTTATCGCAAAATTCCCAGCCGGAAAGCGCATAAACCTGAAGGCCGGAGAAACGATCTGCCAGATGCTTTGCCGTCTGCGCAGCATTCAGCGGGGAGCCGCAGGCGACAAAGTAGATGCGATCGACGCCACGTTTGATCATTTCATCAACAATGGCATGCACGCGGGGAACGTCATTCGCAAGAACCTTCTCCACTTCGCTGACCATGTTTTCGGTTACCAGGAAATCCACCGTGTTTTTATCAATATTCAACATGCAACAACTCTCCAGACAGGGTTAAGAAACGTGAGCCAGACGGCGGTTACGCTTTTCCCAGAAGGCATAAGCGGGCAGGCCGGTGGCGATAACAATCAGGGCGCAGATCAGCCCCGGGACAGGCGCCCACACAAAGGTGGATGCAACAAGAATTAAGCTTGAGGTGATAGCGGCAAAGGTCATCAGGCCGAACGCCGGTGTGCGCCACAGTGGTTTATAGTCTTCACGTTTGCGGCACCAGATAATCGAGCCGAAGGTGAGGGTGTTTTTGAAGCACATGACCAGCGTGAAATAGCCCAGCAGGCTGGTCAGGTCAGAGACAAAAATAAAGAAGATGCCGAGGGCACATTGCAGGATAATGGAGACATCCGGCGTGTTGTATTTTGGATGTACATGCCCGAAACTTTTGAAAAACAGGTTATCTTTCGCCATCGCATATTCGAGACGCGGCTGATACATCACACAGCTGGAAAGCGAGCCCAGGATCACGATGATGGCAGTAATGGCGACAAAGATACCCGCTACGCTGCCGAGCGCCGGAATATACGTGAGTGCGTCGGAAATTGGCGTTGCCGAGACGGCAAGTTTGTCGAATGGCATCAGCCCGGTGATCACCAGCGCCAGCAACGAATAGAGCACCAGCACCAGTAAACAAGAGCCTATCAGCGCACGCGGCATGGTTTTGCCGGGGTTTTTGATCTCTCCGGTCATATAGCAAATAGAGGCCATGCCGGTATAGGACCAGCTGGTAGCAGAAATTCCGGCCAGCAGCGCCATTATCCCTGTCGTCATGCCGGTGGTTGCGGTTGCCGGTGCGTTAAAATTATCCCCTTTTAGCCAGAACACGCCGATGCCGATGACAATGGCAAACGGGATGATTTTAGCGATGGTGATCAGCGTCTGAAATGTCGCGCCGCCTTCAACTGAACGCAGATGCAGCAGCATGAACGCCAGAATCAGACCGGTGGCAATGAGCTTCCCGATGAACGGGTCGATCGGTATCAGAAAGGCCATATTACCGACAATCGCCAGCGCCATAATAGAGAGTGACGGCGCATCATTCGCCCAGAAGCTGGCCCAGCCGGAGAGAAATGCCAGCGGACGGCTGCCCGCGTTTTTCAGGTACACATAGTCCGCGCCATTTTCAGGATACGCGGTAGAGAGCTCCGCATACACGCACATCTGCGGAATAACAATCAGTCCGCCAATAACAAAAGCAAACACGGTGAGCCACGGAGAACCTGCCGCTTTTGCTACTTCACCAACCGAAACGAAAATACCGGAACCCACGGTCGTTCCGACGGAAATGGCCAGCACGGCCCAAAAGCCGAGTTTGCGTTGGAGTTCCTGGCTTTCCATATCGTTACCTTTTTAATAATTAAATGGAGTTGTAGGGTTAGGTGCGCCTGAATGAAGCAGCAGATCACCGCACTATCTGTAGAAAAGATGGCGTAAGTGCGCTTTGCTATTTTTCATAATGAGATGACGCATAATGAATATAACAACATATAATGAATTGTGTTGGCGAGGCAGATCACAAAATCGTTACTTGTGCTAAAGCTGTTACGCGCTTATCGATTAAACAGCTGATAACGCAGGTTTTTTAACATCTGGCACACGTGTGGACTGTCAAATGCAGAAAGTGGGGAATGGCGGAGATTGCTGTCTGTATTCCTGAAAGCAGGCTCTGGTGGTAATGGACAAAACAACTTCTGTAGCAGGTGCGTTCAGAAGCGTAATGGTCGGGCTGAATAAGTGACAAACCCTTTTCTGCCAGAAAGTTTGTTAGTTACAGCACCCTTTTACCTGTTCCACTCATTCCGGCCCTGCGGGCCGGGCGCGGCGGCGGGTCAGGAGGGGCAACCCTGTTTCCGATCTGCGCCTGAGGTTAGAAAGGTCAGAGAGGGGCAATGTGCATCAGACCGGTACCAGTTAGCGTTTCATGTTAATGGATGCTGTAACTATTCAGGACGTATATTCAGAGTTATACAGTTGTGATTTGCCGCCGGCCGGAAAGCACCAGCGGCACCCGTGATTACATAATGCCTGCCACGGATTTCGCCAGCTGCGCTTCCAGCACCGGCTTCGCTTCTTCAAACTTGAGATTGACCTTGTTGGCGTTGGACACCACACGCGTCTGATACTTCATGCGGTTGCCCTCTTCGCTGCTGGTCTGCAGCTTAATGCCCGATGTGCCCTGACGCAGCGCGGCAATGTTGTCAGTGGTCACGGCATTTTTACTGCGTTCGGAGATCTGCAGATCGGTCACCATGGTGAAGTTAACATCTTCAATCAGCGCATCGGCCGCCATTCCTGCCAGGCCTGCGGCCAGACCGACTCCAAGCATCGCACCACCCGAGTTACCGTTATAGGCCGTAATGCCGGCACCCAGCGCTGCACCGGCAACCGCGCCTTCATAACCGGTCGCCAGGAAGCCCTGCGACTGGCGCAGATCCATTTTTTCCGCTTTCAGAACGTTAGCCTGAATCCAGTAGAACGCGGTATCGGGTGAGGATGTGACAGTATACCCTTTAGCCTGCAGGTCCTGCGCCAGCAGCGACTGCAGATCGCTCATATCTTTGTCAGAGGTATTACGCACCTGCAGATAGACCGTTTTCTGACTGGAAGGCTCAAGCCATACCGTCTGGCTCATCTGCGTTTTGACTTCAAGATTGCGCTTTTTGATGGCGGTAGTCATGGCGCTGCAGCCGGAAAGGACGATGCAGGAGGCGACGACGGCCGCCACCAGGGGTTTACGATGGTTCATTTACTGCTCCCTGAGAAGAATTAACTGCGGCGCACTCTTGCCCGCAGCACACCTGTAAAACAGGCGCAAACGTACCGGTTTGCGCTAAGGTGGCAGGGAGGAATATCGGCAAAGCGTAAGAGAAATTTACGCTTTGATGAAAATAAATATACTAAAAACGAACTATCATACTTAATACATTGAAATAATGGCTTTTTATAGAGGAATTTTCAGGAGTGCTCTTTTAATCATTAATAGTGGAGCAGTGATCATTAAGGCCCTGTATTGCGGTCTGAGAGATTGCCGGCTCCTGAAAAAAGAGCCGGCACGGGGCGCTTATGCCAGATGGAAAGTGGAAACCGAACGGGTCAGATACTGTACCTGCTCTTCAAGCGATGCCGACGCAGCCGCTGACTCCTGTACCAGTGCGGCGTTCTGCTGCGTCACAGAGTCCATTTCAGTCACCGCTTTCTCAATCTGACCGATGCCGCGACTCTGTTCACCTGACGCCACAGAAATATGCTCCATCAGGAGATTAACGCGGCTTACGGACGCGATAATAGCGCTCATCGCCTCCCCGGTGCGGCTGACCTGCTCCGAGCCGGTGTGAATAATCGCTACCGACTCTGCAATCAGCGTCTCTATCTCTTTGGCTGCCAGCGCGCTGCGCTGTGCCAGATTGCGGACCTCTCCGGCAACCACAGCAAACCCCCTGCCCTGCTCACCCGCTCGCGCTGCTTCCACAGCGGCGTTCAGCGCGAGGATGTTGGTCTGAAACGCGATCCCGTTGATCACCGAGATGATCTCTTCGATTTTTTTCGAGCTGGCGTTGATCAGGTCCATCGACACAATCACCTCACGCGAGACTTTTTCACCTGTTTCCGCATTTTGCACCGCTTCGCCGGTCAGGCGGCAGGCTTCAAATACGTTGTCAGTGTTCTGCTTCACCGTAGCACCCAGCTGCTCCATGCTGGCCGCGGTTTCCGTCAGCGCCGCAGCCTGCTGCTCAGTGCGCGAGGCCAGGTCAACGTTTCCGGCGGCGATTTCGCCGGAGGCGGTGGAGACCGAATGCGCGGAGTCACGTACCTGCATGATGATTTGTGTCAGGGCGAGACGCATCGCTTCCAGCGATCCCATCAGACTCTGAATTTCACTGCGCGACGCCCCTTTTGCCGGAACCACACAGTTAAGCTCGCCGGCGGCGATCAGATCGCAATGCTGTTTTGCCATGCTAAGCGGCACCAGCACAAAGCGATGCATCAGCAGTGAAATCACAACAATGATGCCGACAAACAGCGCACCAAACAGCACCAGCAGCATCAGGCCGGAGTGAAAGTGACGCTGTGCGTCATCATTGAGCTGGCGGGCGTAGGCTTCATGCTGCGCCAGTACCTTATCGAGGATAATTTCATACTGACGATCGAGACGGACGACGGTCGGGATCTGCGCTTTGAAGCGTGCCTGATCGTGCGCCTCAGCGGCAGCCACCAGCGGCCGGATCCCTTCATCGCGATAGCTGAGATAAGCCTGCCGGTAAGCTTCTGCTTCTGCTGCCTCACCGGCCAGACGCGGGGCATCCATATAAGCCTGAAATGCCGCGTCTGCTTTAACCGCCACCGCTTTAACGCTCTCAAGTGACGCTGCTGATGCGGTATCGTCCCCCTCGCTCGCTTTCATAAATTCCATCACCCTGACGCGCAGCGTACGGCTGTGGTTGATAGGATCGATAACGGAGAGCACTACGCGGATCTCTTTGTTAACGGCGGTCAGCGAGGCATTACTGCGCACCAGCAGCCAGCTGCTGACGGCCACGCTGGCCAGAAACAGTACCAGCATAGTGAGGAACACAAGCAGTGAGGATTTTTTCAGCGACATAATTAACTTCCGGTTGAAGATGGAGAGTTAGTTATATCGGCCTGGCAGCGCAACTCATTAGCCGTGAAAGTGTCGCAATCGGCTGATTGCGACAGCATAATTGGTAAGTGCTTAACCGTTATCGCGAAAGCCAGGATAGAGACTCATCCCGCCATCAATAAACAGCGTGGTGCCATGCACGTAGTCGGATAAATCACTGGCCAGCCATACCACCGCGTTACCCACATCTTCCGGATCGCCCACCCTGCCATAGGGAATAAGCTGCAGCAGCTTTTTCTCTGCGTCACCCTCGGTGGCTTCGGTATTGATTGGCGTTCTGATGGCCCCCGGCGCAATCGAATTAATGCGAATACGCTCCTCACCCACCTCCTGCGCCAGGCTACGCATCAGCAGATCGACACCCCCTTTAGAGGCGGCATAGTTGATATGACCAGCCCAGGGGATGAGCTGATGAACCGAGCTCATATGAATGATTTTTCCGGCAGCGCGGCTCACGTCCGGACGCTTCTCCTGACGGCGGAACTGACGCAGCGCCGCCCGGGCACAGAGAAACTGACCGGTGAGATTGACCTGGATAACCTTATTCCACTCCTCCAGCGTCATCTCGCCGGCTGGCGCATCGCGCTGCAGTCCGGAGTTCGCGACCAGGATATCCAGCCGCCCAAAATGGTTGATGGTTTCAGCAAACAGCGCCTCTACGGCTTTTTCATCAGAGACATCCCCCCCTACCGCTACCGCCTTACCGCCGCGCTGCCGGATCGCTTCTGCCAGCGCCTCGGCAGGCTCCTGCTGGCTGTTATAGTTGACCACCACCGCTGCACCCGCCGCAGCCAGCGCTTCGGCGCAGGCGTAGCCAAGCCCTGAACTGGCGCCGGTAACCAGCGCAACCTGTTTCTCCAGTGATATCTGCATGCTGTTAATTCCCGTTATGAACAGAGAGGAGGCTGGCGGCGTGCGCCGCCAGCGGCTACAGGAAATCATAGTCGGCGCAGCAGAATTGGTCGCGTCACGGTTCGCCTAAATATTTCATTCTGTAAATTACTGGAAATCTGCGGATTAATAACCAGACTTAAGCAGTCCGGCAGCAGTCCGGCAGCAGAACTGCTGCATTTACATTCACAGAACGGAGGCAATATGGTAAGCAAATCAGAAATCCTGGATCACGCACAGGTTGTTGACGTCAACGGTGAGCACGTGGGCATTGTCGATCACTTCGAAGGCGAAGATAAAATCAAACTGGCAAAAAGCGATCCGGAAGCGGGCGGCCAGCACCACATCATCCCATTCAGCTGGGTAAAAGAAGTCGATGATAATAAAGTCATTCTTTCCAAATCAAAGGATGACGTTGAAGCCGAATGGCAGAGCGCATAATCTGTTGTCGGACCGCAGCAGCCCTGCTGCGGTCTTGTTTTTACACGTGTGAAGAGCCCAATACCGGCTGATTCAAAAAGCATTGCTTCTGATACGAAAAGAACCCACGATCCGATCCCATATCTCCACCAGCTCCGCATCGCTACAGGCCGGCGCAGGCAGGGCGTGGTTGCTCATGGTCAGATCGATAATCGGATGCCGGAAATCCACCCTCTTTTCATTGGCGATGGCGTTAAACAGCAGCTGTGCTGATGCATGACCGGGTGATTTTTCAGAGGGCGCGGTGTTGAGCCACTCATCCGCTTCAAAGCCCGCTATTTCCGTTTTATTCTTGCGCAGGGTCCGCGCGTTGAGCGAGGTCAGCCAGGGCTGTATTTCATGGCTCCGCTCCAGCATGCTCTTTGGGTCGCCAAGATAGGTGTTGGTGGCAACCGACAGGGAAAATACCTGGCCGTGCGGATAGATTAAGGTAATGTTCTCTCTGGGTTTTGCGCCTCCGTCGCGAATAAACCCTTCTGCAATACAGCTGCCAGGCTGCACCGGGATTTCGTCATTTTTTCGCCCGCTGAGGCGGGACATCAGGTCCTGCAGCTCCGCCAGTTTTGCCGGTTTGTCATTTAGGGTGCTGTCATTAAATCCGGCATTGATAAATGTTTGTTTGTCTTCTTCATACTTACTGTCCGATACATCAAAGATCTCCTGAGTAAGAATAAATGCCACTCCATCAGTATACAGATGCGCTTCCAGCACACGACCAAACCCGGCGGCGCTCTCATTTTTATTGCGATCGAAAATTACCGCGCTGTCACTTATCCGGTAGACGTCTTTGAGATAAGGCCGATCTAACTTCCTTACCGTATAGCTGTTTTTCAGCGCCTCTTCCCGCAGACGGATACGCTGTTCAAACGCCGGCCGGTAGAGCCGCTTGCTGCTGATGCGGACTTTATTAATCAGGGCACGATCCGGCAGGCTGTTTTCGAAAGAGGCCGGAACCTCAAACACGTAACGCCCCACGCACTGAGGTTTAGTGGTTGCAAACAGGGTATCGACCATACGTTTTTCCTTATCCGTTAACGCCGCCGGCGCATGCACAAACGTCACATAGTTATGAAGATAATACCCCGCCGCCAGCAGCACGAGCGTCAGCGGGAACAGCAGGGTCAGCGGAGGCTTTTTCATGGCGCAGGCACCTGCTGTACGATTTTCATCACTGAACGGACGGTAAATACCATCGCATCAGATAGATCGCGGTAGACCGAGCGGGAGTGGTTAACGGGATCAACAGCGTAGGCACTTTCGTGATCAACGTCGGTTGCCAGAACTCCACGGATCCGTGAAGAGGCAGTCCGGATAGCCGTAACCGGCACCGTGCCGTCGCCGGGTGTTGCGGCAGAAATCAGTTGGTGGGTTCTTAGCGGAGAGAGTTCGGGAGGTGCACCGAAACTATTATGGAGCCGCTGCGCCTCCCTTACTCGCGGTGGGATCTGCTCTTTCCACGTTAAAAACGCGTCAGACTGGTTGTCTGCGCTTGCGCCATAAAACAACCAGGTCTGCGGATGATATCTGCCATGCAATTCTTCAATGAATAATTCAACATCACGCGGTATGCGTCTAACAAAATCTTCCCATTCACTGTTTGTATCATCCAGCAGTAAATCCTGATCGCACAGCCGCCACCAGTCTTTCTTATTAAGATAAATTTCCTTATACGGATCTTTCAGCGGCAGTGATAGTCGGGAATGGCTTCCTTCAATTTTCAGCCAGCCCGGAGGATAAGCTTTGCCCGGCAGCAGCTGAAGCGGGCCAGGAGACCGGGCCAGCACCGGCATCAATTTTTCTGCGCTGTTCCCGATAACCATCCCGACAATACCGCGTTCGCCGGTTTTCATTCGCCGGTACGCTGCCGGTGAGCCGAGATCGGGCATTACCCCGTGTATAATGCCCAGGATATTTTCCTGCCCGTTCATGTTTTCAGAGTAGTGCCGGGCAACCAGTCCACCCATGGAGTGGGTGACGAGGATAACTTTGTTCACTGCCAGACGACCGTGATAATCCCCCAGTACTTTTTTGATATAGGTTTCCAGCTGAGCCGCCGAGTCCGCGTTAGACTGCAGCCAGTTATAACCAAACACGTGAAGCGGGTATAAAAACTTGTGGCCGTGTGCCGTCTCTTCCTCCGTCAGCACCTGTTCTTCCGGCTCATCGCCTATCCTGACGCCGGTAAAACGCTGTCGCGCTGTCTGAAGCTGCGCTTCCCTAAAGTAGTTATCCATCAGGATGTCGTCATCGCTGAGCAGATACTGCAGCTTGTCGAGTGCTTTGCCGTAACTCTTGTAAAATGCGCTGCCCCAGCCCCGTTTTCGTCGTGAGGGGAATTTTTTTCCGTCCGCGTCGTTATTAGCAATCTCACCACTGTAATCAACCATGGTGGTGGCGGGATCCAGCAGCTCTTTTCTTTTTTTAGCGTTGGCAAGCGGCCATTTGGTTAACGACGTAATGCTGAACTGCCAGACCTCACCGTCTCCGTTTTTCAGGTTTGAACCCATAACTCCCGGAATAAAAATTATCGGGATCACCTGTTCAGGCGGTAAAAGGCAAAATGATACATGTTTCTTCTCTTTCGCCTGTGAAACGAGCTCGTAATGAAACTGTCCGTTGTCATCCCATACCGGCCGATGGTAAGAACAGCTTTTCTTGTCATCCATGCGCGAATACCCCTCTACTCTCCCTGTAAAGATATAGACTCTACAATACCCCGGACCTGACTTAACTGAAATTTTTGTGAAAATACAGAATGCCAGCGTAGTAAAGTTCCCTCCCGCTGCTCTGGCCTCTGAAAAGCCCAGTGGCAGGATCCAGCTTTTCATTTAATAGATCTGCTGCTTTCACGCTTCACAACATCCTGCTGTGTGCATAACAACGTAACGCAGGCTTTGGTTTCCGCCACGCTTCTGGCTATGATGACATCCAGTCACGACGTAGGTAGAGCCGTAAAGCGTCAGAGCAATACAGGAGGCAGCGATGCTTAGCGACGAACGCCTGCAATATATAGCAGGCAACCCTGATAATAATTCACCAGAAGCCGTTGAAATGGCGCGCGAAATATTGCGCTATCGCCGCGCCCTGGCAGAGCCCTATGCCATTATCGAGCCTCTGGGTATGCAATATCTGGGGGATGGTAACGGCGCCATGGTATTTCCGCCCCGTTATCGTGAAAGAAACGATATCAATCTTTATCGTCTTGATGAAAATGAGATGGCTGACTGAGCCTGCCAACGCCTCAGCGTCCTGAAAGAAAAACGGGCAAAAATAATGATAGCGCTGCATCTCACACGGCAGAAGATAACGTGCATTAAAGCAGCGTGCCTTAACTGCAAAAACTCACATCAGAATTATCCTTTTGTCTCTTCTGCTCCAGGCAGATCGCGTAATCCGTGCCAGGCTTATTTAATGTTAAAGCCGTTACTGATAGGGAGAAAATGATGATGATGAAGGTGTGGATTGCTATTACGTTGATTGCTGCAGCGAGCTGCTCAGTATGGGCTTCAAAAGGTGGTTTTGAGACCTCAGCAGCCATTCCTGCCGCACAGAGCGTGCAGCAGGAATAAAAATCTTAGATACCTTCGTCGTCCGGTGTGCGTCCGACCACTATCTCCAGCGCATTGCGCAGTACATCAAGGTGTACAACGTCTGATGTGCTTTCCAGTTCGGCGATAAGATACAGGATGATAGTTTTACTGGTAACGCGCTTGCCGTGTACAACAATATCGCGGATGACCGCATCCAGCACGGCTGTTTCAGCAGCCAGCTTCTCGCCAGCGTGACGGAAATGGTGAATGATGTCGGCTTCGATCGTTTGGGTGTGCTGCATTTCTTGCTGCATAGTCTTTCCGTTTAATTCCGCACCAGCGGCTGAGTTACCAGGCTAAATACCTGAAATAAAGACGGCCATCCGCAGATGGCCGCGTCCTGCGGGCTTTTTACCGCACTTCGCTCTCGCGAACGCTTTTTTAATGCTTTTTGTTACCGGGCAGTACCGATCCCAGCGCCATGATAGCCGTATCCTGCGTTTGCCGCGCACGCGGAAACTCTTTTGCTACTTCAGCCAGCGCGCACTCCAGCGCTGCCAGCCGTTCAGGATGCGATTCAAGCGCCGCCATCCGCTTCAGGGTGGTCATCAGAGCGGTTGAATTAATCCGGCCTGCATCGCCGAGCAGTGCTGTCACGGCTTCGCCGATAACAATATCTGTCAATCTTTCAAGGTTGCTTCGTTGCATACCCGCTTCTTATCTCTGCGTGCCTGCTCCGGCAAGAGTATCTGGCTGCCTGTCCGGACAGCCCTGAAATATGCTGCGGAAAACGCTGAGCACGCAATCAAACGCGACTCAGCGATCAAACAGCAGTCCGATAAGCGCCTGATAATGGCGTTCTTCTTCCACGCTTGCAGCGACTTCCAGGCGGCGTAACAGCTTTGTACAGATCGCTTTGCGATTAAGATTTTTGCCCGCGCGCAGGATCTCAACAACAATCTGACCTAATGTTTCCTGCTGACCCGGAATGGAAACTTTGCTGAAGTAGTGGGCAATATCATTTGCTGTAGTTGGATAGTTCGCAATGTCCTGGCGCATGGGGAACCTCTGTAATGGTTGAAATATACTCATCGCTCAATGAGCGTAAAGTTATACAACATTGGTAAACTTGTACAGCGATTGTGTATATCCCCTGGCTTGATTTTTTTGCAAAAAATGCTAAGCGCTATTTATCATGGGGTTATAAATGAGAATAAGGCTAAGTAAGTTGTACAGCTATATCAGCAGCTTCGATAAAAAAGCGGTAACTGATGCAGAAAGCTTGTAGGCAATGCTTTGTCTTCAGAAAGAGGATGCTATCCCTGCGTGAATTGTTAATCATCAGGAAAATAAATTGTATAGGTGACTGTAACTTATAGATATTTATTAGATCCAGACCAGTCTGAGGCCGCTCTTACAAATCAACGCTGTACACACCGCTGCGCATCGTTTACTTTGCGCACGACTTCTCCATTAACTTTCAGGTATTTCAATGCGCCAGGGCGGACTGCCTTCTGAAACCACTATCGGGCTGACTGGCTACTTCAGCAGGGTAACGCACCCCTGCCAGATTGAAATGCTGGGCAGAATCACCGTCGAAATCCTTCGCCAGGAGCGACGTCTTACCCGCACCGCCGTCTGTCTGAAACTGATTGGCTGGCTGGATAGTACTGAGGACGCCACAGAAGCCGCGCACCTGCGCGAGCTTCTCGCCATGCTGTTTGGCCGGTAACGATCCTCTTTACACTCTCAGCCCGCTTGATGCGGGCTTTTTCATCTCCGCTCTGTTTATCTCTTACCTGGCTAATACCGGCTTTTCCTGCAGGTCATCATGCTAAATAAAAGATCAGGTTGTCCTGCGCGCCTGAGTAGGTAGACTGGGCTACCTACTTTCTGTCTAAAAGAGTGACTATGACCTTACGGCCTGCAGGATCTGAAACCGCTTACGACAAATTGCTTAATGCCGCACGCATTCTGTTTTACAACCACGGGATCGCCGGCACAGGTATTGATGCCATTGTGAAACGGGCCGGCGTTGCGAAAAAAAGCCTGTACAACAATTTTGCCTCTAAGGATGAGCTGGTAGCGGCTTACCTCAGGGTGCGGCATGAAGAGTGGCTGGCGCTGTATGGAAAGCGGCGTCAGTTCGCTACTACGCCCCGGGAACGGGTTCTGGCCGTCTTTAAAGCGTATGAGGATCACGCTGAGTATGCTTATGAACACGGCTTTCGCGGCTGCGGGCTGCTTAATGCCGCTGCAGAGCTGCCTGCCGGGGCACCGGGACGCCAGGCCGTACGCGAGCATAAAGAGGAGGTTGAGGCGATTCTGGCTTCACATCTGGCTGAGTTAATGAACGGAGAGGCAAACAACGCCGGCTCGGTGGCAAAGCATTTCGCTTTTCTGCTGGAAGGCAGCATCTCCCGGGCCGGGCTGGAAGGAAACAGTCGCTGTGTGGCTCAGGCCCGCGTAATAGCTGAACAGATGCTGGAGGCGTACTGATGCTTTTATCAGAGCAGCGACTGGTCGGTATCGCAGGCGTGTTGATGGCCGCGATCCTCTGGGGCACGACCGGCACGGCAGCCACCTTTGCACCTGACCTCAGCCCGCTAGCAGTGGGTGCCGTAGCGATGGGCGTCGGGGGGTTACTGCAGGGGCTGATTGCTGCGCGTACCCTTCTGCGTCAGCGCCGGCTTATTGCCACACAGTGGTACTTTCTGGTCACCGGCGCGCTCGCGGTTGCCGTGTATCCCCTTGCCTTCTATGCTTCCATGCGTTATGCCGGCGTCACAACTGGCACGGTGATTTCGATTGGTTCAGCTCCGCTTCTTTCAGCCCTGATTGAGTATCGCTTTGACGGCGTGCGCCTGACAAAGCAGTGGTTGTACGGAGCAACGCTGGGGGTCACCGGAATGATACTGCTCTGCCTGGCGCAGAGCAGCGGAGAGGCTGCCGGCAACGAACACGCCCTGAGCGGCATTGCTCTGGGCCTGCTGGCGGGGTTCACCTACGCGTTCTATTCATGGTCGGCGCGACGGCTGATGCAGGCAGGCGTGGCATCGCGCGCGGCTATGGGGGCGACGTTTGGCGCAGGCGGCATCCTGCTGATGCCCGTACTCGTTATGACGGGTGCTCCGCTTCTGGCGAGCTGGAATAATGCAGCCGTCGGGATCTACATGGCCCTGATCCCAATGTTTGTCGGCTATCTCTGCTACGGCTATGGTCTGGCGCGTATCCCGGCCAGCATGGCAACCACCATTACCCTGCTCGAACCGGTGATTGCGGCGTTGCTGGCTGTCCTGGTAGTGGGTGAAAGACTGCCTCCCGCCGGATGGATTGGTGTCGCTCTGATAGTCGCCTGCCTCGGTGTTATTACCGCGCCAGTGAAAAGGCGCTCGCCTGTGCCGGCACGGCAGCTCTGACTCAGGTCAATGATCAGTGTCCGGCATTTGAGCGGTGGCAGCCCGGAGATTGCGCCGGGCTGCTATGGCGCGCGAAGCAGACTCTGTATCAGACAGAATCACTGACCGCGTGTCTGCAGCCCTTACTAATCATCAGCAGGCATAAACAGAACTGCTCAAACAGTTAAGCGTTATCGGTCGCTGGTGATGAGCTCCGGCTTTTTTCTGGCTGCTGAAGAGCCAGTGATAAAAAACAGTGAATGCGAATAATCTGTAAAGCAAAATGGCATCTGCTTGCCAATTAACATCTTAACCGCTCTTTTTCCGCCGCTTCGTCATTTCCCTCTCATTTAAACCGGCCCTTTGCAATTATAACTTTTTCAATGGCTTATACTTTTTTCCGTTGTGCAACTTTTATACATTCAGGAGTGCATCATGACAGAAACATCTGCTATAGCCTCTTCATCTGCGCCGGTCCCGGCCAGCATTCTGCACCTCAATGATATCGCCGCCTTACGCGCTACCGAGCCCTCGGTAGCGGGCCAGCTGGCGGTGGTGCTGGAATATACCAAAGATACGCGGATGGGCGGCGGCGTGTTTATACACGATCCCGTCGATACCGCGTCCGTTGATGATGGCGGCATAATCTTTGTCACCGCCGGTAAAAAACGCTGGAAACGCGTGGTGCTGGACTACAACAGCGTAACCGTGGTTGATTTTGGCGCGGTCTCTGACGGAAGGACCGACTGTATTGAGGCGGTGAAACGTATGTTTGCCTGGTCGCAACGCGTGTTGCCTTCAGCGGGCATTCGCTTCACCGCAGGTGAATTCAGTATGTCGATGTTTGATATCTCAGACAAAGAGATCAACCGCTTCAAGGTCAGCGGTGCGCCGGTTAATTTTGGCTACTTCCCTACCACAACGCTGCTCTTCAACTGGGACACCCGGCCGCGCGGGCTGCATTTCTTCAAAGTTAAGGCGCGCTACGTTGAGATCTCCGGCTTTGTTATCAAAGGCAAAAGCTCAAACAGCGGGGAGGATGGCGGAACCGCCTTTAACCAGGTCGGTTTTTACGCCAACACCATTACCGGCGGTCAGTTTCTGCGCGTCTCCAGTATGGAGTTTCGCTATCTGGGCGGACGCGCGCTGGACCTGATCGATACGCTGGATTGTAAAATCGATCAGTTCTATTCACGCGGCTGTCAGGACAGTATCGTCTATGCACGCTGGTCCGATCGGGAACTGGGCGCATGGGACCACAGCACCGCCATCGAGCTCTCTAACTTCAACCTGCAGCGCGGTACTAAAAAGCCGGTGCTCGACCTTCCCCGCTGTACGCAATCTTTTATCCGCAACGGCTGGATTGAGCACTCTGAGTACGCGGGCGATCTCACTAACGGACAGTGGACAATTGAGGGGCTGGTGATTGAATCCACCGCCAATCCGATGAAGATGGGCTACTGCCGCGCCATGATCATCCAGAAAAGCGTGCACCGGGACAGCGCCGGCTTTGACTTCAGTAAAGAGGGCGTTGAGCCCTGGACGCTGCTGGCGGAAGGCGATCGCGGCGTGATGGAGATTTCCGATCTCGGCGCGGTTATTCAGGGGTCGCTAAATTACGACTTTATGACCTCGCAGCACCATATGGATAACCGCACCGATAAACCGCGCTGGTTTTACATTGGCGAGTTTAATTTCTCTGACGCCGCCTCGCAGATCCACATCCGCGTGCTGGGCAGCGCGCAGTTTCTCTCGCAGAGTGAGACGCAGACCGATCACAGCGGCAGAACGCCTGAGGGGGTAGCCCACATCTATCTGCAGGCGCGTGATAAAGCCGACACCATCGGTAGCTGGTACAGCGAGGGCTCCAGTCCAGTCATGAAAGTACACGTTGAAGGCGGCGGCGCGCGCACCAAACTCTTCGTTAAGATCCCGGACTACACCGGCTACTCAATTGCGCTGGTGGAAACCAATGGACGCGATCGCTACACCTCCGGCCAATGTTTTATCTTCCGTAAAAGCTTCACGGTGTGCGATGCAGAGGAGAGCGCGCGACTTGAAGCCGCGCCGGTTGTGGCGTTTGAACAGCGCTGGACCGGTAACAAATCGGTTGGTTTCGGCTATAACGACAATAAGGAGCTGCTGGTGCGCGGTCCATACTTCTTTAAAGATGTTGAGCATCAGCCGGGCAAATGGAAGCGCCGACATTTCCTTAAAATCAGGGTAAACGGTACACCCCGCAGCATTGAACTGCTCGACCCGGAGGATCCGCTGGGTTAAACGCAGAGGGAGCCAGGTCAGATTGCGGCCTGGCATCCCGCTGGCCATTCCGGTCGGGTGCCAAAAGAGAGCGCGCTCAGATAACTCAGCATCAGCTGCAGGTCGTTGCGGGCTTTCAGCTTGCTGCGCGCGGAGAGCTTCTGCGTACTGAGCGTTTTGATACTACGCTGCTGAAACCGGGCCAGTTCCGACAGCGTATACCCCAGGATCAATCCCTCCACGACACCCATTTCTGCGGGCGTCAGCAGCTGCAGCTGAATCGGCATGATGTGATGACAGTGCGAATTGCGCCGGAGCGCCTGCATAATTTCGTGGCGGGACGCCGTATCGGGAAACACACCGTAAGCACAGACGCGAAACCAGCGGCGCACTTCCGTGGACTCCTGATTACTCATGCTGAAAAACAGACGCGCATTTGCCCGGCGGATATACCAGAGGTTAGAGGCGATAAACAGCCGCACCGCTTCATTTGATCCCTCAGCCAGAATAAAGCGCGGCTGCAGGTAAAAAATATCAGCCAGTGAATCCAGCACGACCGGGATATCGCTACTGAATTTTGCACTTGATGATTTTTTATCAACCAGGAGTGTTTTTATATGCCGGATAAATTCAGCGGAAGATCCCAGCACCAGAATGCCACAGAAATGGAGGCTGAAGATTTTATTATCCTGTGAACACATTAGCACGATGCTCTCTTATCTAAGATTTTGGAGCAGCTACTTTACCTTACCGGGTTGATTAACCTCTGTTAAAGGAGATTAAAATAGGTTATCAACGCCTTATGACGCTGATTTAACAAGCCTTAACATTTAATCGCAGCCTGCTGCCGAAAAATTCTCATGTTCACGGCTAACGCCTGCAGTACCACGAATAATCTGTCACTCTGCGTGATAAAAATGATTATACTGGATGTAATAATATGCAGCGGCAGCGCTCAGCATGAGCAAGAGGTATATTGATAACGTTGTTAAACGCCGGCCAGCAGCCATGCTGACGCTGGATCAGAAAAAGGCGGCTGTCATTTTTTGCCACCGTCGCTTTTTGGTTTATTAACGGCGCTGAGATAGCGGCAAAAAAACCGTTCTGCACGGCAGACCAAAATGGAAATCACGCAGTATGGAAAAAATTCACATCGGCAAAAACGTTATTTTTGCGCCCGATACCCGGGTGCTTGCCAACACTGAGAACAGAAAAACCATTGCGATTGGCGTATCGCCGGCAAACTGCCTGAAAGGTCTGCTGCAGGCAGAGGGGCGCGTACTTTCGCAGGATACGCTGATCGATATCGGCTGGCGTCAGGCGGGTATCGAGGTGACTATCAGCAGCGTGCGCGTGGCGATGAACCAGCTGCGCCGCGCCTTTGCGCATCTGCAGGTGGAAAAAGAGCTGGTGATCATCACCGTTCCGCGTGAAGGTTACCGGCTGGTGGTTACCCATCCGCACAGCGACTCTCCCCTGCTGGCGGAAATCTCACGCCCTGCCGATCTCTCCGCGCAGGAAGACGCAGAGCATGACGCCCTGCTCTCGGCGCAACCTGATACCCCCGAGGTACCGGCGTCTGCCGGCTGGAAGCGGTTTGCGGTCGTGGCGGTTATCGCTCTGGCGCTGGGTTGCGCGCTGGCGTGGGGCATTAAAGAGGCGCTGCTGCCGGAACCCGTACCCATCAGCTACCAGCCGGTAAACAGCGCGACTGCCGGAGCCGGTCCGGAGCTGCATATTTTTGCCGTTCAGTCGCCGCGCGTTACCGATGAGCTGGTGCGCAAAACCGTGCGTTTCTGGCGCGAATATCCTGACGCAGCAGGAAAGGAGACGTTTCTCTATGTGCACGGCGGCAACGATGCGTTTCATTACGGCTTATTTGCCTGTGCCAGACCGATTGAGGAGAACAGCAGTGGATGCAAATCGTTTGTTTTTAAGACCAACTAAATGGCTGATCGCAACCGGCGTTATCGCCTTTGCTCTCCCGCTGCTAGTGCTGTTCGCGACCCTGCGCAGCCAGCCGCTGCTGGCGGGTGAATGCGCGGCGCCGTTTACCTTTGTGGAGTATTTTCATAACGGTGAAAAAACGGTGGCCAGCGGGGAGTACACGCTCTATACCGGCACCGGCAAACCTAACCGCACAACCTATACCGGCGCCATCATCTATTACGATGCGCAGGGGGAGAAAAAACGCATTGTGCGCGTTAACCGCGAAATTGCCTGGGATGTCTCATTTCGCCACGATCAGATCATCAGCAAAATCACCAATAATGGCCGCCGGATGGGCGATAACAGCAGTGACGCGGAAGTGATGCAGTATATTTTCCCTAACTACCGCCCGGATGAAACCATTCACGCCACGCTGTTCCAGCTCGGCGGATCGGTGCTGGCGACCGGTCCCCACAACGTGCCGCGCATCCTGTGTGAGGAAAAGTAGCTGTCTCCACTCTCCGGAGTCGGCAGTGATGCGGCGGTACGCTGCCGCATCGCACTATTGTGGAGATGGACTTTGGTAATGCTCCGCAAGCTCCAGCAGTCTGTCGGATAAACTGTCCGGGATATCAGCCAGAGGAATTCCGGCTATCTTTTCTAAATCCCCGACCAGCTGCTCTGCGGTCTGAGCTGCATCTGCCGGTTTAGCGACATGGCTAATCGAATGCTTAAAACGCGATCTCGGGAAAGACGTCAACGTGCGGTCAAAACCCATCGAGGAGAAGTGAAAACCCGGAACGACGGGTTTGTTGTCAATAATATTCGCTATCCTGTCGAGCCAGTTGCTGCCCGGACCGATTTTCCTGATCAGAAACCATACGACTGCGATAGCTCCGAATAGCTTCCCCGATTCATTTTCAGTGACGTTTAACAGATTGAAGTAACCATTTTTCAGCAGCCTGAACGCGCGCGGATTGGGTCGATTACAGAACCTTGAGTGGTGCGCACAGCGGTTGCGCAATCCGTTAATGTTAATTAACCAGTTATCCAGAACGTCGCGTTTATCAATGCCAACCCGCTGGCATATCAGATCGCGGTAATCATCTTTCAGCATACTGTAAAACTTCGAGAGCAGGCCAAAGTCCCATGCTTCCACAGCCACCCAGACAGGAATGGGCTTACAGTTAGCAAAATGCGAGGTAATGCTATCGTCTTTACACTCTTTGAGAAGTTTTTGATGACGGACAGTCCATTCATCAAAATTTGGACCCTTCTTTAAGTTATTGAACGCATTAGCAGAGAATAAGGTTTTATTTTCATAAGCCAGCGGACTTATCCGGCCCATTTCATGGGCAATAATAGTCCGGAAATAAATTTCTATACGCTCAATTGCGCTCATAAACTCATGGCGGAGCGCTTTATCGAACAGATAAAATTCAAAGACAGATTCAAAATGCGTATTTGGCTGAAACTGGTTGTTATAGCTGATTTGACGTTCTGTATAAGTGTAAGTTCTTGAAGTGTGCCAGTATCCTGACAGCCGGTAATAGCCAACCTGTGCAAGTTTCCTTTCACAGCGTTTACGGTCAGACACATTCATGCCGCGATCAATCAGCTGCTGCATCAGGGCGGGATATTCAAGAAACTCTTTTACCTCAGGGGGGACGCTGTGAAGCGGAGTCTGGCTTTCCATAGCAACTCTGTAAATAGCAGGCAAAAAAAAGGCCAAACCGTCACTGCAGTAACTGCAACAGGAGGGGGTTTAGCGCTGTTGCAGAGTATTATAGTGGCGCAAAAACCTATGTCAATCTTAAACCTTCAGGGCCGGGCCAGCACAAATGTCTCACCGTGGCTGATTTTACGACATAAAAAAGCCGGCTCCGCTGTTGCGGAACCGGCTCTGCCTGCAAGGTTAATCAGAAGCGGTAGCTGACGCCCAGCGTGGCCGCGGTGTCTGACCAGCCTTTGTCGCCTATCTGCTGGCCGACCGCCAGTGATACGCCAAACCCGTTGCCGAGCTTGCCCTCAACCCCCGCGCGCAGCTCGCCCGCGTTGCGGCTACCCTGCTGCGACACCCGCACGCCGTCCATCTCCGCCGCGTAGTCTTTAGTGTTGTGGATCCAGTTGGCCTCCACGAAGCTGGTAAACTCGCGTCCGGTGTGGTCATCCATCGCCGCGTGGCTCTTCATAAAGGTCTTCACGCCGACGCTGCTGCGCACGTTATCCTGCCCGCTGCTGTGCACCCGCGTGCCGTTCGCCTCGGTGTGGTCGTCCGCCCGCACCCCGGACCACGCCGCCCGCGCCTGCGGCTGCAGGAACACCCGCGTCCGCTCCCCTTCGCCCAGCGGAATGACGTAGCCCGCCTCCAGCGACGCCGTCAGCCCCGCTGACTTGTAGGACTCGCCCGCCTGGCCCTCGCCGCTCACGCTGTTGTCAAAGCGCCCGTACTGCAGCGTCCCGTCCGCCCACAGGCCCCGCTCACCGGTGCCCGCCGCCTGCCAGCTGCCGTAGATGCCCGCGCCGTAGCCCTGCACCTCGCCCCGCGCCCGGTAGCCCGTCAGCGACGAGGCGCTCCGGCTGCGGCTGGTGCCGTAGCCCGCCATCACCCCTAGCCGGGCGGTCTCCGTCACCCGCAGGTCGCTGCCCAGCTGCGTCACCGCGCTGTTTGACCGCGTCTTCAGCTGCCCGTCGCCCGCGCTCAGCCGCCCGTGGCTGCCGCCGGTGCGCAGCCAGAGCGAGGTATAGCGCGCCTTACCCGTCTGCGGGTCGGTGTACCAGGTGCCCTGCCGGTCGCTCATACGCGTGTCGAACAGCGTGGACGCCGCCGCCAGATTCGCCGCGTAGGCCGCGCCTTCCGGGCGCAGCGTCAGGCGCCCTTTGCCCCCCGGCGTGCCGGTACCGCCGCCCGCGCCGCCGCCGGAGCCGCCTTCACCCTCGCCCTCCTCCACGCTGTCGTCGATGATGGGCAGCCAGTGCTCCAGATCGTCAAACGAGGTGATCTTCCACGCCTTGCCGTCGCGGTAGAGGCGATAGTCGTAAGCGCCCGCCACGATGCGGTTCTCCTGAATAAAGTTGCCGTTTGACTGTCCCTGCACCTCCACCAGCGTGATGCCGTTCAGTGTCTCCGCGCCGCGCCCGCCGAGGTTGCTCACGCGCAGAAAGGTATCGCCCGCGGTGTCGCCCGTCACCACCATCCGGTCGGTCGGCGAGCCGTCGGCGCCGAGACGGGTGCCGAAGTGGATCAGCCCGCCGTTGCCGGTATAGCTGCCGTCCACGGTCAGCACCGCGCCCGCGGTTTTACCCGCCAGGTTCAGGGTGCCGCCGTTGACGATGTCGCCGGTGCGCTGGCTGAAGCCGCTGAGGTCCAGCGTGCCGCCGGTGGTGAGGGTATAGGTGGAGGCGGCGCTAAAAACGTTGTCCGCCCCGGCGCGCAGCACGCCGCCGCTGAGACTGGTGTCGCCGCGGTAGTCGGTCTGCGCCAGCAGGGTAGTGATGCCGGAGGAGACGTTGACGTCGCCGTCGCCGGTGATGCGCGGCGCAAAGCGCAGGTCGGTACTTGCGTGCATAAAGTCCACCGAGGCGCGCGATGAGGCGCCTGAGGCCAGCGCCACCGCGTCGGTCTCTATCGTGCCGCCGCGACCGGCCAGGGTCAGCGTCGAGTCCAGCCCGGTATTGCCGCCCTGAATCAGAATAGAGTCCGCGGCCAGCGTGGCGCCGTTCTGCACCACCAGGCTGTCGCTGCTGGTAAGCTGCCCGGCGACGTCCAGGCGGGTATCCTCTCCGGAGAGGTTCACGCGGGCGTTATTGATCAGGCTGGCGGCGCGCACGGTGGCACCGTCGGTGACCTGCAGGATATTGTCGTTGGTCAGGGCGTTTGTGACCGTCAGCGCCGTGCCGCGGCCGTCCGCCAGCAGAATGGCGCCGCCGCGGTTAGCCAGCGTATCCGCCACAATTTTGCCGCCGGCGCTGAGCGCCGCCACGCCGCTGCTGACAAGGCTGCCCGCCACCGCCAGGAGCGAGCCCGCACCAGAGACGTTAAGGCGCGTGTCGCTGTTGTCCAGCAGCACGCTGCCGGCGCTGATCGTGGCGTCTGCCGCGCCGTCGCTGGTGCGGGCAATATCCACAGTTGCGAGGTTGCCGCCGCTGCCGCTCAGGGTCAGCGCCCCGCCAATCTCCGCCCGGCCGCCGTCCGCCACCTGCAGCTGACCGTTCTGCGCACTGCCGCCCGTGAGCTGCAGGTTATTCTGTACTTTTAACTGAGCGCCATTGTCACTTACCTGCACCACGCCGCCGTTAATAACGGTATTAGCACTTAACTCCGCCGCAGCCCGATCGTGAATAATGAGAGAGGCGTTCTCCTTAATAAGGAGACTATGACCAACCCCTGTGAAACTACCAGTAATCAGGCGCGCGCCTGATGTCAGCAAGGTATTACTGCCAGATTCCAGTGAATTACCTAATCCTCCTGAAGCGTTAAACCGCGCCCCGTCGCTGACAATCAGGCTACCGTGATTGACTAAACCTAGTGTGCCGATCTCAGACCCTGCCCCGGAGAGCGTAGTGGTGCCATAACTTCCTATTGTCAATGTTCCGGTTGCAATAGTTGCCCCACCCGTGACCTGCAGCGTGCCATTACGGGTTTCTCCTATAGTGACTGATCCTCCCAATGCCCCACCACTCCAGCTGTCCGCGCCCTGAACAGGTGGCGGATTATCCCCGGAAAAAACAGTTTCACCGGTATAGTTGATGCCGGCCCAAGCGGTCTGGCCCAGAGTGAGAGCAAGGGTGATAGCGAGCGAGAGCGATTTCTTTTTCAGTGGTTTCATAGTCTGTCCCGGCGCAGCGTGCGCAGCTGTTAACGAAAATGAGTGCAGGGCCTGCCAGGATGTATGCTGCCGGAGGGGAACCGGCGGCTTCAGCGCAATAAAAGCAGCCCGCAATAACTGACGGACGGCATTCTCAGACAGCCGGAACGGGGAGTGAAATAATCTTATATTAAAAAGGGTTATAGACCGGTGACTGAGTATTATGGAGAGCTGTGAACGGTTTATTTATGCCGCTGAATTTAAAGGTTAATAATATTAAATGTGCGAAGTTTCAATGTCATATAAAAGCTGTTCAGACACGCCCTCACCTGCGTAAACTGCGGCGAAAGATAATTAACTTTTTACAGATGTGAGGTTGTTTCTGACGCCAGCAAACTGCACTGCTGCAAATAACAGGTAAAAAGCCCGACCGGCAATAAACCGGTCGAGCTGCACGATTACACTCTGGCTTCAGTTCAGCGCGGCTTTTGGCTTTCCGCTGGCTCTTGCGAACTGTCCGATACGACGGGAGAATCTTCCTGCGCTTCCAGGCTGGCAAAATATTCCGGCAGGTTTATGCAGCGGTTACTGGGGGGTTTACGTGTACCTGAATCTGTATCTTTATGTTCAAAACGTGGCGTCGGGGGCTGCTCAGGTACTGACTTTTTGACATCTTCAGGCGTGTGATACCCATCCTCAATGTCAAAATCGCTGTCTGCCGGCAGTGATAATGTTGCATCAGGCTTCAGCCTTTTGACGGACAAAGACGATGCCTCACTTTCCTGTAGCAGCTGCTTTTTTGCTTTAGCATTGAGCGCCTGCGACATCTCTGGCTTTTCAGGCACTGATTCCTGCGATGCCGGCCTGGCAGGCGTTTCGGCAGAGTTAGAGGCGTTATTTACCGGCACCGGTGAGGCTGCAGACGGTTTGCGCAGCATAATGTCAAAAGGATCGTTACAAATAGAAAGACGTGGGTTTATTTTGTTATCCATAATAATAACTCCGTGTTAACGCTGAGAAAAAGTTAGCTTGCTGACACACAACCATGGCAGGTATCAAACCGCAAAGATAAAGTTATAACTGGCCCTGAAATTATGCGATCCACTAATTCATCAGCCAAAGAGTTTTTTCCAAAAATCAACTTTATGCACAAATATTAACGCTGGGATAATTCTGATGGCGTTAACTCAGCGCCATTAATCTTCCAATTAAAGGAAAATAATATTTCGATATCAAAAAACGCTCATTTTTAAATAAATTTTTGCAGAGTGTGACGCGCCTGATGGCACAACGGCATTGCGTAGGGCTATGCTGAGCGGGCTCGTTTATTAAGCCGATAATGTCTGACAGCGAGGTAAGCAGCATGAAAATACAGCAGGCTTCAGCAATCAGCTACGCCACCTTAACCGCGTACGGTGAAAACCCCCTTAGAGAAGCTACCGCTCCGCATTCAATCATTGAAATGATCGTTAACTTCTTCACGGGCGGCGTACGGCGAGCCAACGAGCGGTTCTATCAGCAGTTTTATGATGGGATGAGCCACTATTGCGCCTCGCTCGATCCTGACAATCTCTCCAGCGAGCCGTTTGATTTTTCGTTTCAGACGGACCACTACCGTATAGAGATCAGCAGAACACAGCGCGGCCACATTGCGCCACTTGTCTGGCGTTCACGGATTAATGTTATCGCGCTGAAAGATGGTTCGCCGCTAAGTACAGAGATATCTGATGTCGCATTTATCAGGGCATGCGAGGTGCTTTCAGTAAGAGCGCAGCACAGTAATATTTGCCAGTATGCGCCAGTGTTCACCGAATCAGGCCTGAAGAATTTTGAAAATCTGCGTATGAAAGCGTTGACGCTAAGCGGAAATGCTTACTCATACGCCAGCTTTAATGGTTCGGTTTTCGACTGGCTGACGCTGAAAAACATGTATATTGAAGCGACCACGTTTGACGATATACAGGTGAGTGAAACCCTGCTGATTGAGAACGTAACAGCAATGGGGCTATCGTTTCGTAATGCCAGGGTAAGCAATCTGGAATTAACGCACAGTGAATGCCATTGCTGCAACCTTGATGGGCTTGACATCAAGCGGGGATCGTTTTTCTCCTCACATCTTATCGGTTGCTACGGCACGCGACCCCGCTTGCGGGCTATTTCCGCTGATGAGACCAGACTGCAAAGCTGCTCACTGATTGAGCCTGAATTTAGTAGTCCTTACGGACTGCGCGAGCGTTTCTAGGATTCTTTTATCTACAAAGCTTACTACACAGGCTTTAACGGAGTCAGATTTCCAATAGAGAATAATGTGCTGATCAAAGCCAGCTGATGCGCTGATGCGCTCCGCTCAATCCACAGAAGCAGGGCCGCCTGAGCGGCCCTGATTTAAGACTAATGCAGTAGAATGACAGAATGGCATTCAGGTAGAGCATTTCATTATGAGGGGTATGAGGAAGACGAAGTATTCAGTAACTTTAATATAGTTTCTCTTAAATTTTTATTTATTTCAGATACGCTCTCAAAATACTCTTTAACTAACTCCTTTGAACTTGTATAATTTTTCAATTCGATATATTGATATTGGGAGATAAGAACTCTTTTTAGCTCACTAACAATCTGCCATTCCGGGTAATGACGCATACCAGATTGAGATTCAACGTTATAACGAACATCCCCTTTTATGGAGGGCTCGGTGGCGCGGAAATAACAATCTCCATTTTCAGGATTGGATAATGACCTATTATACTCCTCTACTTCCCTGTCCTTTTTTTCATTTTCAATCATAAAAGAAATAATCCTTGAAAAGTCCTTATAGAACTGAAAATTCTCATTATTAATCTTAGTTGACGCAGCCTCAGCATATTTCCCACTTAACAAATTAACTTCTTTATAATACAGTTTTTTATTGGAATTGAATGTATCATTCTTCTTTAGAGCATCACTGGAGTTCTTTGGCGTAGATTGTCCGATATTTTTCTTACCCGTATTAAAATCTGAGAGTTCGGATGAAAAACAATTCAGGCTTTTCAAACTTTGAAGAATTTTATTTGACATGAAAATTTCCTGTTTTTATTTTTTAAGACCGCCGCAGAAGTAACACGTCGGACGGATTTATTCTGGTGTTGTGGACTGACGGTTTAAATAATATACCGCAGCCTGGGAATGGCTTTGTATCAACAGACGAGCGCGGATCGTCAGGCACGCTCCTCATTGCAAAACCTATCTTCTGCGCGCAAAACCATAGCAATATCGTTGCCACACTTCTTGCTAAAAGCGCTGATTTTGTCAGAGGGCGATGTGCGAGTTTTTGCCGGCAGAATGAAGTGAGCCGCGCCGGGATCCCGGCGTGCTAAAGCGCGATCGTAAGGCAGCCACGCAACTGCAGGGCAGCGGTGCTGACAACTGACAGAGCCGCAATAACCACTATAGCGAGTAGCAACCACGCAAAAGAGGAGTAACCGTTGTAGCGAGCAGTCGGGGATGAGATGAAATAGCGGGGCTGGCCAATAGCATACCAGGATGAGAGGCCAGGCCCCCTGCCCCGCCCTGCGGTGAGCGGCGCCCGCCTCGCTGACTAACAGCAACCACTATACAGAGCAGCTTTCTCTCTATAGTGGTTGCCATCAGAGTTTGCCTTAATTCACTTTACCTTTACGAATCTTTCTCAGCAGCGCCAGTTCCTCGGGTGAGAGCATCACCATTTTGCCGCCCTGCTCCTCCTGACCAGACAGGCCATCGAGTTCAGCGTCGAGATCGTCATCCGTCAGGCCCGGCAGGCTCAGCGGCAGTTCCGAAGGCTTGAGCTTGGGCCGGCGATAGTGCACCGAGAAGTACACGCTCTTGCCGCGCATAAACTCGGTGTAGTCGAGATAGCCAATCTCCTTCAGCTGCCCCATCGCCTTGCGTACCGTGGCGTTCTGCGTAATTACGCGTGAGGTGAGATTGAGCCTGGCGCGCAGGCGCTGCATAGAGATAGGCGCCGGATCGGGCGGCAGGCTCTCGATGAAGGTGTAAAGCGCCTGTGCTGACTCCTTGCGGGCCAGCTCGTTGATGGCGCGCAGCTGCAGCAGCACTTTTTTGTCGAACTGGTAGAGCTCAAATATCTTGGGATCGGCCTGCAGCGTTACCGTATCGTTCTTTGCGCTGTATTTGGCGGACTGTACGAGGTGTGTAACGTAAAATTCGCCCCCGCTGCTGAAACGGATGGTGTTGGAGGCAATTCGCGTCAGGGACGCATCCAGACGCTCTCTGAGGCGCGCTGACGAACGCGCTGAGGGTATCCCACAGAGTTTCACGAAATCGACGAACGGCAGCGTTACGCTGTCTCCCAGCGTCTTGTATTTGGCAAAGGCGTGGATGATGCCAACCCAGGTCTTGAAATCGTTATCCATGTCCAGCCGCTGACCAATGATCTGAATATTCTCATAACCTTCTGATTTTACGAATGAAAGCTGCTTTAATTCATTGGTAACGTCAGTAGTCGCCATCATATTTTTGCGATTCCGGCTAAATGACTTCAGCGTCGGCACAAACAGCCCCAGCCGCATCAACGCAACAGGCTGTACGGTGTTATTGGTGTTGGGCATAAGCTTAACGACTTCGCCTGTCCTGCCATCTATTTCGGTAAAAGCATCTTCTATCTTTTTGATTTCTTCGTCTTTTTTCGACATATCATGTTCCTGGTTTGACAGACAAAGACCGCACCGCTCTTCATAGTGGATGCTAAGACTCACTATAGCGGTTTCACTACAATCAGCGACAACTATTTACTCGTTATAGTAGTTCCTCTGCTCTCTATAGTGGTTATAAACATCCCTTAGCAATAATGTTAAGTTATTGATAATAATTCTATTTTACCGGTAACTTACATAAATCGATTACAGGAAAACGTTAGTTGAAAATAACGCTTTTATAGCGGATTTGCTGCCCGCTTACCTGTGGATATCGTGGCGATAAAAAAATCATTTTTGAAAGAGAGATGATTAAGCTAGTGATTTTAAATGGCTTTTTAAAGATGCGTTGTTCACAGAAAAAATAGCTGTCTGCTCGTTATAGTGGATGTTAACTGCCTTCGATAGTGGTTGATCTGCTCTTTATAATGGATGTTTTACTCTTTATAGAAGTCAATTTACTCTCTATAGTGGTTTTCAACAGGCTCTCAGCCCTTGTGTACCAAGGCCTGCGGAGGATTTGGGATCTTTTGGGATCTATTGGGGATCTATTGGGGATCGAATAATGGGATCTATCCTGTGAATAACGTGGATAAAAAAACCTCGCAAAATCACGATAATGATTCATCTAACCCGAACCCGTAACGATTCCTCTCCTTGTCAGACCAGTTTAGTTTTTCAAAGGTTGACTGATTTAAGAACTTTGCTTCAGTTCAATAAATTTTCATACAGGATCAACCACTATAGAGAGCAGCCGTTTTCACTCTCTGAAAAGCCAGTTTTGTCTATAAAATAGACAGATCAATTACTGTTCAATCCTGCAATACCAGGGTTGTTATTCTGCATCAACTACTCTTTTAATCACCTATTGCATGACTTTATCGACTAATAAATTCACTGATCTTACAGCGACTAACCTGCTCCTAAGCGTTTATCAACAAAAGTACCAGATGGTGTTTTCATGCTGAAAATTTCAAAATTATCTATTTTATTCATTAAGTTAATTAGCTTTTTCACTGGTGATAGATAAAACTTGTTTTGCCCGCCTGTTCAAAAACTTCAACCTGAGCACACACAATAACTTGCGTGAAAATGCAATTTTCACCGACCACTTTTCATGGTTAAATTATTGTTTTATAAATATTTTTAATGCTATTTTCAGACTGAAAACACCAAGGTGTCATCTCTTTTTCAGAGCGGATTTTCAGTTAAAGCTGATGCCTACAATCCTCTGCTTTCCTGCTTGTCATTCTAACAAACGCTATGAAGCACCAGGCGACCTGCCAGTTTTATGGCTTATCAGGTAAAAACTGGCAGGCCATTTTTTTTCCTGTATGATGCAAAAAAACATACAGGATGAGGAGCTTATGAAGCGTGATTATGGTGGAGTGCTGGAAATGGCACAGCGTGCAAACGGAATGTTGTACGCGCTGAGCGATCATATTGAGAAGCAGCGTCAGGAGTTTAACCAGACGCAGTTTTATCAAACCTTCTCCCGCAATGCAGTAGCTAACATGCCCTTGCTGAGTAAACATGCTGTGGTAGCGGCAATGGAGGCGATGGAATCACAGGGATATGAATTTGGCAGAAAGCAGACCGGCAGTACGTCGCAATATGCGCTGAGCCTGCAGAACGTTATCGACATTTATCAGCACCGCAAAGTCCCTAAATATCGCGACCGGCACCCCTCGCCTTTTGTCATTTTCGTTGTCAGCCTTAAAGGTGGCGTCTCAAAAACGGTCAGCACCGTTACGCTCGCCCACGGTATGCGGGCGCATCCGGCTATGCTACATAATGACCTGCGCATTCTGGTGATTGATCTCGATCCGCAGGCGTCCAGCACCATGTTCCTTAGTCACACCAACAGCGTAGGCTCGGTACTGGAGACCGCCGCTCAGGCGATGCTGAATGACCTGAGTCGTGAGCAGCTCAAAGAGCAGTTTATCAAGCCTACCGTGATGCCGGGTGTAGATGTCATCCCCGCCTCTATTGACGATGGCTTTGTTGCCAGTGACTGGGAAGCGCTGGTTGCTGAGCATCTGCCTGGCGTTGCGCCGTCAGATGTTCTGCGCCGCAATGTGATTGATCGGGTCGCTGATGATTATGACTTCATCTTTATCGATACCGGCCCGCACCTCGACTCCTTTATGCTGAACGCCATTGCGGCCAGCGATATTCTGCTGACCCCCACGCCACCGGCGCAGGTTGACTTCCATTCAACCCTGAAATACCTGACGCGTCTGCCGGAAATGCTGGAGCGCATTGAGTCCGAAGGCGTAGAGCCACGCCTCAAAGCGAATATCGGCTTTATGTCAAAGATGACCAGTAAGCACGATCATCTGACTTCGCAAAGCTATGCCAGAGAAGTGTTTACCAAATCGATGCTGGATGCCGGCCTGCCGCGCCTGGATGGTTTTGAACGCTGCGGAGAGTCATTTGATACGGTGATTAGCGCTAACCCGACCTCTTACCCCGGCAGCGCAGATGCGCTGAGAAAGGCCAAGCATGAAGCTGAGCAGTTCTCGCGCGCCGTCTTTGACCGCATTGAATATATCAGGAGCACGCTGTGAACAAACCTGTAAACCGTATCGGCCGGTCACTGGGTCAGTCTTCTATTGCCAGCATGATTGATGGCAGCAACCAGGCCAGAACCTTTACGCTTAAGTCGGGCAAGACGGTGACGTTTGTTCGCAAGCTTATTCCGTTTCAGGATATTGAGAGCACCACCTTTGTTGATCCGCAGATTAACGGTCGCGATCAGTCGACGCTGACGGAAGAGTCAGTTAAAGAGATCACCCGTACTATTAAGCTGCAGCAGTTCTTTCCTGCAATAGGCCGTTTGCGTGCCGGACGCATTGAGATCATGGATGGTTCCCGCCGTCGCGCAGCCTGCCTGCTGACGGGGGCCAGCCTTGAGGTGCTGGTGACATCAGATGAAATCGATGTCGCCGATGCGCGCCAGCTGGCTGCAGATATCCAGACCGCGAAGGAGCATAACCTGCGCGAGCTGGGGCTGCGCTTTATGCTGATGCACGATAAAGGCATGAGTAAGAGCGATATCGCCCGGAGCGAAGGGATCTCCAATGCTAAAGTCACGCGCGCGTTTAAAGCTGCTTCGGTGCCGGCTGAGCTAATAGAGCTGTTCCCGGTGGTCTCGGAACTGACGCTGCAGGATTATGAGATATTGCTCGACGTATGGGATCACGCCAATGCAGAAGGCGTGGCAGTAAAACAGATTGCAGATGAGATCAGAGCGGAACTGGCTGAGCTGCAGCTGGCAGCCACGCTCAGCGCTGATGAGTATAAACTGCAGGTCCTGAAGCGGGTGCGCGCGGCTAAACAGCAGATCAAAACGCCAGCCGATCGCAGCCGGGCCGTTATCGAGCATCTTGCGCGCTTCAGCGATCGCAACGCCTACGCCCGTCGCAAAGAGAATGCGGATAAACGCACTATTCACTATGAGTTCAGCCGCCTGCCAAAAGAGCTGGCTGATAAAATCGATGAGTCGATACGGGCAATACTAAACCCTCCTGCATAAAAAAAGCCTGGCGATTTGCCGGGCTTTTTTTCCTTTCCTGCCTGCTGACGCCATTTTAACGGAAGAGCAGCAGCGACCTGCATGAGTCCGCGTGCAGTGAGATATCATCAGCACAGGCCAGCGTATGCACGATCTTTCCCTCCAGGTAAGAGAGATAGCTATAGTAGTGATGCACGGTTACAGCTTCATTCCTCAATGCCACTATTGCAGAGCGATCAGTCTCCAGCAGACTAGGCAGAGGAGAGCCGGTGACATATTCAACCAGCAGTTCGCTATCGGTACCGCGCGGAGCGGCACGTGAGAACTTGAGCACGGCAACATGGGCCAGCAGCGTCAGAACCATAGCGAGAGCGGCGAGCGCCGGATAGCTTGAGGTAAGCCGTTTACGCCACCGTGACTGCGGCGGGAGCGGGAGGGCTGAAGGGCAGGGCGCCAGGGTAGCAGGGGGATAAACTATCATTCTGACGATGTTGCTTTTGAGAATATAGCCGCGGCGGGGCGAGGTAACTATACAGCGGTTGCCGGCATCCAGAGCCTGGATTTTTTTCCTGAGATGGGTCACAACCTGCCGGATAGACGCTTCCGATACCACCACGCCTTTGCAGCCCCAGCACGCTTCAAAGATCTGCTGCTTGGAAACCACCTGACCCTCATTAGCCAGCAGCAGCTCCAGGCAGCTGGCCATATTGCTGGTGAGACTAACGCTTTTATTTTTAAACACCAGCGTCAATGTGCGCGGGTCAAAGAGTATGGCAGGCTGATTATTATTCATAAAGTGACTCGATGGTGGGATAAAATGCGCTGAATAGTTATGTAAAAAAGTTAGGCATTATGCTGTTTAATATCAACAGCTAACGGGAGAAATGAGCGGAATATGAAAGCTTTGGCAGTTATCTATTCATACTGTATCAACTCTGGCAAAACAGAACCGCGAGGAAAGATTGAAAGATAGTAGTGGAAGCGGCAATAACGCAGTAGAACTAAATCATCACTCACCGGTCTGGAGAGTACATTATGATGATACCCCGTATTGAATTTCCGCTGCAAAGGCGGCTTCGTGCACCTTCGTATCCGGACAAAAAACTCCCTTTACCCCGTGAAACGGGCAATACCGACAGCCTGCCGGATAAGAGAGCTGTAGCGCAAAAAGCCGTTGCAGACGGTTCAATTGCACGAACGCTTCTGCCGCCTGAATGTAAGTTCATATCAAAAACGGAATTATGTCAGCTGGAATCGCTGCTCAATCAAAAAATAATCAGCAATGAACCTAAAGATGAAGAGTTGTGCTTTGACTATAAGAATGAAGAATCAGACCCATCCGGATTGCCGGAACAGTTTATTAAAGATCTCAATCGCAGCGAATTATCTATTACGATTAACAACCAAAACCACAAGATAAAAAGTGCAGGGCAATATAAGGAACTGCTAAGTATTTTATCGGAAGAAAACAAAAAATTAATGGGCTCTATTTCAGCTATAAGCGATCAAGGTTTTTTTGCGAATAATTACACCTTGTTATATAAGAAATTACCAGAGAGATTTATTTGCGCCAATAATACTCCCTATAAAATTATGGTTTCAATTAATAATTCCAAAGAGGAAAATGATCTGTCTAAAGTGGTTACTATACGAGGAGAGATAGAGTACGAATTGAGTATAATTAAAGATAATGGAGGCCGTGCGAAAGTTAAAGACATACGGATAACAGGTATAGTTGAAAAAGTATTTAGTGATAAACATGAAGGAAATTCAGTAATAAAATTTGATGCTAAAGCAGAAAAAAACTTCGTGACAATTACGCCAGCAAAAAGAGATCGATCGCAAACGCAGCCTGCTATTCCGCTAAGAGACAGACACTGGGCCAGTGAGACATTCAAAAGCGGTGAGGATGACACTTCTCACTCTACAGAGTCGTCATCAGTTGTTAGTGAATTTGAAATAGAGGATGAAGGTAGCATGCCGCCAATTCCGAAAATAATATCGTCAGACACCGGATTTATGAAAACCGACAAAGAAACTGTCTCACTACCCTCAATGCAAAGTTCAAAATCGGGTACGAAACCGTCGTTCTTTGCCCGTATCCGGCAGGCGTGGTCTGACATAACGGAAACCGCAGTTTACTACTGGCAGCGTCTCAAGAGTTTTTTTTCATTCTAGGTAACCGGCTGTGCCTGCAGAAACCACTGCGGATTTCTGCAGGCTCGAACATCCAACACCGATCAACGCACCGCCTCATCCTGCGCTTTACTGGCGATGCGCTGTGCCACAATGGCAGAAAGACTCGCTACGGTAGGGTCCGCACCGACTTCATGATTAACGATCGCGATATCAAATCTTCCCTCCAGATGGCAGACAATCTCCGTCAAATTCATGGAATCTGCATGCAGATCCCAGACCAGAGAGTGGTTATCTTCAATGCCGGCAGCCGGGGTCTCCAAAACGGTGGCAATAATCTGCTTAATTTCCTGATTAATGATTTTCATACTGTGTCCTGAAAGGGCAGGGGACCGGAACAGTCCCTGCCAAAGTGTGAAAAAAGATGCGGTTATAATTGAGGTTTAAGATGCTCTGTTGGTCTGTAAACGAGCTGCTATAGTTTGAGCCTCGTCAGCATATTCTGACAGAGTCACTGATTTTTTTATGGGTTTTACGTAGATTGCCTGATTAGGTTTCACGTTAACAGCCTGATTAAATTCAGGCGTCACAAAATATTCAGGAATATATTTCATCAGATCGGTGGTTTCATTAAGATCACCAGCATCTAAAAGAGTGCGAACCAAAGTTTCACGATATTGTTCCGGTAAGCTATGAACATAATTTTCTTTTTCAGCTTGTGACATATTAGCAACGTCTATTATTGCCCTTTTTTCAGGCACTTCTGCTTGTGAAATATTCGCCGGACGCTTTCTGATAATATGCTGAGGTTGAGCAACCTGCCGACGAGCTGGTGAAGAACTTTTATTAACAGAAACGATTTGTTCAGGCATCTTCAGCGGAAGCTCAGATGTAGCGGTATGAATCCAGCTGCGCGGAATAGGCTCATCCGAAATTGCGTTCTTCCAGCGTAGCGGGATGGGTTCATTAGAAAGCGTTGACTTCCAGCCTAATGGTACTGGCTCTTCTGGAATAGCTGGTTTCCAGCTAAGTGGCACTGGTTCTTCAGAAATGGGCGACTTCATGCCTTGCGTTACTGGCTCTTCAAAAGCTGCTGGTTTCAATCCAGGCGCTACCGGCTCTGGGGAAATCACAGAGTTTTTGTGTTCAGTAAATACTGACTGAAGAGCGATTTTATCGCTATTTAATGTTATAGCCTTAACAATGCGCTCTCTTTGAATTGGCGATGAAGCAGAAAAAGTACTCCTTGTTGTTGCGTTAGTAAATTCAGAAGCTGACTTTTCAAATGAAAAGGATGGAAATGTATATATATTATGAATATTTATAGGTGAATTGAAAACAGAGTTTCCATTTCCATTTACAAATATTCCGTTGCTGTTTCCAAATTGCCCATTAATAAGAGGGGGCGAATTATCAGGAACTTTTTTTTTATCATCTTTATCTTTCCCTTTAACATTTTCATCATCTGAATTAGTTTTATTATCATCATTGTTTTTTAATATATCACGAAAAGCAAATGATCTGCGTAATAAAACTGTTAAGTCAGAAGAGAGGGTTACAGATCCATACTCATCGATATAAACCTGATGGCTTTTTAAGTACCCATTAATGGACAGCCTGAATACATCATGTATGTCATTGTTTTTATTATATAAATATGCTATATGTTTTTTGTGTTCATCAGAAAAAACATTTTTTTTGAAATTTTCCATCACGATGGAGTGTATGCTTTTATTACTGCGTTTGAAATACATCTTTAAGTGCTGATTAAGTTTTTTATTAAATTCTTCATGTTTATCATAATAAGAGGTTGAAAATTTATTTTTTTTATCGAAAAGCGTATAGAGCTTAGCAGTTAATTTGTTTATCGAATCCTTATAATTCACTAACTCCTCGTCACTATGAGTGCTTAGACACATCAAGAAATCTCCCCACGCTTCCGGGAAATAAGTTTGACTTTTGCCAGATTCACTCATGAGGTCGAGTTTTTTTTTGTTTTCATCAGACAAAATCATTGAAATTTTCTTCGCTGTTTTCTTTTCGAGATTGTTTATACCGTCGTAACCCGAGGGTAAATTTTCAGCTAAACGACCTTTACCTTCAGATAGCGATATTTCTTTTATAAAATTTTTAAAATCTGTTGTGATATCTTTTTCGCTTTTTATATCAGAGGATGTATCCAGGTTTATAGGTTTTAAGTGGTTTTGGTTTATTGCGGGTTCTGGCTTCACCCTAGTTGTATCACCATTTTTAACGCCTTTCTCAAGATGCAACTTTGTTGTTATCGGTGCAGATATGTTTGAAATATTTGATAATGCTCGAATTAAATCAATCTTTTGTTTTTTTTCTGTACTAGCTTCATAGTTACTATTGTGACGACCTATTACAATACCTGACATTTTTCAACTCCTTTTTTATTTTGCGAAACCATAATTGACTGGATATATTCAGATAGCAAGAGAGTATAGTTTATTCGATGATAAAACTTTGTTAGCTTGTTTAATGAAGTGTCATACATTATGCAGGACATTTTATTTTGATATTTTTCATTGATAACTCTTTTATAGTTGCTAGCTTGATCATTAGAGGGTTTTGTGTTCATTTTTCTTATGGATTTATCTATAGCAGCTATAACATGTTTTTCATAAATTTCAATGTCCATTTTCTCTGCTCTTCTCTTACCAAATTTCAATGCTATTTCGTCAAAAACGGTGTTTGATAGTAAATGACATAGGTTAGTATATTTCTCTTCATTACCATGATGTTTGTTTAATGTATCCAACGCTTCTGTTAAATAGTGAATGTAGCCTGCCGCCTCACTCATTGGGTTGTCTTTATTAAATCCGGAAAGATAAATAAGTGCTAAGGCAGTTTTTTTTACTTCACTCTTTACGTCCGGATTTTGTGAAATATCTTCCAGTGTTAAAATGTCATTGTAAGTTATTGCGTTTTTGAGTTTCCTGACTCCTTCATCATAGATTGATTTATGATCAGATGATAAACGAATATCTGATTCGCAGATGCTTAATGAATTAATGAGATTCAGAATTCGCTGGTTTTTTTTCTCGCTTAGCCCATATTCATTCTTGCTCAGTTTTGCAGTTGAATTTCTGACTTCTTTAAAGTTATGAAGATATGGTTGAGGTGTATCACCAATGTTATTTTTCCAAAGCTTAGCTACGTGTTGAGCAGAGCCCGTACCGAAGACCCCTGAGGAAGGATCATCAGGATTAAAAGTATACATACCCATGCCTGCACCTATACTCCCTTTATCAGAAATTAAAATAGCCTTTAGCTGCGCTTAAGTCCTGTTCGATAAAACTGCTGAATATTTTCACCAGATTGTCATATAGAGAATTAGCGTTAGTCATTTTTTGCGTAAACATCTGTAGCGTATTTTGCAAAATGTCACCCTGCGAATTGAATCCGGTTTCCCATGCAGAGAGTTTATTAGCAGACCAGTTACCGTTGTAGAGACCTTCTTTCATTTTTTCTATGGCGCTCAGATCAATGCGAACAGTATATCCGCCATTTGTGCGAACGAGGCTGCCAGCAGGTAACCCCATCTGTTTTATCCACTGTTCACATTCTTCCTGGCTGGCAGTTTTGCCGGCTTCAGGAAATAGCTGACCAGCACCTGAGGGTAAAGCATATTTTTCAAGCAGCTTATCGATCTCTTTTTTGAATTCTTCACCCTGAAAGTTGACTTCCCCCTTGTCGTTGGTGCCATGTATGAACTGAGCAAGTGAGCTTTTGAGTGCGACAAAATCTGCGTAAAAGCTATTCATCTTTTCAAATGCTTTGAGAAATACTTCCAGATAGTTGTCTCGCGTTGCGCCAATGGCCTCCCAGTGCTTCTCTGCCAGATCACGGCCCCAGGCATTATCCGTGGTATTCAGACTGATTAGATCAGTTTCAAAGCGCAAAATATCAAATGTTTCCTGAATCTGCTGTTCATCCTGCTGGTGAATGCGCATGTCATAGAACGTATCCATAATCTGGTTAATCTGGCGCGCGTTAGCACTTTTCGCAGCAAGCTCTTTAGCCTGATTCAGGCACTCCTTATTCTTAAAGGAGGAGCTGCGCAGCAACACGGCGAGTTTTTCGGTACCGGTTTTTACCACAGCGCTATCGCTGCGGTTGTTGCCTGTTTCCTGCTGCAGTAAAGTCAGATACTGCTTTCTCAGCTTATAACGCTCTTTTTCAGTCTTAATAGTTTCAGCGATTGGGAAGTTTGTACTACCTGCTACACCAGCTTCAGGCACGGTTAGCTTCGATGATAAAGTAGCTGCAGTGCCGGGTTTATCATCTGCAGTGCTATCTTGCTGTTTATTCGCAGAGAGCCCTTGATTTTCAGGGAAAAGGGACTCTTTGCGCTGGATAAATTCAGTGGTTTGGTTTGTAATTGAAATCATGTTGATCCTGTAAGCTCTTGCTGAAAAAATTAATTGGCGCGGTTAATGATGGTATTATTTGTGCTGGCTGTGTTATTTAACAATTGAGCAAGTAATTCCATTAACGCCTGCAATATTTTGTGTGTTTTACCTTCCATATCCAGACTATTTTCTGACGTTTTCTGATGGATGGTTCGTTCATTATCAGCAATAGCAGACTGGGCACGGTTTGACGCCGCTTGAGCCTCTCCTGCAGCACCTGCAACTTTTTCAAAAGAAGAGCCAAATACCTGCACCGCATAAAGTTGACGCATCACGGCATCATAGCCTTCTTTCCCTTTGAACATATCGTTAGAAAGACGGTTTTCATGTGGTTTGGTTGTTCCTACATCACCAACATGCTTATCATCCGTTCCAGACTGTTTAATTTCTTTATCACTTTTATTTTTATCGAGTTCTGAGTTTTTTTGTACATCGCTGGATTTAGTATTTTTAGTGCCGATATTTTGCTGCTCGTTTAAATTTTTACTGGCTTTATTAGTATGATGTTTTGTTCTGGAAGCTGATGCTGCAACAGTCCCTGTTGTCCATGCAACATTAACCGCGGCTCCGCTGATAGCACCCGTTAATACATTTTGCCCTGCAGCGATGGTTTTTTTTGCCGAGCGTTCTGTTGATTCAGTTTGCAAACTCTGAAATTTACTCTTTAGCTTATCATCCATCGTTTTCAGCAGTTGTAGAAGCTGAATGACTAAATCCATTACTTTTGACCACTTGAGGGAATAACCCGAGAGATTTGAGTAATCAATGGAGTCGCTGAGCTGGTTGGTTAATTTTAGTTCATCAGTTTGTTCCATTAACTTTGCAGTGGCATTATAAATCTGAGCATCCGCCGGCCGTTCAGCATTAATTTTAATGCCTGCTGATGATTTTTCTTTGTTCATAATTTTAAGCAAAGTATCTGCTTCTTTCTGTGTCTGTGCAGGCTGACGCAATTCAGGCACAGTCGTAATAATATTGGATGCAAGACAGCCGGAGTTATCAATAAGTAGAGCATCGATTGAGCGCGCGGCATAAGCGTTCTCTTTTTTTGTTACTGGCTGCAATTGCTCAAAACCAGGTTCATCAAGAGAAACTACTACGTTATTAGTATTTCTGCTATGTAAAATTTTATCTAGCTGGCTAAGTCCTGACATAATATTTCCTTATACGCGAGTTTTACGGGCGATGTATTTTGCTGTAGCGTTGTTTTGTTCCTGCAATGCTCCTGCCTGTTTCTGTAGTGAATTGGTAAAATCATCATGACGTGTGAGCCTTTCTAACAAAACTTCAAGTTCTTTAGTCAGCTGTTCAAGCTGGTTTTCTGAAATTCTGGAAGCAGCCAGCATTTTTTGTGCATCAGCGTAGCCTTTGGCGCTGAGAATGCTGCCACCTGCCTGAACGGCTGTATTGACTGCGTTTCCCGCCATTAACATGACCTGGCCTGTTTTTTCTACTGCATAGCGATTTCCCTGCTGCTGCAATTTTTTAAATATGGTCTCATTCAGATACTTATAAGCTTGCGCTGCTGTTTTAGAGATGCCATTAACAATATTTTTTATAAATTGAGGGATAAGATCTTTAACCATTTTAACAACATTCTGTACAATGCTTTTTTGTATTAACTTTGATGCACCGTCAGTAATAACCTTTGCCGCTTTTCCTGAAAGGAACATTGCAGCGATAAGTGCTGCCGCCGTAACGACAACAGTAACACCAACTTTAACCCAGTTTTTAATCTGTTCAGTTTTTTCTTCACCATACTTTTTAAGTAGTGCGGCCGTTATTTTCGTAGTGTCCATTATTTTTAATATCAACTTACCTATTTGTTCCATTACAGGTGATAGGATCTTTTCCATGATAAATCCCATGGTGTGTTCCATCAGAGATTTACCATTAACCTTGATATAATCCATGGCTGTAGTGACGGCTATGATTGTTAAGCCTATAACCAGGGTTGTACCACCATCAAATAGTGCAAGACCAATACCAATAGCACTTACTATTCCGCCAACTATTTTTCCAATACAACTTGTTTTTTTAGCTGCTTCCTCTGCTTTTCTTAGTTTCTCTTCATATTCAGCTGCTTTTTTAAGCATTGTCTTGCGAAGGCCATCCGCGCGTGCCTGATTGAGGGAAAGATCGTTTTGCAGTTTCTTAGCATTGCCTTCATTGAGGATATTGATTAACGCGGTAAGCAGCAGCACCATGCGCTTTAAAATAGTCTCGCTTTTCTCCTGTGCAGCCATAAGCCCGGCGCTGGCCACCACTGCTTTGCCGCGCTCGTTTGTGGCTGCCTGCGTCAACTCCTTTATAGTCGCTGCATGTTTATCTACCAGAGCCTGCGTTTTCTCAGCCTGAGCATCCGCACGAGCAGTGGCGTCGGCTACGGCTTTTTGTGCAGAAGTCACGCCTCCTTCGGCTGCAGCAACCTCCGCCGCCGCCGCCATAAAGCGCGGATCGCTCTCATCTACGCCCGCCTCTTTCAGCTGCTGCAGAGATTTTTGTGCCTGCGCGAGTCTGGCGCGAGCAGCTTCCAGCAGCTGCTGTTTCGCGGCCAGATCGCCGATAGCGTTATCCAGTTCACTCTGGGCGTTTTCTAGTTCGGCGTTAATTTCTTCAAGCTGAGCTGCAGCATTTTCAAACCGCGCTTTGCGCGCTTCAGCACCTGCCAGTGTGGCGGAGAGCTTTGTGACCAGTGAGGCGTCACTGTTGCTGGCGTTGTTCTGATTAAACTCCGCCAGAAGCGCCAGCAGCCGCGCATCTTTTGTCAGACGCGCTTTTTCACTGGCAGGGCGCAACATTGGCGCATTCAGATCAAAAATTTGATCGTTGGTGTTCTCATCCATGCCCGCCATTTTAGCCATGGCTTCCAGCGCTATTTTTTCTGAAACCGTTTTGTTCACCGTCAGGCCGGCAAAGCGGTTGGCGACTTTTTTTCCATCCTCATTCATTCTCTCTGCGGTGATTCGTGAGGAAGACCGGTTCCTTACGACGCTATCCTGAATGATGCCTGCACTACTCATCGTTGTTCTGCTCCTGGTTATGTTGTTTTTCTTCCGCGCTTTTCTGCAGCTCCGGCCGGTTTTTTAGAATGGTGTCGACATACACCTGGCTTTTTTTCTTCAGCTTCAGGTCAGTGCTCTCCTTAATGACCAGCCGGAAGCACTGCAGCGCTTTTAACGCGTTGCCCTGCATCAGCTGACACTGGCCGCTGTAGAACATGGGGGCCAGGTCGTTGTCCGCCATGATGTAAGCGAGCGCATAGATATCGCATGCTTTCTGGTAATTGCCCCTGAGCTGATGAACGGCCGCCAGCCCGGTGAAGAAATCGGGGTTGTTGAGGTCATACATGCAGAGCATGCTGAAGTAGCGTTCCGCCTCATCCAGCTTGCCCTGACGATAAAAGTGGTATGCGTGAGCGTACATCCCCTCCATCGCCTCTTCAGAGATGCCCTGAATGTCCTTGAGCGATACGCCTTCAGCGGCGTACTGCATCAACATACCCACCACTTCTTCTTCAGTTACCGGCTTGTTGTCATCTTTCATCATGTTTCCTGAGCCATCTCTGGCGTGTGTTATTGAATCAAAAGCGTGCTGGCGCAGGCTCTAACAGAACGCTCAAAGCGATCGGTTTAACCGGACGGCGGGGAGCTGTTATGTGGTGCGGAATCCTCGGGCGCATTGCTGTTCTCCGCCGCGGCGATCGCCTGCCAGCGTGCGTCAATGCCTTCCAGCCAGAGCAGAATGTCCATCACGGCTGCGAGCTGCTGCGCGTTAATAAAGGTGTGCTTTTTGTGTGAGCGGAACAGGGCGCGCGCCAGCGGAATATCCTCCACCACCGGCACATTGTGTTTGCGGGCGTAGCGCCGGATAGCCAGCGCTTTGGCACCTTTCTCCATCTCCGAGATAAAAGGAATGGGCGTGATGGCTTTATTGACGTAGATACAGATAGCGATATGGGTCGGGTTGACGATCACCACGTTTGATTTTTTGATGTTGGTGCGCGTTTCGTCAGAGAGGATCTCGCGGTGGATCTCTTTGCGTCTGCTTTTGATTTCCGGGTTGCCGTTAAGCTCTTTGTTCTCGCGCTCAACCTCTTTTTTGTCCATTTTGAGTTCTTTCTGCCAGAGAAAGAATTCGCAGACGGCATCCAGAAGCACAATCACGATAATGACGGCGACCATCAGTATCACAAAGCTGTGCAGCAGCGTGCCCCAGAGCGTGAAGATATTGACCGGCTCCGCATGCGTCAGGCTGAAGAGCAGGCTCTTATTCATGCTCCAGAAGAGCCAGGCGGCAATAAAAAAGGCGGAGAGATAGAGCAGCGCTTTAACAAACTCTTTTACGGTGCGCAGGCTGAAGATTTTCTTCAGCCCTTTAACCGGGTTAACGGCGGTAAAATCGATTTTCAGCGCTTTGGTGGCCATCTTCATGCCGGACTGCATCAGCCCGGTTATTACGCAGCAGGCCAGGCAGAGCAGCAGAAAAGGCAGCAGAATTTTCAGGCCGGCAACCACCACGCCCCAGAGATAGGATTCCGCGTTCAGCGTGTAGTGGCGGGAGACGATCGCCCCCAGCACGTCCCGCAGCGGCTTGAGTGAAAACCCCCGCAGAAGAATTTCAATCCCCACCAGCAGCAGGCAGCTGGTGAGCAGATCTTTGGCGCGAAAGATCTGCCCTTTTTTGGCCGCGTCGCGGATCTTTTTTGGCGTGGGTTTTTCTGTTTTAGACGTTGACATACACAGCTCAGAAGAAGGGGCGCAAAAACAGCTTTTCAATCCGCAGCAGATCGGAGGAGAGCGTCGGACCGAGATAGATCAGCAGGATTAAAAAGCCGATAAAGCTTTTCAGCACCAGCGCCAGCGAGAAGGCGTTCATCTGCGGCGCATAGCGCGACAGCAGGCCCAGGATCACTTCTGTTACGAGGAAAACGGTGATCACCGGCGCCGCGATTCTTACCGCGTTAAGCAGCGTGGTCCCGGTAAAGCGCAGGATATCGCTGAGGAACGGCAGCTGAGTTTCAAGCGGCGGCAGCAGCTGATAGCTGTTATGCATCACCTGCACAAAGGTCAGCGCGCCGCCCGCCTGCAGAATCAGCGCCACCGCGAGCAGGTTAAACAGGTTGGCCAGCTCGGAGGTATCGACGCCGGACATCGGGCTGATAGTGCTGCTGAGCGTCGCGCCGCGCTGGTTATCGATCAGGCTGCCGGCGGCGTGCATTACCCAGAACGGAAAGCAGAGAAATATGGCGAGGATCAGGCCGATGACCACTTCTTTAAAGATGAGCAGCAGCAGATAGGCTTCATGCAGCTGATAGATTGCCTCGCCGGGAAAGGGCCACAGTGCCGATCCGAGTAGCAGCACCAGCGGGAATTTGATTACGCCCGGTACCACGCTGCTGTTGAGCCACGGCAGCAGGATAAAAGCGGGAAAGAGCCGGGCAGAGGCGAGCGCAGTGGAGTAGAGCCCCATATGAACAGCGTCGAACAGCGGCATCACGTTCATCGCGTCAGCGCCATCGCGTAGACTTCACGGGTGAAGGCGATCAGTGATTCGCCCAGCCAGCCGGAAATAATAAACAGCGTCAGGCAGACCCCCAGCAGCTTGAGGCCAAAAGGCAGCGTCTGCTCCTGCAGCTGGGTAACGGTCTGAATAAGGCCAATTGCCAGACCAATGACCGTGGCGACAATAACCGGCACCGCAGAGAGTACCAGCACCAGATAAATAGCTTTATTACCGGCGAAAACTATTTCATTCATCTTATTTGGCTCAGGTCGCTATAAACAGATACTGTTCAATAAGCCCTTTTGAAATGATGCTCCATCCGTCAATGACGACGAACAGCAGCAATTTAATCGGCACGGATATGGTTATCGGACTCATCATCATCATGCCCAGCGTCAGTAATACGCTGGAAACCAGCAGGTCAATAACGACAAACGGCAGATAAATATAGAAACCAATTTTGAACGCTTCTTTTATTTCTGTGAGCGCATATGCCGGCAGCAGTGCCAGAATCGATACGTCGCGCTCTTCCTCGTCGATATCCGCCCGCTCTTCGGCAGAGATATTGCTGCGCGCGTTATCAAACCACTGCGCCAGGTCTTTATCGGTATATTTAATCAGGTACTCTTTGTATCCGGTAAACCCTTTTTCCAGAAATGTTTCAGTGGACTGCCGGTCGCGCAGGTCAATATTATTCTCAATGTAATAGTCATATCCGCCTTTCAGCACCGGCGTCATTACGAACGCGGCAAGGACTAATGCAATGCCGTTCAGCGTCATATTTGACGGGATCTGCTGCAGGCCAATGGCATTACGCACCATAATAAAAACAATTGAGAACTTGATATAACAGGTTCCGCAGGCGATTAAAAACGGGGCCAGAGAAGAGATGGCCAGTATGGCAATCAGCCAGATATCATTATCGTTCATATTATTTAACGGAGGTGATTTCCACACCCAGCCTGTCGTCGATCATAATCAGTTCGCCGGTGGCGATCGCTACGCTGTTGGCGTAAATATCCACCTGTTGCTGCCTGTCATCCGCAAAGGTGAAGAGCTGGCCCGGCTGCAGCGCCATCAGTTCATCCAGGGTTAAGGTCGTTTCATGCACCACAAAGTGCAGCGTGACCGGCACCGCGCCAGCGCCGGTCTTCCGGGCGCTAAAGGTGGCGGAAGGGGGCGCCTCCTCTGAAGGTTCTGCTGCATCATCTTCCGGCAGTGTAAAACCCTCTTCTGTGTGCAGATAGCGGGAAAACTCGTGGTCATCGATCATGATGGTATTGATCTCATTGTTAATCAGAAGAACATCGCCCGTCTTCAGGCGCCGGAGATAGCGCGCACTGAGCTGGCTCTCACCCAGCGTAAAGCGCAGCGTAAAAGGCAGGGCAGCAAGGCCTGACGGAGGGAGAAAAGGTGGCTGCGAATCAGCCGGTGCGCAGCCAGAGGGCATCCGATCAAACCAGTAACAGAACCCGTCAAGCTCCACCGCCAGCGCATAACACAGCGGCGCAGGACAGGCGGTGAAACCGGACAGCGTTTCGCTGAGTCCCGGCAGCGTAAGAGCGAGTTCAGGACGGGCATAGGTGAAGTAGCTGGTTACCGTGGCGGCATCCAGGCAGTCAATGCGCAGCTGGCTGACTTCCGGCAGCGCCTGCTCCAGCCAGTGGCGCAGGTCAAAACTGACTTTTGTGCCGTCATGAAGCGTGCTCTGCATCAGCACCGCATCTGGCGCGGGCGCGGAGTCGTGCAGCTTCACTCCCTGCTGCTGCCAGTAGGTGACCACGCGATCGTGATAGCGCTGCTGCGCGGTCAGTTTACGAAGCGGCGGAAAATTCATGCATCACTCTCTTCGTCATCTCGCTGCTGATACTGCCTTTTATGCTGCGAATCTTCATGCGCCTCTTTAAAGACCGTATGGCCCTCTACCGGATTAAGCGCCAGTTCGGTTCGCAGCTGCTGGCCAAGGTGCGCACTGGAGGGTTGCATAAAGAGGGTGCGCTGCTCTCCGACGCCCGTGGTCTGAATATTGACAGCATGTTTTCCTTCACCGTGCTGAAAGACATAGTGCAGGGTCTGCGTATCGCTGCCGGCAGCAGAGGCGGCAGATGCTGATGACATATGCAGCGTCGCCATGTTGATGGCGGCCAGCCGCGATGAGGTATCTGCCAGCGGAGGTGATTTGCCCGCTTCAGCCGCTGCCGGAGCGTTTTGCATAAAGGCATTCTCAGCGGGGGCTTTCTGCGAATAAGCAGCGAAGGCCTGATGCTCTTTCTCCGGATTCAGAAGCGGCTTAGCTTCTTTGGCTGATACCTCTTTGGTTGCTGCCGCTTTCTTTGCCACACCGGTAACCTGAACCGATGATGGCAGCTGCTGCGCTAATTTCAGCGGCAGCGGTTTAAATAACGGCTGCGGCATCACCAGTGCTATTTCAGGTTTTATTGTCTGACCGGCGGGAGAATCCAGCGTCTCTTTCATTTTTTCATCAAGCGTGCTTTCTTCTTTATTTTCACGCGGCGGCTCATTCCCTGCTGCTTTATCGCTCGCGGTTGCCACATTCGGTACTTCCATAACTCATTTCCTCTGTTTCATTATCAGCAGCAGACAGGGCAGCGTTGCGCTGTTTAAATGATTGGTCTGCAATGCGCATCAGATATTTCTCTTTCTTTTTATTCAGTGCCGCTCTTTCCGCACGGGCCGTTTCCAGCTTTTTCTCCAGCAACATTATTTCAGCCTGTGCGTCGTTAATCCTGATTGAAACATCGGCAATTCTGCGGCGCACCCGGCCCATGGTGCTGCGCATCTCTCTGAGCGTTTCAATATTCATGCTGCCGCTGCGGGCGAGGGCGCGCAGGTTTAATTCAAACAGGGCTTTATCCTGTTCCAGGGCAGCGATGGAGTGCTGATAAGCGGCAACAGATGATTGCAGGGTGGCTATTCTGGCCTGACTGTTGTTGATCTTTTTCTCATATAACCTGAGAACACTACGGAGCGCTGTTAACAATCTCTTTCATATCCCGCAGCAGAGTTTCTTCTGACGTCTGTTCATCATGAGCCTGACGCAGAAACTCACTGACACGTGCTTTGCAGGCGAAGAGCCGATCGTTTTCCGGGTTTTCGCCAGGCCGGTATTCGCCGAACATAATCAGCGTGTCCAGCTCTTCAAGCCGGGCGAGCAGATCCCGCAGGCGGGTAGCGAGCGCCTGATGCTCGCCCGAGGCAACGCGCGTGGTCACGCGGCTGACGCTGTTCAGCACATCGATTGCCGGGTAGTGATTTTTGCGGGCCAGTTTACGGCTGAGATAAATATGACCATCGAGTATCGAGCGGACCTCTTCGGCCACCGGGTCAGCTTCATCCTCCGTTTCCAGCAGCACGGTGAAAAAAGCCGTGATACTGCCTTTCTGTGTGGCACCGGGGCGCTCCAGCAGCTCGGGGAGACGGGCAAAGACCGAGGCCGGAAATCCGCGCCGCGCCGGCAGCTGTCCGGCCGACAGCGCAACGTCGCGCAGTGCGCGTGCATAGCGGGTGACGGAGTCAAGAAACAGCAACACCTTCATTCCGCGATCGCGAAAATATTCCGCGATGGTCATCGCAACGTGCGCGGCGTTTACCCGGTCGGTGGCGCAGAAATCGGAGCTGGCATAGACGATGGTGCACTTGTTGCGGTGCGGTGAGGTACGGACCGCATCGATAAATTCAGTGACCTCTCTGCCGCGTTCGCCCACCAGCGCCACTACGCAGATATCGGCGTCAGCATTCTCGAGCAGCATATGCATCAGGGTGGTTTTTCCGCAGCCGGCTGCAGAAAAAATACCGATGCGCTGCCCGACCCCGCAGGGCAGCATGCTGTCGATGGCGCGAACGCCGGTGCTGAAGCGCGCATCGATACCTTTGCGTTCCTGATAGCCCGGCGGCGGCGATTCAACGTCGCGCCGTTGCGCTGCGCCCGGCGTGGCGATTCCGGAAAACGTTTCTGAGACAGAGCCGTCCGGCAGCACAACCGCGCCTCTCAGCGCATCTGAAAGCAGGAGGGTAAACGGCTGTCCGGTGGGGCAGATAACCATCTCCCGCGTTAGTCCCTGCGGTGAGCCGATCAGGCTCAGAATGGTGAGATCGTTGTTAAACACCATCACCTGCGCCCGGGCAACCAGGGTTCGATCCGTTGCGCTGCGGTAGATGTGGCATACTTCACCAATACTGACATCCGTGAGACGCGCTTCCAGGGTCGTTGCCGTAATGCGGCAGGGATGCGCCATATGCTGCAACAGATCTGAACGCGCAATCACCGCAGCGCCTCACGGCAGGCTTTCATCTGCCGGTAAAACTCTTCCAGCGCCTCTGAAAAGTCTTCTGCATTAAGGCTGGCGGGCTTAACGTAGCACTCAAGCGTGGTCATCCCCTCATTTTCAGAGAGCTGCAGATGGCCGGTGGCCGCGTGAAAGCAGGGTGCCATAACAATAGCCAGCAGCGCGCTGGCGCACTGCGACAGAATATAGGGATCGTGCGGTTGTATCTGGGTCCACAGCACCACAAACCCTTCTGTCTGACTGATTAATAGGCTGCTCTCTTCTTCAAAATCCAGAGAGATCGTTGAGTTGCCATCGAAATTATTCAGCAGACGCTCATCGCATCCATTTTTGCGTAGCGCAGACCTGACCAGTTCAACTAAATCGTCATTCATTTTTATTACTCCGTTAATTGAATTGTTTTAATCACATCCAGTGAGACACTTTCTGCTATCTCTGAAAAAGAGAGCACTTCGAGATTGCGAAAACGATTTTCCAGGAAACGCTTCATAAAGCGCCGGATATCAACCGAGCACAAAATGACGTAATCCTTTTGCGACATCAGAATTTGCTGCAGCTCGACGGTAATAGTGTCCATCAGCAGTTCAGCTTCTGCAGGAGCCAGGTTGAGAAACGCCCCACCCGATGTGGTGCGAATATTTTGCCGGATGGTGTCTTCAATCTCGCTGGATAACAGCACCGCCCGGATAGTGTTAACCGTGGCAAACTTATGGCTGATGTAGCGGGCAAGGGCACCGCGTATGTGCTCCACCAGCATGATGACGTCTTTTTCCCTGGCGCCCCAGACCGCCAGGGATTCCATGATGAGCTTGGTGTTTCTGACAGAGATCTTTTCACCGAGTAAGCGCTGCATGACTTCTGAAATGCGCTGTATCGTCAGGTGGCGCGTGACCTCTTTAACCAGGTCCGGGAAGCTGCTTTCGAGCTTGTCGATATGGGCTTTGGTTTCCTGTACCCCGAAATACTCATTCACGTTCAGCAGCAGGCTTTGCGTCAGCGAAAAATAGATCTCGTCAACCGCGGTACGGGTAAGAAATCCCAGCCCGGTCAGCTCTTCCCGGTTTTCGGGCGGCGTCCAGAGCGTGTTGTAATCTTTGATGTAATGGATGCCCAGCGTATCAAGCTCGGCTGAGCCATTGATGATTACAACCTTATCAAAATGAATGGAATACTCATCAGCGTGGATTTCATTGATCAGCAGGCTGACTTTAACCGGATTTCCGCCCTCGGTTTTTCTGATCACGATATGCGGCAGATGAATGCCGTAATCCATAAAAAACTGGCTTCGGAAGCGCTCAGAGGCATTTACTTTTTCCAGCAGCGTGTAAAAGTCCGGGCTGACCAGCAGAATAATCGGCACGGTGACCGGCGTGATTTCATCGAGATTTTCAATCAGGCCCAGCTGCGTATCCGCTGAAAAGTCGGGCTGCCGCACCTCTGACGGGTGGAGATAAGTCTCATTGGCGCTGGCCGGCGTGCTTTTCTGCTGCTTGCGCGTCTGCAGATGTTTATGCAAAAACAGCCCGCCGGGAATCAGGGCGAGCAGAATAAAGATTGGTAACGGAAAGCCCGGCGTCAGGCCGATCAATAATGCCAGCAGGGTAGAAATGGCGAGGACATATGGGTTATGCAGCAGCTGCGTCATCATGGTGACGCCCATATTGTTTCCTTCGCCACTGACGCGGGTCACAATGAAGCCGGCGCTGATAGCGATCAGCAGCGACGGGATCTGCGCCACCAGGCCATCACCGATAGTGAGCATCGTGAACGTAGAGAGCGCCGTTGACATATCCATGCCCAGCTGACTGACGCCTACCGCAATACCACCGATAAAGTTGATAAAAATGACGATGATGCCGGCAATGGCGTCACCTTTAATAAACTTCATCGCGCCGTCAAATGAGCCGTAGAGCTGGCTCTCTTTCTCCAGCACGGTACGCCGCAGTGAGGCTTCGTCATTATCAATCGACCCGTTGCGCAGATCCGCATCGATACTCATCTGCTTTCCGGGCATACCATCCAGTGAAAAGCGGGCTGCCACTTCGGCGACACGCTCTGCCCCTTTGGTGATCACCAGGAACTGCACGATGGTGACAATTGAAAAGATCACAAAGCCGACGATCAGATTGTCACCAATAACAAACAGCCCGAAGGTGGCGATGATTTCACCAGCGTCGGCGTCATTGAGGATCAGACGGCTGGTGCTGATTGATAGCGCCAGACGAAAAAGCGTAGTGATCAGCAAAACGGCCGGAAAGGAGGAGAAGTTTAGAATGCGGTCGATATAGAAAGAGGAGAGGAAAACCAGGGCAGAGATAATAATATTCAGCCCGATAAGAAAGTCGACCAGCGCTGTCGGCAGCGGAATAATCAGCATAGTAATAATGGTGATCACCAGCAGCAGAATGAACAGCTCGGGATGTTTTTTAATGTGGTTAAATACGCTCATAAGATGGTCGCCAGAATTAAGGGTGGCCTTCGCTGTTGATCTCAGTTTGATAAAACGACGTGCTTAACTCCGACAGCCGGTCGATAAGCAGTGAACGGTGTTCCGCGCTGTGGTAACAGGCGTGTGCAAACATCGCCAGGCAGCTGCGCAGCCAGCTCAGCGTTTCTGACTGCTGGCGCGGCGTTAATGCAGAAAATGCGTCGCCTGCGGCATCGAGAAATGCCAGACGGAGAAGATCCGGCGTGCGCATGATGGTGAACAGGAAAAAGAGCCAGCGCTCTTCGCTGTGACCGAGTTGTTTCACCGCGCTGCCGGAGAGAAAGCGCCGCATAAACTGACTGTCCGCTGAGCGGATATGCTTAAGCTGCACCAGCTTGCCCAGCAGCATTCTGAACTCATCGCTTTTACAGCTCGGCTCGCTGGCGTCCATATCGGCTGTCAGGGCGGCTTCCATAAAATCCACGATCAGCTCGCGTTTAGCCGCACCAAACAGCGCTACCCACGACTGATAGAGCATCAGTTCATCGGCGTCGCTCTCCAGAAAGTCGCGATACGCCTGACGAATGATGGCAGGCGAAAGCGCGAGTTTTTTTCCGAACATTTTCGCTTTAAGCGCAACGTTGATACCGGCCTTAAGCTGTTTTTCATCTGCTTCTTCTTCCGCCAGCTCCAGCGTCTCCTCCAGCCTTTTTCTTCGGGCGCGGGAGAGCTGGCTGTTGTGCAGCATCTGGCGCAGAACCATGACCAGATCGCTGGGGTCCGGAAACAGCATGCGCATCTGCTGCAGTAAAGAGCGGGCGCTGCTGCGGGCATCCGTATTAAGAATTTTAAATATCTGATCGATCCGGCTGACGTGCTCTTCTTCTTCATCGCCGGAACTGGCGTCCTGCATTACGGCTGCAGCGTCTTCCTGGCTGCCGCGACTGCGCAGCTGCCGGTAACGATTAACCGCGGCAGTGGCTTCATCCAGTGACTCATAGACGCTATCGAGCGTCGCCAGGACATCCTGTGACTCTTTAGCCTCGGCAGAGGTGGCATTATTCTCCACGCCGCGCAGCGAGGCGCCCAGTAAGGCACCTTGCGAAGAGCGACGCGCGGGGTTGAGAGACGCGGTAGCGGACTGCGCGGCGATACTGAGCTGATCGGTACTCATCTGTTATCCAGAAAATTGTTCATCCAGTCAGTGAGTTCGCCGGTATCGCCTTTTTGCCGCGCTTTGGCAAGCAGCGCATTGTCATTTTGCGCGCCATCTACTTCCCGCGGCTGGATAAGGAAGATGCGTACCAGGTTGGCGTTTTTACTGGTGCTGTACTTCATCAGATTGCCAATAAGGGGGATATGCTGCAGCACCGGGATCCCCTCTTTTTCCGCCGACTGCTCATCGCGGGTATAGCCGCCGATCACCAGACTTTTGCCCACCGGCACACGGGCGATGGTGCTGATATTAGTGCGTCCCACCTCGGGCAGCATTTCGCTGTCCTGCTCGCGATACTGATTGCCATCTTCGACATTCAGCATCATTTCAATTTCATTTGTGCCGGAGAAACGCGGTAATACGCTGAGCGAGGTTCCGTAGGTAACGTGCTGCAGCTCTGCGGTCCGCTCGCCCACCACTTTGGTGTAGAAGGTGCGGTTGTTATCAAAAATAGCGGGCACATTTTCCTGCGTCAGGATCATCGGGCGCGAAACAATGTTCGCTTTTTTGTTTTGCGAGAGTGCCATGATGCGCGCCACAAAACTGGCACCATCTACGGTGCTGGAGATGCCGCCATTAAAACTGGCGCCAAAACTGTTGCCCATGGAAAGCGAACCGCTCCATCTGACGCCCAGCTGATCCAGCTGCTCTTTCTGGATATCGATGATCCAGACAGACATTTCGACATGGCGTTTAGGCTTATCCAGCGCATTCACTACCTGCCTGACATGTTCAACCAGCTCGGGCGCTCCTTTAACCAGTACGCTGTTGGTATCGGGATTTGAGACAACCTGAAACTGACGCGATGCAGTGGCCGACGCGGGGAGGGAAGCGGAGGCGGTCAGCTCACCTGGAAAAGGCGGCATAACACGCGCTCCTGCGCCAGGTTCTGTCGCAGGAGGCGCGCCGGGCGCTGACGCGCGCGTGCTGAGCAGTTGCGGTACGGTGCTGCTGTCATTGCTGATAAGGGCACGTATGACGCTGGCCATGCCGGGGATAATTAGCGTTTGATCGCGATATTTAAAGGTGCGATCTTCAGAAAAGCTGTGGCGCAGGGGAATGATGGCCATGCCCGACATATTGCCGCCGGGGACTTCTTTCATATCCATCTGTGCGGCAGCTTTTGCAATGATATCGAGGTAAACCGGCGGCCCGGAAACATAAAATGTCCGGGTGCCTTGTCTGGTCTGTAACGGGAAACGGCGGTCGTAAAGCGAAGACTCAATCAGGAAATTTTTAAATTCATTTACGTTGATCGATTTTAAGGTGATGACGACATTTTTAATTTCACTGGCGTCGTAGATATAGAACGTCTGGCCATCCTGATACCACACCAGCCCCAGCTGAGCAGTAAGCGATTTAAGTAGCTCAAGGGGATTCGCGAGATCAAAGCTGCCGGTAATACGCTTTTTTGATGCCAGCGCAGAGAGCACAACCGGCTTTTTTAACCGGGTCGAGAGCGTTTCAAAGAAAGCCCGCGCATTATCTTTATTAGAAACATATTTTTCACTGGACGTTGCCGTCTGCCCGGAATAAGTCTCTGCTGCAATTGTGCAGGAGAGCGGCAGCAGCAGCATGAAAAGCATACTCCTGCTGAATAACGGAGATTTCATTTTATGATCCATTTTTGATGATCTTGATTAACTCTTTTGGCGGCTTGTTAAACGTATGTTTTACTGCGCTGGAGAAGTGAGAAAGCGAAGAGTAACCGTGGTTAAAGGCAACCATGGTAATGTTTGTTTCGCTGTCAATCATATCCAGCACTGCGCGAATCATGCGCCAGTTAGACATTTCAACTTTTACGGCCTGACCCAGAGCAGCACGCGACAGGCGTCTGAAATGCGCCGTTGATAAGCCATATTTATTGCCTAACTCGATCAGCGTCTTATGCGAACCCTGCTGATTCAGTAAATAATTTACCAGCCGGTAACTCTCGTGATAACGAAACAGGTTCGCAATACAGCTAATGCTCTCGGGGTGATAAGTATTTTGATACAGATACCAGCTCTCAAATGTACGGCTGTTAAATGTCGCCTTATTATCCAGCTGTTTTACGCCATAGCAGATTTCAGCATGATTTTTTTGCGTTTTCAGCATGCTCGCTGCATCGATAAACGCCTGGAGTTTACTGAACTTTCTGAAATGAAGATCCCGCACAAACACCGTGCCGGATAAAACCGTAATGCTGCAATTTATCGCATAAAAAATTATGGGATAATCCTGATTAAAATAAAATTTTTCCGCATCGGCATGACCAGGTTTGATCTGCAAAGCAGCAGGCTGTGTCGAGGCCTGCACCATCCAGAAAAGACACGGGCCGGTTGCATGAATAATCTGACCTGAAAAGTATGAGACGCCGGAGTTATCATTAAACGCTTCGGAAGAGTGCTGTGACATTCTGTTCATATTTCACCTCATATTCTCTTCATAGGCTTGCCAGACTTTATAGGCATATCGGAATCTGAGCAGGCGTCTTTTGGCTGAGGTTCCAGCGTTATATGCGCCGACGGCCTCCCAGGTATAACCATATTTATTGATCATATGTTGTAAAATAGAGGCACCCGTCATGACTGACAGGCAGGCATCAGTCAGTAATGCCTCTTCTGATATTCCCTTTTTTTTGAGTTCGGGCAGATGGATGCTGTTGATCTGCATCAGGCCTATATCGTATGAGCCATTAGCATTGATATTCACAGCATTTGTCTTCATGCCTGACTCAACCTGCGCAATCGCTTTGAGCAGTGCAGGTTCAATGCGGTATTTTTCGGCTGCCTGGTGCCAGCACATAGCCTGCGCACTGCTGCAACAGAAAATCAGACCGGGAAATATCAGGCTTAACAAGCCTTTCATAATAACAATCGACCAGGTAGCTAACAGAGTAATAGTATGGCAGAGGCAGTAACAGGGAGCATGATGGCAATATAATCAAAAGATAACCATTGCTGATGCTGCATAAATGCGTCAATCATCAAACTGCGCCAGAAGCACTGCCTTATCCGTTGAATGATGAAAGGTTATGCGCGCATTTGCATCGATATCGTGTAAAAATTCGAAGTTAAAATAGTTGCCTTTCTCATCCTGCGGATTGATAAAATTCTCCGGAACGCCATGTGCCGCCATCGCCTGAGAAAAATCGCTGAATATATCCTCTGCATCCATATCTCTCTCATCCAGGAGATTATCGTGATTAATAAAATTGAGGATCTCCTGACGGTCAAACACAAAGTTCATCAGGCAGATAGCCAGCCTGCGCTGAACGTTTGAAAGCGGCACGCTGATGCTGAGATGATGAATGATTAGCGTACTGGATACCAGGTCCAGCGTCATAAGCGTTAGCGAGTTGCACTGTATTATTCTAAAATTTTTCAAAATAGACTCCTGCCGTTGCAAACGTTAATCCCTGCCGGTTTTCCATGGTTACGATACAGAATAGAGATACCTGACTTTCCCCATCAGATATGAGTTTTGTGGTGCATTGAAGTGTTCCGGGCAGTAGGTCGCCCGGGTCAGCGCCGCTGAAATCTGGTTCGATGCCTTAACGTAACATGAATTGACAAATGAAGATTTTCTGTGCTTTTCCAGCTGTTTCAGGGTGGAGCTTGCCGCCAGCAAATTCCCTGCTTCTGAAAACATCTTGATACGCAAACATTTGACAATGACTCTGCACACCGGATCGTCACCCATAAGATCAGGTTCTGTTTTAATAGCCTGATCAAATTTACATTGCTTATAAAGAACAATCATTTTCAGAACGCGATAAACAGGGTTGTGCTTATCGAGCATAATAGCCATGTCGATAGATTGCATTGCCGGCGCATACTTTTTAATTTTAATTAACAGGCATGAGTAGTAGAAGTAGATATCTGCAGAGCAGGCATCAAGCATCATGGCAACTTCAAACAGTGACTCTTTTTGACAGTCAGATATGTCACTTCTGTGAATGGTTTTGATTGCCAGCGCCAAAGCATTTGTGGCGTCGCTTTCCAGCAGGCGCTGTGCATAATCGGTAATTTTCTGTGTGACATAGGCGTTTTCCGGATTTTCAATGAACTCCAGCAGTGCGTACCGGTTCGCCAGAAAGTAAAACTCCTTCGGAGAAAGATCGTACTGAGTATCAAGTTTTTTGACAAGATCGTTAAATGAGAGAGAGAACATATTGATATTGGAGAGCGGAGAGGGGCAGGCTGAATAATATGATCCTGCTTCCGGCCGCGATGCGATGTTTAGTCTCTTCAGCATTCTGACAATGCCCCGGCTGACGTTAATCAGATTTATCGTGTTATCCATGCTGAGTATTACCGTTCTGCGTGCCAGCACAGCCATCGTCGCACTGTCTATCAGTTCAACGCGAATAATTGAAACATTGTTGGCGATAATTTCATTGCCGGTAATAAAATAGTTTACGCCAGCCTGTTTGAGGTCGGTAAATGTGGTATTGATATTTTTACTGTTGATAGTCAGTGCGGAAGGGCAAAATGTCACGCCGCACTCGCTGTTAAAATATTCATGCTGGCTCATCAGGTAGTCAAATATGATGAAGGATTTATCGCTGTTCTGCATGTTAAAAGGAAAAACAGCCAGTGTAAATTCATCCGCAGCAATATTATCTTCTGTGGTGGCTGGCTGCTCCCGGCTGACTCTGGAAACGGATTTTACAAAACGATAGCCTTTACCATAAATTGTGCTGATAAAGATATTGTCAGTTGTTTCTCCAAGAATCCTCCTTATTACATAAATACATCTTGCCAGCGATTCATCTGACACACATCCACCAAACCATACATTAGCTATAATCTCATCTTTGGAAATTATCTCTCCGGTATGCGTAACTAAAAGGTGCAGCACTGCCAGCTCTTTTGGTGGAATAGAAACGGGCTTTCCTCTGATAAATAATGAGTCTTTGTTAATTGTGAATTCATCAAAATGATAGTTGAACATGATGTTTACCTGACAGCATAGAGTAGTAAATCAAGCATTTAGGGATAATGGTGCCAATGTATCATGCTGATTTTTACCAATACAGAGCAGTGCCGCAGTGAAAAACGCCATCAGGTTTTGTTAACAGACTAATACATTGCTTAACAAACCAATTTCTGAAGCCTTAATAATATCTTTTAATATCGATTTCACAAAAATCATCGTTTAATAATATCTTTAAAGCGCGGCTGCATCGACTATCATGGGACAATGCAGATAACTGGCCATTGCATTTTGCCACTGCAGGTTACTGGCGCTGCCTGGCGCGCGGGACTCGACGCGGCTGCACAACAGACGCAGATCCGCCGGATTTTTCATCCAGGCGTTGACGGCTTTCCAGAGTTCAGTTTTTTCTTCGGGCTGGAGCTGGTTCAGCACATTGCTCAGTAATGTCTTATGCCGATGCGTGCTCGCTTCGCCAGGGTGTTTTTGAGCGTCATACCAGGTTGTTGTGCCGCCCAGGCCGTATAACAGCGAAGCTTCGGTATAATTCTTTGCATGTACGCATTTCAGCATTGCATCGTAATAAGCCTCTGCACTTACGGCAGTTGATACCGCAGTGCATGTGGCGCGATCGCTTTTATTGTTTATAAGGCTGCATCCTGTGAGCAGCAGTAAAAATCCCATCGTCAGTATCAGCCGTATCACTGATTGTGTCCGGGTTACCATTCTGTATTATCCTCTTCAGTCAGCCCATCTGAGCTTAAAACGCGACTGCGCCATTCATTCATCATCAATTCGAACATAAATTCTTCGGTTGAAGAGGGGGTAGCATCCTCTTTTTCCGGGGGAACGGTGGCTGCTGCAGGCAGGTTTTCAATTTTCATCTTCTTCTCCAGGGGTAAGGCTTGAACGAAGCGCGTTATATTGCTCGTTCATCGTCTGGTTAACCTCTTCAGCTTTTTCATTTACAGAAGCAGAGGCGTGTATAAATTCATCAATCAGCTTTTCGTGAAATCGGGCTATATCAATACAAAAAATCTGATCGCCACTTTCGGCGATAACCGTATTGTCATCATGACAGGCTACCGCCAGGATTTTATTCCCCTGCTGCAGCTTTTCCTGAAGGTCATGAGGTTGCACCTCCAGCGACGCCGGGATTAGCAGACGGATAGTTTTATCTGTCTGTTGATTAGCCCAGCGGGTTAACTGCTGCGTGATAATCTCTTCCGAACCCACTATTTTGCTCAGTGTTTCACTGAGGTCATGTTTAAGCGTGCTGACCAGGTGCGCTTTCGCCATTTCAAGGCTGCAGAGGTAGCCACCGATGATATCCAGTGAAGCGGTAATACCTCGGTTGTAGCCATCTGTTAACGCCTGCTGAAAAGCAGTGTCAGCCGCTTTATCTGCAGCCTGTATCATTTTCTTTGCTCTGTTTTCAGCCTGCGAAACAATGTTCCGGCTTTTTTGCAACTGATGAATGTACTCCGCTGTAAGCAGCGTTCCCTCAATCGCTTTATCATGACGGTAATTATCTTTGCTTAATGACATGTTGTTGCGCCAGAATAAAAAGTTGCATGTTAAATTCAACTTCCGGAAGCAGGCACGCATTTTGGCGCTTAGCAAACAGCAGCGTAATCATATTTACCTGCTCTTCCGGAATAACCCTTTTCAGTGACAGCACTTCGCTATATGTCAGATCGTCCAGCGTTAAGCGGGAAGCTAAATGCTGCTTCTCTGCTGAGGTTATTCCGGTGCTAAGTTTCATAAATGAAGTGACAACGCCAGGTATTGTCCGGTAATCAGTTTGCAGGAGATAGCGGCGATTGCGCTGCGCAGCCATACAGGAAAATATTACCGGCAGCGCTTCCCAGTGTCGGAATAGCTGTTTCTCAAACGCTGTTAAATCAGGTGTTTCATGACATGCGTTAATGTCGTACGTGGCCGCCAGCCAGCTATTTATTATTCCCCGGCAGGTAGCAGAAGCGGGAAGGGGACCCCGCGGTCGTTTATCGTGATGTATCCAGCTGAGCGGGTTAGAATAGATCGCTTTGATATGTTTCAGCTCAGTATGGTTCATTGCAGCGCTCTGGACTCTTTACGTTTTTTCAGCAGCCACAGTCCGGCCATTATTACAATCAGCATTATGATGAGCATCGCTCCGCTGGCAGCTGAGATAATTTTAAAGCCTGTCTTACGCGGCGTTGGCGATAGCGGACTGATCTCCTCTATTTTCGTAAGAATGACAGAGATGTTGTCATAGCTGACTTCATTAAAACTGTTTTTAAGAAGCCTTTTCGCGTTTGTTAACAGCACCTCTTTATCAGCTATATCCTGATCGTGTTTCAGCAGTGCTGCAATATGCACCGGCACAGGCTTTGAGGTGGAATCAATATTACTGACGTTGTAAGAGACATGAACACTGGCTGAAACAATGTTTTGCATCTGTGCCAGCGTGTGTTCAAGCCTCTGTTCTATCGCTGAATAGATCTTCGCCACTTCGGCTCGCGGAGATGAGACGAGAGAGTCGGACGGAAAATAGTCCGCTATCTGATTTCGGGCGCGCGAAGGAAGATCGTATTGCGTGACAATATCGACGGCGTAAGAGAAATCCTCATTGCTGACCAATACGCTAAAGCCTTCCTTTTGCTTTGGGCTTTTCTTCACGTCGATATTGTTTTTCTGCAATACGGCAACAACTTCGTTTGCCTGTTCCTGATTAAGGCCTTCGAGTAACGTCTCTTGCTTGCACCCGGTGATTAAAAAGGTAATCGCAATTAGAAGTAACGTAGATTTTTTCATTTTTTATGAGCGCAACAGTGTATCGACGGTGTTAACAGCTTTGCGCGTCAGCGCTGAGATCATGGAGATGTCAATGTTATATTGCTGAACCCGTTTCTGATATTCAAACAGCTTTTCCGGATCCGTACTGTTTACCGGATTAGCAATGCTTTCCAGCACGTCGCTTTTCTCCAGATAAGATTCAGCCATGAGTTTAGAAAGCGCGTTCTTCATCACATCGTCAATCGAGGTGTTGAGGCTTTGTGCATCAGTCTCAGCAGAGAATGAGACCGGGCTGATTTTGGCAATGTCCATGTTTCACCTATCGATAGTTGGCCACAATGGCTGCAGCAACATCTTTATATGTTTTGACAACGTTCGACTGTGCATTTCGGTACAACGTATATTCCGATAACGCAGCCTGATACGCAGCAAGGAGCTGGGAGTTGGACGGGTCTTTCTGCAACTCTTCCAGCGCTTTGGTCAGTCGTGCATTCAAATCGGTTACTCCGGTATCAAAAGAGCCTGACAGGTCAGTCAGAAAACCGTTCCAGTCGGGCAAGCTGTGCATACTGTTATTAAAATCTTTCATTTTTTCTCCATGAAGCTAACTGTGTTGTGGGGTAATTTATTGGCTTTTATTCGGGAAAAACCAGTGGGAGGTTGACATTTTGACAAAGCCCTCCTTGCCATAAATATATGATTTATCCCGAAGCCATTCATCGCTTAGCGTAATCACAATCTGAACGTAGTCAGTTTTCCAGCGCTGATTAAAATCTTTAATTTGCGTTTGTAGCAGCAGCAGCTCATTGTCATTTCGCTCGCCATAAAGACTGAGCGAAACATTATCTTTATTGTTTATTACGTCATACTTTTGCGTGACTTTGCTGACAGCGTCTATCGCATCCTGAACCACAGCCTGATCGCTGATATAGTGAAAACTGACATTTTTAATATAGGAAAAAGCGTCTGTTGCCCGCAGCGTTACCTTTTCACTCTGTTGCGGAGAAATAATCTGGCTACGTTCGCTGCTGGACGTGATGCGGACCGTGCCTGCGTTATCAAGATTCAGCGCATGAACTTTTTGATCTGGACTGTTCGTTTTAAACCATAAGTATATTTTTTCTTCTTCTTTATTTTTGTCCAGAACAAACAGCTTTTGCTCAAGGTCTGTTTTTTTGCGTAGCGCCTGCGTGAGCCACACCTGATGCTGATGACTCCCGGCAAGGATATAATGCTGTTTGTCTTTACCCTCTACGACCACGACTTCAGGGAAATCCGCAGCAACGACGGCTCGGATTTTTTTACTCCGTCTCTGATCGTTGTCCATGCTGAACAGCATAATGCTAAGCGCGATGATGGAGAGCACCCCTATGCTCAGCATTGCGGTAACGGCGACGCTGCGCTTCTTTAGGGCAGGCTTTTTTTTCAGCGCTTTGATATCCCACTCTTCGCCGGGAAGCTTAATCGCAAACCTGACGCCGCAGGCTTCCGTTTCCTGATTACCGGATAAGGGCTGTTCGCTGCCTTGTTCGCTGGTAAAAAAGATTGCGCTTTTGGTTTCATCAACGCGAAGAAGGAAATGACTTAGCGTATTACCGTACGGTACAACGATCTGATCATATTCACTTTCGTTATCGAAAATCTCCTCCTCCGGACCAACAAGTATCCGGGTGATGCCCGCTTTTAGCTCATATTCACAACCCGAAAGAGGGGTATTCAAAAAGCGAAGGGTACATTCCGGATGTGTATCGGCCAGGTCGCCTGTTTCATTCTGATATGCCATGATCACCAACTGAATTACTTTTCTGTTTACCAGCCTAAGTCTGTTTACGATTCAGTGATTGATGGAATTATAATGAATGTTGATTTTGAGCGGTCACCCGTTGATGGCTGAGGGTAAAGCGCAGGCTTTTTCAGGTAATGAGCGATTTGTTGTAGCAGAATCACTAATAAGTCATTCAGAGTATTCGCGTCTTCTCTCTCCCCCAGCCTTAGTGACGACATGAATGATAAAACGTTATTCCGAATCGAGCTGGTTAAAATCTTCATTTCTATTGCGGTGCCGGTGGTGATCTGTCTGCTGGCGTGGTCATTTCAGAACGCGCTGTTTGAGAAAAAGCTCAGTAATCATATTGAATATAAAAAAGAAATCTCAGCGCTGATGCTGAGAACAGAGGTGTTCAGCCAGGTTAGAGAACCGCTCAACACGATTTATGCGTATATCGAACAGGTGGGCGACTGGGATCAATACAGCGCGCAGGAGATCAAAGACGCGCGCAGATATATACATAAGATTATGTATCCAAACCGGCATGTCTGGTCGGAAAACACCTTTGATCTCTATCTGAAGTATATGGATAACACCGCCTTTTACTCTGCCGGTAAGAGCGGAGCAAAAATTAACGCCCGGATCAACGAGCAGCGTACCCATGCTGCCGGATGGTCAGATGCAGATCGGAAACTGCTTTCAGGCGTCAGGCATCCCGAGCATAAAAAAACGTATGACAGGCTGATGAATGCGTTTGCCTGCGATATGGCGCTGCCGGAAGTTAAGCAGATGCCATGAAGCAGCCTGCATTACGCTCATCCTGTTGATAAGACCACGCAGGGCGCCAGCAACACACTTGAAGCTGGTCACAAAGCTGATGTGTCACCATTCAGCCTGAATATTCCTGACATGATGCTTACATATATTTAACAACCTAATATATAAACTGATTTTCAGCTTCGGGTCTGTATTAATGCATGTAACGCATCAGTGCATGAGTTTATTGCACTTATTAACTCTATTTTTCTGATCCAGTCTTTCGTGACAGGCGCAACGATAAAGCGCCCATGACAACTGGAGATTCTGATGCATTCCTCTACCTCACCCATGACTACCCGTTCGCGTATCAGTGCCATACTGCGCGTGACATCCGGTAACTTTCTGGAGCAGTTCGATTTTTTTCTCTTTGGCTTCTACGCCACCTATATCGCCCATACCTTTTTTCCGGCCAGCAGTGAGTTTGCCTCACTGATGATGACCTTTGCCGTCTTTGGCGCCGGTTTTCTGATGCGTCCTATCGGCGCCATTGTACTTGGCGCGTACATCGACAAAGTGGGCCGTCGTAAAGGGCTTATCGTCACGCTCTCTATCATGGCGGCGGGCACATTCCTGATTGTACTGATCCCCTCTTATCAGAGTATCGGCCTCTGGGCACCCCTGCTGGTGCTGACCGGCCGTCTGCTGCAGGGTTTTTCAGCAGGCGCTGAGCTGGGCGGTGTTTCGGTCTATCTTGCTGAAATTGCCACGCCGGGCCGAAAAGGGTTTTACACCAGCTGGCAGTCTGGCAGCCAGCAGGTTGCCATTATGGTTGCAGCCGCAATGGGCTTTGCCCTGAACGCTGCGCTGGAGCCGGGTGAAATCAGCAGCTGGGGCTGGCGTATCCCGTTCCTGTTTGGCTGCCTGATCGTGCCGTTTATCTTTATTCTGCGTCGCAAGCTGGAAGAGACGCAAGAGTTTACCGCGCGCCGTAAACATCTGGCGATGGGTGAGGTATTTAAAACGCTGCTGAGCAACTGGCCGGTTGTGATTGCGGGCATGCTGATGGTGGCGATGACCACTACCGCGTTCTATCTGATCACGGTTTACGCGCCCACCTTCGGCAAAAAAGTATTGATGCTCAGCGCATCAGACAGTCTGCTGGTCACGCTGCTGGTGGCCATTTCTAACTTTCTCTGGCTGCCGGTGGGCGGTGCCCTGTCTGACCGCTTTGGCCGTAAGCCAGTGCTGGTCGCGATGACGCTGCTGGCGCTGGCAACCGCTTACCCGGCGCTGACCATGCTGGCGGCGGCACCGAGCTTCTCTATGATGCTGACGGTACTGCTGTGGCTCTCCTTCATTTACGGCCTCTATAACGGCGCTATGATCCCTGCTCTGACTGAGATCATGCCAGCCGAAGTGCGCGTGGCGGGCTTTTCACTGGCTTATAGCCTGGCGACCGCGGTCTTTGGCGGCTTTACGCCGGTTATCTCCACTGCGCTGATTGAGTATACCGGTGATAAAGCGTCGCCAGGCTACTGGATGAGCTTTGCCGCAATTTGCGCGCTGCTCGCCACGCTCTATCTCTATCGTCGTCGCGCACTGACGCTGCAAACCGCACGTTAACAGGGAATGAAATAATGTATAAACCGATTCTGAGCCTTACTGCAATCATGCTCGCTTCGTTCAGCACCAGCGTGCTGGCGCAGGATGTCAGCGTGATGATCTCCGGCGGCTTTAAAGCTGCACTGGAAAAACTGGCACCCGTCTATGAAAAACAGAGCGGTAACCATCTGGTAGTTATCCCCGGCCCCTCTATGGGGAAGACGCCGCAGGCCATCCCGAACCGCCTGGCGCGCGGTGAACAGGCTGATGTGGTGATTATGGTCGGTGATGCGCTGACGCATCTGCAGCAGGATAAGCGCATTGCCGCCGGCACCCGCCAGGAGCTGGCAGACTCGCCGATTGGTATCGTGGTAAAGCAGGGCGATCCGCTGCCGGCGATTAAAACCGATGCTGAGCTGCGTACGACACTGCTTAGCGCAAAGTCTGTCGCCTATTCAGACAGCGCCAGCGGCCGCTATGTCAGTAATGAGCTGTTTAAAAAGCTGGGGATCGATCGGGAGATGCAGACAAAAGCGCAGATGGTGGAGCGCATTCCGGTCGCCTCGCAGGTGGCGCAGGGACGTTACGCCATTGGCTTCCAGCAGGTCAGCGAGCTGCTGCCGGTGCCGGGTGTCAGTTTTGCCGGTGAGCTGCCGGCAAATGTGCAGTACATTACCCGCTTCGCCGGCGCGGTAACGGTAAACGCGCAGCATCCCGATGAAGGTAAAGCGCTTCTGAGTTTCCTGGCCTCTCCGCAGGCGCAGAAAATTGTGACCGCAACCGGTATGCACAGCGTAACCGCGACCGCTAAGCAGGGTGATACTGTTCAGTAATGAGCTTCTCCAGCTCGGCGGCAACGTATGACTGAATACGGCCACGACGGCGAATCAGACCCACGGATCGGGTCACCACCGGATGCGTCAGCGGTATCTGCGCCAGTAAGGAGTGCCCTGAGGAGGGCATCGACATCGCCGGCACTGCCGCAATACCAATGCCCGCCTCGACCATGCCTAACAGGGTAGTGACGTGGCGCGTTTCACAGATGCTGGGCCGGGCCGGAATGATATGCGCCAGCGCCTGGTCGAGCAGGGAGCGGTTACCTGATACCTTATCCAGCCCGATATACTCCTGCTGAAAATACTCCTCCCAGCTCAGTGATGATCGGCGCGTCAGCGGGTGATCGTGCCGGCAGGCCGCAACATACACATCCTCTTCCAGCGGTAAAAATTCAATGGCCGGCGGCAGGCTTTTCGCAAAACAGATCCCGAAATCCGCCTGGCCGCTGCTGACCGCCTCAATAACATTGCCCACGCTACTGTCGATAATTTTGACCCGCACCCGCGGATAGCGTGCGCGAAAGCGCCGGATCACTTCAGGCATAAAGTAGTACGCAGCCGAAGGCACTGTCGCGACCGTCACCAGACCGGTGCGCTCCTGGCTTACCTGATTGATGTCAGCCAGTACCGCTTCCACGTTTGCCAGCAGCTGTTCAGATCGCTCAGCAAAGCTCTGGCCATAGAGCGTCAGCGTAACGCGACGCGTTGTGCGGTCAAAAAGCCGCGTGCCGAGCGCCGCTTCCAGTTTTTCAATCCGGCGGCTCAGCGCAGATTGCGACAGGCAGATCGACTCTGCTGCCAGGCGAAAGTTGCCATATTCCACCAGCGCGCGGAACGCATAGAGGTCATTAAGATCAAAATTCACGGGCATCAGGCGGCATCCTTTCAGGCAGTGCAGGGTAAGGTATCGGCCGGCACGGGCGTACCGGAAACGGATACAGCAATATGATTGCGCCCGGCTTACAGAGGCAGACGGCATACCTTACTGGTTTAGTACCGGGGACCCGCTGCTTTTAACGAATTATGTGATTCAGATCCCATTCCGAAAATCGCTCCTATACTCATACCTTTCTTTACACAGCAACGTGCTGTGTGTGCCATTTAAACAGGGATGCAGCTATGCAAAACTCTTCTCAGGACTCGCCGGACGACGGCGGCGCGCTTAATTTCACCGTTCAGCAACGACTGTTTTTTGTGGTGCTGGTGGCCACAATGGGAGCCCTCGCATACGGCTATGACACCGGAATTATTTCCGGCGCACTGCCCTATATGACACTACCTGCCGCACAGGGCGGGCTTAACCTTACGCCTTTTACCGAAGGGCTGGTGACATCCTCACTGACGTTTGGCTCCGCGGTGGGGGCGTTTCTCAGCGGTTACGTTTCCGATCGCTTTGGCCGCCGTATTACGCTGCGCAGTCTGGCGCTGCTGTTTGTCGCCGGCGCTTTTGGTACCACGGTGGCGCCCGATATCGAAATCATGGTGGTGATGCGGTTTATACTCGGCATCGCCGTGGGCGGCGGTTCATCGACCGTGCCGGTGTTTATCGCTGAGATCGCCGGACCCAAGCGTCGTGCGCCGCTGGTAAGCCGCAATGAGCTGATGATTGTTTCAGGCCAGCTGCTGGCTTATATCGTCAGCGCGGCAATGAGTCTGCTGCTGCACGATCCGAAAATGTGGCGCTATATGCTGGCGCTGGCAATGGTACCGGGCGTACTACTGTTTATCGGCACTTTCTTTGTCCCGGCGTCGCCGCACTGGATGGTCGCGGAGGGCCGCCTCAGTGAAGCGATGCGCATCATGCGTAAGCTGCGCGAAAACCCGCGCGAAATTAAAGCTGAAATGAAAGAGATGCGCGAAAACGCCCGTATGGCACGACAGGGGCCGGCGGCGCGTGAACTGCTGAAAGAGAAGTGGATTGTTCGTCTGCTGCTGATGGGCTGCGGCATGGGTATTGTGCTGCAGTTTACCGGCGTAAACGCCTTTATGTACTACACGCCGATTATCCTGAAGAGCACCGGCATGGGAACCAGCGCCTCGATTGCTGCGACCATTGGCAACGGTGTGGTTTCCGTACTGGCGACGTTTGCCGGTATCAAGGCAATCAGCCACTTTGGCCGACGCAAAATGCTGATGACCGGGTTATGTATTGTGATTGCAATGCAGCTGGCGCTGGGCGCGGTGCTGGTGTTTATGCCGAACAGCATGACGCAGAGCCTGCTGGCGCTCGCCTGTATCCTGGTATTCCTGTTTTTTATGCAGATGTGCATTTCACCGGTTTACTGGCTGCTGATGTCAGAACTCTTTCCAATGCAGGTACGCGGCGTATTGACCGGTTCGGCGGTGGCTTTTCAGTGGATCTGTAATGCGGCAGTGGCCTTTGCCTTTCCGCCTCTGCTGTCGCTGGTGGGTAACAACGCCTTCTTTATATTTGCCGCTATCAACGTGGGTTCGCTGATTTTTGTTGCGCTGGTTCTGCCGGAAACGCGCGGCAAGTCGCTGGAGCAGATTGAAGCGCATATGCGGGAACGGTTTGGTGACAAGCGCCAGGAAACGGCGCCTGCAAACTAACCCCTTATGACTCTGCTGCTGTCCGTGCCGCTTTCGCGGCGCGGCGGCAGCGTTCAGAGCAGTACTGTACCTCGTCCCAGTTTTTCTCCCACTTTTTGCGCCACGTCATGGGTTTGTGACACTGTTTACAGTAGCGCACAGGCAACGCCTGTTTGTTACCTTTAAAATCTTTCACGCGTGATCTCCCCGTAATCAACCTCAACTTCGCTGACAGCTATTAATCCGACCTTTAGCCAATGAAACGTCAGATATATTTAATTTTTAATCATAGTAACCATGACTGCAAATGCGAATCTTTGATTGAATTTTGAAAGAAGAAAAAGAGGGAAAATGATTAAATTATTGCTTTGATCAGGAGAGAACATGTTAACCGTTAATAGCATTAAATCGGAAAGTAAGCAGGGCGTGGAGTTGTTTTATTTCGGTTCTGGCGAGGTTGCCGCGATGTCCCGTGATATTAAACGCATTTCAAATGAAAGTAAAAACTCAAAGTATGATGCAGGCCCTGTTGTCAGAAAAAATGAAATTGAAGTGCTAAACCCACTTTATGAGAGTTGCAGAGTTGAGGCAGAGTCATCATTGTATGATAGTGCTTCTGTAGAAAATTACCGCATTACATATGGTGAATATCACAAACCCAGTGAAGCCAAAATTATAAATAGAGGTGATGAAATAATTGAGATTAAAGAAATTGTTGAAAGAGTTAATTCCGGCATTGAATTCTTTCCCAGCATCCATGCTTTTGCTCAAGATATCTTCGAGGCTAAATTCAAAGTTGAACAATTAGCTGGTACTTCAGAAGTATTTCCTTCACCCCCGGGGTATTTTATAGAGCCACATGAACTAAACCCAAGAAATTCCATTCTTATACCGGAAAGCTATTTATTTAAACTAATGACTTCTCTTAATAATTTTTGCGAAAAACTAAGCTTATCAAACGATGTGCAACATTCAGCTTAATGTATTTCAATAATGACTGGCAGGCTGAAAAAGTAAATCATGCCTGCTGAATTTATTTTTTTCATCGTCTGCTTTGATTGAGGCCTCAGTAATATCATTGAAGCTCAGGGAAAATGCTCAGGTGACGCAATGAAGAATAACAGCACGCCTACACCGCATAATGCGGTCTTCAAAACATTTCTTTCCCACCCACAGACTGCGCGGGACTTTATGACGCTACATCTGCCGCCTGCGCTGCTCGCGATTTGCGACCTTGCGACGCTCAGGCTGGAGTCTGGAAGTTTTGTTGAAGATGACCTGCGTTCTTACTATAGCGATGTACTGTACTCGCTAAAAACCCAAAAAGGTGACGGGTATGTCCATGTCCTGATTGAGCATCAAAGCTCGCCGGACAGACATATGGCGTTCCGCCTGATGCGTTATGCCGTAGCAGCGATGCAACGTCATCTTGACGCCGGGCATAACGCTTTGCCGCTTGTCATTCCTGTATTGTTTTATCAGGGTAAGCGCAGCCCCTATCCTTACAGCATGAACTGGCTGCAGCTTTTCAGCGAATCAAAGATAGCAACAACGCTCTATAGTAGCGGATTCCCGTTGGTGGATTTAACTACAATCCCTGATGAAGAAATTATGCAACATCGGAGTATGGCCGCACTAACCCTGCTACAAAAGCATATTCGCCGGCGCGATTTGAAAGAGGTGCTGAACCAGCTGGCTCTGCTAATGGCCGCGGAATTCATGACCGGACA
>NZ_DJJN01000011.1:89867-90226 GCF_002434165.1 Pantoea sp. UBA6567 | reverse complement strand
CTTTATCCGTGAGCTGGCGCAGCGGGTACCACAACATGAGGATGAACTGATGACAATTGCACAGCAGCTTGAGCAGAAAGGCCGTCAGGAAGGACGACAGGAAGGCCGTCAGGAAGGACGACAGGAAGGGCGACTGGAAGGTCTTCTGGAGGGGCGAGAAGAAGGTTTACGGGAGGGCGTACAGGAAGCTAGCCTTAAGATCGCCCGCAATCTGTTAAAGAATGGTATGGACATTCAGTCTGTTATGAATGTGACTGGTCTGACTGAGGAAGAGCTGAAGCACTCTTGTCACTAAGTGATTTAAAAGAGGCGCCGAACCAGCTGGCCCTGCTAATGGCTGCGGAATTCATGACCGGACA
>NZ_DJJN01000011.1:0-89635 GCF_002434165.1 Pantoea sp. UBA6567 | reverse complement strand
CTTTATCCGTGAGCTGGCGCTGCGGGTACCACAACATGAGGATGAACTGATGACGATTGCACAGCAGCTTGAGCAGAAAGGCCGTCAGGAAGGGCGACAGGAAGGCATACAGGAAGCGAGCCTCAAAATCGCCCGCAATCTGTTGAAGAATGGTATGGACATTCAGTCTGTTATGAATGTGACTGGTCTGACTGAGGAAGAGCTGAAGCACTCTTGTCACTGAGTATTTTATCTTCACGCCTCCCATACCTCAGCTCATGCAAAAGAGCTGTGACCTGAGAATCAACTCCTGCCGATTTTGCCGTTGCCTGATAAGCTTTTTGAACTGCGATAACTGGTCATAATCAGCCAAAGTAGTTTAACAAAAAAAAGCGCCATTAAGTTCGCATAATCATAATTATGTTAAATTAAGGCTTGAGCTATGACTGTAAGCGAGTAGATTCAGCTTGCTGCACTCATACTCCTGACGCGATTGAGCCATAAATTTGAAGAAAATCATATTAATATCAGAATGCTCTTTACGTTGGGGCTAAGCTCAAAGAGTCAGGCAGTGAATTAACGCTCCTCTCTATCAGGCAGAGGCCTGGATCGCGAACCTCTGCCCGACCGCCCTATTTTTTATCCTGTGACCAGGTCGCGCTGCGGATATCGACCTTTACCGGCAGCAGGCCAATCCGCGTAAAGGTATCAGCCAGGGCCTGCTGCTGCGTAAAGACTTCAGGCGTCATGCGCTCTGCGCCAAAGGGCATCCTTGCCAGCGCGCGCTGCCAGATGGGCTGCGGCAGACCGGTTGAGGCAGACATGATTTTTGCCGCCTCATCCTGGTGCTGATTGGCCCAGGCGCTAAGTGTGCCCAGCTCATCTATCACCTTGCTGGCGACTGCCGGATGACCTTCCGCAAATTTGCGGCTGGCCAGATAGAAGGTGTAGTGCGGCACCAGCCCTTCGGCGTTGCTGATTAACCGGGCATGGGCGTTGGTTTCAACTTCCGCGTAGTAAGGGTCCCAGATAACCCACGCATCGACCGCGCCACGCTGGAAAGCCGCCCGCGCATCGGCGGGCGGCAGATAGACCGGCGTAATATCCTTATAGCTTAGCCCTGCCTTCTCCAGGGCTGTGACCAGCATATAGTTAACGTCAGACCCTTTGTTCAGCGCCACGCGCTTACCCTTGAGGTCCGCCACACTTTTGACAGGTGAATCGGCCGGAACGACAATCGCTTCGGTTTTCGGATTAGCTGGCGAGTGCGCCAGATAAACCAGATCGGCCTGTGCTGCCTGGGCAAACGCAGGTGGCGCGTCGCCGGTGGCCGCGAGATCGATACTGCCGATATTCAGACCTTCCAGCATCTGTGGTCCGGCGGGAAACTCAATCCAGTGAACCGCAATCCCCTGCTTTTTAAACTCCTCATCCAGCGTGCCGCGATATTTGAGCAGAGCGAAGATGTTTGCTTTCTGAAAACCGATATTTACCGTATCGGGCTTATCGGCTGCCTGGGTGTTGAATGCAAATCCCGCCTGGGCGGCAATAATTAGTGCGCTGAGTAAAACTTTTTTCATTTCTCATTCCTGAGCCTGTTGTAGTCAGCGCAACATAACAAACGCAGGTTCAGGCGCTTAGCGATGAAAAGTTCGATGCTTAGCTGAAAAAACGCTATGGATGCCAGACGGACTCGCGAACCCGAATTGCGCGACTAAGCAATCCCAGCGCATAGAAGCGATCAGCGATCATCTGCTGCTCCCGGATGATGGCCAAACTCATCCGCTGCGTCTGGTGGCTGCGTCGCGTCAGCGCGTGCAGCAGAGAGGTTGTCGGGATGCCCAGTTCAGTTGAGAGCAGGCCTGCCGCTTCTGCGCGGTGCGCATCAATGTAGCGGCCGGTCTGCTCCAGCGCGGCCAGCAGAACCGCTATCAGATCTCCGGCATGTGCGGCGAACCCGCGTTCAGCAAGGTAGAACTGATGGTTGCTGACCCGGTCGCTGCCGTCAGCGATAACCCTGAACCGCCCGCTGTTCTCTGCATCACTGAGCAGCGGATCCCACATCATCCAGGCATCCACGGCGTTGAGATCGCTGGGCGTTAACGGATATTTAGGTGGCGCGTAGAGGATGCGCACCTCATCCAGGCCTAACCCCGCTTCATCCAGAATCTGTAACAGCAGGTAGTGAACGTTAGAGCCCCGGTTTACGGCGATGCGTTTTCCTCTGAGATCGCTGACGCGCTGAATCGGACTACTGTCTGGCACCACCAGCGCGACGCTCTGCGGTGCTGCGGGTTCCCAGGCGACATACAGCATCGGGCTATGATCGGCCTGCGCAAACAGCGGCGGCACCTCCCCCGTGGTGCCAAAATCGATCTCCTTATTGCTGAGCGCATGCAGCAGCTGCGGGCCAGCGGGAAACTCACTCCACAGTACGCTGACACCGCGATCGGCCAGCTGCTGCTCCAGTGACTGACGGGCTTTCAGGATCCCCAGACTGCCGAACTTCTGATAACCGATGCGCAGCTCGCGCTCTTTTGCGGCAGGCTGAAAGGCGGAAGCGCTGCGCGGAGGCATGTGACTGCGGCGTGGCCTGATGATCCCAAGGTGCCCGAGGTGCGTCCGCAGCGTATGACGGCTGATGCCAAGCAACGCGGCAGCCTGAAGCTGATTGCCCTGCGTCAGTTCCAGAGCATTTCTGACCAGCGCGGCGATCATCCGCGGATAGAGCGGTGTCTCGCTTTGCTGCATCTGCTGTTTCAGAAACTGATCCATCGCCTCTTCGCCCGGCGACGTCCCGGGACCTGTCAGCGGGCTCAGCCGGAGCTGCTGCGGTGTCACCAGCGCGCTCTGACTAAGCAGTACGGCATTGTGTAGCGTATTCTCCAGTTCCCGGATGTTGCCCGGCCAGCTGTAGGCCATCAGCGTCGCCAGCGCCTCGTCGCTGAGCCGGAGCTGAGGACGGCCAAGCCGGCGCGCATAGAGCTGCAGAAAGTGATGCGCGAGCACGGGTATGTCTTCGCAGCGCTGTCGCAGCGGCGGCAGCGTGACGCTCGCCACGTTGAGTCGGTAATAAAGATCCTCCCGGAAACGCCGCTCGCGAATGGCGGCCGCCAGATCGCGATTGGTGGCTGCGATAACCCGCACATTGACTTTGATCGCTCTGGAGGAGCCGACACGGGTGATTTCACGCTCCTGCAGCACACGCAGCAGTTTTATCTGCAGCGGCAGGCTCAGTTCTCCTACCTCATCCAGCAACAGCGTGCCGCCATCTGCGGCCTCGAACCAGCCGCTATGACGATTCTGCGCGCCGGTGAACGCCCCTTTCTCATGACCAAAGAGTTCGGACTCTGCCAGGCTTTCGGTGAGTGTGCCGCAGTTGACGGCCAGGAAAGGCTTATCTCTGCGTGCGCTGTGATAATGCAGATAGCGCGCCATGACCTCTTTACCTGTTCCGGTTTCACCAATAATCAACACGGTCGCATCCGTCGGCGCAAGCTGATCAAGCACGCTCTGAAACGCCTTTGAGGCGGGATCGATCAACTCTGGGGTGGCAATCTGCATCGTTTTTTTACCGGCTAAACGGGGAAACAGAGACCATACCGTGCGGCCGCCCCGGAAACGAGAGGCTCAGAGTATTTGAGTGTTGCCAATGCGGCAGAGGGCGGCTGCCGCTGTTGCAAATGCAACAGCACCGGCAAAACGTTATCCATCCTATCCTGATGATTATAAAGAAAATATATTCTGGTTAGTTCTGGCACGATTACTGCTAACAGCTATATAACCAAAGTAATTATCCCTATGTAATAAATTCAAATATCGTTATAAAGGAATCTGCTAATGAGCCATGTGACACAGGAAAACCTCAACCTCTTCTGGTTTCTGCCGACCCACGGCGATGGGCGCTATCTGGGCACGACGGAGGGTGGCAGAGCGGTCGATTTACCCTACTTACAGCAGGTTGCGCTGGCGGCAGATAATCTGGGTTTTTATGGTGTATTAATTCCGACCGGGAAGAGCTGCGAAGATTCATGGCTGGTGGCGTCGGCGCTGGCCCCGATCACCAAAAAGCTGCGCTATTTAGTGGCCGTGCGTCCGGGCCTGCAGCCACCCAGTCTGGCCGCACGCATGGCCGCCACGCTGGACCGTCTTTCCGGAGGGCGGCTGCTGATAAACGTGGTAACCGGAGGCGATCCGGTTGAAAACAAAGGCGACGGAATTTTTCTGAGTCATGCTGAACGTTATCAGGTTACACGGGAGTTTCTTGAGGTCTACTCGCGTCTGCTCAAAGGCGAAAAAGTCGATTTCAACGGCGATCATATCCGCGTCGAAGGCGCCGAAATCCTCTTCCCCCCGGTGCAGGAAAATGGCCCGCCGCTCTATTTTGGCGGCTCCTCGGATGCGGCTATTGACGTGGCGGCCAGTCAGATCGATAGCTATCTGACGTGGGGCGAACCGGTTGAGCAGGTGGCGGAGAAGCTGGCGGTCGTCCGTCAGCGGGCGGAGGAAAAAGGCCGGACGCTCTCCTATGGCATTCGCCTGCATGTCATCGTGCGTGAAACTGAAGAGGAAGCCTGGGCGGCTGCTGACCGGCTGATCTCGCATCTCGACGAAGAGACCATTGCGGCGGCCCAGAAAATCTTTGCCCGCATGGATTCGGCCGGACAGGCGCGGATGAGTGCGCTGCATCAGGGCTCACGCGAGAGCCTGCGCATCGGCCCCAATCTGTGGGCAGGCGTGGGGCTGGTGCGGGGCGGTGCAGGCACCGCGCTGGTAGGCAGCCCGCAGCAGGTTGCCGACCGTATTCGTGAATATCAGGCGCTGGGGATCGAGAACTTTATCTTCTCCGGTTATCCGCATCTCGAAGAGGCGCATCGCTTTGCCGAGCTGGTAATGCCGCTGTTACCGCTGGCGGCCAACGCCGAAAAGAAACAGCGCAGCGTAAATACCGGCCCGTTTGGTGAAACGATTGGCGGCGACCGCCGTCCGGGTTAACCCGCGTTAACAGAAGAGAAGGCTCGCTTATGTTGCAACAGCAGATTGTTATTATCGGCGGGGGATTCACCGGCACCGCGCTGGCGATCTATCTTGCCAGACAGGGCCAGCCGGGCCTGAACGTGACGGTGATTGAACCGCGTGACGAACTGGCACAGGGCGTGGCCTACGGCACCCGCGATCCGGCGCACCGTATTAATGTTCCGGCTTCCAGAATGCAGCTTGCGGGCGATGAAGAGGGTCTGTTTGATCGTGACTTCCGGGCCTCGCCCGGCTATCTGAACGACCCGGACGCGTTGTGGCATGACGGCAACGTCTATCCGCAGCGCGGTGAGTTTGGTCGCTGGGTAAACGCACAGTTTATCCATCAGCAGAAACACTCTCCGGTGACGCTGAGACACCTGCAGGACAGCGCCTTATCGCTGCGGAACGGGGTCGTGACCACCGCCCGTGGAGAACGGATCCGGGCGGATCAGGTAGTACTGGCTATCAGCCATCCCCCGCCCGCGCTGCCTGCGCGGCTGAAGCAGCTACAGGCGCATCCCGGCGTGATCGCTGACCCCTGGCAGCGTGATGCGCTGACGCAGATTGCGCCAGACAGCCGGATAGCGATTATCGGCTCGGGCCTGACGATGTCGGATGTTGTCGCCTCGCTGCACCGCCAGCAGCACCGGGGTCACATCACCGTTTTCTCCCGTCGCGGACTGCTGCCGCGCGCCAATCTGAGCGGCAGTGAGGCGGCCTACAGCCTGGATTACAGTCAGCCGCAGTCCGCGACCGCGCGCGGCTGGTTACAGCGGGTGCGTCAGGAGGTTAAACGGGCAGCGGTGCTGAATCTGCCCTGGCAGCTAGTGCTGGATGATATCCGCCGCAACGGTCAGCGTATCTGGCAGAGTTTACCGCTGCCGGAACAGCAGCGTTTTCTGCAGCATCTCCGCCCCTGGTGGGATGTTCACCGCTATCGCATCGCGCCACAGGTCAGTCAGGTTCTCTCACAGCTGCAGGCCAGCGGTCAGCTCTCGCTGCGTGCCGCCCGTCTGATTGCGGCTGAACCGGCCGATGACGCGCTGCGGCTGACGCTGCGTCTGCGAGGAGCCGATCAGGAGGTTTGCGAGGTGGATAAGGTAATTGTGACCACCGGCCCGGCGCACAACGCGCTGCTGGACAGCAACCCGCTGCTGAGCCAGTTACAGGGTGACGGCGTGATCCAGCCCGATGCGCTGGCGCTGGGCATGCGGGTAAACGCCTTGTCGCAGGCTGTGAATACACAGGGTGAAGCCAGCCCCCGGCTTTATGTCGCCGGGCCCGCCGCGCGCGGGCGTTTTGGCGAGCTGATGGGACTGCCGCAGGTAGCCGAGCATGCTGAATCCGTCGCGCGCATGTTGCTCAGCGCTACGCCCTCCTCCATCAGCGAGCGATGTCCCGGCTTCCTGACGCACTGATCCCCTTCTCACAATATCAATCTGAAAGAGCGGGCGGCAGCGTGATGCCGCATCCGCTCAGGAGCTGCTATGTCATCGAAACGTGAAATTCGTCTGAATGCTTTTGATATGAACTGCGTCGGTCATCAGTCTCCCGGCCTGTGGGCGCATCCGCGCGATCGCTCGTGGCAGTACAAGGACCTGACCTACTGGACCGATCTGGCGCGTCTGCTGGAGCGCGGTAAATTTGACGGGCTGTTTATTGCCGACGTGCTGGGTGTTTATGATGTGTACAACGGCAACAACCAGGCGGCTATCCGTCAGGCCACGCAGGTGCCGGTTAACGATCCCCTTGCGCTGATCACGCCGATGGCGCTGGTCACGGAACATCTGGGGTTTGGTCTCACCGCTTCGCTGTCATTTGAACACCCCTACCCCTTTGCACGCCGCCTCTCGACCCTCGATCATCTGACCAAAGGCCGTGTCGGCTGGAATATTGTGACCTCCTATCTGGAAAGTGGCGCACGGAATATCGGTTATCAGGCTCAGACCGACCACGACGCTCGCTACGACTATGCGGATGAATATCTCCAGGTTGTCTACAAACTGCTGGAAGGAAGCTGGGAAGAGGAGGCGATACTGCGTGACCGCGAACGCCGTATTTTCAGCAATCCCGATAAAATCCATCCGATTAACCATCAGGGCACCTTTTTTCAGGTGCCGGGAATTCATCTGTGCGAACCGTCACCGCAGCGCACCCCGGTACTCTACCAGGCGGGGGCGTCCAGCCGCGGCAAGGCGTTTGCGGCGGAGCACGCGGAATGTGTGTTCGTTGCAGCGCCGTCGAAAGTGCTGCTGAAAAAAACGGTAGCGGATATTCGCCGGCGGGCCGCAGAGGCGGGACGCGACCCGCGATCCATCCTGATCTTCAATTTGCAGACTGTGATTGTGGGCGAGACGGACCTGGCGGCACAGGCGAAATGGCAGGAGTACAAAAGTTATGTCAGTTACGAAGGGGCACTGGCGCTGATCTCCGGCTGGACCGGTATCGATTTTGGCCAGTATCAACCAGATCAGGTCCTGAAGCATCTGCACACCAACGCGATTCAGTCAGCGGTTGAGACATTTTCCACCGCCGATCCCAACCGTCAATGGACGGTACAGGGGCTGGCAGACTGGGTTGGCATTGGCGGATTTGGTCCGTTGCTGGTAGGCAGTGCTGAAACCGTGGCAGATGAGTTGCAGAGTTGGGTTGAGGAGACCGATGTGGATGGCTTTAACCTCGCTTACGCGGTGACGCATGAAACCTTTTCCGACGTGGTGGAGCTGCTGGTGCCGGAACTGCAAAAGCGCGGTGTCTATAAGCAGGCTTATCAGGCGGGCACGCTGCGTGAAAAACTGTTCGGACAGGGGCCACGATTGACCTCGCCGCATCCGGGAGCCGGGTATCGTCGTACATCAGACATGAAACAGCAGCCAGAAAGCGAAAAGGTCTGACGGAAACAGGAGAGGTCAGCCCTTTGCCCGCTCTGTTTCGGGCAGTAAAAAACAGACAGCCGCCGGACAGAACCGGATAAGTCAGACGATTTATCCGGTTTTCCGCATGCCCGAGATTTGATTTTAACTTATTGAATTTATTGTAATAATTATCCGAAATTGTTGGTTGTTTACCCGGGGGGCTGAACTTATAACAGCTGCGTTGCCTGCTTAAATAATAACGAGGATACGATGAGTACACTGAATATTGACGACACCCTGACCGCCCCGCCGCCGCATTCCACACCGGTTCGTTCGGTCAGTGATGTGGCCCGGCTGATTAACAGTAACAGTGAGAAAAACAGTTACGCCCGCTGGATCGTATTTCTGGCGCTGGGCGGCGTATTTCTTGATGCTTACGATCTCACGACGCTCTCTTATGGCATCGATGATGTGGTTAAAGAGTTTGGGCTGACTCCACTTCTCACCGGGCTGGTAACATCCTCCATCATGATAGGGACCATCGTGGGTAATCTGGTCGGCGGCTGGCTGACCGACAAATATGGCCGCTATTCAGTTTTTATGGCGGACATGCTGTTCTTTGTCGTCTCGGCTATCGCGGCGGGCCTGGCGCCCAACGTCTGGGTCCTGATTGGCGCGCGTTTTCTGATGGGCGTCGGGGTCGGGATCGACCTGCCGGTCGCCATGGCTTATCTCGCTGAGTTCTCGAAATTCTCCGGTAAAGGCAACAAAGCGTCGCGCCTTGCCGCCTGGTGCCCGATGTGGTACGCCGCTTCCTCAGCCTGCTTTTTTATCATTTTTGCGCTCTACTTCCTGTTACCTGCCGCGCATATCGACTGGCTGTGGCGCGCCTCGCTGCTGTTTGGTGCCGTACCGGCCCTGCTGATTATCGCGGTGCGCAGTAAGTTTATGAATGAGTCACCGCTGTGGGCTGCAAATCAGGGCGATTTGAGCGGTGCCGTGCGCATTCTGCGCGACTCCTACGGCATTATTGCGCATGAAGAGCAGCCTGAAAAAACTAAGGCCGCGAAAGCGGCCCCGAAAGTGAGTTTCCGCGTGTTGTTTCAGAAGCCTTACCGCGAACGCACGATCGTCAGCGCAGTAATGAACGTCTGTATCGCCTTTGAATACACCGCCATTGCTTTCTTCCTGCCCTCTATTCTGGCGCAGTTCCTGGGCGCGGGCGTGTTTGAAACCATCTCTGCCTCCCTGGGACTCAACGCACTGTTCGCCTTTACCGGCGGTTTGCTGGGGATGCGGCTGGCGTGGAAGTTCCCTTCCAGGCATGTGGCGATTGCCGGCTTTGCGCTGCAGTTTATCGCGCTGATCTCCCTGGCGCTGATTGGTCATCCGCAGGCGACGATTGGAGTAGTGTTTGCCGTGCTGATGCTGGGACTTTGGCTGTTTGCTGAAGGGTTTGGACCCGGCGCGCAGTTAATGATCTATCCCGCACTCTCCTATCCAACCCATATCCGCGCGACCGGCGTCGGTTTCAGCCGCTCGCTTTCGGGAATCGGCAGTGCGCTGGCGCTATTCATCCTGCCGATTCTGCAGGCCCGGTACAGCACCGATATGTTCTGGATTGTCTCACTCGCTGCGCTGATCCCGATAATTTTCCTGCTGGTCGTCCGGTTTGAACCGACCCGACAGGACATTGATGAACAACCCACCACAGGAGAAGATCATGTCTGAATTAACCCGGACTGAGTTTGCGGCACTGACCGAACAGTTCAGGCCGCTGTTTACCCGTATCGCCGAAGCCGCCTCCAGGCGTGAAACAACGCGTACACTGTTGCATAAGCCCATCGCCTGGCTGAAAGAAGCCCGCTTTGGCACGCTGCGCATCCCGAAAGAGGAAGGTGGCTTCGGGGTGTCACTGCCTCAGCTCTTTTCGCTGCTGACCGCGCTGGCCGAGGCGGATTCAAACCTGCCTCAGGCACTGCGTGCACACTTCGCGTTTGTTGAAGATCGCCTGAATCAGCCTGCGGATGCTGAACGGCTTCGCTGGTTTCGCCGTTTTGTGGATGGCGAGCTGGTGGGCAGCGGCTGGAGTGAAACGGGCACGGTGAAACTGGGTGAGGTCATCACCCAGGTTTCCCTGGCACCGGATGGCTGGACGATCAGCGGTGAAAAGTTTTACAGCACCGGAACCCTTTATGCTGACTGGATCGATGTTTTTGCCCGGCGAGCCGACAACAGCCGCGACGTGATTGCGCTGGTCAGCACGCACCAGAATGGCGTTGAGCGTGACGATGACTGGGATGGGTTTGGACAGCGCCTGACCGGCAGCGGCACCACGCGTTTTGATCAGGCCCATATTGAGTCCGCTCATGTGTACGATTTCAGTACGCGCTTCCGCTATCAGACTGCCTTTTATCAGCACGTTTTACTCTCTACCCTGGCCGGTATTGGCCGGGCAGTAGTGCGTGATGCGGCACTGGCTGTGGCGCAGCGTAAGCGGATTTACAGTCACGGCAATGCGCCACAGGCCAGACAGGATGTGCAGGTGTTGCAGGTTGTGGGCCAGATCAGCAGCTGGGCCTGGGCAGTAGAAGCGGCCGCTGAGCGCGCCACTCACGCTCTGCAGCGGGTGTTTGAGCTTGAGCAGAATGGTGCCGGTGAATCCGCACGGCATGCGGCTAATGTGCTGGCCGAGGTGGAGTCAGCCCGGGCGCAGGCCGTGGCGACAGAGCTGGTGCCCCGCGCTGCGACTGAGCTGTTTAATGCGCTGGGGGCGTCCGATACCCGCGTCAGCAAGGCGCTGGACAGGCACTGGCGCAACGCCCGTACGGTCTCCTCGCACAATCCGGTGATCTACAAAATCCGCAATGTGGGTGACTGGGAAGTAAATGGCAGCGATCCGACCTTTATCTGGCAGATAGGGAACGGCGGGGGCGCGTGATAAAAAAAGGCCGGGGGAACCCGGCCTCAGGGGCTAACGATGATTCAGCCGACGCGATAACCGATCGCCGCAGAGCTGAAGCAGGGTCACCAGCGCGACCAGCACCACGATCACGGTCACCATCACCTGCATATCGAAACGCTGATAGCCATACCGATAGGCCAGGTCGCCCAGGCCACCGGCACCGATGGCACCCGCCATCGCCGACGCATTGATCATCGTCACCAGCGTAATGGTGAAGCCGCTGACGATGCCAGGCCGCGCTTCAGGCAACAGCACATGCCAGATAATATGCCAGCGGTGAAAGCCCATCGCCTGCGCCGCTTCCGTCAGTCCTTTATCCACTTCACGCAGGCTCACTTCGGCAATGCGGGCAAAAAACGGAGTAGCTGCAAGGGTCAGCGGCACCACTGCGGCCCAGACGCCATAGGTCGTACCGACTATCCAGCGGGTAAATGGGATTAGCGCCACCATCAGGATCAGAAAGGGAACCGAGCGAAAGAGATTAACCATCCAGCCCAGCACCCGGTTGAGTACCGGACTGGGGAAAAGATCCCCGCGTCCGCTCACCACCAGAAGCACCGCCATCGGTAATCCCAGCAGCAGCGCCAGCGCCGAAGAGACCCCGACCATCAGCAGGGTATCCAGCAGTGCGCTCCATAAACGTTCAATAGCCTGTGACATAACCTGACACCTCCAGTTGATCGGCGATATGCGACAGCTGAGCGGTCACTGCCTGCGCTTCATGCCGGGCATCCAGCAGGACCAGCATCTGGCCAATCGGCTTCTGTGTCACCCACTCAATCGCGCTGTAGATCACGGTGATTTCACCCGGAATCAGGGCGCTCAGCGCACCGATATCCGGCTGAGCACCCTGCCCGGTGTAGCGCAGCCGCAGTAACAGCCGGGCATCGGGCTGCAGGCGGCGGTCGCTCAGGCGGCTGGCGACCGATTCTGGCAGTGTCTGATGATCGGGATTCAGCAGCTGTCGCGTGGTCTCCTGCTGCGGATCGCTGTAGACCTGCCAGACCGGGCCGCGCTCAATGATTTCACCCTGGTCGATCACCGCCACGTTGTGGCAGAGGTCGTGAACGACATCCATCTCATGGGTGATGAGGACAATGGTAATGTGGCGCTGCTGATTGATTTTCTTCAGCAGCGCCAGGATGGCGCGCGTGGTTTCAGGATCGAGTGCCGAGGTCGCTTCGTCACACAGCAGCAGCTCCGGGTCGTGCACCAGCGCACGCGCAATGCCGACGCGCTGTTTCTGTCCTCCGGAAAGCTGAGCGGGCCAGGCGTGCTGACGCGACTCCAGCCCGACCAGCGCCAGTAACGCATCCACTTTACGCGCCCGCTCAGCCGCAGGCACACCCGCAACCCTGAGCGGCAGCTCGATGTTCTGCCGGACCGTTTTGGCGGAGAGCAGATTGAAGTGCTGGAAAATCATGCCGGTGCTGCGCCGCCATTCGACCAGCTGGCGGGTCGTCAGCGCGCTGATGTCGGTGCCATCGATGACAATCCGCCCGCTGCCAGGCTCTTCGAGCCGGTTAAGGCAGCGGATCAGTGTCGATTTGCCCGCTCCGCTGCGGCCAATGATGCCGAAAATCTCGCCGCGCTGGATCTGCAGCTGGATGTTATACAGCGCATCGACCGCCTGACCGGGATAGCGTTTGCTCAACGCTTCCAGGGTAATGTGCGCGGCGCCGCTGGCCTGTGTGGCAACGGCGGAATGAGGTAATGGGCTGGTTTCCGGATAGCTAACGCTGACCATGATTACTGGCTCCAGCCCGGCTGATAAAGCTTGCCATAGAAACTGTCGAGGCTGGCGCGCACCACCGGCGAGTGCTGATAAATATCGACAAATTTTGCCAGGCGCGGATCGTTCTCATGCCCCTGACGGATCACGAACTGAATAACATATTCAGGGTGTTCCAGCCCATCAAACAGCAGCGCCTGATTGGGGTCGATCGTTTTGGCCAGACGCAGATAGTGCGGATAACCCTGCGCAAGATCGACCTCTTCCAGTGAGCGTGAGAGCTGCACCGCTTCAACTTCGATGATTTTCAGTTTCTTCGGGTTGCTGACGATATCGTCGGGAGTGGATTTGAGCCCGGCATTCGGCTTCAGCGTAATCAGTCCCGCTTTCTGTAAAAGGAGTAATCCGCGGGCACCGTTTATCGGGTCATTAGCGATGGCCACGGTACCGCCTTCGGGTATCTGGTCAATCGCGCTGTGCTTTTTCGAGTAGAGCCCGATGTTGTTGATGATGGCGGGCGCGTAGGCGACCAGATGGAAGCCACCGGACTGGTTTGCATTCTCCAGAAAAGGCTTATGCTGGAACAGGTTAACGTCGATGTCGCCATTTTCCACGCTGACGTTAGGGGCGGTCCAGTCGGTGAACTCGACCAGATCAACCGCGAGTCCCTGCTTCTTCGCTTCCGCCACGGCGGTTTCCAGCGGCGGGGCAAAGGCGGCAGTCGTCCCGACTTTCAGCGGTCCCGAATAGTCTGCAGCGGCAACGGCACTGAGGGTCAGCAGTATCGCGCCCAGCGCGGCGCGTAAGGGTTTAATACGTGTCATGATGATTCCTTGAGATTAAACAGTTCAACGGTGTCCGGTGGCATGACGCCAGTGCGCGGCCGGGTGACGATCGGGCAGGCGATCCTGCCGGAAAATTTTGTTGCGCAGTGAGCCGGGCTGATAAGCCGTTTTATAACGACCGCGCTGTTGTAATTCCGGTACGACCAGCTCGATAAAATCGCGGTAACTTTGCGGGTTGAGAATGCGTGTCAGATTGAAGCCGTCGATATCCCCCTCATCCATCCAGTGCAGCAGCGCGTCCGCCACCTGAGAGGGATTACCGATAATCAGCGGATAGCGGCTGCCCATGGCGTGCTGCTCCAGCAGGCGACGGCGGGTCCAGCCGCTGTAGGCCTGACTTACCGACTCAATCGCACGGGTTTCACCATTGACGATCGGCTCATCCAGGTCGAAGGCGGCCAGATCGAGACCAATTGAGCTGGAGAAATGGGCAATACCGGCTTCCGGGCTGGCATAGGCCAGATAGCTCTGGTGCTTCCCCTGCGCTTCGCGCTCGGTCGGGGCGACAATCACGCCGACACCCATAAAAATGCGTATATCGTCGGCACGGCGACCCGCTTCTACCGCAGCCTGGCGCAGACGCTTTGTCTGCTGGCGCATCGCGGCGGGTGTGGCGGCATTGACGAAGGTACACTCGGCATGACGGGCAGCGAACCGGATGCCACGCGCTGACGTGCCGGCCTGGAACAGCAGCGGCGTACGTTGCGGTGAAGGGCTGCTGAGGTGATAGCCCTCAACCTGATAGAACTCTCCCTGGTGCTTTACCGGGTGAATTTTGCTGGCATCGGCATAGAGGCGGTTCTGGCGATCTATCACCAGCGCATCATCCTGCCAGCTTCCCTCCCAGAGCTGGTAACTGACGTCGAGAAACTCATCGGCCTGGGCATAGCGCTGGTCATGCGCCAGCAGCTGCTTATTGCCCATTGCCCGCGCCGCGCTGTCCAGGTAGCCGGTGACGATGTTCCAGCCGATGCGTCCCTGAGTGAGATGATCCAGCGTTGAGAGGCGACGGGCAAAGGGATACGGCGCTTCATAGCTAAGGTTGGCGGTAACGGCGAAGCCCAGATGCTCTGTGACTCCCGCCATGGCGGAAACCAGCATCAGCGGATCGTTAACCGGCAGCTGAATCGACTCGCGCGCCGTCAGCGCGATCCCCTGCTGATAAACGTCATAGACGCCCAGAATATCGGCGATAAACACGCCGTCGAACAGGCCCTGTTCCAGCAGGCGCGCCAGATCTGTCCAGTAACGCAGCGTGTTAAATTCCGTAGAGTGATCCTGAGGATGTGTCCACATGCCGTGATGAATGTGACCGACGCAGTTCATATTGAAAGCGTTAAGCAGAACCTGTTTCTGGCTCATAGCGTGCCCCGGCGGGCGGGCAATACGCCATTGAGCAGATAGTTGCCTATCGCAGGATATTTCCAGCGTACCGGGTCGTGCAGGGTATGCGTGCGCGCATTGCGCCAGTGGCGGTCAAGATTGTATTCCCGCAGGCTGGCGCGTGTGCCGCCGAGTTCAAATAGCAGGTTCGCGGCTTCCAGAGACACCTCTGTTGTCCAGGCCCGTGCTTTGGCCACCTCAACAGAGGCCAGCGCGACCGTGCCGGCGTCGGGCTGCCGTTGCGCCGCATCAACGGCCGCTGCCGCCTCTTCTATCAATGCCTCGCCTGCCCGCAGCCGCGCAGCCAGACGGCCGGTGCGATCAAGCGTTAAGGGATCGTCGCTGGCGCGGCTCATACCGCTGTCTGGCCAGGGTCTGGCACGCTGACGCAGAAAATCGAGCATATCGTTAAAGGCGGCCTGCGCAATGCCCTGATCGATAGCGGCATGCAGAATCTGGGCAAACGGCCCAAGAGCGGTGGGACGCTCAAAGGCCGACTGAAACGGCACGACATCATCTGGCTCGACCGGGACATTATCGAACAGCACGCTGCCACTGCCGGTGGTGCGCTGACCAAAACCACTCCAGTCGTCGATCACCGTAACGCCCGGTTGATGGCGCGGCACAAACACCAGCTGCTCTATGCCCGCTTCATCGCGCGCCGCAGTGGGAATACGGTCGGCGAACAGCGCGCCGGTGGCGTAGAATTTGCTGCCGTTGAGGACGTTGTTACAGATCGCTGTGGTACGCTGATGCGCGGCGCGGGCTGAAAATTCTGCCAGCGCATTTCCCAGATGGACGCCAGCCAGCACTTCACCGTAAAAGCGTTGTTTCTGAGACTCGCTGCCGTTAAGGCGCAGGACTTCCAGCGCGTAGAAATGGTTCTGCGGAACCTGACCCACTGCCGCATCGGCCTCGCTGAGCAGGCTAATCACCGAGGTCAGCGTGGCTGTCGACGCCGCGATACCGCCATAGGCTTCGGGCACGGTAATCGCCCCTAATCCGGACTGAAACAGTGCCCGCAGCGGATGATGCGGTAACTCACGTTCGCGATCCCGGGTTGCGGCACCTTCACGGAACTGCTGCGCCAGCTGTGCGGCGACATCCAGCGCCTGCTGTTCGCTGCGCACGCTCTCCGCTGGCTGTTTCGGCTGAACCTGACTCATACTTTCTCCTTAAATCCACGCATGACGCGCGGGATAGACTGCATTCAGGTAGTAGTTGCCGATAGCGTGGGTTTTCCAGCGCACCGGGTCGTGCAGGGTGTGGGTGCGCGCGTTGCGCCAGTGGCGATCCAGACCATGCTGTAGCAGCGTGGCGCGACTGCCGCCCCACTCCAGGAGCTTTTCGCTGGCTCGCAGGGCGATCTCCGTGGTCAGCACTTTGGCTTCTGCCACGGCAATTGAGGCGGCTGCGCTGTTTTCGGCTGTCAGCGCGGCCGGGTCTGTGGCGTCGAGCACGCGGGCCGCCCTTCGCAGCAGGGCATTGGCGGCGCTCAGTTCGGTACTGATGCGACCGATATCGGCAAGGATATAAGGATCGTCCGTGTTGCGCGCCACGCCGGCATCGACCCAGGGACGGGAGTGATCGCGAACGAACGCCAGCGCATCGTCCAGCGCGCCCTGCGCGATGCCGGCATCGATCGCCGCCTGGATGAACTGTGAAACGGCACCGCGCAGCGTCGGTTTCTCCGGCGACGGTAGCGGAATAATCCAGGCCGGATCGACCGCCACCTGATGAAGCCTGACCGTGCCGCTGGCCGTGGTACGCTGCCCCATGCCAGACCAGTCATCGACAATCTCTGCGCCTGGGGCAGGCAGCGGGATGAAAGCCATCACAGGCCTGTCATCATCCTGAAGAGCGGTGGTAACCAGAATGTCGGCAAACAGCGCGCCGGTTGAATAAAACTTCTCTCCCGTCAGAAACCGCGCGTTCTCATCTCCGCTCAGCCGGGCCTGAACATCACGCGTATGACGGGTATTTTTTTCAGGACCACCGTTACCCAGCCGGTTGCCGTTCACGACGGCCTGCAGCAGCGTTTGCTGCTGTTCCGGTTCGCCTTCGCCCAGGATGAACTGAATCAGCCCAAAGTGATTCTGCGGGATCTGGCCCAGTGAGGGATCGCTGGCGGAGATAATGCGAAAAACCTCGGCCAGGGTTTGATAGTCCAGCCCGCCTCCGCCAAAACGACGCGGAACGCTGATACTGCCCAGACCAAGCCGGGTGAACTGATTCAGCAGATCAACGGGATAAATCCGCTGCTGATCGCGCTCAACGGCACCGGGCTTCGCCTGCTCAGCCAGCGATTGCGCCGCCTGAATAGCCTGTTCGCGTCGGGTGATGACCGCCGCCTGACAGGTTTCGGGTACAGTAAAAGAGAGATTCATGGCGTTTCCAGTAAAAAAAGGGCGTCAAAGCATGCAGGCTGAATTAAGCCCGTTACATTTATTAACAGAGTGAGAGCGATAATAGTCAGTTGTTCAAAACGAAGTAAATAGCGTGGTTATTACAATATCCGCAAAGCTAATCAGGAATTGAGCTTTGATTTTTATAGCGTCCCTGAGGGGATTTAATGGAAGTTTACTGGCAAACGCCTCTGAGATATTCAGAGGAAAAATATTCATGCCTGTTTAATTATGCTTTATTGACTCTCATTTTCTGGCAGTGCTGCAGAAGGGTGAACAGATATTTTCCAGCCCCTGTCATCCCACACGTAATAGAACAGGTAATGTATTTTGACGTGTGGGCCATATTTGAAGGCAAAAATATAAACGCCTTTGTCTGTCGCTTTATTACTGGCGTGCAAATAGTTTCGGACATCTGATGAAAATGGTTCCAGGCACAGCGCTTTTGCTGTCATGATATTATATTCTCGTTATTTGATGAGTCAGCACGGATGAAGAAGAAAAACAGCACGCCCACGCCTCACGACGCGACTTTCAGGCAATTTCTTACGCAGCCGGAGATTGCCCGGGACTTTATGGAGCTTCACCTCCCGACAGAGCTGCGCTCGCTCTGCGATCTCAGCACCCTGAAGCTGGAGTCTGGCTCTTTCGTGGAGGATAATCTGCGGCAATACTTCAGCGATGTTCTTTACAGCCTGAAGACCACCGCCGGAGACGCTTACGTTCACGTGCTCATTGAGCACCAGTCTTCCCCGGACCGGCATATGGCTTTTCGCCTGCTGCGCTACGCCGTGGCCGCCATGCAGCGCCACCTTGAGGCCGGGCACAAGAAGCTGCCACTGGTGATACCCGTGCTCTTCTATACCGGAAAACGCAGCCCGTATCCCTATTCCACCCGCTGGCTGGATGAGTTCGATAATCCGGCAGTCGCGGAGAAACTATATGGCGGCCCCTTTCCCCTGACAGACATCACCGTTATCCCGGATGATGACATCATGAATCATCGCAGCATGGCAGCGCTGACCTTACTACAGAAGCACATACACCAGCGCGATATAGCCACGCTGACCGACCGGCTGGCCACACTGCTGATGGCGGACTATCTTTCTTCATCTCAGGTGACAGTGCTGATACACTATTTACTGCAGGCAGGAGAGTCGGCCGACTCTGAAGCCTTCGTTCGCGAACTGGCACAGCGTGTGCCGCAACATGGAGATGCACTCATGACCATTGCACATCAGCTCGAGCAGAAGGGCATTGAGAAAGGCCGCATGGAAGGACGCATGGAAGGACGCATGGAAGGACGTATGGAAGGCCGCATGGAAGGTCGCCAGGAGGGGATTCAGCTTGGCGAGCAGCAAGGCATTCGCGCAGCAACCCTGAAAATTGCGCGAACCATGCTACAGAGCGGTCTTGACCAGAATATGGTTATGCAGATGACCGGCCTGACTGAAGACGAGCTGGCGGAGATTCACCACTGAGCAGCCCAGCCATTTCTGAGCGATCTTTCAGGTATCCAGATATGTTTTCTGAAGCTCCCGGTTCCTTCCTGGAGAAGATGTTTCAGAAATCACCTTCGCTCTCTTTTTCTTTTCAGCCTGGCAGGAATATAATCCCCGGCGATAACGAATCCCGCAACACGGAGATGCACTCATGACCATCGCACAGCAGCTCGAGCAGAAGGGCATTGAGAAAGGACGCATGGAAGGACGCATGGAGGGGATTCAGCTTGGCGAGCAGCGAGGCATTGAAAAGGGCAAACGCGCAGCAAGCCTGAGAATTGCGCGAGCCATGCTAAAGAATGGCTTCGACCAGAATATGGTCATGCAGATGACCGGCCTGACTGAAGATGATCTGGCGCAAATCCGGTACTGACTGCTTCGCAGATCGTTCTTACTTATCGCCAGGCCGTCAGATTTAGCCTCACCCCTGCTTTGCTGGCCGGATCTCTCTTTTTATCGCAGATGATACTGCCGGGCCGCCATATTGGGCTCTCAGTAATCAGCCTCCGTTAATCGGGATTCAGCCCGCCATAACGGCTTGTTCATCGTCTGATTCAGAGCCGCATTGCTGTATATCTGTATTTAACCTGTTCCCTGCACCAGATATCCACTATAGACAGTAAAGTCGCTTTTTGGGGTCCGCTGAAGAGATAATTCGCCGCGCCGATTTGCCGTTTGTTGTTGTTTTGTCAGCGTTTTTGTCACTCATCCCATAAAGCCCTGAAGGCTCATTAACGCCCTTCTTCCATCTACAGTGGTCAGTCGCGCAGCTTCCTGCGCAGTCATACATCCCGCTTCACTGGCTGTTCATCCTGCTGGCAGATATCCAGAATGGCGAGCAGATAGATGCGTACCATATCAAGATATTCGCTTATCTCGACGCGCTCGTCAGGCATGGTGTTGTACTTTCCGCCGGGTCCGCAGACGATACCTTCCATGCCCGCATGCTGATAAAAGTGTGCTGCATCGGTACCATAAAAGGCTGGCGGTGTGATCGCCCCGGTGGGCTGCTCGGTGCCGCGCACGGTTTTCCAGGCGCGGTTTACCGCCTGCACAATCGGTGACGCCGGTGAGACTTCAAAAGGCAGCATGGTGGGCTTGTCGCGGATACCGTCATCAAACAGCTTCGCTTTCAGGCCTGGATACTGCTGACAGAGCCTGTCGAGCAGCGCCTGAAGATCGGCCAGCACGCCTTCAACGGTCTGGCCGGGTGCAAAACGCGCCGATCCTTTCAGACGGACAAAATCAGCAACCTGCGGCGGACGCCACTCCTCCAGCTCTCGCCCCAGCGCACCGTGCACCGTACCGATATGGCCGCGATTAATTTTCCGATGTTCGTCGCTTTTAGCGCCGCTGAAAATCATGCCGTTGATTTGCGGAATCAGTTCAACTGCGGCGCTGATAGCATCGACCGCCTCTTCCCGTTTTGAAAGGTGACGCGTATTACCGGTTAGCTCGATGGTAAACATCAGCGAACCGGCATGCATGGTTAATGCCTGTAAATCGGTGGGTTCAGCATTGATAAAGTAGTCAGCGCGCACGCCCTGCTCTATAGCTGCCAGCGTTCCTATCCCGCCCTGTAACTCGCCCACAACATACGTGAGGATCACATCTCCTTTGAGTTTTACGCCGGCATCAATGAGCGTCTTCAGCGCGCAGAAATAGGCGGCATCGCCTGCTTTCATATTGGAAACACCGATACCGTAAATGAACCGATCGTCAATTTTGCCGGCCCAGGGATCGACGGTCCAGCCTTCGGTAACCGGGTTGGTGTCAAGATGCCCGTTAAACAGCAGGCTGTGACCGCCGCCGCTGCCTGCCAGACGCCCAATCGCATTAAGACGATCGCCCGTCACCTTCTGCAGCTCTGTTTCCAGCCCGAGCTGCGACATCTGTTCAGCCATAAAGCTTGCCAGCGCGCGTTCGCCGTCGGTGGCACTGTAGCTTTTGTGCTGCACCATTTTGGCCAGGAAAGAGAGACAAAACGCGCGATCGATATGATGGATTAACTGTTCAGGATTCATGTGCTTCTCATTAAGCGACGGACGGAGACAAATCGGGAATATGCACAGCGTCAAGGAGCGCACGCGTATAAGGGTGTTGCGCCAGTGACGACATATTCCCGCCGGGCAAAACATCGACCAGATCGCCGCGATACATCACCGCCACGCGGTGGGCAATCTGACGGATCAGGTTGAGATCGTGGGTAATAAACAGATAGGCCGTGCCATAGCGACGGCGTAGCGTCAGCAGCAACTCAATGATGGTGGCCTGCACTGATACGTCGAGCGCAGCGGTGATCTCATCGCAAATCACCAGGTCCGGGGGATTGGCAAAGGCGCGTGCAATGGCCACGCGCTGTTTCTGTCCGCCCGAAAGCGCATGGGGATAGCGAGTGGCAAAATCTGCCGGCAGACGCACCTCTTCAAGCAAACGTGCTACCGCCTGCGCTTCCGTTTCGCCAGGCGGCAAGCCGTACAGACGAAGCGGACGCGCAACTATCTCACCGATGGTCATACGGGGGTTGAGTGAGGCATCAGGATGCTGAAATATCATCTGTACGCGGCGGCGATACGCTTTGTCCATCTGCGCAGGGCCCTGCATTCCCGAACCACAGAAATTTAACTCGCCGTGAAACGGCACAAGTCCGGTAATGGCTCTGCCCAGAGAAGATTTTCCGGAACCCGATTCGCCGACCACACCCAGAATTTCCCCCTGATGCACGGTCAGCGACACCGCATTTGCGGCGCGGGTGGTATTGGCCTCGCGCTTCAGCAGGCGATCGATAAAGCCGTGGTGGCCATAATGGATGGTGAGGTTATTCAGCGTCAGCAGCGGCTGCGTGCCCGCAGCATCCGCGATCAGCCGGTGCTGTGGATTCGGCACCGCCGCGATAAGCCGGCGGGTATAACTGTGCTGCGGTGCGGTGAAGAGCGTTTGTGTCTCTGCCTGCTCGACGATACGGCCTTTTTCCAGTACGCAGACGCGGTCGGCCACTTTTGTCACCAGTGCCAGATCGTGCGAGATATAGAGCGATGCCACGCCCGTCTCCTCGCGCAGGCGTTCATAGAGATCGAGAATTTGTGCGGAACTGATCACATCCAGGGCCGTGGTTGGCTCATCAAAAATCATACAGGCTGGCTGACAGGCAAACGCGGTGGCAATCAGGATACGCTGTTTTTCCCCACCCGAAACCTGATGCGGGTAGCGTCGCATCATACGTGCCGGGTGTTTGAGTTCTACATCATGCAGCAGGGATTCAGCCAGCTCCTGCGCTTCACGGGCGCTCAGCCTGCGGTGGCGCCGGAGCACTTCTGTGACCTGCTCGCCCAGTGTTAACGTCGGATTAAGCGATGCGCCCGGATCCTGAAAGATCATGCCGAGCTTCGCCCCACGCAGCGCCATCAATGCCGGCGCCGCTAAATTCAGAAGGCTGTCACCATTAAGGCGGATATCCCCGCTTTTCTCCTGCGCGTTGTTCGCCAGCCAGCGCATGATTGCCCAGCCAAGGGTGGTTTTCCCGGAGCCGGATTCCCCTACCAGCCCCAGCACTTCACCGGGCATCACCTGTAAATTGATATCACGCAGTACGGGCAGCGCCTGCCCGTTTGTGAGCCGGTAATCGAGGCTGTAATTTTCTACCGACAGCACCGGTGCAGTTTGTACAATCATCCGTGGCTCCGTGGGTTGAGAACATCACGCAGGCCGTCGCCCAGTAAGTTAAAGCCAATGGCCACCAGTGCAATTGCCAGGCCTGGAATCAGCATCATCCACGGCGCGCTGAAGAAGTAGGTTCGCGCTTCTGACACCATTAAGCCCCACTCCGGTTCAGGCGGTTGGGCGCCTAAACCGAGAAAACTCAGGGTGGCAAACAGCATGATGGCAAATGCCACGCGGATGGTGGCCTCAACAATGATCGGTGCCAGAATATTTGGCAGCATCTCGCGCAGGATGATGTAGTGGGCTGCTTCGCCGCGGGCGATAGCCGCATTAATGTAGTCCTGCTGACGCGCAGCCAGCGCCACGCTGCGTGAAATGCGCACCATACCGGGTACAAAGGCGATGGTAATAGCGAGCACCGCATTCATGCTGCTCTGCCCCAGCGTGCTGACAATCAGCAGCGCGAACAGCAGACTCGGGATAGCCATAACGGCATCCATGGTACGCATCATAAATTCGTCTGTTTTGCCGCCCAGATAGGCACTTGCCGTACCCAGCACCGAGCCAATTACCATAGCGAGTGCGGTCGCCAGCAGAGAGAGCAAAATCGTAGAGCGCGCACCCACCAGCACCCGGCTAAAGATATCGCGCCCCATCTGATCGGTGCCAAACCAGTGTTCTGCACCTGGCGGCTTGTAGCGTGTCAGGATTGAGATGGACTCGGGATCAAAGGGCGCTACGTGCGCGCCGCCGGCCACCATAAGTAATGCCAGCAGGATGATGAGAACGCCCGCTGCGCCCTGCGGTGAACGGAGTAAACGTTTTAAAATGTCAGGCATAGGAAATCCGCTTATCCAGAATGACGTAGGCCAGATCGGCAAGAAAGTTAACCACCGAATAGGTTGCGGCAAGGATCATGACGCCAGCCTGAATCACCGGCAGGTCACGCGCCTGTACTGCGACGATCAGCTCACGACCGATGCCGGGGATGGCAAAAATCTCCTCCACGACCACAATACCGCCCAGCAGGTAGCCCACATCCAGCGCCACAATGGTAATGGTGGGCAACAGACCGTTGCGCAGCGCGTGACGCCAGAGGATACGCCGGCGCGACAGTCCTTTAAGCCAGGCGGCACGGATGTAATCGGTATGCAGCACATCCACCATTTCTGAACGCACCATGCGCGAGACGTGCGCCACCAGAATCAGGGCCACGGTGACAGCGGGAAGGATCAGGTGCTGTATCCCGCTTACAAAATCCTCGCTGAGCGGCACATAACCCGTCGCGGGCAGAACCTGCCAGACGTCGGCAAACAGCAGTAGCACCAGCGTCGCCGTAACAAATTCGGGAAAAGAGATACCCGCATAGGAAATGACGCTTACCAGCACATCGGCGGTTTTTCCGCGTCGCACGGCCGCCCAGATGCCGAGCGGAATAGCAACGATCAGCATGAGTATCAGCGCGCAGGCCGCCAGCAGCAGCGATCGCGAAAGCGCCGTCAGCAGTGCGGGAGCCACCTCCAGCCCGTTGCGCATGGAGACACCAAAATTACCCTGCAGCGCCTGTGTCAGCCAGTGCCAGTATTGCAGCCATGCCGGGGCATCCAGCCCCAGCCGCTCACGTACTGCCGCCAGCGCTTCCGGCGTCGCATTCTGCCCCAGCAAGGTAACAGCCGCGTCAGCCGGCAGCAGCTGTGTAATACCGAAAACCAGCAACGACACCACCAGCAGGGTGTAGATCATCAGCAGAAGGCGTTTAAGCAGATAGCTTGCGGTCACGATCTCTCCTTAAACGCTGCGTACGGGCGCTTTGCCGGTGAGCCAGACATGATCCAGACGGAACACCGCGCCGCGAGGATGCAGGTGATAGCCCGCCACATAGTCGCGACCTGCGGCCAGCAGGTCGAAGAAGGTGGGGATTACTGAAGGCACGTCGTCATGCATAAGCTGCTGTGCTTTGGCATACAGCGTGCTGCGCTGAGCCTCATCGCGGGTTTCCCTCGCAGCCTTGATCGCGCCATCAAAGTCAGCGTTATTCCAGCGGGTTTCATTCCATGCGGCAGTTGAGGTATAGAGCAGCGAAAACACGGCATCCGGGGTGGGCTGCATATTGTAGAAACCCACGTAGAAGTTGCCCTTTTTCCACACCTGATCGAGATAGGTGCTGTGCGCCATGGTTTGCACCTTAATGCGAAAGCCGCCAGGCCTCGCCATTTCACGCAGCGCGATGCCCAGCTGGGTTCGCGTCGCAGGTTTATCTGAGGCAACCAGGGTTAAATCGAGGCCGTCGGGATAACCTGCCTCTGCCAGCAGGGCTTTGGCTTTACTGTAATCCACGGCCTTACGGGCCAAATCAGCGTACCAGGGGTAAGCGGCATTAATGGGGGTATCATTGCCGGGTGAACCCAGTCCGTCAGCGACAAAATCCACGGAGGCCTGGCGATCCACACACAGCGCCAGCGCCTGACGCACGCGCGCATCGTTAAAGGGTTTCTGATCGCAGCCCATGTTCACGTTTAAAAACTGGCCTGACGCTACCCGCAATGGCAGTACGCCGGATGATCGGGAAAGGCGGGCAAATTCGCTTGATTGAGCGCTCAGCATCAGATCGGTATCGCCGGAGATCAACGCGGAGCTCTCTGCAATGCCATCGGGATAGACCACCACTTCAACACCGTCGAGATAGGGGCGCGCCGGGTCGTAATAGTGCGGGTTACGCTTCACCACAATTTTGCGTTCAGGATCGTATGACACCAGCTGGAACGGACCCGCGCCCAGTGAACGCTTACTAAGTTTGTCTATCTGGCCCTGAGCAATACTGGCGGGAATGATTTTGGCGTCCGGATAGGCCAGCATGACCGGCAGATCGGCGTAAGGCGTATCGGTTTCAATCAGTACGGTGCTGTCGTCTTTCGCACTGACCGACCTGATGGGGCCAATATTATGCAGCGCAGGCGACGCGTTCTTTGGGTCGAGCAGCGCCTGCAGGCTGGAGACTACGTCAGCGGAGGTGAGCGGAGTGCCATCGCTGAACTTCAAATCGGGGCGCAGCGTAAACGTCCACTGCGTGAGATCGGCGCTGGCCTGCCATGACTGCGCCAAATCCGCCTCCGCTTTCATCTCCTGCGTCAGGCGCGTCAGCCCGCTGTAAAGCAGCTCGGCCACCAGATATTCCGGATTGACGCGTACCTGATGCGGGTTGATCACGCTAATCGCCTGGTCAACACTGATGCGCAGCACGCCCCCCTTGCGAGGTGAGCCGCCGGGTGTGGCGCTCGTCACCGGCGCGGCGCTGGCAGAGAAAGATCCGGACAGCGCAGCTGCACCCGTCAGAACCGCAGAACCGGCGATGAACTGCCGGCGGTTTACTGCTTTCATTGCGCACATTTTCTCTTCCTCGCTGGTTTAAATACCCTGGGTTGGCTGAAAATCACTGGCGAGATACGCCAGAATGGACTGCGAAAGTGCGATGATATCTGCCATCGTTGTAAACTCGTCGGTGGCATGAATACGGTTGTCGGGGCGGGCTAAGCCACCCAGTAAAATCTCCTGAATACCTGCACGCTGCACCCAACCCATATCTGAGCTGGTGGATGATCCCCACGGTTTAAAAGCGTTATCAGGAAAGCCAAACCCCTGGCTCAGCGCAGCCTGCCAGCGTGGCCAGTGCGGTCCATAAGGATCGGCTACCGGTGCCAGATGCCCAATCAGCTGCACGGAGACATCCAGCGCGCGGCTCTCCGCCATTGCCTGACTGATGCATAATGTGAGCTCTTGCCAGACCTCATCAAACGCCTCTTCAGGCGCATACCGGCGGTTAATAAGCAGTTCAAAACGTTCGGGGATTGTGGAGCCTTTGCTGCCGCCATGTACCGCGGCGAGCGTCAGCAGTGACGTAAGAGGTTTTCCCTGATAATGCGGTGGCGGCGGCATGGCAGACGTGCGCTGCTCAACCTGCCCTTTCAGTTGATACAGCGCGTTCATCAGGGGAAGCGCTGTTTCAATGGCATTGATGCCCGCGACTGGATCGCCGGAGTGCGCGGATCGCCCGCTCACAATCACTTTGAGGTCAATGCTGCCAAAGCATCCGGCCCAGATGCGCGGTACCGCACCGCCGTTGAAGCTCAGCAGATGTCCGGAAAAAAGCTGTTGCTCTGCCAGATAGCGAATACCCGGATAGAGACCGCCCTCTTCGTCGGTGCACAGCAGAAATACCGGATTGAAGCGCAGCGGCAGGCCGCAGGCCTGTGCTGAGCGGATGGCGGCAATCGCTGCCACGATCGTGCCTTTCATATCGGCTGCCCCGCGACCGTAGAGCCTGCCTTCTGCCACGGTCAGCGCCAGCGGCGTAAAGCGCCAGCCATCACCTGCAGGTACGGTATCGGTATGAAAATAGAGATTGCAGTTTTCAGCTGCCCCGCAGTTGAGCGTCGCCAGCAGATTTACACGCTCACCCTGTGCACTGCCGTCAGGGACCTGCCAGAGCGCTTCCGGAACAGACACGCGCTGAAAAGCAAACTGCATCGGTGCCAGCATCTGCGTCATCAGGTCTGCAAACGCCGCGTAACCGCTGCCCGGCGGAAAACAGGTATCCGCGGCGAGCATGCGCTGAAGATCCTCGGTGATACGTAAGGTATCCTGGCTAATGACGTCTAACGCATTGTTAAAACGATTATTTTTATCCACCGGGCGATTACCTGTTGTATTACTATATAGTTTATAGATAATGCAATTTATCAACACGGGTCAACCGGTAATCGCAGCTATGCAAAAAAACTATGACGCAGGTAACACCGTGCCGTTTACACGGCTGAATGCAGGCGAAGGTGCCCCGCTGCATGACGTGATCAAGCGTCACATCAGTGAGTCCATCCTGCAGGGAGAGCTGCCAGCCGGCACGATTCTGCCAAGCGAAAGCAGCCTGGCGGCCAGATTTGGTGTGTCGGTGGGCACAATGCGCAAAGCGTTAAGCGCGCTTACCACGGAGGGGATGCTGATGCGCCGGCGAAAAACCGGTACGGTGGTCACGGGCTGGGCCCCGCTGCATAACCTGAGTCACTTCTTCCAGTATTTTCGTCTGCACGATAAAACAGGGGGATTGCTGCTGTCTGAAACCCTGCTGCTGGATTATCAGGAAAGTTTGGCAACAACCGGGGAAGCCGAAAAGCTTCAAATTGCAGCGGGTGACAAGGTTTATCGTTTAAAGCGCCTGCGGCGGGTCAACGGTATTGCGGCGATGCATGAGACGCTCATTCTGCCAGCCAGTCGCCTGCCAGCATTTCCCGCCGCAGAACAGCTGCCTCCTCTGCTCTACCGGTATCTGTTTGAGCAGTTCGACATTCGTCTGGCCGCGGTACGCGAGCAGATCACGGCATCTCTGGCTAATGAAGAGGATGCCACCCTGCTTGAGCTGACGCTCCCGCAGGCCGTTATGGTGATAGATGAAGTCTCCTTCGATCAGAGCGCCATCCCCGTGATTCTGGCGCATCATCGCTACAGCACTGAGCATTTTATGTATGTGAATGAGATCAGATAATTGATGAACGAACCCGTTTGTCCATTACCACACTCTATTTCTAAATGTATGGCACATTGCAGCAGCACATCTTGAAGTCGTGGTGCGTGGTCATGTGTTAAGCCGACTGCACTCTTCACACTGATGCTTTACGGTGACGTAGCGGGATAGATTTAAATCCAGAAAGTCCTGCCCGGGAAAGAATTCACCGTTAGCGCGGCTACAGGTAACCTAACCAGATGGCTGATAACTACAGAACTGGAAAAGTGGCTGTGCGATGAGCTGTCTGAATTCACGCAAATTGAAACCCGAATGCCTTCAGGCTTCAAGGCGATGATAAAAATCAATGACGCTTTTCAAATCAGTGTGCCATTCAGATATTTTCATACCCTCTTCATTATGAGTGGTACGAGGCTCCACAAACTTATTTATCTGCTCAACGGTAAAGTCACAACACTCATCTAAAAAAACCATATTATTGTGCACATAGACATCCATACCTTGAAAGTACAAAACCCAGGTAAATATGAAATTAGTTTGCTCAGGTTCGTACATTGAGACCGCTAATGCTGCATGATCTTTCCTGGCCAGACCTTCCCTGAGTGATGCCAGCCATGCCTTTTTATAATCATCTGCACTCCAGTAAGAGAGTGGCAGATACAGTGATTCTGTATAATTACCAATAACAATCGATGCTGGTTGAACCCGTTCACCCTCAACAACTATCTGTTCGCCATCAAGTACTATCTCAAACATTCCCTAATCCTTTATACGGCTTGGTTTACTGTCATAATTTATGCTCTGGGGATTTATACGCAAACTTTGCTACTTCATAAGATTTATCATCTGACAGCAGAGTATGCTTACCTCAGATTACTTAACGGGAAAGTTGTAATGTGAGGGTATTTTGTAATCTTCAGGAATATCAGGCCAGCCAGAGAATTTTAACAGAGTATCAGCATCTTCTTTGAATGCATCAAAAAAGCTTGATAAATTCATCGAGTATACCCGGATATAGACTAGGGCCACTTGCATTGAAACCTTATCATCATTCAGCTTGGCTTTTTCCAGAAGCACCTTCGCCTTTCCGAACAGTTCGAGTTCGCGGTGGAATGAGGTGCATTGTTGTGCCTTATAATCAATCAAAAGATCATTTTCAGTTACCGGCTGATTTGTCATCGCCTTAAACAACTGAAGGTAAGTGTCTTTTGATTCGTCGAAGTTAATGTTTTTTGTCATTTGAGTAATATCCGCCTTTCAGTAGCTGCTATTTTTTAATCAGATTAACCGAACCATCCAAGTTCAGAACCACTTTAAAGTTACCTTTACTATCAGACACTTCAAGATGATTTTTATGGGTGGCATCGGGATAAAACTGATCACCTTTGCGAACTTCATCACTCAGGTTGCCAGAGGCTTTATAGACAAATTTCCCTCAATCAATCTTGCTGATTTAACTCATCGTTTTGTCAAACGATGCACAGCCGAGCGTTGCTCAACGGCTGATGTTGCAATGGAAGCACTGATAAGCGCTCCCAGCCCGCTCTCGATCAATTGGTTGTACTATACCGTAAGCGTTAAGCAGCCCTGGACCGTGACTGCTCTCTGCGGCCATTACGGCCAGAGAAATTCATTACGTTCTTTCGATAACGCAGGAGACTGTATAAGGAGTGAAAAAGCACGAATCTATGCCAGTACTCTGAGCGTCTGGCTTTTTACCCGAATATCAGAATAATTGCCCTGGCTTCAGACGCCAGGGGCAGCGGCCAAAAAGCAACCTTGTGAGATATCTGAATTCCGCTGGGTCATCAGTTTCACTCATTAATTAAGGATATAAAGTTAGGTTGCAGCAGCGCGAAAAATTGCGCTGCTGTGGTCAGTGCGCCTGGCGCCCAAATATCATTGAACAGTATCACCGCATGTGTGCAGTGATACTGTTCTAGGTGTCTTTATTTTCTTCTGACCTTCGCAACATAACGTATGATGACCTGCCAGACACACTGAACGCGATTACGCTGTTATGGCAAAAAAAACATCGGTTTCAGTTCTGTGCTGATCGGGCTGTTGTTTGCGTTGGCGGGCATTAGATCCTTCATTGACGCCCACCAGCGCTGGCATACCTCTGTTTGCGCAATGGCCTGCCAGCGCGCTTCAGACTCAATGTCCACACTCGCAAACAGCAGATCGCGATCGGCATCCAGCCAGATAGCATAGTTGTGCGCCCCATGTGCTTTCAGCGTCTGCTCCAGCTCCGGCCAGACAGGTGAATGGCGTCGCAAATACTCATCATGGCAGTGCGCGTAAACCTGCATGACAAAAGCTTTACGCAACATCGCTGCGCTCCGCCTGCAAGGCCGCCTGCCAGGGTTGCACATTAAAGCGTTTACCCAGTGCAATCAGCTGTTCGGTGGTGATACTCTGCCGAATACCGCCCATGGAAATCGCCTTAACCACGACTTCTGAAGATTTTTCAGCCGTATCAATCAGGCCAAAGGCCTCATCCAGCGTCGGACCTGCGCCAAAAATGCCGTGGAACGGCCACATCACCAGGCTATGTTTAGCCATTGCCTCTGCAGTAGCCTGCCCGATACCATCAGTGCCCGGCACCATCCACGGCAGAATGCCCACCCCGTCCGGAAACACCACCAGACACTCAGTGCTGCCCTCCCACAATAAACGGGTAAAGCGCGCAGAATCCAGATGTACCACATAACTCAGCGCCATAAAATGGGTGGCGTGACAGTGCATGATGACGCGATCTGCACCCTGAGAAACCTGCTTGCGTACGCTGTGTGACTGGAAATGTGCGGCCAGCTCGGATGTTGGCAAGCCGCCATTATTCAGTCCCCAGTGGATCTTGTATGACAACCCTTTGTCATCCACCTGCAGCAGCACCAAGCTGTCGGCCGGGTCCAGCTGCACATTGCGGAAAAACTTGCCGGACCCGGTAACCAAAAACCAGTCATTGGCTAGCGCCGGCGCGGGTTGACTCAATTCGATGCAGCGTGGCTCGGTGTAAAAATCAGCGGCATAGCTTTCTGCTTCTTCCGGTAACAAGCGCAGGCTGACATTGCCACCGTTGCGCTCGTCCCAGCCTTTAAGCCACATATCACTGGTAGCCTTCACCATTCCCTGCACAAACCAGGAAGTCAGAATGTTTTGCATGGTGTATCCCTTAACGTTGACGCAAAGTGTGTTGTTCATAGTGACGAACGTCGCTCAGCCAGCTGGCATCGGCCGGCACATCATGACGCAGACACCAGGCCTCCCATACCGCCTGCCACGGCAGCGACTTTTGCTCTTCAAGCAGTGCCAGGCGGGCGGTGTAGTCACCATCACGCTCCAGCTGGCGCAACTGCTCACTGGGTTCAAGCAGTGCGCGCAGCAGCGCTTTCTTGGCATTGCGGGTACCGATAACCCAGGCGGCAATCCGGTTGATGGAGGCATCAAAGAAATCGAGGCCAATGTGCACTTTGTCAAAGAGGTTTTGGCGCGCAATCTCATGTGCAATAGCCTGTGTTTCATCATCCAACAGCACTACATGATCGCTATCCCAGCGTACAGGACGGCTGACATGCAGCAGTAAACGCGGCACATAGAGCATGGCAGTGGAAATTTTGTCGGAGATCACTTCTGTCGGATGGAAATGGCCGGCGTCCAGTGTGAGCGCCGTCTGGCGACTGCTGGCGTAGCCAAAGCAGAATTCGTTAGAACCCACGGTATAGCTTTCAGCACCGATACCAAACAGCTTGCTCTCTACTGCATCGATATGGTACTGCGGATTTAGTTTTTCACTGATGATCTCATCCAGCGCGCTGACGAGCCGCTGACGAGGAGCGAAGCGGTCAACGGTCAAATCTTTCATGCCGTCTGGTACCCAGATATTCATGACCGAAGGGGTGCCAAGCTGTTCGCCAAAGTACGCTGAAATGTGACGACTGGCCTTGCAGTGATTGATCCAAAACTCACGAATCGCCGGGTCAGCGTGCGATAACGTAAAACCACTGGCGCTCTTCTCATGTGAGAAGCAGGTCGGGTTGAAATCCAGTCCCAGCTTGTTACTTTTTGCCCACGCTACCCACTGGCTGAAGTGCTGCGGTTCAATGGCGTCGCGTGCTACAGGCTTGTCACTTTCCAGATAGATAGCATGCAGATTGAGCCTCTTTGCCCCGGGGATAAGTGACATGGCTTTGTCCAGATCGGCACGCAACTCTTCGGCATTACGCGCGCGGCCCGGATAGTTGCCGGTTGCCTGAATCCCCCCGGTCAGTTGCCCCTGTGGATTTTCGAACCCCCGCACGTCATCGCCCTGCCAGCAGTGCATCGAGACCGGAATAGTGTCCAGTTGTGCCATCGCCTGGTCGACATCCACGCCAGCAGCAGCGTAACGGTGCCTGGCCAGTTCGAAGGCCTGTTCAATCAGCTTTGTCATAAGCGAGTTCCTTAGCAGGTTGATTCAGCGCCGCAAAGCGAGCCAGATGGGCTGCAAAGACGCTGGTATTTAGCGGGTTAAAAGTTTCTGACGGAAAGTTCCGACTGATACAGCGACGCAGATCGGCAACGTCACGCAGCTCTCCCAGTGCAATCAGCTGACAGCCCACATTACCGAGCGTGGAAGCTTCTACCGGGCCGGCCAGCACGGGCAACTGACACGCGTCGGCGCACAGCTGATTAAGCAGTGGGTTCTGACTGCCGCCGCCAACAATGTGCAACTGGCAAAGTGGCGCCTTGCGCAATCGGCTGAGCTCCAGCATCGTCTGGCGATACAGCAGCGCCAGGCTGTCAAAAATGGTGCGTGCCAGCGCGGCAGGCGTTTGCGGTACCGGCATCGCCTGTTCAGCACAGGCGTTCTGAATCTCCTGTACCATGCTATCTGGATTGATGAAGCGCGTATGATTTGGGTTGATCAGCGTACGGCAGGCGGGCTCGTGCGCGGCGTCAGCAATTAGCGCGCACAGATCGCAAATATGAAGCTCACTGCATACACGCTGTAGCAGCCACAAACCCATGATGTTTTTCAGGACACGATAGCCTTCTGCACCGCCTTCATTCGTGATATTGGCCTGCCGTGCCGCCTCATTCACGCACGGTTGCAAACTTTCAATACCCATCAGCGACCAGGTGCCAGAGCTGAGATAGGCGGCACCGTCCTGTGACAGCGGCGTCGCCAGAACCGCGCTGGCGGTATCGTGAGTAGCGACCGCAATCACCGGAATCGACTGACCGCTAGGGCTGGTCCAGTAGCCCACGGTATTACCGGGAGCATGGGGTGTGCCAAACCAGCTGGCATTAATGCCAGCCCAAGCCAACAGTTCGCGATCCCATGTCCCGCTCTCAATATTCAGCAACTGCGTCGTGGTAGCGTTGGTGTATTCCCAGTTCATCACACCGGTCAGGCGATAATGCAGATAGTCCGGGATCATCAGCGCATGCTTTACCTGGGACTGCCAGTCCGGCTGCTGCTGATGCAGCGCGCGCAGCTGATAAAGCGTGTTAAAAGGCAGGAACTGAATACCGGTGCGCTGATAAATAGTCTGCTGCCCCAGATCGCTGATTGCCTGCGCCATCACCCCGTCGGTACGCTTGTCGCGATAACTCACGGCTTCACCAACGCGCGCGCCGTCGGCATCCAGCAGCACCAGATCGACGCCCCACGTATCGATACCGATGCTGTCAGGTACGATGCCCTCGTCATCCAGTTGCTGCAGCCCGGCGCGGATCTCCTGCTCCAGCCTGTCCAGATCCCAGCAATCATAGCCGGCCCGGCGCACGCGCTGGTTAGTAAAGCGGCGTACCTCGCGCAGCGTGATGTGCTGACAGGCAGGTGTCCATTGCGCGAGCATCACGCGCCCGCTGGATGCGCCTAAATCAATGGCAACAATGTTACGCATACTCATGGCGTGCTCTTTGTGTGATAACAGGGGTACAGCATAGAAAGGTGGACGGCGAGCCACCTTACGCGCATTGCCAGCGAAGAAATGTCGCTGGCAGGTTTGCAAAGGTGTTCGTGAGAGAGTTCACAGAACCGCACACCCGCAGAGTTGTGAGCCTTGCCGCATTTCTATCAATCACTTAGGCGATCTTAAAAAATGGGCTAAATTCCTGTGCTCCCCTGTTCAAAATTCAAGGTAAGCTGCGCGGCTGCTGCGTAGACTCCGTTACAGTTTTGTTAACTAAGGGCGCACCATGACCATTTTGCACAGTGCTGATTTTTTTCCGGCCGGGGATTATGTCATTGCCATTGAGCCACGCGTACCACAGCAGGCGTTCCCGGAACATCATCATGATTTTCATGAAATCGTGCTGGTTGAGCAGGGGTCCGGTATTCACGTCTTCAATGGTCAGCCGCAAGCCTTGAGCGCTGGCTGCGTGTGCTTTGTGCGCGATCACGATCGCCACATGTATGAGCAAACAGACAATCTGTGTCTGACCAATATACTGTACCGCGGTCCGGCAGCGTTTCGTTTCCTGTCTGGGGTGCAGGCGTTGTTACCGCGTGAAGAGGATGGCCAGCACGCTTCTCACTGGCGCATTAATCAGAAAGTGATGGATCAGGCGTTGCAGCTGGTTACACAGATGAAGCAGCAGCCTCAGTGGTCGCTGGAACGTCAGGCTCATCAGGAGCAGCGGTTTCTGCAATTGTTGGTGCTGCTACGCGAGGCGGCTTACAACGATAACGCACAGGATCAGGAAGCCCGACTGCATCGGTTGCTTGACTGGCTGAATGAGCACTACAGTGAAGACATTGAGTGGGAAGCCCTGGCCGATCGCTTTTCATTGTCATTGCGCACGATGCATCGCCAGATGAAGCAGCAAACCGGCAGCACTCCGCAGCGTTATCTTAACCGACTGCGCTTATTGCAGGCACGCTATCTGTTGCGTCACAGCGATATGCGCATTACAGATATCGCCTATCAGTGTGGGTTTGGTGACAGTAATCACTTTTCCACGCTGTTTCGGCGTGAATTTGGCTGCGCGCCCCGTACGGAGCGCCAGCAGATGTGGTAACCGGAGTATTGACTATGCCGCTGCTTCTGTCACGCGAGGACTATTTTCCTGCCAGTAATCTGCCGATTGCTGTTGCTGAACGTATGCCGCAGCCCTCTTTTCCTCTGCACCGGCATACGTTTAGTGAAATTGTTATTGTCTGGCGTGGCAATGGTCTGCACATCCTGAACGATCGCCCATGGCTGATTACCTGCGGCGATGTATTCTATATTCGCGACAGTGATTGCCATAGCTACGACAGCGTAAACGACCTCGCACTGGATAACATTTTATATTGCCGCGATCGTTTCCGTCTTGCGCTGGACTGGAGTCAGCTGTTACCGCCGCAAGAGGAAGATGCACCTGTGAACTGGCGTCTCACCACACGTGGCATGGCGCTGGCACGCGGCGTGATCAGTCAGCTGGAGCGCGAGAGTCGCAAAGGCGATTCACTCTCTGTTCAGCTGTCTGAGGCGCTGTTTTTGCAGCTGGCGCTGATTCTGCGCCGCCACGGTTACGCAGCCGATCGCCCGTGGGCCTTGCCAGAGGGCGAACAGCTCGATCTGCTGATGTCCGCCCTGCTGGGGGATATCAGCCGGCCGTTCGATCTCGCCAGTTTTTGCCAGCAAAATCAGCTCAGCGAGCGATCGTTAAAACAGCTGTTTCGTCAGCAAACCGGCATGACTATTGGGCACTATCTGCGGCAGCTGCAGCTGTGTCAGGCAAAGTATCTGTTACGTACCCAAGAGGGTTTGATCAGTGAGATTGCCGCCCGCTGCGGCTTTGACGACAGCAATTACTTTTCAGTGGTGTTTACACGCGAGACCGGCCTGACGCCGACTGCCTGGCGCCAGCGTTTTGTTCTGCAACGCCTGACCCAGCCAGATAAAGAAAAAGCCTGACGCAAGAACCGCGACAGGCTTTGGTTTTCTCTTTAAATCAGGCAGCCATGCCTAAGCCAACAATGTTAGCTGCAATGATGATCACCACACAGCCAATCGACAGGACGCTAACCGGACGGCGTCCCACTGATTTCCACTCTTTAAGCACCAACCCGACCAGCCCACCGCACAATACATACAGGCTCATATGCAGCATCCAGCTAACAAAATCATACTGTGGTGGGATTTTGGCATGGCCCCATGCGTAGAAAAAAAACTGCAGATACCACATGGTGCCGCCGAGAATGGCAAAGGCGATGTTGGCCATCAGCAGCGGTTTTGCCACGGAGAAATCCCGCCGCACTGAGATCTCAGGTTTAACTGCAAGGCGGATGAAGCAGTATGCCAGGTTAATGACTGCGCCACCGCCCATGATCACCACGTAGCTGGGTAATGCGACATAGAGCGGATTGATGCCAAGGCTGGCTGCTGCATCATGCATTGGTTTCGCCGCATCCATGGCAAAAGACATACCCGCCGAGAAAATGCCGCAGATCACAGCCAGCACCAGCCCTTTCTTCAGGTTAAAGTCTTCTGCATTGATGCCCAGCGCCCGCTCCTTCAGCAATCCGGCCCGGGAGACGATTGCCACGCCAATCAGGGCCACCAGCACGCCAATCAGCGTCATACGTCCGCCTTCTGAGCCGAATAATTCAACAAATCGACCCTGCAAAAGCGGTGTCATCAGCGTGCCGACGACCAGTGTAATACCGATAGCGATGCCGATACCCATTGACATGCCGAGGTAGCGCATGGTGAGGCCATAGTTGATATTACCGATTCCCCACATGGCACCAAACAGAAAGACAGGCAGTAGCTGAGAGACGCTAAAGCTACTGTAATAAGCCCAGAAGTCTGGCAACAGCACGGCACTGACCGCCCACGGCAGAATAAGCCATGACATAACGCCGCCCACCGACCACATGGTTTCCCATGACCACTTCTTTACCTGCTTAAACGGAGCATAAAAACATGCGGCACTGGCGGCACCCACCAGATGCCAGAAAATACCGGCAATAATGGCACTGTTCATTGTTATTCCTTCGTAAGGTTGAGGCCAAACAGGAAACCGCTGTTTCCCGATCATCAGCAGTCTAGGGGGAGCGGCTTCGACTCAGCCTTTACATCACTGCCGGGGTACGAAGGTGGCTGGCAAAATTCAGTGGGTTTTCAACATAGGGATCACAAATCCGTATTTGTGGAGATTTCACACGCAGTCTTTTATAAGTTCGTTATTATTTGGATATTTTTGATTTTTGTTGTGTGAATCAGCCCGGGTTTTAGCTGTTTGCCAGGTTGTTATTTAACATGGCAATCACACAAAGCTATGCCGAGCGTTTTCTTATCGAATATGCTTGTCAGCTTATGCAGGGAAATCATCGGTGAAAGTTGCAGTACAGAGCGAGGGTTAACGCGGGAGCTGTGACAAGGATTCAGGCGCCCGTTCCATTGTGCCCTCCCGGGCGCTATTAACAGACTCGCTAACACGCGTCTGCCTTGCTGGAATGTGTGCAGCGTGTTACGTCCTGCTGACATCAGCAAGAATCGGATTGCATGTTCTTTCTGCGAGCAGTGTTACCTGGTTAAGCGTGCCTGAGGGGGCAGCAGGATGTCAGGCGGTAACACCCGTGCTCTCGGATGCTTTTTATGTGCGTGCTATCGTCGCAACCTGCTTTGTGTTGTGGCTGCACATCGCTGATAGGGGCACTTGTGCAAGAATAACGGAAGCAGGCTGGACGTCAGGCAGCCTCATGCAGGGTCCGGATTTGCTAAAATGTACTTGCCTTGCTCTTCTCCAAAGCGAAGCGACTTTGACCACAGCGAACTAACGTGTCTCCATTCCGTGTCAGCCTATTAGCGAACCAGATTGCTGCGTTCGTCATGCTTTTCTTCCCTGTGTTGCCACCTGCCGAGCCACGCTGGCACAGATAAAAAGGTGCTTCCTGAGGTTCTGTTTCACTCTGCATTGACTAAACGTTAACGAAACCGAACGCGGAGCCTTGTAAATGACGACACACCATCAACACTATATTAATGGCGCATTTGTCACTGACCACATCGGCAGATGGATCGATGTGATAAGTCCGTCAACGGAAGCGCTGCTATCACGCGTACCGGAGGGCACCAAACAGGATGCAGCCACCGCAATTGATGCAGCTGAGAAGGCCCAGCCTGCCTGGGAAGCGCTGCCTGCAGTAGAGCGTGGTCGCTGGCTACGTAAAATTGCTTCAGCGATTCGCCTGCGCGAGCCGGAGCTTACCGCTACCATCGTCGCGGAGGGCGGCAAAACACAGGGGCTGGCACAAACCGAAGTTCTCTTTACCGCTGATTATCTGGACTATATGTCTGAATGGGCGCGCCGCTATGAAGGCGAAATCGTCAACAGCGACCGTCCGAACGAAAATATTTTCGTCTTCAAAAAAGCCATTGGCGTCACCACCGGTATCTTGCCATGGAATTTTCCTTTTTTCCTGATCGCGCGTAAAGCTGCGCCAGCCCTGGTCACGGGCAACACCATTGTGATCAAACCCAGCGAAGTCACACCCAACAATGCTGCCATCTTCACGCAAATCATTCATGACGTCGGTCTGCCAAAAGGCGTAATAAATGTTGTTTACGGCTATGGTCCGGAAGTGGGTCAGGAACTGGCAGCCAATGAAAAAGTCGGGCTGGTCAGCCTGACCGGCAGCGTCAGCGCCGGTATCGCTACCATGCAGGCAGCAGCCAAAAACGTTACTAACGTCTCGCTGGAACTGGGCGGCAAAGCGCCGGCCATTGTGATGGATGATGCCGACCTGGATCTGGCAGTAAAAGCCATTGTCAGCTCACGCGTCATCAACAGCGGGCAGGTGTGCAACTGCGCTGAGCGCGTTTATGTGCAGGAAGGCATTTACGATCGTTTCATAAGCGCGCTTATTCAGGCAATGCAGCAGGTAAAGGTTGGCAATCCGGCAGAAGAGCACGATCTCGACATGGGGCCCCTGATCAGCAAGGCGGCACTGACGCGCGTGGAAGAAAAAGTCGCAACAGCCCTACAGCAGGGCGGCAAAGTAGTGCTGGGTGGCAAACGTGTGGGTGATACAGGCTATTACTTTGAGCCGACCATCATCACTGGCGTGCGCCAGGAGATGGAAATCATGCGCGAAGAGATTTTTGGACCCGTGCTGCCGGTTATGACCTTTAAAACCCTGGACGAAGCCATCGCGCTGGCCAACGATTGTGAATACGGACTGACCTCATCCATTTATACGCAAAATCTCAACACTGCCATGAACGCGCTGCGCCAGCTGAAATTTGGCGAAACCTATGTTAACCGCGAAAATTTTGAGGCAATGCAGGGTTTTCATGCAGGCTGGCGTAAATCTGGTATTGGCGGCGCGGATGGACGCCACGGTCTGGACGAATATCTGCAAACACATGTTGCCTATCTGCAGTTTGACTAAATGGCGATAAGAGCCCTGCCAAAATGAGGGCTCTTTGCAGCGTTTGTCACTGCAAAACAGTATAAGCCCATAAGCCGAATGAAACGGCAACATCCGATGCGTGCATACGCGTGACACCTGAATTAATGCTGCTTCATAGCTATATGAATTGCATTTGTTTCCTCATCAATCCATTTTTTGTTTTTTAGCATTACTTCTTTGAAATTATCCATGCTGTAAAATTCAGATGGGGTCATGTTGTTCCCTACTCCCTGGACAACATCTGGTGTATCGCTGCCTTTCCATTGATTCCAGAAAATATTCAAATCTAATAATGCATAAATATAGTCATCATTCAAATCATCCAAAAGTTTCATGAACGCAACGAGTCTCCACTTTCTTGCCGACAGCTGTATGTCTATATTGTCCCATTCTGCAAGTCGCTCCAGATGTTTTAGGGTTTCATCAGAGATCGCATCACAATAGGCAAGTTCGGCTACAGAAATAAAAACGTCATTTGCTCCATCAACTTCGTTGATTTGACTGCATGCATAATCGCTAATGTCTGCAGGATCAACTGTGACGTCTGGAAGGCCTTTTGCGCCCATGTAAAGTGTCCCCCAATCCAGCCATTGGAGTTTTTTCAATAAATTCAATTTGCTATTGCTCATGGTTTCGTTGGGACTCCATTAACTTTACCGCCTGACACAAACATGCGATGGCTAACTCCACCTAATTTAGGGTCAACTATCCATTCAAATCTGCCTGAAGTACCATTCAGGGTGCCCTCAATCTGATAGAGTGTTGCACCATTTTTAAGACTGGTTTTTACAGCATTACCCGCATAATTGTCGATAATATCATTGAAGCCATGTGCATTGGTAGCTGGCGGGAATTCCTGTTTAGCTATGGGCTTATCGGTGTTTGGATAAACAGAAATAGGTTTACCCTTCGAATCTATTACTGTTTTATCTGAAATTATGTCAACCTTATTACCACTTCCTGAACCTTTCTCTCCATTACCCACTCTGACGTTTTCAATTACGTCATTTTTAATTTCTTGCTCGCTGCGGGGTGAAGTTTTCGTACCAACTGGCCCAACGATTCCGACACCATATGAACCCGGTATTGGGTGACCTTGTGAATCGTGTTTTTGGCCTATTCCATTGGTGATATGGAATATTTCAGGTTCGTGAATTCCTAATTTATCTTCGTGCCCCAGTTCTTCATCATCACCGAGTGTATTATTCTCTACTGCATTTTTACTTGCCATCGTGCCGGCGCCAGAACCCATTAACGAATCTGACACGATGCCGCCAGCAAATCCTCCTGCCAGCTGGCTCAGGGTGCTGATGGTCTGCTTCTGGCTCTCGGTCAGTTCGCCAGGCTGCGTATCCGGATACATGACCTTGATGATTGCCCGCGCAGTCAGTTCTCCGCCTGCCGCGCCGGCAGCTGCGCCAGTACTGTCCCCGCCTCCCATTCTGGCAAGTACACCGGCTGCCACAGCGTGCGCCATGGTATTGGCCAGCAGATCGGTATGCTCCTTACCGTTTGCATCATAGGTTGTGGTGGCTTTTTTAATCTGGTTTGCAATAAAAGGAGCCATGGCGCCGCTGGCAGCCGCTCCCGGATTATTGGCGCTAAGGCCTCCCAGCGCGCCGGCGACCGCCGTCGCTACCATAGAGTAGGTGCCGCCTGTGCTCCACTTATCTGCGACCGCCTTGTACCCCGGGTCATGCTCAACCAGCGTATTCATTTCATCCGATGATTTGCTGGCATAGTCAGGATGCGCCTTCAGCAGGCGCGCTTTGGTTTCTTCAGCCGCCGCGTCCAGTTTGTAGGCTTTGACGTCCCCGACCACTTTACCGGCCAGCTCCTGTACGCCCTGCGCAAAGGCCAGCTGATTACCGACTTTCTCTTTATCAAAAATCTTATCGATGTGACCGTTGGCATTGTCCGTATCGTGGCTCAGCCCGCTGACATCCTGTGTCTGCCGGGCTGTATCACGAACGACCAGCGTTCCGTCTGCAACGGCCGATCGCGTAGTGCCGGAAGCGCTGCCGCTCATATTCACCAGCGTGGGCAGAAGAGAGGGTTTAGTCCCGTCGTTGCCGCCACTGATCCCAACAGAGGTGCTGCTGGCGTGATATTCTGCGTGGTTCTCAATGCTGTCCCAGCCCAACGTTCCCGTGGAAAGCCGGTTATTGGCCGCATCGGCGGTTGAGGCGATTACCGCACCGTTAAGCTGCGTATGATTACCCGCAAAGATGTCATAACCACCGTTGCCCGCAAACAGCCCGCTCTGATCGCCGACGCTGGCGTACTCGCTGTTGACCTTAGTCTGGCTCAGGCTTAGCCCGAATGAGCCATTCATCGTGCCAAAGGTGAAACTGAAGCCGCCGCTGGCGCTCTGCTGCTTGCTCTGGTAGTTATCCGTATCTTGCAGACTGGACAAGGTCAGGTTATTTCCCGCATTCACACTGATGCTGTTGCCCAGTGCCTGGGCACCAGAGAGCAGCGTGTCATTACCGCTGCTCAGCGTCAGGCTGTCTTTGGCATTGACGCGACTGTTGACATAAGTAGTGCTGCTGCCGTTCTCCGCGCCGCTGGCCATATAGCCGCTGGCCTGTACGCCAATACCGGTTTTTTGTCCGATAGCCACGTGTACGCCGGCGCTCCAGCCAGAGGCGTTGTTACTGCTCTTCTGTTCGGTATTGTTACTGGCTGCGACCAGATTAAGGTCATGCGCGGCTGCGAGCGTCACGTTTCCGCCGGTGATATTGCTGCCCGCCAGGGTCAGGTCGCCGCTGGTGCCTTTGGCGCCCGTGGCCACGACCGCTACGTTGCCGCCGCCGTTGAGCGAGCTGCCGCTCACCACATTACTGTTGTATTCAGATGAGGATTTGCTTTTGCTGGCGCCCACGTTAAGCGCAATCTTAATGCCGGCTTCACGGACATTACCGTTAGCCAGCGCAGTCGCCGATTGCGTAGCGCCTTTCGACATTGCCCAGCCGCTTTCCAGCATCTTCACGGCATTAAGCGCTTTCAGACGATCGTCTCCCGCCTCACCGGCGGCTTTGGCCTGCGAACCGAGGCTGAGCAGCGCGTCGGTAATGGGACTGGTGAGCTGCAGCGTCAATCCGCTCTGCTTCTGCTCAAAACTCTGACGGCGGGTCAGTGTGTCGTTGCCCGGATCGATGGTCACGGATCCGCCAACCAGGGTGATATCCTGCTTCGCAATCACGTCTGAACCCGCCACGCGCGTATCCTGGCCCGCTACCATTGTGACGTTGCCGCCGGTGCTGCCGATGGTGCTGGCGCTCTGGCTTTCGGTGGTGCCGTTTTGCTTCAGCTCCTGTTTGGATGACGCGCTGCCGAAGGTCACGCCAATACCGCCGCCGCTGAGCATGCCGCTTTTTTTGGTCTCGCTCAGGCGATAGCGTGTCTCGGTCTCGGTGGCGGCCGTAATGTTGAGATCGCGGCCAGCCTTCAGGCCCACATCGCGTTCGCCCACAACCGATGAGCCCTTCACCAGCAGGTCATTGCCGGCACTGACTGAAACGCGATCGCCACTCAGGCTGGAGGCCTTTTCTGCCGTAGCACTCTCTTCGCTGAGCGTGTGCGTGGTTTTCTTGCTGAACAGTTTTTTCCGGGTTTTGGTCTCTTCGCGGTAGGCGTAATCACTCTCGGTCACTGTAGTGATATTGACGTCATGTCCGGCCTGCAATGCCAAATCGTTACTGGTGGTGAGCGCAGCGGCCTGGCTGGTAATGTCATTTCCTGCCAGCAGCGTGGTGCTGCCGCCACTGACGATTTCGCTACCCTGCTGACGTACCGTTTCGTTGATGATCGTTTTTTTGCTGCCGCGCTCGCTGTTACCCGATCTGGATTCTTCGGCGTTCAGGTTGATATCGCGGCCTGCTTTCAGTCCGATATCGCCTTCTGCCACCAGCGCTGCCGCCTGGCTGGTAATGTCCTTTCCGGCGACCAGCGTGAGTTTGCCGCCGCTGGAAACGGCTGTGCGTTCGGCATCAGAGTGATGACTTTCTGTATTGCGGATATGGTCATGGGTGGCAGACTGCTGAGACAGTAAATCCAGGTCATGGCCTGCCGTCAGCGACATATCCTTGCCTGAATGCAGCTGACCGGCCGCTACAGAAAGCGTGTTGCCGGCATTGATCGTCAAGGCCGACCCTGCGGTTACCGTGCTGCCCGCCGTGGAAGTAGTAGCGTGGTCACGATAGCGGTTAGTAAAGCTGCTGCTAAGCGTATTCGCGCTGAGCCAGACATCGTTCACCGCCTGAATCTTCAGGTCATCGCTGGCTTTCAGCAGAGAGGCTGTGTTGAGAACGCTGTCTCCGGCTACAAGAGAGAGATTACCTGTTGAGATAATGGCAGCCTGATTTCCCTGCTCTGTCAGAGCGTAGCGGCTCCAGATTGAATTATTATTGATGCTGGCAGTGCTGGTCAGGTTAACAATATTGCCACTGACGCTTTCAAGCGCCACCTGCCTGCCACTGATCGTCGAACCGATGTTATTAATATTCCCTAAGGCACTCAGATTTACGCCCTCGCCCGCCTTAATTAAGCTGCTGTTAATGTTATCAATCTGCGCCTGGCTGGTTAATGCGACATTCTGCTTCGCGCTGATGGTGCTGCCGTTATTGCGGATATTATCTGCCGTCAGCGCAACATTATTGCCAGCAATCACGCTGCCGTTGGCCACGGTGGCGTCATCAGGTGACAAATAAAGTTTTGGCACCATCACTGTCTGTCCATTGATGGTCGCTTGTTCCCACCACAATATACTGTGGTCAAGTGCAGCAATCTGGTCAGCATTCAGTGATACACCGAACGCTAATCCCAGCGATTGCTGCGCTTTCGCTGCGTTATCCATCAGCCAGGACATCTGTTGCAGATCGGAACCCATGCCGTTGATATAACGATTCCCGGTCTGGCTCAGGAGCGCATTGCTGACATAACGGGTATCAAATGCCGCATCGCCAAGGAAGCGATAATCCTGCTCCGGTTTGAGCTGCAACCGATCCAGCAGATAGGAAGATCCCAGAAATTGACGGGTATCGGTATAGATACCGCGCGTCTCAGCCGGCGCGGCTGAAGGCTGGCGATGAAGCAGGGTATTGAGATCGCTAAACAGGCTCTGATCGAGAGCCCCTAAGCCATTGAGCTTCGGGTTGACGGTGATTAAATAGGGGCTGGCAGGATCCTGCGAGACCGTAAAATAGCCATTCTGTGTTAACGGAATCGGCCAGGCGCTGATATCAACTTTTTGCCCCTCGGGCAATCTTCCGGGCTGCGGTATAAATGCACCCTCAGCGCTTTGCACCAGAGCAATTTTTTGACCACCTGTTTGCAGCGCTACCGTTTTATCAGTAATGATGTTTAGCCCCCTGGTCGTCGTATCGGGCGACACCAGCGATCCTGCACCATTAACGGTTTGCACCGCACGGAATACCTCATCAACCCACTCAGGGCTACCCACAGTAAAGGCTGAAGCTTGCTCAAGTCCAAGGCGTTGCGAACCGTTGCCGATCCCGGCGTTAGCCAGACCGGCTATCGCAGGTGCAGCAAGCGTTGGCGTAATGGTGCCACGAACATCATTCGATTCGCTGTTGTTAACGATAGCGGCAAAATTCGCGCTGACGTTACCATTCGCCTGAATAACGCCGCGAATAGACGTGCTGCCTTCTGTGCGATAATTTTCTGTGGCAACGTAAGTCACACTTTTTTTAAGCATGACGCCAGTATTGTAGTCATGAAAATAGATGGCGTCGCCTTTATAAATTAAATCATCTAAATTATCCCGGAGATATTGCGAGCTGCCACCGCTTTCAAGTACCGGCTTATATTTATTGTAAGCATCTGAAGGAGTGTAGGTTCTCCAGACAGATTGCGTGCCTGACAGATAAGATTGGTTATTTAATGTTTGACCCGTAAGCGAGAGGTTCCCGCCAGCAAGAATATAACTGCCGAGGTTATCTAAAGTGGTGGCCTGGCCATTTAAATTATGGCCAGCCGCTATTCTTCCTGCTTGCCCACTGACCTGCGTGCTGGATGTGGTCCGGGCGACCAGTGCCTCATGACTTTTCGATAAGTCAGTGGGAATCGGGGTGACATCGAAAATTCTAAAATTAGGTCCCGGCGGAATCGGGTGATCCGTAAAATAATATTTTAATTCTCCTGGCTGAAATGCATCCAGAGGGATTTCCACGGTGCCCGGCGTTTCAGACGCATAACTATTTGCCACATTCTCCGTTGTCACTGGCCCCACCGAGATGGATTCCCATTGATTCAGCAGGTGCGCGGTCTGCAGGGTAATATCCCCCTGCTGCGACTCTATATTGCCCGATGTATTGATTATCTCGCTATTTGCATTCCCCGCCGCGTCGCGCTGCATCCACAGGTTGTTACCCGCGAGGATATCGCCGCGCTGGTTTTGAATGCGGTCAGCGTACAGATAGAGATTCTGACCAGCATACAGCAGGGCTGTGTTTACAATGCTGCCCGGTGCTGAGAGGGTAAGGCTGCCACGCGTACCGGTAAAGCCGCTGAGCGCCACATCGCTGCGGCTATTCAGCGCGATATTTCCCCCGCCCTGTAACGTGCCTGCGCTGTTCATCGTTATACGCTGACCGCTCAGGCTACTGTCGCCACTTCCGGTGGTGAGCTGGCCGTTATTAATCAAATCGCCGTCCGCGCTCAGCGTCAGCGCCTGCCCCTGCAACGTGCCCTGATTGTCGATCGCACCCTTGCTGCTGATGGTAAGGCGGTTTCCTGCGGCCAGGGTATTGTGTGCGGTAAAACTGTTAATTAGTTTCAGCGTGGCGTCTCCAAGCGCCACCACTTGTCCCAGCTGATCAAATCCCGTGCTTTCAAGCAGCAGGCTGCCGCCGCTGAACAGTTTACCCGCCGCCTGCTGCGTGACCTGTGCAGCGTTGATATTCAGTTGATTTGTACCCAGCAGCGTGCCGCTGTTCGTGAGCTGCGCGTAATTTACCGTCAGGTTTGCGCCCTGTGCGCTGCCCTGGTTCTGCAGGCTGGAGCCGGTGAGAATCGCCTGCTGATCTGCCATCAGCGTGCCGCTGTTGCTGGCGCTGGGGGCATTCACAACCAGCTGCGAAGCCTGCAGCCAGCCGCTGTTGACCAGCTGTGGCGTGTCTAGTGTTAGATCGGCCGAAGAGAGGAGTTTGCCGCTGTTGCTGGTAAGCCCTTGGGTGGTAATACGGCTGGTGGCTCCCTGAATCACACCATAGTTATAGAGTTCGGGCGCGGTCAGCGTCAGGCTGTTCTGGCTCAGGAATGTGCCGCTGGCGTTATTGATAAGGCGTCCACTGGCGTTGAGCTGCAGGCTGCTGTCGCCCTGTATGTGGCCGCTGTTCGTGATGCTGCCGCTGCTGAGCAGCAGATCCCTGCCCTGCATCCGGCCTGCGTTATCTACGGTAGCAGCATGCACATCCAGCGTACCCCCGCTCAGCAATGCCGCCCCTGGCTGCTGCGTCAGTACGCCCGACAACGTTGTCGTCACTCCTTCAGCGCCTGAGATCTCGCCGCTGTTGTTAAGCGCGGCACCCTGCAGCGTAAGGTAACGGGCAATCCACTGCCCCTGGCTGGTGAAACTCCGCGCATTGAGCGCGGCGCTGCCGCTGGCAGTAATTTTGCTGCCGGCAGTGGACGTGAGGGTATCGCTCAGATTCAGCTGCATGTCGCCGGCGCTCTGAATAGCGCCGCTATTAGTGAGGCTGGTGGCATCCAGCAGGATCTGCTGCCCCTGCCAGGTGCCGTTATTCGTCACGGTGTCGCCACTGATATGCAGCGCACCCTGCGTCAGAAGCTGGCCGCCTGCACTGTTAATCAGCGCGCGTGCGGGCTGCGCCTGTGCCATAAACAAACGCAGCCCGCTGGCGGGAGCCGGTCCGAGCGTCAGCGACCGCAGGCCAATCAGGCTGCCCTGGTTGGTGACGCTGGCGGGATAGATGGCGAGCGTATCGCCCTGTACCGTACCGCTGTTACTCAGCGCACCGCCGCGGAGCGTGACAGCTTTTTCTGCCAGCAGCCTGCCGCTGTTATTCAGGTTCTGTGCGTCAATCTGCGCTGCACCCTGAGACAGCAGATCGCCCTGATTATTCAGATCTCCGCTGACCGATGCCGTGAGGTCACTGCTGCTGAGAAGCGATCCCTGATGCTGCCAGCTTCCTGCGCTGACATGCGTGCTTTTACCCTGCAGCGTACCGGAAGTCTCCAGCGTGCCCGCACTCAGCAGCAGGTCTCCCCCGCTCAGAGCCTGACCGCCTGCGGACTGTTGCAGATGGTCAGTCGCCTGCGCATCCAGCGCCGTCGTACCCTGCCACAGTCCCTGATTGTTCAGCGCATCACCGCGAAGCGTGAGGCTGTCTGCCATCACCTTTCCGCTGTTCGTCAGGCTACCGGCTGTCACGCTGGCGTGTCCACCGGAGAGCAGGCTGCCGCTATTGTCCAGCAGCGTATCTGTGGTGCCGCTGAGGGAAGCGATGCCGTTGATCGTGCCCCGGGTGGAGAGTGAGGTGAAGTGATAGCCGAGGTGTTGACCCTGCCACACGCCTGCATTGCTGGCCGCCCCACCCCTGAGGGAGAACGCATCACCGCTGATAAGCTGCCCGTGGAGAAGGTTATCAAACTGGCTAAACTCTGCGGTCAGCAGCGAATCACCCTGCAACAGACCCTGGTTCTGCAGCTTTACCCCTGTGGTTTTTACCTGCTGTGCGGCGATAGTGCCTGCGTTATTCAGGGTGTTAGCCTGAATAACTGCCTGTTGCTGTGCCAGCAGTAGCCCATCCGCATCGTTATCAAGTGAACCATCCAGCATTGCGCTCAGATTTGTAGCTGTAATGCGGCCTTTATTAGTGACGCGCTGCCCGGTCAGACTCAGATCACCCGCCACCTGCAGCAGGCCGGCATTGGTGAGTGTCACTGGCGCAAATGAGAGGGAATCACCGGTGATCAATTTACCCGTAGCGGTATTGGTGACGTTCGCGCTGCTGAGCGAGAGCGCGTTGTTACCCTGAAGCAGGCCTGAATTAGTCAGCTGTGGCGAGGTGATGTCCAGGCGGTCTGCTGCCAGCGTACCGCCGTTACTGAGTTCGCTACTAAGCAGGTTTAGCGCCTGTTCGCTTATCAGCGTACCGCTGTTATCCAGCACGCCATTCACGCTGGCGCTAAGCTGCCCGGCTGCCCGGCTGCTGCCAGCGTTTTGCCAGTTTTCCAGTTTCAGGTCGAGCTGGTCCGCCTGAATACTGCCCTGATTGTTCAGCGCTGAGCCCCGGATGTCTGCTTTGCCTGCCGTCAGCAGCTGTCCGTTTTCCTGATTGACGAGCGTAGCGCCCTGTAATGCGAGGGCATCGGTACCCTGTATCAGCCCGCCGTTGACCAGATCGCCCTTCAGCGTTAGCGCCTGTGCAAGCAGCCAGCCGCTGTTGTCGGCGTTTCCCGTAATCTCAATGTGCTGCTGGCCCACTATTTTACCGCTGTTAGCGAGCGTGCTGGCAGCAATCGTTGCGTCGCCTTCACTCAGCGCACTACCGCTGTTCTGCCAGTCGCCTGCCCTCAGGTCAAGCTGCTGACCCTGCATCTGCCCGCGATTATCCAGCCGGTCCTGCTTCAGCGTCAGCTGCCCCCCACTCAGCACCGTGCCGCTGTTCGTCAGCTGCTCTCCTGTTGCCTGCAGCGTCTCTTTACCCTGCAGCAGGCCGCTGTTCCCGGCGGTGGTACTGCTGATATCAAGCTGACTGGCGGCTATCTGTCCGGCGTTGAAAAGCGTGCCACTGTTTAGCTGCATGGCGTTATCCGCCAGCAGCACTCCTCCCTGCTGATTACTGACGCTACCGTTGTCTGCGGTAAGGCTGGCAGCGCTGATTTCTCCGGCGTTGATAAGGCTGCCGCCGCTCAGTGTCAGGGCCGCACCGCTGGAGATCAGCCCGGCGTTATTCAGCTCCGGCAGATCGAGCCCGAAGCTGTTATCTGAGCTGACGATGCCCTTTGCCTGATTTGTGAGGCGCTGACCGCTGAAGCGGAGCGCCGTTGTCCCCTGAAGCAGGCCATTATTAATGGTTTCGCCGCTGTTTACGTCCAGTGCCTGCTGACCGAAAATAGTGCCGGTATTGGTCAGGCTGCCGGTCGTTAAGGTGCCTTCCGCCAGGCTCAGCGCTTTCCCGCTGTTCAGCCAGCGATCTGCATTAACATTAAGCCGCTGGCCCTGAAGTGAACCGGCGTTGCTGAGCGCAGCGGTATCCAGCATCAGCTGGTCTTCACTGAGTACGCTCCCGCTGTTGGTAAACTGCTGGCTCTCTGTCTGCAGCATCTCTTTGGCCTGCAGCGTACCGCTGTTATTAATGGCGTCGCTGTTGAGGGTAAGGCGAAGAGCCGCTAATTTCCCGCTGTTGGTCAATTCCTGGTTATTCAGCTGCAGCGTTTGTCCGGCAAGTAGCGAGCCATCCGCGTTATTCAGGATCGTATTATTCAGCGCAGTAAGATTCCCGGCGTTGATCTCACCTGAGTTTGTCAGGCGCTGACCGCTCAGCGTCAGCGTGGTGCCACTGCTGATCAGCCCGCTGTTGTTCAGCTTCGGAAGATTCAGTGAAAAGGCGTTATCAGAGCTCAGGGTGCCGCCGTTGAGATTGTTCAGGCTGTCGCCGCTGAAGCTTAATGCACCGGTTCCCTGCAGCAGCCCGCTGTTTTCAGTCTGCGCGCTGCTGATATTCAGTGCCGGTGCAGAGAGCACGCCCTGGTTAAGAAGTCTGTCGCTCACCGCTATCAGGCTGCGGGTCGCGGCGACGCTTGCCTCCTTGTGATTCTGTAAGCTATCCGCTTTTACCTTAATAGCACTTGCGGCCAGCGCGCCGCTGTTGTCCAGCTGCCGGGTATCAGCGGTAAGGCTGTCAGCCGCGGTAAACTGACCGCTGTTACTGATTTGGTTCTGAGCCTGAAGCTGAATGTTACGAGCGGCGTTGGCGCGGGTAGATTGATTCGCTGTCAGAGTAGATCCCTTCAGCCGGATATCGCCGCCCGCCGTCAGGGTGGTGCCGTTGCTGGTCAGGTGACCTTTAGCGGTTACGGCGATACCGGCGTCGCTGACAAGAGTACCCTGCCCCAGCGTGGCATCCTGCTGTGCACTGACGGTGATTTGCCCGGTGGCTTTGTTATCACCATTGAGCGCAACCGATGCGCCACTGGCCGTCAGGGCGCCGCTGCTCAGGCTGTTACTGAGCGTCAGCTTACCGTTTGTATCCAGCCTGATATCACCCTGCTTCGCAGCCAGATTGCCGAGGTTGATCCCCACGCCTTTCTCGCCCGACACCAGATGAATACGATTGGCATACATGCCGCCGAGCGCGCCGGTATCGACCGCGACCGACGGTGCGGGACCCTCTCCGGCTATCGGAGTGACGGAGCCGTCTGCGCCAACGCGGTTGGCCCCCACGGTGATGGAGAGATCCTTTGCGTAGATCCCGGCGTTGATTTCGGTCGCGCGCGCGACGATCGCTACCGCGTCGGCGCTGCTGCCGTCCAGCCCTTTGCCCTCAACGATGACCGATCCTTTCGTCACCTCCAGCGCGGAAAGCTTGCCGCTGACATCAAGTTGCGGCTTGCCGGTGGTAAGCGTAACGTTCGGCGTGTTGATAAAGCCGCAGCCGTTACAGGTGATGCCGTACGGATTAGCCACCATGACGTTGGCAGCCTTACCCGCGACTTCGGTATAGCCCCGCAGCTGCGAGCGGCTGGCGCCCGTGACCTCATTGATAATCGCCTGCGCTTCATGGCCCGCTTTCAGATGAGGGTTATTCTGGATCAGCCCGCCAAGCTGCGTCCGGTTGAGCTGGCCGGTGGCGTTGTTGAGGATCACGCCTTCCTGGCCAACGTTGTACTGCTGATACTGATTGTGCGAGATACCGGCGCCGTTTGGTGTGGCAATGTTGACAACCGGCACACCGTTACCTGCTTTGTCCATCTGCGTGCCTGGCGTCACCGGGGTGATTTGCGCGGCTACAGCCGGCAGCACGGGTTGCATGGCCACCAGAGAGCAGATGAGATAGCTCAGTACACGACGGGCGAGGGAAACGGGTTGGCGATCGTCCATAATCTTAGCCTCTTAGAAAACCAGCCCGACGCGGGCGTAAATGCTGACGCGATCCGGCTGCAGATGGCCGGGATAGCTGAGGGGAATGCCCAGGGTGTACTGGGTATAGAAAAAACGGTTGCGGGTGCTGATACCCGCCGCGCTGCCCCACAGCGTGCCGGTGAACTCGCGGTTCTGCGCATCGCTCTTCAGCCAGCCGCCGTCGATTGCCGCCAGCGCGCTGACTTCGCCAATGACCGGCAGCGTGAACAGGTTGTAGTTCAGTTCGTTACGCAGATACCCCCCGGTGTCGCCGGAGAGATACTGCTCCTTAAAGCCGCGCACCGAACTTTCACCGCCGAGCGTCAGGCGCTCGCTGGCGTATAGCCGGTCAGGCGACCACTGACTGTAAACGCTGCTCAGCCACCACAGGCGGTTCGTTAGCGGACGCTGAAAGCTGCCGCTGAGGCTCCACTTGCGAAATTGCGCTTTCGGCAGGTCGCCGGTTTTGCTCGCATCACTTTCAGCGTCAAACCACGACATGCCGCGACTGAACGACGGGTTAAGCGTGGCCACGCCGCCAAAGATTTTCTGCGTATGATCCAGACCCGCCTGCAGGCTGGTGATTTTCCGGCTGCTGCCGGTGAGCAGCGTGTTATTGAGGAAGTTGTGGCTGCTGTAGTGGTTCAGTCCAAACCGGACGCCGGTTTTGATCTCGCCGTTGCGGAAAAGTACCCAGGAGCCGTTCAGGCGGTGTGCGACGTTGTCACCGTTGCTCAGCCAGGTGAAATCATTGTTGATGAAGCTGCTGTGATAGCTGCTCCAGCTGTAGCTATAGTCAAGCAGGCCATAGCCGTACGGTACGCTGAAGCCTGTCTGCAGACTCTGCGCATCGCGCCACTGGCTGAAGGCGCTGCTGCGCGCGCCGCTGATAAACCAGCGATCGGCGAGACCCAGCAGGTTATTGCCGGTAAGCGAGGCGTTTATCTGACCGGTACCGGTGCTTTTCTGTCCGCTGTTGTCAAAACCCAGCGAGGTACTGAGCGGAAATTCCGGCTTAGCCGTGAGGTTCACCACCGAATAACCTGCTTCAGGAGAGGGCTGAATTTCGATCTGCACCGGCATTGCGCGCACGCGGTTGATCTGCTCCATGCCCTGCTCAATATCGCGCAGATTGAGTATCTTTCCTTTCAGGCCGGGAAAAGCCATTAACAGCGCACGTGGGTGCTCACCGTTCAGGCGTATATCGTCGAGCTTCCCTTCCAGCACCGGAATAACCAGCTCACCGGAAGATAAATCCTGCTCAGTTAAAAACGCTCTGCTGGTAATATAACCGCGCTGCATATACCAGTCAGAAATTGAGTGGACCAGAGAATTAATATTGGTTAAGTTCAGGCAGCGATGGATATAGGGGGCGGTGATATTCTGCTGCTGGCTCTGCGATAATAAAGACGCGTTACGGATAACGATATGATGAACAGGGAAGCACGGACCGGATGTGCCTGACTCCCCGGCTGGGGCGGCCAGAGGCGACACCGCGTTCCACAGCGCATCGCGCTGATGCTGATCCTGCTGTAAACGTTGCTGCTGCTGATTCTGGATATAATCACGGTCGCCCGGATTCAACGGTGCCGCTGCTGCTGAAGCAGTTAATAAGCTGACGCTCAGCGCCAGTACCATCCCTGTATGTGCCATTATAAAGACTTAAGTTAAAGTGATTGTCTGTTTCCTGTCAGTTTGCCTGCACAGAATATCACCTTAACAATCAGAAAGTTCCTGATGGCGCTATAAAACGAGAATGCAATCGTAATATTACTTAAAGCATCGTTCCGGGCTGGCCTAACTCAAATATAAAGAGAGATATTTGCGAGTGCTGATGCAATCGGGAGTATTTTCCAGATATATCGTCTTTTTCTCATTAGCGTTTGCACTGTGATTAAACGTAAACCCGCTCTGATTGGTTAATAAAACCGTATCAGGAGCCCGCTTAAAGAGAGCAGATATAGCTTATTTTTCCCGGTGCAAGGTGGAATGCGTAATTACCATTGCAAATCTAATGCTATCGCATTCTCTCACTGGCAGGATGATACACATCGCTGCGTTCGCGCTTTCCGACTGCGATGATCAGCTGATCGTCGATCACCTGATAAACCAGCCGGAACCCCGACGTTTGCAGTTTGATTTTATCCCGCGCAGTCTGGCAGATGCGATATGGGGGTTATCGCAACACTTCTTCAGCTTTTTCGCAAACTGTTGCCTCTGCTCCGATCACAAGCGCCGCTATGCGTGACGCAGCCGGAGTGTGGCCGGCAGCACTCTGCGGTTACTGGCAGGCTCATCGCCAGCAATCAGCGCGCTCAGCAACGCAAAGCACTCCTGCGCCAGTCGCGGTACATCCTGTTCGACGGTATCAATCGCTACCGACAGTGAATCATAGAGATAGTGGTCATCAAAACTGGCGATGCGGATGTTGCTGTTGAGCAGATGATGCTGGCTCATGTAACGCAGCACCCCTTCCATCAAGCCGCAGGCGGCGGTGAAGATCGCCTGTGGCGGACGACCGAGTCGGGCGCAGAGCGCGGCAAACATCTCATAACCGCTGCTGGGGTGATAGTTACCATGAATAATCCACTCCGGTCGGGGCGTGACGCCCGCCAGCTCCAGCCCCTGCAGAAAGCCGGCAAGGCGATCGCGCGTCGGAGAGAGGCGTGCCTGACCGCCAAGGAAATAGATCTCTTCCGGATTAGCGCGCGCCAGTTGCGCCACTAATTCGGCAGTAGGCGTAACCGCATCCGTGATCACCAGCGGCAGCTGCGTATCATTCATATAGCGGTCAAACAGTACGACCGGCAGCTGTTCGCTGAGTTTTACATAGTCGCTGTCGCCGGACATGCTGGAGGCGACAATCAGCCCGTCCACCTGGCGGGCGACCAGGTTATCCACGACAACCCGCTCCTGGCCGGCATTTTCATCCGTACAGGAGATCAGCAGCTGTAGTCCCGCTTCGCGGCAAAGGTTTTCCAGTGCGTCTGAGAATACGGCAAAACCGTGATTGGTGATCTCCGGCACCACCAGACCCAGCGTATGGCTGCGATTATCGCGCAACAGACGCGCATGAATACTGGCTTGATAATGATGCTCACGGGCCAGGGAGAGCACGCGCTCGCGCGTCTCTTTGGCGACGCGCAGCTCTTTACCCCGGCCGTTCAGCACCAGGCTGGCGGTCGCTTTCGAGACGCCAGCCAGCGCGGCGATATCGGTAATGGTTACGCGTTTGGTTTTTCTCACGTCATGGCATCAGTCAGGGAAACAATAACTTATTGTACCACGCAGCGTCGCAGCGGCCAGTAGCGCGCGGTAACTTCTGTGTCCCCGATCAGCCTGAGTTGCGCCTCCGCTGCCGGAAAATAGCGGCTGCTCATCACGCCCTCGCCTTCGTTGATAAAAATCTCTACGCTGGAGTGGTCGCATAAAATCTGCAGCTGCGTCACTGCTCCCTGCCAGTAGCGATAGTGCCACTCCCCGTTCGACAGGCTGCGACGCGCAAGACGCAGTCCGCTGCTATGCCACTCCAGCAGCAGCGTGTTGGCAAAATCAAGCGTGATACCGCCCGTACCGGTCAGCTCCAGCTCAAGCCGTCGCGCGGCAATAAAGGGGGCATCTGCAGCCAGACCCTGAAAAGCGTGCTCCTCACCGCGCAGCGCCTGCAGCTCAGCTACCGGCCGCTGGTAGAGTTTGCCGTCACGCGTTCCCAGCTCGCGGATACAGGTCATCTGGTGGATCCAGCCGCGGGCGATAGTAGGCTGATATCTCTCTTCACCGTCCGGCACCCCCATCCATGCTACCAGCAGGCGACGGCCATCGGCGGTCAGTGTGGTCTGCGGTGCGTAGAACTCAAAGCCGGCATCCAGCTCATGAAAGTCGCCGTGCGTAAAGCGGGCGGTGTCATAGTCCAGATCGCCTGCCAGCCATGCACTGGGATGCGCATTGAGAAAACGCTGTTCTTCAGGCGTGATCCCCTGCGGACAGCAGATAAGAAACGTACTGTCGCCCAGCGTGAAGAGATCGGGGCACTCCCACATATATCCTGCCGCACCCAGCCCGTTAAGGCCGCTGCCAGCAATCTCCCCGAGCCTGTGCCACGTGTGCATATCGTCAGAGCGCAGCAGCAGAACTTTGCCCTGCAGCGCATTGTCCTGTGCCCCCAGCACCATGTACCAGCTCTCACCATGCCGCCACACTTTTGGATCGCGGACGTGTCCGGTATACCCTTCAGGCAGCGCAATAACGGGTCCCAGCTTATCGAAACCTCCTGCTTCATTCTGTACCGCCAGGCACTGCCACGCGGTACGGCTGCCATCGTCAAACTTCACATTACCGGTGTAAACCAGCGTGAGCGCACCGTGATTGTCCACGGCGCTGCCGGAGTAGCAGCCGCTGCGGTCATACTCTTCATCCGGCATCAGCGCGATCGGCTCATGCTGCCACTGCAGCAGGTCCGCTGAACTCCAGTGCCCCCAGCATTTATGCTGATGCTGGCAGCTCAGCGGGTTCCATTGGTAGAAGAGGTGATAGCGTCCGTTAATGTGGATAAAGCCGTTAGGGTCGTTCAGCAAACCCGTTACAGGCGCAAGATGCCAGCCGGGATAGTGCGCATCGTTTAGCGCGCGCGGCTGACCGCGCATGACCGCCTGCAGGATAGCGGGGAACAGGTTTAATGAGGCCATTATTCTGCGTCCGTTTTGTATTTAAGCAGGTAAGAGATAACAAAGGCTGCGCTGAAAGCGATCACCATACCAATGGCGTAATTGAGCAGCGAGCTGGCCTGCACAATCGCCATGCCCGGAATACCGGTCAGGCCTACAGCCGTCATATAAACATGCACCGAGACAACCCATGCACCTCCCAGCGCACCGCCAATCAGCCCCGCTACGAAAGGTTTCATAAAGCGCAGGTTGATACCAAAAATGGCTGCTTCGGTAATCCCCAGCAGCGCCGAGAAGCCGGAGGGAAGCGCGATAGCTTTAATCTTAATATCTTTTGATTTTAACCATACCGCCAGGCACGCCCCGCCCTGTGCGACGTTAGCCATCGCCCAGATCGGCAGCAGGAAATTCACGCCGATAGACGGGTTGCCCAGCAGCCCCGCTTCAATAGCGTGAAAGCTGTGGTGTACGCCGGTGATCACAATGACAGAGTAGAGACCACCAAACAGTAATCCCGCCAGCCAGCCGGCGTGGGCGATCAGCGTGCTCAGGACAAAGGAGATCCCGTCACCCAGCGCGCGCCCGGCCGGACCGATAATCAGCAGCGCTACAAAACCGGAGATAATCACCGTCAGGAATGGCGTCAGGATCAGATCCAGCGCGTCGGGGATCACCCGGCGTAGCTGTTTCTCCAGTACGCTCATGAACCATACCGCCAGCAGTACCGGGAACACCGTGCCCTGATAGCCAATCATCGCGACTTCGATACCAAAGAAGTTCATGGTATGGAAACCAGCCGCCACGCCCCAGGCGTTGGTCAGCGCCGGATGCGTCAGGATCCCGCCCAGCGTCGCCCCGAGAAACGGATTGCCGCCAAACTCACGTGCGGCAGTGAATCCGATCAGGATTGGCAGAATGATGAATGCCGCTGAGCTGCACATATCCAGCATGATATAGAGTGCATTTTCCGGATTAACCCAGCCGTAGGTTTTCACCATGCCGAGCAGCCCCATCAGCAGACCTGAGGCGACAATAGCCGGAATAATCGGAACAAAAATATTCGACAGCAGACGCGCAATACGCTGAAAAGGATTGAGTTTACGTGCAGCGATATCTGCTGCTTCTGACTTACTGGTTTCGCTGATGCCGGCTTCGCGGATAAAGGCAGCATACACCTTATTCACCACGCCGGTGCCAAAAATGACCTGCAGCTGTCCGGCATTGCGGAAGCACCCTTTTACGCCATCGAGTTTACCGATCGCGGCGGTATCTGCTTTGGCATCATCCACCAGTACCAGACGCAGACGGGTAGCGCAGTGCGCCGCGCTGGCAATATTTTCCCGGCCTCCCAGCAGCGGCAGCAGCGCGCGGGAGATCTGTACAACATCCATAGTAACCTCTGTTTTTCGTTGTTATGCCTGCCAGAATGTGGCCCCCGCAGGGGCCGGAGAATCAGAACCAGGTTTCCATCTGCACGCCAAAGTTCCACTCGCCGCCAGCTTTAAAGCCGCTGCTGCCAAAGGCGTCATCGCCCGCATAGTTATCCAGACGGTGATCCCAGTCCATCCAGCTGGCAAACAGACGGATTTCAGGGCGCTTGAGGAAGTCGCCGACGTCGCTGGCTTTCAGCGTCGGCGCTACGGTGAGCTTGTAAAAATTGCCACTCACGGCATTGCGGCTGTTGTAGCCTTCAGGCCGCAGATCCATGTACTGATATGAGCCTTCATACTGCATCTCAAAGTTCTGCGTGAATTCCTGAATCAGGCGCAGGTTCGCGGTCGCCCATTCATAGCTGTCGCCTTTGACGTAGCGATCTTTGCTGCTCTGTGCCAGCAGTGCTGGCGCAATATGCCAGCCGCCGCCCAGCGGCGTAATGCCGTAGCTTGCGAGGCGCCAGGTATCGGCTTCCGGCAGCAGCGCACCGTCAGATCCCAGCGTTTTCACTTCCGCGCCCAGACCGTGGCCGTAGAGCAGGGCCGTTTTAGCCGAGCCTTCGCGCAGGCCGTAGAAAGTATCGTTATGGATGCCCGCTAATACGTGCACGCCGGTGTTAGCCGCGTCGCTTTTCACGCGATTTCCTTCGATATCGGTGCGCTGGTCATTATCTTTAGCGCGCATGCCGCTGAGCATCAGCTGCAGCGGTCCGGTGAAGTTATTCAGTGAAAGAATGTAGTTCTGCGCGGTGTTTTCATTATTTTCGATATCACCAAAGGTACGTCCGTAAAGTGACAGGTTACTGCGTGTGGTTTCGCCCCACTTCATGTCGTAGATCCCGGCACCGGTACCCGCAAGAAACACGACGTCGGAGTCGATCCAGTGAATATCAAAGTTATCGCGATCGAAGCGTTTACCCGCCCAGACGGTAGAGTCTTTAAAAGCGCCGGAGAAAGTGGGCAGCTGCCCCAGCTCAACAAATGCCTGACGCAGGTTGAGATCGCTGCTGGCCGCTGTCCAGTCATTGTAAGTACGCTGCCCGTCCGCCAGCATCGCTTTAAAGCGGGTGGTGGCCCCGTTTGCCAGCGTCTGTTTGTGCTCCAGATTCAGTTCAACATAGGTGTCAGGCTCGTTGCCCAGCCGGCCCACATGTCCTCCGGTCTCGCCAGCCGGCGTAACGGTCGGACCACCCTGCGTTTTGGCCGCTGAACTGTTCATCAGCAGGCCGGAGCGGGCATAACCATGAAACTCAAATCCGCTATCCTCGCTGCCTGTCGTCGCGGGTGCGGCTTTTGCCGTACGCTGTTCAACCCGGGCAATCGCCGTCTGATTTTTCTGCTGGGCGGTGGCCAGCATTTGTGCCTGTTTTTCTGCTGCTTTTGCGCGGGTTTCTGCAAGGTCAGCACGCTGTTCTGCCGCCGCGAGACGTTTTTCCATTGCTGCAAGACGCGCTTCAATACTGCTCATATCGGTGGCGGACCACGCTGTTCCTGAACTTAATAAGGCGCTGAGGGTAAGGGCGAGGATGCTTTTTTTCATGGTATGGCGTCCCTGAGAGGTAGCTATTATCAGATATTGTTTTTTGCTAAACCGGTTTAGTAGCTGAATCCTGATGAACTTTGTTACTGTGCGCAACTGATTTTGCTAAACCGTTTTAAGTGATGTGAAGTACATCGCAAAATAGCGCAGGAAAACGCAAAGGGACGTCTCAGGTGGGTAATACATGGGGGAGAGAGAAGCAGGAGAAAGAGGGAAAAAAGAGCAGAGCCAGGCTCTGCTCCATGCGGTTACTCTTTAGCAATCGGCGCCTGATCTACGGTGACTTTTTCATCGCCCTGAATCTGCCCGATACGCTGTTCCGTTTTGCTGACGGCGTCAGCATCTTTCAGCAGCGTGTAAGTCAGCTCAAACGTGGTGCTCTGGCCCGGCTGTAGCTGCTTAACCCTGCCCTGCTCTTTTTCAATGGTGACCGGATAGGCATAGCTGGTACCGGGTTCAATACCGGTAACGTAGCCCTGTTTAAGCGTGTCGGTGTTTTTCCACATGGTCAGCACCGGCAGCTGGCGGGTATCAAACTCGATTGATGCCCCTTTATCGCCTTTGCTGTTAACCACCGCCGCCAGCGTTTTTCCGTTGCTGTCCGCTTTCGGCACCAGGTTAAATACCATCTCATCAAAATCTCTGGCAGGCGCATCATAGACGTTCCAGCTATTCAGCCCTTTCTGCGCGTAATCGTTAAAAGGCGAGACAGATTTCAGCGGTGCGATAAAGCGGGCATCTTTCTCCAGAATCGGCGTGCCGAAATTGCTGTGATAGATGATCTGATAATCCTGCGGATAATCGCCGTGGTTGGTTAACACATCATGCAGTGTGAAGGCATCTGTACCCGGCACGTAACGGAGCTCTGTCCAGGTGGCGAGGTTCGATTTTTTGAACGTATGCTCTTTCAGCAGGCCGCGAATGCGGATTTCATGCGGGGCTTTATCATCCACGGTGACTTCAACCTGCGAAGCGGGTGTGTTGCCCGCTTTACCGTGCAGCGTATAGATGCGGCCATCTTTAGTGACCGGATGCCCGGTCCACTCATAGCCGCAGCGCACCATCATTTCATTAAAGCCATCAAGCCAGCCGAGACCGTTGCGGCTCTCCAGATTGATATAGGCCGGGTTGACCACTTCATCTACCGGCGAATCCCAGCCCAGACGCACGCCGTGTCCCCTGACGTACAGTAAATCCATCCCGCGCGTCGGGCTGAGCGCGATGGTCAGGCCCTCCGGACTGGTAATCGTAATGACTTTCGAACCTTCCTGTTTGCCGCCATGCAGCACTTTTTGTTCGATGCTGAACGGCTGGCCGCCCAGCTTCAGCGTTTTGCTGTCGATGTGCCAGTTTCCCTTCTCTGTACTTGCTTCAGCATCCGTCAGCACCCATGTCTGTGCTGCTGCCTGAACGCTGATCCCCGCCATGACCACACCGGCCAATAATGCTAATTTCATAATGATGCATCCTTTGCTGAATTGATTTAGCTAATGTCAGCTAAGCGTACAAACATGAGGAAAATGAAACCGTGAGGTGCTTCACTTCGGTCGGTTATACCGTCAGTAATCTCTGTAAATTTGGGTTAGATCACATTTTGAGAGGTTAAGACGGCGTTTTTAGACGCACAGAGAGAGAAATCAAGCTAAATGGTGGTGTTTGATTTAATCGTTTCAGCTTTAAAGGGGTAGGATAAATAAACGCGTGCTGCCTGATGCTCAGTTGCGAAAACAGCCGGGTTGCGGAATGGTGTCGTTTAAGAGGGTTTGAAGTCTGATGGAACGAAATAGTTTTAGCAACAACTCCGTCAGCATCCTGTCAGGCCGGTTATCACATCCGGTAAGCAGCGTTGCAACCACCACGACAACCACGTCTTTACTGAGGAATTTTAACTTCTTTCTCAGCAACGAAATTAAAGCGGGCCAGGGCATGCTCCCCGCCCGGCAGTTTCCGGGTTTCCATCAGCGAAATGCCCAGCATATCCTGCAGAGCGAGGAACACCGAAGAGGCAAGCGGATGGTACTCCAGCCTAACGTTCAGCCCGGTAACCGGGCTGTTGTTCTCATCCACGAACTGAAGCTCAAGCCAGTGCTTCCGCTGTTCGCCGCGACACTGAACGGTTTTGTATGTGCCTCTGAGACTTGTGACCAGAGTATTGTCACCGATGATTTCCACGCCAATTCCTTTTGAGCAGTAAGGTTAACCAGCGCGCATCATACCCTGGATAGTTTCCATGCTAAATTATTAAGCTGAAAAACGGACCTGAAAATCGCGGATTCAGGGCGGGTATGCTTACCCATGAACTGTTAGCTATGAAAATATGAAGGCGGGTATTTATGGAGCTAATGGACAGGATCTGCGACGGGTGTAAACTCACCTAAATCACCTTTTAGCGGCTTCACTGACTGGCGCGGATCTACCGAAGCAGCAATGCGTATGTTCATAAAATCCACTATCCGTCGCGCATTTTGCTTATCCATTTTACGCAACACTTTCAGTGCACGGTCAGAGTAATTAATCGTCCAGACCAAGTGACTTCCTCACGTCTTCGGACGAATGCATGGATTCCTCTCCACGCCTGATGCGCTCAACTGTTTCCGCTGCTAAGTAATAATCCTCAAGATCTTCAAGATGCGTAAGGATAGCTTCGCGTGCATAGAACGTCTTTGTTCTACCGGTTTTTTTCGCCAGCGAGTCCAGACGGGACTCAATATCATCAGATAAACGGATAGCAAGCATAACGGCCCCTGAATTTAAGTGCTGTACATGGATAGCAAAAATCATAACCCTGTCAGGATGAAAAAAAACCAATCACTGGTTGAAACAACAGCATTAAACATGACATGTCCCTGCTATGCTTTTCCTCGCTGTAATCTTACATCCTGCTTACCGGCCGGCCTGCTGCTCCCGGCACGGTGCTAATGGCCTTCAAGCCCCCTTTAATCAGGCAAGCTGCTGCTGCAGCTGATCAAGATAAGGCAGCGCGGTCATTGCGCCTTTCGCCGTGGTTGCCAGCCCGCCGCAGATCTGCGCGCGCTCCAGACACTCTCTGAGCTGCACGTCATCCTGCGGCAAACCCTGTCCGGCTAAATGCCACAGCAGCCCGGCAACAAAAGCGTCTCCGGCGCCGGTCGTATCCACACTGACAACCGGGCGCGTCGGATAGTGCTGCAGCGTGCCACGGGACCATGCCTGCACGCCCTGGCGGCCCTGGGTAACCAGAATAAGCCTGATAGCATATTGCTCAGCCAGCTGCTGCATACCTGCCGCGATATCGCTGGTGTTACAGATAAAGGTCAGCTCTTCTTCTGAAAGCTTTACTACGTCAGCAAGAGCCAGCGCACGGGCAAGCGCGTCGCGCAGCTCCGCTTCATCTGCCCATAAATCGTGCCGGATGTTGGGGTCAAAACTCACAAAGCCGCCCGCTTCATGCAGTTGCTGCATCGCCGTCAGCGTGGTGTTTCGTGAGGGATCTCTGAGCAGTGCAATCGAACAGCAGTGCAGCCATTCGCCCGCCCGGAAAGCTGGCAGCTCGTGCGTTTCGATAAACAGATCTGCTGAAGGACGCACCATAAAAGTAAAGTTGCGCTCACCGTCTGCGTCCAGCGCCACCACGACAACCGAGGTGCGCTGCGTGTTATCTGGCTGCATAAACTCGGTGTTTACCTGCTCGGCATTAAGCGTATCAATCAGGAACGTGCCAAAGGGATCGCCGCCTACTTTACCAATAAAGCCGCTGTTGCCCTGAAGCCTGGCGATACCCACCGCCACATTGGCGGGCGCACCGCCGGGACACTGAATCAATCTGTTATCACACTCCGGCAGCAGATCCACAACTGCATCGCCCAGACACCATACCCGTTTGACCATTTCACTTCTCCTGATCGCAAGCTAAATCGGTTTAGCAATAACATATTATTATGCACAAACGGAGGGGGTTAGAAAGGTTCAGGCCACTATTTTGCGAAAGTGTGCGGGTGATACCAGATTTTATGGGTGCAGAAGTTGATGGGCAGAGTGTTCAGAGGGTGGCTGAAGGCTAGCCGACAGGTACAACCCGGCAGCCAGCCGGGCTGTAAAACTTTATCAGGCTGCAGTCAGCAATGTGCGATCGGGGCCGCTTAGCATCACCGGTTTATCGTTGCGCAGTTTTTCACGATAGTTCCACTGCATCAGCTGCGAGATCCCTGCTCCACACCACATCATATGGTGATCGTGCCGATAAATTGAGGTGGCCGGCAACCCGGTCACATTCTCGGAAATCTCGACCCGGCAGCCCTGCCCGGTCAGGCGAATAGCTTCCAGCCAGATTTCGGTTGCGTCTGTCACGCTGATAGCTTCCAGAAAAACAGGGACAGTTTTACGACGCTCCGATGCACGCATGATACAGCGTGCGTGAAAAACCACGGCATCATGAAAGCGTGATTGCTTTATAACCGAATCTGCGCTGTTATCACTGCGCAGCAGCAGGTTCAGCGGCTTCAGATAAGCGTTAACAAAATCATCACCGCTGTAGTCGCTGCCCATCTGTCGCATGCGCGCCTGCAGCGCTAAATCCGAGCTGTCGCGCAGCTGGTCCGTCATCTCTTCCTGCCGGCATTGCCAGCGATTTTGCGGCAGCGGTGACCTGCCCTGCAGAAAGGCGTAAATTTCAGGCAGCGTGCTGCCGGTAGCCGTCAGGTCCAGCACGCTATAGATACGCGTTAGCTGTCCGCTGGTGTATTCACCATTATGCTGTGGCTGGGTAATCAGGCCTGCGCGCTTCCAGTTGCGTAAGGTGGCGGGTAAAAGGCCGGTGAGGTCGCAGATGGCCTCGACAGAATATAAACTCATTACAGGTCCCCCGATATCGGGTGTGGGTCAGCAGCTCAGAACGCTGCCGACGAACCCCTATTGTGCGCTTAGTTATCCGCAATTGATACCGTATTGACATTGATTTGCATAAAACTTGCAGCGTTCTGACTGTAAACCGCAGCGGCAGGAAAAACGCTCTGCCGTACCTTATCGCAGAATACGTTTTTGCTTTGCTGCATCCAGCCAGTCACGAAACTCCACCAGCAGCCAGTCGTAAAGCTGCTCATCGCTGATATTTCCGACATCATCAACCGGAAAAAAATGTGTATTGTCGATCAGGCGATCGGTAAAGGTATCCAGACGCTCCAGCACGCCATAATTATTGCCGCCCAGGCCTAAGAATTTATAAAAAACTGGCAGTGTGGCGGACTCTCTGAGTTTCTCTTTGATAAGGCGTGTTTTATTGATGCCGCCATCGGTAATAAAGACCACATACACCGGTAGTGTGGCGTCGCGATAGGTATTGTTAATCGCTTCCAGTACCGGTGGCTCATTGTTCGTGCCGCCCAGACCCGGCAGGATTTCCCACATCGTCCGCCTGCCGTCGTTGCGAATACGATCGATGTAACCCTCAAGGTTATCCAGTGACACATCCTCGTACTGACGAAATTTTTCGCCAAACGCCCAGACCGGCATGCTGCCGTCATCATCAAACTGCACGGCCAGCGCCGCTACCCGCTCCAGCACCTTCTGCACATTACCGCGCTTAAACTGTGCCGTCATGGAGCCTGACGCATCCAGCACAAAGGCGACCTGCGCTTTAACTTCTGAGAGCCGGTGTTTCTCCAGACTGACGCGGATTGGTTTTGCCAGGCTGACCAGTTGCGGCAGTTTTTCAAGCTTCTTCTCCAGGCTAACCGCGGGTACTGATGCGATCACAGGTTCTGCTACATCCACGCCAAAATGCAGCGCCAGCGGATGAAGGCCTCCATCAAATCCCTGCCCGACCGCTCGCAGTTTCCACTGTTCGTTATGACGATAGAGATGGCAGACAATCAGGGCTTTCTCGCGTCGATCGCCGGGTGCGATATCGTAGCGATGTTCACCACACTGCAGAGTAAGCTGCTGTAAACCCCCTACTGTATCGCTGCCATCGATAACCAGCGTAACAGCAATACGCATGACGGCAGCGGGTAGCGCGTGAAGCTGAATCTGAAAACGCGCCTCTCCGGCATGGCTGTGCATGACAATACTGCGGTTTTCGTTATGCGGCTGGTTGAAAAAAATCATCGACGAATCACCGAGGACTTTTTCATTTGCGCCGAGCAAAAACGCTGAAGCATCAATGTCGCTGCTGAATCCAGGCCTGGTTTTCCAGGTCAGGCAGAGTTCAGGACACGTGCTATTAAGAGCAATATTCTGTCCTGTGGTCAGTTCCATATTTCACTCCCTGTGGGTGGTTAACAGACAAAAAAAAGCCCCTTCACGGGGAAGAGGCTCTTTTGCAGCAGTCCGTTACACGGATACGCCGTGCTGAGCTGCCAGCGCTTTCAGGCCGCCGGCAAAGCCCTGGCCCACCGCTTTAAATTTCCACTCACCGTTGTGACGATAGAGCTCGCCGAAGACCATGGCCGTTTCGGTGCTGGCATCTTCTGACAGATCGTAACGGGCGATTTCGCTGTTGTTGTCTTCGTTAACAATACGGATGTAGGCATTAGAGACCATACCGAAGTTCTGCTTACGCGCTTCCGCATCGTAGATGGTTACCGCAAAAACGGCTTTCTGCACGTCGGCGGGCACGGTAGCCAGCGAAATTTTTACCTGCTCATCGTCACCCTCGCCTTCACCGGTGCGGTTGTCGCCCTGATGCGCGACAGAGCCGTCCGGGCTGGTGGCGTTGTTGAAGAACACGAAGTGCTGATCGGATAACACTTTGCCGTCTGCGCCGACCAGAAAGACCGATGCATCCAGGTCAAACGCCTGACCATCGGTGACGCGTGAGTCCCAGCCCAGACCAGCAATCGCTTTGGTCATGGTTGGGGCTTCTTTGGACAGGTTTACGTTACCGCCTTTTGTCAGATTAACTGCCATGGTGAAATCCTCTTTGCTTGTGGCTGATGCCCGGCCAGACCGGGCAGATAATGGGTATGTGACTGCAGATCAGGACGCGTTGATACCATACTGCGCGCAGACTGAGGCCAGGCCGCCTGCATAGCCCTGACCCACGGCGCGGAATTTCCACTCGCCCGCGTGGCGATAGAGCTCGCCAAACAGCATTGCGGTTTCCGTGCTGGCATCTTCAGACAGATCGTAACGCGCGGCTTCCACGTTGCTGTCGTTGTTGACCAGACGGATAAAGGCGTTTGCCACCTGCCCGAATGACTGGCGGCGGGTTGCGGCATCATGAATGGTGACCACAAAAACAATTTTGGTCACGTCCTGCGGTACGCGGTCCAGTTCAACGATCAGCGATTCGTCATCCCCGTCACCCTCACCGGTGCGGTTATCACCCGTATGGGTCACGGAACCATCAGCTGATTTCAGATTGTTGTAAAAAATGAAGTCGTGATCGCCACGCACCTTGCCTGCATCAGTGAGCAGAAAAGCGGAGGCGTCGAGGTCAAAATCCTGACCGTCAGTGGAGCGGGTATCCCAGCCCAGACCAATTTTCACATTTTTCAGTGAAGGGTCGACTTTTGCCAGGGAGACGTTGCCGCCTTTAGAGAGAGTCACTGCCATGTTATTTTCCTCACATCGTGCATACGCTGTATGCGGTGTTCAATAGCGCGGCCGTGCCGCGCCCTGACTTACTCTGCCTGCTCTTCTTTTTTACCCGGGAACAGCAGGCTCGCGATAATCCCCAGTGCCAGCACGCCCAGTACGACATAGAGACTGGTGGTCGCGCCGATAGCATAGCCGTGGTGGAAGAAGTGATCGGTTGCGTTCAGACCCAGCTTAAAGGCGATAAAGAACAGCAGAACAATAACCGCTTTTTCCAGATGCACCAGATACTGCTTCAGACCTTCCAGCACGAAATAGAGTGTACGCAGACCAAGGATAGCGAACATCATGGCGCTGTACACAATCAGCGGCTCGCGGCTGACGGCGATCACGGCCGGCACTGAGTCGAACGCAAACATCACATCTGAAAGCTCAACCACAGCTAAACAGAGCAGCATCGGCGTAGCGTAGCGGGCAGCTTTGCTCACGCGACCTACCTGTACATCTGCGTTCTCCGGCTTAGCGAGTTCAGCATCCACCTCTTTCTGACTCAGTACGAAGGCGCTGCCTTTGAGTTTTGGCCAGATTGGATAGAAACGTTTGACCATGCGGTAAGCGAAATGCTGGGAGTAATCTTCGATCTCATCATCGTCATCGCCGCTTTTCAGCATCATCACTGCCGTCCAGCCTACGATGAGGGCAAACACCACTTCGACCCACGGGCCGAGCGCCAGCAGACCGGTACCGATGGCAACGAAAATGCCGCGGAACACAATGGCGCCGATGATGCCCCAGTAGAGCACGCGGTGACGGTAGTTATTAGGAATAGCAAACCACGAGAAGATCGCCATCATGACAAACAGGTTGTCTACCGACAGGACTTTCTCCAGCGCATAGCCGGTCACAAACAGGCTGGCGACTTCCGCGCCGTGATGGACATACAGGAAGCCTGCAAAGGCCAGCGCCATCAGGATCCAGAACACCGACCAGGCGGCAGCGCTTTTCAGCGAGATAGGTTTGTCATGCCGGTGCATGAACAGGTCAATAAAAATAGCCCCGACAGAGAGCAGTAAAAACACTGCTACCGTTTCAATCGGAAACCCGATATGGGTCGATTCCATCTATTAGCTCCAGTAAAATCAGTAACGGTTACAGGCCAAATTCAGCGGGCTGAAAGCCCAGCGCCTGAATAATTTCGCGGGCGTTAGCCTGCTCAGTGGCATCAAAGTCACCGTCGCTTTTGGCCACGGCAATACCGACGCGGACAGCAAGCTGTGCCTGTTCCGGTTTGTTTTTTAAGGCGAGGATATATTTCATGGTCTCACCCTTGCCCACTTCCATATCGAAAGAGAATGAGGTCACCAGCTTTTCAAAAAACTGGATCACCTCATTGGTATCAAAAATACTCAGCTCCGGAGAGGCGCGCAGAAATCCCATCATTTTCTGCTTCTCTTCGCTGCTGACGCCGTCGCTGGCAACAGCAATACGGGCACAGACGGCCACGGTGCCTTCGAGAAAGGCGCGGTTTTTGTAGCGGCTTACCTGTTTTGTAAGCTCGTCGCGGCCGGCGTTAAATTTGTCTTTAAGAGAGTTAAAAAAGCTCATAATTACTCCTGATTACTTGGAACCGGCGCGCCAGTTAAAGCCCCAGCCAAACGCCTGATCGAGTTCCTGATGGCCGCTGAAATAGCGGTTGATACGCTCTACGCGGATTGCGCCGTTGTCGTTAATCAGACGGGCAATCGCACACATGTTTTGCCGGTTGTTGCCTTCAGTAAGCGCGGTTTCCACCGGCGGCTGTCCCGGAACCTGAATGGTCACCATGCCGTCAGTGTTTTCCCAGCTCGGCACACCTTCATAGATAAAGGTAAAGATCAGGACTTCTTTGATCTGCTTCCATTCGCTGCCGTTGATATGGATCCACTCACCGTCGCTGACGGCGCCGGTACGGTCATCGCCCTTCAGCTCAACGAAGGGTTCGCTGCGGAAGCTGCCAAATTTGTTGCCCAGCGCCTGTACGATAGTGCGATAGCCATCTTTCAGCTCCACAAACGCAGCCAGATCAAGGTCAACACCTTTGTTATTGTTAAAGATGCCCTTCAGGAAACCGCCGCCGCTGTTGCCGGCAGCGCGCTGGTTCCAGTTCAGGTTGACGCGGATCTGACCATAGTCATCCTTTTTCGTCAGGCTGATGGAGGGCTTCTCTTTTGTCAGACTGACTTTGCTCAGATTTACGACGGGCTGTGGTGCTGGTGCCGGAGCCGGTGCGGGCGCAGCGCTGCTCTCATCCACTTCTATACCAAAGTGTTCAGCCAGCGGCTGCAGGCCGCCGTTAAAGCCCTGAGAGACAAAGCGGAACTTCCATTCGCCGTTACGACGATAAAGCTCGCCCAGGATCAGCGCAGCCTCACTGCGTCCGGTGGTATCAACATCACACTGCACCAGCACGCTTCCGCCGGCTTCGACCTGAATGGCGAGACGCGCCAGTGACGCAACGGTTTTGCCGGCATCACAGGTGGCGGTAAAGGCTATTTTCTGCACATCGCTTTTCAGCGTTGCCAGATTAACGGTAAACATGGTTTCGTTGCCGGACGCGGAAAGACGCACTGTACTGTCATCATTTTCGCGCTGACCATAAAACACCATGTCCGAATCGCCGCGCACTTTGCCATTGTCATAAAGACGAAACGCGGAGATATCGACCGGTACGCCAGAGGAGACACGCACCACCAGCGATTGATTAGGTACGGGGGCATTGCCCCCTGGCGTCAGGTTCATCAGTAGAGTACCGCCTGAATATCGGGGATCATGTCCTGAATGGTGCGGGCACGCGAAGCGTTGCCGTGCGCAGTAAAGTTCCACTCGCCGCCGCTGCGGCGCAGTGAAGCTATTACGACCGCCGTATGCGAGCCCTGCTCGGTCAGGGTAAATTTCGCCAGCTCTTTGCCCTGCTGATCAACAACGCGACAGAAGGCATTCGCTACATCGTTGAAGGTTTGCCCGGTAAAGCTGTTTACCGTCAGCACCAGGCTTTCAATGCTGGCTGGCAGACGCGACAGATCGGCTTTGATCACCTCATCATCGCCGTCGCCTTCGCCGGTACGGTTATCGCCGCTGTGGACTATTGAACCATCATTTGAACGAAGCTGGCGGAACCAGACGGTGTCCACCACGCCACCGTGCGCGTCAAGCAGCACGCAGCTGGCATCAAGATCAATGCTATCGCCCCCGCCGAGAAGTTTGCCAAAGAGTCCTTTCTTTTTGGCAGGATCCCAGCCGAGTCCGAACTGAATTTGAGAAATCGCACTGCTGGATTTCGCCAGCGAAATTGTCTGATTCTTACTTAAAGATACCATCACTTCTCCTTAATGAGTGGTTAGCTGCTGCAGTAAAAACGCCGATCAATTTTACAGCTAAGCAATCATAACATGAGTTTTACCCTGCGCAAGAAAACAATCATCATATGATTGCTTTCAGGGCCAAATGTAATGTTTTATAAAGAATTACCTATTTTTATTAGCCAGACGATCTCTGTCATTAATCTGTAAATGAAGCGAGGTGCTTTATTAGTTCATTCAATCATAATATGATTGCCTCAATGTTCTGCCGTTCACCCGACGGCGCCAGCAGGCCCTGCGCTGCAAAAATAAGGAATACAACACGATGAGTCAGCCGGATGCTATCTGGTTTATGGAAGGGGTTTCTTCCCAAAAAGATATTCTTGCGCTGGTGGCGCAGGCGCGACGTGCGGGTCGGCATGATTTCCTGCTGATTGCCTCTCATCGTTCCTCCCGTCCGGAAATCCTGGCGGAAGCAGATGTTGCTTATCTGGAACCTGAGGATGACGGTGCCCTATTCGCTTTTATCCGGCATGTCTGTCAGCAGCACCGGGTACGTGCCATCCACGCCGGCAAACGCGGAGCGTTGCTGGAGCAGCAGCGAACGGCTATTGAAGCGCTGGGTGTCAGGCTGGTAACAGGCGCTCGCGAGCGCGCCACCTTTACGCTCGCTGATAACAAAACCCGTTTTAGCGCGGAGATGAGCGCGCACGGTCTGCCTGCCGTACCTTCAATTGAAGTGCGCACGCCGGATGAGGTAGCGGCTGCGATAGCGCAGGTTGAGGCGCAGGGCCATCGACCCTGTATCAAACCGGTGCACGGCATCTATGGCATGGGGTTCTGGGTGCTGCGACGCGATGCGCATACCCTGAGCTTTTTTAACAACCCGGACAGCCGCCAGATCCATCCTGACGTGCTTATTGAGAGCCTGCGTCGTGCACAGCAGGCCGGTGAGTCGCTGCCGCTGCAGATTGTCATGCCCTGGCTTGCAGGTCCGGAACGCTCGGTAGATATGCTGGTGGAGAATGGCCGGGTCATTGCAGCCGTCGCCCGGCGCAAAGAGGGCTCAGTACAGGTTTTTGAACAGGAGACGCCCGCCTGGCGCCTGGCAGTTGCCTGTGCAGAGACGCTGCATGTGGATGGCCTGATTAATGTCCAGACCCGCAACGATGCTGAAGGCCATCCGGTGCTGCTGGAGGCTAACCTGCGTCCTTCTGGCGGTATCGGTTATACCGCGTTCAGCGGGATTAACCTGCCCGGCCTGTTTGCACTGCGTCAGCTGGAACTGATTTCCGCAGCGGACGCCATTGCGCAGCGTGCCGCGTTTAATCCGGTGCAGGTCATCCCGACCAATGCCGTTCAGCCTCTGCCACAGTGTGACCCTGTCACATGGTCTGCCAGCCCGGATGAGGAGTGCCGCTGATGACCGCTGCCTTACAGATCTATCAGCGCGAGCTGCCTGGTGGCACGCTGCGTGTAGAAACGACGAGCGAGACGCCACTGGAGACGCTGTTTGATATTGCCGCACGCCGCAATCCCAAACGGGCATTCCTTTTTGTCAGCAAAATACTGGGACGTCATATCCCGGTCAGTCCGGCCATCATGCGCGCCAGTTATGAGACGCTGGCAGCAAAACTGCCGCATGACCTTCCGGGGCCGGTGCTGTTTATCGGTATGGCCGAAACCGCCGTGGGTCTCGCCGCTGGCGTATTCCGCGCGGCCAGAGAGCAGATCGCTGAGCCGGTGTTCCTCACCAGCACCCGTCATCCGGTAGAAGGTGATTTGCTGTGTGAATTTAAAGAGGATCACAGTCACGCCACCGATCACCTTATCTATCTTCCGGCTGACGCTACGCTGCGCCGCCGTGCGCTGCAGGCGCGTACGCTGGTACTGATTGATGATGAAGCGACCACGGGCAATACGTTTCTGAATCTGCTGCAGGCGCTGCGCGAAGCGGGTCTGCAGGCGGTGACGCGTGTGGTCACCGTCACGCTCACCGACTGGAGCGGTGATGCCGTGCGTCATCACTGTCCGCTGCCGGTGGAGCCGGTTTCCCTGGTTACGGGCCGGTGGCACTGGTCCCCACGCGCAGGGGCACCGGTACCGGTAATGCCGGCGGTAAACGTGACGGCGCAGGGCGCAGTGGCCCTCTCCGCCCGTCAGGACTGGGGACGGCTGGGGATGGCGGAGACTCACTGCCACTTTGCAGACGATATGCACTCTGAGCCGGGCGAACGTATTCTGGTGCTGGGATCGGGGGAATTTATCTGGCCACCTTTTCTGCTGGCAGAGCGTCTGGAGCAGCAGGGTGCCTGCGTGCGCTTTGGTTCACTGACGCGCTCGCCGATCTCAGAAGGTCTGGCGATTAGCTCCATACTCGCTTTCAGCGATAACTACGGTCTTGGCATGCCAAATTTTGTCTATAACGTGGCGCATCAGCAGTTTGATCGGGTGATTATCTGTGTTGAAACGCCCGCGGAGGCTGTCTGTCCCACCCTGCTGGCAGGATTACAGCAGACGGCCCCCCGCATTGAGGTGATCGCTTATGAATAAGCCGGTTGTGCTGTGCGATCTGGATGACACGCTGTTCCAGACGAAAAGAAAAATGCTGACCGAAACCCTGCAGGCCCCGGTTGAAGTGGGCGCCTACGATCGCGAGCTGCAGCCGCGCAGCTTTATGTCACAGGAGCAGTCGATGCTGGTCTCCTGGCTGCTGCAGAGCGCAGAGCTGATCCCGGTGACCGCGCGCGGTACGGAAGAGACGGCGCGCGTGGCGCTGCCTTTTACATCCTGGAAAGTCATGACGCACGGCGCGGTTATCGCGTCACCTGACGGCAGCCTTAACCGCGCCTGGCAGGATCGTATTATCAGCGAGCTGTCAGCCATGCGGGCACAGCTGGTTAGCTATCGCCAGCAGCTGAGCGATGCGCTGGATCGCGCTGGCCTTAATGCCTGGTGCCGCATGAACTACGAGTATGATGGTGTCCCGGTCTATTTTGTGATGAAACATCGCGACAGCACGCAGATTGCCGAACTCTATGCGTTCAATGCGCAGATGCAGCAGCAGCTCGATACGCGGGGCTTTTATATCCATGCCAATGGCAACAATATCGCCTGGATCCCTGACTGCATTCAGAAGGGGCATGCGGTGGCGTGGCTGTTGCAGCAGCTGCGCGACACGCGTGGCCCATTCCCGGTAATGGGGCTGGGCGATAGCCTCAGCGATTTCAGCTTTATGCAGCACTGTGACTGGTTTGGCATGCCCGCCCGCAGCCAGTTTACTGACGCCATCCGCCGCCATATTTTTGACAAGGCCGACGCCCATGAAAAACCCTGAATTACAGCAGCTGCATGGCACCTATCTGCCCTCGGACGTGCAGTTTTTGCTGAATCCGGTTCAGCTTGAGATGACGCCGGTCGATGAGAAAGAGCGCCTGATCCAGTCCGGCCAGAAGCACTATTCCGAGATGCTGAGCCAGGAGCCGGCGCCGTCTGCGGCGCATCTGGAGATATTTAACTGCGCGCTGGAGATGGGCAGCGCCCGGCTTGCGCGTGACGTTGTGACGCTGGCTAAAGGGCTGATAGCTCAGGCTGCCGGGCAACCTGTGATTCTGGTTAGCCTGGTACGGGCCGGCGTGCCACCTGGCGTGATGCTGCAGCGCGCGCTGCGCGATATGGGCGTGGTATCGCATCACTACGGTATCAGTATTATCCGCGATCGCGGCATTGATGAAACCGCGCTGAGCCTGATTGAGGCGAAGCACGGCACAGAGGGCATCGTATTTGTGGATGGCTGGACCGGTAAGGGTGCCATCACCGGCCAGCTGATTGAGAGCCTGCGCGACCGGCCCGGCTACCCGCCGTTGCCGCGACTGGCGGTGCTGGCCGATCCGGCGGGCTGCGCCTGGCTTGCCGCCTCCGATGACGACTGGCTGATCCCGTTTGGCATTATGGGCGCGCCGGTTTCCGGCATGGTGTCACGTTCCCTGTGGAGCGCCTCTGGCCTGCACGGCTGCGTGCTGTGCGATCATCTGCTGGCGTATGACTGCAGTTTGCGCATGGTGGACACTGTAGACCGGTTCCGGCAGCAGCTGGATACGGCACAGATTGCTGCAGCGGTGCCTTACGCCACCCACCTTCGCAACCAGCAGGCGATTGCTCAGGCAGTGATTAACCAGCTGGCGGCGCAGTATCATATTCTTAACCGCAACCGTATCAAACCCGGCATTGCCGAAGCCACGCGCGCGGTGCTGCGCCGCGTGCCCGATCACGTCCTGGTCCGCAGTAAAACCGATCCGGATGTCGCCCTGCTGATGCATCTGGCCGCGCAAAAAGATATTCAGGTAAAAGAGATGGGCGATACGCTGGGGCAGTATCGTGCCGTAACCATTATCAGGAAGGTGTCGTGATATGAGCCTGCCACTCTCCCCCTGGATGCTGGGTGCCACGCTCTATATGCCTGCCACCCGCAGCGATCTGGCCGACGTGATCCTGCATGGAAAAATTCCACATCTGCGTTCGCTGGTGATCTGCCTTGAGGATGCCGTCAGCGAGCGGGATGTGACTCTGGCGCGGGATAATCTGCAAACTTTACTGCGCCAGCTTCAGCAGCAAACCCCCACGCATACTCCGCCGCTGGTGTTTATCCGGCCGCGCGATGAAGCCATGGCTGCAGGGTTGCTGCACGATAGCGAATTGTCTGGTATCGACGGGTTTGTTTTACCGAAGTTTAATCAGGCTAACGTACTCTCCTGGTGGCGTCTGCTGGCACCAACGTCGCTGCTGCTGATGCCGACGCTGGAAACGCGCGATGTTTTTGACAGTACCGCGATGCAACAGCTGGCAAGCCTGCTGGAACAGCACCCGTGCCGCGAGCGTATCCTGGCACTGCGCATTGGCGGTAACGACCTGATGTCGGTACTGGGACTGCGGCGCTCGCGCCACCTTACGCTCTATGAGGGGCCGCTGGGTTACGTAGTGAAAATGCTGGTGGCGACCTTTGCGTCGCGCGGGTTTGCGCTAACGGCCCCGGTGTGTGAACGCATCGAAGATGTGGCGCTGCTGGAGCGTGAGCTGGCGCTGGATGTGGCGCACGGGCTGGTCGGGAAAACGGCTATCCATCCGGCGCAGCTGGAGATCATTCAGCGCGGTCTGATGGCGGAGCAGAGCGACTACGAAGATGCGCTGCGCATCATGAATTCAGAACAGGCAGTATTTAAATCGCAGGGCGCAATGTGCGAACCTGCCACGCATCGCAACTGGGCTGCTGCTATGCTGGAGCGGTCTGCACACTGCGGTATTGTCAGCGCGTATACCGGCGCGGTTTACGCCCAGCGTCAGTGATCGCTATCTTTACTCTTTTAACGGTGTGCTATGCCTCTGAGCGCAAAACAGTACAGACAGTATCAGCTGGTCGCCTTGCTGAGCACGGGTAAACCCGTAGAAAAGGCGCTTTTACTGCAGCAAATGGCGTGCTCTGAGCCGACGTTTGTGCGCGATTTACGTGAAATCCGCACCAGCTATCAGGCAGAGATCAGGTTTAATAAATCCGCCGGTAACTATCAGATGACCGGCGCCGGATCGCTGACGCCTAAAATCGTTAAAATGATGCGTGAAAGTCTCGCGTTACATGACAGCGCGGGTGCAGGACAGAATCTCTCTGCGTCAGTGATCCTCGACAAAGAGGCCAAAAAGTCGGTTTCTCTCTCCCTGCGCCTGTCGGTATTACGTAAAATTCAGCTTTACGCTAACCGCCATAATCTTAATCGCAGTCAGGTGATTGAGTGGCTGGTTGAACAGAATCTGGGTAAGGGAGGCAAGAAGTCTTAACGCACGGGAATCAGGCCATTTGCTGAACAGTCCGGCGTTTATCAGCCGGCCTGAATCAGCCTGAAAACAGGAAAAAGCGAACAGCAAGTTACCCGCCAGATTGATAACCACTTCTGAACAGATTGTGGCTGATGTATGATGCCTGCCTGATTTCTGCCGCCTGCTCAGAACCCGACTCTATGCGAAAAAACTCACTCAACGCTTCAGGCTCTTCACTGCTAAAAACCTCGCTCGGAAAAAGCATGATGCTGTTTCTGGTATTGATTAGCCTGTTTGTGGTGGCAATCAACGCCTGGTCGCTGTGGAACTCCTGGCAGCAGATCATGAGTGAGAAGAAAGATGATGCGCGCAATCTCTCTGTATCGCTGGCCAAACATGCTGAAGATTCGTTTCTGCAGGTTGAGATCACCTTAGCCGATGCGGTCAGGCAGTTGCGTCAGCGCGGCAATGAGTACGCGGCGACGCCGGCGTTTTTGCACCAGCTCAAAGAGCAGCAGAGTAAACTGCCGCAGCTGCATGGCCTGTTTGTCTATGATACTGACGGACACTGGATCGCCTCATCCGGTAACTTTGTGCCGACCAATGCCAGCAATGCCGATCGCGCCTACTTTTTATGGCACCGCAATCACAATGACACCAATCTGCTTATCAGCCGCGTCATACGCAGCCGCTCTACCGGCGATCTGGTTATCCCGGTTTCAGTACGCCTGAACGACAGTCAGGGGAACTTTGCCGGTGTGGCGCTCGCCACGGTGCGCGTGGACTATTTCCGCCAGTATTACAGCTACTATGCGCTGGGCGATAAAGATACGCTGGGCCTCATTCTTGCTGACGCATCGGCCCTCTATATTCGTCCTTTCCCGGATGCCTATATTGGCAGAATGCTCTCCGCCAGCCCGCTGTTTAAAACTGAACTCAAATCTGCGTCCAGCGGCAATGCGACCTGGCGATCCTCTCTTGATGGCATCGTGCGCGTTTACGGCTATGCGCGTCTGGAGCGCTATCCGCTGATTGTTACCGCGGGGTATGACCTTGCCGCCATCCGTAAAGCGTGGCTTACCGGTAACCTGATTAATCTGCTGCTCAACCTGACGCTTCTGTTTGCCATTGCCGGTATGGGGCTTCTGGTGCTTCGCCAGGTGGGGACTAACGTCAGAAATCAGATTGAGCTGACTTTTGTGCGGGATGAGCTTACCAGCATTAATCATACGCTGCAGTCGCTGGCGCTGGTGGATGGTCTGACCGGGCTGGCCAACCGGCGACAGTTTGACGCCCTGCTCGACCAGGCGCTGCTGAAATCACATAAAAGCGGCGATCCGGTGGCGCTGATCATGATCGATGTCGACTGTTTCAAGCATTATAACGATACTTACGGCCACGTTGCCGGCGATGAATGCCTGCAGGATGTGGCGCAGGCCCTCAAGAGCTGCGTGCATTATCATGGGGACGTTGTGGCGCGCTACGGTGGCGAAGAGTTCGCCATCATTTTGCCGAACACCGATTTTTCAGAAGCGCAAATTGTCGCCGGACAGGCGGTTAAGGCCGTAAAAGAGCTGGGGATTGCCCATGAGAGCAGCCTGGTCGCCGCAGGCGTGGTAACCGTGAGCGCAGGCTACTATTCACTGGTCTCTGCCGGGGAAGCGTCAGAAGCGGAACAGCTCAGACGCGAAGCGGACCAGGCGCTTTACCAGGCGAAACGCAGCGGCCGCGATCGGGCGTGCGGGCCGGTCTGACAGCGCTGAGCCAGGTAAAGAACCGTCAGGTTCTGGCAAGTGGTTAATGCTCTGTCCAGACTTAACCTGTTACTGCCAAAAAGGGGCCTGGCTTATGTCTTCTGCATCGCGATTACGCTCCACCCTCTACGCTGTGCTGTTTACCCTGGCGCTGAACGGTGCGGCGCAGGCTGCCCGCCAGCCAGAACCGCTGTTTCAGACGCTGCAGCCAGCGCAGAATTCGCTGGAGCACTATCGCTGGCATAAGCGGCTGCTTGTGATCTTCGCCCCTTCTGACCGCGATGCGGATTTCATACGGCAAATGGCGCTGTTGCAACAGCAGCAGGATGCGCTCAGGGAGCGTGATATCGTGGTGCTGAGCGATGTCTGCCCGGCGGATAGCGGCGCGCTGCGTGCGCAGCTTAATCCTGCCGGATTTGAAATTGTGCTGGTGGGTAAAGATGGTGGCATGAAACTGCGCGAGACCCGGCCGGTAAGCGCGGAGGCCCTGCTCTTACTGATTGACCGTATGCCGATGCGTCAGGCAGGCCAGAATTAGCGTAATAAAAAAGCGGGGCACTCACAGGCCCCGCTCTGTTTACCGCTGCATATGCAGGATCACTCTTCCGGAAGGGCGTAAACCACAACCTGATCGCCGACCTGATCTTTCAGAATCGTATTACCACCCGCCACAAAGGCGACATACTGACGCCCTTTATACTCATAGACAGACGGGTTAGCAACGGCAGGTGCTTCTACCTGATCGGCCCACAGCTCTTCACCTGTGTCCACGGAGTAGGCGCGGACTTTGGCATCCATTGAGGCACCGATAAAGATCACGCCGCCTGCGGTGACTGCCGGACCACCAATCGTCGGTGAGCCCCAGCTTTCCGGCATAAAGAAGCCGTACTGCTGCGAAGCACCGACCGGACGACGCCACTTCACGTCACCGGTATGCATATCGATCGCCACGATTTCGCCAAACGGCGGCTGCCAGCACGGCATGCCCAGCCAGTTGTTTGCGACCATCAGACGCAGACCATACGGGGCACCTTCCTGAGGTGCAAAACCGCTTTCATTGCCCGAGCCATTATCCGCTTTCTCATAATCTTCACGGCTGTAGAGCTTGATATACTGCACAATGTGCGAGGTGTTGACGATAGCGATCTGCTTCTGCGGATCGAACGCCACGCCACCCCACTGTACGCCGCCAGCGCTGTCAGGATAGGTCAGCACACCTTCGCCTTTGGTTGTAGGCGGCGAATACATGCCATCGTAGCTCAGCTTGTCCCACAGGCGGGAACACTGACCTGCTCCTACGATGTCAGCCAGCTTCCAGATAGCCGGCTTTTTCGACTGATCCAGCAGCGGAGCGGGTTTGGTCGGGAAAGGCTGCGTAGGGGCCAGTTTTTCACCCTGTACTGAACCATCGCCCTGCGGCACCGGGCGCTCTTCAATTGGCCAGACATCTTCACCGGTCAGGCGATTTACCACAAACAGGAAGCCCTGCTTGGTGGCCTGAACCAGCGCCGGGATCTGCTTACCATTTACGGTAATGTCCATCAGCGTCGGCGCAGAGTTGATATCGTAATCCCACACATCGTGATGCACCCACTGGCGCGACCAGACAACTTTACCGGTTTTGATATCCAGCGCGGTCGTTGAGGTCCCCAGCGGAATAGACTCCGTACGGTTGCCGCCCCAGTAATTAGGTGATGGCGAAGAAACAGGCAGATAGACCAGACCGTTGGCCTCATCTGCTGACATGTGAGTCCAGACGTTGGCGGTACCGGTGCGGGCGCGAACGTTTTCCGGAATCGCTTCAAAGGTCCATTCCAGCTTGCCGGTCTGGGCGTTTACGGTAAAGACCGTGCCTGGAGGGGCTTCTGCATATGCCCAGTCTTTACCTGCCCAGCCAATCATTAAATGATCGCCCACAACCGTAGGCGGCTGCAGAATAGAGAGCGGATACTTCGCGTTAACGGTATTCCACTGATCGATGTCTAACACGCCTTTATTGGCAAAGTTTTCGCACGGTTTGCCGGAGTCGGCATCCAGCGCCCAGAGCTTAGCGTCAACGGTGCCCATATAGACAATCTTCTGACACGCTTCGCCTGCTACCGGATTTTTAGACTGCCAGTATGACACGCCGCGGTTTTTCAGGACCGGTTGCGTCAGTGCTTTACGCGGTGATTTGGTATCGTAATGCCACTTCTCTTTACCGGTACCCGGATCGAGCGCAATTAACCGATCGAACGGCGTGCCGACGTAAATAGTCTCATTGGCAAAAATTGGCGTAGCGGACCAGACCGTGGCAGGCGTATCCCCTTTTCCGTCTGAGACATCACCGGTATGAAACTCCCAGATCTTCTTCAGTTTGCTGACGTTTTCCGTCGTGATCTGCTTCAGCGGGCTATATTTCTGTGCGTTCAGCTGACCGTGAAAGCTGTCCCAGGTTGCGCCTGCCGGCACCAGTGGTGTAGCCGGGTTAGCAGCGGATTCCACTTTCTGTCCATCAAGCTTGCCGGTGGATGCATCATCGGTGGTTTTTGTGGTTCCCGCATCCTGCTGATCGGCAGCATCCACATCCAGTTTTTGACGCGCGCCCATCGACGCTTCGGTGGCTTTATCTTCTGCGTGCAGTGAAAATGAACTCACCAGCAGCGCAAGTGCCGTCATACTGACTTTCATCAGCGGCGAATAGTTAGTGTTTTGCACAGGTGACTCCTCAGACTCTGACGCGTTGGGCATGGCGCCCTGTTTGTTTACTCAGCGCGATAAGCCCAATCAGGCCGACCACCATGGCTGCAGTAATGATGTACTGGTGCAGCAGCGCAGCGGAGAAGCCGATACCAAACAGCACCGCCAGCGTCACAACGATCCAGAAAACGCGCGCGCCGCCGGTGCTGCCGCGCAACAGCAGAGTCAGCAGCGCCAGTACCACGCTGGCAATAGCCACACCGAGTGCACCGATGGTGCCGGTTACGCCGGTCAGCGGCGTGAGCCAGGCCCAGAGCGCTACGCCAAAGCCAATAACGGCTGCGATGAGCAGCAATATGCTGCCCAGCCGTGAAGATTGAGAATGCAACATAGCAGGAGATCCCCCTGTTGAAAGACGTCATGTAAACCCACAGGCCGTGCGCAACGCTGAGCACAATAGCCTGCAAAAAAAGATAGCGCCGCTGCCGGATCGGGAGCCAGCAGCTGGTTTATCTAACGCAGTGAGTATAGATGAAGGAAAATAAAGTGCTCAGGTAAACAGGAGATAAATTAGCGCTGAGGCTTAGCTTAATTAATGCAAGATACACCATGCAGGATATTTTAATTTTTTTCTTACAAGCTGCGCGCCCTTAATTGCCCTGATTTGATTCAGGAGTAAATAAAGATAACCGGCCTGAAATTATGGCATGATAGCAGTCATTGTTTTTTATTAAATGGCTAACAGCATTGCTGTCGTGCATATCATATGCTGTTGCTTATGGGGCAGCGTCAGGCACGCAATGACAGGTGCTATTTCCGCAGAAAAGGCTATAAATTAGCGGCGTTAAATGATTGCAGGAGTATTTGGTGGCGGCTAAGGAAAAAGACAGATCGTCGATGTTTAAATAACTGGATTCCATAAAGCACCTAAAATCAATGACATAAATTTAACTTCATCTGAATGTTACTTGTTATTATTTGTCATGAAATGAGTTCAAAGCAATTTTATATCTTTACGCTTTCTTTAATAACACATCACATAATATATGCGCGGTTTCACTTATTAAATATATTTATTTTAAATATCAGGGCTGGTGATAGCTATGCCTGCCGATGAAAACATATTATTTATAAATTAATTATAATGTAAAGCATGAGCATAAAAATCTTTGTCAGAGATTTTATATGCTCATATCGTATGGCATTATTTTGGAAATTTATAGCCTGCCGGACGAGTTGTATCCGCTCTGGAGCGGTTCAGAAAAGCCCTGATTCTGCATTTATCCGCCGCTTCCGGTTTCACTTTCACAGGCACGGTACAGACGTGAAGCCTGTCGCGGCTATCTATCCTGACTTCAAACAGCATGCGATCGTTGTCGGGCACAGGCAAATAGATCACCCGTTCCTGCATTAACTTTGCCTTCAGTTCAGGGGTTAAATAGCCTGAATGCATCAGGGAATTGGCAAAAGACTCAAGTAACTCACTGCCATTAAATGCCGGTTCAGCCATAACAGACTCCTTCTTATCGCATCGGTGATTGTTTTTTCACTACGCCCTGAAGCACGTCGACAGGATAATTGTCAACGCAAAACAGAAGTGTCACCTTCGGTGCGAAACAGAGATTTCATGCTTTGATTCAGAGAATGCGTTTGACCGCCTCGCTATATACTTCCGAGCGTTCTCTTTTCCCAACAGAAATCACGAAGACAACAACTTTCTCGTCTATAACCTGGTATACAAGGCGATAGCCTGAAGACCGGAGCTTAATCTTGTAACAGTCAGGCATACCACGGAGCTTGTTCGCTTCAATCGGGGTGACTCAAGTACTTCAGCCAACTTCTTTTTCAACTGTTCACGTACCGTCGAGCCCAGCTTTCGCCATTCCTTTAGTGCCCGCTCGTCAAAATCCAGTAAATACGCTATCAGAGCTCATCCAGCGTCACGCTTACTGGCTTAGGATTGCGAAGACGCTCTTTCACTATCTCCACGAGTTCAGCGTCTTCATCACTAAGGAGTGTCTGTTTGAACGGCAAACGTTCATTTTCAGCGATATATTCAAGCATGAGGCGAAGCGCTTCAGAGGGAGTAATACCCATTTTTTCAAGCGCGGCGTAAGAACGCGCTTTAAGTTCATCGTCAATACGCAGGTTTATGCTACCCATGTCTTACACCTCTTGTAATTACAAATGTCATTACAATTATTGCACTACAACATGCTTAGGGCAAGTCACGATGGACGTCAGAAAAATAGCTGTAAGAACGCTGATCACAATCCGCTTTGTGCCAGAAGCGGACATTGTCAGTTCAACTGGTGCGAAGAGAGGGCTCTTCGAATATCTAAAATAACCTTAGTAAAAACAGTAACTGTCTCTTTGATCATGAGAAATTCCCCAGAAAATCGCCAGGGAACATTACAGCTTAGCGTTAACATCGACAGGATAAATATAGCGTATAACCGTCACGCTTTTTGATTGGGTTTCCTGATGCATGATCCCGGACAAATTAAATCTGCATATCGGCGCAACAGAGATGTTTTTATAAATTCATATAATACCCATTATATGAGGTTACTTTCATGGCGCTATTCACGTTAAGATAAGTGTCAGAGAATGCAGCCGATCGGGCTCAGCGAGCCGGCCCAATCGTTCAAAATTCAGGCGTCGCTACGTCGATTCTGCAAATACTTGCGGGGTAATCCTCTGCAGAAATCGCGTAGCGCTGCCGTTAATCTGAGCAGAAAGAGTGTATATGAGTGAAATAATTCCGGTTGCAGGTCTTATCGCTGCCGCCGATGAAGAGATAACGCAGCGGCTGAAAGAGTTTGTCAGTGATAAAGATGCTTTTTCTGACAACACGTGGCGTCAGCTGCTGAGCGTGATGCGTAGCTGCAGCCGCTGGGCTACTGAGCATGGCCGCTCATTTTTACCCATGTCTCCTGCCTGCCTGCGGGATTATCTGCTCTGGCTGCAGAGCAGCGGCAGAGCCTCTTCAACTATTGCAACGCACGCCGCGCTAATCTCTATGTTACACCGTAACGCCGGTCTGATGCCGCCTAACAGCGCCCCGCAGGTGTTTCGCGCTATCAAAAAAATCAACCGCACGGCGGTGATTCAGGGGGAACGCGCGGGTCAGGCGGTACCGTTTCGCATAACAGATTTGCTGACGCTGGATAGACTCTGGTCAGCGTCAGAGCGTCTTCAGCAGGTGCGCGATCTCGCTTTTCTGCACGTTGCTTACGCCACGCTGCTGCGTATCAGTGAAGTGGGCCGGTTACGCGTCAGAGATATCACGCGCGCGGCTGACGGACGCATTATCCTTGATGTGGGCTGGACTAAAACTATTGTGATGACCGGCGGCCTGATTAAAGCGCTGGGGGATCTCTCTTCAGAGCGGCTTACGACGTGGCTGCAACTTTCCGGCCTGATTAATGAGCCTGATGCTTATCTTTTTGGCCCGGTTCATCGTACTAACCGCGCCGCAGTCGCGAGCGTAAAACCGCTGTCAACGCGCGCGCTGGAAGATATCTTTGTTCGCGCCTGGCAGCAGGCAGGGCCGGGCAAAGACGCAGCCCCTAATAAAAATCGCTATCGCGGCTGGAGTGGCCACAGTACCCGCGTAGGGGCCGCTATCGATATGGCGGCGAAAAAGTACAGTACTGCGCAGATCATGCAGGAAGGAACGTGGAAAAAGCCGGAAACGGTTATGCGCTATATTCGTCACATCGATGCACATGATGCCGCAATGGTTAATTTTATGGATAACCACTTTTCACGGTAAGATTTTTAGCGCGATGACTGACTACACTGGCAGAGCCACTATCAGCACAATATAAAATGGAGAAGACGTGATGAAAAAGTTCATACTTGGTGCGCTATTAATGCTGCCTGCCGCTGGCACAATGGCAGCAGACTGCGACAAGGCTGAAACACAGATGGAAATGAATGCGTGTGCGGCAGATGCGTACAGTGTCGCTGATAAAGCGCTGAACAGCAGCTATCGTCAGGTGCTGAAGCGGATGAGCGGCGATCAGAAAACGCTGCTTCAGACTGCGCAGCGGCGCTGGATAGCTTATCGCGATGCCGACTGCGATTTTATGACCTCCTCCACGCGCGGCGGCTCGATTCATCCTATGCTGATATCGCAATGCCTGCAGAACAAAACGGAGCAGCGAACCAAAGAGTTGCAGTCGCTGCTTAACTGCGAAGAGGGCGATCTCAGCTGCCCGCGCTAAGAAATAGTTACTTACGGTTGAAAACCGATCCCGCCTGAAGTTCTGGTCTGTCATGCCGATAATGTAGCAACAGGCATATGACGCTATACATCTCCTGTTTGCTGCTATCGGCAGCGTTCTGACAAAAAAAACGCCTGTCTGAGTTAATTCGCTCGGGCAGGTATGCAGGACCTTTCTTCCGGCGACAGGCTATCTGTCTGACTGAACGTGTCCCCACTCTGCTGTGTCAAGCCGGCCACAGCATTCACAACAGGGGACTGACATTGCAACCCACACCTGGCGCCGAAGCGGCGCGCCTTGAGGCGCTGGCACAGTATCAGCTGATGAATACGCCACCTTCTGACGCGCTGGACCGCCTTACCATGCTGGCAGCGCGGCTCTTTCGCGTACCCGTGGCGTTTATTTCGCTGATTGACAGTGAGCGGCAGTTTTTTAAATCGCGTCACGGACTCTCAATCTGCGAAACCTCGCGCAGCGTCGCGTTTTGTCATTTTACCCTTGAACAGGACGATGTACTCTGCGTGCCGGACACCCGCCTGGACGCCCGTTTCAGCCAGAATCCGCTGGTGCTGGGATATCCCCATATTCGCTTCTATGCCGGTATTCCACTTACTACTCCGGGTGGCCACCGCATTGGCACCGTCTGCCTGATCGATACGCAGCCGCGCGCCGCGCTGAACGCAACCGATCGCCGGCATCTGGCCGCTATCGCCTCGCTGGTTATGGACCAGCTGGAAGTGCATCGTCTGGAACTGCTGCGGCACAGCAGTCAGCAGCGGCTTGAGGCGATCTCTTCAACCTCCTCTGATGCCATCATTTGCACCGATATCCGGCAGGGGGTCATATTCTGGAACCCCGCCGCGACCCGGCTGTTTGGCTATAGTGCGCAGGAGATGCTGGGTGAATATGTCGCGAATCTGGTTTCAGAACGCTCACAGACCGCCTACCGTCAGGAGCTGGCGCGCATGATGGCCGATCGGTCAGTTATCTCACAGCCGCGCCGGGTGCAAATCTGGGCCATGCGGCGCAGCGGGCAGGCGTTTCCGGCAGAGGTCTCGTTCTCCGGCTGGCAGGAAGATCGCGAGCGCCTGGTCGGCATGATCATCCGCGATGTTACCGATCGTCATGAAAGTGAAGCGCGGCTGTGTGAACTTGCGTCACTCGATATGCTCACGCGGCTGGCCAGCCGCAGTGCATTTATGGATCAGCTGGAGCAGCTGACGCGGGCGGACGTTCCGTTCACGCTGCTGATGGTCGACCTCGATGGTTTCAAAGAGGTCAACGATATGCTGGGGCATGCGGCGGGCGATGCGCTGCTGTGCCACGTCGCCGGACAAATCCGCACGGTCTGCGCTCAGGCAATCATGGCTGCCCGGCTTGGCGGGGATGAGTTCGTGATTCTGCTGCCCGGAGATAGCCAGGCCGCGCAGCATACCGCACTACAGCTGATAGAGGCGGTGCAGAGTCCCTTTAGCTACCAGGAGACGCCGGTGGTGGTAGGTGCCAGCCTGGGTATCGCTTCCTGGCCGCAGCATGGTCGCGATGCGTCGGCGATGATGTCTGCTGCCGATCTGGCACTCTACCAGGCGAAAGCAGCCGGTAAAGGCTGCAGCGTAGAGTTCGTCCCCGCGTTTCTTGAGGCGGAGCAGCAGCGACGTCGCTTTGAGCGCGAGCTGGAGGTCGCAGTGCGGCAGCACCAGTTTGTGCTCTATTATCAGCCACAGTTTGATGCAACAAGCCATGCGCTTACCGGCTGCGAAGCGCTGCTGCGCTGGCAGCATCCGACGCGCGGCCTCCTGCTGCCTGAGGCATTTATCGGCATGCTGATGAAAAGCTCGCTCTCAATAACGCTGGGTGAATGGGTGCTGCGCAGCGCGCTGCAGCAGGTCATGCTGTGGCAAAAGCGGCATCCGGCGCTGCGCGTCAGCATTAACCTGTTTCCCCGCCAGCTGGATGATATCCGGCTGGACAAACTGCTGCGGGAACTCACCGGCAGCGATGCCAGTTTTGTTGATCTGGAAGTGGATGAGTCGATGCTGACAGCGCTGGTACAGGAAGTGCCGGCGCGCCTGAACGCTATCAGACAAACCGGCGCCAGTTTTATTATCGATCACTATGGCCGCGCGCTGGGTGCCATCAGTTTGCTGCAGCATGAATTTGTCACCGGCCTGAAGCTGGATAAGTCACTGACAGCGCAGCTGACAGAGAGTGGCCGCATCCGCATGATGTTCAGCGCGCTGGCGACGCTGGGAAAAAGCCTGCAGCTCAGGGTGCTGGCTGAAGGGGTGGAAAACAGCGCGCAGCGTATGCTGGTTAACCAGGCAGAATGCGATACGATTCAGGGGCATGCGCTGGGCGAACCGCTGAGTCCGGATGCCTTTCAGCAGCTGCTGCCCGGCAGCGCGGAGGCTCTGTGCTAATCGATTCTGCTGATGATGAGAGCCTACGCCGTCGTGCATTACAGGCGCTGCGCGAACCGGATGAGTGTCGTGACGATGTACTGGGTAAATTTGCCCGGCTGGCCAGTCAGGTGCTGGGGATCCCGGGATGTTTTGTTTCAGTACTGGATGAGCGCGATCAATATATCCGGGCGGCGCGCAATTTTACGCTGAAGCAGACCACGCGCGAAGAGTCGCTCTGCCGCTATGTGGTTGATGATGACAGCCCGATGGTCATCCCGGACACCTGGCTTGACGCCCGTTTTGTCACGCATCGCTTTGTCACCGGCTCCCCCTGGATCCGCTTCTACGCCGGCGTGCCGCTGAAAAATCGTGAAGGTATTGTCTTTGGTACCCTCTGCGTTACCGACGTTGAGCCGCACCCCTTCGGTACGGAGCAGCTGGAGACGCTCCGGCTGCTGGCAAATCTGGTGATCTCCTTCCTGGAGGCGTGGCACGCAGCCGGCTTCACCGACCCGGTTACCGGCCTGCCAAACCGGCAGCGGCTGATCCGCGATCTGCAGCATCTTGCCACGTCTGGCGATATTACGCCCCGGCGTCTGGTGCTGATTGAGTGTGTCGATATGCCGCGCGCCTGGGAGCTGGCGCGTTCAATGGGCGTCGGCCCGGTGGAAAGCCTGCTGAAAGATGTCGCCACGCTGCTGCCGCTGCGCCTGCGCCCGTCGCTGGGCGAACTGCTTTATACGGTCGCAACCGGACGGTTCGCGCTGCTCACCCGCACCAGCAGCCGCCTGAGCGCGGAGTGGATTGCCGGGCGGATGGAAGGAATAAGCGCTGATTTAGGCGAAGGGCTTTCCGTCGCGCTGACCACCCATACCGGTCAGGCAGATTTTACCGCTGGCTGCTTTAGCGGCAGTGAAATTCTGCGCCGAGCGGTCAGCGCGCTGCATGAAGCTATCGGGCGTAACCTGCCTTCCGTGGCATACAGCGCGTCAGCAGAGGTGCAGCACAGCCGCGACTATACCCTGATGCATGAGTTCGCCGCCGCGCTGCGCAGCGAAGGCGGGCTTTATCTGGTTTATCAGCCAAAAATATGTCTGCAAACCGGCGCGCCGATTGGTCTGGAGGCGCTGATCCGCTGGCGTCATCCGGTTCATGGCGAGCTCTCTCCGGTGGCATTTGTCCCGCTGGCGGAGCAGACCGAGCTGCTGCAGGCGATGACCACGTGGGTCATTGACCAGACAATTGCGCGAATGGCGCGACTGCGCAATTACTGTACGCAGCTGCCCGTTACGGTCAATGTCAGCCTCAACGATTTTGCGCGTGAGGAGTTTGCCGCCGTGCTGGAGGAGCAGATGCAGCGCCACCGCCTGCCGACTTCTCTGCTGGGTATTGAGTGTCTGGAAACCGAACGCATTATCGAAAGCCCGATGGCAATGGCCGGGCTGATGCGGCTGAAACAGCGCGGCTTTGGCATTTCGCTGGATGATTTTGGCACCGGCTACAGCAACATCAGCTATCTGCGGCGTATGCCGCTGGATGTCATCAAGCTCGATCGCTCTCTGATCAGCGATCTCTCTTCAGATATGGCATCGCGTATCATCGCCCGCAGCATTATCAGCATGTTGAAAGAGCTGGACTATGTGGTACTGGCAGAAGGGGTCGAGAATGCGGAAACCGTCGATACCCTGACGGAGTATGGCTGCGATCAGGCGCAGGGATACTTCTATGCCAGGCCCATGGCCGATCGGGAACTGGATGCGTGGCTGCTGTGGAAACTGCGTGAACAGTGCCGCTGAGCGAACTGCGCATGATTGGAGAGTAAGCGGAAACTCGCGTTAAGGGGTTTTAGCAATGCAGCCACAAAAAGCTATGCAACAAACAAGGATCTCAGAGAGATCCTTTTTTCGGTAAAAATATCGCCTGTTTCATTGACAGCAGTTTTTCATAGTCCGGGGAAATATTCAGTATATCTTCACAACTGCTATCCGGATAAGTTGCTATCAGATTTCCTGGATAATCTGATGGGTTTAATACAACAACTTTCACCTGATGAACAATCGATTGAAGAGTTATGTATCGTGTACCACTTAGCCTAAAACGCCTGCGCCACTTTTCTGTTCCCGTCTCTTCGCCGAATAACTTTAACCCAGCCATATTGTCCATGTGGCTGGAAGAGTGAGGGAAAAAATTTGTTTTTGGTTTAATCAGCTTTCCGCTAAATACTTTCGGCCGCCCGATTCCGTACTCATCGCTGAGTCCATAATCCCTGAGTCGAAGATATAACTGGTATCGCTAACCTTTTTTCCCTTCACCAGGGGAACATCGTCCGCAATTCTGAAGCTCACCCTCAGTGAGTTCAGCCGCCACTGGCACGAACCGCCGCCCTTCACGCTCCTCCGTAAACGCCGGACATTATCGCTATCAGGTGCACCAAATGGCTGCACGATCGGATTAACGCCGCCTGACCGCCAAAAGCATCGCAAAAGAAGCCTTTAGATTACGCAGCTCTTTGCACCCTACCAGTCGCCATACGGATAGGTTTTTCCCTTGATAAAATCAGGTGTCTTTCCGTAATAAACATACCCGTTAGGATGCTTCGTTACCCCTTTGCATATCAGCATGTCATTCCCTGTCAGGGTGAGCTGCCGGGCAGGTTGCTGGAGTACAGATGGGTTCCCGTTATCCTCAAGCCAGACCCTTACTGTACCGCCGGGAGCCAGACCAACAGCCATTCGGTTCCGGTAGTAAGGTTTACCGGGATGGTAGGCATCAGGAAATGCTGTAGTCATCTGCTGCCACGTCTCCTGTCCAAACCGGATCTCCGTCTCGTATGACCTTTTATCGATAACCGAGTCCCAGCACACCGTCATTCGCACCGGCAGTGCTTTTCCCCGATTAAAATACCCGCC
>NZ_DJJN01000012.1:0-178494 GCF_002434165.1 Pantoea sp. UBA6567 | reverse complement strand
ACTGCCAGGCATCCAATTAAAGCGTGCTGATATGGCTCAGTTGGTAGAGCGCACCCTTGGTAAGGGTGAGGTCCCCAGTTCGACTCTGGGTATCAGCACCAGTTTTAAAAAAAGCATGAGTTCGGGTAAAAGAATTTGCCTGGCGGCACTAGCGCGGTGGTCCCACCTGACCCCATGCCGAACTCAGAAGTGAAACGCCGTAGCGCCGATGGTAGTGTGGGGCCTCCCCATGCGAGAGTAGGGAACTGCCAGGCACCAAACACAGAAGCCCTGAACGAAAGTTCAGGGCTTTTTTGTTTTTGCCTGGCAGGATAAAAACGCGCAGCCATAAAAAAGCCCCTGCTGCATGGCAGGGGCAGAGCTAAGGGCGCTGAGATCAGTGAATAACCTGCGACAGAAACGCGCGGGTACGCTCTGAGCGTGGATTAGCGAAGAACTCCTCTGGCGGCGCCATCTCTACGATCTCTCCCCGATCCATAAAGATCACCCGGTCAGCCACCGTACGTGCAAATCCCATTTCATGCGTCACACACAGCATGGTCATGCCATCTTCTGCCAGGCCAATCATGGTATCCAGCACCTCTTTTACCATCTCAGGATCAAGGGCTGAAGTCGGCTCGTCAAACAGCATAATTTTGGGTTTCATACAGAGCGAACGGGCTATCGCCACACGTTGCTGCTGACCACCAGAGAGCTGTCCCGGAAACTTATGTGCATGTTCGGCGATGCGCACCCGCTCAAGGTAGTGCATCGCCAGCGCTTCCGCCTCCTTCTTCGGCATCTTTCTCACCCAGACAGGGGCCAGCGTGCAGTTCTGCAGAACGGTAAGATGCGGGAACAGATTAAAGTGCTGAAACACCATGCCGACTTCGGTGCGTACCCGTTCGATGTTACGCACGTCATCGTTAAGATGAATACCGTCCACGACGATACGTCCCTGCTGATGCTCTTCCAGATGGTTGATACAGCGAATAGTGGTCGATTTTCCTGAGCCTGACGGGCCGCAGAGTACAATGCGCTCACGCGGTTTAACCTGCAGATTAATATCCTTAAGCACGTGAAACTGTCCGTACCACTTGTTCACGTTTTCGAGCGTAATCATCATAGCGTTAGCCGCCGTCGTTATTGTGGATGTCATAGTAAACCTCAGTGCGCTTTACGCCCGGTGTGAAAACGCTTCTCCAGATACTGGCTATAGCGCGACATGCTAAAACAGAAAATCCAGTAGACCAGTGCAGCAAAGACATAGCCTTCTGTGGACATGCCCAGCCATGCAGGATCGACCGTGGCCTGCTGCACGCTGCTGAACAGATCAAACAGGCCGATAATGATCACCAGACTGGTATCTTTGAAGAGTGCGATAATGGTATTCACCAGTCCGGGGATCGTGAGCTTAAGTGCCTGCGGCAGGATCACCAGCGCCTGCGTCCGCCAGTATCCCAGTGCCAGCGATTCAGCCGCTTCATACTGGCCTTTTGGCAGTGCCTGCAGACCGCCGCGCACCACTTCCGCCACATAGGCGGACTGAAACAGAATCACGCCAACCAGCGCCCGAACCAGTTTGTCGATAGTCGTGCCTTCCGCCATAAACAGCGGCAGCATGACAGAGGACATAAACAGCACGGTGATCAGCGGTACGCCACGCCAGAACTCAATAAAAATAACGGATAGCGTACGCACCACCGGCAGGTTTGAGCGCCGGCCCAGTGCCAGCAGAATACCCAGCGGTAATGCGCCGGCGATACCAACGGATGCGATAATCAGCGTCAGCGTCAGGCCGCCCCACTGACGGGTTTCCACCCGCTCCAGACCAAAATAGCCGCCATAAAGCAGTAGCCACACCGCGATCGGATAGAGCACCGCCCAGCAGGCCAGATAGCGGCCACGGCGCGGCATGGCGCGGATAAAGAGCGGAATGACTGACAGTAAACCGATAACCAGAGCCAGGTTGATTCGCCAGCGCAGTTCGTGCGGATAAAGTCCATACATAAACTGACCAAAGCGCGCATGGATAAACACCCAGCAGGCCCCCGCTTTAGTGCAGTCAGCACGGGTTTCACCCAGCCAGTTTGCCTGAAATATCAGCCAGTTCAGTGCCGGTGGAATAACACTCCAGATGAGCCACAAACTGACCAGCGTAAGCAGGGTATTCAGCCAGCCGGAAAAGAGATTTTTGCGCGCCCAGCTCCAGCTCTTCTGCAGCAGATTACTGCTTACCGGCGGCGTTTCATGCGTTGTCACAGACATAGTGTTTCGTTCTCTTAACGCTCAACCAGCGCAATTTTGCGGTTATAGAGGTTCATCAGCAGGGAAATGGTCAGGCTGATGATGAGATAAACCGCCATGGTAATCGCAATGGTTTCTATTGCCTGGCCGGTCTGATTAAGCACCGTACCGGCAAAAAGCGACACCATATCGGGGTAGCCGATAGCGGCGGCCAGCGACGAGTTTTTGACTACGTTTAAATACTGACTGGTCAGCGGAGGAATAATGACGCGCATCGCCTGAGGAATAATGACCTGACGTAGCGTCACGGGATTCGGCAGTCCCAGCGAGCGCGCTGCTTCACTCTGGCCATGTGGTACTGACTGAATACCGGCGCGGATCACCTCAGCAATAAATGAAGAGGTATAAATAGAGAGCGCCACCGTCAGCGCCGCCAGCTCTGGGATCATCACAAAGCCACCGCGGAAATTGAATCCGCGTAGCTCAGGCACATCCCAGTGCACGCCCGCGCCGAACAGGGTATGAGCAATCAGCGGCAGCAGCACAATGAGCCCGGCTGCAGCGGGCCAGGTACGACGCAGCTGACCGGTTTTCAGCTGATGTTTACGATTAAAGCGAAACAGCGCCAGGCTGGCGATAATGCTTAACGCCAGCGCAACCAGAAACGGCAGCGTACCAGGTGCATACTGGGGCCATGGAATATACAAGCCACGATTGCTGACAAAGGCGAGGTCAAAGGCGTTTAGCGCCTGGCGCGGACCCGGCAGATTACGCAGTACGGCAAAGTACCAGAAGAAAATCTGCAGCAGCGGCGGAATATTACGGAACGTCTCAATATAAATGGCAGAGAGCTTACGCAGCAGCCAGTTATCGGACAGGCGCGCCAGGCCTACCGCAAAGCCAAGCAGGGATGCAAAGACGATGCAAAGTGCAGAGACCAGCAGGGTATTGGTCAGCCCGACCATAAAGACCCGGGCGTAGGTATCTCCCTCGGTGTAGTCAATCAGATGCTGAACAATACCAAAACCGGCACTGCGCTCCAGAAAGCCAAAACCTGACGTAATGCCGCGGTTAGCCAGATTGATAATGGTGTTGTGGATTAAATATCCCACCACGGCCACTACCGCAATAATCGCGACAAACTGGTAAAGCCAGGCGCGAACCGCAGGGTTACCGAATGAAAAATCCCTTTTCACGGTTGGGCGTTGCGACATGTTGAAACCTCAATGATAGATACGCGTGGGCACCGCAGGACGCGGTGCCCGACTGGCACAGCAGTAAATCAGCGCACCGGCGGTGCGTACTGAATACCGCCCTGATTCCAGAGCGCATTCTGTCCGCGTGCGATTTTCAGCGCGCTATCTTTACCGACGTTGCGGTCAAAAATTTCCTGATAGTTGCCCACCTGCTTGATGATGTTATAGGCCCACTTGTTATCAAGTTTCAGGTCTTTACCAAAGTCGCCTTCTGCACCCAGCAGATGCGCCATGTCAGGCGTGGTCGGTTTTGCTGCCATCTGATCGACGTTCTTTGAGCTGATGCCCATCTCTTCGGCATTCAGCATGGCAAACAGCGACCACTTAACAATCGTAAACCAGTCGTCGTCACCGCGACGTACCAGCGGCCCGAGCGGCTCTTTGGAGATCACTTCCGGCAGTACAATAAATTCGTCAGGCTTGCCCAGCTTGATACGCAGCGCATAGAGCTGGGATTGATCGGAGGAGAGTGTATCGCAGCGGCCGCTATCAAGTGCTTTGGCTGACTCATCGGAGCGGTCAAAGGTGACCGGGGTGTACTGCATTTTATTCGCTTTGAAATAGTCGGCGACATTGAGTTCGGTATCGGTACCCGCCTGAATACAGACCGTTGCGCCATCCAGCTCTTTGGCACTTTTCAGTCCCGCTTTCTTATGCGTCAGGAAGCCAATGCCGTCATAGTAATTTACGCCGGCAAACAGAAAGCCCATTCCGCCATCGCGTGAAGAGGTCCAGGTAGTATTACGCGACAGGATATCCACTTCGCCCGACTGCAGCGCAGTGAAGCGCTCTTTAGCCGTCAGCGGGGTATATTTAACTTTGCCGGCATCGCCAAACACGGCAGCGGCGGCGGCACGGCAGACATCCACATCAATACCCGTGAATTTGCCGCTGGCATCTGCGTACGAGAAACCAGGCAGTCCATCACTGATCCCACACTGCACAAACCCTTTCTTTTTAATTGCGTCCAGAGTGGTACCTGCATGCGCCTGCTGAGTCACGCTCAGCAGCGTGGCAGCGGCAATCAGGGTGGAGAGCATCATCTTTTTCATAAAGCATCCTGTGTGGCGGTTCGTCTGTTGTTATTGTGGTGCGCACTTTGTAGTGCACTGCTGTCTGTCGGTGGCAATTAGCCATCCAGCCTGTTGCAAAGCTGATGCCAGGTTTGCAGCGGGCTGAATTCTTCAGGAAAGAGCGTCAGAAAAGGGCAGGAAGTAACGTGCGGTTACTATCGCGCACCAAAAGGCGGCATGACGAGTCGCCGCGATCACAAATAGTGCAAATAGTTTCACTATTGGAGCGCAGTGTGAGCTACCGCTCATTAGCCGGACCAGTTAATGCCGCTATGGGTAAACGCAGCAGTGACCGGGGATAGTGGCAGGCACGTGTGAACAGCCCGCAGATTTACGCAGGAGAGGGAGCAGGAAAAATGACGCAGGAGATTGCAACGATAGTTACCATTCAGGCGGTAACTGTTTCACCTGAGGTGATGAGCGGAAGCGGCGACAGAAACAAAAACGCCAGCCCGGAGGCTGGCGTTATCGCAGCAACGAACAATTAGTTCATGCCGTATTTTTTCAGCTTCTTACGCAGAGTACCACGGTTGATACCCATCATCAGGGCTGCACGGGTCTGGTTGCCACGGGTATACTGCATTACCATGTCCAACAGAGGCTGCTCAACTTCAGCCAGTACCAGCTCATACAGATCACTAACATCCTGACCATTCAGTTGAGCAAAATAGTTCTTCAGTGCCTGTTTAACCGAATCACGCAGTGGCTTTTGGGTCACCTGATCCTGTGAGTTAACGGTAGAAACGGTCAGTACGTCAGAATTTACGCGTTGTTCGAACATAGTTCTTTCAGCTCTTTATTTCGTTTACGCAAGATTTTCGAAGTATGCCTCCAACGCCTCCAGCTGTTCGCTGGCATCCTCAATGGCGTTGAATGTGCGCCGAAACTGGTCGTCAGGGGCACTTTCCTGCAAATACCAGGAAACGTGTTTTCGGGCAATACGGTATCCCTTGCGCTGACCGTAAAAGTCGTGCAGCTCCCGTATATGTCCAATCAGCATTTGCTTCACCTCTGCCAGCGGCTTTGGTGCAAGCAGCTCCCCTGTGTCCAGATAATGCTGGATTTCCCGGAAGATCCACGGTCTTCCCTGAGCAGCACGTCCTACCATCAGAGCATCTGCCCCGGTGTAGTCGAGCACTGCCCTGGCTTTATGCGGGTCAGTTATGTCCCCATTCGCGATAATCGGAATGGAAACGCTCTGCTTAACTGTCCGAATGCTGTCGTATTCAGCCTGCCCCTCAAACAAACAGGCGCGGGTGCGTCCATGAATGGTGAGAGCCTGAATGCCACAACGTTCAGCCAATTGGGCAATCTCTGTACAATTACGATTTTCTTTGTCCCAGCCGGTGCGAATCTTCAGCGTAACCGGTACGTCTACTGCATTAACGACCGCACGGAGAATCGATTCTACCAGTTGCGGATGCTGCAGCAGCGCGGAGCCAGCCATCTTACGATTCACTTTTTTAGCCGGACAACCCATATTGATATCGATAACCTGCGCGCCAGACGCAACGTTAATTCGCGCGGCGGCAGCCATCTCATCGGGATCGCAGCCAGCAATTTGCACGGCACGAATGCCGGGCTCGTCACTATGCACCATACGCAGCCGGGATTTGTCACTGGCCCAGACTTCCGGGTTAGATGACAGCATCTCGGAGACAGTCATACCGGCGCCGTTCTCGTAACAGAGTGTGCGAAATGGCTTGTCGGTTACTCCGGCCATAGGCGCAGCAATGAGGCGATTACGTAGCTGGTGGTGTCCAATGCGCATGAAAAAAGAAGTGACCCTAACTGTTCGCAAGGCGGCGTATATTACGCATTTTTTCCGGAAGATGAAAGGCCAAACTTTGAACAACAGCCTCTTAACATTAAAGCGTCTGCGCTGCCATCAACCCGCCTCTCATAATAGTCTTTTAAAATCATTAGGTTAAATATTTAAGGCGAAATTGTGAACAAACATTTTTCTGAATTCAGACCGCAAAACGCGATATAAAAGCCGCGATTTTAACGAATTAACCACAGAATTAACGGCTATTTGCGCAAATTTAATACAAAATTATTCTGTCCGAAGGCAGTGCCGGTGCCGCATGCTATCTGTTCCGAAGAAACCCCAGGCTTGCGCTTGCAGACCTGGGGTAAAAACTAACGCAGGCGTCCGGTAATACGGCACCACTCTTCTTTCTCCGCGACCGGATCAAGCGCGAAGCGCTCAGCATAAGCTTCACAGACGCTTTCTGCCTGACTGGCCAGTACGCCAGAGAGGCCAAGGTCGCCGCCTGTTTTTGGCAGAACGCCAATCAGCGGTGCCAGTTCGCGCAGCGGGCCCGCCAGAATGTTGGCGACCACCACGTCAGCCTGCAGGTTTTCAGGCTGCTGATGCGGCAAGTAGAGCGACAGGCGATCTGCCACGCCGTTGCGTTCAGCATTATCACGGCTCGCCTGAATGGCCTGCGGATCGATATCGATCCCAATCGCCTGTGCGGCACCCAGCTTGAGCGCGGCGATCGCCAGAATGCCGGAGCCGCAGCCAAAGTCGATCACCGTTTTGCCCTGCAGATCGAGACCATCCAGCCAGCTCAGGCAGAGTGACGTGGTAGGGTGAGTTCCGGTGCCGAAGGCCAGGCCGGGATCGAGCATGACGTTGACCGCGTCCGGATCGGGAACATCCCGCCAGCTTGGACAGATCCACAGGCGTTCACCAAAGCGCATCGGATGGAAGTTGTCCATCCACTCGCGCTCCCAGTCTTTATCTTCGATCTGCTCGATCTTGTAGTGAAAGGTCGATCCCGGCACCGGCTGCAGACGCAGTGCGGCTACCACCTCATCCATATCACTTTCGGCGTCAAACAGGCCAATGACATCAGTATCACCCCACAGTCGGGTTTCACCCGGAAGAGGTTCATACACCGGATTGTCGTGCGTGTCCTGAAACGTCACCGAGACGGCACCCACTTCCATCAGAGCATCGCTCAGCGGCTCAGCCTGTTCTCCGGTGCTGTTAATCTTGATTTGAATCCATGGCATAGCGTTTCTCTTTATTTCAGTGCAGCGTCGTGCGTCGCAGACGCGCTGCCAAACAGGTTACCTGCCAGAAAAGCGAGCAGGCTCAGGGTTAGCGAGGGAACAATAGGGTGGAGTCCCCACCACTCAATATTCAGGCTGGCGAGCAGCGTATAGCTTACGGCACCGGCGATCATACCGCTGATGGCTCCGGCAGCATTGGCGCGCTCCCAGTAGAGACCCAGCACCAGCGGCCACAGAAAGACCGCTTCCAGCCCGCCAAACGCCAGCAGATTAAGCCAGATGATCATATCCGGCGGATTCCAGGCCGCCAGCAGCAGCAGGATGCCCAGCACAAAAGTAATCGTGCCGGAGAGCATGCGCAGCCGCGCTTCATTTTCACTCTGCCGGGGCGCAAGACGCAGATAGAGATCTTTGATCAGCGTAGCGGATGCCTGCAGGAGCTGCGCGTTAATGGTCGACATAATGGCCGCCATCGGCGCGGCAAGAAAAATGCCGGCTGCCATCGGCGGCAGTACGGTAATCATCAGCGTCGGGATCACCTGGTCAGGTATGGTCAGGTCAGGCAATACCGCACGTCCCAGCGCGCCAGCCAGATGCATCCCCAGCATCAGGATCACCACCACGATGGTGCCGAGAATGATCCCGCGATGCATCGCCTTGCTGTCTTTGTAAGAGATGCAGCGTACGGCGGTATGTGGCAAACCGATAACGCCAAAGCAGACCAGTACGGCGAATGAGCTGAGGAAGGCAGGTGTAATCACATTGCCTGCCCCTTCCGGCGACACCAGTTGCGGATCGATAGCGCGCAGCGTGCTGACCGCGTGACTCAGCCCGCCGGCATGATGAATAACAGCAAACAGCAGCAGAAACGTGCCAGCCAGCATTACCAGCCCCTGCATCGCATCGTTCAGCACGCTGGCGCGAAAGCCCCCGAAAGCCGTATAAAGGGCGATAGTTCCGCCAAAAATCAGCAGGCCCGTATCGTAAGGAATGCCCGCCGCCGTTTCCAGCAGGCGAGCGCCGCCGATAAACTGCACGGTCATGGCACCGATAAATGCCACCAGCAGGCTGATACTGGCCAGCCAGATCAGCAGCGGGCTGCGATAGCGACCATAAAGCATATCGTTGAGCGTTACTGCGTTATAGCGCCGGGCCAGAATGGCAAATTTCTTGCCGAGCACGCCCAGTGATAGCCAGACGGCAGGCACCTGAATCATCGCCAGCAGTACCCAGCCCAGACCATATTTATAGGCGGCACCGGGCCCCCCTATAAATGAGCTGGCGCTGATATAGGTTGTGGTCAGCGTCATGGCCAGCACAAACCCGCCCATGGAGCGGCTGCCGAGAAAATATTCGGTCAGAAAACTGCCCTGGCGCTGTTTGCGCATGGCGATTACCGATAGCACGGCGATCAGAACCAGGTAAGCCAGCAGCGGCAGAAGGATCTCACTCTCCATCACGGTCCTCCAGTGACATATCACGGAAAATGACGCGGACCATCAGCGCACAGAGTCCGGTAAACAGTAGCGGTGCAAATATGCAGGAGAGTTCGAACCAGCGGGGCAGGCCAGATATTCCGCTTTGCGTCCCGCCGAGCCAGGCAGACAGGGCCCACACCAGCAGATATGCGAGAGCGAGGCCCAGCGACCAGCGCGCCTCTTTGTTCGCTTGTAGAAAACGCCCATCCATCAGATAACCTCACAGGCGATAACAATAAAAAAGGCCGGATTAACCGGCCTCTGTCGTGCTCTGCGCTGCGATTACTTTTCGTGCAGGCCGAGTTTTTTCTCCAGATAGTGGATGTTAGTGCCACCCTGCTGGAAGTTTTCGTCGGACATGATTTTCATCTGCAGCTCGACGTTGGTTTTGATGCCGTCGATGATCAGCTCAGCCAGAGCATTTTTCATGCGGGCGATCGCCACTTCACGGGTTTCGCCGTAAGTAATGAGTTTGCCAATCATGGAATCGTAGTACGGCGGCACGGTGTAGCCAGCGTAAATGTGCGATTCCCAGCGTACACCAAAGCCACCCGGCGCGTGGAAACGCGTAATTTTACCCGGGCTTGGCAGGAAGGTATTAGGATCTTCGGCGTTGATACGGCATTCCACCGCATGACCACGCACGACCACATCTTCCTGTTTGATCGACAGCGGCTGACCGGCAGCAATACGCAGCTGCTCTTTGATAAGGTCAACGCCGGTGATCATTTCGGTAACCGGATGTTCAACCTGAATACGGGTGTTCATCTCAATAAAGTAGAACTCGCCGTTTTCATACAGGAACTCAAAAGTACCGGCTCCACGATAGCCAATTTCCACGCAGGCGTTAGAGCAGCGCTCGCCGATGAAGCGACGCAGTTCCGGCGTGATGCCTGGCGCAGGTGCTTCTTCCACCACTTTCTGGTGGCGACGCTGCATGGAGCAGTCGCGCTCCGCCAGATAGATGGCGTTGCCCTGGCCATCGGCCAGCACCTGAATTTCGATATGGCGCGGGTTCTCGAGGAATTTTTCCATGTAGACCATGTCGTTATTGAAAGCCGCTTTGGCTTCCGCTTTCGTCATGCCGATGGATTGCTCAAGATCTTTTTCATGGCGTACAACGCGCATACCGCGTCCGCCGCCGCCGCCAGAGGCTTTGATGATAACCGGATAACCGATACGCTTCGCGATAGCGCGGTTCTTATCCATATCATCAGTCAGTGAGCCATCTGAACCCGGAACGGTCGGTACGCCCGCTTTTTTCATCGCGGTAATAGCAGAAACTTTGTCGCCCATCAGGCGGATTGTATCCGCTTTCGGACCCACAAAGATAAAGCCTGAACGTTCAACCTGCTCAGCAAAATCAGCGTTCTCAGACAGAAAGCCGTATCCCGGATGGATCGCAACTGCGCCGGTAATTTCAGCGGCAGAGATCAGGGCCGGAATATTCAGGTAACTTTTGACCGACTGCGCCGGGCCGATGCAGACAGTTTCATCTGCCAGCAGCACGTGCTTGAGGTCGCGATCTGCCGTGGAGTGGACCGCTACAGTTTTGATGCCCAGCTCTTTGCAGGCACGCAGAATGCGCAGCGCGATTTCACCACGGTTAGCAATGACAATTTTATCCAGCATGCTTCGCCTCGTTATTCGATGACGACCAGCGGCTCGTCAAATTCAACCGGCTGGCCGCTTTCTACCAGGATCGCCTTCACAACGCCGGATTTATCGGCTTCGATCTGGTTCATCATTTTCATCGCTTCAACGATGCACAGGGTATCGCCAGCGTTCACTTTCTGACCCACTTCCACAAACGCTTTTGCGTCCGGGCTTGGGGTGCGGTAGAAGGTGCCGACCATCGGTGAACGGACAATGTGACCGCTGACTTCAGGCTTAGCGGCTTCAACCGGAGCGGCAGCAACCGGCGCAACGGCAGCGGCCAGTGCAGGCTGCGGAGCAGGTGCAGCATAAGCCTGCTGCATCATAGGATAACCGACATTGGCAGGTGAACGGCTGATGCGAACTGACTCTTCGCCTTCAGAGATTTCCAGCTCAGCAATGCCGGACTCTTCAACCAGTTCGATCAGTTTCTTAATTTTACGAATATCCATGAGTGTGGTTCCGTACTCTGTTTAATTGGAATGTGACAGGCGTTTTATCGCCGTTTGTAAAGCCCACGCGTACCCATCCGCGCCAAGTCCACAAATGACGCCGGCAGATACATCGGAAAGATAGGAGTGGTGCCGGAACGGCTCGCGTGCATGCACGTTGGAGAGATGCACCTCGATAAAAGGTATGCTTACCGCCAGCAAAGCATCACGCAGCGCAACGCTGGTGTGCGTGAACGCAGCCGGATTGATGATGATGTAATCCACATCGCTGCGCGCGGCGTGAATATGATCGATCAGCTGATATTCTGCGTTCGATTGCAAATGACTCAATTTCACATGGTGCTGGTCAGCCTGCTGCGCCAGATCGCTGACGATATCAGCCAGCGTGGCGTGACCATACTTGTCAGGCTCGCGCGTTCCCAGCAAATTCAGGTTGGGACCGTTCAACAACAGTATGTGAAATTTATGCGCCATCTTGCGGCTATCTCCTGCAATCATTAGGGCATCGCGTAAAATACCGCGACATCCTTCATTTGTCACCCTTGAGAGTGAAAAAGAAGGGTTTGCTTGCAATAAAGCCGGGCATTATATCCGTTTCGGGACAATTCGCAGCAAAATACTGGTCTTATCTGCGAAGTTGATCCGGTGCGGCCCGAAGGCCACACGTTTTAACAGAAAGCGGGGGGAGAAAACAACCTCAGGAAAATCAGCGGCTGAAGCTTTTGCGTAACTTTTTATAGCGCCACGCCAGCAGCAGCGCGGCTGCCAGCGCATAGAGCCACGGCTGTGGTGACAGGACTTTGACTGACCAGAGATAGTGAATGGGAACGAGGATCGCTACCAGATAGATAGCGTTATGCAGCGTTTGCCAGCGTCTGCCCAGCTTGCGCTGCGCGCGCTGAAACGAGGTTATTGCCAGCGCACACAGCACTACCCAGCTGATCATACCCAGCAGCAGATAGGGGCGGGCGAAAATTTCACTGCCGAGCAGACGCAGATGCGTAAAGCCCAGCTCCAGCAGCCAGTAGCTGATCAGATGTAGCGTGGCCCAGGCAAAGCACCAGAGTCCCAGCATGCGCCGGGTGCGGATCAGCAGTGGCTGTTTCAGGTAGCGCGTCAGCGGGCTGACCAGCAGCGTTGCCAGCAACAGCTTCAGCGCCATTCTGCCGGTAACGTGCTGAATATCTTTGGCCGGATCGGCGCTCAGCCAGCCCTGATCAGCCGAAAACATCAGATAGACCAGCGGCAGCAGGGCGGCCAGGTGCAGCACCACTTTAAGCCAGGTAACCTGTCTCAGGGTCAGTCGCATTTAAAAATTCTCCCGCAGATCGAGCCCGCGATAGAGTGACGCAACCTCACGTGCATAACCGTTAAACAGCAGCGTAGGCTGCCGCTCTACGTTGAGCAGGCCGCCCGCGCCGATAAAACGCTCTGTCGCCTGTGACCAGCGCGGATGATCAACATGCGGATTCACATTGGCGTAAAACCCATATTCGCTGGCGGCAATCTGGCTCCAGGTGGTCGGCGGCTGTTCAGCGGTCAGCGTGATTTTCACAATCGATTTAATGCCTTTGAAACCATATTTCCACGGCACCGTCAGGCGTATCGGGGCACCATTCTGCGGCGGCAGCGCTTTGCCATAGACACCGGTGCTGAGCAGCGTCAGCGGATGCATCGCTTCATCCAGCCGCAATCCTTCAACATAGGGATAGTCGAGTCCGCCGCCAATAAAGCGATCTTTCTGACCTGGCATCTGCTCAGGGTCGTAGAGCGTCTGAAACGCCACATAGCGTGCGTTGCTGGTGGGTTCAGCCAGCTTCAGCAGTTTACTGAGTTCAAAGCCCACCCAGGGCACGATCATTGACCAGGCTTCGACGCAGCGCATACGGTAGATACGCTGCTCCATGGCAAAGCGTTTAAAAATGTCATCCATATCCAGCGTTATGGGCTTGGCCACTTCGCCTTCAATACGCAGCTGCCAGGGTTCAGTCTTTAGTGAGCCGGCGTTGGCCGCGGGATCGGCCTTATCCAGGCCAAACTCATAAAAGTTGTTGTAGCCAGCAACCTTATCATAAGGCGTCAGGGGTAAATCCGCCTGCCACTGTGCGGGTTTGGTGAACGTTAAATCGCGTCCTGCCGGTGCCGGCGGACGATCGTTTCCTTTAAACCAGCTCAGAATGTCCGCCCGCGCGCTACCCGGCAGCGTCGCAGCGGCAGCGCCAATCCCCAGCGCCTTCAGCACCTGACGCCGGCGCAGCGCAAAGATGTTTTCCGGGGTAACATCAGCTTCAGTGAGAGTGTGCTTGAACTTCATGGTGTTCTCCGGCAGATAAGCAGTAATCATTAAGATGCGTAAACCCCATCGGCGATGCCACTTTGCCGGGGAAAATATGAAATTTCCTGGCAGACAGCCTCTGTTGAGAATAGGACGAAAAAGCCCGCCCGGCAGTCAGGCGCCGTGACTTTACCGTTATACTCGCGCGACAGCGTGCTTGCCGGAGCATTGGCGCTGATTCAGACAGCTATTTATGGTACTTTGCTCAGGATTGCGTCAGCTGAATGACGCACAGGCTGGCTGCCCGTTTATAACCGCAGTGGTACAGGCACAGGGATGCGATCAACAACGAAGTTTTCTGCATTTATTACATTATTAAGCTTACTGGCAATGTTACTGATGCTGGTAGGCTGCGCTTTTAGTTTTATCTGGCTGTCGCAGGAGCGCGTCGAGAGCCGTATCGATACGCTGGCGACCGAAGTCGACAAAGCGCTGATGACTCAGTCGCCGCAGGAGGTTGAACAGTGGCTGACGCGGCTGATGCCGGTGATCAACGCTGAGCAGGTCACGCTGCTTAACGACGAAGGCGAAGTATTCCGTCTTACCCGCCATGAGAATCCGATGCTGGAAGATGAACCTAACCGGTTTATCCAGTTTGAGCTGCCCCTGGTGCACGCGCCCGAGATGCAGCTGCGCGTCGTGGTTCTCGATCCGGCAAAAACATGGTTCCGCTCCTTTACCGGCGCCTATACGCTGGTGGTGCTGCTGAGCGTGGTTGCCATTATGGCAGCGCTGCTGGCGATGACGCACCACTGGCTTAATCGTCGCTGGCGCAATATGGATCGGCTGGAGGCGCGCGCGGAACGCATTATTGCCGGCGAGCGAATCGCCCGCATCCCGGGCACCACTGAATGGCCGGCTAAAGCCAGCCGCGCGCTGGATACGCTGCTCAGCGATCTGCAGGAGGCGGGAGAACAGCGTCTGCGAATCGATACGCTGATCCGCACATTTGCGGCTCAGGATGCGCGCACGGGTCTCAATAATCGCCTCTTTTTTGATAACCAGCTGGCGACGCTGCTGGAAGATCAGGAGGATGTCGGTACGCATGGCGTGGTAATGATGATCCGCCTGCCTGACTTCGACAATCTGCATGAGATAATTGGTCCGACGCTGGCCGAAGAGTACCTGTTTGATATCATCAATATGTTTTCTACGTTTGTGCTGCGCTATCCGGGGGCGCTGCTGGCACGCTATTTTCGCAGCGATTTTGCCGTGTTGCTGCCGCACCGGACGCTGAAAGAGGCGAACAGCATCGCCGAGCAGCTTATCAATGCGGTGGACTCGCTGCCGCCGATGCGCAGAGTGGATCGTGATGATTTAATCCATATCGGCATTAACGCCTGGTGCAGCGGACAGAGCGTACTGCAGGTGATGGAGAGCGTAGAGCTGGCCACGCGGCGCGCCGTGCTGCAGGGAGGCAACACCTGGTCAGTGGGCGAGGGTAATCCGCTGGAGATGGGCCGCGGCAGCGTGCGCTGGCGTACGCTGCTGGAGAATACGCTCAATCGCGGGGGTCCCCGTCTTTATCAAAAGCCTGCGGTACTGCTGGATGGTAAAGTGCACCACCGTGAGATGCTGGCGCGCATATTTGATGGTGATAAAGAAGTGGTTGCCGCCGAGTTTATGCCGCTGGTCATGCAGCTGGGGCTGACCGACAGCTGGGATCGCCAGCTGGTGACGCGCATCGCCGCGCTGACCGAAGTGTGGCCGGATGAGACGCTGGCGCTGCCGGTAAGTATCGATTCACTGCTGCAGCGCCCGTTCCAGCGCTGGCTGCAAAAATTGCTGCTGCAGTGTAATAAATCCCAGCGCCGGCGATTTTTATTTGAACTTGCCGAGGCGGATGTGTGTCAACACATCAATCGTTTGCTGCCGGTCTTTCACATGCTCACCACGTTTGGCTGCCGTATCGCAGTCGATCAGGCGGGAATGACGGTGGTCAGCAGCGCCTATATCCGCCAGCTTCCTGTTGATGTGATTAAGCTGGATCCGGGGCTGGTACGGAATATTGACCGCCGCACAGAGAATCAGCTTTTTGTGCAAAGCCTGCTGGAGGTGTGTAAATCCACCTCCAGCTATGTTTTTGCTGCTGGCGTGCGTACCCGGGCTGAATGGCAAACCCTGACTGCACTTGGGGTAGCGGGCGGGCAGGGCGATCTGTTTGCGCCTTCCTTACCGGTTAACAGTAACGTTAAAAAACACTCGCAACGTTACCGCATTTGATGCGCTGGCAGGGTTTGTCCTGGCAATCGATGTTTTTCTGGCGTTAACCAGCGGGAGCGGGCAGAGCCAGAGGCATGAAATGTTAAATTTTATGTCGATAACCCCGCCGCAGGTCCGGGCAATTTGCGTTAAAGAGGGCCGTTTAGCGCTATCTGGCGCTGCCAGTAGCGAACAGTACCGGCCGGAAAAATTATATGGTCTATTTTTTCACCTTAGCCGAACGTTTTTGCGCCTTGTAGCGGCTTCGTGTGGTTGGTAAAGTAAGCGGATTTTATTTTCCGCCCCCAGCTTGCAGGATTATCCCTTAGTATGTTTAAAAAATTTCGCGGCATGTTTTCCAATGACTTGTCCATTGACCTGGGTACTGCGAATACCCTGATTTATGTAAAAGGACAGGGCATCGTGCTTAACGAGCCTTCAGTGGTTGCTATCCGTCAGGACCGCGCCGGCTCCCCAAAGAGCGTAGCGGCTGTTGGTCATGACGCAAAGCAGATGCTTGGCCGTACGCCGGGCAACATTGCCGCTATTCGTCCGATGAAAGATGGCGTGATTGCCGACTTCTTCGTGACTGAAAAAATGCTCCAGCACTTTATTAAGCAGGTACACAGCAACAGCTTTATGCGCCCGAGTCCGCGCGTACTGGTGTGTGTACCGGTCGGCGCGACCCAGGTTGAGCGTCGCGCTATCCGTGAATCTGCGCAGGGCGCAGGGGCACGCGAAGTATTCCTGATTGAAGAGCCGATGGCTGCGGCTATCGGTGCCGGCCTGCCGGTCTCTGAAGCAACCGGTTCTATGGTCGTGGATATCGGTGGCGGTACGACTGAAGTCGCCGTGATCTCCCTGAACGGCGTGGTCTACTCCTCTTCTGTACGTATCGGTGGCGATCGCTTTGATGAAGCTATCATCAATTACGTGCGCCGCAATTACGGTTCATTGATTGGTGAAGCCACCGCAGAACGTATCAAGCATGAAATCGGTTCAGCCTATCCGGGCGACGAAGTGCGCGAAATCGAAGTGCGCGGCCGTAACCTTGCAGAAGGCGTGCCGCGTGGCTTTACGCTGAACTCAAATGAAATTCTTGAAGCGCTGCAGGAGCCGCTGACCGGCATCGTCAGCGCAGTTATGGTTGCGCTGGAGCAGTGTCCGCCAGAGCTCGCTTCTGATATTTCAGAGCGTGGCATGGTGCTGACCGGCGGTGGCGCACTGCTGCGTAATCTGGATCGCCTGCTGATGGAAGAGACAGGTATTCCGGTCGTGGTAGCGGAAGATCCGCTGACCTGCGTAGCGCGTGGCGGCGGTAAAGCGCTGGAGATGATCGACATGCATGGTGGCGATCTGTTCAGCGAGGAGTAATTCCTCACTGGCTGCGACCATGGTCATATTGCGCAGGGAATCGCGACAATACTCATCATAAACTGAACCGCACGCAGCGTTGTATTATGCAGCGGCGGTTCAGGCATGGGTAAATGGCGCGGCTGCGTATGACGGCATAGTGCGTCCAGCCCTGGAGGCGCGGGTCTGCGGACTGGTGCTTCTTCCCTGATGTCGAGGAATTCGCAGAATTTATGAAGCCGATTTTTAGCAGGGGGCCTTCCCTGCAGTTGCGTCTCTTTCTGGCCGTTATCGTGGCAATTGCGATTATCATCGCCGACAGCCGCGTAAGTACTTTCTCCCGGATCCGCAACTATCTGGACACGTCAGTCAGCCCATTTTATTTTCTGGCCAACGGCCCGCGACAGCTGCTTGACGGCGTGTCGGATACGCTGGCATCCCGTCAGCAGCTGGAGCTGGAGAACAAAGCGCTGCGCCGCGAGCTTTTCCTGAAAAACAGCGATCTGCTGATGCTGGGGCAATATAAGCAGGAAAATGCCCGCCTGCGCGAGCTGCTTGGATCGCCGCTGCGTCAGGATGAGCACAAAATGGTGACGCAGGTGATCTCAACCGGCACCGATCCTTATACCGATCAGGTGGTGATCGATAAGGGCAGCGTAAACGGCGTTTACGAAGGTCAGCCGGTGATCAGCGATAAAGGCGTTGTCGGGCAGGTGGTGGCCGTTGGCCAGCTGACCAGCCGCGTGCTGCTGATCTGCGACGCCTCTCACGCGCTGCCGATTCAGGTGCTGCGTAACGATATTCGCGTTATTGCTGCCGGTAACGGCTGCAGCGAAGATCTGCAGCTGGAGCATCTGCCAGGCAATACTGATATTCGCGTCGGCGACGTGCTGGTGACATCCGGCCTCGGCGGCCGGTTCCCGGAAGGTTATCCGGTCGGCGTCGTGTCGTCAGTCAAGGTAGATACCCAGCGAGCCTATACGGTCATTCAGGCGCGTCCGACTGCCGGGCTGCAGCGTCTGCGCTACCTGCTGCTGCTGTGGGGAGCAGATAAAAATGGCGATATGCCGATGGCACCGGATGAGGTACATCGCGTAGCGAACGAGCGTCTGATGCAGATGATGCCTCAGGTGCTGCCACCGGCGGGTGAAATGGGGCCGCCAGCGCCCGCGGGGATGCAGCAGAGTCAGCAGATGGGACCGCCATCTTCTGCGGCCAGCGGGAGTGCGCAGAGCACGCCGGCGAACACGCGTGGGGGCCAGCCTTGAGCCGATATCGCAGTCAGGGACGGTGGGTAATCTGGCTCTCTTTTCTGCTGGCATTAATTCTGCAAATCATGCCGTGGCCGGAGCAGTTCTATATGTTCCGGCCGTCGTGGCTGCTGCTTATTCTGATCTACTGGGTGCTGGCGCTGCCGCATCGGGTCAACGTCGGCACCGGATTCTTTCTCGGTGCCGTTATGGATCTGATTGCCGGCTCCACGCTGGGCGTACGCGCGCTGGCCTTCAGTATCATCGCCTACCTGGTCGCCTTTAAATTCCAGCTGTTCCGCAACCTCGCATTGTGGCAGCAGGCGTTAATGGTTATGGTTCTTTCACTGGCAGTAGATGTCATTGTTTTTTGGGCTGAATTCCTGGTCATAGACGTCTCATTCCGGCCAGAAATTTTCTGGAGTAGCGTGGTCGACGGCATCCTCTGGCCCTGGCTATTCTTATTGATGAGAAAGATCCGCCGGCAGTTTGCCGTTCAGTAAGGAACACAATGATTACCCTGTATCTGGCTTCCGGCTCGCCCCGCCGGCGCGAGCTGCTTACGCAGCTTGGGCTGCAGTTTGAGCGTCTGTTAACCCATACCGAAGAGCAGCGTCAGCCCGACGAAGCGGCTGAACATTACGTTCGCCGACTGGCGGCGGATAAAGCCCGCGCCGGTGTCGCTATGGCGCCCCGGGATCTGCCGGTACTGGGCGCGGACACGATTGTGGTGCTGAATGGTGACGTACTGGAAAAACCGCGTGATGCAGAACACGCCGCAGAGATGCTGGCAAGGCTCTCCGGACAGACGCATCAGGTGATGACCGCGATAGCGCTGGCTGACAGCGAGACGCTGCTGGATTGCCTGGTGCTTACCGATGTGACCTTCCGCAACTTGACCGCTGATGAAATCGCGCACTATATCGCCAGTGGCGAACCGATGGATAAGGCGGGCGCCTATGGCATTCAGGGTCTGGGCGGTAATTTCGTGCGCACGATTAATGGCAGCTACTACGCCGTAGTGGGACTACCGCTGGTGGAAACCACAGAGCTGCTGAGCCATTTTCAGTCGCTGCGTGCATTAAGGGGACAGAATGACGGCTGAACTGCTGGTAAATGTGACACCTTCGGAAACGCGCGTTGCCTATATTGATGGCGGCATTTTGCAGGAAATTCATATTGAGCGCGAAGCGCGACGCGGCATTGTTGGCAACATCTACAAAGGCCGGGTCAGCCGCGTGCTGCCGGGTATGCAGGCCGCCTTTGTCGATATTGGCATGGATAAAGCCGCCTTTCTGCACGCCTCCGACATCATGCCGCACACCGAGTGTGTTGCCGGCGATGAAAAGAAAAATTTTGTTGTACGCGACATCGCCGAGCTGGTACGCCAGGGGCAGGATCTGATGGTGCAGGTAGTGAAAGATCCGCTCGGCACCAAGGGCGCACGCCTGACCACCGATATCACGCTGCCGTCCCGCTATCTGGTTTTTATGCCCGGCGCATCACACGTGGGTGTTTCACAGCGTATTGAAAGTGAGGCGGAGCGCGAACGGCTGAAAGCGGTGGTGGCTGCCTACTGTGACGATCTGGGCGGTTTTATTATTCGTACCGCTGCGGAAGGCATCGGCGCAGAAGAGCTGGCGCAGGATGCGGCGTTTCTCAAACGCCTGTGGACCAAAGTCAGCGAGCGCAAAAAGCGTAACCAGACGCGCTGCCTGCTCTATGGCGAACTGGCGCTGGCGCAGCGTGTGCTGCGCGATTTTGCCGGCGCCGCGCTGGATCGCATTCGCGTCGATTCGCGTCTGACCTGCGATCTGCTGGTGGAATTTACCAGCGAATATATTCCTGAAATGGCGGGCAAAATAGAGCATTACAGCGGCAAGCAGCCTATTTTCGATCTCTATGATGTAGAAAATGAGATTCAGCGTTCGCTGGAGCGCAAGGTCGAGCTTAAATCGGGTGGCTACCTGATTATCGATCAGACGGAGGCGATGACCACGGTAGATATCAACACCGGAGCGTTTGTTGGCCACCGTAACCTGGATGAAACCATATTTAATACGAATATCGAAGCGACGCAGGCTATTGCCCGTCAGCTGCGGTTACGTAACCTCGGCGGTATTATCATTATCGACTTTATCGACATGAGTAATGACGATCACCGCCGTCGCGTGCTGCATTCGCTGGAGAGTGCGCTGAGTAAAGATCGGGTCAAAACCGGGATCCATGGCTTTTCAGCGCTGGGCCTGGTGGAGATGACCCGTAAAAGAACGCGTGAAAGCATTGAGCATGTGCTCTGTGCCGACTGCCCGGTGTGTAAAGGACGCGGCTCGCTGAAAACCGTAGAGACCGTCTGCTATGAAATCATGCGTGAAATTGTACGCGTGCATCACGCCTATGACTCCGACCGCTTTCTGGTTTACGTCTCGCCGGCGGTAGGCGAGGCGCTGAAAACAGATGAGTCGCATGCGCTGGCCGAAGTCGAAATCTTTGTCGGCAAACAGGTCAAAGTTCAGGTTGAACCGCTCTATACTCAGGAGCAGTTTGACGTCGTCATGATGTAAGGCCTGCGGCCAGACGTTATTATCCAGTGACCAGCAAGGAGAGATGTGTGAGGCGGTTGCCAGGGATTTTGTTACTGCTGATCGCCACAGTGATTGTCATTGTGGCGCTGCTGGTGAGCGGGCTGCGTCTGGTGATGCCGCATCTCAACAGCTATCGCAGCGACATTCTGCAGACGGTTTCACGCATCAGCGGCGTCAACGCAGACGCCAGCGAACTGCAGGGAACGTGGCAGAATTTTGGCCCGACGCTGCAGGTACGCGATCTGCGCATTGATATGAAGCAGGATGGCGAACTGCACATTGGCCGCGTCACTCTTGCGCTGGATGTCTGGCAGTCGCTGCTGCACTGGCGCTGGCAGTTCCGCGATCTCACCTTCTGGCAGCTGCGTCTGGCGACGGAGCGGCCGCTGTTTACCCGCGACAGCGATACCACCAGCATCAAGCCTGCTCAGATTAACGACCTCTTCCTGCGCCAGTTCGATCACTTCGATTTGCGCGACAGCACTATCCGCTTTCTGACGCCTTCAGGCCAGCATGCCGAGCTGGCGATACCGCGCCTTACCTGGCTGAATGAAGCCAGCCGGCATCGCGCTGAAGGCGAGGTCAGCCTCAGCAGCTTTACCGGCCAGCATGGCGTGGTGCAGGTCAGGCTGGATTTAAAGGATACCCGTGGCCTGCTGAACGACGGTCGCATCTGGATGCAGGCAGACGATGTGGATGTGCGTCCCTGGATTGGCCGCTGGCTGCGTGATAACACCAGTCTGGAGAGCGCGCGTATCAGCCTGGCGGCGTGGGCCAGCCTGCGCGATGGCGAACTCTATGCGGGCGATGTGCTGATCAAACAGGGTGGGGCGCGCTGGCGCGGCGAGCAGCGCGACCATCAGCTGCAGATTGACGGACTGACCGCACACCTGGCGCGCTTCCGCGACGGCTGGAGCCTGAATATACCGCAGACCCGGCTCAGCACCGATGGCGTGGCCTGGGCGCCCGGCCGGATTGCGCTGCTGTGGCAGCCTGAAGATAAAGCGGCAGCGGAGATCCGCGTGCGCGCTACCCGGCTGGACCTGCAGCGGTTTGCGCCGCTGGTGCCGCTGATTGGCCCGCTCTCGCCGACGCTGCTGGATACCTGGCGTGCGCTGCAGCCGCGCGGTTATATCGATACGCTGGCACTGGATATTCCACTGGCGCAGCCGGAACAGACGCGACTGCAGGCGACGTGGCGCGATCTGGCATGGCATAACTGGAAGCTGCTGCCGGGCATCAGCAATCTCAGCGGGCGCGCCAGCGGCAGCGTCAGCAATGGTCAGGTTTATCTCAGCATGGGGCAGGCTGAAGTGCCCTATGGTGATATGTTCCAGGCGCCGCTGGATATTCATCAGCTGAGTGGCCAGCTGAGCTGGCTGCGCGACCGTCACGGCCTGACGCTGGCCGGACATCAGCTGGATGTGCAGGCGCGGTCGCTCTGGGCGCGCGGAGATTTCCGCTATCAGCAAAACAGTGACGCTGCACCACGGCTCGATATTCTGGCCGGCATCCGCGTAACCGACGCGGGTGATGCCTGGCGCTATCTGCCGGAACCGCTGATGGGGCATAACCTGACGCACTACCTGAGCGAAGCGATAAAAGGCGGGGAGACCGATAACGCCACGCTGCTGTTCGCCGGCGATCCGCGCCTGTTCCCGTTTAAGCATAACGACGGCATGTTTGAAGTTAAAGTGCCGCTGCGCAATGCCGCGTTTCGCTTTCAGCCGGGCTGGCCGGCCCTGCAGGATCTGGATATCGATCTCGATTTTGTGAATGACGGCCTGTGGATGCGCGCCGATAACGCGCGCCTGGGCAAGGTCGAAGCGCGTAACGTCACGGCCGTTATTCCGGATTATCTTAAAGAGAAACTGCTGATCGCCGGCGATCTGAGCGGGCAGGGGGCGGATATCGGCGCCTACTTTAATGAGACGCCGCTGAAATCGTCGCTCGGCGCGGCGCTGCAGCAGCTGCAGGTTGGGGGCAACGTCAAAAGCACGCTCAACCTGGAGATCCCGCTGGATGGCGAACAGGTACACGCCAGCGGCAACGTGGTGATGAATAACAACACGCTGCATATTAAACCGCTGAAGAGCACGCTGACGCAGCTGACAGGGCGTTTCCGCTATAACAACGGCAACCTTGAAAGCGAAGAGATGCAGGCAAACTGGTTTGGTCAGCCGCTGGGCGTGACCTTCAGCACGCAGGAGAATCCGCAGGATTTTGGCGTTAACGTCCACCTGCTGGGCGACTGGCAGCCCGCGCGTCTCAGCGTGATGCCAGCGGCGGTAGCGCGTCAGCTCAGCGGTTCACTCGCCTGGCAGGGCGATGTGGCTATTACGCTGCCGCATAGCGGAGGTGCGAACTACAGCGTCGATCTCAGAGGCGATGGCAAAGCAGTAAGCAGTCACTTACCTGCGCCGCTGACCAAATCTGCCGGTGAGGCGCTGCCGGTAACGGTTAAGGCTAAAGGCGATCTGAACGGCTTTATGCTCAGCGGCAGCGTAGGCGAGATGCACCGCTTTAACAGCCGCTGGCTGCTGGAGCCGCAGCTGCGCGTCGAACGCGGCATCTGGCAGAACCAGACCACGGCAACGCCTGCGCTCCCGGCGCAGCGCGGTATGGTATTAAACCTGCCGCCGCTGGATGGGGAAGTCTGGCTCGGTGTACTGGCCGGAGCGGGCGGCAGCGGAGAGGGCGCCACGCAGGTGGGTGGGGTCGGCCTGCCGGGCGATGTCACGCTGCATACGCCAGCCCTGACGCTGGGCGGGCAGCAGTGGCACGATCTCAGCGCCACTCTGCTGCAGGGCGCGGGCGGTGATGCGCAGCTGAAGCTGGAGAGTCGTGAAGCGCGCGGCACGCTGACAACAGCGCAGCGTGCACCGTGGCGCATCAATCTGAACTACCTTTATTACAACCCGCAATGGAAAGAGACCAGCAGCAAACAGGCGTCATCACCGTTCAGCGGCGACAGCGGGATCGATTTCAGCCAGTGGCCTGCGCTGCAGCTTAACTGCGATGAGTGCTGGCTGCGCGGACAGAAGTTCGGACAGATGGCTGCGACGCTGACGCCGCGCGGAGAGACGTTAGCACTCACTAACGGAATTGTGGACAGCGGCAGCGCCCGGCTCAGCATCAGTGGCGAATGGGTTAACTCGCCGGGCAATCCGCGCACCTCGCTGAAGGGACGCCTGAGCGGCAGCAATATCAATGACGCCACTAACTGGTTCGGTATGAACACGCCGCTGCGCGATGCGCCGTTTAACGTGGATTATGACCTGCACTGGCGCGCCGCGCCTTGGCAGCCTGCTGAGGCGTCGCTGAGCGGCACGCTGAAAACGCACTTTGGCAAAGGAGAGATTGCCGACGTTAATACCGGACGGGCAGGACAGCTGCTGCGTCTGGTAAGTTTTGATGCGCTGCTGCGCAAGCTGCGTCTGGATTTCAGCGATACCTTCAGCGATGGCTTCTATTTTGATTCAATCAACGGCACCGCCTGGATCGAAAACGGCGTTATGCGCACTGATAACCTGCTGGTAGATGGGCTGGAGGCGGATATCGCGATGCAGGGCCGTATCGATCTGGTACAGCGAAAAATTGATATGGAAGCGGTTGTGGCGCCGGAGATCTCCGCGTCGGTCGGTGTGGCAACGGCGTTTGCAATCAATCCGGTGGTTGGGGCCGCCGTTTTTGCCGCCAGCAAGGTACTGGGACCGCTCTGGAACAAGATTTCCCTGCTGCGCTATCACATCAGTGGCCCGCTGGATAAACCGGAAATCAGTGAAGTGCTGCGCAAAGCGCGCGACGCCGGCAGCAAGTGAATTTGACGCCGTCGGGGAATTGCCGCAGGCTATGACTATCTGAGCACATAATGAGTGAGAAACGATGACTCTGAATCTGGTAAGTGAGCAGTTACTAGCTGCGAACAGCATTAATCAGCAGGACCTCCATTCCCTGTTAGGGCAGCTTTCAGAACGTCGTCTGGATTATGCCGATCTCTATTTTCAGTCCAGCTTCCATGAATCCTGGGTGCTGGAAGATAAAATTATTAAAGATGGCTCCTACCATATCGATCAGGGCGTTGGCGTACGTGCCGTAAGCGGTGAAAAAACCGGCTTCGCTTATGCAGACCAGATCACCCTGAATGCGCTACGGCAGTCTTCGGAAGCCGCGCGCAGTATCGTACGCGAGCAGGGCAATGGCACCGCACATACGCTGCAGGCAGTAATGCAACGTTCGCTCTATGCGCCGGTTAACCCGCTCGACAGCCTGACGCGCGAAGATAAAATCGCCCTGCTGCATCGCGTGGACCGCGTGGCGCGCGCGGCCGACCCGCGCGTACAGGAGGTCAATGCCAGCCTGAGCGGCGTTTATGAACAGGTGCTGGTTGCGGCAACCGATGGGACGCTGGCGGCCGATATTCGTCCGCTGGTGCGTCTGTCAATCAGCGTGCAGGTGGAAGATCAGGGCAAGCGCGAGCGCGGCTCAAGCGGCGGCGGCGCGCGTACCGGCTATGAATTTTTCCTCGCCGATGAGAGCGGTGACGTCCGGGCTGACGCCTGGGCGCGCGAAGCGGTGCGTATGGCGCTGGTTAACCTCTCTGCAGTTGCAGCCCCAGCTGGCGCGCTGCCGGTCGTGCTGGGCGCTGGCTGGCCGGGTGTGCTGCTGCACGAAGCGGTAGGACATGGCCTTGAGGGCGACTTTAACCGTCGTGAAACGTCGGTATTCAGCGGCAAGATGGGGCAGCTGGTTGCTTCGGAACTCTGCACCGTGGTGGATGATGGCACGCTGGAGGGGCTGCGTGGCTCGCTGGCGGTGGATGATGAGGGCGTTCCGGGTCAGTACAATATGCTGATCGAAAATGGCGTCCTGAAGGGCTATATCCAGGATAAGCTTAACGCCCGCCTGATGGGTGTGCCGCCAACCGGTAACGGCCGGCGCGAATCGTATGCGCATCTGCCGATGCCGCGCATGACTAATACCTACATGCTGGCGGGCAAGTCCACGCCGCAGGAGATCATCGAAAGCGTGGAATATGGCCTCTATGCGCCTAACTTCGGCGGTGGTCAGGTCGATATCACCTCGGGCAAATTTGTCTTCTCTACCTCAGAGGCGTATCTGATTGAGAAGGGTAAAGTTACCCGGCCGGTCAAAGGCGCTACGCTGATTGGTTCCGGCATTGAAGCGATGCAGCAAATCTCAATGGTCGGTAACGATCTGGCGCTGGATAAAGGCGTCGGCGTATGCGGTAAAGAGGGACAGAGCGTCCCGGTTGGCGTGGGCCAGCCGACGCTGAAGCTGGACAAAATCACCGTAGGCGGCACCGCCTGAGGTGCTGAACCTCTGTCACTATAAGGGCTGCCTACGGGCAGCCTTTTTTGTGGCTGCGTCAGCTATAAATGCCTCCGATTCAGCCACTTTGGCAAAAACAGACATCGCGCTAAGTCGTGCGATTATTTATTCGGATTAAAAAGTGATTTATGTCACGATTTGTAGAAAACATATAGTCAGGAACGTTATTATACGCGCGCTGGGTTTATGCACTGCATTCCGTTACGGACCAGACAGGCTGATGATACGCTATGATTAGCGCAGGGCGGCCTGAAGGTTACTGCCATTTTTCTGCTGCCTGCTTAACCATTCCCGGTGCGGCACAGCGTGGGGGTAAAAGCGGTGCGATCCCGGCAAGGTCGAACTAAGGAACCGAAATGAGTGTGCTTCCGGTATTTGTCGTATTCGGGCTATCTTTCCCGCCCATCTTCATTGAACTACTGGTTTCGCTGGCGCTGTTCTGGCTGGTGAAACGTGTGCTGACGCCAAGCGGGATCTACGATCTGGTCTGGCATCCGGCCCTGTTTAACACGGCCCTGTATTGCTGTGTGTTTTATCTTGTATCCCGTCTATTCATCTGAGGTTTTAAGTGAAAGCGCTCATAAGAAAAATCGCGCGTTACGCGATTACGCTCCTGCTGGTTATCATCGCCGTCGTGATTGTCTTCCGCGCCTGGGTGTTCTACACCGAATCCCCGTGGACACGCGATGCTAAATTCTCTGCGGATGTGGTGGCTATCGCACCTGATGTCACCGGTCTGATCACCGACGTGCCGGTACATGATAACCAGCTGGTGAAAAAGGGCGATACGCTGTTTATCGTCGACCGGCCGCGCTATCAGAAAGCGCTGGCGCAGGCGCAGGCAGACGTGGACTACTATCAGGCGCTGGTGAGTGAAAAACGCCGCGAGGCGGGACGCCGTAATCAGCTCGGTACCAGCGCGATGTCGCGTGAGGCGATTGAACAGGCTAACAGCGATCTGCAGACCAGTGAACATCAGCTGGCGAAATCGATCGCTACCCGCGATCTGGCGGTTATCGATCTCGACCGTACCACGATCAAAGCCCCCTCTGATGGCTGGGTGACCAACCTCAATGTCTATGAGGGTGAGTTCATTACGCGCGGCTCCGTGGCGGTCGCGCTGGTACAGCAGCACTCTTTCTACGTGCTGGCTTATATGGAAGAGACCAAACTCAGCGGCGTGCGTCCGGGCTTTCGCGCTGAAGTCACGCCGCTGGGCAGCAATACCGTGTTACGCGGCACGGTGGACAGCGTGGCTGCCGGGGTGACCAACAGCAGCAGCAGCATTGATAATAAAGGTATGGCAACGGTGGACTCTAATCTGGAGTGGGTGCGCCTGGCGCAGCGCGTGCCGGTGCGTATCCGTCTTGATGCCCAGCCTGGCAACCGCTTCCCGGCAGGCACAACCGCGACCGTGGTGATCACCGGTGAGCAGGATCGGCAGACCAACGCCTCGCCGCTGGCGCAATTCTTCAATCGCCTGCGTGAGTTTGGTTAAGCGGGGGCGTGATGATTGAGTTTTTGCGTTTCCCGATCAAGCTGACGTTTGCGCTGGTGGCCGCGCTGATGATTGGCTTTCACTTTCATCTGGAAACGCCGCGCTGGGCGGTGATGACGGCCGGTATTGTCGCTGGCGGTACCGCCTTTGCGGCCGGCGGCGATCCCTACTCCGGCGCGCTGCGCTATCGCGGCGTGTTGCGCATTATCGGCACCTTTATCGGCTGTATCGCTGCGCTGACTATCATGATCACCACCGTGCGTGCGCCGGTCGTGATGTTGCTGCTGTGCTGCATGTGGGCCGGTTTCTGCGTCTGGCTCTCTTCGCTGATCAAAGTCGAAAACTCCTATGCGCTTGGGCTGGCAGGCTACACGGCGCTGATTATCGTTGTAACCGCTGACGCAACCGGCGGGCTGACGCTCGCCCCCCAGTTTGCCGTTGAGCGCTGCAGCGAAATTGTGCTCGGGATCCTCTGTGCGATTCTGGCAGATATGCTGTTTTCACCGCGTTCCATTAAAAAAGTCATCGATGCCGAAGTGGATGCGCTGCTGGTGGCGCATTATAAACTGCTGCAGCTCTGCGTTGCGCATGAAGATAAAGATGAGGTGGACAAAGCCTGGAGCGCGCTGGTACGCCGCACCACTGCCCTGAACGGCATGCGCAGCCAGCTGATGATGGAGTCGTCTCGCTGGCAGAACAGCAGTCGCCGGCTGAAGATGCTTAATACGCTGTCGCTGACGCTGATTACGCAGGCCGCTGAGACGTTTCTTATCCAGAACTCCCGGCCCGACTATATTCCGCCGCAGTTCCGGCTGCTGCTGGAAAAAGAGGCAAACAGCGCCGGTGAGGTGCATAAGCGCATGAAAGTGCTGCGTCGCGTTATCAGCGACAGCAGCAAAACGGTTCCGGTCACGCTGGCGAGCTGGACCGGAGCAGCGACTGAATATCTGCTGCTGATCAAAGGGATTAAATGCAACAGCCGTATCAGCGCCCTTGAAGAGAACATCCTGCAGCGGGAGATTATCGTTCAGGCCCGTTCGGCTGAAACTCACCATGCGATGATCAACGGTATTCGCACCTTTGTCGCCACCGCGCTGGGGGCCCTGTTCTGGCTCTATACCGGCTGGACCTCCGGCAGCGGCTGCATGGTCATGCTGGGGGTGATCACCGCACTGGCGATGCGCATGCCCAATCCGCTGATGATGGCCAAAGATTTCTTTTACGGTATGGCGGTCGCCGTGCCGCTCGGGTTGTTCTACTTCACCTGGGTTCTGCCTGCCACGCAGCAGAGTGCGCTGCTGCTTTGCATCGCCATCGGCCTGCTCGGCTTTGTCGGCGGTATCTTTGTGCAGCGGCGGCAGATTGGCACGCTGGGCGCGCTGATCGGCACAATCAATGTGCTGGTGCTGGATAACCCGATGAAGTTTGAATTCAACGTGTTTCTGGATAACGCGCTGGGGCAGTGGATCGGCAGCTTTGTCGCCATGATGGTGATTTTGCTGATTCGCGATAAATCCAAAGCGCGTACCGGCCGCAAACTGCTGAATCGCCTGATGTATGCTGCTGTTGCAGCGCTGACGACGAATCAGGCCCGGCGCCGGGAAAACCATCTGCCGGCGCTTTATCAGCAGCTTTTTCTGCTGCTCAATCTGTTTCCGGGCGATATCGATAAATACCGTATCGCCCTGACGCTGATTATTGGTCATCAGCGGCTGCGTAATGCAGAAGTGCCGGTCAATGCGGAGCTCTCCGCTTATCACCGGCAGCTGCGACACACCGCGGACCGGGTTATCTCAGCCAGCAGCGATGATAAGCGACGCGACGCGTTCAAAACGCTGTTGCAGGAGCTGGCTGGCTATCAGGAGAAGCTGGCGCATTATAGTGCCCCTGCCAGCGTCACGGAGCCGGTCGCCCGCCTGACGCAGATGCTGGACAAATATCAGAACACCCTCATCCAGATTTAAGCCTGCCGCCCCGGGCGGCGGCGGGTTTATGCCACGCTGACACAAATCGGCTGCGCGTTGCCATCTATACTTTCCTGACGGATGCATACTGACAGGAGAATATCGATGTCCGCTTCTTTGCAGCAACATGAACTCTTCAAAACCGGCTTCTTCGCTGCGGGTCAATGGCATGCCGCCTCCGCGACGTTTGACGTAACCAATCCGGCGACCGGCGAGGTGATTGCCCGCGTCGCCAAAGCGGGTAAAGCGGAAACCGAACAGGCGATCGCTGCCGCGCAGCGCGCTTTCCCCGGCTGGCGGGATAAAACGGCCAAAGAGCGATCCGGGATCCTGATGCGCTGGTATCAGCTGATCGTGGAAAACAAACGCTGGCTTGCAGAGCTGATGACCGCCGAGCAGGGTAAGCCGGTCAAAGAGGCGGAAGGCGAAGTAGAGTATGCCGCGAGCTTTATTCAGTGGTTTGCAGAAGAGGCAAAGCGCGCTAACGGCGAGATTATTCCGCCCGCTAAACCCGGCTCGCGTATTCTGGCCACGCGTGAACCGGTTGGCGTGGTCGCGGCGATTACCCCCTGGAATTTCCCGATGGCGATGCTGACCCGTAAGCTTGGGCCGGCGCTGGCCGCAGGCTGCACCGGGATTATTAAACCGGCGAACAATACACCGCTCAGCGCGTTTGCCCTGATAGCCCTGGCGCAGCAGGCTGGCGTGCCGGACGGCGTGCTCAATGCCGTCGCGGGCGATACTCAGGCGATCAGCGACGCTATCATGGCCTCACGCGCAGTGCGCAAAATCTCGTTTACCGGTTCCACTGCCGTGGGCAAAACGCTGATGCGCAATGCGGCTGAGACGATGAAAAAGGTCTCCATGGAGCTGGGCGGCAACGCGCCATATATCGTCTTTGAAGATGCGGATATTGACGCTGCGGTACAGGGTGCGATTGCCAATAAATTCCGCAATGCCGGTCAGGTCTGCGTGAGCGTGAATCGTTTTTATATCCATGAGCAGATTTACGATCGCTTTGTTACGCAGCTGGCAGAAGCGGTTAATCAGCTCAAAGTCGGGAACGGTATGGATGAAGGCGTAATCGTCGGGCCGCTGATCGCTGCCTCCGCGCTGGAAAAAGTTGAAGAGCATGTGCAGGATGCGGTGCGTAAAGGTGGCCGAATTGTCACCGGTGGCGAACGGCATGCGCTGGGCGGCAATTTCTGGCAGCCCACGGTTATTGCCGGGGCGCAGGAGAGCATGATGCTGGCGCAGGAGGAGACATTTGGTCCGGTTGCGGCCTGCTTCCGCTTCAGCAGTGAAGAGGAGGTAATCGGGCGGGCGAATGATACCGAATATGGTCTGGCTGCCTACTTCTATACGCAGAATCTGCAGCGGGTGTTCCGCGTCGCTGCCGCGCTGGAAGCGGGGATGATCGGTATTAATGAGTGCGCGGTCTCTACTGAGGTGGCGCCGTTTGGCGGGATTAAAGAATCAGGTCTGGGACGCGAAGGCTCAGTGCTGGGTATTGAAGAGTACCTGGAAGTCAAAGCGCTGCATCTGGGCGGTCTCTCTTAGCAGGAGGATACAGCATGCGAACCGAGCGTTTCGATTTTGATGAAATCGTCGATCAGGCCCACTTCTACAGTCAGTTTGGCGAGCGTTTTATGCTGAACGAGGCCGCTATTCGCGATCCGGACGATCTCTGGCGGGTGATGACCGGTGAACAGCTTCCGCTGCCGCTGGAAATTGTCTTCGTTAATCTGGGGAGAGGGCAGAAACGCCGGTATAGCGCACTGATCCTGCTATTTGAAAAGGCAAAAGAGGAGCTGGAGGGCCAGCTCCGCTTTACCGCTCAGTAATACAACCCAAAAAGGGCCCCGCAAAGCGGGGCCAAAGGGTTCGTCAGGGGTGACGAGGAATTACTTATAGAGTTCGGCGGTCACATGATAGCTGTCGCCGGTACGCGCTTCGATGACGCGGTAAGCACTGGCGCCCTGCGCATCAGCTTTCTGAGAAAGCTGTTCGCGATAATCCATTGGTGAACCGCCGGTACCGCTGATTGAGATGGTGCTGCCAGCAGGCTGCAGATTTTGTGCTGATTCACTGGTAACCAGTTGAGCCGCAGAGGCGCCAAAGGCAAACAGAGAGAGCAGGCCAGCCGTTGCAAGAGTTGTTTTGATTTTCATGATGTATCTCCTCGTTAGCATCAACAACCTGCAGCTACACCAGAGTAAGCGGGTCGTCGATTAGCATCGGCGTTGTATCACGCCGGTTGACAGTTATTTATAGAGTTCAGCTGTAGCGTGGTATGTGTTGTCGTTATAAGCCTCGATAACACGATACGCTTTTGCGCCCTGCGCATCGGCTTTCGCATTCAGCTGCTGGTGGATATCCATTGGCGAGCCGCCCACGCCGCTGACGCTGATGGTGCCGGCAGACTGCAGGTTCGCTGCCTGATCGGCAGAAATAGAATCTGCTGCAGAAGCGCCAAATGAGAGTGCAGAAAGAATGCTTAGGGTGGCGATAGCCGCTTTAACGTTCATGGTATTTTCCTCGTCTGTGATTTTTATCTTTTTAGTTAGTGTGATTTGCGTCACGAAAAGAAGTATAGATCTAATCACGCGGGAAATTAATACTTCGCTAATAATGTTTCGTTGTTATACTTTATCCTTATGCCACCTTTTTATAACGTTAAGTTATTAAAATCGGCTATTTTTCATCCGTTAAGCGCTTTTTTTCGCAAAAACAGTGATCTGCGTCAAATTAACTTTTCGTGCCAAAGTTTATGGTCAATGCCGCTGCACGCTGGCGAGAAAATTAGTTAAAACGGGCGAAAGAGCGGTTACAGGCAGGAGAATATATGGCTGAGAGTAACAGGAGCTTAAAGGTCTGACCTATATCAGCCAGCCTGATAACCTTTAGCGATAAAGGCGGGGCGAAGTAACAGAGGACATCAGGTATCTGAACGCCAGAAGGTGCCGGCAGACTGGCCACCGGCAAAGAAGTGTTACAGCTCCTGCTCAAACAGCACCAGTACCGCGTCATAGAGCTGCTTAACGGTAAAAGCACGCGCCGGGGTGATGAAAATGGTGTCATCGCCGGCGATAGTACCCAGAATTCCTTCTGCTTTGCCGAGAGAATCGAGCAGGCGGGCAATCAGCTGCGCGGCGCCCGGGCTGGTATGAATCACGACCAGCGCTTCATTGTAATCGATATCCAGCACCAGGTTTTTCAGCGGGCTGGTAGCGGTAGGGACGCCCAGTTCAGCGGGCAGGCAGTAAACCATCTCCATTTTCGCGTTGCGCGTGCGCACCGCGCCAAACTTTGTCAGCATGCGGGAGACTTTTGACTGATTGATATTTTCAAAGCCATCTTCCTGCAGCGCCTGCACGATTTCGCCCTGAGAGCTGAATTTTTCTTCTTTAAGCAAGGCTTTAAATGCCTTGATAAGGTCGTCTTGTTTTGAAGGATTACGCATAAGCTACCAATGAATGAGAGGCGCAGCAGGCAACAAGCCTGCAGCTGATAAATTATTATGCATTTAGATGAATTTTTATGCAATGCGTCAGCAGCGACTTTCGCCATACGTCCGCGCGGGACGGGCATTCTAGCAGAAACTGGCTACGCACCAAAATCGCGCGCTGACGCGCAAAGCAGAGGTTGCAAAGTTGTTATATTATTGACGTGGTAACAACCAGATCGACGATCAAAGCCGTATATCTCTGCTGGCTGCGATAAGATCATTCAGGCGCTTCTGAAACAGAGCGGTATCGGAAGCAGATAGCAGCAGGCTGCCTGTGCGCAACGGCTATGTCGCTATCGCCTGAGATGTTGACTAAACTCGTAAGCTGATGGATTTCTGGCATATCTTTGCCCCATCTTAATAAGGAGTTCAGGATGAAAGTTGCCGTTCTCGGAGCCGCTGGCGGTATTGGCCAGGCGCTGGCTCTGCTGCTCAAAACGCAGTTACCCGCGGGTTCCGCCCTCTCTCTCTATGATATTGCACCGGTCACGCCTGGCGTGGCGGTCGATCTCAGCCATATCCCTACCGCTGTGACGGTTGAAGGTTTTAGCGGTGAAGATGCCACCCCTGCGCTGAAGGGGGCCGACGTGGTCCTGATTTCTGCCGGGGTAGCGCGTAAGCCCGGCATGGATCGCGCGGATTTGTTTAACGTTAACGCGGGCATTGTCCGTAACCTGATCGCGCAGGTAGCCAGCACGGCACCTAAAGCGCTGATTGGCGTCATTACTAATCCGGTTAATACCACCGTGGCGATCGCCGCAGAGGTGCTGAAAAAAGCCGGCGTTTACGATAAAAACCGGCTGTTTGGCGTCTCCACGCTGGATGTCATTCGTGCTAATACCTTTGTCGCTGCGCTCAAGGGTAAACAGCCAGGAGAAGTAGAGGTGCCGGTCGTGGGCGGCCACTCTGGCGTGACCATTCTGCCGCTGCTGTCGCAGGTGCCGGGCGTCAGCTTCAGCGAGCAGGAGATCGCCGATCTTACAAAGCGTATTCAGAACGCCGGCACCGAAGTGGTAGAAGCCAAAGCGGGTGGCGGATCGGCGACTCTCTCAATGGGGCAGGCCGCCGCACGCTTTGGTCTGTCGCTGATCCGTGCGCTGCAGGGTGAGGCCAATGTAGTTGAATGCGCCTATGTCGAAGGCGATGGTGAATATGCGCGCTTCTTTTCTCAGCCGCTGCTGCTGGGGAAAAACGGGATTGCCGAACGTCGCCCGCTGGGCACGCTGAGCGAATTTGAACAGCAGGCGCTGAACGGCATGCTGGAGACGCTGAAAAAAGATATTGCGCAGGGTGAAGAGTTTGTGAAGCAGTAACTCCTGTTACGCAGTGTGAAACGCCCGGCTGAAGCCGGGCGTTTTTGTTACAGTCCGCCAGATTTGAAGGTCTGCGTCGCCGCCGTGCCATTGCCGGCAGGCGTTTTGCGTCCCAGCGTTTCCATACGCACCTGGAAGGGCGGGAAAGGCATCTCAATATTGTGCTCCGCGAAGCCCCGCAGAATGAGCTGATGCAGCTCATGCCGCAGCGGCATGCGATGGCCCATCTCTGCCGCATGCACGCGCAGCTCAAACAGCTGAATACCCTGCTGCAGGTCCACCAGGTAAACTTCCGGCGGCGGCATATCCAGCACATAGGTGCAGCGCTCGGCCGCCTGTTTCAGTATGGTAGTGGCTTCTTCACTGTTTACGCGCGCCGGCGCCGGAATCGTCAGCACCACACGCGTAACGGAATCTGACAAAGACCAGTTCACGAACTGCTCGGTAATAAACGCTTTATTGGGCACGATAATCTCTTTCCGGTCCCAGTCGGTAATGGTGGTCGCGCGGGTGTTAATACGCGTAATGCTGCCGGTAAGATCGCGAATAGTGACGGTATCGCCGATGCGGATCGGTTTTTCAAACAGGATAATCAGGCCGGAGATAAAGTTGGCAAAAATCTCCTGCAGGCCAAATCCGAGCCCAAGACCCAGTGCAGCGACCAGCCACTGCAGCTTTGACCACTCCACGCCAATCATTGAGAAGCCTATCAGGCCCCCCATCAGCATCAGCGCATATTTGGTCAGCGTCGTAATGGCGTAGCCGGTACCCGGCGCGAGGCTGAGATGCTGCAGCAGCGCCAGCTCCAGCAGCGCAGGCATATTGCGGACCAGCTGCGTGGTGATGATCAGCACCAGAATGGCGATAAGCACCGCACCCAGCGTGATAGGCTGCACACTCTCAACGCCCTGAACCGTGGTACTGGCATCCCAGAGCGGAATGTTATCGAGGAAGCTAAACGCGGAGTGGATTTCCGACCAGAGCAGGATCACCGATACCAGTGCAATCAGCGTCAGGATAGAGCGCACCAGCCGCAGCGACTGCGCACTGATGGCATCGAGGTCAATCACCGGCTCATCAATTTCAATGGTGTCAGTATTGGTGGCGCTCTGCTGCTCTTTTTCTTCTTCACTGCGGGCGCGATTGGCCAGCATATCAGCGCGACGCTGGCGGGCGCGATCGAACGCAATGCGTCGGCGCTGAATCAGCATCCAGCGGCGAATAATGTGATAAATCACCAGCAGGAAGAACCAGATACAGACTGAGGTTTCCAGGCGAGCCAGCAGCGCCTGGGCGGTTGCCAGATAGCCGATGCAGGATGCAAAAGCGGCCACCAGCGGAATGGCGATCATCAGGTTCCACAGGATGCGATTGACAAAATTATCACCGCTGCCCTCTTTATCAAGATAAAGCGGAATACCGGCGCGCTTCAGGCTGACCGTGACAATGCTCAGTGCACCGCAAATCAGCACAAAACAGAGTCGTCCCAGCGTCGCGGAAAACTGCGGATCTTCCAGATTGCCAAAGGCGATCAGCAGCATGATCAGCGGTACAATCAGCCCAACCGTCAGCGAATAGTAGCGCATGGCGCGCGCCACCCGCGTCTGCGGCCAGCGAAAATGCACGACAAACAGGCCGTCGTGACGGGCAAAGGCGGCGCTAATCATAAACGCCCACAGCAGAGGCAGCGTGGCGGTAATGCCATCCCCTATCGCCACGGCAAACGGATAGGGCCACGCATGCTGCAGGCCATACCCCAGTGCCGCCCAGAGCACCGGCAGCGGCAGCGCCACCAGAATGGACCAGAATACCGTCCGCAGCGTCAAACTGAAGCGATCCTGTGTCACTTTGCCCACGCGGCTGGCGGCGCGCGCCATAAACGCGTTGTAGTGGCGGCGTGAGCTGATGCTGAAACCCACCAGCAGCACGGCACCCATAATCGGCAGCACCGTTTCGCGACTGGTAAACATCATGGCCAGCGCTTTGCCCATCTGACCCAGCGTATCCAGCGACAGCAGGCGGGTGAGGGCGCTTGCTACCTCAAGGGGATACTTCAGGCCCACCGGACTGACATCTGCCGTCCAGAAGAGGTAACGATGCGTCGCCTCTTTAACTTCGCTGAGCGCATCCTGCAGCTGCGTGTTTGACACCCGCAGCTTAGTGATCTCCAGAATCAGCGTATCGCAGCCGGAGATCAGCGAATTAAGCAGTTCACGCTGGGTGCGCAGCTGCGCGTCCAGGATCCGGCTCTGTTCGCTGGTATAAGGCGTGCCATCTTCCTGCTTCTCTTTACGCAATGTCTGCTGACGCTCGAGCAGTGACTCATAGTGCAGCCGCTGTACCCGCAGCTCGCCCATTTCGCTATCGATCTGCTGTGCTTTTGGCATATCGGGCAGACGGGCTACCTGCGCGCGCAGCGCTTCACCCAGCAAATTAGAGGCGCCCAGCCACTGTGACTGCTCGCGCAGCGTGCTCAGCGCCTGGCGCACCTGCAGCGTCTGATTAGTTGCCAGACGCTGCTGCGAGGCGACCAGATCCATACGCTGCGCCTGCTGATTCAGATCGGCAGAGAGCTGACGATTAATACGCAGCTGCTCGCTAATGGTGGGCGGCAGATCGCCGCTGTTTTCCGCCAGCTGCTCCGTGCGCTCCAGCGCCAGTTCCGCCTCGCGCTGACGCTGATTGTTCAGCTGGCTGCGCAGCGCCTGCAGATAGTTATCCAGCTGCGTGGCTTTCCGCTGATGCACTTCTGCCCGCATGCGGGCCAGCTCCTGACGGTTATTGGCTGAAAGCTGCGCCAGCTCCAGCTCATCCACCCGGGCTTTGCTCGCTGCGCTTTCCGCCTGACGGGCATACACCTGCGCCTGGGCAAGGGGTGACGCGTTGTTTGAAATGCCCTGCGCGCGACGCTCATTCTCCGTCATGGCACGGCGCGCATCAGTCTGCTGCTGCGGCAGCTGCGCCAGCGAGTCGCTGATTTCACGTGCGCGGTCCTGCTCCTGCTGCGCCTGCCGTCCCTCTTCCAGCAGCTGGCTGCTGACCTGGAGTATTTCCTGATCCAGTTCCGCATTGCTCATGTTGCTGCGTACGGGTTTGCTGGTCTCGTTCAGCGTGGCGATCTGCTGGCGCAGTTCGCGTGCCAGCCGGGGAAAATCGTCGATCACCTGCTGATACTGCTTCGCCCGCTCCAGCGAGTCGCTGCGTTCAGAGAGAAAATTGATGGCCGCTTCCAGCGCCTGCACCTGTTCGGTTTGTGCAGGACTGTTTTTAGCGGATTTCGCCTCATCCAGCTCCTGCTGCAGCTGCGTAGTGGAGGGGAGGGAGGCGGCACAGAGAGGGCTGCTGAGCACGAGGCTCAGCAGTAGAACAAGGAAAGCGCGCACGGGAGCAGGTCTCTGATTATTGAGTCAGCGGGGCGCTGTCGCCAGACTGCGGCAGTGCAATAGCCAGCGGCTGGCCGAGACGCGTTTTACTTTCCGCCTCCAGGCTTTCCGCCAGTTTTACCCGGTCAGGAGCGAACAGGTTGATCACGGTTGAACCCAGCTTGAAACGGCCCATTTCCTGACCTTTCAGCAGTACGACCGCACCATCATGTTCGGCAGAAGGATAGCGCCAGCGTTTGATCACACCTTCACGCGGCGGCGTCACGGTTCCTGCCCAGACAGTTTCAATACTGCCGACGATAGTGGCACCCACCAGAATTTGCACCATCGGGCCGTGATCGGTATCAAATACGCAGATAACGCGCTCATTACGCGCAAACAGATTAGGAATATTGCGCGCCGTGAGCGGGTTAACGGAGTAGAGGTCGCCCGGCACGTAGATCATTTCACGCAGAATGCCGTTGCAGGGCATATGCACGCGGTGGTAGTCGCGCGGGGCAAGATAAGTGGTAACGAACTCCCCATCAATAAACTTCTCTGCCAGCTCGTCGTTGCCTGCCAGCAGCGCCTGCAGCGTATAGTAGTGTCCTTTCGCCTGAAAAATCTGATCGCCGGTGATGCGGCCCAGCTGGCTGATCGCGCCATCACACGGCAGCGCCAGCAGCGAGGCGTCAGGATCGACAGGGCGGGCACCCTCTTTCAGCGGGCGGACAAAGAAATCGTTGAACGTGCGATAGCTGCCGGTATGCGGCTTACTGGCTTCCGCCATGTCAACTTTATAGAACCAGACGAAAGCATCAATGACCGCTTTGGTCAGCCAGCCACCGCGGCGACTGGCGCCCCAGCCGGCGAGTTCGGTCAGCGCCTTCTTGGGCAGAATATGATTCAGGCCGAGTTTAAAACGATCAAACACCGTTGCCTCCTGGCTTAATACCTGTGGTTTACGTAAAAAAGGGGGGGCGGATTGTAGCAGCGCCCCGGTGAGTTAGCGACTATGTCGTTTTACCGATCAATCTTCATCGGCAGAAAAGTTTTTACGCGTTTTTACCTGCGCCATACTCTCAAGAATACGGTGGTAATTATCAAAGCGCGACGCGTTGATCAGGCCATTCTCTACCGCTTCACGGATTGCGCAGCCGGGATCGGTATCGTGCTTGCAGTCGCGGAACTTACAGCTGCCGAGAAATTCGCGGAATTCGATAAACCCGCGGGTAACCTGTTCCGGCTCAAGGTGCCACAGGCCAAATTCACGCACTCCGGGCGAGTCGATCACATCGCCGCCGTGCGGGCAGTGGTAAAGACGTGAGGCGGTCGTGGTGTGCTGACCCAGTCCGGACACATCCGACACATCATTGGTCAGAATCTCACTGCCGGCAACATCCAGTCCCAGCAGCCGGTTCAGCAGGCTCGATTTACCCACGCCTGACTGGCCGGCAAAAATGCTGACGCGCCCGGTCAGTGCCGCTTCCAGATCTTTCAGGCCATCCTGTGCGTAGCTGGAGACCATCAGCACGCGATAGCCGATATGGCGATAGATATCCATCTGCTCATCAACAAACGCACGCGCGTCACTATCCAGCAGATCGATCTTGTTGAGTACCAGTAACGGCTCAATACCCAGCGTTTCGCTGGCGACCAGATAGCGGTCGATAATATTGAGCGAAAGCTCCGGCAAAATAGCTGACACGATCATGATCTGATCGATATTGGCCGCGATAGGCTTTACGCCGTCATAAAAATCGGGGCGGGTCAGCACGGTTTTACGCTCGTGTACCGCTTCAACGATACCTTTACCGCCATTTTCATTCGCTGCACGCCATACAACGCGATCGCCGGTAACCAGCGAGCGGATAGTGCGGCGGATATTACAGCGATGCACTTCGCCCGCCTGGTCTTCGACATCTGCGTGCATGCCAAAGCGGCTGATCACCACGCCCTCAGACGCATCGCCAAACAGGCTATCATCAGGCTCCGGTTTTTCACTCCGTTGCTGCAGACGACGCTGATGGTTTGCGCTTACGCGACGTTGTTGACCCTTCGTCAGTTTATTTTTGCTCACGCATCCTCTCACGCTTTCGCCAGGCTTCGCCCCGCTGGGCAAAACGTCTATGATACACCTTAACGCGGTCGAATGACGACACTGGCAATGGATGGAAAATAGATGACAGCTGGAAACGAAAATAACCTGATCTGGATCGACCTTGAAATGACCGGACTCGATCCGCTTCGCGATCGCATTATTGAGATCGCGACGATCGTTACCGATGCAAACTTAAACGTGCTCGCTGAGGGGCCGGTACTGGCGGTGCATCAGTCTGATGAGCAGCTGGCCCTGATGGATGAGTGGAACGTGCGGACCCATACCGGCAGTGGCCTGGTTGAGCGGGTCAAAACGAGTCAGTATGACGATCGGGCGGCAGAACAAGCCACGCTGGCGTTTCTGCAGCAGTGGGTGCCTGCCAACACTTCACCGATTTGCGGCAACAGCATCGGTCAGGATCGCCGTTTTCTGTTTAACTATATGCCAGAGCTGGAAGCCTACTTCCATTATCGCTATCTGGATGTCAGCACGCTGAAAGAGCTGGCGCGACGCTGGAAACCGCAGATCCTGCCGGGCTTTAAAAAAGCGGGTACGCACCAGGCGCTGGATGATATTCGCGAGTCAATCGCGGAGCTGGCGTACTATCGCGAGCATTTTTTGCAGCTTTAACGGCCTGAAATGCACAGTAAAGCATCATTTTGTCGATTAAATCAGCAAACGCGCTGAAAGCGCAAAATTTTGCGATAAGAGGCTTGCGGCAAAAACGAATTCTCGTATAATGCGCACCCCGTACCGATGAAGAATTTCGTGTGGTGCGCAGCAGTAAAGCATCAGCGTTTATCCCTCCGCGTGAAAGTTACGCCGGTTCAGATAGTCGCGATGATGATGCGGGAATAGCTCAGTTGGTAGAGCACGACCTTGCCAAGGTCGGGGTCGCGAGTTCGAGTCTCGTTTCCCGCTCCAGATTTAAAGATGTAGTCAGATACCAATATCAGATGTTTTGCTTTGCCGCATAGCAGCAGGCTGAATATCAACGATAATGCGGGAATAGCTCAGTTGGTAGAGCACGACCTTGCCAAGGTCGGGGTCGCGAGTTCGAGTCTCGTTTCCCGCTCCAGAATCTGTTTTGTAGTAACCTCTTTGCGGGAATAGCTCAGTTGGTAGAGCACGACCTTGCCAAGGTCGGGGTCGCGAGTTCGAGTCTCGTTTCCCGCTCCAGTTTTCTTATTCACGATTGTTTCCTGCCTGCGGGCGTCATCAGACATTAAGCACTGCTTTTGCTCTTTCTGCAGTCTGCGTTGTTCTGAACATTACACACGCTGTGTCAGCGTCGATATTGCCGATGGTTTGCTGCATACCGCTGCAAGTTATCCACAATTTGTCCGCGCCTGAAAGGCGGCGTTATACCCATCATGCAAAACCCTTTTAAACAGAGTTATCCACAAGCTCTGGCTCGACGCCTGCGCGTTATTCAGCAAATATAAGTTTACAATTTACATTCAAGTAATTGTTTTTATTATATAAATCACTATTTCATTATGTTAATGGTCTCTATAGACCACGCATGCCTGTGCGTCACTATTTTTATGAAAAAATCTTATGCACAGCGTGTGGACAAGCCTGTGTGCAGCAGATGCGCTCAATCATGCATCACGTGTCAGACCCTTTTCCACGGCGCGGACTAAACGCAGCGTTTTCGCAGGCTGCACCTCAATAACTTCGGCTGCGCGCTTCTGCTGCTGCTGATCCAGCGCCCAGTCAATATGCTCATCCAGCAGCGGATCTTCACCGCGTCGCTGCTGCAGCGCCGCCACGCATTCAGCTGACCAGGGGGCATTGCCCAGCGCCACGGCAATGTTGCGCAGCCAGCGCAGATGACCGATTCGCCGGATTGCCGAGCCTTCCGTCACGCGCAGAAAACGCGCTTCGTCCCAGCCAAACAGCGCGGTCAGCTCTGGCGCATGCAGTACCGCACGCGGTGAAAAGTCCGCTTCATCCGTCAGCTGGCTGTAGCGGTTCCAGGGACAGATCAGCTGGCAGTCATCACAGCCATAAATACGGTTGCCGATGAGCGGACGCAACGCTTCAGGGATGGCGCCTTCCAGCTCAATGGTGAGGTAGGAGATACAGCGCCGCGCATCCACAACATAGGGCTCAACAATGGCCCCGGTCGGGCAGATCGTCATGCAGGCGACGCAGCGGCCACACTGCTCCTCCTGGGGAGCATCCACCGGCAGCGGCAGATCGATCAGCAGTTCACCAAGGAAAAACCATGAGCCCGCTTCACGATTCAGAATCAGTGAATGTTTTCCGGTCCAGCCGAGGCCCGCTTTCGCCGCCAGCTGCCGCTCCATTACGGGAGCGGAATCCACAAACGGGCGAAAATTGAGTTCACTGCAGTGCGCCTGGATCATTTCTCCGAGCTTTTTCAGACGATTGCGCAATACTTTGTGATAGTCGCGACCCAGCGCATAGCGGCTGACGTAGCCAAGCTGAGGATTTTTCAGGGTTTGGGAAAAAGCCGCTTTTGCGGGCAGATAGTTCATGCGGACGCTGATCACCCGCAGCGTGCCGGGCAACAGTTCATGCGGACGCGCACGCATCATGCCGTGGCGCGCCATCCATGCCATCTCACCGTGATACTGCTTGTCCAGCCACGCCTGTAGCTTTGGCTCTTCAGCACGTAAATCGGTGTCGCAGATGCCGACCTGCTGAAAGCCGAGGTCGCGGCCCCACTGTTTAATCTGTTGAGCAAGCTGTTGAAGATCGAGAGGGTATGACATGAGAAACCAGGCAGTTGATGCAAACGCGCGCAGTTTACCACACTCTGTCTGGCCTGCGCAGGCCATGGCGCAGCTGGAGCAGGATGCAGCAGACAGCCTGGGGCTGACGCTTTATGAACTGATGCAGCGCGCCGGTCAGGCGAGCTTTACCCTGGCGCGCCAGAGCTGGCCAGAGGCCGGGCACTGGCTGATCCTGTGCGGCCACGGCAACAACGGCGGTGATGGCTACGTCATTGCGCGGCTGGCTCAGGCAGCCGGTATGGCGGTCACGCTGCTGGCGTGTGAAGGCAGCAGGCCGCTACCTGATGAAGCACGGCAGGCGCGCGAAGCCTGGCTGGACGCAGGCGGCGAGATTCATGCCGCAGACAGCCCGTGGCCGGAGCAGGTCGATTTGATTGTGGACGCGCTGCTGGGCACCGGCCTCAGCCGCGCGCCCGCGGCACCTTATGCACCCCTGATTGAAGCGATCAATCAGCACACCGCGCCGGTACTCGCTATCGACGTGCCGTCCGGCTTACTGGCGACGACCGGTGCCACGCCAGGTGCGGCGGTTGTCGCCAGTCGCACGCTGAGCATGATTGCGCTGAAGCCGGGTCTGCTGACGGGAAAAGCACGCGATCATGTCGGTGAGCTGCACTGCGATACGCTGGGCCTTGATGCCTGGCTCAGCGGGCAACAGGCGCCTGTCCGGCGCTATGCAGCGGAGCACCTGACGCGCTGGCTTAAACCGCGCCAGGCGACCTCGCATAAAGGCGATCACGGACAGCTGCTGATTATTGGCGGCGACAGCGGTACTGCCGGCGCCATCCGTATGACCGGCGAGGCGGCACTACGCAGCGGTGCCGGACTGGTGCGCGTGCTGACGCAGGCTGATAATATCGGTCCGCTTATTACCGCACGTCCTGAGCTGATGGTTGATGCATTTACGCGCGAAAAACTGCATAACGCGCTGGCGTGGGCGGACGTTGTGGCGATTGGGCCGGGTATGGGACAACGCGACTGGGCACAGCAGGCGCTGCAGCAGGTCGCGGCCTGTGAAAAGCCCATGCTTTGGGATGCAGATGCGCTTAACCTGCTGGCAATCAATCCGGATAACCGTCAGAATCGCATCATTACGCCGCATCCCGGCGAAGCGGCCCGGCTGCTCGGAGTAAAAACCAGTGAGATCGAGCACGATCGCCTGCAGGCCGCGCAGAACCTGGCCCGGCGTTATGGCGGAGTCGTGGTTCTGAAAGGCGCCGGTACGGTCATTGCCAGCGCCGCGGGCGATATTGCCATTGCTGATGTCGGTAACGCCGGTATGGCGTCGGGCGGCATGGGCGATACGCTGAGCGGTATCATTGCGGCCCTGCTGGGCCAGCAGCTTTCGCTGTTTGAAGCCGCCTGTGCGGGCTGCGTGGTACACGGCGCAGCGGCCGATGCAGTTGCCCGTCAGCACGGAACGCGCGGTATGTTAGCCACTGATTTGTTTGAGCAACTGTGGCAGTTTGTTAATCCAGAGATGATGCAATAATAACGCATGAAAACCTGTGTAATTTCTTTGCCCGATGAGGCGGCAACCCTGAAAATGGGTGCGCAACTGGCTCGCGTTTGCAGCAGCGCGGCCGTTATTTATCTGTATGGCGATCTGGGCGCCGGTAAAACGACGTTCAGCCGCGGCTTTCTGCAGGCGCTCGGTCATCAGGGCAATGTTAAAAGCCCGACCTATACGCTGGTTGAGCCCTATGAGATTGGCGATCGTACCCTCTATCATTTCGACCTCTATCGCCTGGCCGATCCGGAAGAGCTGGAGTTTATGGGTATCCGCGACTATTTCAGCGGTGAGGCGCTCTGTCTGGTTGAATGGCCGCAGCAGGGCGCAGGCTTTCTGCCCGAGCCCGATCTGTCACTGACGCTGCGTTATGCAGAAACGGGGCGTGAAGCAGAAATCACGGCGGTTTCCGCACATGGCGCCGTGCTGCTGGAGCAGATGCAGCAGGGAGATCCGGCATGAAGCCACGGATAAAAAGCATCGTGCTGGTCGTGCTCTGCCTGTTTTCCGCTACGTCATTTGCCGCCACGCTTTCAGATATTAAAGTTGAGAACGGGGCGAATCAGGCAACGGTGACGCTCAGCTTCAACGGCCAGCCGGTATACGGTTTTTTTCCGCTGCATAACCCTGACCGGGTGGTGCTGGATATTCGCCAGAGCGGCACGATCAAAGGGCTGCCGCTGAGCTTCAGCGGTGAAAACATCGTGCAGCGCATTCGCAACAGCCAGCCTAAAGATGCCCGGAGCATCCGGCTGGTATTTGATTTAAACCAGTCCACTAAAACGCGCGCTGCGACGCAGCGTGACGGCAATAATTATCGCGTGGTGTTTACCCTGCGCGGCACCCGGCCGGTAAACCGCAGCAGCACCGCAGCCGCGCCGGTTACCGCTGCGCGCCAGAGCGCCAGCGTAGCCAGCAGCCAGGGCAATCCGTTTGATGGCAATCCGGTCACCGCGGTGACCAACAGCAACACCACGATACGTCCGGGCGGCGCGGTTACCCTTAACGATGCGGTGATTGTGGCCATTGACGCCGGTCATGGCGGGCAGGATCCGGGGGCGATGGGGCAGCGCGGGCTGCGGGAAAAAAACGTTACTATCGCTATTGCACGCAAGCTTAAAGCGCTGCTGGATCGGGATCCGATGTTTAAACCGGTGCTGACGCGCAACGGCGATTACTTTATCTCGGTGATGGGACGTTCAGAGGTTGCCCGCAAAGAGAACGCCAATTTGCTGGTCTCTATTCACGCCGATGCGGCGCCAAACCACTCGGCAACCGGCGCTTCCGTCTGGGTGCTGTCAAACCGGCGCGCCAATAACGAAATGGCAAACTGGCTGGAGCAGAAAGAGAAACAGTCTGAGCTGCTGGGCGGAGCGGGCGATCTGCTGGCGAACAGCCAGGCCGATCCCTATCTCAGCCAGGCGGTGCTGGATCTGCAGTTTGGCCACTCACAGCGCGTCGGTTATGACGTAGCGGTCAAAGTTCTGCAGCAGTTACGCGGCATCACGCCGCTGCATAAACGGTTGCCGGAGCACGCCAGCCTTGGCGTGTTGCGTTCACCCGATATTCCATCTTTACTGGTTGAAACCGGCTTTATCAGTAACGCCGGGGAGGAGCGGCTGCTTGGCAGCAGTGCGTACCAGGAAAAAATTGCGCTGGCGATCCATAAAGGCCTGCGCAGTTATTTCCTCGCACATCCGTTACAGTCCGTCCCAAAGCAGGAAAACCGGCCGCTGGACAGCGCACCAGCGGTTAGCGTCGCCAGCAATCCCGCCAGCGGAACCGTACAGTATACGGGCGTGACGCAGCGCCACACGGTAACGCGCGGCGAAACGCTGTCGGGAATCGCCGCAAAGTATGGGGTCAGCATGGCGACGCTGCGCGATCTCAACAACCTGAAGCGCGACGTGGTCTGGGTGGGGCAGCGCCTGAAAGTACCTGCCGGCAGCCGCGTCAGCACGACGGCTGCACGCCCGGCGCGCCACAAAGTGGTTCGCGGTGATTCGCTGACGGCCATTGCCGTGCGTTACGGCGTGAGTCCGAAAGCGATTATGCAGGCCAATAATATGAAGTCAGACAATGTAATGCTGGGACAGAATTTAAAAATTCCTCAATCCTGATCGCTGGCCTTCGGGCCAGCAAGCTACAAGGATCACCACCATGCCTATACAGATTTTACCGCCGCAGCTGGCAAACCAGATTGCCGCTGGCGAAGTGGTTGAGCGTCCGGCATCGGTTGTAAAAGAGCTGGTGGAGAACAGCCTCGATGCCGGCGCAACGCGTATCGATATCGATATTGAAAAAGGCGGAGCCCGGCTGATTCGCATTCGCGATAATGGCTGCGGTATTCCCAAAGCAGAGCTGGCGATGGCGCTGGCGCGTCACGCTACCAGTAAAATTGCGTCGCTGGACGATCTCGAAGCGATAGCCAGCCTCGGCTTTCGCGGTGAAGCGCTGGCCAGCATCAGTTCAGTTTCCCGTCTGACGCTGACCTCACGCACCGCCGATCAGCAGGAAGCGTGGCAGGCGTACGCCGAAGGGCGTGATATGCAGGTCACCGTTAAGCCGGCGGCCCATCCGGTGGGAACCTCGCTGGAGGTGCTGGATCTGTTCTACAACACGCCGGCCCGGCGCAAATTTATGCGCACGGAAAAAACGGAGTTCACCCATATTGATGAAGTGATCCGTCGCATTGCGCTGGCGCGTTTTGACGTCGCGATTTCGCTCACGCACAACGGTAAACTGGTGCGTCAGTACCGCGGCGTGACGCAGACGTCGCAACAGGAACGACGTCTGGGCGCGATCTGCGGTACGGCATTTATGCAGCATGCGCTGCGTATCGACTGGCAGCATGACGATCTCGCGCTACGCGGCTGGGTAGCCGATCCGGCTGGCGCGCGGCAAACTCCGGACCTGCAATATTGCTACGTCAACGGTCGTATGATGCGCGACAAGCTGATCAACCATGCCATCCGCCAGGCCTGGCAGGCCCAGGGGGGCGACGATCAGCAGCCTGCCTATGTACTCTATCTGGAGATCGACCCGCATCAGGTTGATGTCAACGTTCATCCTGCCAAGCATGAAGTGCGCTTTCACCAGTCGCGACTGGTGCATGACTTTATCTGGCAGGGCGTGATGAGCGTGCTGCAGGCGAGCCGCAGTGCGGAGCTGCCGGAAGTCGCGGTAAAAGAGCCTGCTGCACCGTGGCAGCCAGAGAACCGTCAGGCTGCCGGCGGTAACCATTTTGCTCAGCCTGCCGCTGCCCCATCCCGGCCTGACGACGCCGCCGCCAGCCCGCGCGATCGTGCGCCTGCCCGCAGCGGAAACGCGGGCGCAGGCTGGCAGCATAAAGAACCCGCGTATCGCGCCCGTGAGGGCGCCGCGTATCAGCAGCTGCTGAAGACGCCCTCAGCCGCACCCGCGGCACCGACACCGGCTCCGGCAGCCCCACAGAGAACGCGCGAGCCCACAGCTGGTGCACCGCTGGCCGCGCACGCGCAGAGTTTTGGCCGCGTGCTCAGCGTCGTCCGCGAGCGCTATGCGCTGCTGGAGCGGGGCGCAGCGCTCCAGCTACTCTCGCTGTCCGTCGCTTCGCGCTGGCTAAAGCAGGCGCAGCTTCAGCCGGGGGAGGAGGGGCTGCGGCCGCAGCCGCTGCTGATACCGGTACGCCTGAAAATTGCCGCCAGTGAGCAGGAGGTTATTACCACCCGGGCTGCGCTGCTGCAGCAGATGGGTATTGATTTGCAGCGGGATGGGCAGCATGTCACCCTGCGCGCGGTGCCTTTACCGTTAAGAACACAAAATTTACAAATCTTGATTCCAGAACTGTTAGGCTACCTGGCCCGGCAGCAAGAGGTTTCTGCGTCCATGCTGGCTCAGTGGCTGGCACGTCGTGAGGATGCAGAGGAGCCACACTGGAATCACTCGCAGGCGATTGCGCTACTGGCGGAGCTGGAACGGCTCTGTCCGCAGCTGCTGAAGTCGCCGCCTTCAGGTCTGTTACAGACCCTGGATATTGAGAGCGCGATTAACGCGTTAAAGCATGAGTGAACTAAACCAGGCTGGCCGGCCAAAGGCTATTTTTTTGATGGGGCCAACCGCCTCCGGCAAAACCGCGCTGGCCATTGCATTACGCCAGCAGCTGCCGGTAGAGCTGATTAGCGTTGACTCCGCCCTGATCTATCGCGGGATGGATATAGGAACAGCAAAACCTTCAGCTGAAGAGCAGACGCTGGCTCCTCACCGTCTGCTGGACATACGCGATCCGGCGGAGAGTTATTCTGCCGCTGAATTTCGTCGCGATGCGCTGGCAGAAATGGCGGAGATTACCCGGGAAGGTAAAATTCCGCTGCTTGTTGGTGGAACCATGCTCTACTTTAAGGCGTTGCTTGAAGGATTGTCGCCGCTGCCCCCGGCCGATCCGCAAATACGTCAGCAAATAGAGCAAACGGCGGCTGAACAAGGGTGGGAAACCCTGCACCGCCAGCTGTGTGAAATCGATCCGGTCGCCGGCAGTCGTATTCATCCGAATGATCCGCAGAGACTTTCGCGAGCACTGGAAGTTTTTTTTATTTCGGGTAAAACTTTAACGGAACTGACAAAAACGTCCGGTGAAGCGCTACCCTACGATGTGCACCAGTTTGCGATCGCTCCGGCGCATCGTGAAATGCTGCACCAGCGCATTGCAATGCGTTACGACCAGATGTTAGCGTCAGGCTTTGAGGCGGAGGCTCGTGCCCTTTTTGCGCGAGGTGATTTGCATACGGATATGCCTTCCATTCGTTGTGTCGGTTATCGCCAGATGTGGTCTTATCTTTCAGGCGAAATCAGCTATGACGATATGGTTTATCGGGGAATTTGCGCCACCCGGCAGTTAGCCAAGCGCCAGATGACCTGGTTACGAGGCTGGGAAGATGTGCACTGGTTAGACAGTGATGCGCCTGAAACAGCCCGCGACACGGTACTTCAGGTAGTTAGTGCTAAGCAGGGCTGATTGTGTACAATTGATCGGTTAGCGTGCGCAAATTTTTACGCAGTTTTTCTGAACCACGGTTCTTAGGTAACAAACAACAAGCATATAAGGAAAAGATAGAATGGCTAAGGGGCAATCATTACAAGACCCGTTTCTGAACGCACTGCGTCGTGAACGTGTTCCGGTTTCGATTTATCTGGTGAACGGCATTAAGCTGCAGGGACAAATTGAGTCTTTCGATCAGTTCGTTATTTTACTGAAAAACACAGTGAGCCAGATGGTGTATAAGCACGCCATCTCTACCGTGGTTCCTTCGCGTCCGGTTTCGCATCACAGTAATAATGCGGGCGGCGGCGGTAGCAGTAACTACCACCACGGCGGAAGCAATCAGAGCGCTCAATCGCAGCCACAACAAGACGGTGATAGCGCAGAGTAAGTTTGCGTAGCCGTAAAGCCAGGGCCGGGGAGCAATCAGGTTTTCCCGTCCTGGTTATTTTATTTTAGCGAGGTTATAGCTTGTTTGACCGTTATGATGCCGGTGAGCAGGCCGTACTGGTACACATCTGGTTCTCCCAAGACAAAGAGCTGGAAGATTTGCAGGAGTTTGAAACTCTTGTCTCTTCTGCGGGCGTCGATGCACTGCAGGTCATTACCGGCAGTCGTAAAGCGCCACATCCCAAATATTTTGTCGGTGAAGGAAAGGCAGTTGAAATTGCCGATGCGGTAAAAGCGAGTGGAGCATCGGTCGTATTATTCGATCATGCCTTATCTCCTGCTCAGGAACGTAATCTCGAGCGTCTGTGCGAATGTCGTGTTATCGATCGCACCGGCTTAATTCTCGACATCTTTGCGCAGCGCGCCCGTACCCATGAAGGGAAATTACAGGTCGAGCTGGCGCAGCTACGCCATCTGGCCACCCGCCTGGTGCGCGGCTGGACACACCTTGAACGTCAGAAAGGCGGCATCGGACTACGTGGACCCGGTGAAACTCAGCTGGAAACTGACCGGCGCTTGCTGCGCGGTCGCATCAGCCAGATCCTGTCGCGGCTTGAGCGTGTTGAAAAGCAGCGTGAACAGGGACGTCAGGCGCGTGCCAAAGCTGATGTGCCTACTGTTTCGCTGGTGGGTTACACCAACGCCGGAAAATCCACCCTGTTTAACGCGGTAACGTCTGCCAATGTGTATGCGGCGGATCAGCTGTTTGCCACGCTCGATCCAACCCTGCGCCGTCTTAATGTCGCCGACGTAGGCGAGGTGGTGCTGGCCGATACCGTCGGTTTTATCCGCCATCTTCCGCACGATCTGGTCGCGGCGTTTAAAGCAACGCTGCAGGAGACCCGCCAGGCAACTCTGCTGCTGCACGTCATCGATGCCGCTGATTTACGCGTTACCGACAACATTGACGCCGTGAATGAAGTGCTGGCTGAAATTGAGGCGGATGAGATCCCCTCGCTGCTGGTTATGAACAAAATCGATATGCTGGATGGGTTTGAACCGCGTATCGATCGCGATGAAGAGCAGCGCCCGACGCGCGTATGGCTCTCAGCGCAAAACGGCGTCGGTCTGGAGCTATTGTGGCAGGCGCTCTCAGAACGGCTGGCAGGTGAGATTGCGCAGTATGAACTGCGTTTGCCACCTGAAGCAGGACGTCTGCGTAGCCGCTTTTACCAGCTGCAGGCGATAGAAAAAGAGTGGAATGAAGAAGATGGCAGTACGGGTTTGCAGGTGCGTATGCCAATTGTTGACTGGCATCGCTTATGCAAACAGGAGCCGTTGCTAACCAGTTATATTGTTTGATATTGCCCAAACGCCTTTATCTGACACATGAGAATGATGCTGTAAGTATGATTGCAGGTTGTCTGCGCCGGAACACGGTTTTGCGGGCGCAACAACCACTGTGCGACTGACCGGATGCTTACCTCTGTAGCGGTCCGGCGACGGGCAGGCAGTTTACCGCGCGGCAGCAGGCGACGTGAAAGGTAAAACACGTAAATACAATAAATGGAGTAGAAACATGGCGTGGAATCAGCCCGGAAATAACGGACAGGACCGCGACCCGTGGGGAAGCAGCAATAATCAAGGCGGCAACTCTGGGGGGAATAAAGGAGGGCGCGAGCAGGGGCCTCCCGATCTGGATGATATCTTCCGTAAGCTGAGTAAAAAACTCGGCGGACTGGGCGGTGGCAAACAGAACGATAACGGTCAGCGCAGCGGCGGTAGCGGTGGCAAACTGGTTGGCATTGCAGGCGCAGCCGTAGTGATTATCTGGGCGGCAAGCGGCTTCTACACCATCAAAGAAGCGGAACGCGGTGTTGTAACCCGTTTTGGCAAATTCAGTCATCTGGTTGAGCCTGGCCTCAACTGGAAGCCGACATTTATTGATAACGTACGCGCTGTCAACGTTGAAGCCGTGCGCGAGCTGGCTGCATCAGGCGTGATGCTGACATCCGATGAAAACGTGGTACGCGTTGAGATGAACGTCCAGTATCGCGTGACCGATCCGGAGCGCTATCTTTATGCAGTAACCAGCGCGGATGACAGCCTGCGTCAGGCCACCGACAGCGCGCTGCGTGGCGTGATTGGTCGTTCCACCATGGATCGCATTCTGACCGAAGGGCGTACCGTGGTGCGTAGCGATACGCAGCGTGAGATTGACGAAACGATTCGCCCCTACAATATGGGGATCACCCTGCTTGACGTAAACTTCCAGGCGGCGCGTCCACCGGAAGAGGTAAAAGCCGCGTTTGATGATGCGATCGCCGCACGCGAAAACCGTGAGCAGTATGTGCGTGAAGCAGAAGCCTATGCCAACGAAGTGCAGCCGCGTGCCAACGGTCAGGCGCAGCGTATTCTGGAAGAAGCGCGAGCGTACAAAGAGCGTACCGTACTGGAAGCGCAGGGTGAGGTTGCCCGTTTTGCGCGTCTGCTGCCGGAGTACAAGGCGGCACCACAAATCACCAAAGAGCGTCTCTATATCGAAACCATGGAGCGCGTGCTGAGTCATACGCGTAAAGTGCTGGTTAACGATCGCAGCAACAATCTGATGGTACTGCCGCTCGACCAGCTGCTGCGCAACGGCCAGTCAGGCAGCCAGAGTGGCCAGAACAACACTAACCTGATGAAATTGCCTTCGTCGCCAGGCAGCAGTGCCGATCGCAACAGTAACTCATCTTATAGTCCGGACAGCGTCATGGACCAGCGCCGCGCAAACGCGCTGCGCAACGATACCCAGCGCGAAGGGAGGGAGTAACCGATGCGTAAGCCAATCATCGCCGTAATTATCGTAGTGCTGGTGGTGCTCTACGCGTCACTGTTTGTTGTGCAGGAAGGGCAGCGCGGTATCGTGCTGCGTTTTGGTAAAGTCCTGCGCGACGACGAGAATAAGCCACAGGTTTATGCGCCGGGTCTGCACTTTAAAATTCCATTCATTGAAACCGTGAAATCGCTGGATGCACGTATTCAGACCATGGATAACCAGGCCGATCGCTTTGTCACCAAAGAGAAGAAAGATCTGATCGTCGACTCTTATATCAAGTGGCGTATCAGCGACTTCAGCCGCTACTACCTGGCAACGGGCGGTGGCGATATCTCTCAGGCTGAGGTGCTGCTGAAACGTAAGTTCAGCGACCGCCTGCGTTCAGAAATGGGCCGTCTCGATGTGAAAGATATCGTGACCGATTCGCGTGGCCGTCTGACCACTGACGTACGCGATGCGCTGAACACGGGCAGCGCGGGTAACGATGATGAAGTTCAGACGCCGGCAGCAGATGATGCCATCGCCAGCGCTGCCGCACGCGTTGAGCGCGAAACCAATAGCAGCGAGCCTGCGCCAAATCCAAACAGTATGGCGGCGCTGGGTATTCAGGTTGTTGATGTGCGTATTAAGCAGATCAACCTGCCAACTGAAGTCTCTGACGCCATCTACAACCGTATGCGCGCCGAGCGTGAAGCGGTTGCCCGTAGCCAGCGTTCACAGGGGCAGGAAGAGGCAGAAAAACTGCGTGCGCAGGCTGATTACCAGGTAACCCGTACGCTGGCTGAAGCGCAGCGTCAGGCGCTGATCTCGCGCGGTGAAGGGGATGGTGAAGCCGCCAAGCTGTTCGCCGATGCCTTCAGCCAGGATCCTGATTTCTATGCGTTCATTCGCAGCCTGCGGGCGTATGAAAACAGCTTTGCGGATAATCAGGACGTCATGGTGCTGAGCCCGGATAGCGATTTCTTCCGCTATATGAAAGCACCGACCAACGTTTCACGATAAGCGCTTATAAAGCCAGGGCCGACACTGATGTCGGCCCTTTTTTTTGGATAACGTATGAATTCAACCATCTGGATGGCGCTTGCGCTGGTGCTGATACTGGAAGGCGCAGGGCCGATGTTAATGCCGCGACTCTGGCGGCGCATGATCCTTTCTCTGACGCAGCTGCCTGACCGCCTGCTGCATCGTTTTGGCGGTGGACTGGTGGTGGCGGGCGTGGTGATTTACTGCCTGTTCAGCCAGCATATGCAGGGATAATCGCGCCGCTTACCGGTTAAGTTGTGCCTGTCGGGCCGAGCCTCCCCAACATGTTGTGAGCTGAACAAAAGGCAGGCAAAAAACAGCGCAAACGTGTGCTAAAAGTGCTGAAACTGTGAAAAACCGATGGTAGAATCCATTTTTAAGCAATCGGTGATTTTAGAAATGGGTAAGAACGTCGTCGTACTGGGCACCCAATGGGGTGACGAAGGTAAAGGTAAAATCGTAGACCTTCTGACTGAACGCGCTAATTATGTGGTGCGTTACCAGGGTGGCCACAATGCAGGCCATACACTTGTCATCAACGGTGAAAAAACCGTCCTCCACTTAATTCCTTCTGGCATCCTGCGTGAAAATGTTACCAGCATCATTGGTAACGGGGTGGTATTGTCACCTGAAGCGCTGATGAAAGAGATGAATGGTCTGGAAGCGCGCGGTGTGCCGGTACGTGAACGTCTGCTGATTTCTGAAGCCTGCCCGCTGATCCTGCAATATCACGTTGCAATGGATCTGGCACGCGAAAAAGCGCGCGGTGCCAAAGCGATCGGTACCACGGGCCGCGGTATCGGGCCTGCCTATGAAGATAAAGTGGCGCGTCGCGGCCTGCGGGTCAGCGATCTGTTCAACAAAGAGACCTTTGCAGCCAAGCTGAAAGAGATTGTTGATTTCTACAACTTCCAGCTGGTGAACTACTACAAAACCGATGCCGTTGACTACGAAAAAGTGCTGAGCGACGTGATGGCCGTAGCGGACATCCTGACCAGCATGGTAGTGGACGTATCCGATCTGCTGGATGGCGCGCGCAAGCGTGGCGATCTGATCATGTTTGAAGGTGCGCAGGGTACCCTGCTGGATATCGACCACGGTACTTACCCCTATGTGACTTCCTCTAACACCACCGCAGGCGGCGTGGCAACCGGCTCCGGTATCGGTCCGCGCTATGTCGACTACGTGCTGGGTATCGTGAAAGCCTACTCCACCCGCGTCGGAGCGGGTCCGTTCCCGACCGAGCTGTTTGATGAGACCGGTGAGTTTCTGTGCAAGCAGGGCAATGAGTTTGGTGCCACTACCGGCCGCCGTCGCCGTACCGGCTGGCTTGATGCGGTTGCTGTACGCCGTGCCGTACAGATTAACTCGCTTTCCGGCTTCTGCATGACCAAACTGGACGTGCTGGATGGCCTGAAAGAGGTTAAAATCTGTGTCGGCTACCGTATGCCGGATGGCCGCGAGATGACCACTACGCCGCTGGCAGCTGAAGGCTGGGAAGGTATCGAACCGATTTACGAAACTCTGCCTGGCTGGAGTGAGACCACCTTTGGTGTCAAAACCGTGGAGGGTCTGCCCCAGGCCGCACGTGATTACATCAAGCGTGTCGAAGAAGTAACCGGTGTGCCGGTTGATATTATCTCAACGGGCCCGGACCGTAGTGAGACCATGATTCTGCGCGATCCGTTCGACGCATAATCTTCTCAGGCCGGACATGTTCCGGCCTCTGTTTATCCGCTGTCTGCTTCCGCTCACTCTGTTTTTTTCGGCTCAGGACCACACGGGCATGAAAAAAGCGCTCCGGGTTTTTCCGCACTGGTTTATCATCATTGTTAATCGAAGCGTGCAGCTGGCGCTAAAACTAAAAAATCTGATGGTTTACTGAGGTATATGTGCAGCTAACAAGTTTTACCGATTATGGTCTGCGCGCACTGATTTACATGGCTACGCTGCCCGAGGGCAGGCAGACTAACATTACTGAAGTCACCGATACTTACGGCGTATCGCGTAACCATATGGTAAAAATCATCAATCAACTGAGCCGGGCCGGCTTTGTAGCTGCTACACGCGGCAAAAACGGCGGAATTCGTTTAGGTATGGACCCGGAAAAAATTATTATTGGCGACGTTGTCAGAAAGATGGAGCCGCTGCAGTTAGTTAACTGTGACACCTGCGCCATCACCCCAGCCTGCCGCTTACGTAAGGCGCTTAATGACGCCGTGCAGTTATTTTTGCAGGAGCTGGATAACTATACGCTGGCCGATCTGGTAAGAAACAACGATTCGCTCTACCACATCCTATTGTCCGAACCGCCGGTGGCAATCCACTCCAAATGACATCGGAGGAACCTAATGTCAAAAGATCCTTTTCAGGACAGAGAAGCTGAAAAATATGATAACCCGATCCCCAGCCGCGAATTTATTCTCGGGCTGCTGGAGCAGCGGGAAAAACCAGCCAGCCGCGAAGAGATTGCGGGGGCGTTAAACATCACCAGTGAAGATCAGCTGGAGGCGCTGCGCCGTCGTCTGCGCGCAATGGAGCGTGACGGTCAGCTGGTCTTTACCCGTCGTCAGTGCTATGCGCTGCCGGAACGCCTCGACCTGCTGCGCGGCAAAGTGATTGGCCATCGTGACGGCTACGGCTTTTTACGCGCTGAAGGGCAAAAAGATGACTTCTATCTTTCCGCCGAACAGATGAAATTCTGCCTGCATGGCGACGTGATCCTGGCGCAGCCAGGCGGTGCCGATCGTAAAGGTCGCCGTGAAGCGCGCGTGGTGCGGGTGCTTGAACCGCGCAACAGCCAGATTGTCGGCCGCTACTTTACCGATGCCGGCACGGGCTTCGTGGTGCCGGACGATAGCCGTCTGAGCTTTGATATTCTTATTCCGCAGGACGCAACGCTTGATGCCCGGATGGGCTCTGTTGTCGTGGTCGAGATTGTGCAGCGCGCCACGCGCCGCACCAAAGCTATCGGTAAAGTCACCGAAATCCTCGGCGACAATATGGGCACCGGTCTGGCAGTTGATATGGCGCTGCGTACGCATGAAATTCCGCACACCTGGCCGGAAGAGGTCGAAAGAGAGATTGCGAAGCTGAAAGAAGAGGTGCCGGAAGCGGCGAAGCAGGGACGTATCGATCTGCGTCAGCTGCCGCTGGTTACCATTGATGGCGAAGATGCCCGCGACTTCGATGATGCCGTCTACTGCGAGAAAAAGCGCGGTGGTGGCTGGCGCCTGTGGGTAGCGATCGCTGACGTAAGTTACTACGTGCGGCCGGGTACGGCGCTGGATGACGAAGCGCATCAGCGCGGAACATCAGTCTACTTCCCGTCGCAGGTCGTGCCGATGCTGCCTGAGATCCTCTCCAACGGCCTCTGCTCGCTGAATCCGCAGGTTGACCGCCTTTGCATGGTCTGTGAGATGACTATCTCTGCCAGCGGTAAACTGACCGGCTATAAGCATTATGAAGCGGTGATGAACTCACACGCGCGACTGACCTATAACAAAGTCTGGAATATCCTGCAGGGTAATCCCGAGCTGCGTGAGCAGTATGCGGCACAGGTAAAACATCTCGAAGAGCTGCACGCTATGTACGAGGTGCTGGAAACCGCACGCGAGCAGCGCGGTGGCATCTCATTTGAAACGGAAGAAGCGAAGTTTATCTTCAACGCTGAGCGCCGTATTGAGCGCGTTGAGCGCACGGTACGTAACGACGCGCATAAACTTATCGAAGAGTGCATGATCCTCGCTAACATCGCGTCTGCCCGCTTTGTGGAGAAACACCAGGAGCCGGCGCTGTTCCGCGATCACGATCGTCCGAGTGAAGACAGCATCACCAGTTTCCGCACCGTACTGAGCGAGCTGGGTCTGAGCCTGCCGGGCGGCGCAAAACCGCAGCCTGTGGACTACGCCGAACTGCTGGATCAGATCGCCGAGCGTCCGGATGCTGAGATGCTGCAGACCATGCTGCTGCGCTCCATGAAACAGGCGGTCTACGATCCGGAAAACCGCGGACACTTTGGTCTGGCGCTGGCTTCTTACGCCCACTTTACTTCGCCGATCCGCCGCTATCCGGATCTGCTGCTGCACCGGGCGATTAAATATCTGCTGGCAAAAGAGCAGGGCATGGAAAACGGTATCACTACGCCGAACGGCGGCTACCACTATGATATGCAGCAGATGCTGCAGCTGGGTCAGCACTGTTCGATGACCGAGCGCCGCGCTGATGAAGCGACGCGCGACGTTGCTGACTGGCTGAAGTGCGACTTCATGCAGGATCAGGTGGGCAATGTGTTTAACGGCGTGATCTCCAGCGTGACCGGCTTTGGCTTCTTTGTGCGGCTGAGCGATCTGTTCATCGATGGCCTGGTGCATGTCTCCACGCTGGATAACGACTATTATCGCTTTGATGCCGTCGGACAGCGTCTGATCGGCGAGTCGGGCGGCCGTACCTATCGTCTTGGCGATGCGGTGGAAGTGCGCGTGGATGCGGTGCACATGGATGAGCGTAAAATCGATTTTGCACTGATCTCCAGCAAGCGCGTGCCGCGTGGCGAAGGCAAAACCGCGCGGGAACGCGAGAAGCGCAGCGGCAAGCCTGCCACAAAGCGCCGTCGCGACGCGGGTAAAAAAGGCAACTTTGAACCGGATGCGGCTTTCCGTGGTGAAAAGAAACCGGCTGCTGCGCAGAAAAGTGAGAAAAAAGGCAATAAAGTCTCTGAGAAAACCCGTAAAATCGCCGCCGCCACTAAGGCTAAGCGGGCATCAAAAAAAAGCAGCGCGACCTGATGGTCACCGGATTGTCCTGACAGGCAATCCGGGTATGCTGTACGCGCTGTACCGGATGCGCCGCCGCGCGCATCCTGAACCCGGATCTCAGCGATCGCTGTTCTAACCCAATCTTGAGCAAAATAATGAGCGAAATAGTTTTTGGCATTCATGCCGTGCAGGCGCTGCTGGAGCGCGACCCCCAGCGTTTTCAGGAAGTTTTCATTCTCAAAGGGCGCGACGATCGCCGCCTGCAGCCGCTGATTGCCGCACTGGAAGCTCAGGGTATTGTGATCCAGCTGGCTAACCGCCAGTGGCTCGATGCACAGGTAGAGGGCGGCGTGCATCAGGGCATCGTGGCGCGTATCAAACCGGGTAAAAATTACCAGGAGGGCGATCTGCCCGATCTGCTGCAGTCGCTGGAGAAACCGTTTCTGCTGATCCTCGACGGCGTAACCGATCCACACAACCTGGGTGCCTGCCTGCGCAGTGCTGACGCGGCGGGTGTTCATGCGGTCATCGTGCCGAAAGATCGTGCTGCACCGCTTAACGCCACGGCAAAAAAAGTCGCCAGCGGCGCTGCGGAAAACGTTCCGCTCATTCGCGTCACTAACCTGGCGCGCACTATGCGACTGCTGCAGGAATACAACATCTGGATCGTTGGCACTGCCGGTGAGGCGGATCATACGGTTTATCAGAGCAAAATGACCGGTCCGCTGGCGCTGGTGATGGGGGCGGAGGGCGAAGGTATGCGCCGCCTGACGCGCGAACACTGCGATGAGCTGATCAGCATTCCGATGGCAGGCAGCGTCTCTTCGCTGAACGTCTCGGTGGCGACCGGCGTCTGCCTGTTTGAGGCCGTGCGCCAGCGCCAGGCGTGATCGGCACCGCAAAATATCAACAAGCGCTTTCCCCTCCTGTACGGCTCTCCTGAATAATTCAGACAGAGCAGGCTGCCAGACGGTTACTCTGCCTGGCAGCCTCGTCGCTATGATGCGTTATCATCAGGAGGCGCTATGTTTCATACCACTCACCACGTATTCAATCAGCCTCATCCTCTCTGTAACAGTAATCTGTTTACCCGCGACAGCGCTCTGTGCGATGCCGTGGTGCGCGAAGGCGCGGCCTGGGACCAGGCGTGGCTGGCGTCGGTTGGTCTGCAGCTTGGCAGCGCGGAATCGCTGGAGCTGGGACGGCTGGCCAATAGTGAACCGCCGGTACTGCAGCGCTATGACGCGCGCGGCGAGCGCATCGACGAGGTGCGGTTTCATCCCGCCTGGCATCTGCTGATGCAGGGCGTCTGTGCCAGCCGCTTACATAATCTCAGCTGGCAGCCTGATGCCCCGGCTCATGCCATGGTAGCGCGTGCGGCGCGCTTTATTCTGCATGCCCAGGCGGAAGCGGGTTCCCTCTGTCCGGTCACCATGACGCACGCCGCGCTTCCTCTGCTGCAGGCGCATCTGCCCGCAGCCTATGCTGACTGGCGCGCAGGCCTGCTGAGCGACCGCTACGATGCCCATCACCTGCCAGGCGGTCAGAAGCGCGGGCTGCTGATTGGCATGGGGATGACTGAAAAGCAGGGCGGTACTGACGTGCTGACTAACACCACGCGCGCTGAACCACTCGGTGTGCGTGCGCCGGGCGAGCCGTGGCGCATTACCGGTCATAAATGGTTTTTCTCTGTGCCGCAAAGCGATGCGCATCTGATCCTGGCCCATACCTCACGCGGCCTGAGCTGTTTTTTTCTGCCGCGACTGCTGCCTGACGGCACGCGCAATGCGCTGCGCATCGAGCAGCTCAAGGAGAAGCTGGGCAACCGCTCCAATGCCAGCGCTGAAGTGGAGTTTCAGGATGCCACTGGCTGGCTGATGGGCGAAGAGGGTGAAGGCGTGCGGCTGTTGTTACGCATGGGCGGCATGACGCGCTTCGACTGCGCGCTCGGCAGCCACGGCCTGATGCGCCGTGCGCTGTCGGTGGCGCTGCATCATGCGCAGCAGCGACAGGTCATGGGCAAACCGCTCAGCGAGCAGCCGCTGATGCGCCTCCAGCTGGCACGACAGGCGCTGCAGCTTGAAGCGCAGACTGCGCTGTTGCTGCGGCTCGCCCGGGCGTGGTCAGCGCCAGCCAGCGAGACGGAGCGGCTCTATGCCCGGCTCTTTACACCGGTAGCGAAGTTTGCCATCTGCCGGGCCGGTATGCCGTTTGTCGCGGAGAGCATGGAGGTGCTGGGCGGTATCGGCTACTGCGAACAGAGCGAACTGCCGCGGCTGTATCGCGAGATGCCGGTTAACAGCATCTGGGAGGGATCGGGCAATGTCATGTGTCTGGATATTCTGCGCGTACTGCAGCGCTATCCTGCATGCCATGCGCTGCTGCAGCAGGAGTTTGAGGCGGTGAGGGGCGCTAATCGTCATGTTGATCGCAGCTGGCGTCAGCTGCGTCTGCAGCTGCGTCATCCGCATGAAGCGCAGGCGCGTGACCTGGCGCAGGAGCTGTTCTGGCTGGCGAGTGCGGCGATACTACTGAAAGTCGCAGAACCGCCGCTGGCCGATGCGTGGTGTGCGCTTGCGCTCGACGGGCGCGGCGCACGTGGCCCGGATGAGACGCTGGCCGCGCGTCTGCTACTGCGCGCCGGCGCTGCCTGAAGGCGCGCCGTAGAGGATCGCGGTGGCGTACCACAGGCCGGGAAAGGAGGTGTCATCCAGCATCACAATCTGATAATAGACAGCCCCAGCCTGGCTGGCGCGTGCGGCAATCGCGCGCTGTGCATCATCCGGTGAACCGCGCGTCGACGCGCTGATATTGCCCAGCTTCGGCAGTCCGGCGCTCTGCGCGCGCGAAATCTCCTGGGGCTGTGAGGCGGGCGGCGGTGGCGCCTGCGGGGTCGACTGCAGCGTTGAACATCCACACAGCACCAGACTCAACAGCAGTAACAGACGGGACATAACGGCTCCGGAAATGCAGGGAAGATAGCTAAAGTGTAAGCCATCTTCCCGCAATCATCAGCTGTTGAGCCTGAACAGGCTGACCAGCGCCGTAAGATGATGCCCTTTCTCGCTCAGATGCCGGGCGGTGCTCTCAGACTGCATAACCATATCGCTGCTCTGATGTGTCGCCTGACCAATATGGTTCATCGCCAGGTTAACCTGACCGATACCCGCCGCCTGCTCCTGTGCCGCGATATTGATCTCATCCATCAGCGTTTTGACCTGCTCAAAATGCGTCACAATGTGGCTCATATTATCGCGCGTCTGCTCAGAGAGCGCATGGCCCGCCGCAACCCGCTCAATGGAGCGGGCGATCAGCGTATCGATCTCTTTTGCTGCGCTGGCGCTGCGTTGCGCCAGCGCCCGCACTTCGGCGGCGACTACGGCAAAGCCGCGCCCGTGTTCGCCGGCGCGCGCGGCTTCTACGGCCGCGTTCAGTGCCAGGATATTGGTCTGAAATGCTATTGACTCAATCACATGGGTAATATCGGCAATACTCTGCGACGCAACCCTGATCTCCGCCATGGTTTCCGCTGAGCGGGCGACAGTGGCCCCACCCTGACTGACGGTACCGGCAGCTTCGCTCATCAATGCCATCGCCTGACGTACGTTAGCCGCGGTCTGCGCCACCGTGGCGCCAAACTGCTCCATGCTGGCGGAAGTCTCTTCCACGCTGCTCGCCTGACGGCTAATCTGCTCGCTGATGGTCGCGCTGCCAGCCGCAATCGTATCGGTGCCGTCACTGATCTCCTGAGCGGCGCCCCGCACCTGGCGCACCACTTTTTCCAGCCCGTCGCCAATGCCGTTGATGGCAGCCACCAGCTGGCCCACCTCATCGCGTCGCGCTGAGTTAAGATGCGCCTGCAGGTTACCCGCCGCATACTCTTCGGCCAGATGGATCACCTGCTGCAACGGGCGTGTAAGGGCATGACGACAGTAAAAAACAAAGCCGGCAGCAAACAGCAGCACCAGCGCCAGGCCGATAGCCATAAACAGGTTGCGACTCTGCGTAACCGGCGCCAGCAACGCGGCACGGCTGACCTCACCGGCAATAACCCAGTCCCAGCCCGGCAGCTGCTGCCACGCCAGCAGCCGGGTTTCACCGGCGTCCTCAAAGCTGAGCAGCCCGGCGGGCTGTGTAAGCAGCCGCTGCTGTACCGCCTGACTCCAGCGCGGCTGCTGCCCCTCAGCGTGGCGGTCAAACAGGTAGGTGCCCTGTTTACTGCCCGGCGTACCATTCAGCACAAAGAAACTGCCGCTGTCACCAAGATGGCGCGCCAGCACTTTGTCGCGTATCAGCGCATACTGTGTATCGATTTTTACGCCGACAAATAAAATCGCAATGACGCTGCCGCTTTCATCACGTACCGGCTCATACTGGGTGATATAGCGATGCCCGAACAGCGTAGCCAGCCCGCGCCATGTGGTGCCTTGCTGTACGCTGCGCCAGGCGGCGCTGCTGCGATCCAGGCGGGTGCCAATGGCGCGGCTGCCATCCTCTTTTTTCAGTGACGTCGCGATACGCACGTAGTCATCACCGTCGCGGACAAAGATGGTCGTCACCGCGCCGGTACGCTCAAAAAAGTCATCCACGGCAAGCTGATCGAGATTAAGCGTTTTCAGACCGGCACGCAGCACCGGCGTGCTCAGCTCACCTGTCTGAACGCGGGTGCTCTCGTCACGGCTGAAACGTTTAGGTAAAAAGCTCTGGAATAATCTGGTGTAGTTTGCCACCTCTTCGGAGAGCGTAGCGTTAAACAGCGTGGCCATTTCACTGATGCCCTGTACCTGATTGGTCATATCGTCGGTTGCCAGCTGCTCCAGCTGACGGGCGGCGTTATGGCTCAGGGTAAATGTCAGGACAAACAGTACGACGGCGACGCTGAAAGACGTCAATACAGACAGCCTGACGCCAAGGCTCAGGGCGCTGAGAGAAAGACGCTTCATAAAATACCTGTTATTTAGAATGGGGGAGAACGATCAACGGCAAAAACCGGCAAAGGTTTAGGGTGAAAAAGCAGCGACGTTAATCTGCTAACGCGCCGGCAGAGAACAGGTACACTCGGTATCAGATGCACGCTATTCAGGAGCGCTACCGTGATTGAACTGACAACAGAGACTCTGGCAGGAATCGAGTGTATTCATGCCGCACCCGCCGGTCAGCGGCAGACTCCGCTGCCCGCCATTCTCTTTTACCATGGCTTTACCTCATCAAAAGAGGTTTACAGCTACTTTGCTGTAGCGCTGGCGCAGGCAGGATTTCGCGTCATCATGCCCGATGCAGAGATGCACGGGGCGCGTTATCAGGGCGACAGCGCACTGCGTATGACGCGTTTCTGGGAGATTTTGCGCCAGAATATTGATGAGCTGCCGCAGCTGGAGAGCGCGCTGCGTGACAACCGCTGGATCGCCGGCGAACGTTTTGCGGTGGCGGGGGCCTCAATGGGCGGGATGACGGCGCTGGGAGCCATGGCGCGCTACCCGCACATTCAGAGTGTTGGCTGTCTGATGGGATCGGGCTATTTCCGGCAGCTCAGCGAGCAGCTCTTCCCGCCGCTGGTACCGAAAACCGCTGAGCAGCAGCAGCTGCTTGCTGCGCGCCTGGCGCCGCTGAGCGCTTACGATCCCGCCACAAAGCTGGCCCGGCTTGCCAGCCGGCCGCTGCTGCTCTGGCACGGCGAAGCGGATGAGGTGGTGCCTTTCGCTGAGACGCAGCGCCTTGCAGAGGCGCTGCGCGCCACACAGCAGGATGGTCAGCTTACGTTCCTGTCTGAGCCGCAGATCGGGCATAAAATCACGCCCGCCGCGCTCACCGCGCTGGTGGCGTTTTTTACGCGTTCCCTCTGAGCAGCCGCCAGCGGGGACTTCAGCGCTGCCCGGACAGTCGATCGGCGGGGCGCTGCGCAGCGGTAAACGGGTTATCAGCCGGCGCATCCAGCCGGTTAACATAGATATAGCCTGAAGCCGCTTTACTGCTGCTTCTCATCTGCTGCGCAGAGTCAGTAACGCTGGCAATGGCGGGGGAAGAGAGAAAGAGACTCAGTAAAGTGGCGACAATGACAGCTTTCATAATCGACTCCTCACCTGTGATACTTCATCAATCGCGCACGCGGTGCATTTTTCAGGGCGCTTTTATAGAGTTTAGTTTTTAACCAGCGCAGCGCCAGAGCGGCTTTTTGAACGCGTACTTCAATGTTTTTGAAAAAACGCGCGTAACAGGCTGAAGTTGCACGCTTAGCACAAAAAGGCGCGCTGTCTGGCACGCCTGTGCAAAACAGGCGAAATGTGCGCTTGTGTTTAGCCCCTGAGGCCAGTATGATTACGCGTCAATTTTTCAGCTGCATTCAGAGGTGTGTGTCATTTAACGATGATATGCAACCTATAACGTTCCTTGCTTCCATGGGCCGCAGCTGACCCTGACAGGAGGCTGAATAATCCGTAAGGAGCTATCGATGCGTCATTACGAAATCGTATTTATGGTCCATCCTGACCAGAGCGAACAGGTTCCGGGCATGATCGAGCGTTACACTGGTGCTATCACTGGTGCACAGGGCACGATCCACCGTCTGGAAGACTGGGGCCGCCGTCAGCTGGCTTACCCGATCAACAAACTGCACAAAGCTCACTATGTTCTGCTGAACGTAGAAGCGCCGCAGGAAGTGATCGACGAGCTGGAAACTAACTTCCGCTTCAACGACGCCGTTATCCGCAGCATGGTTATGCGCGTTAAGCACGCGGTAACTGAAGCTTCTCCGATGGTTAAAGCGAAAGACGAGCGTCGTGAGCGCCGCGAAGATTTCGCTAACGAATCGGCAGAAGAGTCAGATGCTGGGGATTCTGAAGAGTAATTCCCGATGACGGCAAATCAGCTGCGTCTGTCCGGCACTGTGTGCAGGACGCCAGTTCGAAACGTCAGTCCGTCAGGGATCCCACACTGCCAGTTCATGCTTGAGCATCGTTCTGTGCAGGAGGAGGCCGGGTTTCACCGGCAAGCCTGGTGTCAGATGCCGGTGATTATCAGCGGCAGCGCCCATCAGGCGATTACTCAACATATAACGGTCGGCACGCAACTCACGCTCACAGGTTTTATTAGCTGCCATCAGGCACGCAATGGCCAGAGCAAACTTGTGTTACATGCCGAGCAGATTGAATTGATAGATTCTGGAGACTAGCCAAATGGCACGTTATTTCCGTCGTCGCAAGTTCTGCCGTTTCACCGCGGAAGGCGTTCAAGAGATCGATTATAAAGATATCGCAACGCTGAAAAACTACATCACTGAAAGCGGCAAGATTGTTCCAAGCCGTATCACCGGTACTCGTGCTAAATACCAGCGTCAGCTGGCTCGTGCTATCAAGCGCGCGCGTTACCTGTCTCTGCTGCCGTACACTGATCGTCATCAGTAATCGGCAACTGTCCATTAACGACTTTAAGAGGATAAGGTAATGCAAGTTATTCTGCTTGATAAAGTAGCAAACCTGGGCAGCCTGGGTGACCAGGTTAACGTTAAAGCGGGCTACGCTCGTAACTTCCTGGTACCACAGGGCAAAGCTGTTCCTGCTACCAAGAAAAACGTTGAGTTCTTTGAAACTCGTCGTGCTGAACTGGAAGCCAAACTGGCTGACGTTCTGGCAGCTGCCAACGCACGTGCTGAGAAAATCAGCGGCCTGGGCACCGTTACCATCGCGTCTAAAGCAGGCGACGAAGGTAAACTGTTCGGTTCTATCGGTACCCGCGACATCGCTGATGCAGTTTCTGCAGCAGGTGTTGAGGTGTCTAAGAGCGAAGTTCGCCTGCCGAACGGCGTTCTGCGCACCACCGGTGAGCATGAAGTTGACTTCCAGGTTCATAGCGAAGTTTTCGCTAAACTGGTTGTGAATGTAGTTGCTGCATAATTTTATGCAGTAATGCGAAAACGCCGGCCCTGTGCCGGCGTTTTTGTTTCCGGCGCTTACTGAGCGCGGATAAAGGTGCCGTCGGGCTGACGGGTAAACAGCACCGGACCGTTACTGCCATCAACGGTAAGACCGGTCACTACGCCGTCGCCATTCTGCCGAATCTTCACCTGCTGACCGCTCTGCAGCGAGCTCAGCGGCGAGCCTTCTCCCTCTACGCGCGCCATCGCAAACACATCATTAACCGGCAGATTATTGTCCCGGAACAGCTGCGCCAGCGTCTGGCCCGAGGCTACGCTGTAGCTGCGCCAGGTGCCCTGCGCATCAATAGCCGGCTGGCCGTTTTGCGGCGCAGAAGCGCTATCCTGATTACCAGAAAGCTCCGCCTGCATTGGTACCTCTTTCGGCTGACTCTCAACCGAACGTTCAACCGGATATTTGCCGTTGCTGGTCGGCCAGAGAAACGCCAGCAGCACGATTATCAGGGCAATAACGATGCCGCGGCGATGAAGCGGCGGCAGGGGATCCATCCAGCGTACATCATCCAGCAGGTGCCAGACGCGCTGCAGGGCAGCAGGCATGCGGGACGGGGTATCTGTGGCCATAGGTGAATCCTCCTCGCCAGCGGTTTTATGCAGTCTGGCTGGCAGCCAGCGTTGCAGCCAGGGTAACAGCGTTCGCGTGGTGCGCGTCCGGCGACGTCGCGGGGCAATCTGGCCCATGTTATCTCTCTTGTTTTACAGTATGGGCAATGACAGCAGGAAGTGCCCGCCAGCATTGAAAAATTTGACCTGCGTATTGTTTCTGTTTCGTCGCCAAATGTCATCACGCACCGCGTGAGATTTTACGCCAGCCGCGTGCGCTGCTATGCTGCCGGTTCAATTTTATCCGGGATTAAGGAATCAAGATGACGACCCCTTCATTTGACAGCGTCGAATCACAAGCAAGTTACGGTATCGGTTTACAGGTTGGTCAGCAGCTGCAGGAGTCTGGACTGCAGGGTCTGCAGCCTGAAGCACTGCTGGCAGGTCTGCGCGACGCGCTGGAAGGGAACTCACCGGCGGTTCCGGTTGATGTGGTACACCGTGCGCTGCGCGAAGTACACGAGCGTGCAGAAGGCGTGCGCCGCGAGCGCACCGAAGCGATGGCCGCACAGGGTCAGCAGTTCCTGGAGCAGAATGCCCAGCGTGAAGGCGTAAGCACGACGGAGTCAGGTCTGCAGTTTAGCGTGATCAAACAGGGCGATGGTCCGATTCCGTCACGTCAGGATCGCGTACGCGTGCACTACACCGGTAAGCTTATCGACGGCAGCGTGTTCGACAGCTCCGTTGCCCGCGGTGAGCCAGCAGAGTTTCCGGTTACCGGCGTTATCGCTGGCTGGATCGAAGCATTAACGCTGATGCCGGTTGGCTCAAAATGGGAGCTGACTATTCCGCACAACCTCGCCTACGGTGAGCGTGGTGCCGGCGCCTCAATCCCGCCATTCAGCACCCTGATTTTTGAAGTTGAGCTGCTGGAAATCCTGTAATAGCTTCGCCGCCAGGGGCGTATAAATGCGCCCCTACGGGTTGGCCGATGTAGGGGCGCCATTAATGGCGCCCTTGTTGCGTGTGGGGATCGAATGTAGGGGCGCCATTAATGGCGCCCTGGTGACAGGCGGGCGGGGTCAGGGATGCTGCAGGTTGACCTGCCAGATAGCAAAGCCCGTCTCGTCTGTGCTTACTGGCTTCATCGGATAGTCGGCATACTGGTTTATAAACTGCGTTGCTTTACTACCCGGTGCCGTTTCAAAGCGAATATCCAGCGGCGTCTGGCTCTTTATGGGCGCTAAACGCCAGTTATGATCTGCCTGCGGCTGCACGGCGCCCTGTTGCTTACTTTGGCTGCTGATATAGGCTGCCACCACGGCGCGATTCTCATCCGGTGAGGCAAAGGCGACAAACGGTTCGCCGGTACCGGCAAACTTACCGCCCCAGGCGCGATAATTATTGGTCGCCACAAGGAAGGTTGCCGCAGGATCAACCGGCTTACCCTGCCACGTAAGCTGGCGGATGCGTGACGCATTTTGATTAATCAGGGCACATTCGCTGTCGTAGCGGGCGGGCTGCGTCACATCAATCTGATAATTCACGCCATCTATTACGTCAAAATTGTAAGTGCGAAAATCCCAGTTAATCAGCGACTGCGGCTTGCTGCTGTGTGGGTCAATCTGATTAAACTGCCCGGCTGAGCACTCCAGCCACTCCTTAACCTGAGCGCCGCTCACTTTCATTACAACCAGCGTATTGGGATAGAGATACAGATCGGCGGCGTTACGAAACGTCAGCTCTCCTTTCTCAACCTCCACATAGCTTGCGGGATCGTTTTTGCGGCCGCCCACCTTAAACGGAGCGGCTGCCGACAGCACCGGCAGACCTCCCAGATCGGGATCGCCCTGAATAAAGCGTTCGGTATAGGCGCGCTGCGCGTTATTCACAATCTGCACGGTGGGATCGTCCTGCACCAGCGCCAGATAGCTGTACATCACATCGGCCGATTTGCCGATCGGTTTGGCGACAAACTCGCGCGTGGCGCGATGATCTTCAGCCAATACCGCAACCAGCGCGGGATCTTCTGCCGCCAGCGATCGTTTCGCCGCTGCGTCATAAATCGGCCGGGCAGCGGCGGTTCCCTGCGTCACCTGCCACGGCCCGCGATCGTTGCTCAGCACCAGATCGACCACGCCAAGATGATCGCCCCACATCCCCGGCATCACCGCGGGGATGCCATTCAGCGTCCCCTGAGTGATATCCGCACCTTTAATGGCAGCAAACTCTTTAGAGGGAAATACGGCATGTGCATGACCAAACATAATCGCGTTGATACCCGGCACCTGGCTCAGATACCACACCGAGTTTTCCGCCATCGCATGATAGGGCTCGCTGCTCAGGCCGGAGTGGGGAATGGCAACAATAATGTCAGCACCTTTAGCGCGCATTTCCGGCACATAGCGTTTGGCGGTTGCGGTAATGTCATCAACCCGCACTTTACCCTGCAGATTATTGCGATCCCATACCATAATCTGCGGAGGCACAAAGCCGATATAGCCAATCTTAAGCGTGTGCTGAGCGCCGCTGCGATCGGTTACCAGGGTCTTTTTAATCAGATAGGGCGTAAACAGCGGCTTACCACTGGCTTCATCAATGATATTGGCATTCACATAGGGAAAGCGTGCACCTGCCAGCGCGCGCTGCAGATAAGGAAGGCCGTAGTTGAACTCGTGGTTTCCCAGGTTGCCGACCGCGTAATCCAGCGTGTTCAGCGCCTTATAAACCGGATGCACTTCGCCTGGCTGCAGCCCCTTTGCCGCCATATAATCGCCAAGCGGGCTGCCCTGAATGATATCGCCATTATCGACCAGCACGCTGTTTTTGCGCCCGGCGCGCGCTTGCTGAATCAGCGTGGCGGTACGCACCAGACCGAACTTCTCCGTGGATTTATCTTTGTAATAATCAAAATCCATCATATTGCTGTGCAGATCGGTGGTTTCCAGAATACGCAGATCCACAGTCGCAGCCTGAGCGGTAGCGGCTGCCAGACACAGCGCCAGTAACGACATGTTCACTCTGAACACGGCTCTCTCCTTGTTTACCAAATAGGCCTCTCAAAATAATGTAAAACCATGACAAATTATCAGTTCAATTTGTGATAGATATCGGGGTTTTGCTTTTTTTCCGCGACCTCAGGCGATTCAGCAATGCGCCATAGTTACCCTTTGCAATCTATGGTATTGATATTACGATCTATTATTGAACACGATGCCGGGCAACAGACAGGCGGGGCTTTACCTGCCAGACTTTGAAGAGCAACAGTCCGGGTCGGAACGTGCATTTCTGCGAAAATGAGGTGAAGCATGTTAGAGAAAATTTGCCAGCTGGCGCGTGACGCAGGCGATGCAATTATGCAGGTCTACGACGGCGCGCAGCCGATGAACGTGACCAGTAAAGCGGATGATTCACCCGTTACCGCGGCGGATCTGGCCGCACATGATGTGATCATGCAGGGCCTGAAGACGATCTCGCCCGATCTGCCGGTGCTGTCTGAAGAGGATCCGCCAGCGTGGGCGATCCGTCAGCAGTGGCAGCGTTACTGGCTGGTTGATCCGCTGGATGGCACCAAAGAGTTTATCAAGCGTAACGGTGAATTTACCGTCAACATTGCCCTGATCGATCAGGGTAAGCCGGTGATGGGCGTCGTTTATGCGCCGGCGCTGGGCGTGCTCTATTCAGCGGCAGAGGGTAAAGCGTGGAAAGAGGAGGCGGGGCAGACTACCCGCATTCACGTGCTGGATGCGCGGCCACCGCTGGTCGTCGTCAGCCGCTCGCACGCTGACAACGATCCGGAGCTGAAGGAGTACCTGACGCAGCTGGGCGAACACCAGACCACGGCTATCGGTTCATCGCTGAAGTTCTGCCTGGTGGCCGAAGGTAAAGCGCAGCTCTATCCGCGCTTCGGGCCTACCAATATCTGGGATACCGGTGCAGGCCATGCGGTTGCGCTGGCGGCGGGGGCCCATGTGCATGACTGGCAGGGGCGTACGCTTGACTATACGCCGCGCGAATCCTTCCTGAATCCCGGTTTCCGCGTTTCTCTGTTTTAATGCATCGGGAGGCGTACGCCTCCCATTATTTACGGCTGCAGCAGAGAGTGAAGCAGCGTCATCACCTCTTTAACTTCATCCTGCGTCAGCGCTCCCTCTTTCGCAAAACGGATATGTGCCGTTTTATCCAGCACCACTACGGTCGACTCCCCTTTTCCCAGCTGCCAGGCTTTTCGCGCGCTGCCGTTGCTGTCGATAATGAACTGCGACCAGGGGAACTGCGCTTTGTTACTTTCAATGCTATTGCGCACAAACATGCCGGTCCCCGGAATGGCGTCATCGGTATCGACCAGCGTGGTGGTCTGATAGCGATCGTGCGGTAGCTGGGCTGCTTTGATCGCCTCAATCAGCGCCGCGTTTTGCTCTTTAGCTGAGATGCGTCCGGCGAGATGCAGGATCACCCGTACTTTGCCGCTAAGCTGAGCGCTGTTCCACGGCTGATAGCTGAACTTATCCTGCTGATACATCAGCTCGCCCCGATCGGCAACACCCACCGGCGGCACGCGTTCGCCGGTTTTAAAAGCGTGTGCTGCTGCCAGGCCAGGCAATAGCAGGGCGATCGCAAGCAGGGGAAGGGCCAGACGCATAGAGTGCTCCTTAGTGATCAGACCAGTTGGTCATATTTTTGTCATGGTAAGCGCGGATGATGCGCCTGTCGCGAAAACCTGGCAGCTTTGCAACCTGCGCCACAAATCTGTAACCAACAAAGGTTTATACTGGATTTTGTGAGCTGAATGACAGAGTTGTCTGTAATGATGTGTCAATTCAGTAAAAAATTCATGTTTCCGGAACCCGGATCAAAAATCCTGTTCTATATTTAGGCCTCATTTGCGCTTCATGAGTTCGTACCCATTTGGCAACGGCGAAGCGTATTACATCTGTTCAGGAGTTAAACAGCATGAAGATCTTCCAGCGATATAATCCGCTGCAAATTGCGAAATATGTGAAAACGCTATTTAAAGGAAGGTTGTATATCAAGGATGTTGGCGCGTTTGAGTTTGATAAAGGCAAAGTGATTTTGCCACGCGTTAAAGATAAACAGCACCTCAGCGTGATGTCAGAAATCAATCGTCAGGTGCTGCGACTGCAGGCTGAGTATAACTAAGCGTTAAAATCAGGCAGTAAAAAGGGCGCCGCTGGCGCCCTTGATGTTTCTGCTGTTTCTGTTTTAGCGCTGTAGTTTCACGGCCATGCGCTTATCGATCAGGAGAGCGATGGATTTTCATCATCACTGGTTTTCACGCTGAGCGCCGGCGGGCGTTCATCAATACGCGTCACCAGCAGCTGATCGATACGGTAACTATCGATATCCACCACCTCAAACTTATAGCCGGAGAACTTCACGAAGTCGGTGCGCTTCGGGATTTTGCGCAGCATATACATCATAAAGCCGCCGATGGTCTCATAGTTGCCGGACTGTGGAAATTCATCAATATCCAGCACGCGCATAACATCATCAATCGGGGTGCCCCCTTCGACCAGCCAGGAGTTTTCGTCGCGCGCGACAATCTGTTCTTCCAGCCCCTGACCCACCAGGTCGCCCATCAGCGTGGTCATTACGTCATTCAGCGTGATGATACCTACCACCAGCGCATACTCATTCATGATCACGGCAAAGTCTTCGCCGGCGGTTTTAAAACTCTCCAGCGCTTCCGACAGCGTCAGCGTATCCGGCACAATCAGCGCCGAGCGGATCTGGACGCCGCTGTTAAGCGCCATGCTCTGATTACCCAGTACGCGCAGCAGCAGCTCTTTAGAGTCAACGTAGCCGACGATATGATCGATATCGCCGTCGCACACCAGGAACTTTGAGTGCGGGTGCTGGGCGATTTTGGTTTTCAGGCTCAGCTCATCTTCACGCAGATCGAACCAGACGATGTTCTCGCGCGAGGTCATGGAAGAGGGAACGGTGCGCGACTCCAGCTCAAACACATTCTCAATCAGCTCATGCTCCTGCTTGCGCAGCACGCCGGCCAGCGCACCCGCTTCTACCACCGCATAGATATCGTCAGAGGTAATATCATCTTTGCGTACCATCGGCAGCTTAAAGAGACGGAAAAAGACGTTGGCGAGGCCGTTGAACAGCCAGACCAGGGGCCGCATGACCAGCAGGCAAAAGCGCATCGGATTGATGATACGCAGCGCGACGGCTTCCGGGGCGATCATGCCGACGCGCTTGGGCGTCAGGTCAGCAAACAGAATGAACAGGCTGGTTACGATAGTAAAGGAGCAGATAAAGCTGAGCTTTTCCGCCAGCTCAGGCTCCACAAAGCGGTTGAACAGGCTGCTGAAAGCGGGGGAGAACGCTGCGTCACCAACGATACCGCCCAGAATCGCTACCGCATTCAGGCCGATCTGCACCACGGTAAAAAACATGCCGGGCTGTTCCTGCATCTTCAGCACGCGCTGCGCGTTGATATTGCCTTCATCAGCCAGCAGTTTAAGTTTGATCTTGCGGGCGGCCGCCAGCGAGATCTCCGAAAGAGAAAAAAAGGAACTGATGACAATCAGTAAAAGTATGACAAGCAGGCTATCTAGCATAAAAGATCCGTTGAGTTAATCACTTGTCATTTTTGGCCTGGGCAGCGCGAAGAGGGGTACGTCCGGTACACACCAGTCTGACAGGGCTATCCGTGCCAAAAATGTCTGCGCCAGTTCGACAATAGAAAGTAACGTCGGGGCAGAATTGAATGCAGGCAGGGCCTGCTGGTCGGTGATTATAGCAGCAGCGCCTGTCATGCCGCCAGAGGCACGATCGGTGACATCAGATTTATCCGGCAGCAGCGCAGCGGCGCACAGAAGCACGGCATCCCGGTTGTATCACCGCGATCAATTACCGACAATAGCGATCAATTTGGCTTAGTCGTGGGTTTAACGTAGCCGCTTGCCCTAAAAGATGGCTATGCTGATGGGTAAATGGGGGAAGTGAAACCCTGCCTGACTGATTAACGCCCCTGCGGAAGGGGGGCAGGCATTGATAACAGGAGTACGCGTGCCGCGATTTCATGCTTATTGTTTGGCCAGCCTGCTGCTTGCTGCGCCTGCCGTTGAGGCAGCGAAAGTGCGACTGCAGGTAGAAGGTCTTACCGGGGATTTAGAAAAAAATGTCAGGGCGCGCCTGTCCACTATTGGCAGCGATGAAGTCTCCAGTGACGGGCGCTTTCAGGCGCGCGTCTCAAATGCCATTAAAGAGGGACTGCGCGCGCTCGGCTACTATGAACCGCAGATTGACTTTGAATCGCGTCCACCCCCGCCACAGGGTGGTCGTCCGGTTCTGATTGCCCATGTGACAGCCGGCGAACCGGTAAAAATCGGCGGCAGCACCATTGTGATCGAGGGTGAAGCGAAAGAGGATCCGGACTACCGGGCGTGGGTAAAGCAGGGCAGACCAAAAGTGGGCTCGCAGCTGAACCACGGCACCTACGATAAATTCAAAAGCGGTTTCTCTAACCTGGCGCTGCGTAACGGCTATTTTGATGGTGATTTCAAAAAGAGCCAGCTCGGCGTCTCCGCAGAGCGGCGGCTGGCTTTCTGGGATATCGATTACGACAGCGGCCCGCGCTACCGCTTTGGCGACGTCAGCTTTGAAGGCTCGCAGATAGATGAAGCTTACCTCCATAATCTGGTGCCGTTTAAGAAAGGCGATCCCTACAGTTCACGCGAGCTGGCTGAGCTGAATCGCCGCCTTTCCGCCACCGGCTGGTTTAACTCTGTCGTGGTGGCCCCGGAGTTTGATAAAGGGCGTAAAACCAAAGTGCTGCCGCTCAGCGCTGCACTTTCGCCGCGCGTGGAAAATACCATCGAAACCGGCGTAGGCTACTCCACTGACGTCGGCCCGCGCCTGAAAGGCACCTGGCGAAAACCCTGGGTTAACGATCGTGGCCACAGTCTTGCGGCCAGCGCCTATGTCTCCGCGCCGGAGCAGCAGCTCGATCTCAGCTACAAAGTGCCGCTGCTGAAAAGCCCGCTGGAGCAGTACTACACCTTTTCCGGCGGCCTGAAACGTACCGATCTCAACGATACGAAATCGGATACCACAACGCTGGCGATGTCGCGTAACTGGGACAGCAGCTCCGGCTGGCAGAAAGCGGTTAACCTGCGCTGGAGTCTCGATCACTTTACCCAGGGTAACGTGACCAATACCACCATGCTGCTCTATCCGGGCCTGAGCCTGAACCGCACGCGGTCGCGCGGCGGGCTGATGCCCACGTGGGGCGATTCACAGCGCTATTCGGTCGACGTTTCTGATACCACCTGGGGTTCCGATGTCGACTTCCTGATCCTGCAGGCGCAGAACGTCTGGATCCGTACGCTGGCGGATAAACATCGCTTTGTGGCACGCGGTAACCTGGGCTGGATTGAAACCAATAATTTTGAAAAAGTGCCGCCCGACCTGCGTTTCTTTGCCGGCGGGGATCGCAGCATCCGCGGCTATAAATATAAAAATATCTCGCCGCGCGACGAAGAGGGCAAGCTGACCGGTGCCTCGAAACTGGCAACCGGATCGCTGGAGTATCAGTACAACGTCTCCGGCAAGTGGTGGGGCGCAGTATTTATCGACTCCGGGGAAGCGGTTAATGATATTAAGCAGAGCAACTTCAAGACGGGTGCAGGCGTAGGCGTGCGCTGGTCTTCGCCGGTCGGGCCCATTAAGTTTGATATCGCCCGGCCCGTTGGCGATGACAAGGAGCATGGATTGCAATTTTATGTCGGACTGGGGCCGGAACTATGAAGCTGTGGAAAAAGGTCCTGATTGGCCTGATTATTTTTCTGGTCGTTCTGCTGGGCAGCGTGGCGCTGCTGGTTGGCACGACGCCGGGTCTGCATCTGCTGCTGAAAGGGGCTGACCGCTGGGTGCCCGGTCTCTCAATCGGCAAGGTTGACGGCGGCTGGCGCAATCTGACGCTGAATAATGTGAAATATGAGATGCCGGGCGTCAGCGTGGATGCCGGGCGCTTTCATCTCGCGCTGGATCTCAACTGCCTGCTGCACTCCTCGGTCTGCGTCAACGCACTCGCGCTGCAGGATGTCAGTGTGGTGGTCGACAGCAAAAAAATGACGCCGGCCAGCGAGCCGCCGCCACCGGAGGAGTCGGGCAGTACTAATCTCAGCACGCCTTACCCGATCGCGCTGCGGAATGTCGCGCTGCACAATATCAACGTTAAAGTTGATGATACGGCGATTTCACTGCTCGATTTCAGCACCGGTCTGCAGTGGCAGGATCGGGCGCTAACGCTCTATCCTACCCGTATCCAGAGCCTGCTGATTGCGCTGCCAAAAGCGGCTCAGGTGGCGAATGAAGAGATTGTTCAGCCGAAAGTTCAGCAGCCGCAGCCGGACGAAAAACCGCTGGGCGAAACGCTGCAGGCGCTGTTTGCCAAACCGCTGCTGCCGGAGCTGCCTGACTTCCGTCTGCCGCTGGATATTACCGTCCAGTCGCTGCTCGGCGAGCAGCTGCGCATTACCGGGGATACGGATCTCACTCTCTCGCGCCTGCTGGTAAAAGCCAAAACGGCAGATACGCATCTGCAGCTGGAGACGTTTGATATCGATTCACCCCAGGGCCAGGTGAGCGCCCGCGGTGACGCGCAGCTGGCGGGCAACTGGCCGGTTAACTTCACGCTGAACGGCGCGCTGAATATCGATCCGGTAAAAGGCGAAAAAGTGAAGCTGACGCTGGGCGGTGAAATGCGCAACGAGCTGCAGCTGGGGCTGAACCTCTCCGGACCGGTGCGCGCGCAGCTTGCGGCGACGGCACAGCCTGCCGTCGCTGAACTGCCGCTGTCGCTGACGCTGACCAGCCCGCAGCTGCGCTGGCCGCTGACCGGACCGGTGCAGTACCAGGCAGATAATTTCGACTATCAGTTCAAAGGCAAAGCCACCGACTATGTGATGTCGCTGCGTACGGCGGTAAAAGGCGAGGCGATCCCACCGGCAACGATTACGCTCGATGGCAACGGCAACGAGCAGCAGTTTACGCTGGATAAACTGCGCGTCGCCGCGCTGCAGGGCAACATCGATCTCTCGGCGCTGGTGGACTGGCGCAAAGCGATTAGCTGGCGCAGCGAGCTGACACTGGCCGGTATCAATACGGCGAAGCAGTATCCTGACTGGCCTGCGAAGCTGGATGGCAAAATCACCACGCGCGGCAGCCTTTACGGCGGCAGCTGGCAGCTGCGCGTACCGCAGCTGGAGCTTAACGGTAACGTGAAGCAGAATGCCGTACGCGCGCAAGGCTCCCTGAGCGGTAACAGCTACAACCAGTGGAAAATCCCGGGCCTGAATGTGGCGCTGGGACGTAACTATCTGGATGTAAAAGGCGAACTGGGCGATACGCTGAATCTGGATGCGATTGTGGATGCACCGCGTCTCGACAATGCGCTGCCGGGCCTTGGCGGCGTCGTTAAAGGTGCTATCAACGCGCGCGGCACGCTGCAGGCGCCGCAGCTGCTGGCCGATCTTACCGCTACCGGCCTGCGCTGGCAGCAGCTGCTGATCCGTCGCGCCACGCTGCAGAGCGACATTAAGTCGGGTGAGCAGGTGGCCGGCAAGCTGCAGCTGCGCGTGGAACAGCTGCAGCAGGAGGCGCTGAAAATCAACCTGCTGACGCTGAACGCCGACGGTAGCGAGAAGCAGCATCAGCTGAAACTCAATGTTCAGGGTGAGCCGGTTTCAGGTCAGCTGGCGCTGAACGGCAGCTTTGATCGCCAGGCTGGCCGCTGGCAGGGGGCGCTGAATAATACCCGCTTTGATACGCCGGTCGGTGAGTGGCGCCTGACGCGCGCCATGGCGATTGACTATCTCAACAGCAAGCAGAGCGCAACCATTGGCCCGCACTGCTGGCAGAACCCCAATGCACAGCTCTGCGTACCGGAACCGATTGAGGCGGGCGCGAGCGGCCGGGCGCACGTTGTGCTGAATCGCTTTGATCTGGCGATGGTGAAGCCGTTTCTGACCGATGCCACCCGGCTTAGCGGTCTGTTCAGCGGGGATGTGCGCGTTAACTGGAGCGCGGACGGCGCGCTGCCAACCGGCACCGTGGCGCTGAAAGGCAGTGGCGTAAAAGTCGTGCAGGATGTGCAGGGCAATGCGCTGCCGATAGCGTTCGATACGCTGAACCTCAACGCGGCACTGCGTGACGGACGCGCGCAGCTCGACTGGTTGATCCGTATTGCTAACAATGGCCAGCTTAACGGCAACGTGCAGATCAACGATCCGCAGAACCGGCGACAGCTCTCCGGCAACATCGGCATCAGCAACATCTCCCTGGCAATGCTGAATCCGGCGCTGTCGCAGGGCGAGAAAGTGCAGGGCAGGCTCAACAGCAATCTGCGGCTGGGCGGGACGCTGCAGCGTCCGCAGGTGTTTGGCCAGCTCGGCCTGAGCGATGTCAACGCCCAGGCAAGCTTTATGCCGGTGACGCTGACGTCGGCTAACCTGAACATGGTATTCAACGGCATGAGCTCTACGCTGAATGGTCTGATTCAGACGCAGCAGGGCAGCCTGAATCTGGGCGGAAATGCTGACTGGAGCCAGCTCGATAACTGGCGTGCGCGTGTCACGGCGCAGGGCAGCCGCATTCGCGTTACCGTGCCGCCGATGGTGCGCATGGATGTCTCGCCGGATCTGGTTTTTGAGGCGACGCCTGCCGCGTTCAGCCTGGACGGTAAAGTGGATGTGCCGTGGGCGCGTATCACCGTACAGGAGGTGCCGGCGAGCGCTACCGGCGTCTCATCGGATGAAGTGATGCTGGATGAGAACCTCAAACCTATAGCGCCAAAAACGGCTGCCATCCCGATTAACAGTAATCTGGTGATCCACGTCGGCAATGATGTGCGCCTCTCCGCGTTTGGCCTGAAAGCGCGCCTCAGCGGCGACCTGAAGCTGGTACAGGATAAAACCGGACTCGGCCTTAACGGGCAGATCAATATTCCGTCAGGCCGTTTCCACGCCTATGGGCAGGATCTGATCGTCCGCAAAGGTGAGCTGCAGTTTGCCGGCCCGCCGGATCAGCCGTATGTTAATCTGGAAGCGATCCGCAACCCGGATGCCACTGAAGATGATGTCACGGCGGGTCTGCGCGTGACCGGTCTGGCGGATGAGCCGAAAGTGGAAGTATTCTCCGATCCGGCCATGTCGCAGCAGGAAGCGCTCTCTTACCTGTTACGCGGTCAGGGACTGAACAGCGACGGTGACAGTAATGCATTAACCTCCGCGCTGGTGGGGCTGGGGGTTGCACAAAGTGGGCAGGTTGTGGGTAAAATCGGTGAGACGTTTGGCGTCAGTAATCTTGCGCTTGATACCACAGGCGTAGGTGACAGCCAGCAGGTTCAGGTCAGCGGCTATGTGCTGCCGGGGCTGCAGGTGAAATATGGCGTAGGTATCTTTGACTCACTGGCGACGCTGACTCTGCGTTATCGCCTGATGCCAAAACTCTATTTGGAAGCTGTGTCTGGTCTCGATCAGGCGCTGGATTTGCTCTATCAGTTTGAGTTCTAGCAATGCGAATAATTGTCTACGGCAGTTTACGGCGCAAGCAGGGAAATAGTCACTGGATGACCAATGCGCAGTGGCTCGGCGAGCACCAGATTAAGGGGTTTGACCTCTATAATCTGGGGCTTTACCCGGGTGTGGTGGAGGGCGAAGGAACCGTCCTGGGTGAGGTATACCGCATTGATGCCAGCACGCTCGGTGAGCTGGATGCCCTGCGCTGCAAGAACGGCGAGTATAAGCGTCAGCTTATTCAGACGCCTTACGGCAGCGCCTGGCTGTACGTCTACCAGCGCTCAGTCGCGGGGCGACCGCACATTGCCAGCGGCGACTGGCTGCAACGCGATGACGCTGCAGATGCATAAATAAAAACACCGCCGTAAAGGCGGTGTTTTTTTATCGGTAACGCGCATCTCAGCCGGTCTGCCCGGCAAAGATTATTTCTGCTGCGCGCGCTCGAAAGAGGTGATGATTTCAGCTTTGGCCGCTTCTGCGTTATCCCAGCCGTCAACCTTCACCCACTTGCCTTTTTCCAGATCTTTGTAGTGCTCAAAGAAGTGGGTGATCTGCGCTTTCAGCAGCTCTGGCAGGTCGTTCACATCTTTGATGTGATCGTACTCTTTGCTCAGTTTGGTATGCGGCACCGCCACCAGTTTGGCATCTTCGCCAGACTCATCGGTCATCTTCAGAACGCCAACCGGACGGCAGCGGATCACTGAACCCGGCACCAGCGGATAAGGGGTTGGCACCAGCACGTCAACCGGGTCACCATCCAGTGACAGCGTGTTGTTGATGTAGCCGTAGTTGCACGGATAGAACATGGCGGTAGACATAAAGCGGTCTACAAACAGGGCGCCAGACTCTTTATCCACTTCATATTTGATCGGATCGGCATTCGCCGGGATCTCAATAATTACATAGATATCTTCTGGCAGATCTTTACCTGCAGGCACCTGGTTCAGACTCATCTGGCTTTCCTTCATTAGTCGTATGTTGAGTGACGGCTATTATAGCCAACTGACTCTGAAAGTATGCCCCCTTTTTGGCGTTTCGGAATGCTCCAAGCCCGCTACTTCGCCGTCACAAATAGCGAGACAATGCCCGCCGCAATCAGCGGCCCTACCGGCACGCCGCGAAAGAACGCCACGCCAATCACGGTACCAATCAGCAGCCCGGCAACCACCGATGGCTGAATGCTCATAAAGCTGACGCCGCGCCCGCCGAGCCACGCAACAAATACGCCAACCAGAATTGCCACGATGGACTGCCAGCTGGCAAATGATTTCAGCAGGGCGCTCACCGGCAGGGTGCCGCTCGCCAGCGGTGCCATGACGGCGACGGTCAGAATAATAATTCCCATCTGAATACCCTGTTTCTCCACGTAAGGGAAAAACTGCGCCAGCGGCGTGAGCTTGATGGCCAGCAGGATCAGAATCGAAATCGTCACAGCGCTGTTATGAACAAAATAACTCAGTATGGCGAGACAGATAAGGATCAGCGTTGAGGCGTAGGGGGCCATGATTTCTCCATAAATAATCAGCAGGCTGACAATGAGCCATGCAACGGTTTGTCTGCTGTCCTTTATCAACCATCAGAAAAAATGGCGCAACCGGCTTATGCATAATTATCTCTGCTGCAGTAAAGAAAATTCACAGCATGAGCGATCATCATTCGCCCGATCGTCAGGCACCGGTAAAGTTTCCGCACGTCACAGCCGATAATTTCTTCGTTTAGGGTCACTGGATTCTCCCTTTTTTACCGCATACGGGAATTATCATGATTGCTCAGCTCTCGCTTCGCACTGCCTTACTTTCGCTGCTTATCTGCATGACGCTGCTGCTGCTGGCCGTCAGCGGCATGGGCATTTACGCCATCAATGCCGGTAATCAGTCGCTTAACGCCATCAATCGTATTCAGGGAATTGAACTGAACAGCCTTTATCAGAGCAACGCCGACCTGATGCGCGCACGCGCCAGCGCCGCGCTGGCGGTGCGCAAAATTGAGATTGGTCTGCTGGATGAGGGGACCGCCGTCACGAAGCAGGCCGCCGCGGACGTCGCCAGCTCGCAGCGGCATCTGCAGGCGTTTATCGACGCCGGCACCGTAACGGCTCACGGCAAAACGCTGGCGGAGGCGATCGCCGCCGCCTATAAAGCGTATCAGCAGGGTGCAGTTGCGCCGATGATGGCCGCGCTGGAAAAGCAGTATACCGATGAATATTACCAGGTACTGGAGGGCAATGTATCGCAGCTTGCGGCCCGCTATGCCGGTGCGGTTAACGCATTCAGCCTCTACGCCGATGAGGTCTCTGCCGCACGGCTGGCGCAGGCGGCGCACAATGAGTGGCAGATGAAAATCCTGATCGGCATTGCGGTGGCGCTCACCCTGCTGCTGACCGGCCTGGCCTGGCTGCTGCTGCGTCAGGCGCTGCTGCGTCCGCTGGAGAGCGCCGTCCGGCATCTGGAGCAGGTGGCTGCGGGCGATCTGTCGCAGCCGCTGCCGGCTGCCGGTCACAATGAGATTGGCCGTCTGAATCAGGCGCTGGCCGTTATGCAGCGCGCGCTGCGCCACTCTGTCAGTCAGGTGCGCGAAGCCAGCCTGCAGATCGATACCGGCAGCCGCGAGCTGGCGGCCGGTACGGTGCATCTCTCACAGCGTACCGAGGAGTCTGCCGCATCACTGGAGCAGACTGCTGCCAGCATGGAACAGCTCACCGCCACCGTGCGGCTCAACGCCGTTAATGCGCAGCAGGCAAATCAGCTCGCCAGCAGCGTCTCTGACACCGCCGGCCGCGGTGCCGAAGTGGTGTGCTACGTTATGGAGAAGATGCAGGAGATCACGCAGAGTTCCAACCGCATCGCAGATATTCTCAGCGTGATTGACGGTATTGCCTTTCAGACTAATATTCTGGCGCTTAACGCCTCGGTAGAAGCGGCGCGCGCTGGCGAGCAGGGCCGGGGCTTTGCCGTGGTGGCGAATGAAGTACGTACGCTGGCAGGACGCAGCGCCAGCGCGGCGAAAGAGATCCGGACATTAATCAGCGAGTCGCAGACGCGGGTGAAAGAGGGCAGTGAGATGGCGACGCGCGCGGGGGCGACCATGGATGAGATCGCCGGTGAAGTGATGCGCGTAACGACGCTGATGAAAGAGATCTCCGGTGCATCTGACGAGCAGAGTCGCGGTATTGAGCAGGTCAATATGGCGGTGACGCAGATGGATGAAGCGGCGCAGCAGAACGCGGCGCTGGTGGAGCAGGCGGGAGCCGCCACCCGGCTGCTGGAAGCGCAGTCGCAGCAGCTGCAGGCCTCAATGGCGCAGTTCCGCATCGCCGCGGCGTAAGCGCAAACCATAAAAAACCCGCTCAGCGGCGGGTTTTTTTACTGTCCGGCACGGCTCAGGCGCCGTGGTTATCCGGATATTCGCGGATAAAGCGCTCAACATCATCGACCATCGCTTCGTTACCACAGAAGAACGGGCAGCGCTGGTGCAGCGTTTCAGGCTGCAGGTCAAGAATACGGTTTTTACCGTCGCTGGCTTTACCGCCCGCCTGCTCGGCGAGAAACGCCATCGGGTTGCACTCATACAGCAGGCGCAGCTTGCCGTTGGGATGGCTGGCGGTGCTTGGGTAGAGGTAGATGCCGCCTTTCAGCAGGTTACGGTGGAAGTCTGCCACCAGCGAACCGATATAGCGCGAGGTATAAGGACGATGCGTGTCGATATCCTCTTCCTGGCAAAACTTCAGGTATTTCTTCACGCCCTGCGGGAAGCGAATGTAGTTACCTTCGTTAATGGAATAGGTGTAGCCCTTTGCCGGATAGGTCATGCGCTCGTGGCTCAGGCAGAAAACGCCGAGCGACGGATCATAGGTAAAGGCGTGCACGCCGACGCCGGTGGTATAGACCATCATGGTTGAGGAGCCATACACCACATAACCTGCGGCCACCTGCTGATTCCCCGGCTGCATAAAGTCCGCTTCCGTGATCGGCGTACCGGGTTCACTGATGCGGTGATAGATAGAGAAAATGGTTCCGACAGAAACGTTTACGTCAATGTTGGATGAGCCATCCAGCGGATCCATCAGCACCACATATTTGCCATCTTCCGAGCCTTCAAAGATAACAAACTCATCCTCTTCTTCAGAGGCGATGCCGGCAACCACACCACGCGCTTTCAGGGCAGCTTTCAGTTTTTCATTCGCGAAGAGGTCCAGCTTCATCTGCTGTTCGCCCTGCACGTTTTCCACGCCGCTGGCACCCAGAATATCCACCAGACCCGCTTTATTAATATCGCGGTGAATGATTTTAGCGCCCAGCTTAATGGAGGAAATCAGCGCCGTCAGTTCACCTGTGGCGTGAGGAAAGTCGTGTTGCTTCTCGACGATGAATTCGCCTAACGTTTTCATAACACATTCCCTGAATCTACGATGGAGTGGCAGCAGCTGTAACAAACTGCCAACGTATGCGTACGCAGTTTAGCCGATTGAACTTTAAAAACCATAGTCCTAATCCGTTTCTTCCCTTCAGACTCGGGGTTACACTGTGCGCCGAACTTTCAGTTAATGGATCTATTTATGCGCATTCACATCCTCGGCATTTGTGGCACTTTTATGGGCGGCCTGGCTATGCTGGCGCGTTCGCTGGGACATCAGGTAACCGGCTCGGACGCAAATGTTTACCCGCCGATGAGTACGCTGCTTGAGCAGCAAGGCATTGAATTAACTGAGGGTTACGAGGCGTCGCAGCTCGATCCGGCGCCAGACCTGGTGATTATCGGTAACGCCATGACGCGCGGTAATCCCTGTGTTGAAGCCGTGCTGGAGCGCAACATTCCCTACCTCTCCGGGCCGCAGTGGCTGCACGATTTTGTGCTGCGCGATCGCTGGGTGCTGGCCGTAGCCGGAACGCACGGTAAAACCACTACTGCCGGCATGGCAGCGTGGATCCTCGAGGCGTGCGGCCTCGAACCAGGCTTTATTATCGGTGGCGTGCCGGGCAACTTCGACGTCTCGGCAAAATTAGGAAAAAGCCCATTCTTTGTCATTGAAGCGGATGAGTATGACAGCGCCTTCTTCGACAAGCGCTCCAAGTTTGTGCACTACTGCCCGCGTACGCTAATCCTCAATAACCTTGAGTTTGACCATGCAGATATCTTCGACGACCTGCGCGCTATCCAGAAGCAGTTCCATCATCTGATCCGCATCATACCCGGCCAGGGCAAAATCCTGCTGCCGGAACACGATCACAACCTGAAGCAGGTGATGGCGATGGGCTGCTGGAGCGAGCAGGAGACCACAGGCGAACATGGCCACTGGCAGGCGAAAAAGCTGACGCCAGACGCCGCCCGCTGGGAAGTCTGGCTGGAGGGGGAAAAAGTGGCCGAGGTGAACTGGGGGCTGGTCGGCGAACACAATATGCATAACGGCCTGATGGCGATTGCCGCCGCGCGCCACGTGGGTGTGAAACCGGCAGATGCGGGCGAGGCGCTCAGCAGCTTTATCAACGCGCGCCGCCGGCTGGAGCTGCGCGGTGAGGTCAACGGTATCAAGGTCTATGACGATTTTGCCCACCACCCGACGGCGATACACGCCACGCTGGCGGCGCTGCGCAGCAAAGTAGGTGGCAGGGCGCGCATCCTCGCGGTACTGGAGCCCCGCTCCAACACCATGAAAATGGGGGTCAGTAAAAACGATCTGGCGCCGTCGCTGGGTCGGGCAGACAAGGTTTTCCTGCTCCAGCCGCACCATATTCCGTGGCAGGTCTCCGACGTGGCAGACGCCTGTATTCCGCCTGCGCAGTGGAGTGCGGACGTCGATACGCTGACGGAAATGATTGCGAAAGAGGCGCAGCCAGGCGACTCAATTCTGGTGATGAGCAACGGCGGGTTTGGCGGGATCCATCAAAAACTGCTGGAGCGACTGGGACGCTAAGGCCGTGGCGTCCTGCAGGACGCCTCCGGAGAGCGTGCGGCCGGCAGGCCGCCTCTTACGCTTCAGCCAGCTCGCGCAGATACTGGAAGATCTGCCGGGCTGCTTTTGGCGTTTTATTCGCCGCCTTCTCTTTCTGCGCGTTGCGGATCATGCTGCGCAGCTGCTGCCGATCGGCCTGCGGATAGAGCGTGATCACCTCGGTCATCGCGTCGTCACCCTGATCGATCAGGCGATCGCGCAGATGCTCCAGCTTGTGGAACAGCGCCACCTGCTGGTTGTGACGGTTTTTCAGCTTGTCCAGCGCCTGACGGATCGGATCTTCATCGCGCTGGCGCAGCATTTTACCAATCAGCTGCAGCTGGCGACGGCGACCCTCTTTCTTAATACGCTGCGCCAGCTCAATCGCGTTGCGCAGATCCTCATCGAGCGGGATCTTATCCAGGGAGTTTTTCCCCAGATCAACCAGCTCGGCACCGAGGCGTTTTAGCTCTTCGGCGTCACGTTTAATTTCACTTTTGCTGACCCAGATAATCTCTTCATCTTCTTCTTCCTGATTATCCGGTACATCGTCGAGCCAGTCTTCGGGCTGCCTGGTCATCTCTTGGCTCCTTAAAAAAAGAGGCTAATCCTACCAGTTTATCGGGCGACTGCGAAATTGTTCTCTGAGTCTGATAGACTCAACAGATTCACACTTAAGATTAGACGGCAGGTCGATGAACGTATCTACTCAGGTTGCAGAACAACGTAAAGCGCTGGAACAGGCTGTCGCCCAGGCGCTGGAACTCGCTAAAGCTCACACCGATGGTGCGGAAGTTGCGGTGACAAAAACCACCGGCATCGGCGTCAGCACGCGCTATGGTGAAGTGGAAAACGTCGAATTCAACAGCGACGGTGCGCTTGGTATCACCGTCTATCATCAAAACCGCAAAGGCAGCGCCTCATCGACCGATCTCAGTCCCGATGCCATAAAAAGCACCGTGCAGGCAGCGATCGACATTGCGCGCTATACCTCACCCGATCCTTATGCTGCACCGGCAGAGCGTGAACTGCTGGCGTTTGATGCACCCGATCTTGATCTCTACCATCCGTGGGAGATCGACGCCGATCGCGCCATCGAGCTGGCCGCGCGTGCTGAACAGGCGTCGCTGCAGGCGGACAAGCGCATTACCAATACGGAAGGTGGCAGCTTCAACAGCCACGTTGGCATCAAAGTGTTTGGTAACAGTCACGGCATGCTGCAGAGCTACTGCTCCAGCCGCCACTCGCTGTCGAGCTGTGTCATTGCCGAGCAGGATGGCGATATGGAGCGTGACTACGCCTATACTATCGGCCGCTCGATAGACGATCTGCAGAGCGCAGAGTGGGTCGGTAACGAGTGTGCCCGCCGCGTGCTGGCCCGCCTTGCCCCGCGCAAGCTGCCAACCATGAAAGCACCGGTGCTGTTTGCACCTGAGGTCGCCACCGGATTGTTTGGTCATCTGGTTGGTATGATCAGCGGCAGCAGCGTCTATCGCAAATCGACGTTTCTGCTCGACTCGCTGGGCCAGCAGATCCTGCCCTCATGGCTGACGATTCAGGAGCAGCCGCATCTGCTGAAAGGACTCGCCTCGACGCCGTTTGACAGTGAAGGCGTGCGAACCGAAGCGCGCGATATTATCAAAGAGGGTGTGCTGCAGAACTGGCTGCTGACCAGCTATTCAGCGCGCAAGCTTGGCCTGCAGAGCACCGGCCACGCGGGCGGCATACATAACTGGCGCATTGCCGGTCAGGGCCACAGCTTTGATGACCTCGTTAAACAGATGGGACGCGGCCTGATTGTCACTGAACTGATGGGTCAGAGCGTCAGCGCCATGACCGGCGACTACTCGCGCGGCGCGGCGGGCTTCTGGGTTGAAAACGGCGAAATTCAGTATCCTGTGAGCGAAGTCACAATTGCAGGAAACCTTAAAGAGATGTGGCGCAATATGGTTACGGTCGGTAACGACATTGAAACCCGCAGCAATATACAATGCGGATCGGTGCTGCTGCCGGAGATGAAAATCGCCGGACAATAACGACATCGCTTCCAGAAAGCAGCCGGCAAGGCTGCTTTTTTTTTGCCCGATAATAATTAAAAGGAACACGTCATGCGTAAGCATTTAATTGCAATGTTGTCTCTGTCGTTACTGTTCTCTTCTGCCAGCGTGCTGGCGGCAGATCTTGAACAGGATATGGATACGCTGAAAGAGAACCTGAGCGTAGTGAAGAAAACGGATGACGCGCAGGAGATGCATACTGCGCTCGGTAAAATGCGCCAGGCCGCGCAGGATGCCAAAAATTCCACGCCGGACAAGCTGGAAGGGCAGCCGGCGGATAGCGCACAGATCAAAGATTATCACGCCGGTCTTGACGCACTGATTGCGCAGATTGACGTGGTCGACAAGCTCGCTCAGGCCAGCAAGCTGGATGAGGCAAAAGCCGAAGCGAAAAAACTGGAAGATATCCGCAATACCAACCATAAGAAATTCCGCTGATACTCGGGGCCAGCCTGCGTGCTGGCCCGCTTTACCGATCCTCCCCTGCACACTCCTCTGCAAATATATAACTTTCCCGCACGCCTGATGCATGCCAGCCGCTGGCATGCGCGATATGTGCTGTCTGCGATCTGACGCACCGCGCGTTGCCACATTTCCGTTTCAGGGTGGAAAAAGTGCGTCTCCACACGGCCGGACGGAACGCGTAGTTTGTTTTTTAACGCGAATTATCTGCCGTAAACAGGAGTAGAAGGGTGAGGAGTGATGCTGTCCCGCTGAACGCAGAAGCCGTTCAGGCGCTGGCGGATCGCATATTAAGTCAAATCGCGATCCTCTATACCGCGCACCAGATTAGCCCCACACCGGTGCAGCAGCAGATGCTGAATTCGCACGTTCAGGCGATGGCCAGCCGCTCGCTAAACGGCGAGGCGCTGCCGGAGGTAGAAGCGGAGCTGTTTGATGATATTCCGCCTGACAGCCTGCAGCTGGCGCAACAGATCGTCGATCTGTTCGGCAATCTGCCGGTGGAAGAGGCCTGGCTGCTCTCGGTGCATATTGAAGTGGCGAAAAGTAACGACGCATAAACAGAGAGGAAGTGAACATGGTGACAGTGGTGATTGGCGATCGTCTGGGTAAAGGCCAGAAAGTGGCTGCCGGCATTGAAAAAGCGGGTGGACGCGCGGTGGTGGTGCCAGGCGTGGCAGCCGATATGAAGCTGGGTGATGTGATGAAAGCGGAAAACGCTGATTTCGGCATCTCTTTCTGCGGCAGCGGCGGCGCGGGTGCTATCACCGCGCAGAACAAATATGGCTACCGGGCGAAACATGGCATGCGCTCGGTAGACGAGGGCGTAACGGCGATCAACGAAGGGGCAACCGTGCTGGGCTTTGGTTTTATGGACAAAGAGGAGCTGGGCGAACGGCTGGTGCAGGCCTGGAACAAGAAGCACGGCAGCTGACGTATGAAACAGCACTATGAGACGCAGGTTATCGTGCAGGGGAAAGGCGATACCAAAGCAAAAGCCTTTGCCGATGCGCTCAGCAGCGTGCAGCAGCAGGTATTGCGCAACAGCCAGAAGCTGCTGCTGCGCATTGAGCCGCTGGATGTGCGGGTGCTGCACGCCAGGGTGCGTACCCGGCGGGAAAAATTTCTGTTTTTTTTCCTGGCGCGCGAGCGGCATCACTACAGCGTTGAACTGGAAATCAGCGTCAGCGTCACCGTTATCGATATGGAAAGCGTGACATTTACGGCGACACCCTGAACGCGCTGGTCTGGTCGTTATCCCGCCAGGAGAGCGGGCTTACCCGGCGCAACAATGACAATAAAGGGTACAACACTATGTTTCTCATCATTTTGTTTAAGTCGTTAATTATCGGCGGGCTGGTCGGCGTCGGGGTGGGAGCCGGCGCAGCGCGCATGTTCCACGCACCGGTCACACAGGGCATGGGTGCATTTCGTACCCTGGGCGAGCTTAACTCGTGTGAAGGCGACCCCGCTTCCCATTTCTCTTTTGGTCTCGGCTTCTTTTTCAACGCCTGGGCGTCCTCTGTGGCGGCTGGCTCCTTCACGCAGGATGTGGATCACCGCATTCTGCCGAACTGGGGTGCTGCGGCGCTGATGGTCAAAAATCGCAATGTGGCAGAGACGCTGCATAACCCGAAGCGTATGGCGATAGCGTGCGGCATCATCGGCATGATCGTCGTGGCTTTTCTGAACAGCACCGCCTCAGCCGTACCGGCTGCGCTGCAGGTGACGGCAGTCAAAGTGCTGGTGCCGGCGGCTAACCTGCTGGTAAACACCGTCATGCCGGTCATTTTCTGGCTGGCAGCCATCGACGCCGGCAAAAAATCGGGCTTCTGGGCCACCATCTTTGGCGGCCTGGCGCAGCTGATTATGGGTAATGCCGTACCGGGGCTGGTGCTGGGGATCCTGATTGGGAAAGGGGTAGAGGAGAGCGGCTGGAACCGGGTGACGAAAGTCATGATGGCGGCGATTGTGCTGCTGTTTGTACTGAGCGGCTTCTTCCGCGGATTCGATATGAAACTGCTGCAATCTTTCCAGCTCGGCGTCCCTGGCTGGCTTGACATGATCCACAACAGCCTGAGCGGCAAATAAGGAGCCATCCATGAACGAACATGAAAATCGCGGCTTCTGGTATGCCGACTGGTCCTTCCCGATTTTTGTCGGTCTGCTCTCATCCGGCGTATTTGCCGGTACGCATATGTACTACCTCTACGGAATCGGCGCCTTTAACGAAGTGGCGTTTGTGTCGATGCTGCGCGCCGGCATGGAGACCGGCGTCTATGGCGCGGTCGCCGCGTTTGGCGCCAGCTTTCTGTTTGCCCGCATCATTGAAGGCTCGCTGGTCGGTATTCTGGATATCGGCGGTGCGATCCAGACCGGCGTCGGGCTGGGCGTGCCGGCGCTGCTGCTGGGCGCAGGCATTGTGTTTCCGGTCGCGAACTTTGCGGCTTCGCTGGTAACCGGTCTGGTGATCGGGGTGGCGATTGGTTACGTCATTATTCTGGCGCGCAAATTTACCATCAACCAGAGCGATTCCACCTATGGCGCCGATGTGATGATGGGCGCAGGCAACGCCTCCGGACGCTTTCTCGGCCCGCTGATTATCCTGTCGGCGATGGCAGCCTCTATTCCCATTGGCCTGGGCTCGCTCGCTGGCGCTCTGCTGTTTTACCTGTGGAACAAGCCGATTACCGGCGGCGCAATTCTGGGTGCCATGGTGCTGGGCGCGATGTTCCCGATTTCGCTGTAACAGGGCGGGCGCCATGAATGGCGACCCTGGGGTAAGGATGTAGGGAGCGCATTCATGCGCCCCTGGCCGCAAACGCAGTAAGGAGTAACCATGTTTGATCTGATTCTGCGCCGCGCACGACTGTGCGATGAGCAGCTGGTGGATATCGCTCTTCGCGACGGCAAAATCGCCGTCGTCGGCAACGTCACGGGCAGCGCGCAGCAGGAGCGCGATCTGGCCGGGCGCTGGTACGTCAGCGCAGGCTGGATAGACAGCCACGTACACTGCTATGCAAAATCGCCTGTCTACCACGATGAAGCGGACGCTGTCGGCGTTGCGCAGGGCGTCACCACCGTGGTGGATGCCGGCAGCACCGGCGCCGACCAGATCGATGACTTCCGGCAGCTGACGCGCCACGCCACCACCGACGTCAGGGCGCTGCTCAACGTTGCCCGCACCGGGATAGTCACCCAGAACGAACTGGCGGACATGCGTCAGATTGATGAAGCAGCGGTGGTGCAGGCGGTCACGCGCCATCCCGGTTTCATTGTTGGTCTGAAAGCGCGCATGAGCAGCAGCGTGGTCGGGGAAAACGGCATTGCACCGCTGATCCGCGCCAAAGCGATCCAGCACGCTGCCGGCGATCTGCCGCTCATGGTACATATCGGTAACGATCCGCCGGTGCTGGAGGAGATCGCTGAGTTGCTGACCGCCGGCGATATCATCACCCACTGCTTTAACGGCAAACCTAACCGCATTCTCTCCGCGCAGGGTGAGCTGAAAGCGGCGGTCAGTCAGGCGCTGGCGCGCGGCGTCACGCTCGATATCGGGCACGGCAGCGCCAGCTTCAGCTTTGCGGTGGCGCGACAGGCGATCGCCCGCGGCATTCTGCCCGATACCATCAGCTCCGATATCTACTGTCGCAACCGCCTGCACGGGCCGGTACACAGCCTCGCGCACGTGATGTCTAAGTTTCTTGCGCTGGGCATGACGCTGCCGCAGGTGATCGCCTGCGTGACAACCCAGGCAGCAGCGGCGCTGCGCCTCAGCGGCAAAGGCGATCTGACGCCGGGCAGCGATGCCGATCTGACTATTTTCAGTGTGAATCAGGAGACCCGTCCGTTTACCGATGCAGAGGGCGAACAGGTGGCGGGAGAGCACCATTTTTTGCCGGTGGCTGTGACAGTGGCAGGCCAGTGGCATCTGACCGAAGAGGGAAAGCGTCATCATGTCTTCAGTTTATGAAAAATATCACCTGAAACAGGTGATCAATGCGTCAGGCCGTATGACTATTCTGGGCGTCTCGACGCCGGCACCGGAGGTGGTGGAAAGCGTCAGCTATGGCCTGAACCACTACTTTGAAATGAAAGATCTGGTGAACCATACCGGTGACTACATTGCCGGACTGCTGCAGGCAGAAAGCGCCGTCGTGGTTTCCTGCGCCTCGGCGGGTATCGCTCAGTGTGTGGCCGGGGTCATTGTGAAAGATAACGCCTGGCTGCTGGATAACCTGCACGCGGCGCCGCTCACGGTTCCGCATGAGATCGTCGTGCCTAAAGGGCACAACGTGAACTACGGCGCGCCGGTCGGCACCATGGTCGCGCTGGGCGGTGGCCGGCTGGTGGAAGCGGGCTACAGCAACGAGTGTTCCGCCGCGCAGCTGGCAGCGGCGATCACGCCGGCTACGGCAGCGCTGCTCTACGTAAAATCGCACCACTGCGTGCAAAAAAGCCACCTCAGCGTGGCGCAGGCGGCAGAAGTCGCGCAGCAGCATGGCATCCCGCTGATTGTGGATGCGGCGGCAGAAGAAGACCTGCGCTGCTACTACCAGATGGGTGCCGACCTGGTGATCTACAGCGGTGCCAAGGCGATAGAGGGTCCCTCCAGCGGACTGGTGGTAGGACGCAGCCGCTGTGTCGAATGGGTAAAACGGCAGAGCAACGGCATCGGTCGTGCGATGAAAGTGGGCAAAGAGGGGATCCTGGGCCTGACGCAGGCCATTGAGCGCTACCTGTCGCAGCCAAAAACCAGCGGCAGCGAGATGGTTCAGCACATGACGCCATTTATCGACCAGCTTAACCAGCTGCCGGGCGTCACCGCGCGGGTGGTATGGGACAGCGCCGGGCGCGATATTGCGCGTACAGAGATCCATTTCGATGAAGCGCTGACCGGCTGGGCAACCGGCGATCTCGTCCAGGCGCTGAAAAACGGCGACATCGCTATCTATTTTCGCGGCTATAAGGCAAACGAAAGCATTATCGAAGCCGACGTGCGCAGCGTTACTGCCGCGCAGCTGCAGACTATCTTCAGCCGTATTGACGCGCTGCTGGCAGAAAGGAACAACGCATGAAGCTGACCCCCGATTTTTATCAGGATCGTCTCTGTCTCAACGTACTGGCGGGCTCAAAGCAGAACGCACGCGACATCTGGCTGGCAGCAGAAGGGCATGTGCTGGTTGGCGTGCTGTCAAAAAATTATGCCAGCCACGACGCGGCGCTGGCTGACATGCGCGATTACGCCGCGCTGATTGATAACGCGCTCTCTATCGGTCTCGGGGCCGGCGATCCGCGTCAGTCTGCTATGGTGAGCGAACTGGCAGCGGTGCTGCAGCCGCAGCATGTCAATCAGGTGTTTACCGGAGTCGCGACCAGCCGTGCGCTGCTGGGACAGTCGCAGACGGTGGTAAATGGTCTGGTCTCCCCCAGCGGGACGCCAGGGAAAGTGAAGATCTCAACCGGTTCGCTAAGCTCGCAGGCGGCGGAAGCGATTGTGCCGATCGACAGCGCCATCGCCATGCTGCAGGACATGGGCGGCAGCTCGGTAAAATTTTTTCCGATGGGCGGTCTGAGCGCGGTGGCGGAGTATCGCGCGGTCGCAGAGGCGTGCGCCCGGCGCGATTTCTGGCTGGAGCCCACCGGCGGTATCGATCTGCATAATTTTGCGGAGATCGTGCAGATCGCGCTGGAGGCGGGCGTCAGTAAAGTGATCCCGCACGTTTACAGCTCAATTATCGACAGCGCAAGCGGTGAGACGCGCATTGACGATGTGCGCCAGCTTCTGGCAACGTGCAAGGCACTGCTGCAATAACTTCGTTACGGGTGAGGCTTTGTGAGATTTCCTAATCAGCGTCTGGCGCAGCTGTTTGCCGCACTGCAGCATGAAACGCTGCCGCAGGATGAGCTGGCACGGCGTTTCTCGGTCTCTACGCGCACGGTGCGCACCGACATTGCGGCGCTGAACGCGCTGCTGGAGCAGCACGGCGCACAGTTTGTGCTGGCGCGCGGCGCCGGCTATCAGCTGCAGGTGGCCGACGCGGCACGCTTTGATTCGCTGCAGCAGCAAAGCAGCGCGCCGCTGCGGGTGCCGCGCACCTCGCAGGAGCGGGTTCGCTATCTGCTCAGCCGCTTTCTTACTGCGGCCTGGTCACTGCGGCTGGAAGATCTCTCGGAAGAGTGGTTTGTCAGTCGCGCCACGCTGCAGGGGGATATGGCAGAGGTGCGGGAGTGGCTGGGGCGCTATCATCTGCATATCGAAACTAAACCGCGCTACGGCATGAAGCTGTTTGGCAGCGAGACGGCTATCCGCACCTGCCTTACCGATCTGCTGTGGCAGATCGACCAGGAGACGCCCGACAGCCCGCTGCTGAGTATTGAAGTACTGCGCAGTGATATGCTGACGCAGCTGCAGCCGCTGCTGCAGCACTGCCTCAGCCGTTACGCTATTCGTCTCAGCGATGAGGGCGAGCGCTACCTGCTGATCTACTGCGCGGTAGCAGTACGCCGCATCAGCGAAGGCTTTCCGCTCAGCGATCCGGGCGCAGAAGAAGTAGGCGAAGAGGTGCGTGAGGCGGCGCACGCGCTGGTGCATCAGCTGCGACCGCTTACCGGCAAAGCCTTATCGCGGGCGGAAGAGAACTGGCTGCGCGTCAATATCGCCGCGCGTCAGATCCAGGCGCTGGAGCCAAGCACCATCAATGCAGATGACGCTGACGCGCTGGTGAGCTGGCTGCTGAGTTATATCAATACGCATTATGCCTACCAGCTGCAGCACGACGAGCAGCTGCGCGCCGATCTGCTTACCCATATCAAATCGATGATCACCCGGGTGCGCTATCAGATCCATATTCCCAATCCGCTGCTGAGCAACATCAAACAGCACTATCCGCTGGCGTGGGATGTGACGCTGGCCGCCGTCAGCAGCTGGAGCAAATATACCCCTTATACGCTGAGCGAAAATGAGATTGGCTTTCTGGTGCTGCATATTGGCGTGGGGCTGGAGCGGCACTATGACGTTGGCTATCAGCGCCACCCGCGCGTACTGCTGGTGTGCGATAGCGGAACCTCAACGCTGCGGATGATTGAGGCGCTGCTGCTGCGCAAATATCCGCAGCTGGTGGTCACCGCCCGGCTGACACAGCGCGACTACGCGCTGCGGGAGCGGATTGAAGAAGATTTTGTTATCTCTACGGTGCGGCTGCATGAAAAGAACCGGCCGGTGGTAGTGATGTCGCCCTTTCCGACCGGCTTTCAGCTGGAGCAGCTCGGCAAGCTGGTGCTGGTGGACCGCACCCGGCCGTGGATGCTGGAAAAATATTTCTCCGCGCAGCATTTTATGGTGCTGGATCAGCCGCTGACGCAGCAGGCGCTCTTTCAGCTGCTGTGCGATCGCCTGCAGGAGCAGGGCTTTGTTGCAGCAGACTTTTATCCATCCGTGGTTGAGCGTGAAGCGATTGTCAGCACGCTGCTCGGGGATGGCATTGCGTTGCCGCACGCGCTCGGCCTGCTGGCGCAGAAAACCGCGGTCTATACCGTTATTGCGCCGCATGGCGTCAGCTGGGGTGATGAGACCGCCTGCGTGATCTTTCTGCTGGCTATCAGCAAACGTGAATATGAAGAGGCGATGGCGCTCTACGATCTGTTTGTCACCTTTTTGCGCGAACGTGCCATGCCGCGCCTGCGGGAGTGCCGTGACTTTGACCATTTTAAAACCGTGGCGATAGAGTGTCTGGGCCGCCCCTGACTAGGCCTGATTGCGCTTAGCCAGCAGCTTCGGGATTTCACGCAGGCACCAGGCTTTGGCTTCACCCATGCTGTCGCGACGCCAGGCCATAATAATATCCACTTCCCGCGTATACTCAGCGCTGACCACGCGCAGCCGGCCCTCGGCAATATCTTTCTCTACCATCGGATAAGGCATGGTGGCAACGCCCAGTCCCGCCAGCAGCGCCCGCCGCTTGTCATCCATGCTGCTGACCGTAAGACGCTGCTGCTTATCCAGCAGCTGTACCGTCAGCACCGGACGTTCACGCGCCGTGTCAGCGACGGCAATGCCGCGATATTTCACACGCGTGACTTCCGAAAGCGGCTCTGCCTCCTGATGAATAGGGTGGTCAGGACTGGCGACATAGACGCTCATAATGGTGTAAAGCTTGCGGGTATTGATTTCGCTGGAGGCGCGGAAGTGCAGGTCAGGTGCGATGACGATATCCGCCCGGCCCTGCTCCAGACGTTCCCACGCGCCCGCCAGCACTTCAGTGATCAGAGATATCTGCGTGTTGGCTTTTTCTGACAGCTTGCTGACCAGCGGAAACAGCAGGTCGGTGGGGATGAGTGCCTCCGCTACGATAGTCAGCTGCGTTTCCCAGCCGCGCGCCAGCGCTTCTGCGTCGGTGGTGAGCTTGTCTGCGGCCTCCAGCAGGACGCGACCGCGCTCCAGCAGCATCCGGCCAACGTTAGTGAATTTGGTGCGATGACCGGAGCGATCGAACAGCACCACATCCAGCTCCTCTTCCAGCTTCTGCATGGTATAGCTCAGCGCAGAGGGAACGCGACCCAGCTCATCTGCCGCGGCGGCAAAGCTGCCGCGCCGGTCAATCGCATCCATCACCCGTAACGCTTCTAACGTTAATGCACGCTCTTTAGCCATACTGATTCTCTGTCAGTAAATTTGAATATGCCAGGCAGATTAACTGGCTAACATTCCGCCGTCCAGCCTTTTACCATAAACCGATTAAGCCTGCAGTGAGCGTCTCCTGCAGTGCACCGGAGGTATAGCATGATGACAACCCGCTGCGCGTCCGCATGTGGCCAGGCTGATTTTGGCTGGTTGCAGGCGCGCTATAGCTTCTCTTTTGGCCACTATTTTGATCCCAAACTGATGGGATACGCCGCGCTGCGCGTGCTGAACCAGGAGGTGCTGGCGCCGGGTGCCGCTTTTCAGCCCCGCACCTATCCGCAGGTTGATGTGTTGAATCTGGTGCTGCAGGGTGAGGCGGAGTATCGCGACAGCGAGGGACAGCGCCTGACCGTACGGGCAGGTGAGGCGATGCTGCTGTCTGCGCGGCAGGGCGTAAGCTACAGCGAGATAAACCTCAGCAAAGATCGGCCGCTGACGCGCCTGCAGCTCTGGCTGAGCGCCTGTCCGGAGCGGGAAAACCCGCTGCAGCAGCGGATGACGCTCAATGGCGCATCGCCGCTGCTCCTGGCCTCGCCTGACGGGGCAGACCAGAGTTTGCAGCTGCGTCAGGATGCGAGAGTGTATCAGGTGACGTTAGCGCCGGGAGAGGAGCAGATTGTGCAGCTGCGCGGCGCGCGCGCGTATCTGCAGTCGATTCACGGCACGCTGGATGTGCGCAGCAGCAGCGCGAATCAGCAGCAGCTGCAGTGCGGCGACGGTGCGTTTATTCGTGATGAGCAGCAGCTTATTCTGCAGGCAGAGACGCCGCTGCGTGCGCTGGTGATCGATTTACCGGCATAAAAAAGGGCGGCCAGCGCCGCCCTCACAGTAAGAATGAAGATTATTTCAGAATGGTAAAGGCGGTTGTCACGTGCTTCACGCCGCTGACCCGGCTGGCAACATCTGCCGCCGCCGTGGCTTCTTCCTGCGTGACCAGTCCCAGCAGGAAGACTTCCCCGTTTTCCGTCGTCACTTTCACGTTAGACGATTTGACCTGATCGCTGCCCAGCAGCTGCGAGCGGATCTTGGTCGTGATCCAGGTATCGGAAGAAGAGGTGCCAAGGCTGACCTTCTCTCCGGTGCGGATCTCATTGTAGACCTCTGTTGCGCCGTCGACGCCCATAGCGATCTGTTTGGCACGGCTGGCGAGATCGGCAGACGGTGCCTGACCGGTCAGCAGCACTTTGCCCTGGTAAGCGGTAACAATGACCCGCGCCTGCTTCTTAATCTGTTCATCTTTTGCCAGCGCGTTAGAGACGCGCAGCTCCAGCGTACCGTCATCAACCTGCGTACCCACGGTGCGGGGGTCAGTGGCGGTTTTGGTGGCAACAGCGGCACCGCCGGCAACCACTGCCACGCAGCCCTGCAGCAGCATGGCCGTTAACAGCAGGGCGATAGCGTTCAATGCTTTCATGTAAGCTCCTTCAGTCATTCCTGGTGGGGAAAGAGGGTGTTATCGATCAAGTCGCACAGGCAGTTCAGCGTCAGCATATGCATCTCCTGAATGCGCGCACTGTGATGAGAGGGAATGCGGATTTCCACGTCGTGAGGGCCGAGCAGGCCAGCCAGCTCGCCGCCGTCGTGTCCGGTCAGCGCGACAATAGTCATATCGCGCGTCACTGCCGCCTCAACCGCTTTAACGATGTCACGGGTATTACCCCGGGTTGAGATCGCCAGCAGCACATCACCCGCCTGACCCAGCGCCCGTACCTGTTTGGCGTAGATCTCATCATGCAGCCGATCGTTGCCGATGGCGGTGAGCATAACGTTATCTGCGCTCAGCGCCAGCGCCGGCAGGCTGGGACGCTCGGTTTCAAACCGGTTAATCATGCTGGCCGCAAAGTGCTGCGCATTGGCCGCTGAGGCACCGTTACCGCAGCTGAGAATTTTATGACCATTCAGCAGCGACTGCACCAGCGTCATCGCGGCGCGGGAGATCGCATCCGGCAGCGCTTCGGCTGCGGCAATCTGCGTCTGAATACTTTCAGTAAAACACGCTTTAATTCTGTCCTGCACAAGACCACCTGGTTCTATTCATCGGCATTAAAAGCAGCGGGCAGCCACGTCAGTTCGCGCCCGGTAATGGCAATGATGTCAAAACGGCAATTGACCGTCTCAAAACTGCCGCCGCGCGTCAGCAGCCAGAGCGCCGCTGCCCGCAGCAGCTTCTGCTGTTTCTGACGCGTCACGCTGGCGGCTGCTCCGCCGTAGCGCGCATCGCGCCGGTAGCGCACTTCTACAAATACCCAGCAGTCGGCGTCGCGCATAATCAGGTCAAGTTCACCTCCGCGAAAGCGGACGTTACTGGCGACCCACTTCAGCCCGGCGCGCTCCAGATAGTGACGCGCCTGCTGTTCATGCTCCGCGCCGATACGCTGGCGGTTTACTGTACCGGAACGACCTGTCCCTGGCGATACTGGTTCCATGCCAGCTTCCTGTTAATGACACAATCCGTGTCGGCGCTCAGCTTACCGGTGTTGCCATCAATGGCAAAGCCGGCTACCTGCCGCATCTGGTTAAACTGCGTTGCCAGCGTCCAGGCATCGATGCCCATCGCGTAGAGGCGCACCAGCGAATAGTCGTTGTTAAACGTCTTCGCTGCCTGCTGCATCAGGCCAGGGTTAGCGCCGGAGAGCAGCGGAATATCGCTGTACTGCAGGCCTTCCATCTCCAGCCGGAAATCGGGACCGGCGCCCGCCTGCGCGCTGCGCGAGCTGGCATAAAGCGCCGTGCTGTTGCGGCTGCTGGTGCGCATGGCGATCATCGGTTTGATCAGCTGCAGCTCATTCTGGCTGGCGACGATGTAAACGGCGTCCACACTACCGCCACTGCTGTCAGCCGCCGGTGCCGGGGTGCTACTCTGCGGCGCCGGGATCGTCAGGCCTGCAATGGCCACGCTTTGCGGCTGCTCCATTTGTACCGTCAGCGGCGTGCCGCTCAGCGCAATACCGGCTCCGCTGTTAATGCCCTGTTTCAGCTCGGCCACGCCACCAAAGCGCTGCTGCAGCACCGTGGCACCACCCAGCTGCTGCCACTCTTCTGCAAACGCTTTTCCGACCCGGTCGCCATAACTGCTGCGCGGCAGCAGCAGCAGCGGCTGGCGCTTGCCCTGCTCATAGATATGGTGCGCTGCATCACGCGCTTCGTCTTCAGGAGAAAGCGCAAAATAGCAGATATTCGGATGGTTCTGGATCTGTTCCGGCTCGTTTAGCGCCAGTACGTTGAGCGGGGTCTGGCTGTTTGCTACTTCTTCCACATGATTTTTCAGCAGCGGGCCAACGACCAGCGTGGCGCCATCCTGCTGCGCCTGCTGCATGACCTGAGCGATCGGCTGGCTGCTGGTATCGTACACTTTAATCTGTGCGCTGCTGGCGGCTGGCTGAGAGGCTGGTGCAGCAGGCTGCTGCTGCGTGTTCTCCTGCGCAGGCATGCTGGCGGCCGCCGGGCTAACCACGCTGTTGGCCGCTCCGCTATCCGCTGTCGCGTCCGGCGCAGGCTGGGCAGTAGCGCTTTCCGGCGCGCTGCTCTGTGCCGGGGCAGCCGCGCTCAGCACGCCATTTTTTGCATCGTTAAAGCCTTTCTGAATCGCATTCGCAAACACCTGCGCCTGACCGTTCAGCGGCAGCAGCAGGGCGATGGTGCTGGTGGAAGCCTGGCTGAAGTTTTTGACCTGGCTGAGCTGCGCTGGCAGCGTTTTTGCCGCCGGGTTTTGCGGGTAGCGCGTCTGCCAGTCGCTAATGGCCGCCTTCAGCATCTGCGGATCCTGGCTGTTAGCGTGCCAGGTATTGAGCAGATCGAGCCAGCCCTGCAGGGTATTTTCATCGGCATTGATGACAACGCTGTTAAGCTGGTCCTGCGTCAGCTGGGTCAGCGCCTGCCAGGTCGCGTCGATGTTACTCTGGTGTTCGTCACCTTTTAAGAGCGGTTCCTGCGCGATATAGGCGCGCAGCAGCGCCAGCGATGGCCGGTTCTGCGCCGCGGCGATCTGCAGTGCGTAGTAGCGTACCTGCTGATCGGAAGAGAGATCGGCTACCTTAATCGGGCTGAGCTGCTGCTGAGCGCCGCTGTAATTCTGCTGCGCAATCTGCAGCTGCGCGCGCAGCAGCTGCAGCTCCTGCTGCTGCACATCAGAGAGCTGCTGCGGCAGCTGGCCAAGCTGCGTTTGTGCCTGAGGATACTTTCCTTCCTTCAACAGGGCACGGATGGCAAGTAATTGCCAGTCGGTCTTGCTATCATCGCTGCTTTGCTGTGCCTGCTGCAGATAATAGTCAGAGCGTCCGGTTGCGGGCCCCTGAATATTGACGTTAGAGGTTTGCTGCGGACCCTGACCGCTACAGGCGGCCAGAATCAGCCCGGCGAGAAGAACAGGTACAAAGCGTCCTGCTTTACGACGTACGACTTTTGAAGGAAGCATACTGTATCCAGTGATGTTTTTTTCTTGATGCTCAATATTAAATCGGCAATTCGGATGAGACAATGAAACAACTCGATCGGGCAGAGATTTCTGCCAGTACGCTCTATATCGTTCCTACCCCGATCGGTAACCTGGGTGATATCACACAGCGTGCGCTGACGGTGCTGGCGAGCGTCGATCTCGTTGCAGCGGAAGATACACGTCATACCGGGCTGTTGCTACAACATTTCGCCATCAATGCGCGACTGTTCGCACTTCACGATCATAACGAACAGCAGAAAGCGGATGTGCTGCTGGCGAAGCTACAGGAGGGGCAGAGTATCGCCCTGGTCTCCGATGCCGGCACGCCGCTGATCAACGATCCGGGCTACCATCTGGTGCGTCGCTGCCGCGAGGCGGGCGTGCGCGTTGTGCCGCTGCCTGGCGCCTGTGCAGCCATTGCAGCATTAAGCGCGGCGGGATTACCGTCCGATCGATTCTGTTACGAAGGGTTTCTCCCTGCGAAAAGCAAAGGGCGCTGCGATGCACTGCGCGCGCTGAGCGAAGAGCCGCGTACGCTGGTGTTTTATGAGTCGACCCACCGACTGCTGGATACGCTGCAGGATATGGCAGCCGTATGGGGCGCAGCGCGCTATGTGGTACTGGCGCGCGAGCTGACCAAAACCTGGGAGTCGATCTATGGCGCGCCGGTGGGAGAGCTGCTTGCCTGGGTGCGGGAAGATGAGAACCGGCGCAAGGGCGAGATGGTGCTGATTGTTGAGGGACATAAGGCAGATGAGGAGGCGCTGCCAGCCGAGGCGTTGCGTACGCTGGCGCTGCTGCAGGCGGAGCTGCCGCTGAAAAAAGCCGCTGCGCTGACCGCGGAAATCCACGGCGTGAAAAAAAATGCGCTGTATAAATATGCGCTGGCGCAGCAAGAAGAGTGACAAACGTGGTCAGATCGCCTATTATCCTGCGCCGAAGCTGACCAGACAGTCGCCGCTTTGTCGTCGTCCCTTTCGGGGGAGACAGGCAGAGGGGAGGAAAGTCCGGGCTCCACAGGGCAGGGTGCCAGGTAACGCCTGGGGGGCGCAAGCCTACGACCAGTGCAACAGAGAGCAAACCGCCGATGGCCCGGAAACGGGATCAGGTAAGGGTGAAAGGGTGCGGTAAGAGCGCACCGCGCGGCTGGCAACAGTCCGTGGCACGGTAAACTCCACCCGGAGCAAGGCCAAATAGGGGTTCACATGGTACGGCCCGTACTGAACCCGGGTAGGCTGCTTGAGCCAGTGAGCGATTGCTGGCCTAGATGAATGACTGTCCACGACAGAACCCGGCTTATCGGTCAGTTTCGACTTTTCAAATGAAAAGCCCCGCCCCGGCGGGGCTTTTTGTTTTGTGAGCCGCGAGTGCAGGTATTTCCGTTTCTCTCTGCGGCCAGGGGCGCATGAATTCAGCCAGGGACGCATGAATGCGTCCCCTACATCTAAACACCCCGGGGCGCAAGAATGCGCCCCCTACGGTTATGCGTAGGGGCGCCATTAATGGCGCCCGTTTTACATCCGATTAACCGCGGCCGTGGGGTTCATCCCAGTCAAATGCCGGACCGAGTGAAATCACGCCGTTCGGGTTGATGGTTTTATGGCTGCAGTAATAATGATGGCGGATCTGCGGCAGATTCACCGTCTCTGCAATACCGGGCATCTGGTAAATATCGCGCAGAAAGCCATTCAGATTGCGATAGTCACTAATGCGGTGCCTGTCGCACTTGAAGTGAGTAACATACACCGGGTCAAAGCGTACCAGCGTGGTCCACAGGCGCAGATCGGCTTCAGTCAGGCGATCGCCGGTGAGATAGCGATGCTGTCCCAGGATCTGCTCCAGCCGCGCCAATGAATGAAACAGGGCGGTAACGGCTTCATCGTAAGCGGCCTGAGAGGTAGCAAAACCGCTCTTATAGACGCCATTATTGACCGTATCGTAAATCCAGCCGTTAAGTTCATCGATCTTATCGCGCAGATCGGCAGGATAGTAGTCGCCGGCTCGTGCGCCCTGGGCATCAAATGCGCTGTTGAGCATGCGGATAATGTCGGCCGACTCATTGCTGACAATGGTGTGCTGCTGCTTGTCCCACAGCACCGGTACGGTCACGCGGCCGCTGTAGTGCGGATCGGCATGCAGATAGAGCTGGTAGAGAAACTCATGCTGATACAGCGTGTCGCCGGTTGCCTCCGGGAAGCTGTCATCAAACGTCCAGCCGTTCTCCAGCATCAGCGGATGAACCACGGAAACCGATATCATCTCTTCCAGCCCTTTAAGCTTGCGCATCAGCAGCGTGCGATGCGCCCACGGGCAGGCAAGTGAAACGTACAGATGGTAGCGATCGCGCTCTGCTGCAAAGCCGGGCTTACCGTCAGGACCGGCGCTGCCATCAGGCGTGATCCAGTTACGCCATGCTGACTCTGAGCGTTTGAAACGCCCTCCGGTTGACTTTGTATCGTACCAGGTATCGTGCCAGACACCCTCAATCAGCTGTCCCATATGCCCTCCATAGAAAAAAGGGGCGAGGATGATCCTCTGCCCCTGTATTCAGTATATCTGCTGTAAGCTACCTGCGCGCTTAACGGGCGGCGGCGGGCGCCATGCGCTGGCGGATCAGACGATCAATACTCCAGGCGCCTGGTCCCACCAGACCCAGAACCAGGAAACCGCCAGCAATGCTGAGGTTTTTCATAAACATCAGCTGGTTTACGCCTTCTGCAAAGTTGCTGTGAAACAGAAACGCGGTCAGCAGAGTAAAGCCTGCGGTAAACAGCGCGGTAAAGCGCGTCAGGAAACCAAACAGAATAGCCAGGCCGCCACCCAGTTCCAGCAGGATCACCAGCGGCAGCATAAAGCCCGGCACGCCCATTGCCTGCATATACTGCTCAGTACCGGCATAGGCGGTAATTTTGCCCCAGCCGGCCGTAATAAACAGAATAGTCATCAGTACACGCGCGGCTAACAGTCCTGCATCTTCGAATTTTTTCATCATCTACTCCAGCGTAATTTTGTGGCAGGCTGAAAACCTGTCCGTTAATTTCCCGCTGCAACGCAGATAAACGTTCACCGGGCTGATGGAGAGAGATAATAATCGCGGCGCGAAAGGGTTGTAAGCAAGATAAACTGTCGAAGTTATTCAGGAATTCTGACGAAAAAAAACCGGACCTGCTGGTCCGGTTTTTTATAGAGCGGTTAGCGCCCCGGCATGGAGGATTTAATCATGCGCCAGGTGCTCCACAGGCCGAAGCCGCGTTTAACGAGGCGCAGCAGCCGGTTAGGACTGCGCACTGACCAGATGGCCAGCGCGCTGCTGCCTATTGCCAGATAGCGGCGACAGCTGACCAGCGTCAGCCAGCCGCGGTCATAGCGGGCTGTATTTTCCAGCCAGTCACGTCCCGCTGCGCTCAAATCGAGACGCTGCTGCTGAACCGTATTAAGGAGTTCATGAATGCGGGCTTCGCGTTCATGGCGACTGCTCATGAGCGGTCCTCCTCCAGTAGTTTACGATCGGAATCGAGCTCTTTACGGGTATGACGCAGCAGCGTCGACTGACGCGATTTACGCAGCGTCCACAGACCAAAAATCAGCGCAAGCAAAAACAGTACGCCTGTGGTCACTCCGATTGCCATCAGCCGGTATTGTGCATCAACCGCCCAGATGATTAATACCATCAGGCTCATCAACCCAAATGCCGTAAACAGCATGGTCAGGCCAATCATGATCAGCATCTGGATCAGATTGGCTTTCTCTTCTTCCAGCTCAACAACGGCCAGCCGGACACGCGTCTCGACCATACTGACCAGCGTAGTTACCACGCGCTGACCGATGTTAAAGACCCCTTTGCCCGGGCCGTGGCTTTGCTGAGAATCGTTCATATCAACGACGCGAAATCAGAATGCCAATCAGCACGCCCACGGCTGCGCCAACGCCAACGCCGTGCCACGGGTTCTCACGCACATAGTCTTCCGCTTTCTCTGCGGCTTCACGCGTGGATTTGGCAATACGCTCACCGGAATCACCCAGACGCTCGCGTGAACTTTCCAGTGCGCCGCGCGCTTTGTGACGCAGGCGATCCAGCTCGCTACGGGATTTGTCTGCAGAGCTGCTTAATACTTCTTCCAGGGTGTCGGCCAGATTTTTCAGTTCGGCGCGCAGATGTTCAGATGTGGTGTCTTTAGCCATGAGAGTTCTCCATTACTTCAATTATTTATGTCCGATTAGTAAGGCTCTGCAGCAAGCTTTTTCAGCTCCTGTCGTGCCTCATCCAGCTTGCGTTCACGTTTTTCAATTTTGTCTTTGTCATCCCTGTCGTCGCGCGCTTTCTGCAGCTCCTGCTCGCGCTCGGCCACCTTGTTCTGCTGCGACTTCAGACGCTCTGAGTGCGCTGATTTCAGCTGCCGATCGCTGCAGCTGGCGCGAACTTCTGTCAGCGCCCGTTCCAGTCCGTTTACCCGGCGCTGATTATCATGCTGTTTTGCCATCGCAATCTCATGCCGGATATCGCGCTCTTTTTGCTGACACAGCGACTCTGCCGCCAGCAGAGAGCCAGAGCAGGAGATAAGCATGGCACCCAGAAGAAGTTGTTTCATCACGTTCACACCTTCCATTGTTGATGAACTGCCGTCTGCCAGACAGGAGCGTATCCCGGCGTCGCGTCGGCGTGTGCTAACGTTAAGCATAGTCAGCCGGGGCAAAAATTCAAAAAAGACGAAGAGATAGCGGAGAAAAAGTATCGTCTGACCGCAGGTCAGACGATCGGATTAGCTGTAGGTCGGGGGATTGGTGTCGCGCGGTTGCTGTGAGGCCTGCGGGCCAGCGGCCACAACAAAACCCTGTGGTAATAAGCGGCGTAATACCTTCTGCGCCGCCAGACTCTGTTCTTCATCTTCAAAGTGGATCACCAGCGCATCTCCTGCTGGCGTAATACTTTTAATGCGCACGCCCTGGGCAGAGAGCTGCTGATAAAGATAAAAGCCATCCGGCAGATTGGTGCCGCTATGCGCCACGCGAATTTGTACCACGGTTTCATGTTGCCACAGCAGTGGAGCAGCCCCGGCCGCGAGCAGCAGCAGCAGGCCGCCGCACAGCCACGGCAGCAGCGGTCGGGTAAAGAGACGTCCTGTTTTCATTACTGCGCTTTCCCGTTTTGTCCTGCCTGACGCTTACGCCACAGTACGACCAGCGAGCCGATCAGGCCGATGACCAGCAGCGCCAGCGGCAGCATCATCAGAAAAAACATCAGCTCATCTTCATAACGGCGAAACAGCGGTGTTTTGCCCAGTGCAAAGCCAAGTACGGTCAGGATCAATACCCACAGGAAGCCACTCATCCAGTTAAAGAACTGAAAGCGCGCATTACTCAAACCAGATAACCCTGCAATGGTGGGCAGCAGCGTGCGTACAAACGCAATAAAGCGCCCAATCAACAGGGCAGAGAGACCGTGACGATGGAACAGGCTGTGGGCGCGCTGGTGGTATTGTGCCGGCAGGTGCGAAAGCCATTTCTGTACGGTAGGGGTATTACCCAGCCATCGCCCCTGGATATAACTTACCCAGCAGCCGAGGCTGGCACCTGTGGTGAGAACCAGCAGCGTCAGGGGAAAACTCATTGTGCCTTTGGCAATCAGCACGCCGACAAGGATCAGCAGGCTGTCACCGGGCAGGAAGGCGGCAGGAAGCAGGCCATTTTCAAGAAACAGGATCATGAACAGTAAGCCGTAGATCGCCCACACCAGCGTGGGGTCAGAGAGCATCTCATAATCCTGCTGCCACAGGGCATGCAGCAGTGCTTTCAAAATATCCATCAATCTTTCCCGAACATCATTGTTAAACGAGCCCATCAGGGGCTAAAGCGCAGGCAGAGGTGAGTTATACATTTTGGGTATGCCACCTGAGCAGGGGTCCGTATCCATGCGGCTATGCGTGTTAAATCAGCGACTTTCTGACGCCCTTGTCGCAAATGGTAAAAAAAGGGCGATAACTGTAACAAATACTTCCCAATTCAGACAGTGCATTATGTCCGTTGTAGTGGAGTTTTACCCTTTGCTGCCAGGAGTAAAAGGAGCTTTACACGAGCTGACACTATTGCAGATTATCTGACCCCGTCTGCAGGTTCAGAATGTACAAACGTGGCCGTTTTTACGCTGTTCGGCTTGATTCGCCGGCCTGCGGCAAACAAGTTGCAGTTACGGGCAGAAGCCGTGTGATTTAGCGTAACGTTGCGCCGCCACCGCTTAGTATTTTCCAGATATGGCAACATTGCCAGTTTATGGCAGCAGTTTGTTACATGAGGCAGAAGGGAAGGATGGCAGCACAGCGGCTATGAAAGCGCGCGGCGCACAGTGTGCGCCGCAGAGGAGAGGTCAGGTCGCGGCGCCGGGCTGGCGTTCCGCTTCTGCCTGGCAGACAGCCGCAGTAAACAGAATGTCGGTTGAGGAGTTCAGGGCCGTTTCTGCTGAATCCTGCAGCACACCGATAATAAACCCAACGGCCACCACCTGCATGGCCAGGTCGTTAGGAATGCCGAACATATTGCAGGCCACCGGGATTAACAGCAATGAGCCACCCGCTACGCCGGAGGCACCACAGGCGCACAGCGTGGCAACCAGGCTTAGCAGAATCGCTGTCGGTACATCGACATTGATGCCCAGCGTATGCACCGCAGCCAGCGTCAGTACGGTAATCGTAATAGATGCGCCCGCCATGCTGATCGTCGCACCCAGCGGAATTGATACGGAGTAGGTGTCTTCATCAAGGTTGAGTCGTTTTGCCAGCGCCATGTTCACCGGGATATTGGCGGCCGAGCTGCGGGTAAAGAAAGCCGTCACGCCGCTTTCACGAATGCAGGTAAATACCAGTGGATAGGGATTACGCCGGATTTTCTGATACACCAGCAGCGGGTTCACAATCAGTGCCATGAACAGCATGCAGCCAATCAGCAGGACCAGCAGGCTGCCATATTCCCACAGCGCCCCAAAGCCGGTAGAGGCCAGAATGGAGGCGACCAGGCCAAAGATGCCCAGTGGCGCGCAGCGGATCACACAGCGTACGACCCAGGTTGCCGCGTGTGAGGCGTCATTTAAAAAATCTTTGGTGCCGGGACTGGCATGACGAAATGCAAGGCCAAGGCCCAGCGCCCAGACCAGAATGCCGATGTAGTTCGCGTTCATCAGCGCTTCGAACGGATTAGCCACCATGCTCATCAGCAGGCCATGCAGCACCTCGGTGATCCCGGAAGGCGGCGTAATTGTCGTGTTACCGGCGGCGAGTGACAGCGTCTGCGGAAAGAGGTGGCTGAAAATCACCGCGATCATCGCGGCAAACAGGGTGCTGAGCAGATAAAGCATAATGATGGGACGGATATTGGTTTTCTGTCCCTGCTGATGGTTAGCAATGGACGCGATGACCAGCACCAGAACCAGCAGCGGCGCGACGGCTTTCAGTGCCCGGACAAAGAGTTCACCCAGCAGGCCGGCGGCTAATGCGGCATCGCGCGACAGCCACGCCAGCGCTACGCCAGCGACCAGGCCCACCATGATTTGTTTGACCAGGCTGCCTTTAAACAGCACGCCTGCCACTCTGGAAAGGTTATTTTGCATATCGTGATCTTTTACTATCGGTCATGAGTGTGGTGCGCGTTTATTCCGCGCCAGAGGGTTTGCCCGGCGGAGTATAAGGAAAAGTGCTGGTGAGAAAAGCGATAATTCCGGCTTTGCGTGCGGGATCGATTTTTCAATCTGCTAAACAGAGGAAGTGTGACAGAGATAAAAAAGGGAAAGTTTCATTGAGGCGAAATAAAGCAGGGGCGATTTACGCCCCTGCAGAAGATTATGGCGAGATGCGCCGGCGGTCATTTCGCCGGTTAACCCAGGCGTTGATCAGCAGCGTTCCACCCAGAATAATGCCCACCACGCTGAGTGAGACAGCGACCGGAATGTGGTAAAACTCGACGATGAGCATTTTGATGCCGATAAACACCAGCACGATAGCCAGCCCATATTTCAGCATAGAGAAGCGCTCAGCCACATTCGACAGCAGGAAATACATGGCGCGCAGGCCGAGTATGGCAAATAGGTTAGAGGTCAGCACAATAAAGGGATCGGTGGTTACCGCAAAAATAGCCGGAATACTGTCGACAGCAAAAATCACATCGCTGAGCTCGACCATAATCAGAACCAGCAGCAGCGGGGTGGCAAACAGTACGCCGTTACGGCGAATAAAAAATTTCTCACCCTCCAGCGAATCGGTCATGCGCAGATGCTGACGCAGCCAGCGCACCACCGGCTTATCACCCACGGCCGTGTCATCCTCGCGCGCCAGCGCCATCTTAATGCCGGTAAACAGCAGAAACGCGCCGAAAATATAGAGGATCCAGCTGAACTGCATGACCAGCCAGCTGCCGGCAAAGATCATGATGGTACGCAAGACAATGGCACCCAGCACGCCGTAAATCAGGACGCGCCGCTGCAGCTGGGGCGGAATAGCAAAGTAGCTGAACAGCATCAGCCAGACAAAGACGTTATCCACCGCCAGCGCTTTTTCCAGCACGTATCCGGTCAGGAAAGCGAGCGTCTGCGTAGTGGCAACCTCGCGCCCGGCGTGCGTATCGAGATACCACCAGAAAGCGGCAGCAAACAGCAGTGAAACGGAAACCCAGATCAGCGACCAGATAGCCGCCTGTCTGAACGACATAGTTTGTGCGCCGCGCCGGCCCTGCAGCAGCAGATCGATCGCCAGCATAATCAGCACAACAACGGTAAAGCTGCCCCAGAGTAACGGTGTGCCTATCGATTGCATAATGGTGTCCTGTGCGAAAGTTAAAAAAAACGGCTCCGTCAGAAGACGTAAGCCGCTTTCATTACGCTGCAAGCGCTCCTCGCCTTCCGGCAAGGTCTCACTTACAACACAGAATCACTTCCGGGTTGCCTGACGACCGGATGCGCTACACATCGTAATGACGATCAATCAGCTGACAAGTTACTCCCCTTTGCTTAGAAAAAAATAGCGCAGCCGCACTCCGATGCAATGCAGGACCAGTCATATTTAGCAATATTTACACTTCCTGGCGATCGGCGGGAAATATCACGCCGGTCTGCTGGCGGATGGTGGTCAGCAGCGCTGCTGTCAGCCGCGAAATTTCAAGGCCAGGGTGTGCGGTCTGCTGCGTTTCCACCAGACTGGCAAACACCTCTGCTTCATAGCGCATCGTATTGCTGTGCTGCGGCTGCGTCAGATTCTGCTCAACACCGCTGCGTGGCAGTAGCCGCAGCTGCTGGCACTCTGCCAGTTTCTCAATAAGCAGCGAACCCTCCTCTCCCTGAATTTCGCTCGGAATAGCGGAGTTGCTGACTTTGGAGTGCAGCAGAGTGACGTCGAACTCGCCATAGTGAAGTATCACGGTGCCGTGCGCATCTGTGCCGCTCGCCAGCAGCGTGGCTTCAGCCGTGACGCGCTGTGGCGCACCCCACAGCGTGACGGCAGCAGCGAGGCAGTAATAGCCGATATCCATGATGGAGCCATTGGACCAGCGCGGGTCAAACGTATTCGGGTTTTCACCGGCAAGATAGCGCGGGTAACGGGAAGAGTACTGACAGTAGCTGAACAGCGCCTTACGCAGCGTGCCCAGCTGCGGCAGGGTGCGCTGCAGCTGCAGAAAATTAGGCAGGCTGGCGGTTTTAAAGGCTTCAAACAGCACAACCTGATGCTGTTGAGCGCAGGCGATCATCGCTTCGGCTTCACGCAGCGTGGAGGCCAGCGGTTTCTCGCAGATTACATGCTTACCGTGAGACATAAACAGCAGCGCCTGTTCGCAGTGCAGTGCATTCGGGCTGGCGATATAGACCGCGTCGATATCCTGGCATGCCGCCAGAGCCTCCAGTGAGGTGAACGTGAGCGGACAGGCGTAATCTGCGGCAAAGGCGTCAGCCTGCTGCTGGCTGCGTGAATAGACTGCGCTGAGCGTAAACCTGCCGCTCTCATGTGCTGCGTCAATAAACTGACGGGTAATCCAGTTGGTGCCGACAATGGCAAAGCGAATCACAGGTCTGCTCTCCAGACAAAATAAAGCCGCAGGGTAGCACGCGGCGGCAGGAAACCTGCCGGCACTATTTGATCCTGCGATCCGCATTCCAATATAGTGAGCCCCTGTGTCTGAAAGCCTGCGAACGGGAGAGCCGGGTGAGCGGAAGCAAACATGCATTAAACTGGACCACGCTGCTGATCGCCATTCCGGTGGGGCTGATGGCCTCGCTGGTGACGCTGGCGTTTCGTGGCATTATCGATGTGATTAACCAGCTGCTGTTTAACAGTGACCATGAGATCACCGTGGCGATGCACGTCTGGCCGTGGATCTTCTGGCCGCTGCTGGTGGGCGGCGGCGGCGTACTGGCGGGCTGGTTCCTGCGCTATGCCGTCGCAATTGAGCAGCAGCAAACGGTAAAAACAGACTACCTGGAAGTGATTAACGCCAGGCTGGATGCCGTGCCGACGCGCACCTCACTGTTTCGCGCGCTCTCTTCAATCGCCAGCATTGGCAGCGGCGCTTCAATCGGTAAAGAGGGGCCGATGGTACAGCTCTCAGCGCTCAGCGGCAGTCTGCTGGGACGCTGGCTGCCGGCATCGCTCAATCTGCGCAACAGCGACATTGTCGCCATGGCGGCAGCAGCGGGCCTCTCCTCGGTTTACCACGCGCCACTTGCCTCGGCGATCTTTGTTGCTGAAATTGCTTTTGGTATTTCAGCCCTGCAGCGACTGATCCCGCTGATTGTCGCCTCTGCGGTGGCGGTGATGACCATGTGGGCGCTGGGTTTTCGCAATGCGCTTTATCCGCTTGCCGATACGCTGTTTCAGATGGATGGAGTGAGCCTGCTGATGACAGTGCTGATTGGTCTGGTAGCAGGCGTTGCCGGCTGGCTGCTGATCGCGCTGATTGGCCGCAGCCGGCGGCTATTCAGCCGCGTGCGATCGCTGCCGCTGCGGCTTGGCGCAGGAGGCGTCGCTGTCGGCCTGCTGGCGCTGCTCTCCACGGATATTCTCGGCAACGGCTATGAAGTGATTGTGAAGATCATTGAGGGGCACTATGTCATCACCGGACTGCTGCTGCTGCTGCTGCTCAAAACCCTGGCGACAACCCTCTCCGTAGGCTCAAATGCCGTCGGCGGACTGTTTACGCCCTCGCTGCTGATTGGCGCCCTGCTCGGGGTGATTCTGGCGCAGAGCGCAGCCGCGCTGCAGCTGCCGGTGGGCGATACGCTGCTCTATGCAGCAATAGGCATGGCCGCCGTGCTGGCCGCTGTCAGTCAGGCTCCGCTGATGGCGATGCTGATGGTACTGGAGATGACGCTTAACAGCAGCCTGCTGTTTCCGCTGATGATCGCCTCGGTCCTGGCTTCAATGGTGGTCTACCGCCTGCAGTCCGCCAGCACCTATCCGGTGGTCAGCCATCACCTGAGCCGTTCTGAAGCCTGGTATGATTTTGACCATATGCGTGTCGACCAGCTGATTATTCCCGGTGCAGCGCTGCAGCCGGAAGAGTCGATCGGACAGGCGCTGGCGGTCAGCTCGCTGAAGCGTGAACGCTATGTTTACGTACTGAATCAGGCGGGGCAGTTTCTGGGCGTGGTCTCCATTCACGAGATCTCGCGCAAGGTACTGGCGCAGGAGATCACTCTGGACTCGCCGGTCAGCACCGTCATGGATAGCAACTTTCCCTGCATTTTTCAGGGACAGAGCATGCGCGAAGGGTGGGAGGCATTTTCACGCGTGACGCTCGAGCGGCTGCCGGTGCTGAATAATCCGCAGGAGCGTCGTTTTATGGGCGCCCTGACCAAAACCAGTCTGATTCAGAAAGCACAGGAGTTTCTTTAAGCTGCGTTGCCGCGCATCGCCTGATCGGTCATCCACAGGCGCGCGTCAAATTCCAGCTGATGATAGTCAGGCTCCATATGGCAGCAGAGCTGATAGAACGCTTTGCTGTGATCTTTCTCTTTGAGGTGGGCGAGTTCGTGCACCACAATCATGCGCAGGAAAGGCTCAGGAGCAAGGCGGAAAAAGGTGGAGATGCGGATCTCCGCTTTAGCTTTCAGGTTGCCGCCCTGTACGCGGGAAATGGCCGTGTGCAGCCCCAGCGCATGCTTCATCACTTTGATTTTATTATCCCAGAGGATTTTGCTTACCGGAGGTGCGCTGCGCATATAGCGATTTTTTATCGCCTGCGTGTAGTCATACAGCGCGCGATCGCTGACCACATCATGCGTCTCGGGATAGCGCTGCTGCAGGAACGCGCCTAATCGCTGATGATCAATCAGCATTTGCACCTGTTCGAGGATATTTTCAGGGTAACCCTGCAGATAAATTAATGACATTGGGATTCCTGACGAAAGACAGTATACTGCGCCCCCCTTTTCAGGGCGAAAATTGCGCAAAGTGTACCACGCCGGAGATCCCATGAGCCAACTTGAACTGACCCATAGCACCCTTACGCTGGAGCGCTTTCCGCCGATGCGCGAAGAGAGCCCGTTACAGGCGTGGGATGCTGCCGATGAATATCTGCTGCAGCAGACGCTGCCGGAAGGTCCGGTGCTGGTGTTCAATGACAGCTTTGGGGCATTAACCTGTGGCCTGCAGGATCGGGAGATCTGGCACGTCAGCGACTCCTGGCTGAGCCAGCAGGCAGCCAGACAGAATCTGCGCTTAAATGGTTTGTCTGACGATCGCATTCACTTTATTGACAGCCTGAGCGCGCTGCCTGCGGCGCCTGCTGCTGTCTTAATCAAAATTCCCAAAGCGCTGGCGCTGCTGGAGCATCAGCTGCGTGCGCTGCGCAGCGTGGCCACGCCAGAGACGCTGATTCTGGCGGCAGCCAAAGCAAAAGATATTCATAACTCTACCCTGCAGCTGTTTGAGCGAATTCTGGGTGAGGGTAAAACGTCGCTGGCCTGGAAAAAAGCGCGTCTGATCTACAGCCGTTACAGCGCCCCGGCGCTGGCTGAGGCGGCGGACACTACCGTCTGGCCACTCGATGAGACGCCTTACCAGATCCATAACCACGCCAACGTCTTTTCACGCACTTCGCTGGATATTGGCGCGCGGCTGTTTATGCAGCATTTGCCACACAATATTGAAGGCGAAATCATGGATCTCGGCTGCGGCAACGGCGTGATTGGCTTAATGGCACTGGAGCAGAATCCGCAGGCTGAGGTACTGTTTTATGATGAATCTTATATGGCGGTCGCCTCCAGCGAGCTGAACGTCAGGGTTAACCGCCCGCAGGATCTGTCGCGCAGTCAGTTCCGCGTTAATAATGTGCTGAGCGGCTTTCCCTCCGACCGGCTGCATGCGGTGTTGTGCAATCCGCCGTTCCACCAGCAGCATGCGGTTACCGATCACCTGGCGTGGCAGATGCTGCGCGACGCAAAGCGCTGCCTGCAGTATGGCGGTGAGCTGCGCATCGTGGGCAACCGGCACCTCGGCTATCACCAGAAGATGAAGAAGCTGTTTGGTAACTGCGAACTGGTGGCGTCCAGCGCCAAGTTTGTGGTGCTGCGCGCGGTCAAACTGCGCTGATCACAGACTCAGCGCCAGCGCGGTAGCCTGTGCAATAGCCCGCCGCGCGTCCAGCTCCTGCGCCACATCTGCGCCGCCGATCACCCGCACCGGTTTGCCGCGTGCGGTCAGCTCGTCAGCCAGCAGGCGCAGCGGCTCCTGACCGGCGCAAACCACAATATTATCCACGGCCAGCGTGACCGGTTTACCCTGGTGACGCAGATGCAGCCCTGCATCGTCAATGCGCAGATATTCCACATCCCCCCACATCTCTACGCCGTGCGCCTGCAGGCTGGCGCGGTGGATCCAGCCGGTGGTTTTCGCCAGGCCCGCTCCGGGCTTCCCGCCTTTACGCTGCAGCAGCCAGATTTGCCGGCCGGGAGAGGGTGGCCGGGCAGGAACAATGCCACCGCGCGCCTGCAGCGTGCGATCGATTCCCCAGCGCTGGTAAAAATCCTCTGATGAATGGAGTAAATAGGCGGCCGTATCAAAACCGATACCGCCTGCGCCGATAATGGCGATGCGCTGACCCACCGGTTTTTTATGGCGCAGAAGATCCAGATAGCCGATCACGCTGGCATGATCGATGCCAGGAATAGAGAGCTGACGCGGCGTTACGCCGGTAGCAATGATAATTTCATCCGCGTCTGTCAGCTCTTCGGCACAGACCCGGTGGTTAAGCCGCAGCGTCACCTTCGCTGCCGCAAGCTGATGGCGGAAGTAGCGCAGGGTTTCGCTAAACTCCTCTTTACCCGGGATCTGTCGGGCGATACCAAACTGCCCGCCAATCTCCGCCTCCGCTTCATAGAGCGTTACTTGATGCCCGCGCTGAGCCGCCTGCAGGGCAAAAGCCATACCTGCCGGACCGGCGCCAACGACAGCCAGCTGCTTCGGCTGCGTGGCTGGTACAACCGGCATCAGAGTTTCGTGGCAGGCGCGCGGATTGACCAGGCAGGATGTCACGTTGCCTGCAAAAATCTGATCGAGGCACGCCTGATTACATGCAATACAGGTATTGATAGCTTCAGGCTGACCCTGCGCTGTTTTGGAGACAAACGCGGCATCCGCCAGAAACGGCCGTGCCATTGAAACCATATCAGCAGTCCCGTCGCGCAGCAGGGCTTCAGCCACGTCAGGGTGGTTGATCCGGTTGGTGGCAATCACCGGTACGGATACGCGTTCGCGCAGGTGGCGGGTTACCCAGGCAAAGCCGGCTCGCGGGACACAGGTGGCTATCGTCGGGATGCGCGCTTCATGCCAGCCAATACCGCTGTTGAACAGCGTCACGCCACACGCTTCCAGCGCTTCAGCCAGCATCAGCGTTTCATCCAGCGTGCTGCCGTGCTGCACCAGGTCGAGCAGCGACAGCCGGAAAATAACAATAAAGTCTTCGCCTGTGGCGTGGCGTACCGCCTGCGTCACTTCACGGGCGAAGCGCTGCCGCCGCTGCACATCGCCTCCCCAGGCGTCAGTGCGCTGGTTAGTCTGCGCCGTCAGAAACTGATTAATCAGATACCCCTCGGAGCCCATGATCTCTACGCCATCATAGCCCGCCTGCTGTGCCAGACGGGCGCAGCGGGCAAAATCGGCAATCGTCTGTTCAATTTCTGCTTCGCTCAGCGCATGCGGAGTAAAAGGATTAATAGGCGCCTGGAGTGCGGAAGGGCCTACCAGCGCACGCTGATAGCTGTAGCGTCCGGCATGCAGTATCTGCAGCGCGATTTTTCCGCCCTGCGCATGGACCGCCGTCGTGATCTGACGATGCCAGCCGAACTGACTTTCATCGGTCAGCATCGCACCACCCTGTGCCACCACACCCTGCGCATTCGGCGCGACGCCGCCGGTTACAATTAGCGCCACGCCCTCGCGTGCGCGCTCAGCATAAAAAGCGGCCAGTCGCTCCGCCCCGTCAGGGTGCTCCTCCAGTCCGGTATGCATTGAGCCCATCAGAAAACGATTTTTTAACCGGGTAAATCCCAGATCGAGAGGCGTAAATAAGCAGGGGTAGTGCTCGATCATGATCGGGTACTCGAAAGTGGTCGGATGAGTTAACTCTAACGGTAATCGCGCATGATGGAAGAGGGGGACGCTGAGCTTGTGAGAGACGTCAAAAAAAGCAGGGCGGCAGGTTACGTACGAAGTATCAGCTTGTCTTCGTTACGCACGGGAAGGACCGGCGCGCCCTGAAAGGGCCAGAGTACAGGGCTAATGACTTAGCACTTTTTATATATCATCATGGATTCCTTTTTCCGGAAACGCCGGGTAATTATCAGACCGCGGCAACCTGTGTTCATCGCAACTCGCCTGAGTTTTAAATATTATAGCGGGAAAGTAATCTGGAAATAAGTCTTCAGATAGAGTCAGACAGAGAATTTATCATTTTAACCGCTATTTTAATGTTATTAATGATGCTTGTTAATCATAGCGCGCAGCTGAATGGTGCGATCGGATGAGTGATATATTTATTGCGCGCCAGCCCGCACAGTTAGCGGCAGCCAGCAGCCAGGGTGCCTCTTTTTCTGGATGGATTATCCTTTATTTTATTTGTGAAGCAGTTAATTCCATATCTTAATAATTTTTTATTTATCGGTTTTATATAATTACCTGAATAATCACATTGTGAAGGTGATTTTCCTGCTATTACCACTGAGTTAACTGAAAAGGTTAAACGATATAGCCCTTTTACCTGTCATATACTTTTAGAGGAGAGGCAGATTGGATTTAAACACTCAGCCAGTCCGTATTGCTGTTCTTGACGGTCATCCTATGATTCGTCTGGTTTTTGAGCTATGTCTGAAAAACCATCCCGATATTCACCTTGTTGCTGCCTGGTCTTCCGGCAGCGAGCTTTTCAGCGCGTTAAGTACACACAGTGTTGATGTTCTGATTCTGGATTTCCTGCTGGGCGAGCGTGAAATTGATGGCCTGACGCTAATAAAGCAAATACGTAATCACTATCCGATGCAGAAAATGCTGGTTTTAACCTCTGCCGAAAGCCCGGCGGTAGCAAGAATGGTACTCCGGGCCGGCGTAAACGGGTTTATCGGTAAAAGCCATCCCTTTGAAGAGGTACTGGCGGCGGTCAGATCCGTTGCTGAGAATAACCTGTTTTTAGCCACGCACCTTGCTGAAGAGATCCAGACGCTGTATGCCATTTCCGGAAAAAAGGCGGACGATGATTTCTGTATCAGCTGTAAGCCGGTTCTTCACGAAAAAATAAGATTATTAAGCCCGCGTGAAGCAGAAGTGATCCGCTGCTTTCTTGATGGCATGAGCGTTTCACAGATTGCGGCCAAGTTCAGACGAAGCCGGAAGACGGTAAGCGGGCAGAAGCAGTCGGCGCTGAAAAAGCTCGGCGTCCGTTCAGATTCGGAACTATTTAAATATAGCCGGGAGCTGCTGTCAGCCCGGTAATCGCGCAGGGCGGCCGCGCCCGAGCGCAGCAACCTGATAGCCAGTTCACGTTCCCGGTAACATCTTTTCTGTAACATCGTTCTGAGTGATGTTCATCACAGTTTTATCCTGTTTAACCCGTTTTTATAGTCGTCACATCATCAGACTCACAGGATAAACATGAATATTGAAACGCAATCCTGCGTTATTACCGGCAAAAAGCAGGTCAGTGTCGCACAGCAGCAGGTGCAATGGGATGGCTCCGGCACGCTGGTGCGCATTACGCGCGGCGGAATCTGCGGCTCCGATCTGCACTACTACCAGGAGGGAAAAGTGGGCAGCTTTGCGCTGCAAATGCCCATGATACTCGGGCATGAAGTGATTGGTTACGTCATTGAAAGCGACGATCCCCGCCTGCAGCCGCAGCAAAAAGTGGCTGTCAATCCGGCTAAACCCTGCGGTGAATGCAAATATTGTCAGCGCCAGCAGGAGAACCAGTGTACCGCCATGCGCTTTTTTGGCAGTGCAATGTATGTCCCGCACGTCGATGGCGGATTTACCCGGCACAAAGTGGTGGCGAGCAGCCAGTGCGTGCCTTTTCCACAGGATGCTGATGAAAAGGTGATGGTGTTTGCTGAGCCGCTCGCGGTCTGTATTCACGCCACGCATCAGGCTGGCGATCTTACCGGTAAGCGTATCTTTATCTCCGGCACCGGGCCAATTGGCTGTCTGATTGCCGCTGCCGCGCAGGCGCGTGGTGCTGCAGAGGTTGTCTGCAGCGATATCAGTGAACGTTCGCTGGAGATGGCGCAGCAAATGGGTGCCACGCAAATAGTTAACGCGGCAAGCGGCGATTTCACCGGCTGGATGGCGGATAAGGGCTACTTCGATGTTACGTTTGAAGCGTCCGGCCATCCGGCGTCACTGCAGCGCTGCCTGGAAGTTGTGTGTGCCAGAGGCACGGTGGTGCAGGTAGGAATGGGCGGCGCATTTCCTGATTTCCCCCTGATGACGCTGATTGCCAAAGAGATAAATCTGACGGGATCGTTCCGTTTTACGCATGAATTCAATACGGCAGTTGAGTGGCTGGCGCAGGGCGTTATCAACCCGCTGCCGCTCTACAGCGGGGAATACCCGCTTCAGGATATCGATGCGGCGCTGCAGTTTGCCAGCGATAAAACCCGCGCGGCAAAAGTTCAGCTGACTTTTTAGGGAGATACTATGAACGCACTCTTTTCTCTGGCCGGCAAGCGTGTACTGCTGACCGGTTCAGCACGCGGTATCGGGTTTCTGCTGGCGCAGGGCCTGGGTGAAGCCGGCGCCGAAGTGATTATTAACGCGACCACAGCTGAAGGGGCAGAGCGCGCCGCCGCCGCCCTGCGCGAGCAGGGGATCGTCGCCCGGGCCAAAGCGTTTGACGTAACCGATTCCGGCGCGGTGCATCAGGCGATCGATGAAATTGAAGCACAGTGGGGCGCCATCGATATTCTGGTAAATAACGCCGGCATCCAGCGTCGGCGGCCTTTTCTGGAGTTTCCTGAACAGGACTGGCACGACGTAATTGCGGTAAACCAGACCGCCGTGTTTTTTGTCTCGCAAAAAGTGGCGCAGCAGATGGTAACGCGCCAGCGCGGCAAAATTATCAATATCGGTTCAATGCAGAGTGAGCTGGGCCGCGACACCATCACGCCTTATGCGGCCTCTAAAGGGGCGGTCACCATGCTGACGCGGGGAATGTGCGTCGAGCTGGCGCGCTACAACATTCAGGTTAATGCGATTGCGCCGGGCTACTTTGTCACCGAGATGACGCAGCCGCTGGCTGACGATCCCGCGTTTACCGGCTGGCTGACTAAGCGTACGCCTGCTGCGCGCTGGGGTAAGCCGGAAGAGCTGATTGGTGCCGCCATCTTTCTGGCCTCTGCCGCCTCAGATTTCGTTAACGGACATCTGCTGTTTGTCGATGGCGGTATGCGCGTAGCCGTGTAGTGCGTGGCCCGAGAGCCTGCCTGGCAACATTTTAAACAGTGGAGATTCAGAAGGAAGCGCCAATCTCGCCGCCTGGAGCCGCGGCTCTGCTGACGCTTAGCGCGCTTATCCACGGGCCGGCTGCTCACAGGGCAGCAAAGCGATTAACGACGGCGGATCCACGAAAAGCGCGACTGGTATCCACTACTGAAGTGGGTATTGCGCCGGTAGCTGGATCCCGCCTCGGCCATACAGTAGGTACATACGTTGACCGCATCAATCTGTGCCGGCCCGAGTCCGCGCTCTAGCAGGATGCTGCGCGCCAGCCCGGGCAGGCTGAACCACGCCCCCTGCTGCTGCGCCTGCGCCTGCGCACGTACCGCCTGCGGATTCACGGGTTGCTGATGCGTCCACTGCAGCGGCGGCAGATCGCTGCGCTGCTGCATCTGGCGGATACGATCCTCGCCCAGCTCATAACAGCAGGGGCCAATGGCCGGACCGATAGCGACGCAAAGCGTATCGATACTCGCGCCGCGTGCCAGCAGGGCATCCAGCGCGCTTTGCAGAATTCCGCTAAGCGTGCCGTTCAGCCCGGCATGGATCGCCGCCACCTGCTGCTGCACGGGATCGGCAAACAGCACCGGCAGGCAGTCGGCAGTATAAACCGCTACCGGACGGTTATCTTCAGCAATCACACCGTCAGATTCACAGCTTTTTGGCGGCCGGTTTTGTCCCGATAACACCACGCGGGCGCTGTGACGCTGATGTCCGTAAGCGGCAGCCTCAGGTGCAGGCAGACCCGCAGGCTGAAAGGCATACTCCAGCCATGTCAGGCTATCCAGCAGCGCTGAACGCGGACCGCAGATTTTACTCTCCATACTTCTCTCCTGTGACCTGAACGTAACCGGCGACTGCGCACAGCTTACGTTAACCGGTACGTTTTTACAGCGCTCCGGCAGATATCTTTCTCATCACGGCTAACGTCATGCGTTCAGCTTATAGCTGCCCGTATCACAGCGCTGTGTTTCACGATGGCCTGCGCTGAGATTGCCGGGCAGAGCCGGAGTAACTGCATAAAAGAGTGGAACGGTAAATAATTTGACCACTGAAAAAACACCCGGCGGCGCAGGGGATTACGTTTTACCGTCAGAGCCACGCATATTTACATTTTGCGTTAGCTGCCAGGCGCTGGCGGCATTTCATGATATATAACCTGATTTTACGCCAGCGATGAGTGGATAATTTTGATGTTTTCCGGGTAATACAGATTATTGCGCTAAGCATTAATTTTAATAACTAAGAACTATCCTGGTTATAGTGCGATTATTAGCCAGCGCGGTGCACGCTGCTGCCAGATAATATGTATATTTTTGTCAGCCAGCTTCTTGCGTTATTTTTTATAGATTTTTATCCATTGAAATATAATCGCTTTAACTAATTATCCTCTTTTAAATATGCTTGCTTAAACTGACTTATTAATTACCTTTCCTGACTTTTATTTTACAAAACGGCTGCCGTCCCGCGGCGTTAAATAATAAAGATGCAACTTAAATCTTAAGCGGCTATAACCAATTTTTGTGAGGTGAAGCTGCTTTGTCTCCGCTGCGGAGGTTTACGGCCTCCTGCTCAGAGGGCATTTATTATCTGCAAATCAGATACGCAGGCATAAAGAGAAGATGATTGTGATGATACAAAAACCGTTATCAGTGAAATATCGCGGCGCCGTTTTACCCTGTCATGAGCACCGCTCAGGCTATGTTAAATACCCTCTGCGTCATCTGTACCGCAATCAGCTAAGGAGCATGTGCCATGAACGTTAAAACACTGCGGCAGGATATTCCGGCCGGGCTGGTGGTATTTCTGGTGGCGCTGCCGCTTTGCCTGGGCATTGCTCAGGCCAGCGGTCTGCCGCCTTTCGCCGGTCTGCTTACCGGTGTAATTGGCGGGCTGCTGGTAACCGCGCTGAGTCCGTCGCGCTTTGCGGTCAGCGGCCCGGCAGCAGGGCTGGTAACGATTGTGGTGGCGTCCATCCAGACGCTGGGCAGTTTTTCTGCTTTTCTGACCGCGCTGATTCTGGCGGGTGTCCTGCAGTGCCTGCTGGGCCTGCTGCGCGCCGGGCGGTTTATCGCGCTGGTGCCCGGCAGCGTGATTAAAGGCATGCTGGCCGCAATCGGCATTTTGCTGATTATGCAGCAGATCCCGGTGGCGCTGGGCGCAGCCGGAGAGGGCGGGCTGGGGGCGCTGATGTCAGGCAATGTAGCGTTCTCAGCCAGTGCTATTGGGGTAGCAGCCGCGGGCCTGCTGACGCTCTGGCTCTGGACCACGCCGCTGGTTAAGTCAGTCAGGGTGCTCAGCTGGATCCCCGGTCCGCTGGTGGCGGTGCTGATTGGCTGTATGGCAACCTTCGCCGGAGACCGGCTCTTTCCGGCGCTGGGCGACGGGTTACCGCGTATCGTACTGCCTGCGTTTGACAGCCTTAGCGCGCTGGCCGCTGAACTGGAAACGCCGGACTGGCTGGCGTGGCAGAATCCCGCCGTCTGGGTGGTAGCGGTTACGCTGGCGCTGGTCGCCAGCCTGGAGACGCTGCTCAGCCAGGAGGCGCTGAAAAAACTGCGTCCGCAGTATCCTGCTCCCTCGCCTGATAAGGAGATGTTTGCGCAGGGAATAGGTAACTTAACGGCAGGCTTACTGGGCGCAATGCCGATTACCGCCGTCATTGTCCGCAGTTCGGTGAACGTCAGCGTCGGTGCACAGAGTAAACTCTCAATTCTGATCCATGGCGTCCTGCTGCTGGTCTGTGGCCTGTGGTTCAGTTCGCTGCTCAACGCGATCCCGCTGGCCAGCCTGGCCGCTGTGCTGCTTTACACCGGCTACAAGCTGGCGACGCCGCGCCTGTTTGCTGAGCAGATCCGGATGGGGTGGGCGCAGTCGGTGCCTTTTCTGGCCACGATTGGCGGCATCATCCTGCTGGGGATGCTGGCCGGTATTTTCCTCGGGATCGCCGTGCAGATCCTCTGCAGCATCTATCAGAGCCACCGCAATGCGCTGCAGCTCACCCGCCATGACGATCACTATGTGCTGCACTTTCATCAGAACCTGACGTTTATGCATAACCCTAAGCTGCAGGGCGTGCTGGCAGAAATTCCGGAAAACAGCCTGGTGATTGTGGAGCAGGGTAACGCGGAATATCTCGATCCGGATGTGAAAGCGGTTCTGCGCGACTTTGGCGAAAATGCGCCGGAGCGGGGCATACGGCTGAGCCAGTGGCCGGTAGCCGTTAAGTAGGTGATTATGCCCGGCAAAAATCGGATATCACGGGTAGACGGTTTTTGTTCGGGCGCGGCATAATCGGCGGCAGAACGTCTGCAGGCCGGATGCCTTAGCCAGCCGAACAGGAGAGTAAACCCGAACCTGTTCGCTGAATTGGCACCGCACGATCTGATGTTCAATAAAAGGGGGTGCCACTGCAACGCGGCAACGATTTCAGGTTACAGGATGCGGATGAATGCGCGTTTCGCTGTTTGATGAACATAACGATAAGAAAAATGCTCTCACGCTTTTCTTGATTACGCTCTTTTTCTGTTTTCTTGGCAGCCACCTGCGGGTCCCTGAAGAGTTTTCACTGTTCTGGCCTGTTAATGCGCTGATTGCCGGGCTGATTGTCCGTCAGCCTTTTCTGCATACGCCCTCCACTTATCTTGTTGCTCTGGCCGCGATGATTTTTAACGACACGGTATTTTCAGGCTGGGCGTTTGCTGCTGTCACGATCAATATCGCCAATATTCTGTTTACGCTTGTCGCGGTCTGTATGCTGATCAGACCGCTGCAGACACCGGCTGCCAGCAGTCAGGTCGTCAATGCGATGCGCATTTTTCCCGCCTGTTTACTCGGGGCCGCTGCCTGTGCGACCTGGGGCGCCTGGGCGCAGGGCATCGATTTCAATGCGCGCTTTGTGGTCGCATGGGCTGACTGGTTCAGCGAACAGATCTCGACCTCGCTGATGCTGCTGCCCGTTATGCTGGCCCGCCCGCTGCGCAGCGTCTCTCTGCGTCAGCTGCTGACGCCGGCGACGCTGCTGCCGCTGCTCGCCGTGGTGCTGTCGCTGACAGCGGGCGCGCTGATTGGCGGCGCCGGCAGTCTGACCTTTCCGGTGCCGGCGCTGATCTGGTGTGCGATTGTGCTGCCTATGCCGGTCACCAGCGTGGTGATCCTGCTGACCGGTATTACAGAGATTGTGCTGGTTTCTCACGGCGTGATGAATATTCAGGGTAACGACGCGCTGTTGCCGATTGGCCACCTTACGTCGGCACGCCTCGGGGTGGCGACCGTTGCGCTGAGCCCGCTGCTGGTGGCGGTCAGTATGGACGCTATCCGTCAGCTTAATCAGCGTCTGGCGCTGCGGGCAAACGTCGATGTGCTGACGCAGCAGCTGTCGCGCTCCGGCCTGTATGAACAGCTGAAACAGATGCCGTTTTCTCTGCAGCGCCATACCGGCGTGATCATGCTGGATGTCGATTACTTCAAAACCATTAACGACAACTTCGGACACGACGCCGGTGACAGCGTGCTGGAAGAGATTGGGCGACGTATCCAACAGGTGGCGCAGCAGCAGGGCATGATCTGCCGCTTTGGCGGCGAAGAGTTTGTGATTGTGGTGTTTGATGCCGTGCCGGAACAGCTCTACCGGCTGGCGGAGTCCGTGCGCCAGGCGCTGGCGCGCGAAAAGTTCTGGATCAAAGGAAACAGCGTGACGGTGACGGCCAGCATGGGCCTGGCGTGGGATTGCGCGCGGCACGAGCGGGAGTGGCCGGAGGTGATCAACCGGCTGATTTCTGCAGCAGATAAACATCTCTATAGCGCCAAGCGCAACGGACGTAACCAGGTGGCGCCCGCCGCCGCGCTGAGCGCCAGTCATGTGGCCTGAGCGCCGCTTACATCGTGCTGGCTAAGCGCTGACGCTGCTGATGTCGCGCCTGCGCCAGCTCAATCAGGCGGCTGATCAGATCGCGATAACTCAGATCCGCCGCCTGCCACAGCTTGGGATACATGCTGATATTGGTAAAGCCGGGCAGGGTATTCACTTCGTTCACCACGATCTCGTCGCGATCCGTCAGAAACACATCGACACGCGCCATGCCAAAACATTCGAGCGCTTTGAAGGCGGCCAGCGCGGTTGCCTGAATAGCCGCGCTGTTTTCCCGGCTGATGTTTGCCGGCACTACCACCTGCGCACCGCTGGCGTTGATATATTTGGTGTCATAGGCGTAGAACGCATCCTGCACCACTACTTCTCCGCACGGGCTCGCTTCCGGCGCGTCGTTACCCAGCACCGCACACTCAATCTCACGCCCGTTAATCCCTGTTTCAATCAGGATTTTGCGGTCAAAACGAAACGCTAAATCGGCAGCAGCGTTAAACTCAGCGGCATCGGTAACTTTGCTGACGCCCACCGACGATCCCTGATTAGCCGGTTTGATAAACAGCGGCAGGCCCAGCTGCGCAATGACCGCTGCCGCGTCCAGCGTGTCGCGCTCTGCCTGGGTCACGCTGATCCACGGCGCAACGCGAAGGCCGGCATCACGCAGCAGACGCTTGGTAAAATCTTTATCCATGCTCACTGCGGACCCCAGTACATCCGAGCCGACAAACGGGACATCCGCCATGCGCAGCAGCCCCTGCAGTGAGCCATCTTCCCCCTGCGTACCGTGCACAATCGGAAAAATGACATCCAGATGAGGCAGCGGCTCCGCCTGCTCACAGCCGATAAACTGCGCCCGCTCGCCTCCGGGTATCAGCGCCACGGCTTCTCCCTCCGGGTGCAGCGCAATGCGCGCCGGATCCGTAGCGTTGAGCAGAAAGCGGCCGGCGTCATAGCGCCGCCAGCGGCCCTGTTTATCAATGCCCAGCAGCACCGCGTCATATTTCTGCGGGTCCAGCGCATCCAGAATATTTTTTGCTGATTGTAATGAGACTTCATGCTCAGCAGATTTGCCGCCGAAGACAATCCCTACGCGCTGTTTTGCCATTGTTTCTTATCCGATTGCAGTTAAGCGAGCAGCTAAGATAGCACGCGTATTCCGGGTCAGGGGAGCGCAAATCGCATCAGAACGGCGCGCCTGCTGCCGTGCTCCCGCTGTTGCAAAAAACGGTCAATCATCCCTAAACAGACGGGAAATCAGTTTGATTACGCGACTTTCTGTGCTTAAAATCGCGGCGGTTTACTTAACAGGAGCACTCTCTTGGACAACTGTCCCAAACGATCGCAAAAGGCGTCCGCGCTAAGATAGTGTTCCCGCTGTCTTAACCGCGCGTTGAGATGGCGTATTCCCTCCCGAATGGCCTCTGTTCATCTGCTGCCTCACGTGCAGCACGTCGCCCGCTGCGATCCATTCTTTCATTCTGAGCTGTTGTCAGCGTCTGCTGACATGCGGAGGATAAAATGGACTGGAAAATTTTCCTGCTGCGGGTGACTGCAGCACTGATTCTGGGTGCGCTGATCGGCAGCGAACGCCAGCTGCGGCAGCGCATGACCGGCCTGCGCACCAACGCGCTGGTCAGCACCGGTGCCTGCCTGTTTGTACTGATGACGCAGAGCGTACCTGGTATTGCCCATGACGCATCGCGCATCGCCGCCTACGTGGTCTCCGGCATCGGCTTTCTCGGTGGCGGCGTGATTATGCGTGATGGCCTGAACGTGCGCGGACTCAACACCGCTGCCACGCTCTGGTGCACGGCGGCAGTAGGGGTGCTGTGCAGCATGGGGCTGCTGCTGGAGGCGGCTATCGGCACCCTGATCATCCTGTGCGCTAACATTCTGCTGCGCGAACTGACGCGGAGCATCAACCGTCAGACGCTGGTGCCGGCCGCCGAAGCGGTGCAGCACTATACGGTGCAGATCACCTGCCTGGCGCAGGATGAGGTGCAGGTACGCAGCCTGATGCTGCACAGTTTAGGCAACAGCGATCTGCGCCTGCAGTCGCTGCAGAGTGAAGATATCGACAGCTCGCAGCGCATGATGGTCAGCGCCGAAGTGCTGGGTAAGCCCAATCTGACCCAGCAGCTGGAAAATCTTGTCAGCCGCATCAGCCTGGAGAAGGGCGTCAGTGCGGTGCGCTGGCAGGTGTGCGGTATGGAGCGCGATTAAAAGCGTCTGGTTTTACCTGCTTGTTAATTACATCGAGGAACTGTTCCATAAAACAACAGTTAAAAGATAATGATCAAGTTAACTGCGCAGAGGTCTCATAACCTGGCGGAATGAAAAATACAATCGATTAATTTTCAGATAAATCTGAACAATGCTTTAAAAATCAATTTCAATGACTTAAGTCGAATTTTCGCTTTTTTTCTATATAAATCAATTGTAAGAATTTAACCCATGCGGTTGATTTATTAATCCGGCCTATTTTATATTCACGCCATACCCCTAAGGAAGCAGAGGGGTTATCTGTTTTTTTCGCCATTTTTACAGGAGTAAATATGAGCAATTCTTATCAAAATGAGATCCCTAAAGCACGTATTAATCTGCGCCTTGACCTGCATACCGGCGAGGCACAGAAGAAAACTGAGCTGCCGCTGAAACTGCTGGTGACAGGCGATTTCAGCAACGGCAGAGATAAGCGTGTAGTTTCTGAACGCGAAAAAATCAGCGTCAACAAAAACAACTTTGACAGCGTGCTGAGCGAGTTTTCACCTGCGGTACATTACGCTGTACCAGACGCCGTCGCCGCTGACGGTAGCGAACAACAGGTCAGCCTGACATTTCGCAGCATGAAGGACTTCGAGCCGGAACAGGTTGCCCGTCAAATCCCGCAGCTCAATGTGATGCTGGCCATGCGCAACCTGCTGCGCGATCTGAAATCCAACCTGCTCGACAATGCGACCTTTCGCAAAGAGTTTGAAACCATTCTCAGAGATCCGGCCCTGAGCCGTGAACTGCGCAGCGAGCTTTCTGCCCTCGCCAGTAACCACGACTGAATTCTCCCCTTAACGGACTAATACGAGAGACAATCCTGATGTCAGTTCAGAATGAAACCCTGTCTGCGGGCAGTGCCGCCGTGCCGCAGCGCCCGGCAGCGGAGGGCGTTTACGCCTCGCTGTTTGATAAAATTAATCTCAATCCGGTCTCTGAACTCAGCGATCTGAACGTCTGGCAGGATAGTCAGGCGCTGTCAGACGCCTCGGCCGATGAGCGCGTTACCGCGGCCATACAGGTGCTGCTTACCCGTCTGAAAAGCAGCAACACACAGGTTGAGAAACTCGACAAGCATCTGCTGGATCACCACATTGCTGAGCTTGATGCGCAGATTAGCCGTCAGCTGGATGCAGTGATGCACCATGAGGCGTTTCAGAAGGTTGAGTCGGTGTGGCGCGGCCTTAAATCCCTGGTAGATAAAACCGACTTTCGTCAGAACGTGAAGCTCGACGTGCTGGACATATCGAAAGATGACCTGCGCCAGGATTTTGAAGATGCGCCGGAGATTGTCCAGAGCGGTCTCTATTTGCAGACCTACGTTGCCGAATACGACACGCCAGGCGGTGAACCGATTGGCGCAGTCATTTCAGCCTATGAGTTTGATGCATCCGCACAGGATATCGCGCTGCTGCGCAACATCTCTAAAGTGGCAGCCTCTGCGCATATGCCGTTTATCGGTTCAGCAGGTCCGGCGTTCTTCCTGAAAGACTCCATGGAAGAGGTCGCGGCCATTAAGGATATCGGCAACTACTTTGATCGCGCTGAGTACATCAGGTGGAAATCTTTCCGCGAAACCGATGATGCCCGCTATATCGGCCTGACCATGCCGCGCGTGCTGGGTCGTCTGCCCTGGGGCCCCGACACTGTGCCGGTACGCAGTTTTAACTACGCGGAGGAGGTGAAAGGCCCGGACCACGAGAAATATCTGTGGGTAAACGCCGCGTTCGCTTTTGCCGCAAATATGGTGAGAAGTTTCATCAGCAACGGCTGGTGCGTACAAATTCGCGGTCCGCAGGCGGGCGGCGCAGTAGATGACCTGCCTATTCATCTTTACGATCTCGGCACCGGCAACCAGGTGAAAATCCCGTCAGAGGTGATGATCCCGGAAACCCGCGAGTTTGAGTTTGCGAACCTCGGCTTTATTCCGCTCTCGTACTATAAGAATCGCGACTACGCCTGCTTCTTCTCGGCAAACTCCACGCAGAAACCGGCGCTGTATGACACGGCTGACGCTACGGCAAACAGCCGTATCAATGCCCGCCTGCCCTATATCTTCCTGCTGTCGCGTATTGCGCACTACCTGAAGCTGATTCAGCGCGAGAACATCGGAACCACCAAAGATCGTCGCCTGCTGGAGCTGGAGCTCAATAACTGGATAAAAACGCTGGTGACGGAGATGACAAATCCGGGCGATGCGCTGCAGGCTTCGCACCCGCTGCGTGAAGCAAAAGTGGTGGTGGAAGACATTGAGGACAATCCAGGCTTCTTCCGCGTGAAGCTGTTTGCGGTGCCGCACTTTCAGGTGGAAGGCATGGACGTCAACCTGTCACTGGTATCCCGGATGCCAAAAGCGAAAGCGTAAGGCGGCCATCCGGAATGAAAATTTACCGTCCGTTATGGGAAGAGGGCGCGTTTCTGACGCCGCAGCAGTTCCAGCAGCAGGCGATGTGGGACGCGCATGTGGCCGGTACCGTCGCAGGTATGACGCTGGCTCATCCATGGGGAGTGCTGTGTGCAGAGTTCGATGACGGCGCGCTGGCACTCTCAAAACTGAATGCGACGCGCATTGCCGTCCGCTTTACCGATGGCACGCTGGTTGATACCCGCCTGGCTGATGCGCTTCCGCCAGTTTGTGACTTAACGAACGTCACAGATCGGGATTGTGTGGAGGTGGTGCTGGCATTACCGCTCATCAACGCAAGCGGCGGTAATCTGGTCAACGATGCCGAAAGCGAGCGTCCGCGCCGCTGGGTCGCCGCCCGGGAGCGCGTGCAGGAACTGGCCGGTCATGAGATCACGGAGATTGCGGTGCAGCGTTATGCCCTACGGCTGCGGCTGGCGCATCAGGAAAACGCTGCATATCTGACCTGTCCGGTAGCCCGTCTTAAGCGCAATGCGCAGGGAGAGTGGGTACGCGACGCGGCATTTATCCCGCCCATGCTGGCACTGACTGCCTGTCCGGCGCTGGTTACGGGGCTGGGTGACCTGCTGCACCGCCTGCAGGCGCGGCGTCAGCATCTGATGCAGCTGCGCCGCGAAAGCAATGAGCGTATGGCGGACTTTGCCGTATCCGACGTTTCTCTGTTCTGGCTGCTGAATGCGCTGAACAGCGCCGATCCGGTACTGACAGAGCTGCACCACGCGCCGTCACGTCATCCTGAACTGCTTTATCGCGAGCTGGTGCGGCTGGCAGGCAGCCTGCTGACGTTTTCCCTCAGCAATACGCCGGATGAGATCCCACGCTACCGGCATGAGCTGCCGGAGCAGGTTTTCCCGCCGCTCTTTATGCTACTGGACACGCTGCTGGAGGCGAGTCTGCCTTCCCGTGTTATCGCCATTGAGCTGGAGAATCAGGGCGTACTGTGGAAGGGAAAGCTGCACGATGCCCGTTTGCGCGAAGGGGCCGATTTTTATCTCTCTGTTCGATCGTCTCTGCCAAATCACGAACTTCAGGCGCGTTTTCCGCTGCTGTGCAAGGCTGGCAGCCACGCTGACGTTTCTGAAGTGGTGAATATTGCCCTGAGCGGTATGACCATCCGCCCGCTAGCCCATGTGCCTGCGGCTATTCCGCTGCGCCTTGAGAACCAGTACTTTGCGCTGGATCTTTCAACGGATGCGGCGAAGGCGATGCTTGCCTCCGGCGGCTGTACTTTTTATACCCCGGAATCGCTGGGTGAGCTGAAGCTGGAACTCTACGCGGTGCTGCGCTCATGAATAATCTTAACAAACTGACGGAACGACTCTTTTTTCAGGGCTGGCTGATGGTAAGCCAGCTGCGAGGCGGGCAGCAAATTGAAAACGGAGACGCGCTCTATCGTGAGGCGGTTAACTGGGTCAAGTCAGCCCGTGAAGCGCTGTCAGAAGCCGGAGTCAGCGAGGCCAGCTGCGACCATATGTTATATGCCTTCTGCGTGTTGCTGGATGAGGCGGTACTGAACCGGGGAGTTCAGGATGATGGCTGGGCTCGCTGGAGCCGTGATCCGCTGCAGGTGCGTTTTTTTGGCTCCCTGAACGGCGGGGAAGCGTTATGGGATCGCATCCGTACCGTGCTGCATGAGCCAGCGCCGGAGATCGCTGTCCTGACCTGCTTTTACCGCACGCTGCAGCTGGGTTTCGTCGGGCACTATCGCGCTCAGGATGATGAACGCCGTGAGGATGTGGTGAATGCGCTGGCTGCGCGGGTGCCGCCGTTTACGCTGCCGGAAGATGCACCGCTGGTTATCCGGCCCGCAGGTCTGCGCACCGGACGCCGCGTTTACTGGCTGAGCTGGGGAGTGGCCGTGATGCTGCTCGCCGGACTCTGGTTCGTGCTGGAGTCAGCGCTGGCAGATATGGTGTCGCACATTGCGGGGGCGCAGTAATGTTCCGACCCGATTCACGTCAGGGCCTGGTGCTGCTGGGGAGCGGACTTGCCCTGCTGCTGGTAGTGGAGTACTGGGGTCTGAAGCCGCTGAACAGGGCGATGTTCTGCGGACTGATACTGCTGGTATCTGCGTTTATTCTGTGGCGGTTGCAGCGGTCCACCTCTGACAGTCACTCTGCTGCAGATGCCAGCCTGCCACCTGAAACCTGGCGCCGGCCGGTGATCCTCGTGACAGGAGACACCGCGCTGCTGTTTGGCGATCGGGACCACCATGAGAGCGGGCAGGGATGGTATCTGAACGTTCGCCAGCCCGATGAGTTATCCGCGCTGGCGGAACGGCTGGCTCTTCACTCTCCGTCACTGATGCCGCAGCTGTCAGTAATGCTGGCCATCGTCCCCGGACTGCACACCTCCGCAGAGATATTTACACAGCAGCAGTGCGTGTGGCTGCGGGCATTTCTGCAGTGCCGCCGCGTGCTGAACGGACTGCCGCCGCTCCGGACGGTGATATGGAATTCGTCCGGGGATAGCGGCACATACTGGTTCAGCCTGACGGCCGACCATCCAGAGCTGCAGTTTCATCCGGACAAACGTGCCCGCCTTTCACTGAGTGAATGGGCAGCACAGGATGCGCACTCTGTTCACCACGCGCTCAGGCTGCAAAGCGTGATGCAGTGGTATGCGGGGCAGTTTGCCGCTTCGCACTCAGCGCGCCCCTGCCAGATCGGTCTCTGCCTGACGCCGTCGCCGGCGCTGGCGGACAACCTGTGGCAGCAGCATGTTGCCGGGCTGACCACGCTTTCATCTGAAAACAACGAATCCCCGCTTTCACTACCGCTGCCGGATCGCCTTCTGTCCGGCCTGGCGCGGCGGCCGGGTATCAGCCGCTGGCTACGCAGATTGCGCATAGCTGGCCTGATGCTGGGTCTGTTTCTGGCACTCGCCATGCTTTTTTCTTTCATTCACAACCAGCGCCTCACACGCAGCGTGACCGATCACCTTGACCTGTGGCGCAGCCTGCCTGATGACGCCATTGCGGCGAAAACCCTTGCGCGCAATGCGCTTATCCGCGATCGCGCGCTGCTGGATGAGTGGCAGCGCAGCGGTGAGCCGATGCGGTTTGGTATGGGGCTCTATCAGGGCATGCGGCTGACCGCACCGGTGAATGCGGCCATACACCGCTGGGCACCGCCCCCGCCGCCGGCCCCGGTTATCCGGCAGGTCGTACAGGGGCCAGAAACGGTGCGCCTTGACAGCCTGTCGCTATTTGAATCGGGCAGGGCAACGCTAAAAACCGATTCCGGCAAGGTGCTGCTCCACGCGCTGGTGAATATCAAAGCCCGGCCCGGCTGGCTGATTGTGATAGCCGGCCACACCGACAGTACCGGCAGTGCACAAGGTAATCAGCTGCTCTCACTGAGACGCGCCGAAGCCGTGCGCAACTGGATGCGCGACACCGGCGACGTGCCGGAGAGCTGTTTTGCGGTGCAGGGCTACGGTCATGACCGCCCGCTTGCCGCCAACAACACGGCGGCGGGGCGCACGCGTAACCGTCGCGTCGAAATCAGTCTGGTACCGCAGGCTGACGCCTGTCACGTAGCGGACGGACCCACCCGGTCATCGCAGGATGATGGCCATTCTCAATCTGAAAAGGAGCAATACCATGGCAATTCCGGTTTATCTGTGGCTGAAGAATGATGGCGGAGCGGACATCAAAGGGTCTGTAGATGTGAAGAGTCGCGAGGGCAGCATTGAGGTGGTGGCACAGGAGCATAACCTGTACATCCCTACCGACAACAATACCGGCAAGCTGACCGGCACCCGTATTCATACGCCCTTTCTGCTCACTAAAGAAATCGACGCGTCAAGCCCGTATCTCTACAAAGCGGTAACCACCGGACAGACTCTGAAATCGGCGGAGTTCAAATGGTATCGCATCAACGACGCGGGTCAGGAAGTTGAGTACTTCAACACAAAGCTTGAGAACGTGAAGGTGGTGAAGGTGAATCCGGTGATGCACGACACCAAAGATCCGGCAAAGGAGAAGCACAACCATCTGGAGCACGTTGAGCTGCGCTACGAAAAGATCACCTGGACCTATAAAGAAGGCAACATCATCCACTCCGATTCCTGGAGCGAACGCGCTACCGCGTAACTGATTCACCCTGCTCAGGGCGTTGTGCTCTGAGCACCTGCAAATGGAGGCGTTATGTCGCATCTCGCTAACTGGGCGACCAACTGGCAGAAAGATCCGCGTTTCAGCAAGAACTATACGGAACGCCTGATTGAAAAAGCGTGTGCCATCGATTCTCAGCTTAATGATGCTTATTGCAGCGGTACGCTCAAGGTGATTGCCGGACCACACCGGAAAGCGGGGCCAAATGGCGGCGGTGATGCCCGCTGGCATATGACACTGTAACCGGATACGGGCAGCTCCTGCTGGCACGTCATTCTGGATAACAGCGTCACCCGGCCAATTGATATCAATAAAAGAGAGCACCTCGGCCACAGTTTTTAACCCCTCTGTGGCGACACCTGTCGCCACGTTCAGTGAGCGTTTTTACACCAGCGCTCAGCCAATCCTGTTTTTAAGCCTTATGGGCCTCGGTGAACGGCCAGGGGCGGTAGCGTGCCTGAAACGGAGAGAAAATATATGGAACATGCGTCTGCAGCGCTGCTGCGCCGGCTTAACCCTTTCTGCGCGCGTGCGCTGGAGGCCGCTGCCTCACTGTGCCAGATCCGCGCACATGCAGAAATCTTACCTGAGCACTGGCTGCTTAAACTGCTGGAGCAGGGAGAAGGGGACATCACGGTCATCGCGCGTCGCTACGAGTGGGACATGGATGACGTCTGGCAGGATCTGCTGAGCTTTCTCAACGATCGGCCACGTCAGGTGTGTGGCCGGCCAGCGCTGTCGGCCCGTCTGCACCATCTGCTAAAGGAGGCCTGGCTGGCTGCCTCGATGGCCGGGGAGGAGCGTATCCGCAGCCTGCACCTGCTGCTCGCCATGGCCGATCATCACGGGCTGATGTGCTGTGCTGCACTCTGGCCGGTTCTTACCCTGGATCGGCCCCGGATAACGTCGCTGCGCCCGCTGCTGGATGCGCAATCGGACGAGAGCCAGGCAGAGCCGCAGTTTATACCGGATATCACCGTTCAGCCGTCCGATCTTACTGGAGAAAAAAAATCCGCTGCCTCAGAGGCGCTATGCCGCTTTACCCGCGACATGACTGCTGATGCGCGCGACGGCAAGATCGACCCGGTATACGGGCGCGATAATGAAATCCGCCAGATGGTGGATATTCTCTCCCGCCGCCGCAAGAACAACCCGATTCTGGTGGGCGAGCCGGGCGTGGGTAAAACTGCGCTGGTGGAAGGGCTGGCGCTGCGCATTGCCGAAGGCAACGTGCCGGAGAGTCTTAGCACGGTCAGCGTGCGCACGCTTGACCTCGGTATGCTGCAGGCGGGGGCGGGCGTAAAGGGCGAGTTTGAGCAGCGCCTCAAAACCATCATTAATGAGATACAGCAGGCGGAGCAGCCGGTGCTGCTATTCATTGACGAAGCGCACACCCTCATCGGTGCCGGTAATCAGGCGGGTGGCGCAGATGCGGCTAACCTGCTCAAACCCGCGCTGGCGCGTGGCGAGCTACGTACCATCGCGGCTACCACCTGGAGCGAGTACAAGCAGTACTTCGAAAAGGACGCCGCGCTGGAGCGTCGCTTTCAGAGGGTAAAAGTTGATGAACCGGATGATGAAACCGCCTGCCTGATGCTCAGAGGCCTGAAATCGCGTTACGCAGAGCATCATGACGTACATATTAGCGATGCCGCCGTCCGCGCGGCCGTTACGCTTTCCCGGCGTTACCTGACCGGACGACAGCTGCCTGATAAGGCAGTAGACCTGCTGGATACCGCGAGCGCCCGCGTACGTATGAGTCAGGATACGGTGCCGGAAGCCATCACGCGGTTACGTGCCCGCACGGACGCGCTGAACGTTGAAAAACGCGCCATTCTGGATGATGAAGCGCTGGGCGGTCCCGTCCAGGCAGGGCGCATGCATGACATTCTAAGCGAGCTGGCCCGCGCTGAGGAACGCCTTGAACAGCTGGAGCTGCGTTACCAGGCCGAGCGCGAAATGATGGAGACGCTGCTGGCCTGTCGTCAGGACGCGACGCAGAACGTCAGGCGTGGCACGTTACACTCTGCCCTGCAGACGCTGCAGCAGGGTGAGCCGCTGATCACGCTGGACGTAGACGCGCGTACGGTAGCGGGCGTCATTGCCGACTGGACCGGCGTACCGATCTCTTCCTTAATGAAGAATGAGCAGACGGCGCTGCTGACACTGGAAAAGACGCTGGAAACCCGCGTGGCAGGCCAGCCGGCAGCGCTGAATGCCATCGCACAGCGACTGCGGGCGTCGAAAACCGGCCTGACCGCTGAGAACGGCCCGCTGGGCGTGTTTCTGCTGGTGGGCACCAGCGGAACTGGTAAGACAGAGACGGCGCTGGCGCTGGCTGACACGCTGTACGGCGGCGAAAAGTCGCTGATCACCATTAATCTCTCCGAGTACCAGGAGGCGCATACGGTGAGCCAGCTCAAGGGCTCACCGCCGGGCTACGTGGGCTATGGTCAGGGCGGCGTACTGACCGAAGCAGTGCGCCAGCGCCCGTATAGTGTGATCCTGCTTGATGAGGTGGAGAAAGCGCACCGCGACGTGGTTAACCTGTTTTATCAGGTATTTGACCGGGGCTTTATGCGCGACGGCGAGGGACGGGAAATTGATTTCCGCAATACGGTTATCCTGATGACCTCCAATCTCGGCAGCGACGCGCTAATGCGGTTGCTCAGTGAACAGCCGGACGCCAGCGAGGCGGATCTGCAGCAACTGCTGCGTCCGATTATCCGCGACCATTTCCAGCCGGCACTGCTGGCGCGCTTTCAGACGGTAATTTACCGCCCGCTGAGCCGTGACACGATGCGTATCATCGTTGAAACGAAGCTTGAGAAGGTCAGAGATCGCCTGCAGCGTCACTACGGCCTGCATACGGATATCACAGACGCGCTCTGTGATGCCCTCACCGCCGCCTGCCTGCTGCCGGATACCGGCGCGCGCAACGTTGACGGCCTGCTCAGCCAGCAGATTTTGCCGGTTGTGAGCAGGCAAATCCTCGCCTGGCAGGCGGCGGGCTCTTGTCCGCAGCAGCTATCTATGACGTGGACAGAAGATGAAGGTTTCGTGCTGGTGTTTAGAGAATAGTAACTTATGGACAGTACAAAAAAGATTGCCAGAGATATGCTTGATGCGATTAATCTTGATGACTCAGGACTATTGGTGAATTTCACCAAAGGATTTATTTCTTTTTCGGTGAGCATGGCTTACCTGAGTTATGATTACATAGATACTGAACATCGCAGAAATAACAGTAACGATAAATATCGGATAGCAGAGTTAGTTAAGCGGGGCGTTTTCAGAAAAGAGGTTGTTGAGAAAATCGTCAGCGTTTTTATTGATGATTTTACTTCAAGAATCAATTTTGAAAAGGTAAGGGATGTTGCAGACAAAACTGGCGTTAATATTATGGGCCGATTGTCTTTCTCCCATCTGACAGGTGTCAATCTGGGACGTGCTCTGACAGCTAATGCTACAAATGCTATATTCTCTGGCACGATAATTGGCTCACTATTATACCTTGGTAGCGAAGCATCGAGAGCAATTTATACATCAAGAAATCTTGAGTCAGCTAATCCGGTCATTTACTCCAGACTAAGACGCATGGGTAATCTGGATTTACTCTATTTTGTTGTTAAAGATACTGTTGCTCCCTTTGAAAGAGCCTGCAATATACATAAAGAAAACCCTCTTGAGTTTGACGAGTTATGTAGACATTTTTTTAATGGTTTAAAAGGTTAATTTTATCTGCCTGAGAGTATGGTAAGAGGAGTCATGAAAAATTCTTTGATAAAACGCATAGGCTTAACTTTGGCATCACTCGCTGTCAGGGCAATAGGCTCAATGCTGATGGCGACAGGTTTGGTTATGTCAATCTGGTATGTTTTCTTTTCAACTAGCGATTATCGCTATGTCATAATTGCTATTTTGTTCTTGCTGGTATATGCAGGTTATAGTTTGATTAAATTTAGCTTTGAAAAAATGCATAATGAATTTGATATTCACTATTAAGTTTTTCTCATGCGGAAATTTAATTATTTAAACACTTTAGCTGACCTGCGTTTTTCCACTGGCTATGAAAGCACACAGGCACCCCCGGTGGGAATTGATCTTATCATGGAGGATAAATGGTCCCTTATAATAATCTCATTAAATCTTCTCCGCTTTCACTCAATCGATTTCATCTGGAAATTCCTGACTGCCTCTTTCAAATGGATGTCGAAGAATTTGATGCTCAGGAGGGGTTGAGTGAAATCTATCGCTATACAATCAGGTTTACCAGTGACAAATCAAATATTCCTTCTCAGAAAGTGCTACGTAAACATATCTGGCTGTATATGTACGACATGCCAGGTGCGCGGGATAAAATGCTGCCTTTGAAAACGCGAAAAACTGTGCATGGCATTGTCACAGGTTTTCGACGCCTGCAAAGCTCCGTCGATCAGGTTTTGTATGAAGTGGAGATAAAACCCTTCATTGCATTACTTGATAAAAATTTTCGCACTCATCGTTTTTTTGTTAATAAATCCGTTACTGAAGTCGTTTCTCAGATATTAGCAGAGCATGGACTGGAGAGCTGGCAATATCAATTCAGCCTGAAGCGGGATTATCCGAGGCGTGAACAAATTAATCAGTATCAGGAAAGCGACCTTGCTTTTATCCAGCGGATATTAGCTGAGGTCGGGATTTTCTACTATTTCCGGTTGCAGGAAGAAGTATGTACTGAGGTTATTCATTTTGGCGATAGTCAGGCAGCATTTGAAGCGGGAAAAGTATTACTGTTCACCACACCCTCAGGCATGGAGGATGGAGGCATCGACTCAGTCTGGGGCTTAAACCAGCAGCATCATATTGTACAAAAAAGCGTGACGACGAAAGATTATAATCATCGCACAGCTCAGTATATTTTGCGTTCTGAAGAAGCAGATATGATGCGGGGGGATGGCGACAAAATAAATTACGGGAAGGCTTATCATTATCGCGCCCGACATCTTCAGGCAGGCGATAAAATGTTTCCCTCCGCAGAAACCGCCAACTTCTATGCGCAACTCGATCACGAACGGTTTCTGGCTGCTCAGTCTGTTATCGTGGGTACAAGCAGCGATCCTGGCCTTGCTGCAGGGCAGGTTATTACTGTAACCGATAATAATATTCCCCCTTCTTTGCCGGAACAGCTTCTCAATCCACTTGTTATGATCAGACTGGGGTTTGTTGCCAGCAGAAAGTCAGCAATGCGCGTAACGCTTAGCGCCGTTCCCTATAGTGAAACCCTCTGCTGGCGTCCCGATTTACTTGAACGCCCAAAAGTCAGCGGCACCATGACGGCGCGCGTGACCAGCGCAAAAGATAACGATATCTACGCCTGGCAGGATGCAGCGGGATTATACCGCGTGGTATTTGACGCCGACGAGGAGAGCCGGGAGCGCGGTCTGGAGAGCATGCCGGTGCGCCTGGCGAAACCGTACGGCGGCGATATGTACGGCTTCCACTTCCCGCTTATACAGGGCACCGAGGTAGCGATAGCGTTCCGCGAAGGCGATCCGGACCAGCCTTATATCGCGCATGCGTTACACGATTCAAGGCATGTCGATCACGTCACTGAAGAGAACAGCACGCGCAACGTCATCCGTACGGCAGGCTTTAACAAGCTGCGCATGGAGGATAAGCGCGGTGAGGAGCACATCAAGCTCAGCACGGAGTATGGCGGGAAGACGCAGCTGAATCTGGGGCATAACGTTGACGCGAGCAGGGTTCTTCGTGGTGAAGGGGCTGAACTGCGGACGGATAACTGGATCAGTATCCGCGGTGGCAAAGGGGTATTTATCAGCGCGGATGCGCAGCCTCAGGCGCAGGGAAAAATGCTGGCGATGCAAGATGCCGTGAATGAACTGTATAAGGCACAGCAATTAACCGCGTCCTTACGCAGCGCAGCGGAGGCGGCGACAGCTGAGCTGGCAGATTTACAAACCCAAAAGTCGCTGTTAAGCGAAGCACTTACCGAACTAAAACAAGCCGCGCTTTTACTCTCAGCGCCCGCTGGCATCGCGCAGGCTACAGCAAAAAGCCTGCAGTTGACCGCCGGCGAAAACCTGATCGCCACAAGTGGTAAAAACACTGATTTCAGCATTTTAAAAAATTTCACAGTAGCAGCAGGCGAAGCAATCAGCCTGTTCGCTCAGAAGCTGGGAATTAAATTTTTTGCCGCGAAAGGAAAAGTGGAGATTCAGGCTCAGTCTGATGGAATGACGCTGGATGCGCTGAAGGATGTGCTCATTAGCAGCAGTGAAGGTAACGTCACCATTCGCGCTAAACAGGATATTTTGCTGGTGGGCAGCAGCGGGGCTTATTTGCGTATAGGAAATGGTGAGGTAGAGAGCGGTGCTCCGGATAAAATTATTCAGCGTGCAGCCGTGTGGCAAAAATTTGGTGGTCAGAGTGCCGGTGAAATGTTCAATACCTGGCAACAGGGTAATTATGAACTTAACTCCCAGATAATTCGGGCAGGCAGCGAGGAGGCGGTAAAAAGCTGCCCAGGAGAGATCAGTAGCGACCTTGGAAAAACCACTTCAGACTCTGACAGCGCAGGAAAACTGACGCCGCAGGATTTTCCTGATATTGCCAGCGTTAACATAACATTAAACAAGGAACGTTAATGATGTCTGAGAAAAAAAAGACATTAAAAATTCAGCCAACGTTTGATGACAATGGCAACCCCTGTTATCAGCTTTTCAGCACTCCGAAAGGAGAAAACATCGTTCAGCAATGTGTGCTTTATCCTGAGCGTATTATACCAATTATATTTATCCCGGGCGTTATGGGCAGTAACTTAAAAAATAAAAACGGAGAAGAAATATGGCGACTGGACGATGAGATCCGATTTTTCTGGGACTGGAAAAATGCGAATGCAGAAACCAGGAAAAGAAAACTGCATCCAGACAGGACAAAGGTAGATGATGGTGGCGAAATTATTGAGAAGACAGAACCTTATTTGTTGAAAAATCGCCGGCAACGCGGTTGGGGAAGTGTCGCATATACCAGCTATGCCGCATTTCTTGACTGGCTGCAAAACGCACTTAACGACTTTGATAATGGCCCATCTGGCGAACGTACAAATCTGCTGCAATCCATTCTGAAAACAGAGTCAGGTGATGTTTCACTGACCCGGGAAGAAGTAGACCTGACCTACCGTTACCTCTTTCCGGTATTTGCCATGGGATATAACTGGCTGCAATCGAATAGTGAGTCTGCGATGGCCCTGGGTAATTACATTGATGAACAAATCCGGTTTTATCGTCAGAAAGGCCGATTGTGCGAGAAAGTAATCCTTATTACCCATTCAATGGGGGGGCTCGTCGCCCGGCACTATACACAATGCTGTGGTGGAGCGGACAAAGTACTGGGCGTAATACATGGCGTGATGCCGGCTGCGGGAGCTGCCGCCACTTATCGCAGAATGAAAGCCGGAAATGAAAACGGCACCGATAATTTTACCGGCGCAATGGCTGCACATGCTTTAGGAGCAAACGCCAAATTTATGACTGTGGTGCTCTCACAATCTCCAGGCCCCCTGCAGCTATTGCCAGGCAAAGCTTACGGGCAGCGCTGGCTGAAGATTATCGATGATCAAACTACCTATGCTTTTCCGGAAAACGATCCTTACAAAGAAATCTATCTGCAGCGGGATAAGTGGTGGGGGCTATGTGAAGATCATTTTATTAACCCGGGCAAAAGTCATACTGCAGCAGACCGCGACAGAGACTGGCAAATTTTTTCAATTCTCTTAAATGAAAAAGTTCAGCCTTTTATTGAGGAGATCTCAGGGAAATATCATCCTCATAGCTGGGCATTCTACAGCGCCGAAATAACGTATCGTTCTTATGGCGATGTTTGCTGGCGGGCTAACACACGTCGCGCTGACGCATGGCTGAACCGTAACCGCCAGCGTGACGGCCTTGCAGGACGCGCGGTAGATAAAACCGAGATGTTTGATAAGCGAAGCGTTTCTTCTCCCCTTTCAGGTAGCGGCTGGGCAAAGGGTATTCACCAGACTTACCAGATTTTGCCAGCTGAAGAGTCAGGGGATGGCACGGTTCCGGTACGCTCGGGAAGGATTGCTGAGCATCATTTACAGGCGAGTTTTCAGGTTTCGGTTTCTCATGAAGCAGCGTTTAAACACCGACTTGCACAGCAGTTTACCCTGCGGGCGCTGGTAAAAATTGTGCAGCAGATACAGCAGACCGCGCTGAGGTATGAATGAGTATAAAAAAAGCAATTGCAGTAATAATACTGCTGGCTGGAATTTTTGCCGGCTGGTATGGCTTTAGCTGGCTGCAGCCGGAAATAAAGCTGACCGAAGAGGAGCATAAAAACGTGAAGCACTTTACGCACAAAATGACCACCCGCTGTATCGGCCGTTATCTGATTGACCTGCCGGACACATTCACTGCAACCCATAATAGTGTTATGGCGTTTATTGAAAAATCACCGATAGAGTACAAGCGTATCTACCGCCCGGCGTTTGAACAAAAAATTCGATTAAGAGAGGCTGAGTTACGCGCTGAGAAAACATTAAGGCCTGCAGATATGCCTTATCTTAAGGGTGTTTATTCTCTGCCAGACGGTATGGAAGGAGTGATATTTGAGCGAAATGAGAGTACCCAGGTTTACGATTCTGCGCGAATTATTGAGGCACATATGTATACAAATGGTATGGCAATAGAAACAACAATGGAAGCCAGAAACGGAGCATCGCCGCGCTATGATGAAGATCGCAAAGATTTCCCGGAAATATATGGAAATAATGTTCCACAAAAGATTTCTGAACTGACAGATCTACTAAAGCGGATCTCTGCCAGGCAGGAGAATGAAATACCTGTGGCTCCCGGGTTTTGCCTGCCTGAATTGTTCATTAAAGATGGCACGAAGCTAGTAAATGAAGATGTTAATGTTCATTATCTCTCTTCAGAGTACCCCCACATGAAGTTTTATTTTGACAGTGATAATTATACTGCTTCTGATGATTCTCTGTTAGAAAGACGCGCCATAATGGAGCCATACATTAAACAAGCCCAGGGTTCTACTATTCACAGCGGGCGACGCCATATTAGTGGATTATATGCTGAGCAGTGGCTTGCTGAAGGGATGCTCAGCGATACCCGCGGTCAGAAAGCGCTGCGTTTCCTGCTTCGTATTAATGAGAAAACGGCATCCCCGCTGCACCCTGTGCTGTCTGTCAATTTTCTGCAAGAAGGAACGGAGGGTGAAGGCCGGCTTACGCAGGCTGAGGCGGTTACCCTCTGGCAGCAGATCACTGATACTATCCGCGTTCGTCCCAATGCAATTAGGAAATAAATTTTTTAACTGAATAGCAATATATTCCTTATACGCTTAAAGACATAAAATTAACTTCATAAATACATCGATATATAAAGTTCCCATTATCGATTTTTTTATGGCACGTTCCGGATATAACTCTGGTAATAATTCTGCAATATACATTTGCATTGTTTTTTGCACATTAACAGTCAAAGTGACGTTTGTAATAGTCAGTGCAAAAGAAGAATTTTTTTGCAAAAAATAGAAGATATTCACCCTTGATCAGTGCTGGGTGTCAGTGTACCAAGCCATCTAATCTGCTGAGCAATTTATAAATTAAATATCGTGAATTGCACCCGGGAGGTATATGTCTTGCTACTCTTCACAATCAAGAACAGAATATTTTAGGTTTTTCTTTTTAAGTATAAATCTTATATAAAATTAAAGGATTAATATATGCCAGCTTTGACTTGTCTGGGGGATGCTACAACGCATGGTGGTAGCGTCATATCAGCTTCCTCGATGATGTATATAAATGGCGTGCGCGTTGCGTTAGTAGGCGATACGGTATCATGCCCACTGCATGGGACTAACCGTATTCAGCAAGGTAGCCCGAAGATATTCGATAACGGCATTCAGGTAGTTGTTCACGGCTGCGTCTGTGAATGCGGTTGTACCGTTATTAGTTTCCGTAATGAGGAGGTAGCATAGATAGGATGAACTGGCCTATTCCGGATTTTCCAACAAAAGAGATGCCAAAGTTACCCTCAGGTAAATTATGGGGCGGCATTCTTTTGATCCTTTCTTCATCTGGGGCGCTAATTGCTATTTTTCTACTGAATGCTATTAATTACAGAGATATATTTTTCAATGGATTGCTACCTGCAGTGGTTGTATGGCTGTTTTTTTTGGTAATAGTATGGTTGCGATATGAGCACTCATCTCATGCTGTAATTTTATGGGATATTGAGACGCAAAAAAATAAACTTCGCTGGCAGCACTGGGCTATGTGGCAAAGGCCGATTATTGCAAGCATAACCCTGTGCCCGGAGGAAGATGGGGTAAAGATGCTAACAGGTCATGTTATTGACATTCCCGCATATCCTCTTAAATGCCGGCGTCTGCACCATAATTTGCCAGATTTGTGCTCAAAACTTAGCTTCCTGGATATAAATCTGGAGCAGCAGCTACCGGGTTACAGGAATAACCTTTATGAGATTATCGTGCTGCAGACCGATAGTCATGATGCATCTATTGTTACGCAGGCCATATTCAGCCAATGGGATATGATGCCAGTTATTCAGAGTAGTGCCGACAAATACTTTTCCGGGTCGGAATCCTGCGCTATTAAAGGAATGACGTTACTGGTCACTTTGCAGGATTGGCCTGGCGCGGCTGAAGGTCAATACAGTGAATTTATTAACGCAAAGCTTATTTGTGACGCAGAAAACGTTGATAACTATTCGCCGTATCCAAAAGCAGGCGTAGGAAGGATTCTGCATTCAGATAACCTGATGAAATCACTTGATGTACTGACAGAGTATAACAAGCTTAAATCCTGCGACATCAGGTATGTGTGGTTATCAGCGGTTGAAGAGAAAGATATGATTGAACTCGTGAAGTACGCTGATAAGCACCAGTGGAAAATACCTCCTTACCACCCATTTTTAAGTATCAATCATTCATTTGGCCCCTCAGGCCCGCTGGCTTTTCCGGTTGCGATTTCATTACTTACTGATGCTGCCATCCAGACGGGAGAGATGCAGTTATTGATCTCAGGGAGTAAAGAGGGAACGTATTCACTGTGTCTGGTTACAGGGAGGTTATTCTATGATGGCAGAAGAGCAGCCAGTTAATCGCCGTTTTATCATGCCTGGATATGCAATAGTCGTTATAGCCTTTGCATGTTTGAGTGCATTGTTTATCTACTATTATAAAAACAACATTGAAACTTCGGAGGCAAATAGCAAGTATATCTGGGCTATCTGGATAATATGCGTTTCTTTCCTGGCGCTTATAGTATATTTATCTGATTTTCTACAAAGGAAAAATGCTAAAAAAGTACAGCAGAAGTATTCACCTCAGCAGATAGTGAATAACGAAAATTTGTTGCAGAAGCAAAAAAAAACCGTTCCAGAGCATAGTGATACCCTTCAGCATATTCGGCATATTCTTCGCCATCGCTATGGCCGCTTCTGGAAAAAAAGACTCACTATTCTGATTATCGCCGGAAACATCAGAAACGTGGAAAACCTTGCGCCTGGCCTCTCGTCGCAATTGTGGCAGGAAAACAGCGGAACACTGTTATTGTGGGGAGGCGATCCGTTTTCAGCCCTGCAGCAGGAGTGGCTTGAGGCTATCTGCCAGCTAAGAGGTAAACCTGCAGATGCATTGATTCTGGTGACCTCCACGGCTGACGATATGCGTGATAACAACGCTCTGTTATCAGAGATTCAATTATCCGATAAACACCCGGACGCTACCGCGCAATCGCTGGTGTCAGTGTATAAAACGCTGGGCTGGCGACTGCCGCTTTTCATCTGGGCCCTGCATTCCGGGGCAGACAATCAGCCAGGGCGTATTACACAGGCTGTTGGCTGTCAGTTGCCGGCAGCCAGCACCATTCATCTGGCACTGGCGGAACTTACCGGGCAGCTTATCCTGCAGGGTATTCAGCAGGTGGCAAGTCGCCCGAAGCATCACTTTCTTCTGAGCCTGGCCGATCGACTTAGCCGAAACCATGCATTTGTCATTGCGCAAGTGTCTGCTCTCCTCAGTCCGCGCCGCTCGCTTCCGCTGGCAGGTCTGGTATTTAGTGCTCCTTCTGCAAAAGCTGAGAGCGATATACCGAACTACTGGATACGCGACAACCGCTGGGATGCGCTGCCGCCTTCTTTTTCCTCGCTTCCCGCGCATCTGCGCCCTTTGCGTTATGGCGCGCCATGGCGCGGCTTTCTTACCTCCGCTACCTGTGCGCTGGTACTGCTATGGGGAGCAGGAATGCTGGTGTCATTTGCCAGTAACCGCAGCAGCATCGTGGGGGCGGTTCGGGTAACAGAACATGCTGCTGACAGCAATCAATCTCTGGATCAGCGCCTGGCAGCTTTGGGCACACTGCAGAATATGATTGGACAGCTGCAGTATCGGGACGAACATGGTGCACCCTGGTATAGCCGTCTCGGGCTGAATCAGAACAGGGTATTGCTTTACGCCTTATGGCCCCACTATCGCACGGCAGCTCAGCCCCTCCTGCGCGACGCTGCCGCAGCCTGGCTCACCGGTGCACTGCAGACGTATGCCGCACTCCCGCCTGACAGCCCGCTGCGTGAAACGCAGTCAAAGCAGGCCTATGTGCATCTCAGACTCTATCTGATGCTGACGCGTCCTGAACGTATGGACGCCAGCTGGTTCAGTCAGACGCTGATGCAGAACCGGACACAGCGGCAGGGGCTGGATGAGGCTTACTGGCAGGGAGCCGGGGAGACGCTGCTGGCCTTCTATGCAGAGCATCTGATCACTCACCCCGAATGGGCGCTGAAAGCAGACCCGGATCTGGTCGGGCAGGTACGCACCCTGCTGGTGCGTCAGATGGGGGTAACCAACAGTGAATCGCGGCAGTATCAGCGGGTGATCTCCAAAGTAAAACACCAGTACGCCGATATGCGGCTGGCCGATATGACCGGCGATACGGATGCCGCTCGCCTCTTTATCACTGATGAAATTGTGCCCGGCATGTTCACCCGTCAGGCGTGGGAAGAGGGCGTTAAACCTGCCATTGAAAAAGTGGCGCGTGAGCGGCGTGAAGAGATGGACTGGGTACTGAGTGATGCACCGCCGCCTGCAGGTGAGGCGGCTTCGCCTGAGGCACTGGAGACGAGGCTCGCCAGCCGCTACTTTGCCGATTACAGTGCAGCCTGGCTGCACTTCCTGAATAGTCTGCGCCTGCAGCCCGCGCCGACGCTCTCAGATGCTATTGATCAGCTCACGCTGATAGCGGACGTCAGGCAGTCGCCGCTGGTAGCGTTAATGAACACGCTCAATGTGCAGGGGCGTACCGCACAGAGCGGCGGCGCGATGAGCGACTCGCTGGTGAAATCTGCACAAAACCTCTTTAACCGGGAGAAGCGCCCGGTGATTGATCAGCGCAGCGGCCCGCAGGGGCCGCTTGATGCCACGTTCGGCCCGCTGCTGGCGCTGACCGATAATCAGAGCAGCAGCACGATGAACCTGCGCACCTTCCTGACGCGCGTAACGCAGGTGCGCCTGCGCCTGCAGCAGATCACCAGCGCGGCAGATCCGCAGGCGATGACGCAGGCGCTGGCCCGAACGGTATTTCAGGGAAAGAGCGTTGACCTGACGGAGACACGCGACTACGGCAGCCTGGTCGCCGCCGGACTGGGGCAGGAGTGGAGCGGGTTCGGGCAGACGGTGTTTGTGCGCCCGATAGAACAGGCGTGGCAGCAGGTGCTGATGCCGGCTGCAGGCAGCTTCAACGCACAGTGGCAGCAGGCCGTAGTGAATGAGTGGAACCGCGCATTCGGCGGCCGCTACCCGTTCAAAAATGTCAGCAGCGAGGTATCACTGCCGCTGCTGGCGAAATATCTGAATGCGGACACCGGACGCCTTACCCGCTTTCTGCACGCTCGTCTGGGTGGCGTACTCCATCGCGAAGGGATCCGCTGGGTACCGGACCGCATTAACGCCCGCGGACTGACATTTAATCCCGCTTTTCTGCAGGCGCTTAATCAGCTCAGTCAGATTGCTGACGTGGTATTTGCCAGCGGTCATGCCGGCCTGCATTTTGAGCTGCGTCCGGGAACGGCAGCAGACGTAATGCAGACTGACCTGATAATCGACAGCCAGAAGCTGACCTACATGAATCAGCAGCCGGTCTGGCGGCGCTTTATCTGGCCTGCTGACACCGACGCGCCAGGCGCATCGCTGAGCTGGATCAGCACCAAAGCAGGCACTCGTCTGTACGGTGAGATGCCGGGCAGCTGGGGGTTGATCCGCCTGCTGGAAAAGGCGCACGTCAGCGCCAGACCAGGGCTGGGCAGCAGCTGGCAGCTGACCTGGCATGCCCCCGACGGGCGGCCGTTAAACTACATCCTGCGTACCGAAGCCGGCGAGGGGCCGCTGGCGCTGCTGAAGCTGCGCAACTTTACGCTCCCGTCCGATATTTTTCTCACCAGCAGCACCCAGAACCCGCCTGGTAACGCTGAATTCATTGAGGAGGAGTGATGCCTCTGCAATCTCTGATTAGCGCCTGCGGCATGGATGCGGAACCGCTCCGCGCGCAGGCTGCTGAGCATATTCTCTTATGGGAGCACTGGTTGCAGCCTGTAAGCACCAGCCATCCTGCCGGTGAAGACCCGACCTATACCGATACGTTTCAGCGGATGCAGGAGGAGATGAACCGCCTGTCCGGCACGGATATGGCACTGATCTGTTCGCTGGCGGAGCAGATACTGACTTCGGAAGCGAAAGATATCCGCGTAGCGGTCTGGTACTGCGTGGCCCGCCTGCAGCAGGATGGCGAAGAGGGGTTTGCTGAGGGACTTGCCTTACTGGCGGGCCTGCTGCAGCGCTTTGGTGACAACCTGCATCCGCAGCGGACGCGCAGTCGCGAGGCGGCGCTGAATTTTATATCCAGCGCGCGCGTGCTGGATACGCTGACGCTCTATCCGGAGGTGACGACCGCCACGGCGCAGCGCACCGTGGCGGCGCTGCTGGCTATTGATGACATCTGCAGGGCGCAGGGCGGCACCCATTCCGCAGGGCTTTACAGCGCGCTGGAGTCCCGGCTGCTTAACGCCGGTGGTCCTGATGCGATAGTGCCGCTGACGGCAGCAGACAGCCTGCAACCAGACGCGTCTTCAGCCTCAGCTGCGCCAGCGCTGGCTGCCATCAGCTCCGGGCGGGAGCTGATGGAACAGGCGCGAACGCTGGCAGCTTATCTGCGCGAGCAGCCAAATGGCGCGCTGGCCGCACACCGGCTGATGAAAACCCTCCGCTATGACACGCTCAGTCAGCTGCCGCTGCTGTCAGGTAACGGCAACAGTTGTGTGACGCCACCAAAATCTGACCAGCGCGCGCTGCTTAAACGCCTCTGGCTTCAGCAGAGCTGGGCCGAGCTGGCTGAGCAGGCGGACAGTCTGTTCAGTCGGGGAACAAACCACTTCTGGCTTGACCTGCAGTGGTATCAGCACCAGGCGCAGCTGCGATCGGGACATGCGGAGTTTGCGGCTATTGTGCAGGACGATCTGAAAGGGCTGCTCTCCCGCCTGCGCGGACTGGAAACGCTGGCCTTCAGCGACGGCATGCCGTTTGCGGATGAGGTGACGCTGAGCTGGATCCGGCAGCAGGTCATGATAACGGAGAGTGCGTTCGGACCCGATCCCGCCGCTGCGGCGAGCGTGCCGGAAGATGAGGTGCTGTTGCTGGAGAGCGAGGCGACTGAGCTGGCAGACAGAGAGGGCATTGCCGCTGCGCTGACCTGGCTGCAGCAGCGACCCGGTATCCACTCTCCGCGCCAGCAATGGCTCCTTCGCCTGCTGATGGCACGGATTGCTGAGCAGTCTGGTCGGCAGGAACTGGCACTGCAGCTGCTGGGCGCGCTCGATGCTGGCGCAGAGAGTATGACGCTGGCGGAGTGGGAGCCAGCGCTGTTATTTGAAGTCAAGTCCCGCCGGCTGAAGTTACTGCGTGCCCGCGCAGGCCGGAGTGAAAAAGATAAAGCCCGCCTGCAGTCTGACATGGAACAGCTGCTGGCCGGGCTGGTGACTATCGATGCGGCGCGAGCGTCAGTACTCTTTTCTTAATAGGGTCTGACCTCTTTCTTTAATTTAAATATAAATGGTTCAAAGGAATGATGACATTAACTGAAACACAGAATATGCAGCCAACAGGCTTTCATTATTTTGATAATACGTTTGTCAGCAGGGAAGAAATAAAAGGCGTCATCAATCACGCAGAGCTCATCAATTTAAAAGGCGCTCAGCGAAGTCAAACCATCAGTCAGTACAAAATTGAATTGTGGACCTGGAAACAGGTCACCGATATTCATGCCGGTAATATTCTGACCAATGTGATTATCACCCCGGTTGCGGCTGCAGCGGACATTATTTTCTTCCCGATATCGCTGACGTTTTTCCTGTTTATGACTGGTCTGGGTGCGTTCAAATAAGAGAGGCTCGTCAGAATATGAAAGACTTAACGCTGCGCTATTACGATATTGAAATGCGCTATCTGCGCGACGCCGCAAAAGAGTTTGCCGAAACGCACCCTGACCGCGCTGCTATGCTCAACCTGGATCGTGCCGGAACGCCGGATCCGTTTGTGGAGCGCCTGCTGGAGGGTTTTGCCTTCTCGGTAGGACGGCTGCGTCAGAAGATCGATGATGACCTGCCGGAGCTGACCGAAGGCCTGGTCAGCATGCTCTGGCCGCACTATCTGCGTACCATTCCATCGCTCGCAGTGGTGGCACTGACGCCGGACCTGCCGAAAATGAAGATGGCAGAGACGGCGCCGGCAGGACTGGAGATCTTTTCCCGTCCCGTGGGGCCTAAAAATACTGTGTGCCGCTATCGCACCACGAAGCCGGTCACGCTTAACCCGCTGGCGGTCACCGGGGTTGCTATGGGCACTGAGCCGGATGGGCGCTCTGTGCTGCGCCTGCGCCTGACCAGCAGCGGGCAGGCGGACTGGAGCCAGTGTGACCTGCGCCAGCTGAGCCTGTGGCTGGGAGAGGATCTGCCCGTGGCGACGGCACTGCATCAGAGGCTGACCCGCTGCCAGGCGGCGCTGTACATTCGCGAGGCGGGGCAGCCGGAGCGCAGGGCCTTTGACGGCTGGTTCAGCCCCGGCGGATTTGACGAGGATGACCGGCTCTGGCCAAAGGGGGAGAGCGCTTTCAGCGGCTATCAGCTGCTACTGGAATACTTCACCTTTCCTGAGAAATTCCGTTTTGTGAATCTGAATGGGCTGGAGACGCTCGCGCTTCTGCCCGGGCTGGCATACGTCGATATCGAGGTGGTCTTCAGCGAGCCGTGGCAGAGTGATCTACCGGTCAAAGAGAGCTCTCTGCGCCTGCACTGCGTGCCGGTGATTAACCTGTTTGCACTGGAAGCCGATCCGCTGATTGTGAACGGACTGGAGAGCGAGTATCTGCTGCGCGCAAAGCGCCTGCAGGATGGGCACACGGAAATTTACTCGGTGGATACGGTCAGCGGTTCAGGACTGACCGGTGCGGCTGAGTATGTTCCGTTCACCAGCTTCCGGCACCGGGGCGGCATGATGCGTCGTCTTGCTCCGGAACGTTACTTTCATACCCGCGTGCGCCGGGGCGTCACCGGCTTGCATGACACCTGGCTGATCCTCGGCGGTCAGCAGTGGGAGAAAGACGATCTGCTTTCCCGCGACACGCTCTCGCTGCGCATCACCGGTACCAACGGCCAGCTTCCGCGTCGCGCGCTGCAGAGCACGCTGCTGGATCGCTGCGAACAGGTGCTGCAGACGCCGGTGACGGTGCGCAATCTCACCCGCCCGACGCTGCCTGCTTATCCACCCGCTGAGGACCGCTTTCACTGGCGGGTGCTCAGCCATCTCGGCTCTGGCTTTATCAACATGATGAACAGCGCAGAGGTGCTGCGCGGCACGCTGGCGCTCTATAACTGGCAGGATGATGAACGCTGTAACCGCAGGCTGGAGGCGATCCTTGACGTGCAGCAGCATCGTCTGCAGCGGTTTGAGTCGGGTTATCTGCTGCGCGGTCTCGATGTTGAAGTGACGCTCGACAGCAGCGGTTTTACCGGTGACGGCGATATCCACCTGTTTGGTGAAATGCTTAACCGCTTTCTGTCGCTGTATGCGGACATGAATCAGTTCATTCAGCTTTCGCTGATAGTCCGGCCTGAAGGAAAATGTATCCGATGGAAAGAGAATCACAGTCAGCGTCTGCCCGGCTGATAGCACGGCTGGGCGACCAGCTTTCCCATATAAATTTTTACCGTTTTTGCCAGCTGCTGGAGAGGTGCGATCCTGAAGCGCCGGTTCCGGGCAGCGTCTGGCAGGTGCGACACGAGCCGGTACGGTTCAGGCCGCACCCTGGCATGGGATTTCCGGCTGGCGAAATTCGCGCGGCTGAAACCGCCGGGTATCCGCACCTTCCTCCAACCGTACGCATCAATTTTATGGGGCTGTATGGCACGGCATCTCCGCTGCCGACGCACTATCTCGACGATATCGCCCGGCAGCGTGAAGGGCATGAGGCGCTGCAGGATTTTCTGGATATCTTCAGTCACCGGCTGACTACGCAGTTTTATCGTATCTGGCGCAAATACACCTATCCGGCCACGTTCGCCGCCGGCGGCACCGATGAAACCTCTCAGTACCTGCTGGGGCTGGCTGGCCTGGGAATAGACGGCTGCGCGCAAAACATCGCCACGCCGGTTTCGCGCTTTCTGGCGCTGCTGCCGGTCATGATGTTGCCTGGCCGGACCGCAGAGGGTCTCTCCTCGCTGGTGGCGCTGCTGGCACCGGATACGCGCGCGCAGATAGTGCCGTGGGATCCGCGTCGTATTCCCCAGTCCTGCCGTTTACGTCTGAGCACGCAACAGCCGGTCAGCCTGATGCGTCGTCCGGTCATGGGAACGCATGCCACCGACGTTAACGGACAGGTACTACTGCGACTGCTCACCGATAACCCGGAGGAGATGCGCGGCTGGCTGCCCGGCGGACAGTTACACGGCGATCTGATGGCGCTGCTCCACGTCTATCTGGGAGCAAAGCTGGATGCACGGCTGGAGCTGTGCGTTGACCGCGCCCTGCTGCCGGATGCGCAGCTGAGCTGCCGGAGGGAAGCGGCACAGCAGCTGGGCCGCACCGCGGTGCTGCCTCAGCGGAACCTTAACGCCTCGCATAAACCCGATTTACTCACTATACCGCTCGGGCGTTATCAGCGTGTCCGGGAACAACCTTCAGGGACTAAAACAGATGAACAGGGCGACTACCGCTGGTAAAATAGTTATTCCTCTGATGCTGGCGCTGAGTGCCAGCGGCTGCGGCCTGACGCAGAAAGTATCCGAAGGCACCGCGTCCGTCACAAAATCTCTTTTTTACAAACAAATACGCACCCTGCACCTCGACTTCCGCGCCCGCGAAGGCGCCAACCGCAACGCGCAGGGCGCTGCGCTCTCAACCGTGGTGCGCATCTGGCAACTCAGCGACCGTCAGGCCTTTGACGCCTCCGACTACCCTTCACTGTTAGCAGCTGACAGTCAGGTTCTGAAAGCGGATCTGCTGGCGCAAAAGGCTATCCGGGTGCGTCCCGGCGAATCGGTCAGTATTGATGTACCCATGGAGGAGAGAACCGAGTTTGTGGCGGTGGCCGGAATGTTTTTGTCGCCAGATACTCAGGATGAGACGTGGCGAATACTGCTGACCCGCGCAGACCTCCACCCGGACAAAGCCAGGGTGATTGAGCTGGGTGACGGCACGCTGACGCTGGTAGCGGAAAAAGGGGAAAGACTCTGATGCAGCCTTCACTTTACGACATGCTTTACGGCAATTTCAGCGGCGGCCTGGATCTGGATGCGGTGAGCGAACGGGAACAGGTGATTTTGTCGGTGCTGGATAACCTGCAGCGCATTCTGAACACCCGCGCCGGCGCCCTGGCTCATCTGCCTGATTATGGCCTGCCGGATATGACGCTCATCCTGCAGGGGCTGCCCGGCACCGCACATCAGCTGGTACATATTCTTTCTGACGTATTACTGAAGTATGAGCCCCGGCTGAAACAGGTTGATGTGGTGATGCTGGAACAGACGCAGCCCGGTGAGCTGCGTTATGCCATTGATGCCGGACTGGACGTCGTAGGTATGGTGCGCTATGGCACTGACTTTATGCCGGGAGGAAAGGTACTGCTGCGGCATCTGCGCCAGCAGAACGTGATGCGTTAAGCCATAGCCACCAGCCAGATAAGATCGCCGGCCTGGCGCTTCGCCTTTACCTTCCCGCTAACACTCTGATAACGGACCTGCTTCCGGCAGGTCTGCGGATAACTATGACCTTTTCATCTCAGAAACCGCACGTGCTGATGACCGGCGGAGACCCTCGCCTGCATCCCGAATTTATTTGTCTGCAAAACGAAATCAAGAAGCTCAGCCATCCCGCCCGGCCCGATATTAACTGGCTGCAGGTGATGGAGAGCTGCACCCGGCTTTTCGGACAGGCTGGAGCAGATCTGCAGTCTGTTTGCTGGTTTACGCTGGCGCTTTCTCATCTTGACGGCGCTAAGGGGCTGCAGGAGGGGCTCAGGGTCACGGAGGCACTGATGTGCTCACGCTGGCAGACGCTCTGGCCCCACCAGCCTGCAGACCGGATAGCGATCCTGAGAATGCACTTTCAGCGTCTGCAGTTTCTGTTACGCACCTGGCCGGCGGAGAAGCCTGATACGCAGATCGCGCTGAAGGCGTGCGCCACATATCTGGATCTGATTGAGCAGCATCTGGCGCAGGCGGGCCTCAACGCCGCGAGCGGTATCCGCCAGCTGTGCGATAAAGTCAGAACAGCAGCCGAAAACGCGGAGACGTCACCGGGCCAAAGCGACATGGCGACCGCACGCAGAAGCCGCCCGCGCGAGCCGCTTTCCGGCCCGGATCCGGCAACGGCAACGCCTCCGACCTTTATCATTCATCCCGAATCAGAGCCTGAACAGACATCATCAGGGCGTTATATCAGGCCTTTTATCGCCGGCATGGCCGCTATGCTGGTGGTTGTTGCAACAGGCACAGGCGGCTGGCTTTATGCCCGCCAGCCCGGTGAAAATACGCGTATGCTCTCTGCTGCCGTACCCGCGCTTCCTCATTCGCTGACGGAAGAGCAGCGGGCAGGCATCCGGCAGGATCGGCGTATCAACGCAGCAGAGTGGATCAACACGATCAAAACACAGTCTGAACGGCTTGATGCCGCCGGGATTGGCAGGACAGGAAGCTACGGCGCCGACGTTGCGCTGCTGGCCGGCTCGATCTGGCCGGCTGAAGAGTTAACGCGCCGGCTGCTGATGGACGCGCTCGCCAGGAGAGAGGCGATGACAGCCTCGCCGGAAGCGGCAGGTGCCTGGCAGCAGGGGATGGAAAAACTCAGCCTGCTCAGTGAAAAGCTGAATGCGCTTGATGAGAAACGGGGGCGTTACCTGACCGTCAGCGAGCTGAAGTCAGCAATATTTTCCACACAACAGGCATTCAGCCTGCATATCCCCGCTGAAGAGTGGCTGCGCCGCTATGAAGATTCTGCCTCTCCGGCCGGGGAGGCGCAGTTTAAACGGGCAATCAGTGAACTGCAGGCGCGATACGACATGATTCGCCTTCGCAGGGCAGCCGCATTGAGAGGCTCAGCGGCACAGGAGAGCGGATCTTAAATAAAACCGACGATCTGCTTATTATCAGCGAGTGAATGACAATGATCCCGACTGATCTACCCCGACATGCTGCACTGGCAGTGAGCGCTGCGCTCATCGTTATTTTTATCGATTTCGTCCGGTGCTTCTCCGGGTGATGTGATAAATCTGACTGGTACAGAGAGCCTGGGTGAGAACAATCTTTACAGCATGCCATAAAGATTTTCACAACAGTAATTCAATCGCTGGATCGTCTTTTCTCGCATTAAGTGGGGAAGTTCTGATATGGCATTGACTCCTGCCATCGCCATTTTGCCGCCACTCTAAAATCAGGAAACAAAAAAGCCACCCTGAAAGGTGGCTTAACTGCATGATTTTCATCATTAAATTTGGTGGCCCCTGCTGGGTTTGAACCAGCGACCAAGCGATTATGAGAACCATAACAGCCAACCGATAATCAATGACTTAGATAATAATCAAAGGGTTACAAAATCAATATCAGGCAATATCGGGCAATATTCCTAACTTCATGCGACACTTTTGCGACACTTTAATGGGTTCAAGTTGATCGCCTCTTCCAAGTGGTTCGGAGCGAAATGTGCGTAACGCATTGTCATTTTTATGTCGGTGTGTCCGAGGATTTTTTGCAGCACGAGAATGTTGCCACCATTCATCATAAAGTGACTGGCGAAGGTATGGCGTAAAACATGCGTCAGTTGTCCGGGAGGTAATTCAATTTCAGCGCGCTCCAGAGCATTTCGGAAAGCGTAGTAACATGGTGTGAAAATTGCGCCTGTTTTCTTTGGTAACTGTTCAAGCAGGGCTGCATCAACGGGTATGGTTCTGTTACGTTTACCTTTGGTTTTAATAAAGGTAATTTTACCCGGCGTGATCTGCGAGCGTTTCAGAGTCTCAGCCTCACCCCAACGCGCACCGGTAGATAGACACACTTTCACAATCACTTCTAAATCTTTAGCGCTACTGTTTCGGCATTCTTCCAATAGTCGATCTATCTGCTCATCAGTCAGATAAGACATCTCACTTTCATCAATACGAAACTGGCGCACGTTTTCGAGTGGGTTGGGTGGAGACCATTCACCCAGCCTTTTAAGCTCATTAAAAACGGCCAGAAAGTAGGCGTGTTCAAGATTCATGGTACGAGGAGAGACTTGAGCAATACGCTTAGTACGAGCAAACTCCCCTTTAAGGCGCTTTGCTCTGTAAGCAGTAAATAGTGGCGCACTGAATTCTGTAGCTAGAGGAGAGCCCATACACTCGGCAGCCCATAGCATAGTGCTTTTGCGCTTTTCACCATCAGACAATGTGATGCCGTGTCGGTCAAACCACAAATGAACCAAATCAGCTAAGCGGCGGCGATCTTTTCCATCACCGAGCCAAGGTGAGTCCTCTATCGTTTGAAGAGTGTAATTTTCAAATGCCAAAGCTTCGCCTTTGGTGGCGAATTTTTTTCGGACTCGCTTTCCTTCCTTTCCATCACTCCGGTTAACAGAGTAGAAATCAGCGACCCATTGGCCTGTGGGGAGTTTTCGTACCGTCATATCAACTTATTGTCAGAACGACTTTACCAATTGCTTTGATGTCATCAATTCCGCATTCAAAGCTTGTTTCACCTGAGCCTACGCGTAATTTTCTAATAGGGATTCGCGTAAGGGAGCGAAAACCGGCTTTTCCTTCGATCTCCACTAACCAGTGCCCGTCCTGAATCTCATCCAATCCACGCGCAACTATGTAGTTCACGTCTTTATCTTTAACACTAACCAAATTTTGGTCGCTAGCCACATCATCATTAAGCAAAGAAGAATCAAAAATTAGACTGCCTGCATCCTCAAGTCGGCCATCAATTAGCTTTAGTCTATCTATGCTGCTGCCCATCGGTGCGCTTTTTCCAAAGCTCTCACCTTTTCCTGAAATTAACCATTCAATGTTGGCGCCGGTTTCTATGGAGCACTGTAGAACGATATCAGCCGGAAAAACCTCGCGTTTATAGCGCGAAGACAGGCTGCTGGAAGCTATGCCAAGGTGTTCCGCGAGTTCAACTTTTAAGTTGAATCCGTATGCTTCGACAACCCTATCGAGGGCTTCAGCGCTTGAAGACGGGAAAGAAAAATTTAGATGTGAACTCATGTAGCTTGACTCTCCATTTATGGAGGTATAGTCTCCATCTCGTTAGCTTAAGTGAACATATTGACCTACATTGACCGATATTGACCTATCGGTAAACCTAATGGAGTTTGCATCATGCGACCTAGCATTACAATCGTCATCCCTGAGCCTTATCTCCCGCTTGAAGAATATTGCCGACGCACTGGCACAAAGTATGAAACAGCTAAGAACCTGATTGAATACGGAAAGTTGCCCATCAAGCCTAAGGGGACTCAGAAAAAAGGCTTAATCGAAATCAACATGGCCGCACTAACGATTCAAGCGCTGAGCGAATGTGATATTTCGCTTAATGCGTAATAAATCTTAGATATTAGACAAGGACTAATCATGTTTGATTTTAAGGTTTCCACCCATAGCCACTTTGACGAAGCCTGCCGCAAGTTCGCTCTTACGCACAACATGACAGAGCTGGCTCAGCAAGCCGATATGAAAGTTCAGACTTTGCGTAATAAGTTAAATCCCGATCAAGTGCATCAACTTAGTGTGGCCGAAATGCTTCTGCTGACTGATCTGACAGAAGACGCGACATTGATAGATGGAGCGTTAGCACAACTGCAATGTCTTCCATGTGTGCCGGTGAATGAAGTAGCAGACGAGAAGTATTCAGCATACGTTCTGAAAGCAACTGCCGAGGTTGGCATGTTGGCAGCTAAAGCGGCAAGCGCTGAGAAAATCACAGCCACCTGCTGCCGTGGCGTTGTCGAAGCGGCCAATACTGGCATTCGCTGCCTGATGCTGGCCGCAATTGCAGTGCAGAGCCGCATTCATTCCAACCCCACTTTGGCGTCTACCGTTGATGCAATCAGCGGCCTAAGCGCTTCAGTTGGTTTGAACTGAGGGGCGCGCGATGATTTCATTTGCAGCCCACCTCAAGCGCCAAAGCCCATCAATGTCATATGGCAATGGTTGGATTATGGGCGAGAACGGCAAGCGCTGGCATCCATGCGCTGACCAAAAACTTTTATTACGCGATCTGACAACTAAGCGCACCGGTTTAATAAACCGTCTGCGTAAAATTTTCGGTGGTTAATATGACGCGAGTTTTATGGGAAGTACCAAAGCAACACGAACCCGCCAGTTTTTCCAAAATTCATTTGATGGGCGCGCGTGTTGATAAAATTCAGCCAATGACGTTTGATGAATTTCGCAAAAGGTGGCGTCAGATGCGTGATAACAACGCAAACCCGGCACTGCGTTATTTTAATCATCAAAATGATGAGTTTAAGTTCTGTGTAATGACTCTGGCTAATCGTGAGAATCCGAGGACATTTAAACCCGAGGAAATCGGAAAGCCTTTTGAATATTTCGATGAGCGCCGCCGTGAGTTAATAATCATTGCAATGAATAAAGTTGCACGCTGGGGACGGATATTACCCCGCCAGTTTTCAACTGCTGACTGTTTTTTACCTGAGTAAATAAGGCTTAAAAAATTAATGGCGTAAACCCGCCGGGCATTCTTTTGCCTTCAATAAGGAAAGTATATGGAACTGAATAAAACCAAAGAAATTAATGAATTCTATGAGCAACCTCTCGATGTAATGCTTCGCGACGTACGTTTGGATGAGCGACGTAACCGGGCCGAGTTAATGGCATCAAGGTTGAATGTTCTCGCCTGGAAAATCAGTAGCGGTGAACTGAATCATGTAGAAGCCGCTGAGTTGCTGCGCGAGGAGTCCGTAAAAATTCAACACCAAGCACAGGAGTTGCACTAATGGCCGACTCAATGGATCTGGTGCAGCAACGTGTACAGGAAGAGCTGGCGCGTAACGTGGCAAACGCTATTCATCGCCCATCAGGGGCAAGTGAATTTTTCTGTCTTTCATGCGGCGAAGAGATACCGGAGGCGCGCCGCCGTGCGCTGCCGGGCGTTTCTTTCTGCGTTACCTGCAAAGAAATCAGCGAGCTGAAAAGCACGCATTACAAAGGGGCGGCATTATGAACACCATTCTGAAATGGCCGGGAAGTAAAGTCCGTGTAATGGCTGATTTGTCGGCTCACCTTCCTGCAGGTAATCGCCTTGTTGAGCCGTTCGCTGGTTCATGCGCGGTTATGATGAATACCGATTACCCGGAATATCTGGTCGCTGATATTAATCCCGACCTCATCAACATGTACCGGCAGATTAAAGAGCATACTAGCCCGTTTATCGTGGTAGCGATGGCATTATTCAGCCAAAACACCACAGAAGAAAGTTATTACCGCGTACGTAAGGATTTTAATGAAAATGTATCTATGCCCCTGCTGGAGCGTGCGGCGAACTTCCTGTATTTGAACCGCCACGGTTATCGTGGAATTTGCCGCTACAACCTTAAGGGCGAATTTAATGTTCCATTCGGACATTACGCAAAACCTTATTACCCACTCTACGAAATCGAAATGTTTGCTGAGAAGGCGCAGCGCGCGACGTTCATTTGCGCTGGTTATCAGGAAACGCTGAGCAAGGTGAAATCTGGTGATGTTGTTTATTGCGATCCGCCATATCACGGCACATTCACCGAATATCACACTGGCGGCTTTGATGAAGATGAGCAGCACTCGCTGGCCTGTTATCTGCTGGGCATTTCCGAGCGTAACCCGGTAATTCTGTCTAACAGCGACACGCTTTTTACTCGCAGTATTTATCGCGCATTCGACATTACAAAAATCACTGTAGCTCGTTCGGTTGGCGTCAAAGCAGGTGATAAAAAGCGCGCTTCAGAAATCATTGCCGTGCGTAAGCCAGACTTAGTAAGTAATGGGGTAGCAGCATGACTACATTTCATTTTTTGAAAATCTGGCCTGAGCATTATCAGGATGTAATTAGTGGAATGAAGCGGGCAGAGCTGCGGAAAAATGACCGTGATTATTCTGTCGGCGACTCTTTAATTCTCAAAGAATATCAGCCTAAGACCGGGAAGTTCACCGGCTTAGAGGTTCATGTAGTCGTAACGCACATAACAGATATAAACGAGTGGCTTCCGGGCTATGTAATGCTGAGCGTTGAACTGTTAGCGCGGGATAGGTCGTGATCTCCAGTGAACCATATGCTTACCCGTGGAATGCACCACGGGAAGCCATCGCCAGCCCTTATCCCACCTATGAGGAAATGCACAGCCGCAATCAAATGATTGCGGCTTTAGTGCGTGCGCAGGAACTACTCGACCAGCAGCCGACACTGGTACAACTCGACGTCAAGCGCCGCATAAGTGAGCTTGAAAAATCACAGGGTATAGCCCGTGCCAATGCGTACTTTACGAAGACTTTCGTAGAGCGCACATTGCCACGCGTTGAAGTTGTCAGTGCGCAGTATCGCCTCGGTGAAATGAACGCCGGCACAATTAATCTGCTTACTAACAATGCACCGAAAGATATCGGAGCAGCAAGAGTTGGCGGCACGGTATGGGAGTTAATGCGCCGCTTCAACCGCTTACCCAATATGGCGAGAGCAGATATTGATTTGCTGGCCGGTGATCTGGCTAATTTCATCCTGGCTGAAACAGTGCAGGCACATGCTGTGGTTTGTGATGAATCGGATTACAAATACACGCACCGTCTTTACATGACCGCCGCCACCATCACGCGCGAATTCAACCAAACGCCACCGCTGTGGGAAAAGGTTACTTCCAGATTATTTGACCCGGAAGAAGTAACCCCGGCGATCCGGCGCATGCAAACTGAAAAGTGGTGGAAAAGTAAGTTGCGCCGCGTTGCTGCTTCATGGCGTGAACATTTGCAGATCGCGCTGGCAAACGTCAGTAAGAAACATACCCCTTACGCCAGCAGCATGAACATTGCTGAATGGCGCGAGCAAAAGCGCCGCACGCGTGAATTTCTAAAGTCGCTTGAGCTGGAAGATGAAGAAGGCAACCGCATCAGCCTGATCGACAAATACGACGGAAGCGTTGCTAACCCTGCTATCCGTCGTTGCGAGCTTATGACGCGCATCCGTGGCTTTGAAAATATCTGCAATGAAATGGGGTTTGTCGGTGAGTTCTACACGCTGACCGCTCCGTCACGCTATCACGCAACAATTAAGACCGGCCATCGCAACCGCAAATGGAACGGTGCAAGCCCGGCTGACACGCAACGCTATCTATGCAGCGTCTGGCAAAAAATCCGCGCCAAATTACACCGCGAAGAAATTCGCATATTCGGCATCCGTGTTGCCGAGCCACATCACGACGGCACACCCCACTGGCACATGCTGATGTTTATGCGTCCTGAGAATGTGGATCAGGTACGGCAGATAATCCGCGATTACGCATATCAGGAAGACTGCGGCGAGCTGACAACCGATAAAGCACGCAAAGCACGCTTTCATGCGGAAGCTATCGACCCGGAGAAAGGCAGCGCCACCGGGTACGTGGCTAAATATATTTCAAAGAACATCGACGGCTACGCTCTCGATGGCGAGTTGGACGATGAAAGCGGTAAAGAGCTGAAAGAGACTGCGTCGGCAGTTTCCGCATGGGCTGCACGCTGGCACATCCGCCAGTTCCAGTTTGTGGGCGGCGCGCCGGTGACGGTTTATCGCGAGCTGCGCCGTATGGCCGACAGCGAAACCGCACATGGTCTAAGCGTTGAATTTGCAGCTGCGCATGATGCAGCGGACGTCGGAGATTGGGCTGGTTACGTAAACGCGCAGGGTGGGCCGTTTGTACGCCGTGACGATCTGGCGGTGCGCACCTGGTATCAGCCAGGCGAAGAAGTTAATGAGTATGGCGAAGAAACCGTGCGCATTAAGGGCGTCTTTGCTACCGAGGTTGGGGCAGATACGCCAATTTTAACTCGCCTGGCACATTGGAAAATTGTTCCAAAGCGCTCGCTTGATGCCGTCTTTGAAAGCGCGCCGAAGCCGCTTTCAGCTCTAGATGTTGACCTTGATTTGGCCTTTGAATTTTTGGACGCGTCCGCGTCCTCTCGGAGTTCTGTCAATAACTGTACGGGGGCTTTGAGATCTGAGGATTCGAACCCACCGGAAAGTTTCAAAATAATCGACATCAAAAGCCTGAGTGCCAAAGAGCGTCGGCAACTTCTGGCTCGAATAAGGGCGGATCAACCTAAAAAGCGACACCTTAAGTTAAGGAGATCAGACAAGGTTGAGGCTGCTTGCGACAACGTAATCAGTCAGGTGAAAGATTTATGCGGCGAATCAATTAGCCGCGGATTGGCTGTACGTCTAATTGGCGGCACGCAAACTGAAATCGCAGGAAAAATTATCCGCAGCTCTGCTTATGGCGACTTGTTAAGGCCAAAAAATGAAGCTGGCAGCACTGGAGTATTAGCCAGATTTAACCGATTGGCTGATTCGGTTAGAGCAAAAAACGCTCATTAATGGGCTAAGGTTAACTAAGCGGAGAATTTTGTTAGGCAAATTTAAGTGATTTTAGGTGGTTGTTAGCCGCTGGGTTAATGCAGATAAAGCCTTGTCATATCATGAAGATAAAAACCCCTGTCAACTACCACATTTTTCTTCCGCTTAATCTGAATGCTATGCTACTGTATAGATGTACAGTGATTTTGATGGGGAGGGCGCGTGGATAACGATTTACAAGAGCGGGTAATGCTTGAGCGTGTCGAGTTGATTGCTCGGCTAACTAGTGAAGGGATTTGCAAAGAACGAGACAGGGAGATTGCGCTTAGTCTTATCGCTGAGATCGCGAGTAACACCACGATGGCTAATAAACAATTTTCAGTCGTATTTTCGGCTGTGCCACTTGATAAATAATCCTTGAGGTTGCTGCGATGCGAATTGAAATCATGCTCGATAAGAATCAAAAGCTAAGCCAATCAATTTTGAGTGCTTTTCAAGATGAAGTCAGCAGGCGAGTTCTCGCGCTATTCCCTGAAACCATTGTGCGGGTTCGCCAGGGTAGTTATGCAAACATTGAAATGCTGGGATTCAATCTCGATGAAGACAAGCGCCGCCTGCATGTTTTACTGCAAAACGTCTGGGAAGATGACAGCTGGATGCATTAAGTAAACGTTGCGGGCGTCAAAATCTTGATTTTGACGGAAGCAAGGTTGAACAACGAGCACTGCGAGGCGTTAGCTGCAAGTGCTACCCGCTCTTCTAATATGATGTTTTAAATTATTATTTATCAATGATTTGGATAGATTTAGTCTGTTGACATTTCAATTAAAACATTCTATTGAATGTCGTAAAATTAATCTCTATAATGCCGCCCGCTTTTGATTGACGGTTAAGATCGGTTAAGTTAGCTTGGTTATGTTGATTGCATAAAAGTGTGAGCACTTTAAGGGAGGGGAAAATGTTTAGCTCTGAACAAATCGCTAATAAATTTATTGAGCTTGCTCTGTCGCAAGGCAGCCCAATTACTCCAATGCAAGCTCAAAAACTAACCTACATTGCGCATGGTATTTCGTTGGGGCACCGAGGGACTGGTTTGCTGCAAGAGCCAGTTAGTGCTTGGCGTTACGGACCAGTAACCCCTTCTCTTTATCATGCTCTCAAGCGCTATCGCTCATCGCCAATTACTAACAAAGTACCTGATTATGGTTACTTTAAGCCCGACCCTGCATTAGATGTTTATGCTAACCAGGTGGTAAAAGCGGTCTATGACACTTATGGCCGTTATAGTGGCGAAGTATTATCTGAGTTTACTCATCGTGAGGGGACTCCGTGGCATCAAACCTACACTAGCGGCCAAAGCATTATATCCGACGGTGTTATTAGTGATTATTACAAAAGGTTGATGTCTAAAGATCCTACTTGCATAGGACTCTAAGCGAATTTAAGATTAATCCCGTTTAACAAACGGGATTTTTTTATGTCTGATTCTGAAGCAACGAAGTTACAAGAAGAAACTAAAGCTACAGAACAGGCGGTAAGTGGCGTAGTTGAGATTGCTAACCTTCCTCCGTTAGGCGCTTTGCCCGAACCTCCACCTGCCGTTCAAGGCCCTCCTAAGCAAGGTGATGATTGCAGTGCTTCAGAGCCGCTCGAAACCAGTGATGAAGATGAGCTGCAAAATACATGGCTATCAAATATTGATTCAAGGCTGAAGCTTATAGAGGCAAATGCTTCAGCAGCTATAAAACATGCAGAAGCCGATGGTAAGCAAACCGATAATTCGCTACGTCGAGATATGGCGGATAAAACGTTTGGTTTCATGGAAAAATGGTGTGCTTTTGTTGCCCTAATCATTTTTATTTACGTTGCAAAGCATGAGGGCGATCCGCCTACTGAAGTCATTTTGGCATTGCTGGGCACTTGTACAGTCAGCATCATTGGGCTGGTCGGATTTGTTGTTAGTGGTCTTTTCAAAACTCCAAAATCAGATTCTAAGTAGCATGCATGACTATGCTGCATGAAATCGCATGATCCCAAAAGGATCATTTCTGCTCCGGCCCGCCAGTTCTGGTGGGCTTTTGTTTATGTCTTGCAGGTGCATGAAAACCACATCGTAAAGCGCGCAGGCGTGGCGGGGGTACGAGCGCGCGCTAGCGCTATTAGCGATGATAATTGCTGATCACTGCTTGAGGTATGTCGCGGTACTTGAAATTTGTGCGGCTGCTGTATTGATTAATCATTGGACCCATGTTTAAGTAATTTTTACTACTAAGTGATTGATACATGCATTCTTTATGCAAAGGAAATTTGATGACTGATAAAAAGTATGATGCATTACTAATCGATACTTCTGTTTATAAAAACTATAAATATAAATTCGAGCTTGGTGTTTTAAAAACTCTCTCACAATTCAAAGAGAGTGATATAGAGTTTATTATGACGGATATAATTCAAAGGGAGATTATTTCGCATCTTAACGAATCTATACACAAAGCTAGAACACAATTAGAAAGTTCTCTGCAAGATGCAATGGAACATTTATTTTTTGATGGTAGTGATTTAAATGCACACAGAAGCTCGCTTCTGAACGAAGAACTTATTTCATCCCTTGCAAAAAAAAGAATGGATGATTTTATTGATAAGTGCGGTATAAATGTCTTAGCTACAGAAGATTACGCTCCAATAAAAGAGCTTTTTGATCGTTACTTTTGCACAAATCCACCTTTTGAAAATAAGAGCAATAAAAAGCACGAGTTTCCTGATGCTGCGATACTTTTAACAGCGGAAGAATGGGCTAAAGACAATACGATGTCTGTGTTGGCTGTTGCACGTGATGGAGGTTGGAAGGCTTTCTGTGACGATTCTGACTACATTGACTACATTGAAGAACTTCCACAAGCATTGACGTTCTTTCAAAAAGACACAGCTCCGTTTGCTCTTAGAGATTTAGTGAAGAAAGATTTAAAAGATGGCGAAGATGGAAAGTTACACAGCAGGCTATTTGACGAGGTTACTAGAAAATATGGGCAATTTAATATTGAAGCAGAAGCTAATTCTTATCTGCAATATGAAAATGACGAAGCATATGCTGAAATAAAATGTGTGGAATTTGATGGTGAAATTGATCTCATTGATAGTGATGAGGAGATTGTTACCTTTAGTACTTCAGTTGAAATAACCTATTATGTCCAAGCTTCGTTTGATTTTTATCAGTTCGATTCTGTTGATAGAGAGTATGTGGGGATGGGGGGGAATCATTGTGAGCAAGACATAGTTGAAACTGCCACTTTGGTATTTACTATTCAGTATGATTTAGGAAGCGATTTCGATTTGGGTGAGATAGAAATTGCAGACTGTGAAGTTGATGGCTTATTAAGTGTTGCTGATTTCGGTGAGGTTGAGCCATTTAGAGATCCTTCCGATTATCACGATTAAAAGCCGCATTTAATAGCGGCCTTTTGATTTCTAATCGTTATCCAGCTGATAAGGCATAAATCTTACGATATCCTCTTCTAGCCAGTTGTTAATTTCCTCAAATCTTTTTTGAAGTGGAATTAACTCATTGCGCACAAACACGCGGCTGGCCTTTTCAACATCGCCAAAGCCGCCGGTATTATTAGGAATGATGCCCATCATCTGCGGTGGCACGCGGTGCGCGGCCATCATGTCGTCACGGCTCACGTTCTTGATGTTCAGGAACTCATCTTTAGCCGCCACTTCTGACAGCGGGATGATCTGAATCCCGTCCTTCTTCCCGTTAGGCGAGTACATAAACAGGTTGCGGAAGTTCCCCGGCCCCTTGGCGCTTTTCATTGCCTGGCGGATATTGTTCACGTCTTCCTGATTCTGAGCGGCGTCGGTCATGTACATGATGAAACCGGCGTGGCTGCCGTTCAGGTAGTATTTGCGGCGGAACAGCGTTGCCGACTCGTTTAGCAGGGTGGACGGGATCGCCGAAAGGTATTCCGGCAGGCCGTAAACCTCCTGATTTAAATCCGGCTCCATCAGGTGAAACACGCTGCCTTTGGTGAACTCATAAGGCTGCGTGTTCATGCCGTACTGCACGAACCAGTAGGTGTCTAAATCGGTGCCGCGTCGCGTGAATTTAGCCAGTGCCGGCTCAAGTGCCAGCACGCCGCCGAGCCTGTTGGTGCGCTTTTCCAGATAGGCATTACCAAACACCAGATAGTCCTGCACGAAGCGGCTAAACGCCTGCTGGCTCAGCAGTGGATGCGGAATGAAGGTGCTGGTCAGAATGTTGCGCTTCACGTTGATCGGCGAGCTGTGATGCACGGCGGCGCGGAACGTGCGCGCCAGCCCGTCAAAGCTCACCGGCGGCTCATACCATTTATCCATCACCACGCATTCCACGTAGTCCAGCAGCTCGCGGCGGTCCAGCACCGGCACGGGGTCGCCAAAGGTGAACGCTTCTGCCGCCGGGCCGCCTGTCATCTGTTGCTGCTGCACGGGCTGCGTGCGCGTACGGTTCCTGCGTTTGCTCATTTAAAAAATCTCCATAATGTTGCCGGTGTGGGCGGCTTCGCCCTGTAACGGTTCGTTTGCCAGCGCGTGCATGGTCGCCCACGCCAGATCGGCGTGGCTCGCTTCTTCGCTGCGGCTGGCTTCGTAGGTCGGGCGGTTGCCGCTGGCCGTGGTCGCGCGGCGGATTGCCATAAATGACTGTGCGATGTCGAGGTGCCCGGCATCGAACTCCAGACGCCCGCTGCTGATGATGTCAAACGCCTTCAGCACCAGGGCGTTTTTGACGTTCGGGTTATAAACGAACTCTTTCACCGCCGGGAAAAACATCTTCACGTTCTCGTACACGCCGAGGCCGACGCCGGTGGAGTCGATGCCGATATAGGTCACGTTGTACTGCTGCGTCAGCTTTTTGATGGACTCGGCCTGCGCGCGAAAGTCCATGCCGCGCCACTGATGGCGCTCCAGAATACGGAACTTGCCGCCCGGCACGGCAGGCGGGGCGATCACCACGCACCCGGCGCTGTCGCCGTTCTGCGTACCCTTTGCCGGGTCGTAACCGATCCACACTTCGCGCCAGCCGAACGGCCGCAGCGCCAGCGCTTCGAAATCTGCCCACACCTCCCAGCTGTCCACCATGCATTTTTGCAGCAGCTGCAGCGGGAAAACGGACGCCAGATCGTCCACGAATTCGCACATCAGCAGGTTCTGGTATTCCGGCGGGCTGTATTCTAGGCGCAACTGGTCGAGGTCAAACAGGTTACAGCCGCCGCGCACGGCGTCCTCAACGGTGACAATCTGGCGGAACTGGCCGTCATCGCAGAAGCGGCCCGGCGACAGGTTCATGTGCGACAGGTCGATGTCCACACGGTCCGCCTTGGCGCGGCCCCGGTTGAACAGGCCGCCGGACCAGAACGGATAGGCGCTGTGCGTCAGGCTGGACGGGGTGGAAAAGTAGGTCTGGCGCCACTTTTTGTGCAGCGCCATGCCGGACGCTACCTTGCGCAGCTCCTGGAATTTCGGGATCCAGAAGTATTCATCCAGGTACAGGTTGCCGTGGTAGCTCTGCGCGGTGCGGGCGTTGGTGCCGAGGAAGTAAAGGCACGCCCCGTTGCTGAGCGTCATCGGGTCGCCTTTCAGCTCAACGTCCACCTCTTTGGCGAACTCAATGATGTACTGCTTGAAGACGTGGGCCTGCGCCTTACTGGCTGACAGGAAAATCTGGTTGCGCCCGGTGGTCAGCGCATCCAGCAGCGCCTCGCGGGCAAAGTAGTAGGTGGCACCAATCTGGCGCGACTTCAGCACGTTGCGGATGCGGTGCTTGTTGCCCGCGTCCCACCACTGGCGCTGGTAGCCGAACATGGAGCCGTGGAAAATCTCCTGCAGCTTCTCCACCTGCTCGTCGGTAAACACGTTCTTTTCCGGCGGCTTGCGCGGTCCGCTGTTGCGGTTGGCTACGTTCGGATTGAGATCTGCCTCGTTGCCGCCGTTGCTGAACTTGCCGATGCGGGCGTGCCGCTCTGACTGGCGCGCCAGCAGGTCAATCTCCTTAAAGTCTCTCCCTTCTTTTGTCTCCTTCATGATCAGCTGGCAGTAGCGCGCGGCGGTGGTCAGCTGCATCTGGTCAAGCGGGCCGTAGTTGCCCCACTTGTCGCGCTTCTTCCAGCTGTGAACGGTTGCGGGTTTCTCTCCCAGCATTTCAGCAATGCGGGCGATGCGGTATCCCTGAAAGTACAGCAGCATGGCCTGCCTGCGGGGATCGAGGTCTTCGGGGGCGAGTGTCGTTGTCATGGCCCCAAAATACGGCCCCGCCGGTCCCTTTTCCGCCGTCTCTCATTGTGTGGCTGGCCGCACAACGTGCGCGCGTTGTTTCACACCCCTCTGAACCGCAAACATAAGGCTTCTAAGCGTTTTATCTCAACGGAGCCTGGCTCATGACAGTAACTGCAAAACGTTTTCGGATCGGGGTGGAAGGTGCCACCACGGACGGACGCGAAATTTCCCGCGAATGGCTGGTACAGATGGCCGCCGCCTACAACCCAGCGGTTTACACGGCAACCATCAATCTGGAGCACCTGAAATCGTACTCGCCGGACAGCACCTTCAACCGCTACGGCACGGTGAGCGCGCTAGGGACGGAGGAAATCATCGACGGTCCGCTGGCCGGAAAGCTGGCGCTGTATGCCGACATCCTGCCGACGGAATCCCTCGTGGAGCTGGTAAAAAAAGGCCAGAAGCTGTTCACCTCCATGGAAGTCAGCACCAAGTTTGCCGACACCGGCAAAGCCTATCTGGTTGGCCTGGCTGCTACCGACGACCCGGCAAGCCTCGGCACCGAGATGCTGGCCTTCAGCGCCAGCGCGCAACACAACCCGCTGGCAAAGCGCAAGCAGCACCCGGAAAACCTGTTCACCGCTGCCACCGAGACCGTGATCGAGCTGGAAGTAGTGGAGGACAAGCCCGCGTTGTTTGCCCGCGTCACCGCGCTGTTCAGCAAAAAGCAGCAGTCCGACGACGCACGATTTTCAGACGTGCATAAGGCGGTGGAGCTGATTGCCACTGAGCACCAGGACTACGGCACCCGCACCGACAAGACGCTGGGCGAGCAGGCGGAACGCCTGAGCAAGCTGGAAACCGAGCTGCAAACGCAGTTGACCGACCTGAAAGAGCAGAAGGCGGACTTTGCCGAACTGAAAGAGCAGCTGGGCCGTGAAGACAGTCGCGCCGATTTCCGCCAGCGCGCACCGGGTGGCAATGCGCCAGCCGAACACCTGACCAACTGCTAAAGGAGCAGCATATCCCATGAAAAAACTTACCCGCTTTGCCTTCAACGCCTTTCTGGTGCAGCTGGCGCGAGTCTATAAGGTCGAACAGGCCGAGCTGTCCGGCAAATTCAGCGTTGAGCCGTCTGTAGCGCAGACGCTGGAAGATACCATCCAGCAGTCCACCGCATTTCTGACGCTGGTTAACGTCATTGGCGTCACCGACCAGTCCGGCCAGCTGCTGGGCCTAGGCGTCGGCAGTACCATCGCAGGCACCACCGACACCACCGCTAAAGACCGCGAGCCGTCCGATCCCACCGCGATGTCGGACATTGAGTACAAATGCGAGCAGACCAACTTTGATACGGCGATCACCTACGCGAAGCTGGACCTGTGGGCGAAGTTCCAGGACTTCCAGACGCGCATCCGTGACGCCATCGTGAAGCGTCAGGCGCTGGACCGCATCATGATCGGCTTCAACGGCACAGAGCGCGCCAAAACCTCCAATCGCACCGCCAACCCGCTGCTGCAGGATGTTAATAAGGGCTGGCTGCAGAAGGTGCGCGAAGATGCGCCGGACAACGTGCTGGGCAGCGTGACCAAAGACGGCGAAACCACCGCTGATCCGGTGAAGGTGGGCAAGGGTGGCGTTTATGCCAACCTCGACGCGCTGGTAATGGACGCGGTCAACGAGCTGATTGACCCGATTTTCCAGGACGACGACGAACTGGTGGTGATCTGCGGGCGTGAACTACTGGCGGATAAGTATTTCCCGCTGGTTAACAACGAGCAGGACAACACCAACAAGCTGGCCGCCGATCTCATCATCAGCCAGAAACGTATGGGCGGCCTGCAGGCGGTGCGTGCGCCGTACTTTCCGGCCAACGCCGTGCTGATCACCCGCCTGGATAACCTGTCTATTTACTGGCAGGAAGAGTCCCGCCGTCGCTCGATCATCGACAACCCGAAACGTGACCGCATCGAAAACTTTGAATCGGTCAATGAGGCGTATGTGGTTGAGGATTACCGCTGCGCTGCGCTGGTTGAAAACATCACTATTGGTGATTTCACCGCTGGCGCGGGAGCGTAAGTCATGAGCCTGAGTCCCGCACGGCAGCACCGCCAGCGCGTCCAGGCTGAACAGGCCGCCCGTCAGGGCGGCAGTGTTCGCCACGCCAGCGGCTACGAGCTGATGCTGATGCAGCTCGGCGAGGACCGCCGCCGCCTCAAGGGCATTCAGTCCACCGTGAAGAAGGCCGAAATCAAGGTGGAAGTCCTGCCGAAATACGTGCCCTGGGTGGACGGCGTACTGGCCACCGACGGCGCGCAGCAGGATGACGTGCTGATGTACGTGATGCTCTGGCGCGTGGATGCCGGTGATTATGCCGGTGCGCTCGCCATTGGCCGCCACGCCATCCGCCACGGCTGGTCGATGCCGCAGGGCTTTAACCGCAACGTGCAGACACTGCTGGCCGAAGAAATGGCCGACGCCGCTAAAAACGCCATCGTGGCAAAAACCGACTTTGACCCCGGCCTGCTGATGCAGACGCTCGACGTGATCGGCGAACTGGACATGCCCGATCAGTCACGCGCGCGCCTGCACAAGTCGCTCGGCTGGGTGCTGCGTGAAGGACAGCCGGTTGCCGCGCTGAACCATCTGCAGCAGGCCATGCAGCTCGACGAGCGCTGCGGGGTGAAAAAAGACATTGAGCAGCTGGAGCGGAAAATCCGCAACGCCAGCTGATAACCGGACGTGCCCACGCGCGGGGCGGCACGGGGTGGCGACAGGCAGCGCCGCATCAAAACCCCGTCCACCGCCCACCTATTCAGGAGAAATAAGGCATGCAGTTTGTAGCGCCGGAAAAGGCGACGGGAACGCCGGAAATTATCCCCAACAACTCATTCTGGCCGGACATCGATCTGGCGACGTTTCGCAGCGTCATGCGCGTTGACGGCACCGTGACGCCGCAGCGCCTGAAGCAGGTGGTGCTCACCGCGATGGCGGAGGTCAACGCGGAGCTATACCCGTGGCGCGAACGGCAGGAGCTGCGCGGCTATAACAGCCTGGCGAATGTGCCAGCGGAAGAGCTGGCCGGGCGCAGCGTGCGACTCCATCACTATGAAAATGCGGTGTGGTGCTGGGCGCGCGCGGTGCTGAACGAGCGCTATCAGGACTATGACGCCACCGCCGCCGCAACAAAGCGCGGGGAAGAGCTGGAAAACGGCACCGGCGACCTGTGGCGCGACGCGCGCTGGGCCGTCAGCCGCGTTCAGAACGCGCCGCACTGCACAGTTGAGCTTATCTGATGAAAGTGCGCGCGCAGCAGGGCGACACGGTGGACGAAATCTGCTGGCGTCACTACGGGCGCACGCAGGGCATGACGGAGCAGGTTTTGCAGGCAAATCCGGGGCTGGCGGAGCACGGCCCCCTTTTACCGCACGGGCTGGAGGTGGAGCTGCCGGACGTGACGGCGGCGGCCACCGTGCAGGCCGTCCAGCTTTGGGACTGAATCATGTGGGAAAAAATCAGCACCGGGATCGTCTGGTTCATCGCGCTGGCAATGGCGTGGCTGGGCGACCTGTCGCTAAAGGATGTTTCAACCGTGGCCGGGGTGTTAATCGGCCTGCTGATGGCAATCATCAGCTGGTATTACAAGCGCAAAACCTATCAGCTGCTGGCCGCCGGGCGCATCACGCGGGAGGAATATGAATCTGCAAATCGTTAAGCGTTGCACCGTTGCCGCGGTGCTGGCTATCGCCGCGACGCTGCCGGGGTTCCCGCAGCTGCACACCTCCGTCGAGGGGCTGAAACTTATCGCCGATTATGAGGGTTGCCGCCTGAAGCCGTACCTGTGCGACGCGGGCAAGTGGACCGACGGCATTGGTAACACCGTCGGCGTGGTGCCTGGCCGGACCATCACCGAGCGGCAGGCGGCGGGCAACTTCATCACCAATGTTTTACGCGTTGAGGCGGCACTGGCGCGCTGCGCTGCGGTTTCCATGCCGCAGCCGATTTACGACGCGCTGGTGTCGCTGGCGTTTAACGTTGGCACCGGCAACGCCTGCGGCTCGACCATGGTGGCACTTATTAAACAGGAGCGCTGGCGCGATGCGTGCTATCAGCTACCGCGCTGGGTGTACGTGAAAGGCGTATTTAATCAGGGGCTGGATAACCGGCGAAAACGTGAGCTGGCATGGTGCCTTAAAGGAGTCTGAAACGATGAAAAATACAAAACTGAACCGGGTGATAAACGTTATTTTTGTGGTGCTGCTGCTGGCAGCGCTTTTTCACCCGAACAGCGCCGCCGTGTCTCTGGTTGTCGGCGTTGTATGGCTACTGAATATCGTGGTGGCAGCGCTGTCAGGGCTGGCCGTACTTGTACTGATTTCTGAGGGCGACGTGCGGCAGAAGCTAAAAAAGGCACTGAGTAAATTTTTCGTTCCCGGCGAGCTGCCCCTTATCAGCAAAGTCTTCGGCTGGGTGGTGAAGCTGCTGATCGTTATGTCGCTGGCTTTTTCCGGCTGGATTATCACGCTGGTCTGTTACGCGCTGGCGGTAGTTGTCTTTAACCTGCTGCGCGCTCAGCTGACGGAGCAGGCAACAGCATGATGCGCGCGCTTGCGGCGGTGGTGCTTGTTCTGATTGCCGCCCTTGGCGTGCAATCGTGGCGGCTAAGCACCGCCCATAACAAAATTGACGCGCAGGTGAAGGATTTAGCCGCGCAGGGTAAAAAGCTGTCGCAGAAAAACGGCCAGCTGATTGCTCTAAATATTCTGACGCAGACCAGCAGCCGGGCGCAGACGCAGCTATACGCCGCCGCCGAGCAGAACGGCACGCTGCTGCGTGACCGGCAGCGCACCATTGAGGAACTTAAACGTGAAAATGAAGAGCTTCGCCGCTGGGCTGATGCCCCTTTGCCTGATCCTGTTATCCGCCTGCGCCAGCGTCCGGCCCTCACCGGAGGTCAGTCTTACCGTGAGTGGCTGTCCGCGAATCACCCCGTGCCGCCTGGACGAAGCCGCACCGCGCCGTAACGGCGACCTGCTGGCGCAGCTGGATGACACCGAGGCCGCATGGGCGGCCTGCGCCGATAAGGTAGACACCATCATCAGCTGTCAGGATAAAGACGATGAACAAGCCGCAGTCCTTGCGAAACGCCCTGAATAAAGCCGTGCCCTACGTGGCCGACAACCCGGACCGCCTTCACCTGTTCGTTGATAACGGCGCGGTAGTTGCCACCTCCGCCGCGTCGATTTCGTGGGAGTACCGCTACACCCTGAACGTGGTGGTGACGGACTTCACCGGCGACCAGAATCTGCTGATGGCGCCCGTTTTATTCTGGCTCGGCGTCAACCAGCCGGACGCCCTGCAGAACGCCAGCGAGCGGGAGCGGCTTTTCACCTTTGAGGCTGACATTCTCGGCAATGACCGCTGCGACATCAGCATGAACCTGAAGCTGACGGAGCGTGTGATCGTGAAGGAAGTGGACGGCGTGATGTCGGTTGAGGCCGTGCCGGAGCCGGAAGCGCCAGACGAGTTTTGGGCAAGTAATCATGGCTGAACTACACGAGATTGATGCCTGGCTGAATGCGTTACTGGCGCAGCTGGAACCCGCAGCCAGAACAAAGATGCTGCGCGAGGTGGCGCGCGACGTGCGACGCATTCAGCAGGGCAACATTACGCTGCAGCGCAGCCCGGACGGAACCGCATGGGAGCCGCGACGCGTCAGTGCCCGAACCAAGCCGGGCCGCATTCGCCGCAAGATGTTTGCGAAGCTTAAAACGGCCAAATATCTCAAGGCGCAGGCAAACGCAAACATGGCTGAAGTTGCTTTTGTTCCGGGCGTGCAGAAGCTGGTCCGTGTTCATCACTACGGGCTGCGTGACAGGGTGAACCGGAGAGGCACCGAAGTGAAGTATGCGGAGCGACCCCTCCTGGGCATCAATAACGAAGTGGAAAGCTCGGTGCAGGAAACGCTGCTGCGCTGGCTGGCCGAGTAGTTCTTTGTGCCATCCCTCAGACAACGCCGGAGAGATGCCCGGCCCCTTTCTAAGTGACACTCTCAGACCATGAACGACAAACTCACCGAAATTATGCGCCTTATCACCAACCTGATCCGCACCGGCATCGTGTCCGAGGTGGATGCGGGTAAATGGCAGTGCCGGGTGAAAACGGGCGACCTTGAAACCAACTGGATTAACTGGCTCACGTTGCGCGCCGGGAATACCCGCACATGGTGGCAACCGTCTATCGGCGAGCAGGTTGTGCTGCTGAGCCTCGGCGGAAATCTCGAAACCGCGTTTGCGCTGCCCGCTATTTATTCCGATGCATTCCCGCCGCCCGATTATTCAGAGAACGGCAGCACCACCGTGTTCAACGACGGCGGCTGGTTCCAGTACGAGCCGGACACCGGCCAGCTGCTGATTAAAAATATCAAAAGCGTGCGCATTGAGGCCGCCGAGGGGATTCAGCTGATCACCGACCAGCTGGGCGTTGACGCCAGCCGGACGCAGATTAACAGCCAGACCGTGATGAACGGCGACGTGACGCAGGGCGGCGGGGATATGAGTTCTAACGGCGTGGTAGTCGATAAGCATAAACACGGCGGCGTGAAGTCTGGCGGCGACACATCCGGAGGCCCGCAATGATGTATCTCGGCATGAACCGCGACACCGGCGAAGCCATCACCGACACCGAGCACATCCGCCAGAGTGTACGCGACATTCTGATCACGCCGGAAGGCAGCCGCATCGGACGGCGTGAATACGGTTCGCTGCTGTCGGTGCTGATTGACCAGCCGCAGAACGACGTTGTGCGCCTTCAGGTGATGGCGGCGGCCTATACCGCGCTGAGCCGATGGGAGCCGCGTATCCGCCTCAGCTCTTTGAATATTACCAGCGCCTTTGATGGCTCCATGGTGGTTGAGCTGACCGGCCAGCGCGCCGACGGTTCGCCGCTCGCAATGTCCGTTTCAACGGGGGTGAACAGTGGCAGTAATTGATCTTTCGCAGTTGCCCGCACCGGAAGTGATCGAGGTGCCGGATTTTGAAACGCTGCTTGCCGAGCGCAAGGAAGCGCTGATTGCGCTCTATCCGGCGGACGAGCAGGCCGCCATGCGCCGCGTGCTGGCGCTGGAGTCCGACCCGGCGGTGAAGTGCTTACAGGAAAGCGTGTACCGCGAAATCCTGCTGTGCCAGCGCATCAACGAGGCGGCGCAGGCGATCATGGTGGCTTATGCGCGCGGCAGCGACCTCGACCAGCTGGCCGCGCGCAACAACGTGCAGCGCCTGACCGTCACCCCGGCCACCCCGGACGCCGTGCCGCCGGTGGACGCGGTGATGGAATCCGACGACGCGCTTCGCGTGCGCGTGCCGGAGGCGTTTGAGGGATTATCGGTTGCCGGTCCGACGGCGGCCTACGAGTTTCACGCCCGCAGCGCGGACGGACGGGTGCAGGACGTGTCCGCCATCAGCCCGTCACCGGCCACGGTGCTCATCACCGTGCTGAGCCGCGAGGGCAACGGCGCGGCGCCCGCTGATTTACTGAGTACAGTGGACAAAGCGCTGAATGACGACAGCGTGCGCCCGGTGGCGGACCGCGTGACCGTGCAGGCAGCAAACATTAACGACTATCGCGTGCAGGCGAAGCTGCACCTGTTTGACGGCGTGGCCGCCGCGCCCTGTCTGGAGGCGGCAAACGCACGGCTGGCTGCCTACCTCACCGAGCAAAAAAAGCTGGGCCGCAGCGTGCGCCGCGAGTCTTACGGGGCGGTGCTGCGCGTGGCCGGTGTGGACTGGGTGGATATCACCGAACCGGCAGAGGACATCATCATGGACCGCACGCAGGCGGGCAACTGCACCGCCACGGACATCAGCGTGGCGGATGACGGGGTGATGGCATGAGTAACAGCCTCTTACCGCCTGGTTCATCCGCGCTTGAGCGCCGTCTGGCGCAGGCGTGCAGTGGAATTTCCGGCCTGAACGTGCCGCTGCGCGACCTGTGGAACCCGGACACCTGCCCGGTGACATTTCTTCCCTATCTTGCCTGGGCGTTTTCGGTGGACCGCTGGGACGAAAGCTGGGCGGAAAGTGTGAAGCGCAAGGTGGTGAAGGACGCGTTTTACATCCATCAGCACAAGGGGACCATCAGCGCGATCCGGCGCGTGGTTGAGCCGTTCGGATTTCTGATCCGCGTGATTGAGTGGTGGAAGAACGGGGACGCGCCCGGCACGTTTCGCCTGGACATCGGCGTCCAGGACGAGGGGATTACGGAGGAAACCTATCAGGAGCTGGAGCGGCTTATCAGCGACGCCAAGCCGTGCAGCCGCCATCTGATCGGGATGTCCATCAACCTGCAGACCAGCGGCCCGTATTTTGTCGGCGCAGGCACCTACATCGGCGAAGAAATCACGGTTTATCCCTACATCAACGAAACCATTATTTCCGGCGGCACCGCGTACGACGGCGGGGCGCTGCACATTATTGACACAGTGAGAGTGAACCCATGAGCGCAAAATTTTACACCCTGCTGACGGACATCGGCGCGGCAAAGCTTGCCAGCGCTGCCGCCCTCGGCGTGCCGCTGAAAATCACGCAGATGGCCGTGGGCGACGGCGGCGGCGTGCTGCCCACGCCGAGCGCGCAGCAGACGAAGCTGATTGCGGAGAAGCGCCGCGCTGACCTGAATATGTTGTACATCGACCCGCAGAACAGCAGCCAGATTATTGCCGAGCAGGTTATCCCGGAAACCGAGGGCGGGTGGTGGATCCGTGAGGTGGGCCTGTTCGATGACACGGGCGCGCTGATTGCCGTCGGCAACTGCCCGGAGAGCTACAAGCCGCAGCTGGCCGAGGGCAGCGGGCGCACGCAGACCGTGCGCATGGTGCTGATTACCAGCAGCACCGACACCATCACGCTGAAAATCGACCCGGCGGTGGTGCTGGCGACCCGTAAATACGTTGATGACAAAGTGCTGGAGCTGAAGGTGTCCGTGGACGACCTGATGGCGAAGCACCTCGCCGCCGCCGACCCGCACACGCAGTACGCGCCAAAGGAAAGCCCGACGCTCACCGGCACGCCGAAAACGCCAACGGCGGCAGCGGGCAATAACTCGCAGCAGATTGCCAGCACCGCGTTTGTGGTGGCGGCGCTTCAGGTGCTGACCTCCGGCGCGCCGGGCACGCTGGACACGTTCAAAGAACTGGCGGCGGCCATCAATAACGATCCGAACTTTGCCACCACCATCGCTAATGCGCTGGCGCTGAAGGCACCGCTGGCCAGTCCGGCGCTGACCGGCACGCCAACCGCACCGACGGCGGCGCAGTCTGTGAATAACACGCAGCTGGCGACCACGGCGTTTGTGAAATCAGCCATTTCTGCGCTGGTAGCGTCCTCACCAGCGGCGCTGGACACGCTGAACGAGCTGGCGGCGGCGCTCGGCAACGATCCGAACTTTGCCACTACGATGACCACAGCACTCGCCGGAAAGATGGACATCAGCAAGAACGGCAGCGATATCGCGAACGTCCCGGCGTTTCTCGCAAACCTTGGTTTAGGCGAAGCCGCGAAAA